>JAZJZH010000001.1:0-170205 GCA_040389985.1 Pseudomonadota bacterium
AATAGAAAAAACAAAGTGTTTCAGCGCTCTACACCCACCCGCGCACAGGTCTCATAGATCCCCTTTTCGTCGTTGCGAGCGCAGGAGACGTCTTGCCGCTTTAGTTGCCCGCGATTATTCGGGATCGCTTACTGCGTTTTTATAGCGTTCCTGCGAGGCGAGGCGGATGCTGGCATTGGGCGCGCCATAGCCTTTATAATTGTCGCGCTCGACAAATTCGAAGAAGAAGCGCTTGCGGAAGGCGCGGCTGTAGAGTTGCAAATATTCGCCTGCGCCATCGGCATCGTAGAGGATGTTCGCCTGCGCCAGGGCCGTAATACGTTGGTCGTCCAGGCCGAAACGGGCGGCGATGTCGTCATGATAATTGGGCGGGATCGGCAGGATATCGGCGTCTTTGCAGGCCATGTTACCGGCGGTCGTCAGCAAGTCTGGCGTGGACAGGGCGATATGCTGATAGCCGCCGCCCAGATTATGTTCGACGAAGCGCGACGATAGGGTGCCGAGCGCTTCGGAGGCATTGAGGGTGACGCGCAGGGCGCCGTCTGGTGACTGTAGCGGTTGGCTGAGGACGAGGCCGGATGGGTCGATGACGTCGGCCTGGAAACTTTGTTGCAGCCCGAAGAGCGATCGCCAATAGAGTTGCCAGGATAGATATTCCTCGATCCGGACGACGGCGGCGAGATGGTCGATGGCCAGCGGGGATGCGTCATAGGGCGCGCCGGTGGGCGTAAATTCGCCGTTCCACATGGCGTTCGCCTCCCCTTCCCCGATCAGATAGACGAGGCTGCCGCCGATACCGCGCAGCGCGGGGAAAGCGAGATTGCCGGGTGCGTCGCTATCGTCCACGGTGCGGATGCCCAGATGCGCGGCGCGCGCGGCGATGGCATCGCGATCCGGCACGACCAGGCCGACGGCGCAGATGGACGGGCCGTGGGTCTGGTGGAAGTCGTGGCCGAAGCCGTGCGGTTCGGCGTTGATGACCAGGTTGACCGACCCGGCCTGCCAGCGACTGACTGCTTTGGCCGGGTGGATGCCGGTCCGGATGAAGCCGAGCGAGCCAAACATCGCTTCGAGCGCCGGGACGTCCGCGTCGCCGACGGCAAATTCGACAAATTCGGGGCGGACATGGGGCGGTGGCGCAGGCGCGGCGGTCGGGCGATCGAGCAGGCGCAGCGCGGCATCCTCGACATGGCGCAGCGAGCGCAGGCCGTCGGCGGCGATCAGGTCGGCGGACCAGCCGCGGAAACGGTCGTTGAAGATTTCGAGGCTGAGCGGGCCACTATAGCCGGTCGCCAATATTTCGGCGACATAGGCTTCGACCGGCAGGCCGCCTTGCCCTGGAAAGTTGCGGAAGTGGCGGCTCCAATAGAGGAGGTCCATGTCGAGCTTCGGCGCGTCGGCGAGTTGGACGAAGGCGATCTTGTCGCCCGGAATAGCGCGGATGCTGTCGCTGGGTATCCCGCGCGAGAGCGAATGGAAACTGTCGAGGATGATGCCGACATGGGGATGATCGACCGCCTCCACGATCGCCCAGGCGTCGCGATGGTCGAAGACATGGCGGCCCCAGGCGAGTGCTTCATAGCCAACGATGATGTCGTGGCTGGCGGCTAGGTCGCCCAGTTGCTGGAAGTCGGCGACGATGCGGTTGCGTTCGCCCAGCGCGTGGGGCGAGCAGTTGGAGCAGAAGAGGATGTGGCTTGTGCCGAGTTCGCCCATCAGGTCGAACTTGGCCGCCGCGCGATCGAAGGCGCGCTGGCGCATGGCACCGGGCATCCCTTCGAAATCGCGGAACGGCTGGTAGAGCATGCAGGTAAGGCCCAGATCGTCGAGCATCGCGCGGACCTCACGCGGGCGCAGCGGCGAGGCGATCAGGTCGTTTTCGAAAATCTCCACGCCGTCAAAGCCCGCGGCGGACGCGGCGCGCAGCTTTTCCTCCAGCGTGCCGCTGAGCGAGACGGTGGCGATGCCGAATGGCAGGGTCATGACGGCCTATGCTCCATGTGGTTCAGCCCTGTAGTGCGGCGCGGAAATTGGCGCCCATGCGCGTTGGGTCCGCTTCCCTGCCGGTGAAATGATGGAAGGCGCCGACAGCCTGGAAGATGGTCATGCCGCTGCCGTCGAGTGTGGTGCAACCCGCCGCGCGGGCTTCGCGCAGCAACTGGGTTTCAAGCGGGAAATAGACGATGTCGGTGACCCACAGCCGGGGTTCGAGCAGGTCGCGCGGGATCGCCGAGCCGGGATGCACCGCCATGCCCATGGGCGTCGCGTTGACGATGCCGTCGGCCTGCGCGACCGAAGCGGGCAGATCGTCGCCCACTATCGCGCGGCCGGGGCCATGCACGGCGCAGAGCGCATCGCAGAGCGCGGCGGCGCGGGTGGCGTCGGAATCGAACAGGGTGAGCTGCGCCACGCCCAGGTCCATCAGCGCATGGGCGGTGGCGGCCCCTGCCCCGCCGGCGCCCATTTGGAGGACGCGGGTCATGGCGGCGTCCTGCGGCAGGCCGGAGCGAAGATTTTCGGCAAAGCCGGTGACGTCGGTGTTGTAGCCGATGCGCCGGCCATCGCGGAAGACGACGGTGTTGACCGAGCCGATCTGCGCGGCTTGCGGTGACAGCTCATCGAGATGGGCGATGACCGCCTGCTTATAGGGGTGGGTGACGTTGACGCCCGCGAAACCGGCCAGGTGCAGCGCGCCCAGCAGGCGCGGCAGGTCGGACCCGTCCATGCCATCGGCGGCGAAATCGAACAGGCGGTAGATGAGGCGGATGCCCTGCGCATCCGCTTCGCTTTCGTGCAGGCGCGGGGTGATCGAGGCCTGAATATCGCGGCCGATCAGGCCGGTGAGATAGCGTGGAACGGAGCGGGATTGGGTCAAGAGTGGCAATCCAATGAGAAAAGATGGTCCCCGTCGTGATAGGACGGGGACCAGGGAGAGATCAGAATTTGAACTTCGCGCCGACATAGAAGGACCGGCCGACCATGTCGTAGGTGCCGGCATCCGTGCCGTTCTGCGAACTGGCGACGAAGGGGATCGCCTTGTCGAACAGGTTGGTGACGCCGCCGCGCAGTTGCAGATTGTCGTTGATGTCGACGGTCGAGAAAATATCGAACAGATTATAGGGCTTTACCCCCACCTGTTCCGACGCGGGCGACGTGATCGCGCTGATGTCGCGCAGCTTGCCCTGGTAGCGCCAGCGGACGCCGAAGCCGAACACGTCGGAGCTGTAGCCAAGGGTGGTCAGCGCCTTCCACTTGGGCAGCGGGCGGCCTGGCGTGCTGGTGCCGACGAAATCCTGCGAC
This sequence comes from Pseudomonadota bacterium, assembly GCA_040389985.1. GTDB lineage: Bacteria > Pseudomonadota > Alphaproteobacteria > Sphingomonadales > Sphingomonadaceae > Sphingobium. The sequence goes on from JAZJZH010000001.1 coordinate 3,301, forward strand.
GCCGAACCCGGCAGGGTCTGGACCTTATAATGGTTCAGCCAGCCGATGGCGGACGAGGCGTAGATCTTGCCCGATCCATCGCCGATGCCGGCTTCCGACAGGCGCAGCGACCAGTTGACCTGCACATCGACGCCGTCGGTGTCGAGCGCGCCGAGGTTCAGATAAGGCTGGGCGATGGCGACGAGCTGGCCGGTCGGGTCACGTTCGACCAATTGGCAAAATTCGTTGCTGTTCGAATAGCTGCTGTTCGATCCGTCGAGATTATAGCATTTGGCGAGGACTGTCAGACCATTGATGGTGGAGATGACGTTGCGGATCTTGATGTTGTAATAGTCGACCGAGAAGGAGAAGCCCGACAGCCAGGGCGACGAGAATTTGGGATTATAGACAAAGCCGACGTTGAAGGTGTTCGCCTTTTCCGGGGTCAGGGCGCTGTTGCCCTGGATATTGCCGCCGGTCGCGGTGGTGGCGAACTGATAGGCGTCGATCGCCGCGGCCGGGATGCCCTGCGCCAGGCAGAGGTCGCGGACCTGTGCGCCATTGGCGCCGGTGCGGGCCGCCGAGCGGACGTCGCAGGGATCGCCGACCGCGAGCGGCGGGGTGCCGATGGCGAGTTGCGAGCCGGTGATCGGCGAGAAGAGTTCGCCGATATTGGGCGCGCGCACGGCCCGCTGGTAGCTGCCGCGGATCAGCAGCGACTGGACCGGCTGCCAGCGGGCGTCCAATTCGTAGCTTTTGACGCTACCGCTGGGCTTATAGTCCGAATAGCGGAAGGCCGCACCGACGCCCAGTTCGTGAAAGAAGGGGGTTTCGGACAGCAAGGGTATGTCGATCTGCGCCGCAAATTCCTTGACGCTGATTTCGCCACGGGCCGCGTTGGAGCCAACGACTCCTTCGACATTGTTGGTCACCAGGTCGGAGCTGGGGTCGTATTTATACGTGTTCTTGCGATAGCCACCGAGCAGCGCCAACTGGACCGGGCCGGCCGGCAGGTCGAACAGCGGTCCGTTGACCTGACCCTGAACCTGGGTCTGGGTCAGCCGTTCGCGGCTGTTGATCGTTGCGGTCATATATTGCTGACATTCGGGCGACAGGCTGGTCGCGTTGGTGATGCCGAAAGGGTTGAAGCCGCCGGCGCAGAGCGATGCGCCGCCATCGGGGGCGTTGAGCAGGTTCTGGACCCGCGATTTCAGCACGGCGTTGAACATCGATTGGCTGTGGACGGTTTCGTCATAGGAGGCGAAGGCGTCGAACTTCCACGATCCGGCCAGCGTGCCCTTCAGCCCGCCCAGATATTGCTGGACCCGGTAATTTTCGTCCCAGCCCTTGTCGCCGATGCCGACATAGCGGGCGCTCCAGCGGAAGGGCGCGGCTGGATTGGCGCGCGAGGCCAGCAGGGTGGACAGGTCGGTGGGGATGAAGGGATTGGTGACCGGAATGGTGGTGAAGGGCGCGAACTGCGTCAGGCTGCCGCCGCTTTCGGTGGTGACGGTGGAGTCGACATAGAGGAACTGACCATAAGCGGTCAGCGATTCAGTGAGGTCAAATTCGCCCTTGGCGAAGGCGGATTTGCGTTCGAAGGCGTTGAGGATCTGCAACTGCGGTCCGACGGGCATACGGACATTGCCGCCGACCACGGCATAGGCGCCGGTCGTTGGCCCCTTATAATTGACAGCGCCAGTCTGGACGAAGAGCGAGCCGTCATTGTTGAAGCCCAGGTTCAGCGTCGGGTTGACCGGCGTGGTGACGCCATAGCTGGCGAACAGGCCGTTGAGCGCCGCCTGGTTGGGCAGGTTCAGGGCGTTGGGCACATAGGCGCCGGTGCCGATGAAGGAGGAGGGCACTTTGTCGGAGAAGAAGTCGCGCTGCGAGCCGGACAGCGGATCGCGCTGGCCATAGCTCAAGGCCAGCATCAGGCGGCCGCGGTCGTCGGCGAATTTGGTGCCGAGCGCGAGCGAAGCGTTGAATTTGCCATAGTCGCCGCGGAAGCTGTTGCCGTTCTGGATATCGCCGCGGATGCCGTCAAAATATTTGTCGGTCTTGAAATTGACGACGCCGGACATGGCGTCGGAGCCATAGATGGCCGACGCGCCGCCGGTGATGACGTCCACCGACCCGATGATCGATTCCGGCAGGATGTTGATGTCGACATTGCCGTTAATGTCCGACAGCGGCAGGCGACGGCCGTCGAGCAGGATGAGGTTGCGGTTGGAACCGAGCGCGCGCAGGTTGAGCGTGGCGCGGCCGCCCGATCCCTGGCCGCCGGTGCCGGCATTGCCCGACGGGGTGAAGCCGGGCAGCTGGTTCAGCGAATCTTCCAGCGTGATCTGGCCGCTTTGCTGGACCAGTTCATCCGAGACGGTGACGATCGGGCTGACCGCGACATTGTTCGGCCGGGCGATCAGCGATCCGGTGACGACGATGTCGGCGGTGGCCGGCTCAGCCGCGGCGTCGCTGGCTTGCTCAGCCGGTGCGGCCTGATCCTGCGCCCAGAGCGGCGACACGCAGGCGCTGAGCGCCATGGCGGCCAGCGATCCGCCGAGGCGAAGCTGCTTATGGAAACCTGATGTCATGCTATCCTCCCTTTTTTATTACTAACTAGTTCGTACATAAACTGAAGCGACCCGAGGCTCTACTGGCCCTGATGCATGGCCCTATGCTGGATCAGTCCATTTCCACCCGGCGCACATCCCCCACGATGAAGACATAAGCGGCGGCCCCGACCAGCGCGAGCACTCCGATGAAGGCGAGCGCGAAGTAGAAGGAGCCGGTCTGCCCTACGATCAGGCCGACCACGATCGGCGTGACGATGCCCGCCAGATTGGCGCAGAGATTGAAGACGCCGCCGGTCAGGCCGATATATTGGCGCGGAGCGACGTCCGAAATCAGGGTCCAGCCCAGATTGACCATGCCCTGCCCGAAAAAGGCGATCGACATGATGGCGATGACCAAAGTGTTGCTCTGAACGAAATTGGCCGCGACGATGGTGGAGGCCAGCAGCAGGCCCGCGACGATCGGCAGCTTGCGGCCGATATTGGCGGAGCCGGTGCGGCGGATCAGCATGTCGGACACCTGCCCGCCCAGCAAGACGCCGGCCGAGGCGGCGATAAAGGGCAGCACGGCGAAGGTGCCGGATTTGAGCCAGTCCATGCCGCGTTCGGTCGCCAGATAGGTGGGGAACCAGGTAAGGAAGAAGACCAGGGTGGAGTTGCCGCAAAACTGGCCGATCGATGCGCCCAATATCTGGCGCTTGCCCATCAGCTTGCGCACATTGGCCCAGGAGAAGGGGATTTTCTCATCCTTCCCGGCGATGGCGACGCCCCCGCCCGCTTCGATATAGGCGAGTTCGGCGGCGTTGACGCGGTGGCTGTCGCCCGGATCGCGATAGCGGGCGTACATGAGCAGGCCAAAGGCCATGCCGAGCACGCCGGCGATCACGAAAAGCGCGCGCCAGCCGAAGCTGCCCACCACCCAGAACAGGACCGGGCTGAAAAAGGCCAGGCCCGCATATTGCCCCACGGCATAGACGGAATTGGCCCGCGCCCGTTCATCCTGCGGGAACCAGCTGCTGAGGATGCGGCTGTTGCACGGGTAGCAAGGCGCCTCCGCCATACCCAGCGCAAGGCGGAAGCCGAACAACATCGCCACATTACCGGCCAGACCGTGGAGCAACGTGAAGAAGGACCAGAGGATCAGCGATCCGGCATAGGTGATGCGCGTGCCCAGACGGTCGAGCAAAAGCCCGCCGGGGATTTGCGAGGCGGCATAGGTCCAGGAGAAGGCCGAGAAGATGAAGCCCATCATTTCCGGCGAAATTTTGAGTTCCGCGGTCAGCGAGGGGGCGGCGACGCCCATGACGGCGCGGTCCATATAATTGAGCAGGGTAGCGACGCTGATGAGCGCCAGCACGCCGATGCGCGCGCGGGTGGGACGGAGCAGCCCGGACGGCGCGACGGGCGCGTTCATGCCGCAGTCCGCCACAAGCGGGGCGCGCGCGACGCGGAGCGACCCATGACCGAAAGGTCGGGATGGCGGGCGTTCGGACGATAGATGCTGCACTGGGCCGTCAATGGCCGATCCTCCCCATCAGTCGAGATATGTTTCCCGATCTTGCAGATTCGCTTCTATGCCAAGTCGGATATGTCGGCAAGAGAAATGTACGAACTAGTTCATACAAACTTATGGCAGCGTGTAAGGGAGTTGCCGGACCGCAATCCGGTCCGCCTGATAGGAGCCGAGCCACAGGTCGTCATCCACCATCACCGCCGCCGATACGCCGTTGAAGACCGGATCGGGCGGACCATAAGCGACGAGCGAAAAGCGCTGGGTTTCCGGGTCGAGCTGCGCCACGGCATAGCCGCGATGGCATAGCATGCCATCAGCGACGCCGTTGACGATTTTGCGCACGCCGCCGCAGGCCGGTTCGTCGCGCACCATGCCTGCAAGCAGCAGGCGGTCGCCGTCCCAATGGATATTGTCGGGCATAAATTCGGGCGCTTGTGCGCGCCAGAGCGGCTGGCGCGTGTCGTGGCGGGCATAGGCGGCGACGTCGCGCAGGCCGAAGGCGATGACGTAGAAGCCGCTGTCGTCGCGCGCCGTTTCCAGCCCGTTATTGCCGGGGAGTTCGGTGCCGGGGAGCAGGTGGAAGGCAGCGTCGCCGGGCTGGCGTTCGTAGACGCCGCCGGTGGTGTCGCCGCGGACGAAGTCGGTGATGCTGGTGCCGGGGCGGGTCAGCACCGTGGCAATGACCGTCCCGTCTGTGTAGGAAGCGACGGCATTGGCCACATGGTCCGGCGGCATGGCGAGGCAGCCCTGCCAGCGCAGTGTCGGTGCGCCCTGCCCGCGCGCGTCGATCGCGAAAACCTCGATCGCTTCGCGCCCGCCATGGTTGACGACCAGCAGTCGCCCCTGCCCCTGTTTCTGGCCCGGCCCGGTCATACGCAGGCTGAGGCCGCGAGCGGTGAACAGCGCCGGATCGGGCGGCGTGGCGCAATCAGGATAGAGCGGGTCGGGCGCAACCTGATCGGGCGCGGCGGTGAACCAGAGGCTGGCGCGGCGGGTGCGGCTGTTGACCAGTTTCAGCCCTGATCCGATGGCAAAGCCGCTGGCGATGATCCATGGGGTTGCAGGGATATGGGCGAGGTCTTCGGGCTTGTTCGCGCCGCAGACGAAGGCGAATTGAGCTGTGGGCGCGCAATTGTCCGCGCTTTTATTCGGTGCGCGCGCGATGGGTGTCGTCGTGCAGCCGCTGAGCAACGCCGCAATGCCGAGCAGAAGCCGCGCGCGGATCATGTGACGCGATAGACGCGGATGCGGACCGACGGCTTGGGCGCGTCTTGCGGCGGCGGGCCGAGCGTGCCGATGAAAATCGCCTGATTGAGCCAGTCGTGCGGGCCGATCGGCGCTTCGAAACTGGGGACGGTGCGCAGATAGCGGCTGGGCGCGGCGGGCACGCGGCTGTTGGTCAGGCCGACATTGCGGACATGGATCGGCGTGCCGTCGTCGGTGCGCATCATATAATCCGCTTCTATCACGGTCCAGTTGTCGGCGCGCTGCAATTGCCAGTCCGCGCCGCCGGCCAACACCGTGCCGCGGATACGCGGACCGGCGAATGTGCCGCCGGTGATGGGGATGCGCCTGCGGGGGCCGAGCGGGGTCGGGCCGAACTCCTGCGTCGGTTCGAGCGTAACGATGGCTTCATAAACGAAGTCTAGGCCGGGCGCGTCGGTTGTTGCGCCCGCAGGCAAAGCCGATGCTGCGATCACGCCGCCGAGGCCGGTCAGCAGATGCCGTCTGTCGATCATGGGCATCAATCCCTGATCCGCGGGCGATCGGTCGGCGGCGGCGCATCGGCGAACAGCGGCCAGTCGGCGAAATGGGGCCAGGGGATGACGCTGCGCCTCTCGCCCAGTTGCAACACCTGCGGTTTCGCGCGCGTGAAGGCGGGCCAGTTCGCGCCGGGATCGCCGGTGCGGGCGAAGACGATCAGGCGATCCATCATCTCGGTCGAGAGGCCCTGGTCCACCGCGGTCCAGTCGCGGGTGATGCGGAAGCGGTTGAGGCTATCCAGCGTGCCCAGCCAATAGGGGATATCGGCCGAATGATAGGCGCCCACGGTCGCAGGATCATGGTCGGCGAAGGTGACGCCGGGGCGATAGGGTTGGACGCGGGTGAAGAAATAGGCGTGGACTGGGGCTTTGCCGGTGGCGGCCTGCCCCAGTGCCCATTGCGCCATCTGTGTGTTCAGGGTGGAGTCGCGTTCGATATCGCGCGCCTGCCGCTGCGCTTCCTGTGGCGTGCGGGCAGGGTAGCGTTGCAGGATGGTCGCGGCGTTCGCGGGAAAGGCGCGGCGGACGGCGGCTTCATAGTCCGCCACGGTGGCGACTGGTCCCAGCGAGCGAAAGCTTTCGTCGCGGGTGAAGCCGAGCAGCAACGGCACGTCGTTCTGACGCCCGGCGGCGAAGGCGCTGGCGGGCGGTTCCGCCACCACATCGCCGTCGATCACTATCGGGCGGCGGCGCACTGGCGCGGCGCGGGCGATCAACTGGTCGGCGGGCAGATCGCGCATCTGTTCGATCGACTGGGCGCCCAGCGCCTGTTGCAGCGCCAGCCCTTCGGCCTCCGCCTCCTTGAGCGGAGCGGCTTGGCCGACGCCGCCGAACGCGCCGCCGCTCATGCCGACGGCGCGGTGGAACAGGCCCTTCGCCATGGGGCTGGCCTGGAGCAGCGACACCGACATCGATCCGGCGGACTGGCCCGCGATCGTCACATTGGCCGGATTGCCGCCGAAACCGGCGATGTTGGCCTTGATCCATTGGAGCGCCGCGACCTGATCCTTCAGGCCGTAATTGCCGGACTTGCCGCCATTTTCGGCGCTGAGTTGCGGGTGCGCGAGAAAACCGAGCGGGCCGACGCGATAGGCGATGGCGACATAGACCACGCCCTTGGCGGCGAGCGCGTCGCCCGCATAATTGGCCATGGAGGCCGAACCGATGTTGAAGCCGCCGCCATAGATCCAGGCGACGACCGGATAGCCGCCAGCGGGCGCGGGACCGGGCGGCGCCCAGATGTTGAGGTAGAGGCAATCCTCGCTGGTCGCTTCTTCGCCGAAATAATGGTTGATGTTACGGGCGCGTAGCGGCTGAATACATTCGGGCGCAAAGCGATCGGCGTTCCAGACGCCGTCCCAGCGAGCATGGGGCTGCGGCGCGCGCCAGCGCAGGTCGCGCACCGGCGGCGCGGCGAAGGGGACGCCGAGCCAGGCGCGCACGCCCGACGCCAGCGTCTTGCCCGCAACGAGGCCGTCGGTCGTGCGGACGGGATCGCCGGCGTGGCGTTCCACGATTTGCGCCGGGGCGGCAGACGACAGCAGCAGGCCCAGCGCCAACAGGAGCCGGCGCATTATTTGCGGCCCTTCAGATGCGTGTCGAAGAAGCGGAAGGTCAGGTCGAGCGCGCGCAGCGAGGCGGCGCGGGTGGCGGCCGCATCCGCGCCGATCCAGCTGTGGCCGACGCCGGGGATGATATCCAGCGTGACGGGGACATGCGCGGCCTTGAGCGTGGCGGCGAGCTGCTGCGACTGGGTGACGGGCACGACCTTGTCGTCCGTGCCGTGGATCAGCAGCATCGGCGGGTCTTTGGCGTCGACATGGGCGGCGGGGCTGGCGGCCTTGACGCGGTCGGCCGGGCAATCGGGCTTCACACAGTCGAGATAGGCGTTTTCCGCGCCCGCGATGGCCCCCGGCATGGTGGCGAAATCATAGACGCCGTACCAGCCGACGGCAGCCTGCACGCAGTCGCTCTGCGCGGGGTTGCTCTTGTCCTCGCCGGTGGGCGCATCGCCGCACTGGAGCGCGGCGAGCGCGGCGAGCTGACCGCCGGCCGATCCGCCCCAGGCGGCGACATGGGCGGGGTCCAGCCCGAAGCGCGCGGCATTGGCGCGCAGGAAACGGATGGCGGCACGGACATCGTCAATCGCGGCGGGGAAAGACGCTTCCTTCGACAGGCGATATTCGAGCGAAGCGACGATATAGCCGCGCGCCGACAGATCAGCCAGAACCGCGGGGAAATCGCTGAATGCGCCGGATTGGCGGGTATGACCATTCGCCCAGCCGCCGCCATGGATATAAAGGATGAGCGGCAGCGGGCCGGTCTGAGCCGCCGGGCGGTACAGATCGAGGATGATCGGGCGGTAGCCGGGGATGACGGAATAGGCGATGTCCGCATTGACCGTGACGCCATTGGCGAGGGTCAGGATGCGATCGGGCATCGGATCGCCGAGCGCCGGTTCGGGCGCGGTGGCAGGCGTTGGCGCCTGCGCGTGGACCTGTCCATGCGCCGCCAGCAGCGCCAGACCCAATGCCAGGCCCAATGATAGCGCGATACGCCTTTGCATAATCCTCTCCCATTTCGATTCTTGTGCTAACTATTTCGTACACTGATATCATCGGCTGTGCGCAAGGCAAGCCCGATGATGATAAGCATCATAGAGCGAATGGAAATGGCGATGATCCGCAAGCGACGGGAACGCATAACTTAATAGTTATGTTTTTCTCTCGGTCGAAGGACGAGGCGGCAGAAGGCCCGGTTAGTGGGCTGGCTTGGGGGCGTCGAACGGAAGCGCCGCGACAATCGCATGCCTGCTGCGTCAGGCGTACCAATAGGCAACGCCACGCATTTCGACGCTGCTGCGTGGCGTTGCGCCCGCGGGGCAGGTCGGGTCGTCGAAGGCCCCGTGCGGGACATGGCTGGGATGGTTCGGGTCGGTATCGTGGGTCTTGAAGACCAGCGCTTCGTGTGGCGTCATGTCGGCGAAATAGGCCCAGCGTTGCGATGGATTATTGCGCAGCACCCAGGCCTCGAACGATAAGACAACCTCGCCGTCGCGGTCGAACATCGCCCAGGCGGGGAGCAGGTCATCGCGGGCGACGGACGCGGATTCGCAGACCGCCAGCGGGACATCCTGCGGCGGCGGCGTGATCGCGCGCCATACATTGTAGCGGGCGATGCGCCGGATCGTGCGTCCCTGTGGCGCCTGGCTTTGTGCATTGAAGAGCGCGCCGGTCGCGTCGCTGATATCGACATGCACGTAGCGCGCGGGCCGCGAATTATCGAGCGCGCCGGAATCCCCCGACCGCTCGCCAAAGCGCAAAATGGCGCGGCCGGTCACTTCGACATGGTCAGCGCCCGATATATGGCGCAGCAGGTCAACGATCTCCGTAGGGTGGACCCGCTCGACTTCGGATTCGTCCCGAAAATCGGTGATCGCGCTCTTGTGCGGCACCAGAGCAAAGCCTTCCTTTTCCAGGGAGGGCGGGGTCGCCCGGTGGCGCACATTTTCGATTTGTACGACGCGCTGCGTGACGTTCATGCGGTCGCGCCGATTATCGTTGGCGAAAAATTCCATGCGCTGATCCAGCAATTCGCTGAAGCCCAGGGTGCTGGTGACGGTGTGTCGGTCGGCCATCCTAATGGACTTCGCCGCTAAAGGTGCGTAGCGCCGGGTTGGTATGATCGGGCATGGCGAGCGCGTCCCTGACGGCAGGGCGATCAGCGATGCGATCGCGCCACGCCGCCAGCCGCGGATGCCGGGTGGTATCGGTGAGGTCGGGGAACATGCGCGCGGCATACATGCCGCAATGTGCGTAGAAATTGATGTCGGCCAACGTGTAGCTATCACCCGCCAGCCAGGATGTTTCACCCAGTTGCGCCTCGACCTTGTCCAGCGCCACCGCCACCTTGCGCTTGGCGTTGGCGAGGTCAGCTTCGCTGAAGCCGGAGCGGGCGGTTCTCCATTTCTCGCGCTGTTCATGGAGCGGAATACGTTCGACCATGCGATCGAAGTCGCCGCTTTCGATCCCGCGGGCCAACACACCCACGAAGCGGTGCCACCCCCACATCGAGACAGAGTTCATCACATGTTCGTCAACGAACTTGTTCCATCCGCGCATGCGCGCGACGCCCAGGGGATCGACGGGGCGCAGCGCGGGTGCATCGGGGAAAGCGTCTTCGAGATATTCGTTGATGACAGTAGTCTGCGTGATGATTTGCCCGTCATGGTCGAGCACGGGCACCTGACCTTCGGGATTGATCGCGACGAACCAGGCCTCATGCTGTTCGAACTTGTGCAAGTCGACATAGGTGCTTTCGAACGGCAACGCTTTTTCGAAGAGAGGGATGAGGCATTTGAGCGAATTGGCGCCGGGTTCGGCATGATAGAGTGTCAGCACATTCTCTCTCCAGAAGCGCAGCCTGATGACCACGTCGTTGATGGACAGTCTATATGCCGACCTGCTTGCCGGGTAGCAGGCTATGCCCTATGACACCCCCAGGCTCCAGGCTATCGGTGTCGGGATGATCGGTCTTACTTTTCGGCAATTGCAGGTCTTTGTCGAGGTGGTCGACCTTGGCAGCTTCCGCGCCTGTGCCGAGCGGCTGGCCATCACGCAGGTTTCGGTATCCGGCCATATTCGCGCGATGGAGCGGATGATCGGGCATAGCCTGTTCCAGCGCCGCCAGGGCGCGACGTCGCAACTGACCGAAAACGGGCATCGGCTTTATCGCTATGCCGTGCCGATGCTGGAACAGGCGCAGAATCTGATGCAGGAGTTGGGGTCGGACGCGGAGGGGCGGAGCCGTCGGCGGCTGATCGTCACAGGGCCGGGCTATGTGACATTCCGCCTGGCGGAGGCGCTCGCCGAATTTGGCCAGCGCTATCCCCAATATCAGATCGAGATCGACCCCAATGACACCCACCCCGCTGCCGATGCCGTGATGCGGGGCGAGGCCGATATCGGCTTTCATATCGGATTGGAGGGTAGCCTCCCCACACCCTGCGAGATTTTCGGCAGGGAAGAGATCGCCTTCTATGTCGGGCGCGACCATCCGTTGGCGCGGTGCAGGAGCGTGTCGGTTGCAGAGCTGTCCGCCTGCCCCCTGATACCCCTGCCGCGCAAGGATCGGTTACGCGACGTGATCGATGCGGCGATGGCGCGGCTGGGCATAGCGGGCAATCCCATCGCGCTGCAAACCGCCAATCCGCGGTTGGCGCGGCAGACATTGTTCCAGGGCAAGGCCATGGCGTGTCTGTTCGCGCAGATGGCGCGGGAGGACGTGAAGGCCGGCAAGTTGGTGGCGCTGTCGCTGCCCGTCAGTCTTCCCGCGATTGAAGTCGGCCTAGTCTTTGCAAAGCGGCTTGCGGCGCGGCCGGCGGCGCATGCGTTGTTGGCATTGTCGCGCGAGGGATGGATCGTCCGTTAGATGGTCAGTTCCCAGATGTGATCGCGGATCACAGGGTCCGGTACTGATCGAGATCGGAAGGCGTGTCGACGTCGAACCCTAGTCCCGGTCGCGCAATGATGGCGGCATCCGATCGTTGGTGTCGATGATGGGCCAGACTGTCCGGCCCGAACCGGAATTGAAAAGGGCGACTGTCCCACAGCGCAACCGCGTTCGTTCCGCGCCCATGCCGGTCCGGCGCGAACGCCGCGCCGCTTGAGGCTGCTGCGGTCAGAAGACAGGCCATGTCGTCGGCGGTCAGGCGAGGCAGGTCGGCATGAACGATAACGACCGGCGATGTGCGCACATGGTCAAGCGCCGCCGCCAGTTCTTCATTCAGTCCCCGGCCTTCATCCCGCACCCAATGGCATGGCCAATGCGGGACAGCGGCGGGCGCGAGCAGATGCACCGATGCGATGGACTGGACCTGGGACAAGCAGGTCATGACCGACTGCGCCATGGCGAAGGCCAGCGCCTGCCGTTCGGCCAGGTCAAGCGTCGCGCTCAACCGCGATTTGGTATCTGGCCCCTGCTTCCACGGGACGATGGCCGTCCATGGCGTCAAAGGCGCAATCCGGCCGCCAGGTCGATCGCGGCTTGCGCGACCCTTTTCCTGTCCGACAGCGTCGTCATCAATGTCGCGCAATGGGCAATAGCGATGTCCGGCGCGTCGCACCGATCGCCGCTGTCGATGAGCATGGCATCGATCAGCCCGGCATAATGGTGCGCGATGCTGTCATTATCGACCGCCATGTCGAGGTCGCGCATCAGCTTGGCCGTCGGTCCCTTGACCGCTTTGCCGCCGATCAAGGGCGATACCGCGACGATCGGGGCGGCGGTGCGCTCCAGCGCCGATCGCAGGGCAGGCACGGCCAGCAGGGGATCGACACTGAGGAAGGGATTGGATGGCGCGATGAGGATCATATCGGCGGACAGGATCGCATCCACGACGCCGGGGGCCGGTTCCGCTTGCGTCGCGCCGTCGAACTGGATCGCCCGCACGGCGGGTTCGCAGCGTTGCTCGACGAAATAGCGCTGGAACTCCAGGCGGCCGCGATCGGTATCCAGCATCGTCGCGACCGGCTGGTCGCTCATCGGCAGGATGCGGATGGGGATGTTCCAGCGGGCGGCGAAGCGGGCCGTGACCTGCGAGAGGCTTTCGCCCTGCGCCAAGGCATGGGTGCGCAGGACATGGAGCGCCATGTCGCCATCGCCCAGCGCAAACCAGTCCGGCCCGCCCAGTTCGCCCAGCGCCGCCATGAAGGCCCAGCTTTCGCCTTCGCGGCCCCAGCCCTGCGCGGCATTGGCCTTGTCCGCCAGCGTGTAGAGCAAGGTGTCGATATCGGGCGAGACATGCAGGCCCAGATGCCGGAAATCGTCGCCGGTATTGACGATCGCGGTCAGCGCGCCTTGCGGCAGGATGTGCGAGAGGCCCAGGACGAGTTTCGCCCCGCCCACCCCGCCGGTCAGGACGACGACGCGCTTCATGCGAACAGATCCTCGTTCGACGGGCGGACCAGATCCGCTGCGGGGCGAGACGCGCCCGCCACCGCGTAGCCGCGCAGCAGGGCGGCGGGAATACCCTCCGCCCCCTCGCCCGTGGCCAGGCAGGCGGCGGTCGCGATGATGTCTCCCAAAGCGATCTGGGTGACTTCCAGCGTCCGGCCGTCCCGGTCGATCTCGCCGCGCCGGTCGTCCAGCGCGGGCAGCCCCGCCGCCCCGATGGCGACCGCCACGACGCCCATGCGCCAGGGCCGGCCGAAACTGTCCGATATGATGACGGGCATGGCGAGTTGCCGGTGCAGCGACGCGGCGGTCGCATCCGGGTCGACCGGCAGCAGCAGCGCGCGATCGCCCGCCCCTGCGCCGATGTTCGAGCGGTCGATGCCCGCATTGGCCATGACATGGCCCAGCCGGTGCCGGGCGATCAGCACATGGGGCACGGCGCGGATGATGGCGCTCGATTCGTCGAGCACCAGTTGGACCAGCCGGGCATCCTTGCGGGTGATGTCCGCCAGCCTGAGCGCTTCATCGCCGGGCACGACATCGGCCAGGGCGACGAAGCGCCCCTGCGCCTTCGACACGATCTTTTGCGTCACGACCAATATGTCGTCGGGGCGGGGTTCGATGCCGCACCGATCCAGAGACGCGCGCAGGATGTCGGCCAGATCGTCGCCCGGCTGGACCTCCCCGATTCCGGTCAGGGGGATGATTTCTATCATTGCGTCACGTCTTCTCCCGGCAGCATCGCCTGTCCTGCGATGCCGCCGCCCCCTGCGTCAACCCTGGCGGTCTGGAGTGCGATGGCTTTACCCTGATGCGTTCGTCCTGAGTGGCCATTCAGCAAAGTCGAAATAGCGTATCGAATGATGCGTATAGGCGCGCTGCTTCGATACGAGTCTTCGGCAAGCTCAGTCTCTACTCAGCACGAACGGATGTTATACAACCTAAAGTCATCTCGGTCTGGACGGACGCTTGTGGCCGCGCTCAGCCCCATTGCAGGTGCAGGTCGGGGACGTGCAGGATGTTGCCCACGAAATAGGGAATCTGGAACCCGTCCTTGACCCTAAATTCTGGCAGGGTGGTGACGAATTCCTCCACCGCGATCTGCAATTCCAGCCGGGCCAGATGCATCCCCAGGCATTTGTGGATGCCGCTGCCCAGCGACATATGGGGTGCCTTGCGATCGAAGCGGATCGCCTGCGGATCTTCGTAAAAGGCCGGGTCGCGGCCGATGACGGGCGTGCTGAACGCGACATAATCGCCCGGCATGATCGTCTGCCCCTGGATCTCGATCACCTTGGTCGCAATGCGGAAAGCGGTGACGGGGGCGAAGGCGCGCAGAAATTCCTCCACCGCCAGCACGATCAGCGACGGGTTGGCGCGCAGTTCATTCTGCTTGTCGGGATGGGTGGCGAGATAGGCGAAGATATTGCCCAGCAGCGACGTCACCGTGTCCAGCCCGCCGATATAGAGGTTGAAACAATGGCCCAGCACTTCGTCGTCATTCCATGGCCGGCCGTCGACCTCGAATGTCAGGATCTTGCTGATATAATCGTCGCGCGGTGCGACGCGGCGGGCCTCAATCTCCTCCATCAGATAGTTTTTGACGCAGCGCACGGCATTGCCACGCACTTCCCAGTCATTGCTGTGGAGCAGTTCCTTTTCCCATTTGAGGAACTCCGCCATCCGGTCCTGCGGCAGGCCCAGCAGGTCCAGCACGATGAAGACCGGGAATTTTTCGGAAAAGTCGCCGATGAAATCGCACGCGCCCTTGTCCTTGAACTCGTCGATCAGAGTGCGGGCGCGTTCGCGCACCTGGTCCTTCATCGCGAACATCTTTTGCGGGGCGAAATGGCTGTTGAGCGCCTTGCGATAGGCGGTGTGGACCGGCGGATCGGCCTCGGTCGGGATCACCAGCCAGTTTTCGCCGATATTCTGCGCCCATTTACCCATGCCGTTCTTGGTGAAATTATCCGCGTCGCGCAGCATCGCCTGCACGTCTTCGGCATTTCTGAGCAGCCAGCCGGGCTGGTCGCCGGGAAAGATGTTGGTGACATAGGTGACCGCCGGCAGGTCCGCATGCATTTGCGGGATCAGCACTTCGTGCGGATTGTCATAGGTCACCTTGCGCGCGAACAGCGGCAGGGCCATCGCCAGTTCGGCCGGCACATGGGCTGGCAGGGGCTTTTGCGCGAGTGCGGTCATGGAAATCTCCGGGGGGTGAAAGGGCAAGGGCTCCCCTTGCCAAAGACAGGTGCGGTCATGGCCGCCCGCCACATGATGGCGGCGGCGCGGATCAACCGCGAGACAAGGAGGCGATGGACATGAGCGAGGCAGCGACGCTGGATCTGGAACAGGCGATCCGCGACAATTACCGGTTGTGGAACGAGGGCAAGCGCGAGGAGCTGGACCGGCTGTTCGCGGCGATGGGGCCGGACGGTTTCACCATCGAATATGTGGGTGCGCCCGCGATCGACGGTCCCACCGCGATGGCCGACATGTGGACGCAATATGGCGGCCAGTGCATCACCGAGCCGGTCGAGGTGATCGTCAACGGCAACGAAGGCGCGGCCTATGTCGCCAACAAGCTCCAGACCCCGGACGGCGTCGTGACGCTGCCCAGCCTGGAAACCTACAAGGTCGAGGACGGGCGGCTGACCATCCGCTATTTCCACCGGGCCGCGCATTGAGGATCGGCAGGCGGCGGGCATGTCAGTCCGCCGCCTGCATGAAGGCCAGCAGGTCGGCATAATGGGGCTGATGGATCAGCCCGCCGCCCGAAATGGAGATATTTTCGCCGGTGATGTAGCGGGATTCGTCGGACGCTAGGAAGGCGACCAGCGCGGCGATATCATCAGGCGTCCCAAACTCAGGCGTCAATATGTGGCGCTGGATGATTTCCTTGAGGCCCGGCACGGTCTTTTCCAGTGCTTCGGTCAGCACCACGCCGGGCGCGATGCTGTTGCAGCGGATATTCTGCCGCCCATGCTGGGTCGCGACATATTTGGTCAGGCCGATGATCGCGGCCTTGGACGACCCATAGGCGATGCGGGCCAGGTCGCCCGCGCTGCCCGAATTGGACGCGGTGTTGATGATCGATCCGCCACCGCCCGCGACCATGTGGGGAATCGCATATTTGCATCCCAGCAGATAGCCGGTGAGGTTGACGTCCAATATCTCGCGCCAGATGGCGATGGGGATGTCGACGGCGGTGGTGTCCTGCGGGCTTTTGGCCGGGTCGGTCATCGCCGCATTATTGTGCAAGATGTGAAGGCCGCCGAAATGATCGACGCAGCGTTCGACCAGCGCCTTGACCGAGGCGGGATCGGCCGCGTCGAACTGGACCGCCAGCGCCTTGTCGCCGAGCGGCTGCGCGGCGCGGATGGCCGCATCCTCGAACAGGTCGGCGATCACGACGCGCGCGCCTTCGGCAACGAAGCGCCGGGCGACGGCGGACCCGATGCCCCCGCCGCCGCCGGTGATGATCGCAACCCTGTTTTCCAATCGCATCATGCCAGTCTATTCTCCATGTTCAGCTTTGGGGAGAAGGCCGATCGGCCCTCCCCCCAAGCCCCGTGCGGTCAGAATTTGAACGTCGTTTCCACGCCATAGGTGGCGGGCTGACCGACATAGGCCACCGCGATGCCCAGCGTCCGGTAGAGGTCGGGGAAGCGGCGCAGCAGATATTTCTTGTTGGTGATGTTGCGGCCGTAGAAGGCGACTTCGACATTGGGGTTGTCGAGCTTGAAGGCGATGCGGCCGTTGAAGATGCCGTAGCCGGGCACCTTGCCCAGCGCGTTTTCGACATCATAGGCAGCCTTGGTCGCGGCCGAGGCCTGATCCGCCGCCTTGACCGCGTCGAAATGCTGCGACCCGACATAGGCATAGGCGCCGGTCAGGGCCAGCGTGCCGCCGCCGACGTCGAACTTCTGCGTCGCGCTGATGTTGAGCTGTCTCTTTGGCAATTGCAGCAGCGGCAGGCCGCTCAAATCGACGACGCAGCCATTGACGACGCCGGCGGGGTTAGTGCAGCCGCTGCCGGCGATTACCTGCGTCTCGCTGAAGCTGCCCTTGACATATTTGCCGTTCTGCAAGCTGCCATTGGCGCTGAACGTCATCCCTTCCCACGGGATTACGGTGATTTCATTTTCGATGCCCCAGATGCGGACCTTGCCGTTATTCTGGATATATTGGGTGACGCCGATGCCGGGCACGAAGCTGTTGACTATCGCCTGATTGTCATCCTTCCAGGTGTGGAAGATCGCGGTGTTGAAGCGCACGCGCCGGTCGAACAGGTCGACCTTCAGGCCCGCTTCGACATCCTTGACCTTTTCCGGCGAGAAAGCGGGAAGGCCGCCGGCGCGCAGGTTCCAGCCGCCAGCCTTCGCCGCGCCGCGGGTGGCGAGGTAGAGGAAGATATTGTCGGCGGCCTGCCAGTCGACGCCCAGGTTCCAGGCGGGATAGTTGAACTTGGCGTTCTGGACCTGGTTGCAGGTGGTGGGGGTGACCGGTTCCGACGGCGTGACGGTGCAGTTGATGCCGGTGGGCGTGCCTGCGACCGCTACGTCATAGGGCAGGCCCAGCACCTGCGCATTGTGCAGCACGCTGTTGCGCGTGTCCCAGGTGTAGCGGAAGCCACCGACCGCGCGGATCGTAGGCGTGATCTCATAATAGGCCTGGGCGAACAGGCCGAACGTCTTGTTGGTGACGTCCGCGTTGGAATCGCGCAGGCGGCCGCCGAAAATCTGCGAACGGCTGAATTCATAGCCGCTTTCCTTGCCCGCGTAAGCGCCGGTGATGAAGCTGAGGCTGTCGGTGATGTCGCCCGATAGCTGGAGTTCTTGCGACACATAATAGGAACCGGACCCGGCGAAGGTGCCCAGCAGCGGGACGGCGGTGCCGTCCGTGTCGCTGAGGCCATAGTTCATCGAATGGCGATAGCCGGTGATGGATTTGAGGTTGAGGCCGCCCAGTTCGACATTGAGCGTGCCGGAAAAGCCATAGACTTCGAGCGTGTTGAACGGCTGTACGCCGTAAAGCGCCTGCGCTTCGGGCGTCAGCGTGCCGATGCCCGCCGCGAGCGAAGTGCCGGTCGCCATATTGTCCCACCAGTTCGCCTTCTTCAGCAAGCCTGCGGTCAGGCCCGGCTGGAAGGGGGCGGGGACGATAGCGGGGTTGAACGCCCAGAGCGCGGTCTGCTGGCCATGGTTGGACTGGCGGTTCCAGTCGCCCGACAGGGTGAAATCCCAGCCTTCGCCGTCATATTTCAGCTTGCCGCGCAGGAATTTCGACCTGTTGTCGGCGAAATCGCGATTGTTGAGCGGGTTGGTGCCATAGCCTTCACGTTCGTTGATCGCGCCGCTCATGCGGATCGCCAGACCCTGCGCCAGGGGCACGTTGACGCTCGCCGACACGCCCAGATTGTCGTAATTGCCATATTCGGCCTTGAACGCGCCGCTCAGTTGATCGTCGGGATCGCTGGTGATGATGTTGATCGCGCCGCCGGTGGTGTTGCGGCCGAACAGCGTGCCCTGTGGCCCGCGCAGCACTTCCAGCCGCTGGATGTCCTGAAGGTCGGTCATGCCGGTGGAGGGACGGGGAATATAGATGCCGTCGATATAGGTGGCGACGGCGGGATCATTGGCCAGGATCGGCTGGAGATTGCCCTGGCCGCGAATGGCCACGAAGACGATGCCGTCGCCGCCGGCCGAGCCACGGCCGATGACCAGGCCCGGTGCGGTGCGTTGCAGATCGACGACATTTTCGACCTTGGCCGTGGCCAGCGCTTCGGGGCTGAGCGCGGTGACGGCGATCGGTGTGGTCTGAAGGCTTTCCTCGGTACGGCGGGCGGTGACGACGATGTCCTGAATCCCTTCCGCGCCGGACTGCGGCTGTTGGGCATGGGCAGACTGCGCCATGGCGGCGATCAGCGCGCCTGTGGCGATGGTTCCCAGAGTGACGGCCTTGGTCATAAATCCTCCCTGTTTATTTTTATGGTGGTGCCTGGTCGGGCACGTCATTGCGGGATGATCTTAACGGAGCGGCGATGGCCCCTAAAGAGAGCGCCCCCTGATTGACTGTGTTGCGACAGGTTTTGGCCGCTGTCCGATAGTTTGCGCGTCAATGAAGCTGGATCGGCAGGACACGATATTCCTTGGGCGTCTGGCCGGTCGCCGCGCGGAAGGCCGCGGAAAAGGCCGATGTGCTGCTGAACCCGCAGCGCCAGCTGACTTCCTTGATCCGGGCGGTGTCGCCGCGCAGCAATTCCTTGGCCAGGGCGATGCGGCTGGTCGCGACAAATTCGCCCAGGCTGACGCCGGTACCATCCTTGAACACGCGCGCAACGTGCCGCACGCTCATGTTGCAGCCGCGCGCGATGTCCGCGACGCCCAGCGCACCCGACAGATTGTCCATCACATAGTCGACGATATGCCGCACCTGCCGCCCGCAGCGTGTCATCCCGCCGCCAAGATCCTGCGGCCCCAGATGGCGGACGAGTTCGACCGCCAGACCCATCATCATGGACTGGATCATCGTCTGGCTGGCGAAGCCGGGATTGCGCAGTTCGGCCGCCAGCCCTTCGAACATGCGGCGCATGGCGATATTCTGGACGTCGGCGCACGGCTCCATCGCCTGAAGCGGGCGTTCGCCGTCGAACAGTTCGTCCAGAAAAACGTCGCCCAGCACGACGCAGACCAGATGGCGTTCCTGCAAGGCGGGTTCGCCGACATAGTGGCGGTGCGGCGGCATGTAGAGGATGTCGCCCGCCGCCGCGCGCCGGTTCGGCCCGCCCATGCTGACGATGCTGCGGCGCGGCTGGCTGTCGAGCGAATAGTCGAGATAATGTTTTTCCGGGCTGAAGACGCCGGTGGACGGCAACACCCAGTTGAAGTGGCGAACGTCGACCCGCGCGTCGCACATCGTCGCCTGCGCCTCTATGTAGAAGTCGTTTACCCCGAACCTTTCCTGGCCGGTCCAATCGCTCTCCGGTCGAAACATCCTGTCCTCCGCCCGTTTCTATTTTTGGGTATGCGCCTGCATAGCCTGACAGACGCCACCTGCCACTATCTTCGGGTAGGTATTGGCTTGGCCCGAATACGACAGGATCTGGCCGAGTGGCGGCATAGCCCGGCGATGGTGCGTGCGCGCCCGGCGGCTAGGCTGCGCCATCCCAATAATCGGAGAGGCCCAGCATGTATCATCCCCCCGTGGCTAGACGGTCCGCGCCATGAGAGCGCCCGGCGATGTCCGCCCCGATGCCCGCCCAGATACGGGTCGCTACCCCTGGTATGTGCTGGGGATATTGACGCTGGCGCAGACCTGCCACGGCATCGATCGCGCCGTCATCGGCCTGGTGCTGGCGCCGGTGGGGCGGGAATTCGCGCTGTCGGACGGGCAGTTGGGGATATTGGCAGGCTTTGCCTATGGCATCTTCTTCGCGCTGGCCGCCCTGCCCTTCGGCATTGCGGTCGATAGCTGGAACCGGCGCAACCTGATGGCCGCCGCGCTGACATTGTGGAGTGGCGCGACCGCGCTGTGCGGGCTGGCCACGGGCTTCTGGACGCTGGTGATCGGCCGGGCGGCGGTGGGCACGGCGGAGGCGGGCGGTTCCCCCACCGGCATGTCGTTGCTGAGCGATTATTTCGGCGAGGATCGCCGCGCGACCGCGATCGGCATCTGGTATTTGAGTTCGGGCATTGGCCTCGCCATCGCCTTCCTGGTGGGCGGCGCGATCGTCCAGAGCGCGGGCTGGCGCTGGGCGTTCGTCGCGGCAGGGGTGCCGGGGCTGCTGCTGGCCCCGATCCTGTTGCTGACGGTGCGCGAGCCCCGGCGCGGCGGGCTGGACGGTCCGGCGAAGGCCCAGCACAGCGAGCGCGGGGGTCTGATACAGCGTATCGGCCTGCTCGCAGCGCGGCCGGGGCTGCTCTACTGCATCGGCGCGATCGTGCTGATCGCGGCGGGGATTTACGGGATGAGCACATGGCTCACCACCTTCCTGATCCGCGTCCATGCCATGCCGATCGGCCGGGCGGGGATGATCATCGCCATCGCCTATGGCGGGCTGGGGTCGCTGGGCGGTTTCCTAGCGGGATGGGTGATCGATGCGATCAATCGGCGGCGCGGCGGGTTCGACCCCGCCCGGACCGCATTGTTCGGGGCGATCATCCCGCTGCTGACCGCCATCACCGGGATCGGCACGATGCTGGTCCACGACCTGCAACCGATGCTGGTGCTGCTGATGGCCTGCGGCTTCCTGAGCGCATCCTATAACGGGCCGATCTATGCCGTGATCGTCACGATCGCGGGGCCGCGGCTGCGCGGTCTGGCGGTGTCGATGGTGCAATTGGGCGCGAACCTGATCGGCGTGGGGGCCGGCACCTATCTGATCGGCGCGGTTAGCGATTATGTGGGCGGGAATGAGGGCATCGCCTGGGGCATCGGCATTGCGATGCTGTTCACCTTTGCCGGTGGGCTGATGCTGTTGATGGCGTCGCGCGCGATCCGGCGGGCGGCGGTGCCGGGCGCAGCATGAAAAAGGGGCGGCCCGGTCGATGATGACCGGGCCGCCCCTTTTTGCTTCAGGACCGTTCGTTCATTCTGCGGCGGCTGCGCGTTCCTTGCGGCGGGCCTTGGCCGCTTCTATCCCCCGGAACACGGCGGTCGTATTGCCCGCCCCGGCGTAGAAGAGGATGAAGAGGGGCAGGAAATCCAGTTCCTCGTCGGTAAATTCATCGTTGGTCAGCGCGCCGTTCATCTGGATTTCGACCAGGTCGGGCCGCCCCAGCATGGCCGTCGCCCCCAGCACCAGCAGGCGCTTTTCGCGCATCGAGAAGATGTCGCTGCCCCACAGATTAGCAAATTGATTGCCGACGATTTCCTGGTTGAAGGAAGAATCGCGGAACGGCAGCGTCATCGCCGACGTGCCCGGCCCATAGACCTTGTCGAAAACCTCCAGACCCTTTTGCCACTGGGCTTCGTCGATGCTCATGCCTTCTCTCCCATCACATCAGCCAGGCCGACGACGGCCTGGTCCGACCGGCGCGCCAGTTCGACCAGCGGCAGCGTAATGCCGTAGCTGCGCGCCAGATCGATCGCGGCGTCCAGATCCTTTATCATCAGCGCGCGGGTATATTCGCGGATCGCCGCTTCCTGTTCGCTCGATGCCGGATCGTCGCGTATGGCCAGCATCAACGGGCCGCCCACGCTGTCGGAGCTTGCCTCGATCACATCGCTCAACTGGCGCACGTCGACGCCGGCGTTGCGACACAGGACCGCCGCCTCGTAGCCCGCGCGCAGGCCGCCGAAGACGATGACGTTGCGGGCGATCTTGGCCGCCATGCCAGCGCCGGGGCCGCCCATATGCGCGACCAGCTTGGCAAACCCGTCCAGCACGGGGCGCACCCGTGCGACGCCCTCGTCCGTGCCGCCGACCAGGCAGACCAGACCGTTTTCGCGCGACTTGGGACCGCCGGTCACGCCGCTGTCGATCAGGTCGACGCCCGCCGCGTCGGTCAGCGCCCGGATCGCGTCGAGATCCTCGATCGAGACGGTGGCGACCAGCACGATGCTCATGCCCGGTCGCGCCTGCGACAGCACGCCGTCCGGGCCGGACAGGACGTCCACGGTCTGTTTGGCATTGACCACGGCGATGATGACGACATCGGCCTGCCGCGCCAGTTCGGCCGGGCTGGCCACCACCGGCGGCACGCCGTCCAACGTCTCGGCCGCGTCCGGGCGGACGTCATAGACCGCTGCCAGCTGGCCGCTGCGCGCCAGGCAGATGGCCACCCCCGCCCCGATCTGCCCCAATCCAATTACGCCTGCGCTTCCCATCCTCAACTTCCTTTCCGCCGCCTGTTCGCGGTCCTGTGGTCACTATGGCGGCAGCGTGGCATGGCCATGGCCCCCGCGTCATCCCGATCATCGCGGCGTGGCCGAACATCGACAGTTTTGCGGCCGGTCACGACGCATTTGCCTCCCGCGGCAGGTGTCTGGCGGCGAGCGTATAATGGACCACCGCCAGCAGCAGGACCGATGCGGCGACCTGCATACTCAGTTGCAGGCCGTCCGCCGAGGCGGCCAGACAGGCCGCTGCCGGGCGCGCGGAGGCCGATGCCAGGCAGTCGGCGGCGTAATCGCCCGCATAGAGGAAGGCGGCGAGTCGGTCGCTGAGATAGCCCAGCACCACCGACCCCAGGCCCAGGCCCGCGACGGTCTGGCCAAAGCTGTGCAGCGCGGCCGCCGAGGCGCGCATCCGCGGTTCGACCAGCGACTGGGTGATCGTCATGATCGCGGGAATGAAGGCGTAGAGCAATGTGGTGGCCAGGAACAGGAAGCCGACCAGCCAGCGCCAGTCGCTCTGATGAATGGCCAGCAGATAGAGCGGCAGCGCCAGCCCCACCGCGATGGCGGGCGCCCGTCCGCCCCAGCGCATGTCGCGCCGGATCAGGCCGCCGATCAGATAGCCGCCGCTGACCTGCCCCACCATCGTCGCCAGGCTGAAGGAGAGCGCGAAGACCATGCCAGCCTGCGCCAGGGGCAGGTCGTAGCGGCGCACCAGCAGAGGGATGAGGAACAGGTTGGTGCCGAACCCGACCATGCCGACAAAGCCGCTGCCAAAGGTCAGGTGCAGGAAGGCGGGCGACCGGCCCAAGCGGCGCAGCACCGCGCCGAAAGGGGGCGTGTCCGCCCGGTCGCCCGCATCGGTGCGGACGGGTTCGGGGATGGTCAGGAACAGCAGCAGCGCCAGCAGCAACCCCGGCGCGCCGACCGCCAGCAGCGCCAGACGCCAGCCGAAATGCTGGGCAATGGCGCCGCCGCCGATCGCGGCGATAGCGCCGCCCAAGGGCACGCCGAGCGCGATCAGGGAGAAGACGACAGCGCGGCGCGCCGGATCGAAACGATCCGAGATCATCGACACCAGCGCGGGGGTGAAGCCGGCCTCCCCCACGCCCACGCCCATGCGGCAGAGCAACAGTTGCAGATAGCTGCCCGCCGCGCCCGACAGCGCGGTCATGAAGGACCAGAGCACGGTCACGGCGGCGATGATGCGCACCCGGCTATAGCGTTCGGCCAGCCGCGCGAGCGGGATGCCGAGCGCGGCGTAGAAGAGCGAGAAGGCGAGGCCGCCGAGCATTCCGAGTTGCAGGTCGCTGAGTTGCAGGTCGTGGCGAATCGCTTCGCCCACCACCGCGATGATGGTGCGATCAATGAAGTTGAACATGTAGATCGCGCCCAGCAGCAGCAGGAACCAGCGGTCGCGCGCGCCAAAACCGGTCTTCCCCATCCTCATTCCCTTTCAGCCTCTTCCCCGGCTTTGCGCCGGTAGCACGATACAGATAGAACAGATTCTTTTCTATGTGTATCAGTTTCCTCTTGAAACCATCTCGCCTCTGCGCCAACAGATCGGCATTATCGACAGAAGGATTTTTGCATATGAAGACGATCATCATTGCGATCGCGGCGCTGGGCCTGGCAACGCCTGCATTGGCGCAGGCCCCCGCGATCGACCGTAACGAAGCGATCTTTTCCGCCGAGGGGACCAAGATCGGCAAGATCGAAAAGGTGGTGACGGGCGATGACGGCGCGGTCGCCGCCGTACGCCTCATCTATCGCGGCAAGTTCATCACCATTCCCGCCGCCACGCTGACCGCGAGCGACAAGGGCGTCACCACCAGCCTGTCGAACGCCGACCTCAAGAAGCTGTGAACCTTTATGGCGGGAGCGGCGGCGGGGCGTGGCCCCTGCCCCGCCCCCGCTCATTGCCAGGCATGGCGGCCACATGGACCCGCGTCAGGCCGCCTTGTCTTCGAGCGGGACGAGATTTTGCATGAAGGCGGCGAAGTCCGGGCCAAGTTCTGGAATGGGCAGGCCCAGCTTTTCCGCCAGATAGAGCGTCATGAAATTATCCTGCAACGACCTGTTGGTGGCAGGGATATTGCCGATGCCCACTTGCCGGTCGAACGCGCCGACCGCGACCAGCGCCATGCGCAGCGCGGCGACGATGTCGTAATAATCGAGATGCTGGGCCTTTTGCCCGGACGCGGCTTCCCAGATGGCGATCGTCTCGTCGCGGTTCGGCAGTCCCTCCAGCCGGATGACGCCGAAGCGGCGGCCGAACAGGTCGTCGAAATAGAGCCACCAGGCCAGGTCCAGTTCTGCCGGGCCAAGCGCAGCGAGTTCCCAGTCGATCAGCGCATTGACGCTGCCGTCGGGCGCGAACATGACGTTGGAGGGCGTGGGATCGCCCCACAGCACGTTGACGCCCGCGTCGGCAGGCATGTTCGCACGGACATAGGCCATGGCGGCGTCGACGATCGGCATCGGCCGACCCTGTCCCGCCGCCCGGTGCCAGGCTTCGAGCGCGCCGACATATTGGTCGAGGCCCGGCGCGCCATTTTCGGGCTGGGCGAGAAATTCAAAGCCGTCGCGCCAGTCGATCGTCGCCAGGGTGGCAAAGGCGGCTATGGCGTTGGTAAAGCTGGCGCGGCGCTGGTCGGGGGTCATGTCGACCAGCCAGCCGTCGAGATTGTAATTGGGTTTCTGCTTGGCGCATTCGCCGTCCACCTTGCCCATGACCAGGAACGGCAGGCCCAATATGTCGGGTTCCAGGTGCATACCGATCCATGGCGGCACGGGCAGGTCGCCGCGCGCGTAGAGCGCCGCCATCATCTTGCCCTGTAGCGCGAGGCTGCTGCCGAACACGACTTCCAGGTCCATCGGCTGGCGGCGCACCACCAAAGTCTGGTTCTGTGGCCCTGCCGGATCGACATAATCGACATCAACGAAGAAGATGTCCGCCGAAAAGCCCGCGCCCAGCGTCACGTCGAGCGGGCGGACGACGATGTCGCGCCAGTCGGGCTTCTCGCTGGCCAGCCAAAGTTGCAACTGGGTGGTGATGCGGTCGGGCGTCAGATAGTCCATCGCTTACAGCCCCTTTGCCGCCAGCGCGCGTTTCAGTTCGGTGGTGAGCGGCCCCATATCCTTGGGCGAGGCGCCGTGGAGCAGGATTTCGTCCGCCCCCGCATCCAGAAAGTCCATCAACTGATCGGCGCATTGCGCCGCGGTGCCGACGGCGGCACCCTCATCCAGCCAATGTTGCGGGATGAGCTTGCTGACATCGACCAGTTCCTGGCGCGTATAGGCCTGGTCGGCGGGCTTGCCGTTCAGGCTGGCGATCTTGGGATGGGCGCGGATCTGGTCCAGCACGCCCTTGTCCCAGCCATTGATGTCCACGATCAGGTCGCCGAAACCGGGCAGTTCGAAATAGGTGATGGCGCGGCCGCCGACGACGGCTTCCTCCTCATCCTTGGGCAGGTCGGGGGCGACGATGATATTGTGGTAGATGCGGACCGCCATGGGATCACGCCCCGCCTTTTCGGCGGCGTCGCGCACGATCTTCGTGCTGTTCTTCACCCCCTGCGCCGATACGAAGGGGTGCAGCAGCACGCCGTCGCAATGTTCGCCGGCAAATTCCAGGCTCTTGGGGCCAATGGCGGTGAAGATGATCGGCGGCGGGGTGCCGCCATGGCGATCGGTCAGGCTGATCGCGGGGAATTTGCCCAGCACGCCTTCATAATCGACCTTCTCCCCCGCCCACAGGCGGCGGCAGATGGAAATGAGGTCGGCCAGCCGCTCCATCGTGATCGGCGGCGATCCCAGCATCTTCATGTAAGCCGGGACGGCACGCGCAAACATCAGGCGGAACCGGTCGCCGCTCAACGCCTGCATCAGGTCCGCGACGCTGGCGGTGACGAGCGGGTGGCGCATCGTCGCGTACATGGTGCCGGTGATGCGGATCTTCGACGTCGCCTGCGACACCGCACCGGCAAGGACGGCGGGTTCCTTCAGCGCATAGCGTTCGGAAATCCACACGCAGCCCAGGCCGATACGCTCGGCCTCCTGCGCTTCCTCTATGCCCCGGCGCGGATCGCTGACCCGTCCGGGCAGGATATAGGTGCCGAACTTGTCGAACAGCGCCTGCGCGCCGGGTTCCATTGCTGCCGTCATATCCTGTCCTCTCAAATCTATGTCGAGAGGAATGCCCGGCGGCAGATGCTTCGCAACCTGTCAAAGGGCAGGCGCGGGATGCACTTCGACAGTGAGGCGGGTGAGTTTGAGGAAGGCGATCTTCCACGCGCCGTCCACGCGCACATAGCGTTCGGTATAATGGCCAAAGCCGGTGATCGATGCGCCGCCGGGGATCGGGCACTTGCCCGGCGCCCAGACCACCCGGTCCTGCATGGCGGTGACGACATCGGCGCTATCGCCTTGCAGGGCGATTTCGGACGAATGGACCTGATGCGCGGTCTGCGCATCGATGACGGCGGAGCGGACCTGCTCCAGAATCGCGGCATGGCCGGTGATCGGCGGGTTTCCGGTATCCTCCTGCACGTCCATCACCGCGTCGGGCGTAAACAGGGCGGTGAACCCGTCCCAATCCTTGGTATCGAGCAGGCGGCAATAGCGCGCCTTCACCTGGCGGATCGCCTCATAGTCCAGCAGCATGGCCAGTGCGTCGCTCATGATCGCTTACTCCCTTACCAGATGACGCGCATATGGGCGCGCAATGTGCGTTCGCGGATCGCGGCGGCGCGCTCCTGTGGCGTAACCAGTAGCGTGTCTGCGGGCAGATGGCTGCGCACCTCGGCCAGCTTGACCTTGCGCATCGTCGGCGTCGGGCGCGCGTCGCTGTTGAACCAGCGGCCCTGGATCGCGCCGCTGGCATAGCCTGCCGTGTCGAGCCAGTTGTGTACGCCCGGATCGCGCGCGGCAATGACGGCGCGGAATATCCCGTCGCCATCGACCACCGCCTGCGCGTCGTTCAGGCTGGACTGATTATGATACCAGTCGGTCGTTTCATAGAGGTCATTGGTCAGGATCAGCGACCAATAGGCGACGTCGGCCGGGATCGGCACTTCGGTAATCAGCGCTTCATCGTCGGCCAGATCATAGGCACCCTCATAATAGGATTGGCGGGCAAGGCCGGTCATCTGCGAGAAGTCCACGACCTTCAGCGTGTTGATGAGCCCTTCGTCGCGCAGTTTCTGCACCTTGTCCGGGAAGGCCAGGGCGCAGACTGCCGCCGTCCTGGGGATTTCGGCGAAGCGATGCGCCAGTTGCGCCAGCGTCGGGCGGCCCTTGGCCGCTTTGTCCGCGTCCAGCCGGACGATGCCCAGGCGCGGTTCGCGCTCCACGCCCCAGTCGCAGCCGACGATGCGGATCATCAGCTTTTCGGTGTCCGGTTTCAATTCCCACCAGTCGCCGCTGTGGCCCTGTGGCCGGGTGGACGAGAGGATCACGTCGAACGCGCCGTCCGGGCCGATCGCCAGATCGTCAAAATCATTGGCGTCCTGTGCGGGGTGATGCTGGCCGGTGCGCAGCGTGTCGGGGCCAAGCTGCGCCAGGATCAGCATCCGCACGGTGCCGCGATCGCCCCGGATGCGGTAGGTGCCGCCCTTCTCGATCAACGCCGCCTTGTAGATGGTGTCGGCATTGGGCTGAAAGATATTCTGGCAGATATTGAGTTCGGGTACGAAGATCGGATGGCTGCGATCGTGCAGGATCGCGTCGTTGGTGGTGCGCAGGACGCCGGAGAGCAGCAGGCGCATGGCCTCCTGCATCACCTGCGGGTCGTCATGCAGCCGCGCCGGGATGCGATCGCGCATCTGCTGGCCCAGCGGGCGCAGCTGGTCGAGCAACTGTTCCCATTCGTAGATTGCCGTGTCCGTCATCTCATTCTCCGCCAGTAACGAGAGTCTGCCGCAGCGCGTCGCGCCGATCGGCATCCACACCCGCCGCCTGAAAATAGCCGTCGATCCCGCCCCATTGCGACGCCACGACGTCCAGCGCGCGGTTCAGGAAATCGGCGTGAACGCCGATCAGCACCGCGACCATGTCGTCAGGCGGCACGAAGCCGAAGGTCTTTTGCAGATCATCCTTCAAATGGCCCGACATCGCCAGATTCTGGCCGAAGACGTCGGACTTGCGGTAATCTTCGGCGATCACGTCGCGCGGGACGCCCAGCAGGTCGAGGATCAGGGCGATGACGACGCCGGTGCGGTCCTTGCCCGCGGTGCAATGGACCAGCATCGGCGTGTCGCCCGCCAGCAGCGCGTCGACCATCGGCGCGACATGGGGCAGGAACGCCTGGGGCATCAGGCCATAATTATGGGTCATCACGGCGATGGCGCGCGCCTGTGTCGGGTCGCGGCCCAGCGTCATCCACATATCTTCGCCCTGCGCGCGCAGGTCGGTGTTCATGTCGAGATCGAGGATGCGGCAATCGGCCCCGCACCAGTCATGGGGCGCCTTTTCGCGCTCCATGTCGGAGCGAAGGTCGGCGACGGTGCGGAAGCCCAGTTCGGTCAGTTCGGCATGATGGTCGGCAAGGAAGCTGGCCGGGCCTTCGGACCGGTACAGGATGCCGGGTCGCACTTGCCGGCCATCGCCGGTCGGCAGTCCGCCGATGTCGCGGAAGTTGAGGCGGGACAGGGCAAGGGTCATGACGGGCTTTCCAATGGAGGGTAGGCAGGCACGATACCACGCATCTGCGCCAGCAGGTCCGGCGACATCCAGACATGTTCGACATAATGACCCAGCGTCGCGCGCTCGTCGGTATAGATGTAGCGCAGCATGTCGCCGATCGCGCCCTCGAACACGACCGGATGCGCCGCCAGATCGAGCGAGGCAATATGCGCGTCCCAGTTGGCGATCGGCCCGTCGATACG
Source organism: Pseudomonadota bacterium (assembly GCA_040389985.1). Taxonomy (GTDB): domain Bacteria; phylum Pseudomonadota; class Alphaproteobacteria; order Sphingomonadales; family Sphingomonadaceae; genus Sphingobium. The sequence goes on from JAZJZH010000001.1 coordinate 32,810, forward strand.
GCTGGCGATATGGTGGAAGCGAATCGCAAGCCCTTCGCAGTCGGGCAGGACGTCGCTGAACAGCGGCGCGGTATCACCCACAGGTTCGATCAGCTCGACCTCCACCCCGCCAACCACGGCGAGCGCGATCTTCAGCACCGACTTGCCCGCCGGGTCTTCGCCCGGCTGAATGTTCGACATTTCGAAAAATCCGGGCGTGCCATAGTCTGCCTTCAGCCGCGCCATGGCGGCGGCCAGATCATTGGTCACATAGGCGATCTGGGAATGATGGCTGTTGGGCCGGGCGAACATGCGCTTCTCCTGTAGGGCGTGCCTGATCAGCCGCATCGCGGCCAGCCCGGCACCTGCCGGACGGTCAGTTGGCGAACAGCTTGCCGCCGTCGATGACCAGCGTGTCGCCGGTGTGATAGGCGGCCATGTCGCTGGCGAGATAGACGACCGCGCCCTCCAGATCGGAAGGCTTGCCCGCGCGGCCGAGCGGCGCCTTGGCGGCTACCATGTCCGAGAGCATCTGGCCGATGGCCGGGTCGGCAAAGGTCATTTCGGTTTCGATGAAGCCGGGCGCGATGACGTTGCAGCGCACCCCGATCGGCCCCAGTTCGGCGGCCAGTGCCTTGGCCAGCGAGTTGAGCGCGCCCTTGGCGATGCCATAATGGGCCATGGTCGGTACGCCCTGAAAGATCGACCCGCTGCCGCAGAGGATGAGCGACCCGCCGGGATCGCCGCCCTCCGCCCGCGCCTTCATATGGCGGGCGGCTTCGCGCAGGGTGAAGACCGCGCCGTCGAGATTGACGTCGATCAGCGCGCGATAGGTGGCGACGTCCATGTCGGTGAAGGCGACCTGGCTGGCGATGCCGGCATTGGCCACCAGCGTGTCGACCCGGCCCATCGCGTCGAGCGCGCGGGCGAAACCGGCGACGATCGCCGGTTCGCTGGCGACGTCGACGCTGTCGGTGAACACGCGGACGCCATAGTGCCGCAGCACCTGCGCGGCCTCTTCATTCTTGTCCGCGCGGCGGCCCCACAGGATGATGTCGCTGCCCGCGCGGGCGAGGCCACGGGCAAAGCCGAAGCCCAATCCCGAATTGGCGCCCGTTACCAGCGCCACCTTGCCGGTCAGGTCGAACAGGTTTTCCGGCATGGCGCTTCTCCTGATGGTCGCCCGCGTCATAGGGCGATGCTTGGGGATAACAGTGCTGGTCAAGTCACGCGGCGACAAGCGAGGCGGCTTGCGCGGTTGCGCCAATGCCATCGCGAAACCGCCCTGCCTTCAATGCATCATCGATTCCCGAAACTGCCCCGGCGTCACGCCCGTCGCCTTGCGGAAAGCGGCGGAGAAGGCTGCTGCGCTGTCAAAGCCACATTCCCAGGCGACGATCTTGATCGCCACCGGCCCCTGCCGCAGCAACTGCCTGGCCCGGTCAATCTTGCGATCGGTGACATAATGGGTGAGCGTCTGGCCGGTGGCGGCGCGGAACTGGCGGAAGAAATGGCGGGTGGACAGGCCGCACTCCGTTGCCAGATCGGCGACGGAGGGGGGCTTGCCGGGCTGTTCGATGCGATCGTTGATCCGCCTGATCTGCGCGCGGGACAGGCCATTGCGCCCGCCTGCATCCTCTGCCGGCAAACGCAGATAGCGTTGCAGATCGATCGACACCTGCATCCATATCGCCTGCGCCAGCATCTCGCTGCAAAATCCGGGCGCGGCAATTTCACCCGCGATCCGCCGCAACGCGTCCCGCACCACAGGACTGCGCACATTGAGCGAGGCCTGCAAGGCGTCATCCGACAAGGCCAGTGCGTCACCGTCAAACGCCGTCCGGTCAAAGCCACAACAGATAGACGTCTGTTCCCCCTCCCCCCATGCCGTGTGGAGCGGGTTTCCGGCCGGGATGAAGATGATGTCGCCCAAAGCGCTTGTCGCGCCGTCATATCCGCCACAAGGCTGGCCCGGACGGGGCGACAGCGCCAGATCGAGAAAGCTGCGCGACGAGGAAAAGACACCGCCCTGTGCCCCGCGAAAGCGATAATGGTGCAGTTCCATCACCACGCCGGGCAGCGCGATCCGTCCCTGGACCATGCAATCCATGGCGGGCGTGACCGGCAGGTCATAGACTTGGGAAACAGCGTCCATTCATCCTCTCCGCTTGGGGCCTGGCTGCTCCTTGGCGCGATGACGCAGCAATTGGCGCGGCGGCGATGGCCGCGCACCTTGCCGACGGCAGGGTCGGCGCAGTTAGATGGGTCATCATAATTGGAGAGCGACATGGGCAGTCCCGCGCAAGAAGTGGCCGCGCGCCGCAACATCATCGACATCACCGACCTGCATCATCCCATACTGACCGAAGTGCAAAGGCAGGTGATGGCAGGCGCAGAGGCGGCGGCTGACCAGCTCGTGTTCCAGCCAGCGGTCATATTGGGCGCGGCGCAGGCGCAGACCGGGCTGACCGATTTCGGCGCGGCGGATTTCCGCGAAAGGCTGGACGTGTGGTGCCAGGCGATCGACGAGGACGCCAATGCGTCGGCGGTCACCCGCGCCAACCTGTTCCAGATGATGATCCGCTATGCCGCGATGCGCCTGCGGATCGAGGATATCGTCAAGCGGCACCCGGCAATATTGGACATCCCGATCGAACGGCCGATCATCGTCGCTGGCCTGCCGCGATCGGGCACGACGCATCTGCTGGGGCTGCTGTCCGCCGATCGGCGCTTCCGCTCGCTGCCCTGGTGGGAGGCTATCGCGCCGGTGCCTGCGCCCGACGAGGCACCGACGCCCGACGACCCCAATCCGCGCTGGACCAAGGCGGAACAGGGATGGCGGATGATGGAGTCTATCCTGCCGCACATGGCGATCATGCATGAATTTTCGCCCGACCATATCAGCGAGGATATCGAGTTGCAGGCGCCCGATTTCTCCTCCTACCTGATCGAATGGCTGGCGATGGTGCCGCGCTGGCGCGACTATTATCTGAGCCATGACCAGTCGGGCACCTATGCCTATCTGAAGAAGGCGTTGCAGGTGCTAACATTCCTGAACGGCCCCAATCGCTGGGTCATCAAATGCCCGCAGCATATGGAGCAATTGCCCGCGCTGTATAAGATTTTCCCCGACGCCACCTTCGTCATCACCCATCGCGACCCGGTGGGGTCGATCCGGTCGCAACTGACGATGTATACTTATGCCGCGCGGATGTTTCGCAAGTCCATCGATATACAGGAGCCGCTGGGCTATTGGCCCGATCGCTATGAAAAGCTGCTGCGCGCGTGCGTGCGGGACCGCGACATATTGCCGCCCGAACAGACGATCGACGTCTATTTCCACGACTGGATCAAAAACCCCGATCCGATCCTGAAGGAAATCTACCGCATCGCCGACATCCCGCTGACCGACGAGGCGCTGGCCGACCTGCATGTCTATCTGGCCGAGCATGGCGAACAGACGAAGGGCAAGATCGTCTATGACCTGGAGCGCGATTTCCATGTCACCGCCGAAGAATTGCGGCGGCCCTTCGGCTTTTATTTCGATCGCTTTCCGGTGGCGGTCGAAGTCAGATAGAGCGCGTCGCGCCCTGTCTTCCGACAGGCAGGGCGGCGCGTCCGTGCGCTTAGGGCTGGTCGATCATTCCGATTCCAGACGAGGAATATCATGCCCGAACTGAACGTCATCACCCGCGACGGCGCCTGCAAGACGATCGATGCGCCCGCCGACATTTCGGTGATGGAAGCCATCCGCGATGCCGGATTCGACGAATTGCTGGCACTGTGCGGCGGTTGCTGTTCGTGCGCGACCTGCCATGTCTATGTCGACCCCGCAGTCGCCGCGAGCCTGCCGCCGGTTACGGAGGACGAAAGCGACCTGCTCGACGGATCGTCGCATCGCAACGACCTTTCGCGCCTGTCGTGCCAGATCATGTTAACGCAGGTCCTGTCGGGCATGACCGTCACCATCGCACCCGAAGATTGACGGCAGCGCGGGTCAGCCGGCCGGCGGCAGCAGCGCGGCGAGCAGGAAGCCGGCCAGCCGGTCGGCCTGCGCGGCGGCATGGGCATCATCGACTTCGCCCCCTGCCCCCAGCCGCTGCTGCATCGGCACGGCGCAGAAATAATAGCCCACCCCCTGCACCAGCAGCGCCATCAGCGCGGGGGTCGACAGATCATGCACCGGCCGTTGCCGCCGCACCGCGTCGAGCAGGTCGTCCAGCCGCCGCTGGAACGGAAGCACAAAGCGTTCGACGATATGGTCGAGCCGCCAGGTCGACCGGCATCCTTCGACATTGGTGAGCGAGACGATGTCGCCATTGCGGGTCGCCCAGAGGCAGAAGCGCTGGATCAGGTGGCGCAGGCGCACTTCGGCGTCAGCCGGTTCGTCGAACGCGGCTTCGACGAAGGGGGATGCCTGCGCCATGCGCCAGTCGACCGCGCGGACCCACAGATCCTCCTTCCGGCCGAAGCGGACGTTGAGCAGATTATGGCTGACGCCCAGCCGCTTCGACAGGTCGCGCAGCGTGGTCCCTTCATAGCCGCGTTCGGCGAAGGTCGCGAAGGCAAGGCCCAGCAACTGGTCCTCGTCCACGGCCTGGACGGCGTTGAGGGCGGGGCGGCCACGGGCGCGCTGGGGTCGATCGAGCATCTGCTGATCCATAGTGAAAAGACGTTGACATATAAATTGTCATACGTCAATTTAATCGCAGGAGTAAGGATAAGCGCTATGAGTCTCGATACCGATCTTTGGTGGGCCGTCGCCCGGTCTGAGGAAGTCACGTCCAAAAAGCCGCTGTCGGTGGACATTGGCGACCAGCCTGTAGTGCTGTGGCGCGACCATCAGGGCATTGCCCGCGCGCTGGAGGATCGCTGCCCCCACCGCCGCGCGCCGCTGTCGCTGGGCTGTATCCGCGACAATGGGTTGATCCAGTGCGGCTATCATGGCTGGAGCTATGATGGCGAGACGGGGCGGCTAAAAGAGATCCCGAACATGAAGGATCAGCAGAAATTCCCGCCGCTTTACAAGGCTAACGCTTTTGGCGTGAGCGAACAGGCGGGTTTCGTGCGCGTCTGCCTGAACCCCAAAGCGGAAGCGCCGCTGAGCGCGGACCCCAAATATGGCTATATCGGCACCGTCAACGTCAGTTGCAGCCACCAGGAATATCTGGATGCGCTGTATGATGACCCCGCGCTGATCCTGGCGATCCGCGGTGTGCGGTTCAGCCCCTATATCATGTCCGAACTGCATGAAGAGGGCGGGATGCTGGTGATGGAGCGCAGTTGCCAATGGCACCCGCTGCACTGGCCATCGCATTTCGTCGCCGAATTTCCGCTGACGCTGCTGACCCGCACCCATCCGCTGACCGGCGAAACGCATCTGACGCTGCGCGACGACGCCTTCAACGACCTGCTCCATGCCGTGCTGTCCCCCGTCCCAGCAGCGCGCGGCGTGACCGCCGTGCGCTGGCGCGCGGAGCTGGGCGTGCGTCGGCCGGGGCTGCGCGGCGCGATGCTGCGCGGGGTCAATCCACTGACCGTCCTGTCGTCCATCGACGGGTCGAAGCTGCGGACCACCAAGCCGACCGTATCGCTACATGGCGAGGATTTGCGCAACGCCCTGCTCGACGCGCCGCAGGACACCCACGACCAGACCGTAGCGGCCTGAAGGAGGATTTGACCATGTTAGACATCGCCGATCGCCCCGCATCGCATGACGACAATAGCGCGCCGCCAGCCGGTGGCAGCCCGATCGCCATGAATGTCGTCAACCGCTGGGTGCCGCACAATATCGTGATGCGCGACAGCTGGTTTCCGGTCGCCCATGATTATTCGGTGACGGGCAAGCCGGTGCGCCGCGCCGTCTATTCCAACCCCATCTTCCTGTGGCGCGACAATGGCGGGGTCGTGGCCAGCGAGTTCCACCCCAATGAGCGCGTGGTGCGCGACAAGAGCGACTATACCGACGCGCGCGGCCGCTATCCGGTGATGGAACATTATGGCGTGGTCTGGATCTGGCTGGGCAATCCGCTGGCCGCCGATCCGCGCCATTTGCCCAGCCTGCCCTTCCTGCCGCCCAAGGGTGGCCTGCCCCGCCATATGACGGCGACGGTACGTTTTGAAAGCTCCGCGCCGATCAGCCTGGAGAACCTGATCGACCTGACCCATGCCGATTTCCTGCATGCCGACGTGGTAGGCGACGAACGGTCGGACAGCGAGACGATCGAGACTTTTTACGACAGCGAGACCGTCACCATGGTCCGCACCTGCGTCAACAAGTCGGTCGCGCCGGTGATGAAATTCTTCAGCGGCATCAGGCAGCCGACCCAGAATGTGCGGCAGGTGATCCGCATCTATCTGCGGTCGCATTGCGCGATCGCCTATGGCCGGTTCAGCCCCGGCGACGACGTGCCGCTGTTCCACCCCTGCACCCCCGAAACGCGCGATCGCACGCGGATGGAAATGGTGATGAACACCAGCAATGCCGGGCGCATGTTCAGCTATGTCATGCCCAAGGCGGGGTATAAGGTGTCGCGGCAGGACAGCTACATGACGTCGCCGCAAAGCCCCCGCTATATGCGCCACACTGATCGCAAGGATTTGCACAGCAAGTTCGATCAGGCCGGGCAGCGCTATCGCATGGCGATGATGGAATTGGCCGATCGTCAGGCGAAGGGCGATTTTGCCTATCGCGACAATGTGAGCGCCGATTGCAGCGACATCATCGGCCTGCGCAAGGAACTGTTCCAGTTCTGATTTCCCCCTCCCCCTGAAGGGCGGACCACTATGGTCCGCCCGGTTTTTTCGGGATACTTCATGCCAAAGCTCGTCAACGCCGTCGGCGGCGAACGCCGCTGGTGGGGCGTCATGCCGACCCTGCCCGCCCCCGCCATGGCCGGGATTGGCCAACAGATGGAGCAGGTCGGCTTCGAGGGCTGTTTTTCGCTCCAGATATACGGCCCGCCCTTCGTGCCGATGGCCGCGACCGCCGCGCTGACCAGCAGCCTGAAGGTCGGCACCGGCGTCGCGATCGCGGGCACGCGCAGCCCCGTCGAAACCGCCTATGCGGCGATGGACGTCGACCGGATTTCGGGCGGGCGCTTCGTACTGGGGCTTGGCTCCAGCATCAAAAGCTGCGTCACCGGCATGTATGGCGAGCCGGAACGCAAATTGCTGACCCATTTGCGCGAGAGCGTGAAGGTGATCCGCTACGTCATCGCCAACGCGCATACCGGCCTCGACCCGATCGAGGGCGAATATTTCTCCGCCGATTTTGGCGAGATGATGCTGACCGCGCCCCCGGTGCGCGCGGAAATCCCGATCTGGATCGCCGCGTTGCAGGACAAGATGACGGCGCTGGCGCTGGAGGTGGGCGACGGGCTGATGGTCCATGCGCTCTGGTCCGCGGCCTATACGCGCAGCAAGCTGCCCTTCATCGCAGCGACCCTGGCGAAATATGGGCGCGCGCGCAGCGACATAGAGATTAACGCCTGGCCGTGGATCGCGATCAACGACGACAAGCAAAAGGCCATCGACGACAGCCGCGCGACCGTCGCCGCCTATTCGGGCTATAAGGAATATGAGCCGTTTTTCGAGGCGATCGGCTTTGGCGACCAGGCGCGTGCCTGCCAATTGAGCCTGGGCGAACATGGCGACATCGCCAAGGTGATCGGCAATGTGTCGGACGATATGGTCGAGGCGTTCGTGACCTGCGGCCCGGTGGACGAGGTGCTGGAGAAGATCGAGCCCTTCTGGGACGTGGTGGATTCGCTCTGTCCGATGACGCCCTATCGCGACCTGACGATGGAACAGATGACCGACTATAATGCCGGTCTGTACCGGCTGGTAGCGACCGCGAAGGCGCAGGCCGGGGTCAGCGAACCCGCCTGAACGATCAGACGGGCACCAGCGCTTCGGCCATCGCCTGACCCGCGATATAGCCCGTCACCATCGCCGGACCGACATTGCAGCCATGGGCGGGCGACTTGCCGCGCCAGATCGAGTTCGCATCCAGCCCCGCGGCATAGAGGCCCGCGACCGGCGCGCCATCGGTGCCGATCACCCGGCAATGCGCGTCGATCTTCAAGCCCACCGTGGTCGATCCGTCGCCGGGGTGAATCTTGATCGCGTAAAAGGGCGCTTTCTCGATACGGCCCAGGCACGGATTGGGCTTGTGCTTGGGATCGCCGATTTCGATGTCGATCTGGGTGTCGCCCTTGCCGAAATCGGGGTCTTTGCCGGTTTCGGCATAGCGGTTCATCTTGGCGACGGTCGCGAGCAGGCCTTCGCCATCGACACCGATCTTGTCAGCCAGAGCGCGCAGGGTCGGCGCTTCGATCACATAGCCGGCCGCGATCAGTTTTTTCAGCCCGCCGCCGCCGGGCAGCACCATGCCCATGCCGTAGGTTTTGACGCAATGGGCGTCGCCGATGATGTGGGCGGGGACGGTGCCGGTGGCGTGCATCGCCTCAACGAAATGCACCGACGCCTCGTTGCCGAACCGCTCGCCCTTCGCATTGACGGCGATGCAGCCTGGTTTCGACATGTCGATCAGATGAGCGTAGCGGGCGACATAGCCGTCGGGCCGGGTCATGGTCGATACGACCGCCCAGACGGCGTTGACAAGATTGTCGCCGTCCAGCGAGGCGCCAGCCTCCAGCCCCATATTCATGCCGTCGCCAGTATTTTCATAGGGGAGGATCGAAACATGATCCTCCGCATAAGGGATATAGGCTTTGCGCAATTGCTCGCTGGCGGAAAAGCCGCCCGCCGCCAGCAGCACGCCGACCTTGGCCGCGATATCCTCTCCACCCACGCGCACGCCGGTCACGCGGCCGTCCGCGACCAGCAGGCGATCGACCGCCGCGTCCTTGCGCAGGGTTATGCCCGCGTCGAGCGCGGACCGCAGCAGCCGGGCGACGAGCGCATTGCCCATCGTCAGCCGGGTGCCACGCGGGTAGCGGCGCAGCTTGTCCGCGCCGAATTTCGCGGCGAGCTTCCCGAAGTGGAACAGGGATTTGGGCGAAGGCATGTCGGCGAGATAGGGCAGATCGAACAGGTCGATCATGAAGCCGCCGGGTGCGTTGAATTCCTCACGGGCGGGGCGCAGGTCGGCGAAATGCGCGCCCAGTTTCTTGCCGTCATATTCCTGGGGCGAGAGCAGGCGGCCATGGTCGGCGGACCCGGCGATGGCGGGGTACCAGTCGCTGCTGGGGGGCGAGAGGAGGAAGCGGACCGCGCTATGGCTTTCAAGCCAGGCGACCATGGCGGGTGCCGCATCCAGATAGGCGTCGATCAGCGCCGGGTCGGCGCTCGGCCCGATGACGTCGAGGATATATTGGCGCGCGACGGCCGCGCTGTCCTCGACCCCGGCGGCCTGCGCCTGCGGACTGCCCGGCACCCAGATGCCGCCGCCCGATATGGCGGTGGTGCCGCCGAAATATGCGGCCTTTTCCAGCACCAGCACCGACAGGCCCGCAGCCGCGGCCCGCAGCGCCGCCGTCAGGCCCGCCGCGCCCGATCCGACGACGACCACATCATATTGGGTCATGATCTACTCCGATTCACTATGCGGGTGGGCAATGCTCACACCCTGGGCATGATCTCTTCGGCCACCCAGTGCAGGCGCTCGATATATTCGGTGAGGCCCGTCATGCCCGGTGGCAGCGGCACGATCGTTTCGTTGACGCCCAGATCCTTCAGCCAGCCGATCTGGTCGATGATCTTTTGCGCATTGCGCGTGCCGGGCGCGCGGGGATCATCCATGATTTCGTGATGGGCGCCGACATTGAGCATTTCCAGCGCGAAGAACAGGTCGATCGGGCGGCCATCATAGGTCGGCTGCGCGCGGATGAGGTCGAGACAATCGGGGAATTTTTCCGGCGGGGTGCGGAAGGGCGACCAGCCGTCGCCGAATTTCGCGACGCGCTTCAATACCGGCTCCGCGTCGCCGCCGAACCAGATCGGCAGTCGCGGCTGCTGCACTGGCTTGGGCGCGAAGCCGACATTCTTGAAGGAGACGAATTCGCCCTCGAACGTCGGGGTGTCGGACGTCCATAGTTCGATGATCGCGGCGACATATTCGTCCGCCATGCGCCCGCGATTGTGGAAATCGACCCCCAGCATGTCGAATTCCTCCTTCAGCCAGCCGACGCCGAACAAAGCGGTCGCGCGACCGCCGCTCAGCCAGTCGAGCGTGGACCAGGCCTTGGCCTGTACGATCGGACTTTGCAGTGGCAGGATGGAGACGGACGAGCTGACGCGCATCCTTGACGTGCGCCCAGCGAGGAAGGCGAGCGCCACCGTGCCATGGACATAATGGTCGCCGGAAAGAGCAATGTGTTCCTGCGGGATGATGAAATGCTCACCCAACATGCATTTGTTGAAGCCCAGATCGTCGGCGACCTTGAGCGCGCGACCGATATCGTCGCCGGTGAGCGCATGTTCCCATGGCTGGGTCATCGCCGCCACATGCATCGAATTGGGCACGCCGATGTTGAGCTTCATTCCTCTATCCCCTGTATCGTTTATGCCCGGCAGGATGGCGCGCCCGGTGGCCGGGTCGCACCTTCCGCCCGGAAGGGGTTGCGCTCAATCGGTCGGCGGGATCAGGTCGCCGGTGATGCGGATGCCCGCGCCATCGACCTTGTAGGTCTTGTTGAGGAAGATGAGGATCGAGGTCAGCGCTTCGGCGGCGGCCGAATTGCAGAGCGCGCCGCCGTGCAGGCCGCGCAGGCCCATCGCATCGGCCAGCGCCACGACCTGGCCACGCGCCGCCTTGTCATCGCCGAACACCAGCACGTCGCAGCCGACATCGACATCCTTGGCCAGCTTGTGCGCGGCGACATTGTGGAAGGCGGATACGACAGTCACGCCCTCGCCCAGCGCGGCCTGGGCGCGGAGCGCGGCCGATCCCTCGGCGGGGAGTTGGACGCGCATCACCTTGGGCGGGACCAGCGGGACGGTGGTGTCCACGACGATCTTGCCAATAACATGGGGCGCGATGTCGCGCAGCGTCGCGTCCTGCGCCGCGAAGGGCACGGTGACGATGACGATGTCCGCGCCGGCCGCCGCGTCGATATTGGTGGCGCCCGAAAGGCCGTGGCCAAGCTCTGCCGCCGTCTTTTGCGCGCCGTCGGCGCTGCGCGATCCGATGACGACGGGATAGCCAGCGCGCGCGAGGCGCCAGGCGATCGCCGCGCCCAGATTGCCGGTGCCGCCGACGACGGCGATAGCGGGAAGGCTCATGCGGGTGTCTCCGTCTGCATGGCGGCAAAGCGCATCATGTCCGCATAGACCGCCGAATGGGAAGTGAAGCCGCCATCGGCGACGATCGATGCGCCGGTGACATAGCGGGCCTGATCGGACGCCAGGAAGGCGACGACTTCGGCGATATCCTCTGGCCGACCCAGATAATCGACCAGATTATGTTCGGTCATCAGCTTCTGGGCTTCGGGCGGCATATTGTCGTCCAGCGCCTCGGTCATCACCAGCCCGACCACGACGACATTGGATCGGATGCCCTGCTTGCCATATTGGGTGGCGATATATTTGGAGAGGCCCAGCATCCCTGCCTTGGTCGTGCCATAGGCAGGATAGTCGACATCGCCCGCCAGCCCCTTGCCGGAGCCGGTGAAGACGATCGACCCGCCGCCTGCCGACAGGAGATGGGGGATGGCGTGCTTGGCGCAGAGCATCGACCCGCGCAGGTTGGTGGCGAAGGTGCGGTCCCAGAAGGCGACGTCCATGTCGGCGATCAGCGCGTCTTCGTGCATCAGGCCGGTCTGGGCGGCGTTGCTGTGGAGGATATGGAGGCCGCCGAAATGGTCGACCACCTTGGTTATCCCTGCCGCAATCGAGGCTTCCTCCATCACGTCCATGGCGACGGCCAGCGCCTGCCCGCCCTGCGCCGTGATTTCTTCCACGACATGCGCGAGCCGCGCTTCGGTGCGACCGGTGATCGCGACCTTGGCGCCGCGCTGCGCCATCATCAGCGCAGTGGCGCGGCCAATGCCGCTGCCGCCGCCGGTGATGATCGCCACCTTGTCCTTCAGGGGGTGCAAGAGATCGGTCATAGGGACTCCGTGATGTGGGTTTGCCGGGGCGATACCGGATCATAAAGGGTGGTGCGCTGGCGCACCGGGCGGCCGACCGATTCGGCGAGCGCGCGCATTTGCGTGGGGCCAAATTCCTGACCGTTGACGCCGCCCGCCGCGCGGGTGATCGATTCGTCCATCAGCGTGCCGCCCATGTCGTTGGCGCCCGCGTTCAGGATTGCCGCCGCCCCCTCCGGTCCCATCTTGACCCAGGACACCTGGATATTGGGGATCAGCGGGTGCAGGACGATTCGGGCGATCGCGTGCATCAGCACCGCCTCGCGATAGCTTGGTCCCGACCGGGCCAGACCCTTGCGCCAGATCGGCGCTTCCATATGGACGAAGGGCAAGGGGACGAATTCGGTGAAGCCGCCGGTCTGTTCCTGCAAGGCGCGGATGCGCAACAGGTGGCGCGCCCAGTGGCGATACCCCTCGACATGGCCGAACATGATCGTCGCGGTGCTGCGCAGGCCGATGCCATGGGCGACGCGCATGACTTCGATCCACTCGTCGGCACTGACCTTGTCCGGGCAGATGAGGGCGCGGATTTCGGGGTCGAGTATCTCGGCTGCGGTGCCGGGCAAGGTGGAGAGGCCCGCCGCCTTCAACTGCGCCAGATAATCCTCCAGCGGCAAGCACAGCGTCTGCGCGCCATGGGTGACTTCCAGTGGGGAGAAGGCATGGATATGGATGTCCGGCGCGGCATCGCGCACGGCCTTCAGCACGGCGAGATAGGTGTTGCCGTCATAGTCGGGATGGATGCCCCCTTGCAGGCAGACTTCAGTTGCGCCGCGATCCCAGGCTTCCGCCGCGCGCCGTCCGACTTCGGCATAGTCGAGCCGGTAGGCCGGGCCGCGCATCGCCTTCGTACTGCCCTTGGAAAAGGCGCAGAAGCCGCATTTGTAGAGGCAGATATTGGTGTAGTTGATGTTGCGGTTGACGGCATAGGTCAGGGTATCGCCGACATTCTCCTGCCGCAGCAGGTCGGCCTGCGCGACGATGGCGGCAAGGTCAGGCCCCTCCGCATCGAACAGGGTGACAATATCGCGCTCGCTCAAGCGCGCGCCCGCTTCGGCGTGGCGCAGAAGCGCCTGCACCGATGCCGATGCCCGGTCGGCATCCCCCCCGGTCAGCGCGGGCGCGGCGTCGCCATGGCCCGCCGCCCAATCGTCGGGCTTGGGCAGGCCGCGGCCGTCGATAGCGCGCAGGATGTTGGTAGCGACCGCAGGCGCGGCCCAATCCGGTGCCGCCAGCGCATAGCGCGGACCTATGGCGAGCCGCTGGGCCAGCGTGCGGCCAGCGGCGCGGGTGGCGGCGGCCAGCGTTTCCAGATGGGGCCAGGGCGCTTCGGGGTTCACATGGTCGGGCGTCACCGGCGACACCCCGCCCCAGTCGTTCACACCGGCGCGGATCAGCGGGGCGAGATCGACTTGGTCGTGCAGGTTGGGCGGCGCCTGGATCGTCATCTCCGGCCCCAGGATCAGCCGCGCGGCGGCGATCGTCCACAAATGATCGTCGAGCGAAGGTTCGGCATGATCGGCCATCCGCGTGTCGGGCTTGGCCCGAAAATTCTGGATGATGACTTCCTGAATATGGCCATATTGGCGATGCAGGTCGCGGATCGCGACCAGCGCTTCGACCTGTTCGTCGCGGGTTTCGCCGATACCGATCAGCAGCCCGGTGGTGAATGGGACTTTGGCGCGCCCCGCCTCGGCGATCGTGGCCAGACGACGCGCGGGTTCCTTGTCGGGCGAGCCGAAATGCGGGCCGCCACGGGCGCACAGCCGATCTGCGCTGCTTTCCAGCATGATGCCCATCGACGCAGCATGAGGGCGCAGCAGGGCATAGTCGGCCGCGTCCATCAGGCCGGGGTTGAGGTGGGGCAACAGGCCGGTTTCGCGCAGGACCAGTTCAGCCATTTCGGCGAGGTAGGAAAGCGTGGAATCATGGCCCAGCCGGGCCAGCGCGTCGCGCGCCGCGGCATAGCGGTCCTCGGGACGATCGCCCAGGGTGAACAGTGCCTCCCGGCATCCGGCCACCACGCCCGCGCGCGCGATCGCCAGGACTTCTTCGCGGCTGAGATAGGCGTCGACCGCCCGCGCCGGGGTGGTGGCGAAGGTGCAGTAATGGCAGACATCGCGGCATAATTTGGTGAGCGGAATGAACACTTTGCGCGAATATGTGACGCGGGCGCCATGCCCCTCCAGCGTCAGCGCCTCCGCCTTCTTCATCATCGCGGCCAGCGGGCTGGCGCGCAGCACAGCCGCAATCTCGCCAGGGGCCGCGTCCGTGCGATGCAGATCGTCCAAAGTCACATCCTACTCCGCAATTATCCCGGCCCATGGCGCGGGCGGGGCAGATGCTATCTGCCCCGCCCGCCTTCGCATCAGAAGCTGTATTTCGCGCTGACGCCCCAGGTCCGTGGCTCCCCGGCATAGACCGAGCTGAGCGGGAAGGAGGACAGCAATACGCTAGACGCCGAGAAATAGTCTTCCTTGAAGATATTTTTCACGAACACGCCCAGATCAAGGCCGGTTCCACCGATGCCGCGCCAGTCGATACGGGCGTTCGCCATCTGATAGCCAGGCAGTTTTTCGCCATTCTGCCCACCGAAATCGTCGGTCATGAACAAGTCGGCGTTAAAGGCGAGATCGCCATCGGCCGGCTTGATTGGCAGGATCCAGCTCACGCTCGCCGTGCCGGAGAATTTGGGCGAATAGGTGTTGATCTGCGCCTTGCCCAGCGTGACCGATGCGGGCAGCCCGTCCGGTACGTTGACGCTTTCCACCTTCACGTCGGTATAGGCGGCGTTGAAGGACACGGTGAAGTTGCGGGTGGGGCTGATCGAGGCTTCCAGTTCCACGCCCCAGATCCGCAAATTGGCGACATTGGCGGCAAGCGAACCATTGGTCGGCGAATCCGGCGTGCCGTTGGGGATGATGGTTTGGGTGTTGAGGAATTGCAGCGCGTTTTTATACTTGCTGTAATAGGCAGCGATGTTCAATCGGCCGCGTGCCTCCCCCACATGATAGTCATATTTCGAACCCAGTTCGACGTCGGTGATCTTTTCCTCGCCCGTCTTCTGGAATCCGCGCAGATCCGGGCAGACGCCGCCGGTCGCCACGCAGGACGGATCGACGCCGCCGGTGGTGAAGGGCGTTTCGAACAGCGGGGTGTTGATGTTCACGCCGCGATAGCCGCGCCGCGACGAGATATAGAGCAGCCAGTCGGGCGTCGCCTTGTAATCCAGCCCGATGGTCCAGCTTGGCTCCTCCCCCTTGTTGGAAACGGTGCCGACGCCATCGGCAAGGCCCAACGCGGCGGTGGATAGGCAGGTGCTTTCATCGACATAGTCGTTGCCGATCGTGCCGCCGCAGGCCGACACCTTGTCCCAGCTGTAGCGGCCGCCAAGGTTCAGTTTCAGCTTATCCGTGATTTCATAACCGATCTGGCCATAGACCGCGAAATTCTTGTTGCGGACATGGGCACTGACGGCGGGCGCCGGCACGCCGCCGACCGAGAAGGCGGTGAATTGCGACCCGGTGGGACCGGCGGACTTATCATTATTGTAGAAGACGCCGGTGATGAAGTTGAACGACCCGAAATCGCCCAGCAACTGGGTTTCGTTGGTCAGATACTGGCGGTCCAGCACCGACGCGGCGTGGAACAGGGTGAAGGGCACGGTCGCGGGGAGTGGCGCGGGCAGGCCGGTGGGGATCGACAGATTTTGCAACGCGCCGGTGTTGATCAGCTGATCGCTGAAATTCTTGCGGAAACCGAAGATGTTGCGCAGCGTCAGGTCGCCAAAGCTGAACGAGGTGTCGTTGGTGATCGACGTCATCTTGCGCGAAGAGCGGCCGCCATTGATGCCGCCGTCGAACGAACCGCGACGGTTGCCGCGCTGCGTTTGGAGCGCGGCCTGCGCCTGCGGGTCCAGCACGCCCAGGCCGAAGGCGGCGAGCGAGAAATTCTGGCGCAGCAGATAAAGGCCACCGGCCAGTTCGTCGCTCTTGAAATATTCGTAGATGGTGGTGCTTTTCAGACCCTCGACCGGCTCCAGCAGCAAGGACAGGCGGAAGGCGTCCTGCTTGATATTGTCAAAGCCCGGCCCGCCGTCAAAGGCGATCGTGCGCGGGTCCTGCCGCCGGACCTGGCCGGCCGCGCGGAACGCCACCTTGTCGGCGATGATGGGGACGTTGATCGCCCCTTCCAGTTCGCGATAGTCGAAGCTGCCATAGGTGCCCTCGACATAGCCTTCAAATTCATAGGTCGGGCGCTGGCTGCCGATGACGACGGCGCCACCCAGCGTGTTGCGGCCGAACAACGTGCCCTGCGGCCCTTTGAGCACCTGGATGCTGCCGATGTCATAGGTCGGCACGTTCGAGCCGACGGCAGGCAGCGGGGTGTCGTTCAGGTAGATGACGACGCCCGGCGTGACTTCGCCCAGCGGTAATTGGCCGATGCCGCGCAGGGTGAGCGCGACATTGTCCTTGCCGCCTTCGGACGAGAAGGTGAAGCCCGGTGCGATCGTCTTGACGTCGCTGACCGTCTGGACCGTGCTGCGTTCCAGCGAGGCGGCCGAGAAGGCGGAGATGGAGACGGACACGTCCTGCAACCGTTCTTCGCGACGGCGGGCGGTGACGACGATGTCGCCGCTGCCGGAACTTTCAACCTGGGGCGCGGCGCTGGTCGCGTCCTGCGCCCACAGCGGAGCCGCCAAGGGCGCACCGGTCGACAGCAGCGCCAGTTTCAAAATGCCGAATTTCATTCTCTCTCTCCCGTGGCCGATCTGGATCGCCTGTTCTGTTCGCAGGCATCGTCCTTACCGGTGCATAGAGGCGGTCATGGCCGCCATTCTCCACCTACCATTCGGCAGGAATCGTTGCACAGATGGAAACTAATCTGTCTATCGTGGTAATTATGCCGCAGGCTTTTGGCGCGGCGATCAGGACCAGCGGCGAAGGATGTCCGCCATGTCCGCGCTGGCCGGTTCGGTGATGCCCCCTGCCGTGCGATCCAGCCTGGGCGCGGGGGCGGGTTGGGCGATGCCGTCGCGCTGGACAAAGGTGCCGCGCGCCTGATTATGCGGATGCCCCGGCGCTTCGGCCATCGCCAGAACCGGGGTGACGCACGCATCGGTCTGGGCGAAATGATCGGCCCATGCGTCGCGCGTCCGGGTCGCGAAGGCGGCCGCGAAATCGGCCTGCATCGCGGGCCAGCCCGCCCGATCATTCTGATTGTAGTCACGATCCGACAGGCACAGCCCATCGACCATCTGGGCAAAGAATTTGGGTTCCAGGCAACCGACCGCGACATGGCGGCCATCCGCGCACGTATAGCAGCGATAGAAAGGTGCGGCCCCGTCCAGCAGGTTGGAGGCGGGCGCATCGGTCCATAGCCCCTTGGGCTGCCAGGCGTAGAAAAGGCTCATCAGAGACGCGACGCCGTCCGTGATGCAGGCGTCGACCACCTGCCCCTGCCCCGTCCGTTGCGCCGACAACAGGGCGCTGAGCAGGCCAAAGATCAGGAACATGGCGCCGCCGCCATAATCGCCGACCAGATTGAGCGGCACCGGCGGCGGCTGACCCTGTTCACCCATGGCGTGCAGCGCGCCGGTGATCGAGAGATAGTTGATGTCATGCCCCGCCCGCATCGCCAGCGGACCCGATTGGCCCCATCCGGTCATGCGGCCGAACACCAGGCGCGGATTGCGCGCCAGGCAGATGTCGGGGCCAATCCCGAGCCGCTCCATCACGCCGGGCCGATAGCCCTCTATCAGGCCGTCCGCCCGATCGATCAGGTCAAGCAGCTGCGCGCGGTCGCCATCGCGCTTGAGGTCGAGATGGATCACCGTCCGGCTGCGGTGGAGAATGTCGCCGCCGACATCGTCCCAGTCGCCCGCGCCCGCCGATGGCGGCCGCGCGACGCGGATGATCTCCGCCCCCATGTCCGCCAACAGCATCGCCGCCAGCGGCACCGGGCCGATGGCGTCGATCTCGACGATGCGGATACCGGCCAGCGGCCCCGATAGCGTGGTCATCAGATGTTGGTCCGGTCCGCGCCCTTGAGGTCGAGGATGGCGCGCGCCTCGTCCGGCGTAGCCACTTCCAGCCCCATCCCCTCGATGATCTGCCGCGCGGTCGCGACCTGTTCGGCGTTGGTCTGCGCCAGGCGACCGGGACCGCCCCAGAGCGAATCCTCCAGCCCCACGCGCACATTGCCGCCCATCGACCCGGCCATGGCGACGATGCTCATCTGGCGCGCGCCGGCGCCCAGTACCGACCATTGATATTGGTCGCCAAACAGCCGGTCGGCGGTGCGTTTCATGTGCATGATGTCGTCGGGATGGCTGCCGATGCCGCCCAATATGCCAAAGCAGGTCTGGATGAACAAAGGCGCCTTCACCAGCCCGCGATCGAGGAAATATTTGAGATTGTAGAGATGGCTGGTGTCGTAGCATTCAAATTCGAAGCGGGTGCCGAGCGGCGACAGGGTAGCCAGTAGATATTCGATGTCCGCATAGGTATTCTTGAACACCAGGTCGCGCGATGCCTCCAGCGCGGCCGGTTCCCAGTCATGCTTGAAGTCCTTGAAGCGGTCCAGCATCGGGAACAGGCCAAAGCCCATAGTCCCCATGTTCAGGCTGGCGACTTCGGGCGCGAAGGTCTGCGCCGGGCGCATCCGTTCCTGCACGGTCATGGAGGGGTGGCCGCCGGTGGTCAGGTTCAGCACCGCGTCGCTGCGCTGCCGGATGACCTTGAGGAAGGGCGTGAACAGATCGGGATTCTGGTCGGGCCGCCCGTCGACGGGATTGCGGGCGTGCAGGTGGATGATCGCCGCGCCCGCTTCCGCTGCACCGATCGCCGACTCTGCGATTTCCTCCGCCGTGATCGGCAGATAGGGCGACATGGAGGGGGTATGGATGGCGCCGGTGATAGCGCAGCTGATGATGACTTTACGTTTGGCCATGATGGTTCCTTTCGCCCGGCTGGGCGATGGCAGGCGCGTGGGGACGCGCAATCTATCCTTGGGTAGGCGGCAGGGCTTAGGGCGGGGTCAGGGCAGGATGCCAAGCTGGCGCGCGCGCAACACGGCCTGCGGCCGCCGCCGGACGCCCAGCTTATCGTAGATCTGCTGCATATACCATTTGACCGTGCCTTCGGTCAGGCCGAGCCGGTCGCCGATCTCGCGGTTGCGCAGGCCCCCGCTCACCATGGTCAATATGTCGACTTCCCGGTTGGCGAGGCGACCGGTCAGGCCGAAATCATCGTCATCCTCCTCGTCGCTTTCGATCTGCGGGCCGCTGCGCATCAGCGATACCAGCCGCACGGCAAAGCGGTCGGCCGGGGTTTCCAGTTCGGGGCCCTGCGAATAGGCTTCGGTCAGCAGCGAAGCGATGACTTCGCCTTCATCCACGAAGGTGCGGACCCAGCCTGCCGGTTCGGCCATTTCGACGGCGGTGCGCACGGCGCGACGGGCTTCGGACCGATTGCCCTGCAACACCGCGATTTCGGCCAGCAACAGTTCGAAGGTCACGGCCGACCGGACGGCCCCGGCGCGGCGGACGAATTCCAGCCAGCGATGCGCGACCTTGCGCGCGCGGCTGAGCCGGTGGCGCTGCATCTCGATCCGCAGCCAGGCGATGGCGATGCTTTCGTTGCGGCGCGTGGGGTGGAGCGTGGGGATCGGTTCGCCGTCCAGTTGCGGATCGCCCGCGGCGAAATGCCGCTCGGCCTCCTCGATCTGGCCGGCCTTGATCAGCAGGCGAACCTCTTCCGCCACGATGAAGGCGCGCATCCGGTCCAGCCCACATTCGATCGCGACCAGATGCGCGTCGTTCAGCGTCGACAGCGCGCCCGGCAGGTCGCCGCGCGCCGCGCGCAGCCGGGCGTTGACGATATAGCCCGACGCCATCTGGTCCGCGAAACCCCATTCGCGCACCACGGGCAGATGGCGTTCGACCAGGTCCGCCGCGCCATCCAGATCGCCCGCGTCATAGAGGAGTTCCGCCAGCGGCAAGGCGGGCAGCGCCGCCAGGCCCGACCCCTCGCCATGAATGTCGCGGGCCAGGATCAAAGCTTCGTCCAGGAAACGATGCGCCAGCTGGGTCTTGCCCTGCGCCATCAGCGTGGGCGCGACCGACGCCTTGAGCGCGATCGACGCGAAGTCCGATCCGGGGCGGGACAGCGCGCGCCGGGTTTCCGCCTCCAGCTTGAGCATGTCCTGGAAATGATAGAGTTCGCGCCGCGCCGACATCAATTGCGCGAGCAGGGTGCAACTGAGATAGGCATGGCTTTCGGCCATTTCCGCGAGCAGCGGTTCAGCCTCCGCCTCCACCTTCACCATATCGTCGCGCGCGGCCGCCAGCATGACCAGGCGATGGCGGACCATCAGGTCGAGCTGCTCGCTTTCATGGGCCGACATCTCGTCGCTCAGGCTGCGCGCGTCATGGATGGACCGCGCGGTCGCGATTAGCCGGTCGGCCGCGGCGAAGGACAATTGCCGTATCCGCCGCCACGCCAAAGCCAGCAACAGATAGGGGTGCTGCGCCAACACGGCCCAGGGCAGTTCCGCGCCCAGTTCGTCGATCCGGTACAGATAGCCCGAATAGGTGAGCTGTTCGGCCAGCCGGTCCAACTGTCCGGCTAGGAAGGCCTGATCCCCGCTCAGCCGGGCATGTTCGACCGCCTTGAGGATATCACCGGTCGCGGCGAAATGATCGCTCGCGCGGCAGTGCATCATGGCGGCGCGCGCGGGGGCGCGGTCGATCAGGCGGCCCAGCACCATTTCGCGGAACAGGCGGTGATAGGCGTAGCGGCCATGTTCCTGATCGATCGGATTGAGGAACAGCCCTTCGCGAAAGACGCGGTCCAGCATGGCGCGCGCATCGTCATTGCCCGTCACCGCCGCACAGGCGGACGGGGTGAGTTCGTCCAGGATCGACGTGTCGACCAGGAAACGGCGGACGTCGTCGGGCTGCTGGCCCAGCACCTCTTCATGGAAATATTCGGCAAATTCCGGGCGCAGCCCGGTCAGCCGCATCTGGCCCGCCCCCTGCGCGCCGCGCCGGTAGAGGTCGCAGGCGATGACGACGCCCGATACCCAGCCCTGGGTATCGCGCACGATATCCTGCAAATTCTGCGCATCGATCGGCGCGCCCACGCTCATCGTTACCAGTTGCGTGGCTTCAGCCAGGGTCAGCGACAGATCGGCATTGCCCACTTCGACGAGGAAGCCCAATGCCCGCATCCGCGCGAGCGGCAGGCCGACCGCGCCGCGCGCGGCGACGATCATGGTCAAGGCGTCGCGCGCGCTGGACGACAGCTGGGCGATGAAGGCCAGGGTCGGTTCGTCCAGCAACTGGGCGTCGTCGATGACGATGACCGGCTTGGGTTCGACCACCGCCGACAGTGCCTTGAGCCAAACGGCATCACCCGCATCGGCGTCAAGATCCGCCCAGTCCAGCCGGGCCGCAACACCGGCGGCCTTGAGCGCCAGCAGGAAGGACGCCTTGTTGCCGATACCCGCGCGCGCCGCCAGCCACAGCAAGGGTCGCCCCTCCGCCCGCAGCCGTTCCGCCCAGAGCAGCATGGCCGTGGTCTTGCCGCTGCCTGCTGGCGCGGACACCATCGTCATGCGGGATTGGGCTACTTTTTGCGTGAGCGCCACCAGCGCCGGACGCTCGATCAGCGTCGGGGTGATCCGGGGCGGCAGGACGATTGTCGGGACAACGGCCATTCAGTCTCTCCTGTTCGTGCTGCGTGGCACGATTCGTTTTGTTCTTCTAAATATATTTTGACCTTTGAAATCTGAAAAGCAATCCCCTTTTCCTATCCACAGATAGGTTATGAGCGCGCCTGAACATTGTCCTGATGGCATGACAGGCTGCGTCGCGGGCGCGCCGTCCAGAAAAAGGCAGGCGATCCCAACCGCCGCGCCGCGCACAGGAAAGGTTGACCATGAAGGCCCTGTATCTCGAAAAGATCGACGGACCCGATTCCGTTATCGTGGCGGATGTCGAAACGCCCGTGCCCGGCCCCGGCGAAGTCCGGGTCGCGATCAAGGCCGCGTCGATCAATCACCGCGAACTGTTCATCACCCATGGCCAATATCCCGGCATGACCGTGCCCACGACGCTGGGTTGCGACGGCGCGGGCGTGGTGGACATGATCGGCGAGGGTGTGACCGGGGCAAGCGAAGGCGACGAGGTCGTCCTGTACCCCGCCCGCAACTGGGGCCCGAACCGTCATGCCCCCGCTGCCGATTTCGGCCTGCTGGGGATGCCCTTTGCCGGCACGATCGCCGAATATATCTGCGTGCCGGTCGAAAATCTGGCGCCCAAGCCCGCCTTCATGAGCTTCGAGGAAGCGGGCGCGATGCCGCTGACGGCGCTCACATCCTGGCGCGCGCTGATGTTCAAGGGGCGGTTGCAGGCCGGCGAGACGCTGCTGATCAGCGGCGTGGGCGGCGGCGTCGCCACCTTCGGCCTGGCCTTCGCCGTCGCCAAGGGCGCCAATGTCTATGTGACCGGCGAGAATCAGGAGGTCATCGACCGCGCCATCGCCATGGGGGCCAAGGGCGGCCTGCTCTACACCGAGCCCGACTGGCGCAAGCAGGTCGGCAAGCTGACCGGCGGCGTCGACGTCGTGCTGGACGGCGCGCCTGCGCCCAGCTTCGCCAACTATGTCCGTGCGATCAATCCGGGCGCGCGCATCGTCATATACGGGTCGACCGCGGGCAATGAGATCAAGTTCAACGCGACCGACATCTTCCTGAAAAGCGCGAGCATCGTCGGCAGCCAGGTGGGCGATCCGCAGGATTTTCAGGAGATGCTGGCCTTTGCGGGCGAGCATCAGATCAGGCCGGTGATCGAAGCCACCTATCCGTTGGCGCAGGCCAAGGACGCGCTGCTGCATCTGCGCGACAGTCACAAATTCGGTAAAGTCGTGGTGACGATGTGAGCGACCTGTTCAGCCTGGCGGGCAAGAAGGCGATCGTCACTGGCGGCGCGCAGGGGCTGGGCCGGATGATCGCCGAAGGACTGCTGCGCGCGGGCGCAACCGTGGCGATCACGTCGCGCAAGGCCGATATCTGCGAGGCGGCGGCCAGTGAGATGGGGGCATTGGGCAGTTGCATCCCCCTGCCCGCCGACCTTTCGACGCCGGAGGCCGCGGTCGATCTGGTCGCGCGCTACCGCGATGCGGTGGGGGCATGCCATATCCTGGTCAACAATGCGGGCAAGACCTGGGGCGGCGAGATAGACAGTTTCCCCGACAAGGCGTGGCCCGGCGTGATGGCGGTGAATGTGCAGACGCCCTTCACCATGGTGCGCGAATTGCTGCCCGAACTGGGCGCGGCGGGGACCGACGGAGATCCGGCGCGGATCATCAATATCGGGTCGGTCGCAGGCATGAAGACCGAGCGGTTGGGCGCGTACAGCTATGCTGCCAGCAAGGCGGCGGTCCATATGATGACGCGCGACCTGGCGGGCGACCTGGCCGCCCGGAATATCACGGTGAATGCGGTCATTCCCGGCTTCTTCCCGACCAAGATGACCGCGCATATGCGCGACGAGGACAGCGTTGACGCGGGATTGCTGGCCCATATTCCGCTGGGTCGCCTGGGCAAGCCGGACGACATCGCCGGGATTGTCGTATTTCTATGTTCGCGGGCGGGCGCCTATGTGACGGGCGCGCAAATTCCGGTTGATGGCGGCGTGGTCGGTTGCGGCTGATATCATGACGCACAGTCTCCACATTCTGGCTGACCGGATCGCGATAGAGGAATGCCTGTATCGCTACGCGCATCTGATCGATGCAATGCAGTATCACCGGATTGCGGACGAGGTGTTCACCCCCGACGGGATCATCGATTTCGGCGGGGCGAAGGCGGTGGGGCGGGACGCCATCCATGCGCAATGCATGACCTATCAGGGCGCGTTGCTGGGCTGCTGCCACAATGTCACCAATGTCATGATCGCGGTGGATGGCGACGAAGCGCGTGCGGCCAGCCGCATCCTGGCCTGGCATTGGTTCGCTATTCCCGATGCCGATCCGCTGCGTGCCGCAGACCTGCTGGCGGTGGGCGGGTATGAGGACCGGCTGCGACGCACGCCTGACGGCTGGCGCATCCATGAACGGCGCGGCCTGAATTTCGGGACGGGTGTGGGCACCGGGCAGGTGCCCGAACCGATGCGGCCGATCTTTGCGGGGATGCAGGGGCGCGCGCCGACCTGGCCCGCCTGACCGGACGGGGCGGAGCGTTCGCGCCCCGCCGCCTCGCCTATAGTTGCCAGCCGCCACCCGCGACGATGACCTGGCCGGTGATATAGTCCGCTTCGGGCAGGCAGAGCAGATAGACGGCGCCCGCCGCTTCATCCGGCGTGCCCGCGCGGCCGAGCGGTATGCCCTTTTCCATCGCTTCGAGGATTTCGTCGCTGACACCGGCCTTGATGTCCTTGCCCTTCACATTGATGGTCGAACTGCCCGCCTCCCCCGCGGTCATCCGGGTCATGATCGCGCCGAAGGCCACGGCGTTGACGGTCACATTATAACGGCCCCATTCCTTCATCACGGTCTTGGTCAGGCCCACGATCCCGGCCTTGCCCGCGGCATAGCCCGCCTGCCCCGGATTGCCGCCCAGTCCGGCGACCGAGGAAATGTTGACAACGGTGCGCCGCGTCGCGCGGCCCTGTGCGGCGATCTCCGCCTTGGCGGCGGCCGCGATCACGGGTTGGGCGGCGCGCAGGATGCGGAACGGCGCGCTTAGATGCACGTCCAGCATCGCCATCCATTGTTCGTCGCTGGTCTTTTGCAGCACCGAGTCCCAGGCATAGCCGGCATTGTTGACGATGATGTCGATCGTGCCGAAGGCGTCGACCGCCGCGGCGATGAATTGTTCACCGAAATCCAGCGCCGTTACGTCGCCCACGCATACCACTGCGCGCACGCCCAGCGCCTCTATCTCGGCAGCGGTCGCATGGGCGACATCATGGTCCAGGTCGTTGACCACGATATGCGCACCATTGCGCGCCAGCTTGAGCGCGATCGCCTTGCCAATGCCGCGACCCGAACCCGATACCAGCGCGACTTTCCCATCCAATATCTTCACGTTACTTCCCGTTCCCTTCAAAATCCGGCGACGCAGGCCCGTCCGCCATCCATTACCACAACGCCGCGTTCGGGCACGCTGGCGCGAAACAGCACATCAGCGCCATCGCGCCAGATTTCCGTCCGCACCGTTTCCCCCGGCCAAACCGGGGCGGTGAAGCGCGCGCTGATGGCGGTAAGCCGTGCGGGATTGCCGTCGCAGCACAGATGGACCAGCGCCCGCCCGACCAGCCCCATCGTCGCCAGCCCGTGCAGGATAGGGCGATCGAACCCCGCCGACGCCGCGGTCCCTGCGTCAACATGCAGTGGGTTGCGATCCCCGGTCAGGCGATAGAGCAGCGCCTGATTGATCGCGGTCGGCAGGTCGAGCATGGCGTGCGCCGGTTCGTCTGGCATCGCCACGGCCGCCGCACCGGGCAAACCGCGCGGCCCACCAAAGCCGCCCGCGCCGCGCAGCACCCAGACTTCTTCCATCTCCGCAATCACCAGATCGGTCGGCGTCATCAGGGTGCGTTTTGCCCGTACCAGTGCAGGCTTGCCCGGTCCCTTATCGGCGATATCACCGATTTCGATCCGGCCATGGACCAGCTGACCCAGCTCCAGCGGACGGAGCAGGCGCAAGCTCTGTTCACCATGCAGAATGTTCGGCCAGTCCCAGCCCAGTTCGGCCGCCATCGGCCAGAAGCCGGGCGTACCCAGCACCAGCGCCATGGTGGGCAGCACCGCCAGGTCACGCTCGAACACCAGATGCTGTTCGTCGATCGGCGCGAGGCCCGCACCCACGCCCAGCGCGTAGAGGATGGCGCTGCGCGGATCGCACATATCCTGCGCCGCGGGAATGGCGAAGTCCCGCAGGCGATCCAGGTTCAACATCGGCCCTCTCCCGGCAGCGAATCAGGACAGCTTGCGCTCGTCCAGCCCCAGCCCACGCCCGATGATTTCGCGCATGATTTCGCTGGTGCCGGCAAAGATACGGCTGATCCGCGCGTCGGTATACATGCGGCTGATGCGATATTCTTCCATATAGCCCGCGCCGCCGTGCAGCTGGACGCATTCGTCCATCACCCGGCCTTCCAGTTCGCTGGCAAGCAGCTTGGCCGCCGATGCATCCTCCGCCGTCAGTTCGCCGGCGTTCAGAAGCAACACGCACTGGTCGACATAGGTTTGGAGCGCGTCCAGTTCGGCGCGCATCGACGCCATTTTGAAGCGGGTATTCTGGAACGCGCCGATCGGTTTGCCGAACGCCTTGCGCTCCTTCACATAATCGAGCGTAATGTCGAATGCGGTCTGCGCCGTCGCCATGAAGCCGATTGCCGCCACCAACCGCTCCTGCGCCAGGAAGCGGGCGAGATATTTGAAGCCCTGGGTCGGATCGCCCAGCACATTGGCCTTGGGCACCTTCACATCGTTGAAGAAAAGCTCGGCGGTGTCCTGCGCCTTCAGGCCCATCTTGGCGAGTTTCCGCCCGCGTTCGAACCCTTCCATGCCGCGTTCGACCACGAACAGGCCAAGGCCGTGACGGCTGTTGGGATCGGTCCGCGCGGCAACGACGATCAGATCGCCCAATATGCCGTTAGAAATATAGGTTTTCGCGCCGTTCAGAAGCCAATAGTCGCCCTGATCGGTGGCGCTGGTGCGCATACCGGCAAGGTCGCTGCCGGTCGAAGGTTCGGTCATCGCGACGGCGAGGATCTTTTCGCCGCTGACGATGCCGGGCATCCAGCGGTCCTTCTGTTCGTCATTGCCCAGCTTGGCGAAATAGGGCGCGACGAGATCATTATGCAGGTTGATGTAGAAACCCACATCGCCGTGGCGCATATTTTCTTCGATGATGATCTGTTCGAAGCGGAAATCGTCGATCCCCGCGCCGCCATATTTCTCGTCCGCCCAAGTGCAGAGCAGGCCCTGCGCCCCGGCCTTGAGATACAGCTCACGGTCGACAATGCCCTGTTCGCGAAACCGCTCGGCATGGGCGCCGACTTCGGTGCTCATGAATTTGACGACGCTGTCGCGAAACTGTTCATGTTCCGGTTCGAAGATGAGGCGTCTCATGCCGGGACCGGCTCCTTGACCGTGGTTTCGCTGGCAGGGGTGTAGAAATCTTCGCCCCGCGCCGCCTTGTCGCGCAGCCAGGCGGACGGCAGGAAGCGCGGGCCATAGAGCTGCGCCAGCCGATCGGATTCCTGCACGAATTTGTCGATGCCGATGGTGTCGATATAGCTGATCGTACCGCCGGTCCATGCCGGGAAGCCCCAGCCATAGATGGCACCAAGGTCGGCATCCTGCGGCGTTTCCAGCACATTTTCTTCCAGGCAGCGGGCGGTCTCCATCGCCTGCGCGTAGAGATAGCGCTGCTTGATCTCCTCGATATCCCAGCCAGCTTTGACCGGAAAATGGTCAGCCAGACCCTTCCAAAGATGCTTTTTGCCGCCTTCGGGATAGTCGTAGAAGGCACCGCCCGCCTTGCGGCTGGAACGGCCGATCTCGTCCTTCATCCGCCGCATGACGGCGACCCCGGCGGGCGGCGTATAGGCGTCGCCTTCCTCGGCAATGGCCTGGTCCACGATCTTGAGCGGCAGGTCGAGCGTCAGTTCGTCCAGCAGCGCCAGCGGGCCAACGGGCATCCCCACCGCCTTGGCCGCATTCTCGATCACCGCAGGCGGTACGCCCTCGGCCAGCATCGCCGCGCCTTCGTGGATCAGCATCTGGAACACGCGGCTGGTATAGAAGCCGCGGCTGTCGTTGACGACGATCGGCGTCTTGCGCAACTGTGCGATATAATCGAGGCCCTTGGCCAGCGTCGCCTTGCTGGTCTGCTTGCCCATGATGACTTCGACCAAGCCCATACGTTCGACCGGCGAGAAGAAGTGCAGGCCGATGAACTGGTCGGGGCGCTGCGATGCCTGCGCCAGCTGCGAAATCGGCAGGGTGGAGGTGTTGGAGGCGAACACGGCATGGTCGGGCAACACCGCTTCGGCCTTGCGCGTCGTTTCCGCCTTGATCCCGGTATCCTCGAACACCGCCTCTACCACCAGGTCGCAGCCGTCGAGCAGGGCGAAATCGTCGGTAGGAGTTATGCGGGCCAGGACGGCGTCGGCCTTGTCCTGCGTCGTCTTGCCCTTTTCGATCAGTTTTCCCAGCACCTTGGAGGCATAATCCTTGCCCTTCTGCGCGGTAGCGGTGTCGCGGTCGATCAGGATCACCTCTATCCCCGCATTGGCGGAGACATAGGCGATGCCCGCACCCATCATGCCAGCGCCCAGTACGCCGACCTTCTTCGCCGCGAATTTCTCGAAGCCTTCGGGGCGGCGCGCGCCCTTTTCGGCGGCCTGTTTGGAAATGAAAGTGGTGCGGATGATGTTGCGCGCGACCGGATCGGTCAGCAGCTTGGCGAAATATTTGCCCTCTACCGCCAGCGCCTTGTCGAACGGGAGTTGCAGGCCCTGAAAGACGCAATTGAGGATGGCGAGCGGGGCTGGCTGGTTATAGCCGACCTTCGCTAGACCGCCTGCCGCCATCATGTAAGCGGTGGAATCTTCAGGGACGGTAAGCCCTTTCTTCTGCGGCGGGGTCCAGCCCTTGACGTCCCATGGCTTGACCGGATCGGGGCCGGTCGCAAGCCAGGCTTTGGCCGCGTCGATCAGGGTGTCGGCGGAAACCACCTCGTCCACGATCTTCAGCTTAAGGGCTTCGGCCGGACCGACCGAACGGCCCGACAGCAGCAGGTCGAGCGCGGTTTTCATGCCCGCAATCAGGCCCAGCCGCACCGTGCCGCCTGATCCGGGGAGCAGGCCGACATTGACTTCGGGCAGGCCGACCTGAACCTTTGCGTCGTCCACCAGGATGCGGCGATGGCAGGCCAACGCCAGTTCGAACCCGCCGCCCAGCGCCAGCCCGTTGATTGCGGCAACCCATGGCTTGCCCGACTTTTCGATCGCCCGGTGCATGTCGGTCGCGCGCTTGGAAAAGGCATAGGCCTCCTTGACCGTGAGCGTGCCGAAGCCGTTGACCAGTTGCTTCAGGTCGGCGCCCGCCATGAAGCTGGATTTGGCCGATGTGAGGATGACGCCCGTGATGCCGTCATCTTCGGCGATCTGCTTCGTCGCAGATTCCATGTCGGCGATGAAAGCGTCGTTGACGACGTTCATCGATCCTTCCGCATTCAGGGTCAGGATTGCGACGCCGGCATCGGCTTTTTGCAGTTGCATGGTCTTCATGGAATGTCCCGCTCTATGGTTCGCAAGGGCGCTCAGACGCGCTCTATGATGGCGGCCGTGCCCAGGCCATTGGCGGCGCACAGCGTGATGAGGCCGGTTGCAGCGTCACGGCGCTCCAGTTCGTCCAGCACGGTGCCCAGGATCATCGCCCCGGTCGCGCCAAGCGGATGGCCCATGGCGATCGCGCCGCCATTCACGTTGATCCGGTCATCGGGGATGTCCAGGTCACGCTGGAAACGCATCACAACGCTGGCGAAGGCCTCGTTCAGTTCCCACAGGTCGATGTCCTTTTCGGTCATGCCGCCCGCCTTCAACGCCTTGCGCGACACGGCGGTCGGCGCGGTCAGCATGATCGTGGGTTCAGAACCGATATTGGCGTAGGAGCGGATGCGGCCGCGGGGTTTCAATCCCGCCTTCTCGCCGAACGCCTTCGATCCCACCAGCACCAGGCCCGACCCGTCGACGATGCCCGAGCTGTTGCCGCCGTGATGGACGTAGTTGATTTCTTCCAGCTCAGGATATTTCGCCTTGCCCACCGCCTCGAACCCCGCCTTGCCATAGCCTTCGAAGGCGGGCTTGAGCTTGGCGAGGCTTTCGACCGTGGTGCCGGGGCGCATATGTTCGTCGCGGTCCAGGATGACCTCGCCCAGCACGTCCGTCACCGGGACGATCGAGCGCTGGAAATAGCCCTGTTCCCAGGCATGGGCGGCCTTGCGCTGGCTTTCGACAGCGAAGCCGTCGACATCTTCGCGGGTGTAGCCGTCCAGCGTGGCGATGATGTCCGCGCCGATGCCCTGGGGGGCGTAATAATTGCCGAAGGCGACCGCCGGATCGGACGTCCAGGCGCCGGAGTCGTAGCCCATCACGGTGCGGCTCATCGATTCCACGCCACCGCCGATGCCCGCGTCGATCATCCCGGCATGGACCTGCGCCGCGATCAGGCTGACGGCGTCGAGGCCGGTAGCGCAGAAGCGATGGATCTGCTGCCCGGCGACGGTCTGCGCATAGCCGGCCTGCAACACCGCCGCGCGGGCGAGAACACCGCCCTGTTCGCCGACCGGCTGGGCCATGCCGATGATCACGTCGTCCAGCAGCGCGGTGTCGAGATTGTTGCGCGACTGGAGCGCTTTCAGCAACTGGGTCGCCATTTCGACCGAGCTGATCTCATGCAGCGCGCCATCCGGGCGCCCCTTGCCGCGCGGCGTGCGAACATGATCGTAGATATAGGCTTCCATCGTAAATTCCCGACCCGTGATCCGATACTTTGCTGTCTTCGCTCTTGGCGCGGGCGGCCCTGTCCGCACCTATCCAACGAAAGGCGCATGGACGGACGCGCGCTGCAATCTGGTGACAATATAGGATCGGCAGATAGTTAGGAGCGGGCTTTCGTGGGCATCAAGGGCGAGGACAGCGCCGCAATTCGCATAACGGCGACAACGCTGGGCGATCTGCTGCTGACAGGATGGGACAAGGGTCGCGGCAAGGACGCATTGGTCTTTCCGGGCGAACGCAAAAGCTATGACGATCTGGTCGCTGGCGTGCTGCGCCGGGCGCGCGGGCTGAAGGCGCTGGGCATCGGGCGGGGTGACCATGTCGGCATATTGTTGCCGTCCAGCATTGAATTTGTCGAGGCGCTGTTCGCCAACGCGATGTGCGGCGCAGTGTCGGTGCTGATGAACGCGCGCTACAAGGCGCCGGAAATGGCCTATGTCGCGCAAAATGCCGATCTGCGCGCGATCGTCACCAATGATCTGGTAACCGAGCATGTCGATTTCGGCGCGCAGTTGGTGGAGGCCTTTCCTGGCCTGCCTACCGTGACTGATCCTGCTGCCCTGACCCTGGCGGAAGCGCCGCTTTTGCGGCAGATCATCATGCTGGGCGGGCGTTCCGCGCCCGGCTTCGTCGACCAGGCCCGGTTCGATGCGGCGGTACAAAGCGTCAGCGAAAGCGACATCCATGACACGCGCCTGACCGTGCGGGTGCGCGATACCGCGATGATCCTCTATACGTCCGGCACGTCGGCCAATCCCAAGGGCTGCCTGCTGAGCCATGAGGCAGTAACGCGCGAGGCGAACAACCTGGCGCGCTATCGCTGGGGCTTTCAGCCCGACGAGCGGGCCTGGTCGCCGCTGCCGCTGTTCCATATCGCGGCGATGCTCTGCATGTTGGGCGCGATGGATGTCGGCGGCACCTTCATTGGCCAGCCGCATTTCGACGCCGGGGAAAGCCTGCGCCAGATCGAGGCGGAGCAGGTGACGATGATGTTCCTGCCCTTCGTCACTTTCCATCAGGCGATGATCGCGCATCCCGAATGGGACAAGACGGATATGTCCTCCGTCCGCCTGCAAAATAGCTGCTTTGCCTTCATGCCGGATCGGGTGGGCCAAGCCTATCGCGACAAGGCGCCCAATATGCTGCAGGTCGGCACGATGGGGATGACCGAGGCGACCGGCATCGTCACCACCGGCGGTCCGGCGATGGACCCGGAAATGGGGTTCAGGAAACTGGGCTATCCGCTGTCCGGCATCGAAATGAAGATCGTCGATCCCGATACCGGCGCAGAACGCGGCGTGGACGAGCGGGGCGAGATATTGATCCGGGGCTATAATCTGTTCGACGGCTATTATCGCGACGCGGAGAAGACCGCCGAAGCGATCGACGCCGACGGATGGTATCATAGCGCCGACATAGGATCGATCGACGCAGACGGCCATGTGATGTTCCATGGCCGGTTCAAGGATATGCTGAAAGTCGGCGGCGAAAATGTCGCGGCGGCCGAGGTTGAGGCGGTGCTGGCGAGCCATCCCGCCGTGCGGCTGGCGCAGGTCGTCGGCCTGCCCGACGATCGGCTGGCCGAGATTCCCGCCGCCTATATCGAGCGGGACGGCGATGTCGCGGTGGAGCCGGACGAACTGATCGCCTACACCAAGGCGCGGTTGGCTTCATTCAAGGTGCCGCGCCACATACGTTTCATCGACGAATGGCCGATGTCGGCGTCCAAGATCCAGAAGTTCAAGTTGCGCGCCGCGCTGATGGACGAACTGGGCCTGAGCGACTGAAAAAACAGGAGAGGTTGAATGCGGGTCATCATCACAGGCGCGGCGAGCGGCATCGGGCGCGCCTGCGCGCAATTGCTGGCGGCTGGCAGCGTGATCGCGGGCGAGCATCAGGTGCTGCTGGCGGATCGAGATGCCGCCAATCTTGAAAGCGTGGCCGATGCGATCGGCCCGGCAGCGGCGACCTGCGTGGTCGACCTGGCCGAACTGGATTGCGGCGACCGGATCGTCGCGGCGGCAATGGCGCATATGGGCGGGATCGACGCGGTCGTCAGCAATGCCGGGATCATCATGGGCGGCGCGCTGGTCGATCTGCCCGCAGGTGATTTCGACCGCATATTCGCGATCAACACCCGGTCGGCCTGGCTGCTGGGCAAGGCCGCGCATCCGCACCTGAAGGCCAGTGGGGGGGCGTTCGTTGCTACCGCGTCCATGTCTGCCACCGCGCCGACGCCCGCGCTGGGTTTCTACTCATGCAGCAAGGCGGCGTTGCTGATGATGATCCGGCAACTGAGCATCGAATGGGGACCGGACGGCATCCGGTGCAACACCGTGTCCCCCGGCCCGACCTATACGCCGATGACGGCTGCGGGCTATGATGACCCCGCCCGGCGCGACCAGCGCGAAGCGACCATACCGCTGCGCAAGCTGGGCATGGCGGAGGATGTCGCCAACGCCATCCTGTTTCTGATCGGCCCCCATGCCGGGCATATCAGCGGCATCGACATATTGGTCGATGGCGGGATGAGCAACATGCTGATGCCCGCCAGTGGTGGCGGCACCGGGCAGAAGCGGCAGAATTAGGATGGGGTCAGGCCGCCTTTTCGCCCGGCAGGCGCATCGCGCCGTCCTGTGCATCGACCAGCAGGCGGGCGGTCGCCATCAGGTGATCGCCCAGCAGCGCCACCGCCCGATCGGCGTCGCGGCGCAGCGTCGCGGTGACGATATCGCTATGTTCGTGGACCAGGTCGCGCTCGCCGGTCGCCAGCGGGACCGTAAGGTAACGATAGCGTTCCGACTGGGCATAGAGCCAGTCGCGCATCCGCAGCAGCCAGGGGCTGTCGCACGCCGCGACCAGCGCATGATGGAATGCGCCATGGGCGTCGGCATAATCCTCGTTCAGGCGGGCCGGATCGGTGGGGTCGCGGGTCGGCGTCTTGCTGAGGCGATGGGCGGCGCTGACGATCGCGGATTCCCAGTCCAGCCCGCCGCGCGCGATGGCGCGGCGCAGGCATTGCCCTTCGATATCGCTGCGCACTGTCACCAGGTCCATCAGGTCGCCGATCGAAATCGGCGTCGCCCGAAAGCCGCGCGCATCGTCCTGCGTCACGAAGCCTTCGGACGTCAGGCGCGACAAGGCTTCGCGCACCGCGCCCAGGCTGAAGCCGCGATTGTCGGACACATCCTTGATGTTGATCCGGTCGCCCGGCACCAGCCGGCACGTCAGGAGATCGTCCCGCAACTGGCGATAGGCCCGCTCGGTCAGGCTCAGTTTCTTCATCATCGCCAAAACCATAGCAGCTTTGAAACCATAGGCAAATGTTGACAGTATATTTTATATCATAGAATATATTTCATGTTGACCCGGACGACGGCCCGCCCCACGGTGGCGGGGTATCAGGAGGACAGAATCATGCGTTTGGCTAAGGTTGCGAAAAATGGGCAGACCGGTTTGGCGGTCGATACCGGGGCGGGCGTGAAGGCGCTGTTCGGCGATGCCGCGCTCTACGATCTGGACGCGCTGATCGCGCAGGGCGGCGACGCGCTGACGCAGGCGGGCGATGCGGTCGTGGCAGGCGGCGAGGATGTCGCCATCGACGATTTGACGTTCCTGCCGCCGCTGATCAAGGCGCCCAAGATCCTGTGCCTGGGCCTGAATTATAAGGACCATGCCGCAGAGGGCGGTTTCCAGGTGCCCGAATTTCCGACCGTGTTCGGCCGGTTCAACAGCAGCCTGATCGGCCATGGCGCCCCCATCATCAAGCCGCCCTGTTCCGACCAGCTCGACTATGAGGCCGAGATGGTCGCGGTCGTGGGCAAGGGTGGCAAGGACATCGCCAAGGACGACGCGCTGTCGCACATCGTCGCCTATTCGGTGTTCAACGACGGGTCGATCCGCGATTATCAGTTGAAGACCCCGCAATGGACCGTCGGCAAGAATTTCGACGATACCGGCGCGTTCGGGCCGTGGCTGGTGACGGCGGACGAACTGCCCGCGGGCGGCGCGGGCCTGAAGATCGAGACGCGCCTGAATGGCCAGACCGTACAGAGCGCCAACACGTCCGACATGGTGTTCGACGTGGTGGATACCGTCGCTTTGCTGTCGACCTGCTTCACGCTGGAGGCCGGCGACGTGCTGGTGATGGGGACGCCGTCGGGCATCGGCCTGGCGCGCAAGCCCCCGCTGTTCATGAAGGATGGCGATGTGTGCGAAGTGGAGATCGAGAAAATCGGCCTGCTGGTCAACCCGATCAAGGCGGCCTGACAATGGGACGGGCGGCGGCGCGATCCGCCGCCCGACCGACCAAGGAGGACAGGATGAACGACAAGAGCACCGCCGGGCGGCGCGCCAATGTACTGGGCGTCCATTCGATCGACCATTTCGCGCTGGCCGTCCCCGATCTGGAGGATGCGCGCCGCTTCTACAGCCTCTTTGGTCTGGACGTGCGCGAGAGCGACGGCGTGCTGCATCTTTACACACAGGGCAATCCCCATCGTTGGGGCGTCATCGCCAAAGGCGGCGCAGCCAAGCAATTGCGCTATCTGAGCTTTGGCGTCTATGCCGACGAGATGGATGCGTTTGCCGCGCATCTCGATGCCTGTGGCGTCACCTATATCGACGCGCCTGCGGGTGCGGACGCGCAGGGCATCTGGTTCAGTGGCTTTGACGGGCTGCCGATCAATATCCGCGCGGCCGACAAGGCGACGCCGGCGGAAAAAAGCCATTTCTCCTTTACCAGCGCCCTGCCCGGCCAATCCGGCGCGATCCCCAACAGCCAGGCGCCCAAGGTCCATCCGCGCCGCCTGTCGCATTTCGCGATCTTTACGACCGACGTGAACGCGGCGATCGCTTATTATGAAAAGACGCTGGGCCTGCGCCTGTCGGACAAGAGCGAACCGGGCGTCGCCTTCCTGCATGGGGTTCATGGCAGCGACCATCACCTGCTCGCGCTCGTGCTGTCCGACCGACGCGGGATGCACCATGTCAGCTGGGACGTCGGTTCGGTGATGGAAGTGGGCCTGGGCGGCGCGACCATGGCGCGGGCGGGCTATGGTCCCAACTGGGGCGTGGGCCAGCATGTGCTGGGCGCCAATTATTTCTATTATGTCCGCGATCCATGGGGCAGTTTCAGCGAATATTCGGCCGACATCGACTTCATTCCCCATGATGTCGAATGGCCATCGGCCAATCATGCGCCCGAAGACAGCATGTTCCTGTGGGGGCCGGACCCCTTTCCCGAATTCATCAAGAACACCGAACCTGCGGAGGCTGACCTGCCATGACCACTTTCGTTCTACTCCACGGCGGCGGCATGGGCGGCTGGACCTGGAAATATGTCCGCGACCTGCTCGAAGCGCAGGGGCACAGGGTTTACACGCCGACCTTCACCGGCTTTGGCGAGCGCGCGCACCTGACCGGCCGGCATGTCGGCAACACGGTCCATGTGCAGGACATCGTCAACGTCCTGCATTATGAGGATCTGCATGATGTCGTGCTGGTCGCGCACAGCTATGCCGGGACGGTCGCGCCGGGCGTGATCGCACAGGCGGGAGCGCGCATCGCCAGCGTCATCTATCTGGACGCCATCGTGCCCCATTCGGGCGAACGCATCGCGTCGCTGATGGGCTATGTGCCCGAAGACCAGCTCGCTGGCCTGGACGCCATGCTGGAGGCGGGCGAAGGGCCGATCGGATCGGGCGTCGATGTGATGCAGCGGGAGGCCGCCAAGACGCACCCCCACCTGATGGACGCGGACCGGCAGCAATGGCTGCTCGACAATCTGACCGACCAGCCGATGCGGGCGACATCCTGCGTCATCCCGGTCGGGGCGGAAACGATCGACAAGCCGGTCGATTATATCGCCGCTGCCATCAC
The DNA here is from genome assembly GCA_040389985.1 of Pseudomonadota bacterium. Classification (GTDB taxonomy): domain Bacteria; phylum Pseudomonadota; class Alphaproteobacteria; order Sphingomonadales; family Sphingomonadaceae; genus Sphingobium. The sequence continues at coordinate 69,362 of JAZJZH010000001.1, forward strand.
CGTCATGACCGCGATGCACGATCGTGCGCGGGCGCTGGGCTGGACGATCCACGACCATCCGGGCGATCATGCGCTGCTGGTGGGCGATCCCGAAGGGACGGTCGACCTGATCCTGAAGATCGCAGCATCGAAAGGCGCGGCATGAATATCGACGCGCTGTTTTCCGTTCAGGGCCGCGTTGCGCTCGTTACCGGCGGGTCGAGCGGGATCGGCCGCCATATCGCCACCGGATACGCGGCAGCGGGCGCCAAGGTCTATATCTGCGCCCGGACCGAAACCAAGGTGCTGGCCGCGGCGCAGGCGATCAGTGAAGCGACCGGCGGCACCTGCATTGGGCTGACGGCCGATCTTTCGACACTGGCCGGGATCGACGCGCTGGTGGCGCAGGTCGCGGCGCGCGAAGGCGCGCTGCACATGCTGGTCAACAATGCCGGGACGATGGCCGATGCGCCGATCGACGACTATAGCGAAGAGGATTGGGACCAGGTCATCGACCTGAACCTGAAGGCCCCCTTCTTCATCCTCCAGAAATTCCTGCCGCTGCTGCGCGCAGGCGGAACGGCGGAACGGCCCGCTTCGCTGATCAACATCGGGTCGGTGGGGGCGCTCAAGGTCGGGCCAAAGGAAAATTACGCCTATCAGGCATCCAAGAGCGCGATCCACTGGATGGCGAAGGGGTTGGCCAAGCGGTTGGGCCGGGACAACATCACCGCCAACGTGATCGCGCCAGGCTTCTTCGAATCCGAAATGACGGTGATCGCGTCGGACGAGATGCGCAAGATGGTGGAGGGCATGGTGCCGCGCGGGCGCGTGGGGACGCCGGAGGATCTGGCCGGGACCGCCATCTATCTGGCCTCCCGCGCGGGTGCCTATGTCACCGGTTCGGTCATCCCGGTCGAGGGCGGATTGTCGATCTGAACAGCCCCGACCCTATAGGAGGATAGGTTCTCAGCGCGCCTGGCAGGTGCCTAACAGGCGGGCAAAGAGAACAGGAAAGACAATGGATTTTTCGCTCACCGAGGAGCAGCAGGCGTTTCGCGACATCGTGCGCCGCTGGGTCGATGCAGAGGCGCCCAAGGACTGGATGCGCGCGCTGGAGGCCGACGAGGAAAATTACCCCTACGCGCTGTGGGACAAGATTGCCGAACAGGGTTTCTTCGGCATCGGCATACCGGAAGAATATGACGGCCTGGGCGGCGACGTCATGATGCAGATGATCTTCGCGCGCGAATTTGCACGGACCGCAGGCGGACTGCTGTGGGTCTGGGGCCTGACATCCTTTGGCGGGGCCAAGACGATCAGTGCGGTCGGCACCGAGGAGCAGAAGAACCGCTGGTTGCGGCCGATGGCGCAGGGCAAGCTGCGCGTGTCGCTGTCCATGACCGAACCCGATGGCGGGACCGACGTGCTGGGCGCAATGAAGACCCATGCGGAAAAGGTCGATGGCGGCTGGAAGCTGAACGGCGCGAAGATGTGGACGACCGGCGCGAAGGCGGCCGATCGCCTGCTCGTGCTCGCCCGCACCGACAAAAACGTGGAAAAGAAGCATCATGGGCTGACCATGTTCTTCGTCGATGCCAAGACGCCGGGCATCACCGCGTCGCTGCTGCCAAAGCTGGGCATGCGGGCGATGGGATCGTGCGAGGTCCATTATGAGGATGTGTTCGTCCCCGACGAGGACGTCCTGGGTGAACCGGGCCAAGCCTGGTACGCGATGCTGCCGACGCTGAACAATGAGCGGATCATGGTCGGCGCGCAATGCCTGGGCGCGATCGACGGGGTGCTGGAGGATGCGCTGGCCTATATGCTCCAGCGCAAGGCGTTTGGCGGCATAATCGGGCGGTTCCAGGTGTTGCAGCATTATGTCGCGGACATCGCGACCTGGCAGAAGACGACCGAATTGCTCCTGAACAATGTCGCGTGGATGCAGTCCAACGGCATGAATTGCGGCGTCGAGGCGAACATGCTCAAGATGGTGGCGACCGAAAATGCGGTGAAGGCCGCCGACCTTGGCATCCAGATATTGGGCGGCATGGGCTATTCGGCCGAAACCGACATGCAGCGTTACTGGCGCGATCACCGGATTTTGCGGATGACCCCGATCAGCAACGAGATGGTCCGCAACTCGATCGCCGAAAGCCTCGGCCTGCCGCGCTCTTATTAGGGACCAGCCATGAGCGATCTCGACACCCTGCCCCCTGCCCCCGACGCTGCCGGCATATCGCTGGACGGTACGACGGTCTTCACCATCAGCGCGGAGGAGAATGCCGCGCTGTGCCGGTCCACGGGGATCGAACCGGCCAGCGATGGGACCGCGCACCCGATCTATTATTATGTCGCCACCCAGGTCGCGATGGGCAAGACTGTCTCAGGCGTATGCGAAGCGTGCGAATTCGATGTCGATGACGGGCCGATGATGGGTAGCAGCGGGGTCAGGTTCGACGCGCCGCTGATGGTCGGGACAAGCTACAAGGTCACCGGCGAAATCCTGAGCCTGATCCGCAAGCGCAGCCGCAAGCTGGGCGTGATGGACGTGCTGACATACCGCCTGCGCCTGCATCTGCTGGACGGGACGCAGGTGCTGGAAACCGACAATGTCTGGGTACTGCCGCGCAAGGAGTTCGCCGCATGAGCTATGCCGTCGGCGATGCGTTGCCGCCCTTCACGATCGAGAGCGTCAGCCCCGAAGCGATGCAGCAATGGGCGGTTTTCCTGGCCGATCCCAATCCCATCCATCTGGATGTGGAAATGGTGAAGGCCAAGGGGCTGGGCGACCGGGTCATCAACCAGGGGCCGGCGAACGTCGCCTATATGATGAACATGCTGATGCGCGCCTTTCCCGGCGGGCGGATCAAGGCGATGGATTCGCGCTTTCTGGACAATGTCTATGGCGGCGACCGCGCGACCGTGACCGGCACGGTCGCGGGGATCGAGGGCAACAGCATCACCTGCGCATTCACGCTGGATGTCGAGGGTCGGGGCACCGTCAATTCCGGCACGGCGACGATAGAAATCTAAAAAATCCGAGGAGATAAGATTATGCCAAGCGGACCTTTTGCCCATGTGTGCATGGTCGTGCGCGACCTGGACACTGCGATCGTGGACTGGACCAAGATCCTGCGCGTGCTGGACCCCGCCAGCCTGGAAAAGCGCCTCGTCAAATATGACGAATTTTCCAGCGGCGCCGATGCCGGCATGAAATGGGCGACCTTCGTCAATGATGGCGGCACGGAAATCCAGTTCATCCAGCCTGCGCCGGGCACGCCGATGGGCGACCGGCTGGACAAGGTGGGCGAGCATGTCCATCATCTGTGCTATTCGACCGACGATGTGCCGGGCGCGATGGAAAAGCTGCGGGCCGAAGGGTTGCACCTGCCGGGCGGCGGCAAGACCTATAACGACCCCGACATGACCTGGCAGAAATGGAGCTGGGTCGGCGCGAAAAGCACCCACGGCGCGCTGATCGAGGTGGCGTCGCCCTATGAGAGCCGCAATGACGGCAAATGGCATCATGCGCCGGGCAAGTTCGCCTATGCTGGTCCCGGCGAGCACGCATGTTTCGCCGAGATCGCGCCGCCGATCGCCGCCGAATAAGCGCGGGACGCCCGGTATGATGTCCGCGACCCGGATCAGCCTGCCGGGCAACGGCGTGGCGATGGTGGCGGACGCCTATGGCGATCCCACAGCGCCGCCCGTCTGCTTCTTTCATGGCGGCGGGCAAAGTCGGCGGTCCTGGGCCGGATCGGCGCGGCGAGTGGCGCAGGCGGGCTATTATGGCCTGACCTTCGACCTGCGCGGCCATGGCGACAGCGGCTGGGCCAGCGATGGCGACTATCTGCTGGAAGCCTATGGCCGCGATGTCGAAGCGATCCTGGCCGCGCTGGGGCGTCCGGTGGCGCTGGTGGGCGCGTCTCGCGGCGGCCAGTGCGCGCTGGTCGGCGGGTCGCGCCATCCCGATCGCGTGCGCCTGATCATGCTGGCCGATGTTGCGCCGCATATCGACGACGCCGGGGTGGAGGAGATACGCGGTTTTTTCCGCGCCAGCGAAGCGGGCTTCGCTTCGCTCGATAAAGCGGCCGATGCGCTGCACCGCCATCTGGGCCAGCCGCGCCTGGCCGATGTGTCGGGCCTGGCCAAGGCGATGCGGAAAGATGGCGGGCGGCTGTTCTGGCACTGGGACCCGCGCACCACTTCGCAGGAATTTCTGCATCCGCCATCCGAAGGCGAAGCGCTGGTGGCGGCCGCGATGCGCGTCAGCACGCCGGTCGTGCTGGTGAAGGCGGAACTGAGCGAGATCGTGTCTGACGAGAGCGTCCGCCAGTTTCAGGCGCTGACCCCGCAACTGGAAGTGGAAGTCGCCCATGGCGTGGGCCATATGTTCACCGGCGACCATAATGATGCCTTTGCCGAACGGCTGCTCCGCCATTTGACCACGCATCTGCCGCTGTGAACCGGGGCGCAGCCTTTGTCGTGGGCGGCACGGGCGGGCTGGGCCGCGCCATTTGCCGTCGGTTTGCGGACGAATGGGATGGCGTGGCGATCGGCTATCGATCCAGCGCGAACAGGGCGCGGGCGGTGATCGACACGCTGGGCGAAGGCCAGGACCGGGCGGTCGCCGTCCATTGCGACCTGTCCGACATGGCCAGCATCCAGAGCGGCTTGGCCGAGGCCAAGGCCCGGTTCGGCGCGATCGGCACGGTGATCTTCGCCAGTGGCGTGGACATAGAACAGCCGTTCGTCAGCCAGATCGTGGAGGATCAGTGGCGGCAGGTGATCGAAATCGAACTGATCGGCTTCACCCGCATTGTCGCCGCCGCCCTACCCCATTTTCGCGCGCAGGCTTTCGGCAATTTCGTGTCGGTGGTGTCGGTCGCCAATTATTGCTTCCCGCCGGGCGACGCGCTGTCCTCCGTCCCCAAGGCGGGGATCGAGGCACTGGGCCGCGCTATCGCGAAGGAAGAAGGCCGCTATGGCATCCGCGCGAACATGGTCGCGCCCGGCATCATCGACGCGGGACTGGGAGCCGAATTTCTCACCACCCTTTACACGCCCGCCATCTGGGAAGCGCAGCGCAAGCGCATCGCGCTCCAGCGTTTCGGCGATGGCGAGGACATTGCGCAGGCCGTCGCTTTCCTGGCGTCCGATCGCGCGCGCTACATCACTGGCCAGACATTGATCGTCGATGGCGGCTTCAGCCTTTGAACGGATAGAGCGATCCATGCCGAAGTTCACATTGTCCCTGAGCGTCGAAACCGCGGCCGATTTCGGCGAAGCGATCCAGATCGCGGCGACGCTGGCATTGCCCGAGAGCTTGCCCGACGGACCCATAGACCTGCTGGTCTGCCTGCATGGCGGCACCTATAGTCGATGGTATTGGGACGCGCAGATCGATGGCTGGCCGGGCTATAGTTTCGGCGACCATTGCCTGGCGCAGGGCAAGGCGGTGCTGGCGCTGGACGCGCTGGGCATGGGCGATAGCAGCCAGCCGGGCCGGGAAGATGTCTTGACGCCCCATGTCGGGGCGCAGGCGCATCATCTGGCGCTGACAGCAGTTCTGGCACGGATCGATGCCGGGGAATGGGGCGCGGAGATGGCGGGCCGGGCGCGCCGGATCACCGGCATCGGCCATTCGATGGGCGGGATGCTGACCATCGTGCAGCAAGCCGCATGGGCCAGTTTCGACCAGATAGCCGTTCTTGGATTTACCAATATCGGGCTGGCGATGTCGGACGAGGTGCGATCGGCGATCGGCGCCCAGGTCGCGGGCCCAGGCTATTGCGCGGCCAATCGGGCGGCGATGCGGGGCTATTTCCATGCCGCCGATGTACCCGACGCGGTGATCGCGGCCGACGATGCGCGGGCGTCGCTGACGCCCAACAGCTATGGGCGGCTGGCCATCATGCCGGGCGGGGTGGCGGCGGAGGCGGCTGCGATCGGCGTGCCGGTCTATCTGCATTTCGCCGACATCGACGTCAGTCCCGATCCCCATGCCGAACCGGCGGGGTATAGCGGGTCGCGCCATGTCACGCTGACGATACTGGCGGAGGCGGCCCATTGCCATAATTTCGCGTCGACCCGGCAGCAGAGTTGGATGCTGCTGCACCAGTGGATCGACCATATCGGTTCGATCGGCTGATGGCGGTAGCGCCCCGGCCACCCAGAAGGCGGCCGGGACAAGGCTTGCTTACTTATAGGGGTCGACGGGCTGGGGCACCTTGATGACTTCCAGATCCTTGAGCATCGTCAGCACGTCCGAGATCGAATAGATATGGTCGATCTTGCCGTCGCGGAAGCGCAGCCAGGAGAACCACAGGACGTTGAGGTCGTTGCCGGTCGGCTGGACGCCCATATAGGGACCGCCGGTATGTTTGCCATGGTGATGGCACAGCACGCAGATTTCATCGTCGCCCCGGCCCCATGCCTTGATCGTGCGATAGATGCTGGGCGGGAAGGTGGTGTACAGGCCCTGCGGCGAGGTTTTCCAGACATGATAGGTGCCCAGGTCCGGCCGGTTGGGATTGTCATAGGTCATGGTTTCGGTGTTGAAGAAGGCATCCATGCCGTCCCAGTCACCCCGATTGATGACTTCGTGCAGGTCCATCCAGTGATTGACCATATATGCCTGGCTATCGGTCAGCCCGGCGGTGATTTCAGCCCGCGTCTCTGCGGACAGGACGAAATCGGCTTCGGTGAACGGGGCTAGACCCATTTATACTCTCCTAGATAAATGCTTGAGGCAAATTGGCCCGCTGACATGTGCCTGCGGTAACGCCTCATCCCCTGTCGCTATCCCCTCGACACCTACCCAACGAAAGGCGGCCGGCCAACGGGCCTGTGCGACCGATCATTCTATAGAATAAAGGAGAGTGGGTGATGCTGACCGTGCAGGAGATGTCGGACCGGTTCGAAATACAGGATTTGATCGTGGGCTATTGTTACGCGGTCGACAGCCGCGACTGGGATGCGCTGGACCAGTATTTCACCGCCGATGCGGTGATCGACTATTCCGAAATGGTTGGGATTTCGGGCGGCCTGGGCGAGATCAAACAGTTTCTAGCGAGCAGCCTGACGCCGATCCTGGCGTTCCAGCATAGCGTATCGACCACTCGGTACAGCATCGACGGCGACCGCGCGCAGACCAAGACCGTCTGCACCAATCCCATGACCGTGAGCGATGGCACGAGCGCCGACACGCTGGTTTTCGGCCTTTGGTATATCCATGATTATGTCCGCACGGCCGCGGGATGGCGGATCAGCCGGCTGTACGAACAGAAATGCTACCGCATGAACGTGCCAGACTGGCTGGCCGCGCAACTGCCTGCCTGATCGCATCGGTCGCCCCCTTCCCTGCCCCCGTGCGCCAAGGTGCCTTCATGCAACGCTTCCTCAATACCGCTTTCCTGATCCTGCTTGTCGTGGCGGGGCTTTCGCTTGCATGGCTTGGTGGGCGTTTGCTGATGCTCGGCGGATCGCCCTGGTATCTGCTGTCCGGGCTGGTCATGGTCGCCGTCGCGCTGCTGGGCTGGCGCAGGGCTCCGCTGTCGATCGCTTTGTTCTGGGCTTTTCTGACGGCGAACCTCGCCTGGGCCTTGTGGGAGGTCGGGCTGGACGGATGGGCGCTGGCCCCGCGCCTGGCCATGCCGCTGTGCCTGGGCCTCTATATGCTGACCCCCTATTATCGGCGCCATGTCGGGCGATCCGCCCCGTTGCCGGGCGGGCGGATGCTGTGGTCCGGGCTTGCGCTGGTCATGGTGGCGGGCGTCGGCCTGGCCTTCTGGGCCGATCGCACGCCTGCCGCTGCGAGTCGGATATGGGGTCCGGCCCCAAGCAGCGCAGCCGATGGCGACTGGATCGCCTATGGCAACGACCGGGGTGGATCGCGCTATTCGCCGCTGGAACAGATCAGCCCCTTCAATGTCGGCAACCTGGAACCGGCCTGGACCTATCACACGGGCAAGGTAGGCGACGGCAAGCAGGGCACCGCCTTTCAGGTCAACCCGATCAAGGTCGGCAACCGCCTGTTCCTGTGTGCGGGCAATAATGACGTGATCGCGCTGGACCCTGAAACCGGGCGGCAATTGTGGCGGCATAATCCCAAGACGGACCTGGCCGGGGTCTATGGCCTGGTGTGCCGGGGCGTGACCTATTATCGCGTGCCCGGCGCAACGGGGGCCTGCGCCGAGCGCATATTTACCGCCACGCTCGACGCGCGGCTGATCGCGCTGGACGCTGCGACAGGGCGGCCGTGCCCCGGTTTCGGGCGCGGTGGTCAGGTCGACCTGAAGACCGGGCTGGGCGAGGTGGACAAGGGCTATTATTTCGTCACGTCGCCCCCCGCCCTGGTGCGCGGGCGGCTGGTGCTGGGCGGCTGGGTGACGGATGGGCAGAAGATCAGGGAGCCATCGGGCGTGGTGCGCGCGTTCGACGCGGTGACCGGCGATTTCGCCTGGGCGTTCGACATCGGTCGCCCCGACGACCATGGCCTGCCCGCGCCCGGCGCGACATTCACGCCCGGCACGCCCAATAGCTGGGCACCGATGAGTTCGGACGAGGCGCTGGGCCTGGTCTATGTGCCGACCGGCAACGCCACGCCCGATTATTTCGGCGGGCACCGGACGGCGAATGACGATCGCTATGCCAGTTCGGTAATTGCCCTGGACGGCATGACCGGCGCGGTGCGCTGGTCGTTCCAGACGACGCATCACGACCTGTGGGATTATGACGTGCCGGCGCAGCCCACGCTGGTCGACCTGCCCGGCGGCGTGCGCGGCCTGCTCCAGCCGACCAAGCGCGGCGAGATTTTCTTCCTCGACCGCGCGACCGGCAAGCCGATCCTGCCGGTCGAGGAACGCCCCGTGCCCCAAGGCGTGGTGCCGGGCGAACGCCTGTCGAAAACCCAGCCCTATTCGGTCGGCATCCCCAGCTTTACCGGGCCGCGCCCGACGGAAAGGGGCATGTGGGGGCTGACTCCGATCGACCAGGCGATCTGCCGCATCCGGTTCAGGGAGGCGCGGTTCGATGGCGACATGACGCCGCTGTCGACGGAGCATCCGACGATCACCTGGCCCGGTTATCTGGGCGGGATCGACTGGGGCGGGGTGTCGGTCGACCCCCGGCGCGGGTTGATGATCGTCAACAACAACCAGGTCGGCAATTATAACCGCCTGATCCCGCGCGCGGAGGCCGACCGGCGGGGTATCAAGCCGATGAACGCCATCCATATGGGCGATGTCGGCGGCCCGGCGGCGCAACAGGGCGTGCCCTATGCCGCGCAGATCGCGCCGTTCCTGTCGCCGCTCGCCATTCCCTGCCAGCAGCCGCCCTATGGCCGAATCAACGCCGTGAACCTGAAAACCGGCAAGATGGTGTGGAGCCGCATTTTCGGGACGTCGCGCGACAGCGGGCCGATCGCGCTGCCGACCTTCGTGCCGATCTCGATGGGCGTGCCCAATATCGGCGGATCGGTGGCGACGGCCAGCGGGTTGACGTTTATAGGCGCGACCCAGGAACATGCGTTTCGCGCCTATGACACGGCGACCGGCCGCCTGTTGTGGAAGGCGCGCCTGCCCGCCGGCGGCAATGCGTCGCCCAGCAGCTATTGGTCCAGTGCCAGCGGCCGTCAGTTCGTGGTGATCGCAGCCGGTGGCCATGGCGCGATGCTCTCAGGCTCCAGCGACCAGTTGATCGCCTATGCCCTGCCAAAGAAATGACGCGCCGCCGGCTCGATCCTATCGTTTGGCGGGCAAGATCGGCCGTCCCTTCCCTATGCTGTCCAACGACATGAGGGAGGATGAGAATGGCGGCACATGGCAGCCTGACGCGCAGGGCGCTGCTGTCGACGGATGACGAGCGGGCGATCCACCATTTGCTGCTGCGCTATGCGACCGGGATCGACACGCGCGACTGGCCGTTGTTCCGCACTTGCTTCGCGCGGGATTGCGAAGCGGATTATGGCAGCTTCGGCCGTTGGCGCGGGCCGCGCGAGATCACCGAATATATGGAGGGCGCGCACCGCCATATGGGCGCGACGCTGCACCGCATCAGCAATATCGTGGTGGAAAGCTGTAACGACGAAATCGTCGCGCGCAGCTATGTCGACGCAATCCTGATGGACCAGATCCAGGGCGTGACCCACCGGGCGACCGGCTATTATGACGATTGCCTGATCCGCACATCGGCAGGATGGCGCATATCCCGGCGGAAATTCACGATGGTCAAGGCCGGGCTGGATGGGTGAGACCAACCGCCAGGTGATCCTGATCGCACGGCCCGCCGGCATCGCGCAGGCAGCCGATTTCGCGATCCGGCACGGCCCGATCGACCAGCCCGGTCCCGGTCAAATACTGGTGCGCAATCATTATCTGTCGGTTGAACCTGCGATGCGCGGCTGGATAGCCGATCGCGGCAATTATGCCGCGCCGGTGCCGATCGGATCAGTGATGCGCGCTCTGGCGGCGGGACAGGTGGTGGCGTCGGGTGACGACGCCTACCTGGTCGGCGATCATGTCGCGGGCTGGTTTGGCTGGCAGGACTATGCCTGCGTTTCCACCGACCAGGTGGTGCAGCGCACCAGCGCGGCGGAGATGCGCGCGGCGCTGGGCATATTGGGGATCAACGGCGTCACCGCCTATCTGGCGCTGACGATGATCGGCCAGCCGCGCACGGGTGAAACGGTGCTGGTGTCGACCGCCGCCGGGGCGGTCGGATCGGCGGTGGGCCAGATTGCCCGCATATTGGGGTGCCGCACGATCGGCATCGCGGGTGGCCCGGACAAGGCGCGGCGATGCGTCGAGGATTTCGGCTATGACAGCGCGATCGATTATCGCGCGGAAGATGTCGGCGCGGCGGTGGCGCGGATCGCGCCGGAGGGGATCGACATTTATTTCGACAATGTGGCGGGGGCCATCAGCGACGCGGTGCTGCCGCATCTGGCCATGAAGGGCCGGGTCGTGGTGTGCGGCACGGCGTCGATCGACCGCTGGGCACCCTGGCCGCAGGGGCCGCGGGTCGAGCGCCACCTGCTGGTCAAGCGCGCCCGGATGGAGGGGTTCGTCATCTTCGATCATATGGACCGCTATGCCGATGCCGTGGCGCAGTTGCGGGCGTGGATCGGCGAAGGCCGCCTGACCTGGCGCGAAGAGATATTGGACGGGATCGAAGCCTGCCCGGATGCGCTGGCGGGGCTGTATCGCGGCGAAAATGACGGCAAGCGGCTGATCCGCCTCGTCTGACAATGGATGAAGGAGAGATGCGATGACCAGTCTGACGGGCAAGATCGCGATCGTGACGGGGGCATCTTCGGGTATCGGCGCGGCGAGCGCCCATGCGTTGGCGGGCGCTGGCGCGACTCTGGTGCTGGTGGCGCGCCGGGCGGATCGGCTGGCCGCGCTGGCCGCTGACCTAGGCGCCGATTGCCTGCCGTTCGTTGCCGACATGGCCGAGGCGGACGCCCCGCAGCGGCTGCATGACAGGGTGATGGCGCAGTTCGGTCGCGCCGACATTCTGGTCAATAATGCGGGTATCCTTCATGCCGCGCCGATCGACCAGTTCGACCTGGACCAGTTACGGCCGATGATCGCGCTGAATTATGAGGCGGTGGTGCGAACCTGCACGTTGTTCGGGCGGTCGATGAAGGCGGCGGGGACCGGACAGATCATCAACATATCGAGCATCGGCGCGAACATCATCGCGCCGGGCGTGGGCGTCTATGGCGGGCTGAAGCGGGCGCTGGAGGCCTTCACCGATTGCCTGCGCGTCGAGTTGGCGGGCAGCGGGGTCAAGGTTGGCATCGTCGCGCCCGGCACCACCAGCACGGAGATTTTCGAGGATATGAAAGTGCGCGGCCAGCCCGCCTGGGACAGTTTCATCCCCGCTATGCAGCCGGGCGACGTGGCCGATGCCGTGCGGTACATGGCGGCGCAGTCGGACCGCACCAACATCGCGCGCATCCAGGTCTATGCCGCCGCCGACACGCATTAATCCAGCGTGGCGTAGGCCTCCAGCCGAAACGGATCGACTGCGCCACCGTCGCGCATCTTGCGGACCCAGTGTGGGTCCATCAGCAACGCGCGGCCGACGGCGATCAGGTCGAATTCGCCCTGCGCCATGCGGTCCGCGACCAGCGCCAGATTGTCAGTCATGACCGTGGGCTGGGCGAAGGAGGATTGCAGATCCTTGCTGAGGCCGACGCCGCCGACCGCGATCACCGGCTTGCCGGTCAGCCGCTTGATCCATCCGGCAAGGCCCATGTCCGACCCTTCGAACGCGGGGGTCGAAAACAGGCGGGTGCTGGCGTCGAAGATGTTGACACCGGCGTCCGCGATCGGGGCCAGCATGGCGGCCAGTTCATCGGGCGTCTGCGCGCTGCGGGCGTCATAATCCTGCAATTTCCATTGCGAGAAGCGGAAGATGATCGGGAAGTCGGGCGCGGTCGCGGCGCGGACGGCGCGAACGACTTCCGCTGCGAACAGCGCGCGGGTGGCCGCGTCGCCACCCCAGCGGTCATCGCGCAGGTTGGTCTGGTGCCACAGGAAACTGTCGATCAGATAGCCATGGGCGCCATGCAGCGCAATGCCATCGAAGCCGACCGCGCGGGCATTGGCCGCGCTACGGGCGAAGGCGGCGATGATGTCGCCGATTTCACTGTCGGTCAGCGGCGGCGTGGGCGCGCGCACCGCGTCGAGATAATCGGGCGGCACCATCGCCCTGTCGGTCGGGCCCCAGATGCCCGATGGCCGGGCCGAGGGGGCGTGCGGATCATAGCCGGTGCCGGGCACGCGGATGACACCCTGATGCCAGAGTTGCGGGACGATCAGCCCGCCGGCAGCATGGACGCCCGCGACGATGGCGCGCCAGCGTGCCAGCGCTGCGTCGCCATGCAGTACCGGGGAGGCACCGCCGCCCATCGATTCCTGGCCCAATGCGGAAGGATGATCGACCCCGATGCCTTCGGTCACGATCAGGCCCACGTCCGCGCCTGCGCGACGGCGATAATAGTCCGCCACGTTATCGGACGGCACGCCGCCCGGTGAGAAGTTGCGCGTCATTGGTGCCATGACGAAGCGGTTGCGCAGCCGCAGCCCCGCCACATCGACGGGCCTGAACAGCATGTCCCTTGCGTCGGTCATCCTCTATCCTCCCTGCCGTCCCATGGCCGCGCTGGTGCCGCAGCGACCGGCGGCGAGGAACCTATCCATCGGCAGGTTCCTCGTGGGCCCATCGAGCAGAGCCTCCCGCCATGGGATGCGCAGCAGCCAATCAGGCGTCGACGACAGCGAGTGCCGCCTGGGGACAGGCCTCCGCACCTTCGCGTGCCTGGTCTTCCAGACCCTCCGGCACGATCGGGTCATCGACATAGACGATGCCGTTGGCATCCAGTTTATACACTTCGGGGCAGATTTCGGCGCACACGCCATAGCCGCAGCAGGCCGCCTTATCGATCACCACCTTCAAAGTCTGGCTCATCATCCTCTCCTTATGGGGCAACATTACAACTTGAACAGATTTAGTTCAATATGTATAACGTGACTCACGATGGATTTTCCAAGGAGAGGAAGATGCTGCACAAGGCCGGGTTGACTCTGAGCGATGGGACCACGCTCGACGACCTCATCAACCGCGACATGAACGAAGTGTCGTTGCGGGTGATGAACGACAAGGAACTGTACGAACTGGAAATGGAGCGCGTCTTCGCGCGTACCTGGCTGTTGCTGGGCCATGAATCGGAAATCCCCAAGCCGGGCGACTATGTCATGCGCGACATGGCCGAGGATAATGTGATCGTGTCGCGGGCGCGTGACGGCGAGGTGCATGTGATGCTCAACGTCTGTCCGCATCGCGGCATGAAGGTATGTACCGCCGAAGCGGGCAATGCCGCCGCGCATCGCTGCATCTATCATGGCTGGGCCTTCCGGTCCGACGGCAGCTTCATCGGCGCGCCGATCGAAAAGGAGCAGATGCACGGCAACAAGCATAGCAAGGACGAGCTGGGCCTGAAAAAGGCGCGGGTGCATCTCTATGGCGGGCTGATCTTTGCGACATGGAGCAAGGATCTGTCGTTCGAGGATTATCTGGGCGACGCCAAATTCTATCTCGACCAGCTATTCTGCCGCACCGACAACGGCCTTGAAATGCTTGGCCCCCCGCAGCGCTTCGTGCTGCCGTGCAACTGGAAGATCCCCGGCGAACAGTCCGGTTCGGACGGTTTCCATACGCTGACGCTGCACCGGTCGCTGATGGAAGGCGGCATCATGGGCGGCACGGCCGAGTCGATCTACGACACCGCGCCGGGCATGTATGGCGTCGATATTTCGGTGCCTCAGGGTCATACGCTGCGCTGCCTGGAAGCGGCGCAGACGTTCAAGATGTTCGCCGACATCAGTTTCGAGGGCAAGACGACCGAGGAGCGGCTGAACCTGCTGACCCCGCCGGGCGTGACCAAGGACATGATCCCGCAACTGTTCAAGAATCTGTCGGAGGCGCAGGTCAACCAGTTGGCGACCATTCCGCCGCAGGTCGGCGGCATGTTCCCCAATATCCTGATTGCCTTCATCTTTGCCCCGCGCATGGATGGCGGCGCGTCAGGCGCACTGTCGCTGCATACTTATGTGCCGCGTGGGCCGGATAAGGTGGAGTTCATCAACTTCATCTTCGCCGAAAAGGATGCGCCCGAAGATGTGAAGCGGGACATGCTCCAGAACGCGATCTGGTCCACCGGAACGTCCGGCACGATCGAGCAGGACGACGCCGACACCTGGCCGCAGATCATGCGCAATTCGCGCGGCCATATGAGCAAGACCATGACGCTGAAATATCAGGCGCTCCACGGCCATGAACGGCCCGAAGGCTGGGTCGGCGGGGGTGATCTCTATCCCGGCTTTACCAAGGACGACACGCAATGGGCGTGGTGGTCGGCCTATTATGACCTGATGGCCGAAGCCTGAGCGACGCGAAGAGAGAGGATCACACCATGACCGTGAACTACGCGACCGCCGCGATCGACAAGACCAGCGTCATGCGCGGGCTGGTATCCACCCAGCGCGTGCCGTTGGGGTCGGAGGTGTATAACCGCCTGCTCGAAACCCTGTATGACGAAGCGGCGGCGCTGGACGAGCGCCGGTTCGACGACTGGGTCGCCTATCTGGAGCAGGATCTGGTCTATACCGCGCCGCTGCGCCTGACCCGCAACGGTCCCAACAAGGACCGCGACGTCGTGCGCACGATGAAGCATTTCGACGAAAATTATGCGTCGATCCTGATGCGGACCGGCCGCCTGTCGAAAAGCGCCTGGGCGGAAGATCCGCCATCGCGCACGCGCCGCTTCGTCACCAATGTTCGTATTGCACAGTGCGACACGGCGGGCGAATATGAAGTCGTGAGCTATCTGTACGTCGAGCGCAGCCGGTTCGATAACCCGGACAATGAGTCGATCACGGCCGAGCGGCGGGACGTGTGGCGGCGGGTCGACGGCGCCTACAAGCTGGCCGTGCGCGAAATCATCGTCGATCAATCGACGCTGGGCATGTCCAACTTCGCGATCTTCCTCTGACGGGGTGATGGCGATGACGGGCTCTCCCCATATCGTGGTGATCGGCAGCGGCCTGGCCGGCTATGGCGTGCTGCGCGAGTTGCGCAAACTCGCGCCGGACGCCCGGCTGACGCTGGTGACGCAGGATGACGGGCATTTCTATTCCAAGCCCGCTTTGTCCACTGCGCTGGCCAAGGGCAAGGTCGCCGATACGCTGGTCACCACGGCAGCGGAGAAAATGGCGACGCAATTGAAGCTGGACCTGCGCGCCGGGCGGGTGGTCGAGGCGATCGACCGGCAGGACAAAGCCGTGCTGACCACCGGCGGGCCGATCTTCTACGACCGGCTGGTGCTGGCGCTGGGGGCGGACCCGATCCGGCCGCCGATCGACGGCGATGCGGCGCACCGGGCGATGGCGGTCAATAGTATCGACCATTATCGGGAGTTTCGCGACAAGCTGCCCGACGGCGCGCGCGTGCTGATCATGGGCAGCGGGCTGGTGGGCACGGAATTCGCCAATGACCTGGCGGCGACCGGCTATCGGCCGGTCGTGGTCGATATGCTCGGCCATCCACTGGCGCAACTCGTGCCGCCCGCCGTGGGCGCGCGCATCCGCGATGCGCTGAGCGCCAAGGGCGTGGAATGGCATCTGGGCCGCAAGGTGATGGCGATCCACAAGGCGGAAGGGGGCATCCGCGCGGAATTGGACGATGGGCTGGTCGTGGAGGCGGCGGTGGTGTTGTCGGCCGTTGGCCTGCGTCCGAACGTGCAACTGGCGCAGGACGCCGGGCTGGACGTGGAGCGCGGCATCCTGGTCGACCAGACCGGCCGCACCAGCGACCCCGACATCTACGCGATCGGCGATTGCGCTCAATATCCCGGCGGTCTGGCCGCCTATGTCACCCCGATCATGGCGGCGGCGCGGGCGATTGCGCCCAGTGCGCTGGGCACGCCGACCGACATCCGCTTTCCGCCGCTATCGGTGCAGGTCAAGACCACCGCCTGCCCGGTCGTGCTGCTGCCTGCGCCGCAGGGCGTGGCGGGTGCCTGGGAGGAAGCGGCAAACGACGCAATTGGCCTGAAATATCTGTTCCGCGACGGCGATGGCGCCATCCGCGGCTATGTCTTCACACAGGATTATTGCCAGGAACGCATGGACATGGACCGTGCCCTGAGCGAACCACTAACAGGAGTTGCGGCGTGACGGCTTTGGTACAGGACAAGGTTGCGATCGTCACTGGCGGGGCCAAGGGGCTGGGCCATGGCATATCGCGCTGTTTGGCGCGGGAGGGCGCGCATCTGCTGATTACCGGGCGCGACGGTGCGGCGGCAGAGGCTGTGGCGGCGGAGATAGCGGGGGAATTTGGCGTGCGCGCGGTGGGCATGTCCGCCGATGTCGGCGTCAAGGCGGACGTGGAAGCGATGATCGACCGCGCGGTCGCCGAATTTGGCGGCATCGACATTCTCGTCAACAATGCCTCGCTGCTCTCGCCCAACGTCCTGCTGGAACAGAAGACGGACGAGATGCTCAAGCGCACGCTGGAAATCGGCACCTGGGGCAGTTGGTGGGCTATGCGTGCCGCCTTCCCGCACATGAAGGCGCGCGGCGGCGGGTCGATCGTCAATTTCTATTCGATCGACGCGCAGACCGGCGCGTGGCTCCACGCCGACTATAATATGAACAAGGGCGCGATCATGGGCCTGACCCGCAGCGCGGCGGTGGAATGGGGGCGGTTCAACATCCGCACCAATGCGATCGCGCCGACCGGCATGGGCCAGGTGTTCGCGCAACTGGTGCAGGATGTGCCAGGCTTTCTGGACATGGCGACCGCCAGCAATCCGTTGAAGCGCGCGGGCGACCCGGAACTGGATATCGGCCCCGTCGTGCTGTTCCTGGCGTCGGACATGTCGCGCTTCGTCAATGGCGAGTTGATCAACGTGGATGGCGGGCAGCATCTGCCAGGCTATGTGAGCGTTCCGCACAATCTTGCCGAGATGGAAGCCCAGACATGAAATTGATGCCGCACACCGACTGGAGCGACATCGTCGCCACCGATCAATCCGGCAGCGTCCAGAAAATCCTGGATGGCACGCTGCGCGCGATCGGCAGCATCGGTGCGCGGCGCCTGTCGATGAGCGACATCAGCGAGGCGAGCGGCGTGTCGCGCGGCACGCTCTACCGCTATTTCACGTCCAAGGAGGACGTTCTGGCGGCGGTCAGCGAATATATATGCAGCAGTTTCGAAAAAGGGATTATCGAAGCGGGTCAACGCATAGCCGATCCGATCGAGCGGTTCCGCGCGGTGATGCGCTTTTACGGCCGCTTCACCATCGAACGGTCGCCCGACGGCATATTCGAGGTCGAACCGGCCTTTCACCTCAATTTCCTGCGGAGTCATTTCAGCCGCCACAAGGCCGCCGTGCAGCAGGCGCTGGACCCGGTGCTCGACCATTTCGAGATGCTGACGGGCAGCCGCCTGGACCGCGACATTTTCTGCGACACGATGGTGCGGTTGCAACTGAGCACCCTCATCATTCCGGCCACGCCGCAATGGCTGGCCATCTGGAACGGGGCCCCCGACCGATTGTGCGAATGGGCGCTGCAAATCGCCGGCCACCATGCCGACCATAAGAGAGGATGAACTGATGGCTACCCTGGCAAAGTTAGAATCCACCACGAAGCTTGGCTTTGCGGACAAGAGCGTGGCTGACGCGCTGGTCGAAAAGGCGCGCAGCCTGCGCGATTTCCTTCAGAGCGAAGCGCCTGCCGGCGAAAAACGCCGCTGCCCGACCCCGGCAGTCGACAAGATGCTGAAGGACGAAGGCTTCCTGCGCCTGCTGGTGCCGCAGCGTCTGGGCGGTTTTGGCCTGTCGCCAACCGATTTCTGCCGCGTGCAGATCGAAATCGCGAAGGGCGATCCGGCGATCAGCTGGGTCATGCAGATCATCAACGGCACCAGCTGGATCACCAGTCTGGCCCCCGATGGCGTGCAGGACGCGGTGTTCGCCGACGGTCCGCAGACGGTATGCGGCGCGTACAACCCGCCCGGCAAGGCGCGCAAGGTCGACGGCGGATGGATCATCAACGGCAAATGGCCCTATATGTCCGGGTCGCGCCAGTCGAACTGGGCGCAGCAGGGCGTGGTGCTGGAGGATTATGACGGTCCCGTCGTTCCGGGCATCAACATGTGCTACCTGCCGATGGACGCCATGACGATCGAGGACAGCTGGTTCGTGTCGGGGATGCAGGGTACCGGGTCCGACACCGCCATCGCCAAGGACGTGTTCATTCCCGACGCGCAGATGGCGCTGATGACCGAGAGAACCGGCCAGATCGACCCGACCAAGCGCCATTTCGGTGCGCCGTCCGACCTGCTGCCCGCCGTTCCGGTGGTCCGCACGACCGGCATCGCGCAGTTGATTGGCGCGGTGGAGGCGATGCTGGAAATCGTGCGGGCAGAAGCGCCCAAGAAGCCGGTGCTGACCACCATCATCGGTCCGCGCACCAGTTCCGGTGCCTATATGCGCGACCTGGGCGAGGCCGCCGCGATGATCGATACAGCCAAGCTGATCCTGTTCGACCTGACCGCCAAGCTGGACCGGGTCGGCCTGGGCGAGGAATTTTCCCTTGCGGAGAAGGCCAAGCATCGGGCCGCGGGCGCGCAGATGATCGAACTGGTCCATGGGGCGAGCGAATCGCTGATGTTCCAGGTGGGATCTTCGGCCTTCGCGCTGGACAAGCCGATCAATCGCTATTGGCGCGACGTGTCGATGGCGACGCGGCATATCCAGAATATCCCGACCATCGGCTACGAAATCTTCGGCCGCGCCATGACCGGTGCGGACCCGATTTCGCCGCCCGGCGCCTATTGATCGTCAGGGCCGCCTGCACGGATGCGCAGGCGGCCCTGTTCGACCGACGCAATGATCGCAATGTCCCCGGCCTATATCGATCCGACCGTTCGCCTGTTCGGCGACGTGCGGCTGGGTGAGGATTGCAGCCTGTGGCCCTATGCCGTCATCCGGTGCGAGCGGGCGTTCGTTTCGGTGGGTCGGTGCGCCAGCGTGCAGGATCATGCGATGGTCCATATCGGCTGGGACGACCCGACCATCATCGGCGATTATTGCACGATCGGCCATCGCGCGGTGGTGCATGGCTGCATCATCGAACCTGCCTGCCTGATCGGGGTTGGCGCGACGATCATGGAGCGGTGCGTCATCGGCCAGGGATCGATCATCGCCGGGCATAGTTTCCTGCCCCCCGACAGCATCGTGCCGCCCCATTCATTGGTGATGGGGACGCCCGGCCGGGTCGTGCGCCAGATCGACAAGCTGCGCGACCATGTGATCGACGCGCTGCTCTATCGCGACAATGGGCGCGGCTATGCGCGGGGCGATCATCGGGCGTGGGAGCGGGCGGATCGGGAGGCGCTTGGCAGGGAGGCGGACGATATCCTTGCCCGAGAGGCATCTGGCTGGGGAACGCCATGACAGACATATTGGACCGGCTGTTCCGGCAGGCGCGCACCCATAATGGCTGGACCGACCAGCCCGTCACCAGCGAAATGGTCCACACGCTCTATGATCTGGCCATATGGGGGCCAACGACCGCCAACAGCAATCCGGCGCGCTTTGTCTTCATCCGTTCGGCGGAGGCGAAGGCGCGACTGATGCCGCACATCAATGCGGGTAATGTCGATAAGGTCGCGCAAGCACCCTGCACCGTCATCATCGCCGGGGACACGCGATTTTACGAGGCATATGATACCCTGTTCCCGTCGCGCGACATGCGGAGCGTGTTCGAGGGGAAAGAAGCGCTGATTGCCGAGACGGTGGCGCGCTCATCGACCTTGCAGGGTGCCTATCTCATCATGGCGGCGCGGGCTCTGGGGCTGGATTGCGGGCCGATGTCGGGCTTCGACGCGGCGGGGGTGGATGGCGAATTTTTCCCCGATGGCCGGTGGAAGGTCAATTTCCTGTGCAATATCGGCCATGGCCGACCCGAAGCGCTGCATCCGCGCAACCCGCGCCTGGATTTCGATGAAGCCTGCCTGGACCTGTAGGGCGTCCGTCCCAAGACGAACGCCCCCCTCGATCAGGCGGCGGGGGTCCAGACCAGCGGCAGCGCGACCGGCTGGATCATGCCCAGATGGCATTCGACCGTGTGACCCGGCGCAATGCGGAATTGCGGGATGCGGGCGAGAAATTCCTCCATCGCGATCCGCAATTCCCGCCGCGCCAAATGCATCCCGACGCAGGTATGGATGCCAAAGCCAAAGCCGACATGGCGCGGCTTGCGGTCCAGCCGCACCTGTGTCGGCGCATCGAATTCGGCCGGATCGCGGCCCGCGAGCGTCGTCGACATCGCGACCTTTTCCCCCGGCATGAAGCGCACGCCGGCGACTTCGGTTTCCTTGATGCAGGTACGGAAGGTCGTGACCGCGCCATAGGCGCGCATCAGTTCGTCGATCGCGTGCGGGATGTCGGACGGATTGGCGCGCAGATGCGCCTGGTCCTCCATCGCACTGCCCAGATGGCGAAAATGCAGCCCCATATTGGTGGACACCGTATCCAGCCCGCCGATGAACAGGTTGAACATGAAGCCCAGCAACTCATCCTGCGTCAGCGGGCGACCGCCGATCTTGCCATGAACGCCAAAGCTGATGAGGTCGTCGCGCGGATTGGCGCGGCGATCGTCGATTTCGCCGCCCAGATAGTCGAGCACGCTGCGGGTCGCCTCGGCGATTTTCGACAGGTCGTGATTGTGGAGCAGGTTCATTTCCCACTCCATGAACTCCGCCACCCGGTCATGCGGCAGGCCCATCAGGTCCATGAACACCTTGATCGGAAATTCGAACGCGAACTCGCTCATGAAATCGCACGAGCCCCGCGCGGCGAAGGCGTCGATATATTCGACCGCATATTGGCGGATCTTCCCCTCCAGCGCGGCCATCGCTTTGGGCGTGAAGGCGGGGTTGACCATCTGGCGGAACGGGCCGTGGGCGGGCGGGTCAAGTTCGGCGGGCGAATTGATCCAGTTGCCGCCGACCAGTTTGGAAAAGGGCGAAAAGTCGGTCGAGGAGAAATGTTCGGTATCGAGATAAATGGCGCGCAGATGCGCCATGCGCCGGGGTACCCATGCTGCCGTGCCGCCCGGATAGGCGTGGGGCGCATAGATGATGTCCGGCCCCTCATGCACCGACATCGCCATGTCGTCGAACGGATCGCGGTCCGTCGTCATGCCGAAGATGAAGGGGAAGTCGGGCTTGACCAGATCGGCCGGCACATGATCGGGAATAGGCTGGGGCGGGAACATCATGATCGTCTGTCTCCTTGATCGGCGTGGAGGCTGCGCGCCCGTCCCCGCCATTTCACCTGTCTTTGAGAAGGTCGGGTGTCAGAATGAGCGCGGCAGCCCCAGGCTTTCGGCGATGCCGTTGCGCACCATTTCATTGGTGATCGGGCCGATCCGCCACAGCCGGCTGTCGCGCCAGTAACGCTGCATGTCGGTTTCGGCCGAATAGCCCATGCCGCCCAAAATCTGGATGCCCAGGTCCGCGGCCGCATTGGCGTTTTCCGATGCCATGAGTTTGAGCATATTGGCTTCCACCCCGACATTTTCGCCCCGCGCCTGCTTGTCGGCGCAGAAATGCAGCATCAGTTCGGTGGTCTTCTGCATGGTGGCAATGTCGGCGACATAATGTTGCAAGCTTTGAAAACGCCCGATGACCCCGCCGAACGCCTTGCGCTGCTTCATATAGTCGACCGCGTCCTCCAGCACCCCGTCGATGACGCCCAGGCAGAAGGCGCCGACCATGATCCGTTCATTGTTGAGCGTGGGCAGCAACATATACCAGGCCTTGTGCGGCTCCCCCAGCACCTGTTCGTCGGCGACGAAGGCATCCTCGAAATGGACCGAGCAACTGCCCATCGAGCGCATGCCGAGTTTGGCGAGCGGCGTGATCTTCACGCCTGCTGTCTTGGTCGGCACCCAGAACAGGGTCAGCCCCTGATGCTTCTTTTCCGCATCCTTGTCGCTGCGCGCGATCACCAGCAGATAGTCGGCGACATGGGCGGAGGAGGACCAGATTTTTTCGCCGTTCAGCTTCCAGCCGCCATCGACCCGTTCGGCGGTCGTCGTCATCGCGCCCAGCAGATCGGTGCCGCCGCCCGGCTCGGTAAAGGCGATCGCGGCCTTCAACTGGCCAGTGGCGATCAGCGGCAGATATTTCGCCTTTTGTTCAGGCGAACCATAAAGGCCGATCGATTTCGACCCGGCAAAGCTGGTGATGCCCCAGATCCAGGCGAGGCCGCCGAGCGAACGGGCCAGTTCGCGCGCCAGCAGCATCTGCATGACGACGTCGCCGCCCTGCCCGTCATAGTCCTCGGATATGCCGATGCCGTGGAAGCCCGCTTCGGTAAATTTGTCCCACAGGGCGAAGGGGTAGTTATGTTCGTCCTTTTCCAGCGCGCGCGCCCATTCCTTAGGCACTTCCTTGTCGACCCAGCGCCGCACCATGTCCTGAAAGGAACGATATTCCTCTGGCAGTTCGAAATCCATGTCCTGTGTCTCTTTTGCTTATTGGGAAGGATGGTCGGATGCGGCCGGGCAGCCTGCGTCCGCAATGGCGATGAGGCGCGTGGCCATGCGATCGAGGCAGGCCAGCACGCCGGGATGATCGCCCGCCTTGAACGCCGTCAGGATCGCCTGGTGCTGTTCCAGGCCAATCGTCGTCAGCGTCTGGAGGCCATGCAGCAGGATGAAGCGCGCGATCAGCCCGCGCCGGTCAAGCGTCGAGCGTAGCAGTTCGCGGTTCGCCGACGCGGTGATGAAGATGGTGTGGAAATCCAGCCCCGCGGCAATCGCTCCGGCATGGTCGTCCCCGTCCAGCGCCGTGCGATAGTCGGCGATCGCCTGATCGAGCAGCGCGGTTTCCTCTGCGCCAATATGCTCCATCCCCCAGGCATAGCCCAGCCGCCACAATTCCCATTGCACGCGCAACAGGTCGCGGGTCGCCGCAAAATCGATTGGCGTCACGCGCTTCAGCCGATGCGCCTCGATCTCCACCAGCCCCTCGGAGGCCAGCGTACCCAGCGCCTCGCGGATCGGGGTGGCGCTGACGTTGAGGCTGGCGGCGAGCGCGGTTTCGCGCAGCAACGTGCCTGGCGCGATGCTGCCGGAGACGATCGCGTGACGCAGACGATCGACCACGGCCTGCCGCAAGGTCGAGGGCGAACGCAACGGTTCGCCCATCAACGCGGCGGGCGGTGATGGGGGCGTGGTGGCGGGCGATCCCAGGTGGTGCAATTCCATAGTCTATAGAATGGTCTTGCCCGGTGCCCTTCCGCGCCTCTCCGGCGATAGGGTCGGCGCGCCTCCAGAGCCGTTAGGGCGGCATCATGACTTGCTCCAAATGCCGCGCGCCGCTCAACGGCTATGGAAATGGTTGCGCCGCCTGCGGCCATATCGGCGGCAATCTGCGCCGGGCATTACTGTGGACGTTGATCCCGACGGGGATAATCGCCGTCGCCCTGGGCGCATCGATCGCCATCGCCGAAGCGTATCGGACCGGCAGCAGCCGTAATCCCTACAGCAACGCCATCGAGGTGCGCGATGCGACCGGACGCAGCCAATCCTTCGCCACGCTGATGCATGATGCGGGGCAGGTTTGCGCCCGGACGACACGGTCGCTGTTTCGCGGCGACATCGGCACCAATGCGGCCTGGTCCATCCGATGCGGCGACACCGGCGACTGGATGATCCTGATCGCGGGGACCGGCGCGACGCGGGTGGCGCAATGCGGTCCGCTGGACAAGGCGGGCACGCCCTGCTGGACGCCGCTTTGACGATGCCGATCGTTTAGCCGGGCGGGACCCCAAGCCTGTCAGACCACCAATCCAGGCCAGGTCCATCGGCCGCCAGCCTTTGCAACACGGCCGCCAGCGTCGGCCCGATCATGGCGGACGGCGTGTCGAGCGCCTGAAAGATACGCGCAATCATCTCGTCCATATAGGCGCGTGGATTGGCGACCGAGGGGCGCATCAGCCGTCGCCGCGCCTCGATCGTTACGCCGACGATCAGGTCCACTGCCACGTCGATCGAGGTGAACGCAATCTGCCCCTGGCTGCGGGCGGCTTCCAGCGCATCGCGCACCATGAGGTCGAAAGTGCTGGCCCGCTCGAAATAATCGACATAGTCGACGCGGCAGGTGAAGCCGGCCCAGCGCGGATCGTGCCAGGCGCGCAGCATGACCATCGCCGCGCCGCCCACCGCGCGCAACAACGGATCGTCGCCATCGTCGAACAGGCGGCGATAGTCGCCGATCATGCCGGCCGTCAGCCGCTCGCCCAGCGCATCGACGGCGGCCTCCAGCGAATCGAAATATTTGTAGAAACTGCCGCGGGACACGGCCGCCGCCTGGATCACGTCATCGATCACCAGATGGCCGTTGGCCTGCCCCGGCTGATACAGGTCGAACACCGTGTCGAGCAGCCGGTCGCGCATCCGTTCCCGCCGCAGCGCCGCCGCGCGGCTGCGCGGATCGATGGCGGGCGGGACGGATGCTGTGTGCGACATGGCCTGCTACTGCATCGGATGGAAATAGCGCGCAAGCAGGCTGCCATCGTCGCCGAACACATAATGTTCGATGCTATAGACTTTGACCGGATGCCCCTCATGCACGCCTTCGTTGCGGACGTAGATGACCGCTTCGTTGCCGCTGACCTTCACATCCTCCACCACCAACTGCCAGCCGAGAAACTGGTGGCATAGCGCCTCCAGCTTGTCCCACCCCGCCTCCACCGGGGCCGTCGCAGGGTCCTGCACCTTGAACCCGCCCGGCGCGATGGCGCGGAATGCGGCCATGAAATCATCGATCCGGCCTTCGCTGAACATGACCGCCTGGGCTTTCAGGAAGGTCGCTATCTCCTGCGTCGTGGGTATCGGCATCCATTCTCTCCTGTTGTTATGCGGTGGCCCAGCCGGGTGCCGGTGCGATGTCCGGCAACAGGCGGATGTTGGACGGCAGGCCGGCAATCGCCCGGCCGTACAGTTCGATCGACAGCGGCGCGTTGAGCGCATTGTGGCGGGTGCCGACATTGAGGTCACGCCAGATGCGCTGCAATGGACTGGCCAGCGCAAAGGCGCCCGGTCCGGCCGCGTCCATCAAGCGGTTGCCCGCCGCGCGCAGCAATTCCATCGCATAGCCGCAATCGGCCTGGATCTGCGCCTTGTCATAGCCGGTCAGCACCCGTTGCTGCGCGCTATGGTCCAGCAGCGCGGCGGCGCGGCGGATGTGGAGCCAGGCCGAATCGATCTCCATCGCCGCCCGGCCCATCAGACCAACCAGCGCCTCCGACCCGGCCTGGCTGGCATAGGTCCACCCCACCACGGGCCGCCCGGCCATCGCCTGCGTCACGCCCTCCAGCAATGCGGTCGCCGCGCCCAGCATCGGCGCCAACACGCCCAGCGGAAACAGTGGCTCCATCGGCCAGCGGTCGCGCGGTTCCAGCCCCGCCATCGTCAGCAGCAGATCGGCCGGCGGCACGCGCCCTGTCCACAGGATCAGCGCTTCGGGCACGAACAGGTCGTCCGCCACGATCATATTGCTGCCCGACCCGGCCATGCCAGCGACGTGCCAGTTATCCTCGATCCGGCAGGCCGCATCGCGCAGGTCGAGAAAGGCCATGGCCGCTTCGCTGCCCTGCGCCGTGTCCACCATGACGCCGTTGAGCGCCCAATCGGCGTGGAGGCAGCCCGATCCATAGCCCCAGCGGCCCGACACGCGATAGCCGCCCGGCACGACGACCGCCTTGCCCGTCAACGCCGACGCGCTGCAAAATAGTTCCTCCCCGGTGCGAAACAGCAGGTTGGTTACCGGCGGTGGCAGCGCCAGCGCCGTGCCGGTGATCCCCGACAAGAGGCCATAGGCCCAGGCGGTGCCGACGCAGCCCCTGGCCAGTTCCGCCACCGTTTCGATATGGGTGATGAGCCGATGCCCCGGCCCACCGGCACGGCGCGGCGCCGTGATGTGAAACAGGCCGGACTCCTGTAGCGCCGCCATCACTGGCGCCACGATCCGCCGTTGCCGCTCGCAATCGTCGGCGTAGCGTTCCAGCAGAGGCCGCAGCGATGCCGCAACCCCCACCGGATCCGTCACATGGGCGACCCGCCTGTATGTTTCCACCATTTCGACCGGCATGATCGGTTCCCCTCCATCATTCTTCCCATATAATGACATTATTGTCGTTATATGCAATGGCCAATCGTCTGGGCGATTTGCCCCGCTACTTTGGGAATCCCCCTGCCTCCCGATAGGCAGAGTGAAGACAATTGCCTTATAGGGTTTGGCGATAGCCATCAGAGAGCCGGCAAACGGCTGGCACCAAGAGAGGATTTTTGTCCGATGCGTAAGATCGACCTGCCTGCCTTCGATGCCGCCGCCTTTGCTGCGGCCTATGGTCCCTGGGCCGTCATCGCGGGCGCTTCGGAAGGCACCGGCGCCTGCTATGCACGGCAACTGGCCGCCATGGGCATCAACCTGGTTCTGGTATCGCGCCGCCTGCCCGCGCTGGAAGCGCTGGGACAGGAACTGGCCGCCGAACATGGCATCGCCTTTCGCGCGCTGAGCGCCGACCTGACGGAAACCGGCGCGGGATCGCGCCTGGTGGAGGCGACGGCCGATCTGGACATCGGCCTTTATATCTCCAACGCGGGAGCGGACGGCGCGGGCAACAGCTTCTTTGGCGTGCCGGTCGAACGATCGCTGCGCCTGCTGACTATGAACGCCGCCAATGTGCTGGAGGCCGTCCATGGTTTTGGCAACCGGTTCCAGGCGCGTGGCAAGGGCGGTTTCGTCATCATGTCGTCGGGCGCGGGCCTGGGTGGGCAGCCATGGCTGGCGATGTATTCGGCGACCAAGGCGTTCGAATTGAACTTCGTGGAATCGCTGTGGGCCGAGCTGGACGGCCAGAATATCGACATTGTCGGCGTCGCCGCGCCGATCATGGACACGCCCACACTGCGCCGCGCGACCGAGGGGCTGGGGATGGATTACAGCATCGCCTATGATCCGGCCGAAGTGTGCGCGCTGGCGCTGGCCACGCTGGGCAAGGAGCCGCTGGTGATCGTGCCCGATGGTCCTGACGAAGACAAAATCCCGCAGATTCAGGCCGATCGCAAGACCCGCCTGGTCGCGCTGGCGGAATGGGGCAAGGCCTATACCGCCGCCGCCACCGCCTGAAGCAGCAGAGGACATTAAGCATGACCGATCAGGTGGACGTCGTCGTCATTGGGGCCGGGCATAATGGTATGGCCGCGGCCGGCTATCTGGCGCGCGAGGGCAAGAAGGTATTGGTCGTCGAGCGGATGGCCAAGGTCGGGGGGATGACCAGTTCGGGCTATATGATCCCCGAAGCGCCCAATCATCTGGTGACGCCCTGCGCCGTCGAGCTGCTGTTCGCGCGCAAATCCGGCATCATCGAGGATTTCGAGCTGGCCAAATATGGCCTCAAGACCGTCGATCCCGACCCGACCTATGCCTATCTCCACCCCGACGGCAGTTCGATCGCTTTATTCTATGACTATCATCGCACGGCCGAGGATATCGCCCGGATCAACCGCAATGACGGCAAGGCCTATCTGGAATTCATGAAGACGCTGAACGTCATGATGGACATCGGCTTTCCGATGATGATGGCGGAGCCGGGCCGCCCGGACATGAAAAATCTGTCCAAGATCATCGGCAGCGCGGTGCGCAACGTGCGGTTGAAAGATGAACTGGTGGCCCTGTCAAAGGCGACCGCCGATCAGGTCGCGTGCGAACGGTTCGAACATCCCGCCACCATCGCCCTGTTGTTGGGCATCGCGGCGGGTGCGGGGCCGGTGGATGATGACGGCAATGCGGCGGCCTATATGATCTTCGCCGTCACGCATAAATATGGCACCGGCAAGCCGATCGGGTCGCTCCAGTCCTTTTCCGACGCGCTGGCGCGCAGCATCGAAGCGTCCGGCGCGACGATCCAGCTTAACGCCCCCGTCGCCGAAATCATCGTCGACGATGGCGCAGCGAAGGGCGTACGGCTGGAGGATGGCCGAGTGATCCGGGCGAAGATGGTCATCGCCACCTGCGACCCGCGCACCGCCATGCGCCTGACGACGCCGGGCGGGGTCGACCGCGCGCTGATGCAGCGGATCGAACACGCCCCTTCCAATCGGTCCAACGCCGCGCCGTTCCTGGCCAATATCGCCATGTCGGGACCATTGAGCCTGAAGAAGCATCAGGATTTGCGCCACGACGACGCCGACCTCAACAAGGCGGTGGGCCTGATAGGCACGCCCGAAGAGGTGCGGGACTCCTTTGCCACAGCGCGGCGCGGCGACATTCCCGACCGGCACGCCATGTCGCTCAGCCCGCTGTCGAACAGCGACCCGACGCAAGCGCCACCGGGCGGATCGCTGGCCTATGTCTATCTGCCCGCCATGGCGGTGGACGCGCGCGAGGGCTGGTCGCCCGCGCTCAAGGACAGGACCATGTCATCGGTCATCAGCCATCTGGGCGAATATTATGACGGGCTGGACACCGAAGTCGGGCGCTTCGTGGAAACCGCGCGGGAACGGGAAAAGCGGCTGAACGTCACCAATGGCTGCGTCACCCATATCGATTTCGGCGCGCTGCGGTCGGGCGTGCATCGCCCCGCCACCGGCTTTGGCGGTCCCAAGCCGCCCTTCCCCGGATTCCTGATCGGCGGCGCGGGCGCGCATCCGGGTGGCGGCGTGTCGGGCATTGCCGGGCGCATTGCGGCCAACCGCGCGCTGCGCGAACTCAAGAAAATGAAATAAGGGATGGATGCCATGATTAGTCTCGCAAATCCGGTCGGCATCCCTGCAAGACTGGAGGATGTGACCGCAGACTGGCTGACGCAGATCATGCAGCCGCGCTATCCCGGCATCGTGGTGGAGGGGATGGAGAAGGTCTTCCTGCGCAACAGCCACACGACCAAATATCAAGTGAAGCTGACACTCAACGATGTCGGCAAGGCGGCGGGCATCCCTGACAATGTCTGCCTGAAGGCCAATTGGGCACAGTTTGAAAGCCAGGGCATCTGCCGCCTGGAAGCCCGCTTCTACGAGGATTTCCGGCGATTGGTCGCCTTCCCCGCGCCCCGCTCCTTCTTCGAGGCGTGGGACCCGCGCGAGGATAGCGGGCAGGGGCTGGTGGTGATGGAGGATCTGTCGATCGAGGGCGGCCATTTCGGCGTCAGCACCGACCATATGGGTGTGGAGGAAGCCGCGCGCGCCGTAGCCAGCCTGGCGAAAATCCATGGCGCCTTCTGGGACAGCCCGGCGCTGCACGCGGCCGATTGGCTGCCGGTGTCGATGGTGACGCCGGTGGACGCGCAGCAACTGCACATGATGTACAGCTTTGCCGAGAAGAACCACGCCAAGCCCGACTATCAGGCGTTCCTGCCCGGCTGGATCAAGGGCGACCTGTCACGCCTGCATACCGTGTTCGACGCGCTGGTCGATTTCGCGCAGCATAAGGAAGAGGGGCCGTGGTGCCTGGTCCACGGCGACAGCCATCAGGGCAACAGCTATCTGCGCCCCGATGGCGAGCGCGTCTGGCTCGACTGGCAACTGGTGCGCAAGGGGCGGCCGATCCGCGACTTCACCTATTTCATCCTGGGCGCACTGACGATCGAGGAGCGACGCGCCAATGAACGCGACCTGTTGCGCCATTATCGCCGCTGCCTGGTCGAAACCGGAGCGCAGGGCGTACCGGACGATGAGACATTGTGGGAATATCATCGCCGCTGGCCGCCCTATGCGATGCAGGCATGGATCGCGAATATGGACGAGTGGGGCCAGAAGGGGATGCACATCGTCGAGCGTATCTTCGTCGCGGGCGAGGATTTGGGCACCGTCGAGGCGCTTGGCGTCCGTTTCTAGAAGCGAGGGCTAAAAGCCATGTCGGATAGCATCACGCCCTTTGCAGTGGCCATTCCGCAGGAGGCTCTGGATGATCTGCACCGGCGGATCAGCCACACGCGCTGGCCAGCGGCGGAAACGGTTGCGGACTGGAGCCAGGGCGTGCCGATCGCCGCGATGCGCGACCTGTGCACCTATTGGGCCGATGGCTATGACTGGCGCCGGTGCGAGGCGGCGCTGAACGCCCTGCCCCAGTTCATGACGCAGATCGACGGCCTGTCGATCCATTTCCTGCATGTGCGCAGCCCCCGCGCCGATGCCGTGCCGCTGATCCTGACCCATGGCTGGCCCGGATCGGTGCTGGAATTCATGAAGGTCATCGGCCCGCTCAGCGATCCTGCCCCGGACGCGCCGGCTTTCCACCTCGTCATCCCCTCGCTGCCCGGCTATGGTTTTTCCGACAAGCCAACCGCGACCGGATGGGGCGTCGAAAAGATCGCCGATGCCTGGATCACCCTCATGCGGCGACTGGGCTATGACCGCTTCTTCGCGCAGGGCGGCGACTGGGGCGCGGCGGTCACGACCGCCATCGCCATGGCCGCGCCGTCGGAACTGGCGGGCATCCACCTTAACATGCCGCTGGTCTTTCCCGAAGCCGGCGACTTTGCCGACCTGACCCCCGCCGAGGCCAAGACGGTCGAGCGGATGCAATATTATCAGGACCATGATGCAGGCTATGCCAAGCTGCAAGGCACAAGGCCGCAGACGGTCGGCTATGCGCTGGCCGATTCCCCGGTCGGGCAGGCCGCGTGGATATACGAGAAATTCCAGGCCTGGACCGACAATGGCGGCCGGGCGGAAGACGCGCTGAGCCGCGACGACATGCTGGACATGATCAGCCTTTACTGGCTGACCAACAGCGGGGCTTCGTCGGGGCGGCTCTATTGGGAAAGCGCGGGCGCGTTCAAGGCGCAGCGGCTGGAGCAGCCCGTGGGCGTCAGCATCTTCGCGCAGGAGATATTCCGGCCGTCGCGCCGCTGGGCCGAACGCAGCTATCCCGATCTGGTCCACTGGAACGAACTGCCCGTCGGCGGCCATTTCGCAGCGTTCGAGCAGCCTTCGCTGTTTGCCAAAGAATTGAGGGCTTGCTTCGGTAAGATGCTGTAAATCCTCCCTTGCAAGGGGAGGATCAGTTCAGGGCAGGAAACTGATCGGCGCGCCCATGGTCGTGCGATAGGAGATGGGTTGCTTGCCGTCTGTATCGCGCAAGCCATAGCGTTCGCCCAGTTCCGCGCCGATCAGCGCCTTGCCCGACAGGGCGGCAAGATCAGCGTCCTCCATCAACCGATCTAGGACCAGGCCGGAAAATTCCGGGGTTTCCCAGGACGGCAGCATGGCGCGCAGCTCCTCAAGGAGCATTTCAGGCGGCATGGCGCGCACCGCATCGGTCAGAATGAAACCGGGCCACAGGGACACCGCTGACACGCCATGCGGCGCCAGGTCGATCGCCATGTCGGCGGTCATCTTGTCCGTGCCCGCCTTTGCCGCGCCATAGGCCGGGCCGTGGAAATAGGACACCGCGCCGTAGAAGGATATGCTGGCGATCAACCCCCGGCCCGCCGCGACCATCATCGGCGCGGCATGGTAGGCGGCGACATAGGCCGACCGCAGGCCGATGGTGATCATGTCGGCCAGGTTGAGCGATTTTTCCCAGAAACCGCCCGGTGCGATCAGGTCCATCGCATGGACGGCCGCGACATTGTTGACCAGCAGGTCCAGCCTGCCGCCGGTCCGGTCCACCAGCGTGGCGAAGGCTGCGGCCACCGCATCGTCATCGCGATGGTCGCACAGCAGCGCTATGCCCCTGCCCCCGGCCCGGTCGATCTCCGCCACCACGGCGTCCAGTTGCGTGGCGTCGCGCCCGGTGACGGCGACCCTATGGCCGCGCGATGCCAGGCCGCGCGCGATGCCGCGCCCCAATCCGCGCGTCGCGC
Source organism: Pseudomonadota bacterium (assembly GCA_040389985.1). Lineage (GTDB taxonomy): Bacteria > Pseudomonadota > Alphaproteobacteria > Sphingomonadales > Sphingomonadaceae > Sphingobium. The sequence continues at coordinate 101,808 of JAZJZH010000001.1, forward strand.
CGGTTACCAGCACTATCTTGTCACTCATTTGCCTGTCTCGATCCTGTTCATGTCCTGCGTGTGACCGGCAACACCACATGGCTGGCCGCCACGCCCAGCGCAGTGGGGCCGAAAAGCTGGAGCCGCCGCCCCTCTATCGTGCCAAGCAGGGTGATGAGCGCCGCGTCCTGGTCCGGCCCGGCAGCGGTCACGTGCGCCTCCAGCGCCGTGGCCGACGCGGTCCAGTCCTGAAAGGGTTGGCCCAGCAAAGCCGCCACATCGGCGATGTTGCGTGCGATCATGTCCGCGCCATGGGCGTCGGCGCGCTCCGCCCATTCGACCAGTTCGGCCACCTGCGTCTTGTGCATCTGCGCGCCCTCATCCGCCACCGCCAGCTCGGCGAGCGTATCGGCGATCTTGGCCATCAACGGTGCATTGTCACCCTGTCGTTCGACCAGTGGCGGCAGAGCGGGCAGCGCCACGCCCGACAGGGCGGACAGCGCCAGCAGGATCGACCGGCGCAACGCCAGGTCGAACATTAGATAGACCGAATGGGGATCGCCCGCTTTGGGCGCACCCACGGTCCCGGTGAACTGCATCGTGCCCAGCAGGGAAAATTGCAGGACATGGAACAGGACAACGTCATGGTCGACCGGTTCCCCCGTCGCCTCCTCATAATAGCCGATCAGTTCCGCCAGCGGGGCACCCAGCGGTTCGAAACTGTCGCGCATCCCCATCGTCGCGATATCGACCAACGGATCGCCGATCATCGAAAATTCGAAATCATAGAGCTGCGTCATCGCGCCCTGTTCGACCAGATACTGGCCGGAATCGAACTGGATGAAGCTGGCCCGTGTACGATGATCGGGCACGTTGCGGCGCAGCCAGCCGATCACGAACGCCAACAGCGGTTCGGGGCGGCTTTTGGTGCGCCGATAATGGGGCATATAGGCGTTCAGCCCGGCCAGCGCGATCGCCTCGGCACCCTCGGGCCGGTGCAGTCCGGCCGCGACGAAGGGTTCGACGGGCAACCGGTGCATCGCCGCGACCGCGTGCATATAGTCGCGCCCGATCGCGCTTTTGGTCGCATCGTCCAGCGCGGAAAAATCGCGCGTGCCCTCGATCGCTTCCATCACGATGCAGGGCGGATCGGCGAGATAGCCATGGATCTGCGGCACCGGCAGGCCCTGCCTGTGGAGCAGGTCGATGACGTCCGCTTCCCGCTTGAGGTCGGGAAAGATCGACACGTCGCCGCCCCGGTCACCGCGCAGGTGCAGGCGGCGCACCGCCCCGTCCACCGCCACATCAGCAAACCAGGACGGGCGCCAGCGGATCAGCCGTTCCAGGCCGACGACCCTGCCCCCGGTCAGGTGTTCGACATAGCGTGTGATGCGCCCGACCGCCGCATCGTCATAGTCGTTGAGCGGGGTTGCGCCGCTCACGGGGCAAAGGCCTCCGCCGCGGCGCGCGTGTCCATATATTCGCGCCCGGACAGGATCTGGCCGTCACGGATCACCAGCAGATTGTGATAGTCGTTGCGATAGACCCGGTCGGGGAAGACCATTTCGCCGCGCACTTCCACCGCCACCCTGTCCCCTTCGGCCGTGATGCCCACCACCTGCGCGCTGCGCCGCTGCGCCGACAACAGGCCGCCTGTCACGCTGGCGATAAAATCGGCGCGGCTCATGTCGCCATAGCCCGATATCCACCATGTGCAGTCGGGATGCTGCAACGCTTCGATCGTTGCGGCGTCCCCTTCCTCCACCGCCTGCATGTAGCGGCGGGCAACCGCCTTGTTCGCTTCGAGGTCGGCCATGCTCATTCTCCCAGACGATAGCGCAAGGTCAGGCCATATTGGCGCGGCGGGCCGAAGATGGCGGTGTTGAAGCCCAGCGCCGCCCCCGATACGGCACCGATCGCCTGATAGGTCTTGTTGAAGACGTTGCTCATATACACGCCGACGTCGACCGGGCGGCCACCGACATTGCGCCAGTCCAGCCGTATATTGGCCAGGCCATAGGCCGGCAGCGCGGTGTCGACGAAGGACAATTTGCTGGAATGATAATAGTCCGCCGATGCATTGAGATCGCCCATCGCGCCCAGCGGGATGCGGTATTGCGCGCCCAGCGTGAAGGTGGCCTTCGCCACCAGGTCGAACGGGATTTCCTGGGTCGTGAGATAGGCGGCGATCGGCGCGGGCGCGGTCAGTTCGCGCGTCTTGGTGTCGAGCAGGTTGCCGCCGAAGGTGAAGGTCAGTCGATCGGAAAAGGCGATGCGCCCGTCGAAATCCAGCCCCGCGACCCGCGACTTGCCGGCATTGGCCAGCATCGTGCCCGACTGCGGATCATTGTCCGCGCTGCAATCGCCATCGGGGGAAAAAGGCGCTTGCCCAAAGACCGGATCGCCCGCAACGCAGCCCGGCTGGGTCAGCAGGCCGCTCAGCGCGATCTGCACCCCGTCATAATAGCCCACAAAGCCCGACAGGTTCAGGCGGACGCGGACGTCGCCCAGCCTCCAGTCGGACCGCACCCCCAGTTCCAGATCAGTGACCCGCTCAGGCCCGAAGGACTGGTAGGGCGCCAATCGCCCGCCGAAGGTCGGCGTATTGATGCCGCCGGTGCGATAGCCGCGCCGGGTGGAAATATAGGTGAAGAGGTCGGGCGTCACCTGCCAGTCGAAACCCACGGTCCAGGTTGGCGCATCGGATTTGGCGGTGTTGGTGGTCGCGCCGATCAGGATCGGGTTGGTCGATACGCATGCATTGGGGCGCACCGTCCCCTGGGTCGTGTTGTCGGTCGCGGTGCAGGCGATTTCCTTGTCCCATGTGTAGCGCAGCCCGGCGTTGAAGCGCAGACCCTGGGCGATTTCGTCCAGCTTTATGTTGACGTTACCGAACAGCGCTTTGCTCTTTTCGGTGTAGAAATTATATTGGAAGGTGCCGTAATTTTCGGGCGGCAGGAAGGGCGGCAGCACGACCTGCGCGATCGAATTGCCGCTGCCGGTCGGGCCATAGGGCTGGCTTTTCAGATAGAAGCCGCCCACCAGCCAGTCGACCCGGTCATCAAGCGCGCTGCCCTTGACCTGCACTTCGTTGGTATATTGTTCGACATTGTTGACCGCGCCTGCATTCAGCAGGGTCAGCGGCAATCCGGCGGGCAGTCCGGCGGCGGGATTGCCGGTCGTGATCAGCAACGGCACGCCGTCGGTGTTGATATTATAGTTCACATAGGTTTTGCGATAGCCGAAGATGTTGGTGAAGCTGACCCCGCTGTCGCCCAGGTCGATGTCGGTCCGGTTGGTGATGCCCCAGCGGCGGGTGCGGTTGATTGCGGGCGACACGTCGCTGTCGATGACGCGGGGGCCGCGCGCCTGTTGCGCCGCCAGCGCATCCTGCATCGCGCTGCGCAGGCCCAGCAGGTCGATCAGGCTGGGATTGTCGAACAGGCTGGTCAACAGCACCGCGTCGCCGGTGTAGTTGTTGCGATACCAGTCGAAGATGGTGAGGTTCTTGAAACCCTCGACCGGTTCGGCCAGCACGGACACCCGAAACGCACGCGAATTGATGTCGTCCAGGTCGCCGCCCAGCCCGATATTCTTGGTATAGCCGTCGCGCTTTTCGTACCGACCCGCGACCCGCACCGCCAGTTTGTTGTCCACGATCGGGATGGACAGCGCCCCTTCCAGTTGCTTGCGGTCGTAGCGGCCGTAGCCCGCCTCGACATAGCCGCCCAGGACATATTCGGGCGCTGCGGGATAATAGAGAACGGCGCCGCCGGTGGTGTTGCGGCCAAACAATGTGCCCTGTGGGCCTTTGAGAACCTGCACCGATGCCATGTCATAGGTCGCGACGCCGCTGCCGAAGGTCGGTGCGGGCACGTCAGCGAAGTAACTGACGACGGCGGGCGCGTTGGACCCGCTCAACGCCTTGGACTGGCCGCGGATCTGGAACACCGAATTTTCGCGGCCGCCAGACCCGGACAGATAGACGCCGGGCGTCTTGATCATCAGGTCGGCGGTGGTCGCGATATTGGCTTCGCGCAGCATGTCCGCGGTGAAGGCGGTGACGGACACCGGCGTCGACTGGATGCTCTCTTCGGATCGGCGCGCGGTGACGACAATGTCGTCGATGCTGGGCGACGCCTGCGGCTGCGCCGTTTGAGCGATCGCCAGGACCGGTAGGGCCAGGGGTGCCACGGACGTTAAAAGGACCGCAAGACGCGCGGTGAAAATCGGGCGCATATCATCTCTCCCAGAGCAGCGGAACGGCATGTTCTCGCAAGCCTGACCTTTGCCAGTGCCGCCGGGAGATGTAGAAGACGATCGTCTTAGTCGTGCCTATCGTTGGAGAGGGCCGACGATTTTCGCCTATGCCCACGCCATCGTCAGCCGGGCGTTTCGGCGGCTTCGACGAAGGGCGGCAGCATCAGCAAGGCGCAGCCCGCCGTGATCAGGTCTTCAAGATATTGGTCGGAACGCGGATAGCTGCCACCGGTCAGGTTGGCGACCCGGTCGCCATAGCTGACGCCCATCAGGAAATTCGTCACCGCCACCGACAGGCGCATGGTGAAGACCTGGTCCGACATGGCGGCGCAGCAGCGGCGCAAGGCCTGATGGACCAGCGCGACTGCTGGCCCCTCACGGGCGCTGTCAAAGGCCTCATCGAACGGATCGTTCAGGATCAGGTGCAGGATGAACTGCGAATATATCCACCTCTGCCGCCCTTCAAAAGCGTCCAGCACCGGCAGCAGGAACAGTTCGAGCAGGCCGCGAATATCGTCGGGCAGGCCGGGCAGCCCCTGCATCCGCAGCATCCGGCAATCATCCACTTCGGTCTGGCGGATGTCGTAGATCGCCCGGATCAACAGTTCCTTCGATCCGAAGTGACGATAGATGGCGGAATTATTGCCCTGCTTGGCCACGCGCAGGATTTCGCGGATGGACGCCCCTTCGATCCCGCGTTCGGCGATGATCTCCTCCACGGCGAGCATCAGCTTGCGCGCGCCGGGTCCATAATCTTCCCATTTACCCTTCATGTCCGCACGCATCGCAATTCGCGGCCGCCAAGCCAAGCGGAAACCGAACCGCCCGCGACGAGCGCGTCGACGCCCCCCCCTATCACTCGGCAGGTGGGATGAAGGCCATGTCCATGGTCTGTAGCAGGCATGGCGAGGAACCCGAACGGCATGAACCAGAATGGCTACGACTATATCATCATCGGCGCCGGGTCGTCCGGCTGCGTCCTGGCGAACCGGTTGTCGGCCGACCCGGCGGTCACGGTATTGCTGGTGGAAGCTGGCCCAGACGACAACAGCCCGCTGATCGCTATGCCGCGCGGCATCGGCAAATTGCTGGCACCGGGCAATCCCCATGTGTGGGACTATGCCGTGTCGCCGGGCGGCAATGCGCCGCAGGAAAGCTGGCTGAAGGGGCGCACGGTCGGCGGATCGAGTTCGGTCAACGGCATGGTCTATGTGCGCGGCGCTCCCGCCGATTACGACGCATGGGAAGCGGCAGGCTGCACCGGATGGGGATGGCAGACGATGGGCCGCCATTTCGTCGCGCTGGAGGATCATGGGCTGGGCGCCAAGGCGTGGCGCGGCAAGGGTGGCCCGCTCAAGGTCAGCGTCCATCCGTCTGGCGATCCGTTGTGCGAGGCGTTCCTGACCGCGGCCGAACAGGCCGGGACGCAGCGGGTCGACGACATGAACGACATCCCCGCGGTTACGCAGGGCGGCATGGGCTATCAGCCCACATCCACCTATCGCGGCAAGCGCTTTTCCGCATCGCGCGCTTTCCTGAAACCGGTGCGGGGACGCGCGAACCTGACCGTGGTGACGGATACCGACGTCCAGCGCATCCTGTTCGACGGACAACGGACCAGCGGCATCCTGCTGCGTGACAAAAATGGCGTTCACGAAATCGCGGTACGGCGCGAAATCATCCTGTCGGCGGGGGCGATCCAGAGCCCGAAACTGTTGCAACTGTCGGGCATCGGCCCCCGCGCGCTGCTCGAATCACTGGCCATTCCGGTGGTGGTCGATGCGCCCGGCGTCGGCGCCAATTTGCGTGAGCATCGTTATCTCAGCTTCACCTACCAGGTGCGCGGCAACAGCCTGAACCAGAAGCTGTCCGGCCTTGGCCTCATCGGATCGGTCCTGCGCTACATCTTCGGATCGAAGGGCGCGCTGACCCATGCCGCGCATGAAGTGGGCGGCTTCATCAAGACGCAGGCGTCGCCCGACCGGCCCGATGCGCAGGTCGGTCTGGGGCTCTATTCCTTCCATACCGATGCCAGGGGCGCGGTGGCGCTGGACCCTTATCCCGGCATGACCGTCATCGCTTATTATCTGCGGCCCGACAGCCAGGGGCAGGTGCGGATCAGCGCCGCCGATCCCGATGCGCCGCCCGTCATCGACGCCAATCACCTGGCCACCGATGCCGACCGGCAGCACTTCGTCGCCCTGTTCCGCTGGCTGCGCGATCTGGCCACGCAACCTGCGCTCAAGGACTGGATCGTCGCGGAGACGGGCAAGACCGTGGGTATCGAGGCGGACGAGGATATTCTCGCCAACGCCATCGCCCTGGGCGGTACGACCTTCCACATTTGCGGGACGTGCCGGATGGGCGCGGACGAAGTCGCGGTGCTCGACCCGCAACTGCGCGTGCGCGGCGTTACCGGCCTGCGCGTGGTCGATACCTCCATCATGCCGACCATCGTGTCGGGCAACACCAATGCGCCAGCGATGGCCATCGCCCTTAACGCCGCAGAGATGATCCTGCGGCCCGGACAGGATATTCACCCATGACCATCCCCTTCACAACGATCGACAAGCTCTACATCGACGGCGCATGGGTTGCCGCGGGCGCAGAGCGCGACGCCATCATCAATCCGGCGAGCGAAGCGGTGATCGGCCACGCACCCGTGGGCAATGCGGCAGCGGCGGAAGCGGCGATCGCGGCGGCGCGCGAGGCGTTCGACCATGGCGTATGGCCGCGCATGGCGATGGCCGAACGCGCGACCTATCTGCGCCGGATGCACGCGGCGCTGGACGCGCGCCGGCCACAGATCGTCGCGCTGATCGTGGCGGAGGTCGGCTGCGCGCAGGGGGTGACCCACGGGATGCAGGTCGCCAATCCGCTCGACCATCTGCTCGCCGCGCTGGAGCATTCGACCCGCGACGACAGCGTTCGCCTGCCGATCGACATCACCCCCAATCCGTTCGATCCCGATGGTCCCCGCAAGATGGGCGGCACGACGGTCGTGCGCGAACCCGTGGGCGTGGTGGCGGGCATCACCGGCTATAATTTCCCCTTCCTCATCAATCTGGCGAAGATCGTGCCGGCGCTGCTGGCGGGCAATACGCTGGTGCTCAAGCCCTCCCCCTTCACCCCCTTTTCCGCTTTGCTGTTCGGCGAGATCGCCGAGGAGATCGACCTGCCCAAGGGTGTGCTGAACGTCATCACCGGCGGGCCGGAGGTTGGCACGATGCTGACCAGCGACCCGCGCGTCGACCTGGTCAGTTTCACCGGGTCCGAAGGCGTGGGCGCGGCGATCATGGCGCAGGCGGCACCGACACTGAAGCGCGTCCATCTGGAACTGGGCGGCAAGTCGGCGCTGATCGTGCGGCACGATGCCGATGTCGCGCGCGCGGCGGCGATGGCGGTCGCCGTGCTGTCCGTCAATGCGGGCCAGGGCTGCGCGCTCCTTACCCGCCTGGTCGTCCATAACAGCATCCGCAAGGCGTTCGTGGAAACCGCCTGCGCCGTCGCCAGCCAGTTCAAGATCGGCGATCCTGCCGATCCCACCGTCTCGATGGGTCCGCTAATCCGCGAATCGCAGCGCAGCAAGGTCGAAAATCTGATCGCCATCGGCCGCGATGAAGGGGCCAGGATCGTCCATGGCGGCGGGCGGCCTACGGGCCTGGACAAGGGCTTCTTCACCGACATCACGATTTTCGACGATGTCGACAACGCCATGACCATCGCCCAGGAGGAAGTGTTCGGCCCGGTCGGCTGCATCATCGGCTTCGACACTGACGAGGAGGCGATCCGCATCGCCAACGATAGCCGCTATGGCCTGAACGGTGGCATCGAGACGGCGGACGCGGCCAAGGGTTATGAGATGGCCCTGCAAATCCGGTCGGGCAGCGTCATGCTGAACGGCGGCACCGGGCGGATGAGCTATGCGCCGATCGGCGGCTACAAACGATCGGGCGTCGGGCGCGAATATGGTCCCGACTGGCTGCACGAATATCAGAACCAGAAGTCGATATTCTATCCGGTGGGGCTGTAAAGCCATGGCGACGATCAGCAGTAGCCATGCGTTTCCCGATGCCGATACGCTTCTGGACCGCTATCCCCTGCCCGACTATCTGCGGGAGAATGTGAAGCCCGGCCTCACCATGTTGCTGGCGTCGATGGCGGAGGACCGGGCACTCAACGCCAATGGCCATGCCCGCGCCCTGCATATCGTCCATGACGACCTGTCGCGCCTGAAAGCGATAGCCGATGATCGCGCGCGCTACCCTCAGATTGCCGAAGTGGAGATCAAGCAACCGCTGTTCATCCTGGGCCTGCCCCGCTGCGGCACCAGTTTCCTTCATGCGTTGATGGACGGCGACCCGCAGGTCCGCACCCCGCTGATGTGGGAAGTGGCCGAACCCTCGCCCCCGCCAGAGGCCGCCACGGCGGACACCGACCCGCGCATCGCCCGTTTCGACGCGCATCTGCGCGCGCAACTGGGCGCGGATGCCGACGAATTGCTCAAGGCCCATCCGCTGGGTGCGAAGATACCGCAGGAATGCGGGTCGTTCATGACCACGTCGTTCCAGAGCAGCAACCCATGCATGTTCCAGCATCTTCCCCGCTTCTACGACTGGTTCAAGGGGATCGACGCGACCTTCCGCTACGAGGTGCACAAGATGTGGCTCCAGCATCTGGGCTGGCGCCATCCGGGCAAGCATTGGGTGCTCAAGATCCAGGAGCATATGTACAAACTGCCCGCGCTGCGCAGCGTCTATCCCGACGCGATCTTCATTCAGCCGCATCGCGACCCCACCACCGTCATCGCCTCCATATCGCAATTGATCAGCGTCATTCGTGCGCCGTCCTATGACGATCTGGACCTGCACGCGCTGGGGGCCGAGTTCCTGCAACTCTGGTGGGACGGGGTGAAGTGCAGCATGGACTATCGCAAGGCGCATCCCGACCTGCCGATCCATGACATGCGTTACAAGGATCTGGTCGCTGATCCGGTCGCCACCATCCGCGCCGCCTACGACCACTTCGGCTGGGACTTCACCCCGGAATCGGAAACGGGCATCCTTGGCTGGCTGCATGACAATCCGGCGGGCAAGCATGGCGCGCGCAGCTATACGCTGGCCGATTATGGCCTGACCACAGATCAGGTCAGTGAGCGGTTCGCCGAATATGTCGAGACTTACCGTGCCTATATCTGATCCGTCCGCCTGGCGCGGCTGGCTGGAGACGATGGCCAGCGCGGACAGCGTATTGGACAGTTTGGCGGACCCCACAGACCAACAGGCACGGGCGGAGGCGCACCGCCTGCTCTTTGCCGCACTCGCCACCGGCTACCAGACTGCCTTTGCCGACGCCGACCGGCCTGATTTCGTGCCATCGGTCAGCAGCGTCCTGAACACCGTCGGGGTCAATCCCGACTTCATCTATGGCGCGGCGCGGATCGATGGCGGCGGCGTGTACCGGCTGTCGGGCCAGCGAGGCGACGGCGTCTTCATATTCATCGATCTGGTCGCGGGCGGGCTGGGACCGATGGAGCAATTGGGACCATCGGTCGGCATGATCGACCTGGACGCCTGCATGCTGGGGCCGGACGGGGCGTTCGACATATTGGTCGGTGGCGAACGGCCGGAGGGTCATGCGGGCGACTGGTTCCCGCTCGATCCCCGCGCCGTCACCATCGGCCTGCGCCACGCTTATTATGACTGGGGCGTGGGGCGGGAATTGCGGATCGCTATCGAGCGGGTCGACCGGCCCGTGGGCGGCGCGCCCATGCCTGCGGCCGAGATCGTGCATCGGCTCGATCGGTTGTCCGCCTTCGTCGAACGCTATGCCGGTTTCGCGCTGGGCTATGGCCAGCGGCAGCGGGCGCAAGGCTTCATCAACAAACTGGAATATGACGACTGGGCCGGACGCGGCGGCGTGGTCGGGCAACATTATTATCAGGGCATTTTCCGGCTGGAACCCGGACAAGCGATGATCATCGACACCGCGCTGCCCGAGCAGGTCCGTTATTGGAATGTGCAACTCAACGACCCGCTGTGGAACACGATCGACTGGATCAACCACCAATCCAGCCTGAATGGCGGCCAGGCCGTTCTGGACAGCGACGGTCGGTTTCGCGCAGTGATCGCGATCGACGATCCCGGCGTGCCCAACTGGCTGGACCCGGCCGGGCGGCTGGAAGGATCGCTGATGCTGCGCTGGACCGGCGCGAGTTCGGGGCCGGAGCCGGTGTTGAAAATCGTGCCGGCGGCAGAAGTATGCGCGCACCTGCCCATCGATACGCCGGTGGTGACGCCAGAGCAGCGTGACGAAGCCCTCCGTCGACGCAGGCGCGGCGCGCAATGGCGGCGGCGCTGGTAATGGAGTTTTCCGGCAAGGTCGTTCTCATCACGGGGGCGGGATCGGGATTGGGCCGTGCCGCCAGCCTGGCCTTCGCGCGGGAGGGGGCGGCGCTGTGCCTGTTGGGGCGCAGCGCGGACAAGCTGGCAGAAACCGCGCGGTTGATCGGGGTAGCGGGCGGCCGCAGCGTGGAACTGCCCTTCGACCTGGGCGATGCCAATGATTGCGCCGCGTCGATCGCAGCGGCAATCGCGGCCTTCGGGCGGCTGGACGTGCTGTGCAATATCGCCGCCGACGTGATGTTCCACCAATTGTCGGACGTCACGGCGGAGGATTGGCATCGCACCATCGCGTCCAACCTGTCCGGCCCCTTCTTCCTGATGCAGGCGGCGATGCCGCATCTGGTCGAAAGCCATGGCAATATCATCAGCGTGGCGTCGACCGCGGGCTTCATGGGCCAGGCCTATCTGGCCCCCTATACCGCGTCCAAATTCGGCCTTGTCGGCCTGACCCTGTCGCTGGCGATGGAGATGATGGACAGCCCGGTCAGGATCAACGTGCTGGCCCCAGGCCCGATGCGGACGGAAATGACGAAGGGCATGGCATTTCCTGACTTCGCCGATCCCCGATTGCTGGCCCGTTACACCGGGATGCGGCCGCCCTGCTCACCGGAGGATGTGGTTGAACCGCTGCTGTTCCTGGCGTCCGACCGCGCGCGCCGGGTGCATGGTGCCTGCTGGGCCGTGGATGGCGGGATCATGGCCGGATAGCCGAACCGATAGACTATAACAGAAGAGGATAGCTTTGCATGGCCGACCCACTGGCGCACCCGACATCGGCGGCGGACATCACGCCCGCCTATCTGACCAGGCTGATGGCACAGGCCGTGCCCGGCGTGACCGTCACCCATGTCGATATGGTGGAGGCCAAGACCTATGGCGAGCAGTTCGTGTCCACGGCCGGGCGCGTGATCGTCAATGTCCGCTATGGGCCGGGCAGTCCGGCGGACCTGCCTACCCGCCTGGTCGTGAAGGTTGCGCGCGGCGTCGACAAGATATTGGCGCCCTTCTACGAAAATGAAGTCAATTTCTACAACCGCGTCCGTCCCGAACTGGACCTAGAGACGCCGCGCAGTTTCGGCGCGGGCTTCGATGCGGCATCGAGCGACTTTGCGATCGTGCTGGAAGACCTGACGCTGCGCGGCGCGACCTTCCCCAGTGTCCTGTCGCCGGTAACGCTCGACACTGTGCGATCCATCCTGTCGCAGCAGGCGAAGCTGCACGCCCGCTTCTGGGAAAGCCCCCGCCTGCGGCCTGGCGGCGATCTGGCCTGGGCGGGGAGCCATGTCGAGGGCAAGGTGGCGGAGCTGATGATGGTGGGGGCCGAGCCGCTGATCCAGCATGAGATCGACACCGTGTCGTTCAAGCGCGAGATGGTACAGCGGCTGCGCACGACCGGCCCGGCCCTGCGCAACGGCACCTTGGCGCTGCACCGGCACCAGCAGAGCCTGCCCCAGACGCTGGTCGAGGGCGACATGCATATCGGCAATAGCTATATATTGCCTGACGGGTCGGGTGGCCTGCTCGACTGGCAACTCACCTGTCGCGGCCATCATATGCACGATGTCAGCTATCTGGTGACGACGGCGCTGTCAGTGGAGGATCGTCGCGCCCATGAACAGGATCTGGTCCGCTTCTATCTCGATAGGCTGGCGGTCGAGGGCGTGACCGATGGCCCCTCGTTCGAGGACAGTTTCACCGAGTTTGGCCGTTGCCTGATGTGGGGGGTCTATATCGGCTGGCTGACGACGCCGGTGGTCAATTATGGTTGGGAAATCAATGTCATGAACCATTTTCGCCTGACCACGGCTTTCGAGGATCATGATACGGCAGGCCTGATAGGGCAGATCGCGTAGCCGCAGTTTGGGTGTTGCAACACCAAAGTCAGACCCGGCACCAGCTTTCGACGATGTCGATGACATTGGTGCGCCGCCGCGCCAGCACCTTGGGCGCGGTGACGTCCCGTTCGAAGCCGTAGGATACGGTGTAGCGGTTCGATACATTGTAGAAGCAGAGAGCGCTGATCGTCATATGCAGTTCCAGCGGGTCGATGCCTTCGCGGAAATGGCGGCTCTCCACGCCACGCGCCAGGATGTTACGTAGCTGTTCCACCACCTTGCGATTGCGTTCGCGAATGCCGGGAATCTCGCCGATATGCGCGCCGCGCAGGATATTCTCGTTCATCACCAACCGGACGAATTCGGGATGCTGGTGATGATAGTCGAAGGTCGCGCCGACCACGTCGCGCAGCGCCGCGTCGGGGGCGAGGTCGCTGCGCGTATTGTCGGCGTCGATCTCTCGCACCGCAGTATAGGCGCGCTCCAGCACGGCGCGATACAGGCCTTCCTTGCTGCCGAAATAATAATAGATCATCCGCTTGGATGCGTCGGTGCGGTCGGCGATCTCGTCGATGCGCGCACCGCTCAGCCCCTTGTCAGCGAACTCCAGCGTGGCGACGTCCAATATGTTGAGACGGGTTTCCTCCGCTTCGCCAGCCCGTCCACCCGCCTTGCCCTGCATATTCGTCGGCGATTTGGCCACGCATACATCCTTTTTTGTCTGTGACAGGGCATAGCTTGGCAGCGGCGCGTCCGACAAGAGAGGATGAAGGAACTGGATAGTTAGGGGACGGACGCCAGCACCTGCCGTAGCCCCGTCGCCGGTTGTGCGCCGGTGCGTTCCAATGCGTCCAGCGTCGCTGTCGCCATGGCGCAATAGGCCGGAAGGAGGTCCGGGCTATCGGCCGATAGCGCGGTGAGATGGTCGGCGATGGTGTCGCCGTCGCCCCGCAACAGTGGTCCAGACAGAGCGGCCATGCCCCGGTCAAGGCTGTTGTCGAGTGCAGCGCGGACGAGCGGAGCGAGCAGCGCCCCCGGTTCGGCGATTCCGGCCGCCGCCAGGGCGTCGCTCGCGCCGGCGATCAATGTCACCAGATGATTGGCGGCGTGGCAGAGTGCGGCGTGGTAGAGCGCGCGCTGTGCCTCCGCCACCTGCTCCATGATGCCGCCGAGCAGGGCGACGAGCGCTTGCGCGGCCGCGATCGCCGCTTGTGTGTCAGCGGTGACGACGAAGCGGGCGCCGACCATGCGGGCGACCTCCTGCGCGGGATCGCCGGTGAAGGTCATGGCCGGATGCACCGCCGCGGTCAGCGCGCCGCGCTGCGCCAGCGGGGCGAGGAGCGCCGCGCCGCTGCGGCCGCTGAGATGGAGGATGAAGGGCGCGCTGCCTGTGGGCAGGCGCTGCGCCAGCGGTCCGACCAGATCGGGGATGGCGTCGTCCGATACCGCGATCAGGATCAGGTCGCAGGTGGAGGCGATCGTCTTCAGGTCATACGCCGCCTGGGCATGGCCGATCCCCGCGACCATGGCGTCGCGCCGGGCCGGGTCGCGGCCCCAGGCCAGCAGCGGATCGGCGGATCGGGCGTGCAGGGCCAGCGCCATCGCGTTGGCGACGCGGCCAGCGCCGATGATACCGATCCGGCGATAGGGTGGGTCGCTGCGCATGGGGGATGCTTAGAACATTCTGAAGTCGGCTGAAACAGCCGACGGCTGGCAGAATCCGACAGAAAGATCAGAGCGTCTCTGGCACGCCGATCAAGCATCAAGGACGGCGCGCACCACCATCACACCGCATGTTCGTCCGCCTCGCTGATTTCAGGGAATCGGCCAGTGACCGGCAGCCTGCCGGGGCCGCTTTTGGGATGGGGTATGAAGTTGGGGCGGTCCGAATCGAACCATGTCCTAAGGGATATTGTCTCCACGGAAAATCGGCGCGAGACAAGGGGCTGGACCTGCCCGCCATCTGGGGCTGAGGGTGCCGCGCATTAGTGTGTCTCCAGCGCCTGAAGCCGCCAGATGCGGTTGAACGAGAGGCGGATGCTCGACAGCGGCGCGATGTCGATATTGAGTGTCGTTGCGGGCGGAAAGCCCAGGGTATGGGCGAGCGCGGCGCGCATAGTCATGGGATGGGTGATGGCGCAGACGGGTTGGGCCTGGGTCGCCATCCGGTCGATCCATGCGCCGATCCGCTGCTGGACGGCCACCAGGGTTTCTCCATCGGCCGCGGCGCATAGGGGGTCGGCAAGCCAGTCTGACAGGGCGACAGGCTCGGCAGACGAGATGTCCTCGATCGATCGTCCTGACCATCGACCTGCATCCCTGTCCGCCAAGGCGGACTCCTCTGTGGCGGAAACTCCTATAGCCTGGGCAGTCTGGGCGGCGGCGAGCGAGGGGCTGCGGAAGACGGAAGCGGCCAGCTTCGGGGGCAGACGATAGCAGGCGGCGTCGCGCGCGCCCCGCGCGTCGAGGCGTTCGTCCCGCGCCGGGAAGCCGCCGATGCGGCTCGATGGCGTGGAGGCCACGCAGAGAAGAAAGAGCGACGCGCCCAGTGGAACCTCCAACAGTTGTTGACGAGCGGCATTGCCCCACTCTAAACGCCATGGCCATCAGGAAGAAGAAGCCGGTTAAAGTCCGGCGCGGTCGCGCCACTGTGATCGACGGGAACGTCGAGAGCCAGACCTTCTTCCTGAACGACACTCTCTCGCGGGACGCGCAATCCCTTATAGGAGCATGACCATGGCAGCCAATGCCGCATTGTTTGACGATCATTTCATTCCGATCCGGGGTGGTATAGCCATTCCGGTCGAAGATATCGCGCCCTGGGCTGTGTTTGGCGCGCTGATCGCGCTCATCTTCCTCTATTTCGTCAGCACCGAACAGGGCGCATTCGCGCTGTTCGACGGCATGTATGTGCATGAATTCGTGCATGACGGCCGGCATCTTCTCGGCTTCCCCTGCCACTGACCGGGCGATGACGAAGAGCCTGTTGTGGCGCGGGATGGTGGCCGGGATAATGGCCGCCCTCCTTGCGACGATGTTCGCCCGCCTGACAGCGGAACCCCAGATCGATCTCGCCATCGGTTATGAAAGCGCGCACGCGGCCCATCATGGCGATGCGCCGATGCCGCATGAAGAGGAAGAGTTGGTGAGCCGGGCGACGCAGAAGGGCACGGGGCTGCTGACGGCGATGATCCTGTACGGCGCTGCCGTCGGCGGCATATTTTCGCTTTTGTTCGCTTATGGCTATGGCCGGTTCGGGCAAGCCGGGCCGCGCAGCTTCGCCCTGCTGCTGGCCGGCCTCGCCTTCCTGCTGATCGTCATCGTGCCGGGTATCAAATATCCCCAGACCCCGCCGGCCGTGGGGAGCCATGACACCGTCGGCCTGCGCACCGCCGCCTATTTCGCAATGATCGCGCTGTCGGTGAGTGGCGCGGTGATCGCATCGCAACTGCGCGCTGCCCTGCTCCGGTCGCGCCGGGGCATCGACGCGACTTTGCTGGCCATCGGCGGCTATATCGCGCTGGTCTTTCTGGGCCAGTTCCTGTTGCCCGTCGTCAATGAGGTGCCGGCCGATTATCCCGCGACGCTGCTCTGGGATTTCCGGGTCGCCGCCATCCTGACCCAGATGATCCTGTGGGCGACGATCGGCATCGCCTTTGGCCTATGGGCCGAACATGTGATGCGCCGCCAATAGATGCCGTAATGGGCGCTTGGGCGGCGGCCGGAAACTCCAGTGACCGCGACAATCATCCGGCCGGGCGTGCCGGCCTTGTGCGCGGACTTGCATTGCGCAAAGCGGCGTCACCCCCGCCCCGCTCGGATACCCCATGATAAGACGATTATTCGCTTCCTCTACGCACGACATGGCCATCGACCTTGGCACGGTGAATACGGTCATCCACGTCCGCGATCGCGGCATCGTTTTGAATGAGCCATCCGTCATCGCGATCGAGACTGTCGGCGGCGTGCGGCGCGTCAAGGTGGTCGGCAATGAAGCCAAACCCATGATGGGCAAGACCCCCGCGAACATCCAGGCGATACGGCCGTTGCGCGATGGGGTGATCGCGGACATCGATGTGGCGGAACAGATGATCAAGCATTTCATGGCCAAGGCGATCGGCGGCAGCGGGCGCTTTAGCCGCCGGCACGAAGTCGTGATCTGCGTGCCGTCGGGATCGACCATGGTGGAGCGTCGCGCCATTCAGGTGGCGACCATGAACGCGGGCGCATCGCGGGTACAATTGATCGATGAACCGATGGCGGCAGCGATCGGCGCCGGCCTGCCGGTTACAGAACCGCGCGGTGCCATGGTCGTGGATATCGGCGGCGGGACGACCGAAGTCGCCGTCCTGTCGTTGCAAGGGATCGCGTACAGCAATTCCGTCCGCATGGGCGGCGACAAGCTGGACGATGCGATATCGTCGCACATCCGGCGGCATCATAATCTGATGATCGGCGAGATGACGGCGGAGCGGGTCAAACATGCCATTGGGTCCGCCGTCATTCCCGTCGATGAAGGCCGGGTCATCAACGTCAAGGGACGCGATCTGGTGAACGGCCGGCCAGCGGAAATCAGGATCAGTGAAGCGGAGATCGCCGAAGCGCTGTCGGAGGGGGTTGGGCAGATCAAGCTGGCCGTCATGTCTGCGCTGGAGCGAACGGCGCCCGAATTGTCCGCAGACATTATCGACGAAGGCATCACCCTGACCGGCGGCGGCGCCTTGCTCGGCCAGCTTGACCAGGCCTTGTCCGACCATACGGGGCTTCCAGTCAAAGTGGCCGAAAATGCCTTGATCTGCGTGGCCATGGGGGCCGGCAAAGCGCTGGAAGATCCCGCTTATCAAGGCGTCCTGACCACCGCATAAGCCCTGTCAACGTTCACCGCGTTTTTTGGGCACGGCGGTAGCAGCGGCCATGCGTTGTTTTTCCGGCCGGATATAGATGGACGTCAGTTCCGGCATGGCATGCTTGAGTTCGGCTTCGATCGCTCCGATCAGCGTTTCGCCTTCGCCCATGGTCAGCGCATCCTCGAAATCCGCGCTGATCGCAACGAACACGGCGTCGGGCGCGGTGTGGATGGTCCTGACATGATTGACCGCGACGATTTCCGGCCGATGCTCCACCGCCGTCCACACCCGTTCGATCAGGGCCGGGTCGGCGCTTTCCCCGATCAGCAGACCTTTGGCTTCGCGGGCCAGCATGACGGCGACGAAGGCCAGCACCAGGCCGATCAGGATCGATGCGACGCCGTCGATCCGGGCATCGGCATAATGATGGCTCGCCCAGATGCCGATGCCTGCGACGAGCAGGCCGATCAGGGCGGCGCTATCCTCGAACAGCACGATGAAGCCCGCGGGGTCTTTCGATCGCCGGACCGATTGCCACCAGCTTGCCGCGCCACGCTTGCGATCGAAGTCGCGCATCGCGATCAACCAGGACGTCCCCTCCATCGCGAAGGCGATGCCCAGCACGATATAGTTGATGCCCGGATCGCGCAGCGGTTCGGGCGTCTGGATATGCGTCCAGCCTTCATAGATCGATACGCCCGCGCCCACAGCGAAGATCAGGATCGCGACGACGAAGGCCCAGAAATAGAGTTCGCGCCCATAGCCGAAGGGGTGGGCGCGATCGGCGGGGCGGCGCGCCTGCTTCTGCCCGTAGAGCAGCAACATCTGGTTGCCGCTGTCCACCAGCGAGTGGAAGCCTTCGGTCAGCATCGATGACGAGCCGGTGATCGCGGCCGCCACGAATTTGGCGACCGCGATTCCCACATTGGCCGCCAGCGCGCCATAGAGGACGATGTTCGCCCTGATATGGGCGGTCCATCCCGAACCGCTCATCCCGCTTTGGTCGGCAAGGCCCAGGCGATGACCTGATCCCCGATCGGCGTCTTCATGAAGTGATGGCCGCCGGTCATCAGCACCACATATTGGCGGCCATTTTGTTCATAGACCATCGGCGTGGCCTGTCCGCCGGCGGGCAGCGCGGTCTGCCACAATATCTTGCCGGTCTTCAGGTCGATCGCCTTGAACAGGTCGTCGGTCGCCGCCGCGATGAAGATCAGGCCGCCCGCCGTCACGACCGAACCGCCATTATTGGGCGTGCCGATGGTGAAGGGCAAATAGCTGGGGATGCCGAACGGCCCGTTCTTGCGCGCCGATCCGAAGGGACGATCCCAGATCGTCTTGCCGGTCGCGATGTCGATGGCCCGGATGCCGCCATAGGGGGGCTGCTTGCACAACATCCCGGTGAAGGGCATTTGCCATCCGGCATTGACGTCGATCGCATAGGGGGTCTGGGCCTGGGGGTCGCCTGCACCTTCGGCATGGGGCTTGCCGCCCTTTTCGGCCTTGGCCATGCCGGCCTTCTGCTCGCGGGTGAACCAGCCCTTCTTGTCGGCTTCGGCGCGGGGCACGAGGCGGACATAATTGGGCATGTCGTTATAGTTGGCGACGATGACACCGCGCGCAGGATCGACGGCGACGCTGCCCCAGTCCGTCCCGCCATTGTAACCGGGATATTCGATCGAATGACGATCCGTTTCGGGCGGCGTGAAGAAGCCGCTGTAACTCGCCCGGCGGAAATTGATGCGGCAGATCATCTGGTCGATCGGCGACATCCCCCACATGTCGGATTCGGTCAGCCGATCCTTGCGCAGCGTCTGCCACAGCGAGACGATCTGCGTGGGCGCGCGCTGCGCAGGCTCGACCCCGCCGCGTGGCGCCTTGATCGTGCCGATCGGCGTCAATGGCTGGCCCGTCGCGCGGTCCAGCACATACATGTCGCCCTGCTTGGACGATACCAGCAGCGCTGCTTTGCCCTTATAGTCGATCAGCGTGGGCTGGCTGCCGAAATCATAGTCCCACACGTCGTTCTTGACCGCCTGGAATTTCCAGCGCGGCTTGCCGGTCGTCACGTCCAGCGCCACGATGGAGGTGCCGAAACTATTTTCTACCGGCGAGCGCAGGCTGCTCCAATAATCGACCGTGCTGTTGCCCATCGGCAGATAGACCAGCCCCAACGCCTCGTCCCCGCTGGCGATCGTCCACATATTTGGCGTGCCACGCGACCATTGCTGGCCTTCGGGAGGGTAAGTGTTCCATTCAGGATGCTTCATGTCCCAGGCGAAGCGCAGCTTGCCCGTGACCGCATCGAAGCCCTGGATCACGCCCGAAGGCTCCCACCTTTGTTGCCCATCCAGTGTCTGGTGCCCGGTCACGGCGATGCCGCGGATGATGACCGGCGGCGAGTTGATCGACACGAGGCCCGGAAACACCTTGCCCATGCCAATCTTCGCATCGACCTGGCCATTGGTGCCGAAGTCGGCGCAGGGACGGCCGGTTTCCGCGTCGACCGCGATCAGGCGCGCGTCCAGCGTACCCTCGATCAGCCGCTTGGCGCAGAGCGATCCGGGCGCGGCGTTGGGGACGGCATAATAGCTCACCCCGCGGCAGGCCGCCGTATAGGGAATCCACTCGTTCGGCACCTTGGGGTCGAAGCGCCAGCGCTCCTTGCCGGTGGCCGCATCCAGCGAGATCATGATATTCTTGGCGGAGCAGAGATAGAGCGCATTGCCGACCTTCAACGGCGTCGTTTCGGCGCCATATTGGGCGGCGGCGGCCGCATCGCTCGGCATGTCGCCGGTATGCGCCAGCCAGACTTGCTGCAATTGCGCGACATTGCCGGCATTGATCTGGGTCAACGGCGAATAGCGCCGCGCCGCGCCGGTGCCGCCATAAGCGGGCCAATCGGCACCCGCAACCATGCCGGACGGGTCCATCATGCCCATCGAATTTTGCGCCGGCAACCCCGCGACCGAAACGTCGCGCGTGCCCAGAAAGGTGAAGAGCAGCGCGGTCGCCAGGACGGTAACGCCGACACCCACGCCCGCCAGTTTCCAGCGATTGGCCGTCCGCGTCAGCGTCGGCATCACCAGGAAGGTCGCGATCAGCAAAACGATCGGGGCGATGATGCGCGGCACCAGCGCCCAGACGAGATTGCTGCTTGCGTCGAAAAAGGCCCAGAGCAAAGTGACCGCCACGACGGCGATATAGGCATAGGCGCCCAACATCCGGCTGCGGATCAACATCAAGCCGGCGAACAGCATCGCGATTCCGGCCAGCCCATAATAGAGCGAGCCGCCAAGCGTGGCGAGCCATAGGCCACCGCCCGTCAGAACGAGGCCGATGGCGGCGATAACAAATCCCAGGATGATGGCTGGCCAGCTACGTTGTTGGGGCAATTGGAAATTCCTCGTCTCGATGGTCGGCGCCGATGCGCACCGACCGGGCGGGCGGTGTCCACCCGCGTGCTCAATTTCTGACGATTGTTTCTGTTCCGGTTCTGAATTGAAACTTATCGTTTCCATCGCGGGCGTTTCCGCGGATATTTGGTTATGTCCCGCGCGGTCGGGGCAAAGCGAACCCGGATGTGATGTTAGGCGCGCAGGATGCCTCATTGAGGGCGACGCAATGCAATGGCTTAGGCGCGGCCGGTCGAAGCCCAGTCCCCGGACAACAGGGACTGGGCCTTTCGCGTCAGTTGGCATCGCGCGGCGTCAAGCGCCGTTTACCGAGGATTTTAAGGATCGCCGCGCCAATGCCGTTCGGTTAGGCCATCGACGAAGCGATGATCAGGCGCGCCCGGCGGTGATGATGATTTCGACCTTATAATCGGGCGTCGCCAACCTGGCTTCGCCGGTGGCGCGGGTCGGGGCGGCAACGTCGGCGATCCAGGCGTCCCAGACGCTGTTCATTTCGGCGAAATCAGCCATGTCGGCCAGCCAGATGGTCGCGCGCAGGATATGCGCCTTACTGCTGCCGGCCAGGCCCAGCAGGCGGTCGATCTCGTCCAGCGCGAACTGGGTCTGGGCGGTGACGCTGTCGCCTTCGCCGACCTGCCCGGCCAGATAGACGGTATCGCCATGGATGACCGCTTCGCTCATGCGCGGGCCGGTTTCGATGCGGGTGATGGTCATGATGCTTCTCCTTGGATTCAGAGCCGATAGCGCGAGAGCGCGAGGTCGGCGGTTTCGATGTCCGGCGTCGCGCCGCCGATGATGTCGGCGATCACCCGGCCCGATCCGCAGGCCATGGTCCAGCCCAGCGTGCCATGGCCGGTGTTGAGGAACAGATTGTCGATCTTCGTCGCGCCTATCACCGGGGTCGAATCCGGCGTCATGGGCCGCAATCCGCTCCAGAAGGTCGCACGGCTGAGATCGCCCGCGCCGGGGAAGAGCGTGCCGACGCTATGGTCCAGCGTATCGCGGCGCGCCTGTGGCAGGTCGTTGGTGTAGCCTGACAGTTCGGCCATGCCGCCGACGCGGATGCGGTCGCCCAGCCGGGTGATCGCCACCTTGTAGCTTTCATCCAGCAGGGTCGACACCGGCGCGGCGTCCGGCTGCACGATGGGCACGGTAATCGAATAGCCCTTCACCGGATAGACCGGCAGGCGCAGGCCGAGCGACGCGACCAGCAAGGGCGAGAAGCTGCCCATCGCCACCAGATAGGCGTCGCCGCTGACCTGCCCTTGATCGGTGACGACATGGCTGATGCGGCCGCCCTCCGTGGCCAGCCCCCGGATGTTGCGTCCCATCAGGAACTGCACGCCGCGCGCCCTGGCCATGTCGGCCAGCGCATTGGTGAATTTGAAGCAATCGCCGGTTTCGTCATTGGGCAGGCGCAGCCCGCCGACGATCGACGCGGCGCTGGCGGCCAGGCCCGGCTCGGCGCCCAGGCAGCCGGCGCGATCGAGCACTTCGAACGGGACATTGTCGGCGCGCAGCACCTCTATATCCTTGGCGATGCCGTCCAACTGCTTTTGTTCGCGGAAAAGCTGGAGCGTGCCCTGGCTGCGCTCGTCATAGGCGATGCCCGTTTCCGCGCGCAGGGCGATCAGCCGGTCGCGGCTATATTCGGCCAGCCGGACCATGCGCCCCTTGTTGATGCGATAGTCGGCGGCGTTGCAATTGCCGAGCATCGCCACCATCCAGCGCAGCATCGCCATATCAACCCTGGGCCGCAGGATAAGCGGCGCATGTTGCATGAACAACCAGCGCAATGCCTTGGCCGGGATGCCCGGCGCGGCCCATGGCGAGGCGTAGCCGGGCGAAATCTCCCCAGCATTGGCGAAGCTGGTTTCCTGTGCCACGCCGGTCTGACGATCGATAACGACGACCTCATGGCCGGCCTGCGCCAGATACCAGGCGGACGTGACACCGATCACGCCGCCACCCAATATGACGATCTTCATGCCTTGCCGCTCCTCTGGTCGGCAGCGGCGACCGGCGCGGGCAGATAGATGCGCGCATAGCGGTGGCCGAGCCGGGTCAATATCTCGTAGCTGATCGTGCCCGCCTGCGCGGCGACCGCGTCGATCGTCTGGTGCGGGCCGATCAGTTCGACCGGTGCGCCGGGGTAGAGCAGGTAATCGGCGACGTCGGTGACGTCGATCGTCATGCTGTCCATAGACACCCGCCCCACGATCGGGGCGCGGACGCCGCCGATATAGGCGCTGCCGCGACCGCTCAAATGGCGTGGCCAGCCGTCGGCATAGCCCACCGAAAGGGTCGCGATATGCGACGGGCGGTCGCAACGGTGGGTCAGGCCATAGCCGACGCCTGCGCCCGCCGGTACGGTCCGCAATTGCACGATATAGGCGTCGAGCGCGATTACGGCCTGCATGGGATTGGGATCGCCATGCGGCGCGCCGCCATAGAGCGCGATGCCCGCGCGGACCAGGTCGCCATGTCCGACGTCACTGGCCATCGCCCCGCCTGAATTGTCGAGCGAGTGCGGTACGCCGGGAAATTGAGCGGCGATCGCATCGAACCTGTCCCGCTGCTCTCGATTGAAGGCATCGTCTGGCTCGTCGGCGCAGGCAAGATGGCTCATGACCAGTTGCAGGTCGATGCCGTCCAGCCGGTGCGGCTGGTCGCGCAGCATCGCCAGTTCATCGGGCGTCAGGCCCAGACGCGACATTCCAGTATCGACCTGTATGACGCCGGGCAGCGCGTACCCGATCGTGCGGGCGGCCGCGGCCCATGCGTCAATCTGCGCCAGCGAATTGAGCACCGGCAAGACGCCCAGCGCGGCGCAGGCGGCTTCGGCGCCAGGCGGCAAGCCATTGAGAACGTAAAGGGGAATGTCTGGCGGCAGATGCGGCTTCAACGCTGTCGCCTCGCACAGATGGGCGACGAAGAAATGGCGACAGCCCGCGGCCAACAGGGCGTGCGACACTTCAGCCGCACCTAGGCCATAGGCGTCCGCCTTGACCACCCCGGCCACAGCAGCGGGGGCAACCTGACGCGCGATCAGCGCATAATTGGCCACCAGCGCGCCGAGATCAATGCGCAGGGTGGCCGCAGTCCCATCATGCATAGCAGTCCCTTTTTATGACTGAACCACTATATAACAGGTTTCTTCGAATATCTCCCTTATATGCAGGACATTCTTCGCATTTTCTGACAGAGATGGTCGAATATATCAATGGAATCGCATAAATGGTCACCAGCTTAGATCAGAGCGATCGCGCGATCCTGCGCCTGCTCACACTCAACGCCCGGCGTTCCAACGCCGATATCGCCGCGGAGATTGGGCTGTCTCCATCGGCCTGCCATCGCCGTATCAGGCAACTGGAAGCGCAAGGCTATATTCGCGGCTATACCGTGGTCGCCGGCGGGCGCGATGAAACCGCCACGGTCAATGTGCTGGTTCAGGTGACATTGGATCGGCAGACCGAGGATTTCCTGGCCCGCTTCGAAAATGCCGTGCGACAATGCCCTGAAATCCGAGAATGTTTCCTGATGACCGGCGCTGTAGATTATTGGTTGCGGGTCGAAGCGGACAGCGTGGACGCCTATGAACGCATCCATAGCGAAATCCTCTCCCGCATGCCGGGTGTGACCCGGATCAATTCCAGCATCGCCATGCGTGACGCGCTGCGCCCGCGGCGCGGCAAGGGATGATGCGGATCTCAAGACTAGGACCGATCCTGACATTCGATACCGTTTGAAGCCAAGTCGCGCGCGAATGTCAA
Source organism: Pseudomonadota bacterium (assembly GCA_040389985.1). Taxonomy (GTDB): domain Bacteria; phylum Pseudomonadota; class Alphaproteobacteria; order Sphingomonadales; family Sphingomonadaceae; genus Sphingobium. Next base: position 126,322 of record JAZJZH010000001.1, read on the forward strand.
AATTAGTCCGCTAAAAGGCGTCCGCGCTCAGCGCCATGATCGATGTTTCGCCCCCCGCGATGCTGGCTGCGAGACTGTGCGCTTGGGACAGCATTTTCTGGGCGAAGAAATCTGCGACGACCCGCTTGCCAGCGTGGAAGGCGTCTTCGCCCTGCGCCGCCGCGGCCATGCGCGTCCACATCCACCCCATCGAAACAAGTGCGAAAAGGCGCAGATAATCGACTGCCGCCGCGCCCGCCGCGTCTCCATTCGCGCCTTGCAGCGATGCCGTGGTGGTGCGTAGCAGGTTCAGCGCCGCCCGCGTCCTTGCCGCCACGTCGATGGTGCCGGCTGCGTCCAGATCCGCCGCGATCATGTCGAAATAGCCTTCGACCACGGCGCCGCCCGCCATCGCCAGCTTACGCCCGACCAGGTCCATCGCCTGCACGCCGTTAGTGCCTTCGTAAATCTGGGCGATGCGTGCATCACGGACATATTGCTCCATCCCCCATTCACGGATGTAGCCATGGCCGCCGAACACCTGCTGCGCCTGCACGGCGCTTTCAAAACCGAAATCCGTGAACGCGGCCTTCACGACTGGCGTCAGTAGCGCGACCAGCGCATCGGCCTTCGCCCGCTCGGCGGCGTCGGGATGATGATGCGCCCTGTCCAACTGCAACGCAGTCCAGCCGCCCAGCGCCCGCCCGGCTTCGACAAAGGCGCGGATGTTGAGCAGCATCCGCCGCACATCGGCATGGTCGATGATCGCCACCGGCCCGCGCGCGCCATCGGCGCTGCGTCCCTGAAGCCGCTCCTTGGCATAGCCCGCAGCCTGTTGATAGGCGGCCCCGGCGACACCCAGTCCCTGGATGCCGACCATCAGTCGCTCCGCATTCATCATCGTGAACATGGCGGCCAAACCCTTGTTTGGCGCGCCGACCAGCCAGCCGGTCGCGTCGTCATAATTCATCACGCAGGTCGGCTGGGCATGGATGCCCATCTTCTTTTCCAGCGCGCCGACCGACATGGCGTTGCGTATCGTGAAGTCACCATCGGCATCGGGCAGATATTTGGGCACCAGAAACAGGCTGATCCCCTTCACCCCTGCCGGCGCATCGGGCAGGCGCGCGAGGACGAGATGCACGATATTGCCGCCGAAATCATGGTCGCCCGATGAAATGAAGATTTTCTGCCCGGTCACGACAAAGCTGCCGTCATTTTGTGGCATTGCCTTGGTCTTGAGCAGGGCCAGGTCGGTCCCGGCGCCGCTTTCGGTCAGCGCCATGGCGCCGGTCCATTCGCCGCTCACCATCCGCGGCAGATAGATGGATTTCAGCGCATCGCTGGCATGGGCGGCAATCGCTTCGCACGCGCCGCGGGTCAGGCCGGGAAACAGGCCAAAGGACAGGTTCGTCGCAGACAGCATTTCGTCCAGCCAGAGCTGAAGGATGAAGGGCAGGCCCTGTCCGCCATGGGCCGGGTCAGCCGACATGGACGCCCAGCCCGCCGCCACGAAATCGCGCCAGGCGTCGGCGAAACCGGCCGGCGTGACCACGTTCCCATCGACAAGGCGGCTGCCTTCTTCATCGCCATGGCGGTTGAGCGGGTGCAGCCGATCGGCGCACATCCGGCCTGCTTCCTCCAGCACCGCGACGGCCAGGTCGGCATCGACCTCCTTGCCGGTTTCCGCCATCGCCGCGTCGAAGCCCAACACTTGCGTCAGCAGGAAGCGATAATCGTCGATCGGCGGAACATAGCTGAACATCGGGCCTCTCCTAAAAGCGCAGCAATGGGACTACACCAAACATGTGTTACAGTCAATTCCATATGGCTGCACAGGAAGGCAAGTCTGAAGCGAAAGCCCTATTCGTGCCGGAAGATCGTGACGATCTGCGTGGCGATCTCGCCGGGCGACAAACGTCCTGCATGATACCAGTCCGACGCAGAATTAAGCTGCGATAATAATAGATTGCGGTAGATGGAACGGTCGATATGCGACGGCAACGACAGTTCCGCGACCAGTGACCTGAAAACCTCTTCGAAGCGATCGCGCCGTGCGACCAACTGTTCGCGCACCGCATCGGGCACTTCGCGAAAATCGTTCATCATCGGCATGGTGAGCGAATCCGGCGCAAGTTGAATGTCCAGCAAGGCCGCGCAGGCCGACGTCAACCTGGCCCATGGCTCATCGTGCGCGCGAATGGCTTGCACGATGCAGCTTTCGGCAGCGTCCAGCGCGGCATTATGCAGTTCGACGAACAGCGCGTCCTTCGATTTGATATGATGGTAGAGCGAACCGCCCAATACGCCGGCCTGCTCGCCGATGTCGCGCATGGACGTGCCGCGATATCCCTTTTTCGCGAACAACTGCGCCGCGATTTCCAATATCTGACGACGGCGACCCGATCCTTCGTCGTTCGACCCGTTCGCTAGATCATGCTTCTTCATCCAGCCGCGCTAGCATATCTCTCCATGGCGGCGAAGCCCCCGACCATCGCGCGACACGCCCGCGCAATGATCATAACAAAATGGTGATGAGCGCCTGGTCCATTGATGCGTCGCATCCGATGGAATCGGGCATTTTAGGTGTGAGAGCTGCTGCGCCAACCTGTTGGTCAGCGCAGCAGCCCCAATGACGCCGCACAAGCGGGTCAGGCGAGCATTCGCAGCCCAGGTTCACGCGCATAGAAACGCTGGCTGGCGGCCTTGATGAATGCGTCCCCTAGTCCGGTGACGCCCTCGTCAGCGACGACGCCGGCCTTGTCTAGTAACGGCTGAGCGGCGTCGCTGGCGCCAATCGCCTTGAGATGCCCGAATGCGTTCATTGCAAATTCGACCGCTGCGCCTTCTTTCAGCAGCGCTGCGCAACCTTCTGCGGAAAGGATGATGGCGACGGCGTCAAAGAGTTGGCTGGGCGATCCGGCAAGCTGGCCATCGGCCTTGCGCTGCGATCCATCCGATAGCTTTGCGCCGCCGACCTTGGGCGCGACGATCATGGCTTTGCCCTTCGCCTTTTCGACGCTTGCGATCACCGCGTCCAGTTCGCTGGCGTCGGTGCCATCGGCGATCAGGATGCCGACCGCGCGACCTTCCAACATGGCCTTCATATTCTTGTGGATCGACAGCGCGTCCGACGGTGCCATATCGACCGGCTCCTTGGCGGGCTTGGCGGCTTTAGGCAGAGGGATGCCAAGGCCCGTCGCCACGCGCTTGGCGAGGTCTTCGTCGACATTGCGCAGATTGGCGACCATGCGCGGCGGCACCTGATCGAGCTGAGCGACCTTCGAGAGTTCGAACACGAAGGACGAGGCGATATGCGCCTGCTCGTTCTGGGTCTGCGAACGGTAGAAGAGCCGCGCCTGGCTGTAATGATCGGCAAAACTCTCCGGGCGGATGCGCAGTTTCTCACCGCTTTCCTCCTCGCCGCTCAGCGCTGTCGAACTGGCAAAACCACGCGCAGCGCTTTCGCGCGGGCCGCCGTCCTCGCCATGGGCAGCCAGGCTGTTAGGTTCGTAATTGGCGCGCCCCTTGGGCACCGCCATCTGCATTTGTCCATCGCGCTGGAAATTCTGGAAGGGGCAGCGCGGGGCGTTCACCGGGATCTGGTGGAAATTGGCCGTGCCAAGGCGAGACTTCTGGGTGTCGAGATAGGAGAAGAGCCGTCCTTGCAGCAAAGGATCGTTCGAGGAGTCGATGCCGGGCACGATATTGGCCGGGCAAAAGGCGACCTGCTCCGTTTCGGCGAAGAAATTATCGACATTGCGGTCCAGCACCATCCGCCCGATGATGCGGACGGGGACGTCCTCCTCCGGGATCAGCTTGGTCGCGTCGAGGACGTCATAGGGCTGTGCGTCCGCAAACGCCTTGTCGAAGACTTGGATGCCCAATTCCCATTCCGGGAAATCGCCGGCGTCGATGGCTTCGAACAAATCGCGACGGTGATAGTCGTTATCGGCCGCCTGGAGTTTGAGCGCCTCGTCCCATATCGTCGATTGCAGACCAAGCTTGGGCTTCCAGTGGAACTTCACGAAATGGGTTTCGCCGGCCTCATTGACCAGCAGGAAGGTGTGGACGCCGAACCCCTCTATCATGCGCAGGCTGCGCGGCAAGGTGCGATCCGACATCGCCCACATCAGCATATGCGTGGTCTCCGGCATGAGCGAGGCCCAGTCCCAGAAGGTGTCGTGCGCGCTGCCCGCCTGCGGATAGCCGCGATCGGCCTCCATCTTCACGGCATGGACCAGATCGGGGAATTTCATCGCGTCCTGGATGAAGAAGACCGGAATATTGTTGCCAACCAGATCCCAATTGCCTTCGCTGGTGTAGAATTTGACCGCAAAACCGCGCACGTCGCGTGGGGTATCTACGGAACCAGCGCCGCCGGCCACCGTAGAGAAGCGCACGAACACTTCCGTCCGTTCGCCTTTGCGGAACAGTGCCGCCTTGCTGAGGTCCGAAATATCGTCGGTCGCCTCGAAATAGCCGTGGGCACCGGTGCCGCGGGCGTGGACGATCCGTTCTGGAATACGCTCATGATCGAAATGAAAGATTTTCTCGCGCAGCACGAAATCTTCGAGCAGCGTCGGGCCGCGTGCGCCCGATTTCAGGCTGTTCTGATTGTCGGAGACGACGATCCCCTGATTGGTGGTGAGGACAGTGGCGGCGTCACCAGACTCCGCAACCTGATGCGTCTCGCCACCGTTAGAGGACATATTGCTCTTGGGCGTCCGGGCCATGGTATTTTCCTCGTTGTTGCTCAGGATGTGTGGTGGGATGCGGGGGGAATGGTAAGGCGTCAGGCCGCCATGCGATCTTCGCCCCGATCGAGGGCGGACTCGATTTCGTCGGTATGGACCTTGAACCCGACGAGTTGCACCGGTCCGAACGCGGTCGTCAGCGCCGTGTCGGCGGCGTCACGGCCGCACGCCATCAGGATGCGTCCAATCCGAGGCACGCGATGTCGGGCATCGAAACTGTGCCATTCACCGCCAAGATAGACTTCGAACCAGGCGTGAAAATCCATCGCGACATCCACAGGATCGACGCCAATGTCGCCTAGATAACCGCTGCAATAGCGTGCCGGGATATTCATGCATCGACACAAGGCCACAGACAAATGGGCGAAATCGCGACATACGCCGACCCGCTCCTGATAGGCTTCCCACGCCGTCCTGGTCGATCGCGCGTAGCAATAGCCATAGGTCAGATGGTTGTGCACAAAATCGACGATCGCCTGAACGCGCTGCCAGCCTGAAGGGATATGACCGAACATGCCCCAGGCCACGCCGGACAAAAGGTCGGTTTCGCAATAGCGGCTGCCGGCAAGGAACGTCAGCGCGTCGGCCGGCAGGGCATCAATGTCATGTTGGTGTGCGGCCGGGCTCTGACGATCGACGTCACCGCTATCGGCTATGATGAAATCGCAGGACAGGCGGGTCATTCCCGGCTGCAGAAGAAAGCGCGTGCAGATATTGCCATAGGCGTCATGACTGTCGACCAGTTCAAGACCACGATCATTGACGATATGATGTGGCGTCTTGAGATCAGCCAGACGCGAGGGTCGGACGCTCAACATCGTGATCATCTGTGTGGGGGCATAGGCCGCAAAAACGAGATCATACCCGGCACGAATGAGCATGTATGAATTCCATATCATCAATATGCAGACGCCATTCATGCAGATCGGCTAAACCGGTCTGCACCATGGCATCAGCGGAGCGATCTTCTGGCGGGAAGGTTCCGCCGATTGATCGAGATCATGACGATTCCGCCCGTGGGCCGAGTGGCGTCAGTCCGGTTTCGCCATTTGGCTTCGCGCTTTGTCTGCCGCGCGAATAAGCGACTTGCCGGTTCCCTCCGCCGCGTCGGCGGTCATGGTGACCGCGACACCGTCCGGGCCGTCGAGGAGGACCATGCCCTCTTCCGCAATCGCTTTGCCCGCCATGTCCTGAATAGCTGGGGTCGACATAAACTCTCCTATCGCTTCCCTCCTAAACGGAAAGCAATCGGTTGGAGTTCCTGACGCTATTCATCGATGAACAGATAGGACGGATCAAATTCGCTAAGGCGCGCGAGCGCAGACCTATCAAGTAGCTGAACCTGACCGGCCCGCATCTGCAAAAGGCCTTGCTCCTTCAACATGCGCAGCATGCGGTTCATATGTACGGGCGTTATGCCGCAGGCTTCTCCCAGATCATTCTGGGTCATGGCGAGTTCGAAGCTGGCGCCATCGCTCAAGCCGACGGCTCGCAGCTTCGCTTCGATTTCGCAGAAAAAATGGCCGACACGCGCCATGGCGTTCAAGCGGCCGAGACGAAAAATCCATTCGCGATGCATCGCCGCGTCGAGAAGCGTGCTGAACCATAACAGCTTGGCCAGCTCCGGTCGCTCGCGCATAACGATGTCGAGATTTCTATGCGGCACGGTCGCAATCTTGCACGCCGTCAGGGTGGCGACGTCGTGATCGAGATGCTTGAGGGGGTAAGCGTGGAGATCGACGAAGTCGCCCGGCACATGAACGGCGACAAGCTGCCGCAACCCTTCTCGGTCATCCATGTAACGGCAGATGAGGCCCTCTATGAGATAGGTGCTGAAATGCACCCTTTCATCCTTTCGCACCAGGGTCATCCGCGCGGGCACAGACCGGACCTCGCCAACCGACGCTTCGAGCGCCGCCCGATCTTCCGGAAGAATTTGCTCCTTGCGTCGATGGCGCAGGAAATCGTCGAATATCATAGAACCTCATGGGCGCTTTGGGTCAAGAAACGCATGATCGACTATCTTAGCCAGCTTGCAAGGCGAATAGGGATGCATGTCGGATGTCTTCATATTTTGCCAGGGGCAGCCCTATAACTTTTGCCAGATTGGGTATGGCGGATAAAGCGCGCACGCATGATCCGATGCAATTTCGCTTGTCCCGCAAGCCCACTATTCTAAACTGATAGCCAGCGCAGGGGAGCGACATGGGCATATTGGATTTTCTGTCGAAACAGTTCGTCGATGTCATCGACTGGGTGGAAGAGCCGGGACAGCTCGGCTGGCGCATGCCGCTGGCCGATCGGGAAATCCAGAATGGCGCGCAACTGACGGTGCGGGAGGGACAGATCGCCGCCTTCTTCAACGAAGGGCGGATCGCCGACATGTTCGGTCCGGGCCTCTACACGCTCGACACCGCGACCCTGCCGCTGATGACGGCGATCATGAACTGGGACAAGGGCTTCAAGTCGCCCTTCAAGTCGGACGTCTATTTCTTCTCCGAAAAGGAGCAGATCGGCCTGAAATGGGGCACGGCGCAGCCGGTGACGCTGCGCGATCCCGAACTGGGGCCGCTGCGCGTCCGCGCCTTTGGCAGCTACAGTTTCCGCGTCAAGGATGTCGCACCCTTCGCCTCGCGCATCATGGGCACGCTCGCGCAAGTGAAGGTCGCGGACATCGAGCCGCAGCTGCGCGCCGCGATCCAGACCGCGCTTGCGACCGGGGTGGCCGGCGGCGGCACCGCTTTTCTCGATCTGGCCGCCAGCCAGACCGCGCTGTCCGAAGCGCTCAAAGCCGCGGTCGCGCCGGCCTTCGCCCAATGGGGGCTGTCGGTCGAGAGCTTCTTCGTCGAAAGCCTTTCCCTGCCCGAAGAGGTGCAGAAGCATCTCGATAAGGCCAGTTCGATGCGCGTGCTGGGAGATTTGGATCGCTACGCAAAATTCCAGGCGGCCGAAGCGATCGAGACGGCGGCGGCCCAGTCCGGCGGCGTGGCCGGGATCGGAGCGGGCGCGGCGGCTGGGCTGGCCATCGGTCAGGCGATGACCGGCGCGCTGGGCGGCGCAGCGGGCGTGGCCCCTGCCCCGACTCCCGCCGAAGACCCGTTTGCGCTGATCGAAAAACTGCACAAGCTGCTGGATATGGGGGCGCTGACCCAGGCTGAATTCGATACGAAGAAGGCGGAACTGCTGGGCCGCATCCGTTAACCTCACATGCAGTCGGTTGCTTGTCCCACTTGCGGCGCGGAGGTTGTTTTTCGCTCGCCGGCGCTGCCCGTCCGGGTGTGCGACTATTGTCGCACGCTCGTCGTCCGTTACAATCGGGGCGCGCAGGGGATGGGGGAGGCGGCGGTCCTGCCCTTCGACGTCAGCCCGATCCAGATCGGGACGCAAGGCCATTGCTTCGACCAGGATTTCCAGATCATCGGCCGCGTCCGCTGGGCATGGAATGATGGCGCCTGGAACGAATGGCTGATGCTGCTGGCTGACGGCAGCCACGCCTGGCTGGGCGAGGCGATGGGCCAATTCATGGCGCTGCGCGAGGTGGAACTGACGGGATCGCTGGCGCAGGTCATCCGCCGCCTGATGAACGATACGCCGGTGAAGCCTGGCGAAAGCGGCAATATCGCCGGACAACCCTATGAGGTCGCTGATATCCGCACCGTGCGCTGCATCGGCTGCGAAGGCGAACTGCCCTTTACCGCGCCCGTCGGCTGGGAGGCGTTGAGCGTCGATTTTCGCAATCGCGACGGGCGCTGCGCCTCCTTCCAGAAGGACCGGCACGGTCCGTCGCTCTATGCCGGCCATCATGTGAACCTGGCCTCGCTCCAACCGCGCCACCTTCGCCCGCTCCCCGGCTGGAGCTTGCCCGCTTATGGCTGAGGATGGCAGTGTCCGTTCCCTGTCCTGCCCGGCCTGCGACGGGACGATCGCCCTGCGCGCGGCCGGCTATACGGTCACGCTGGCCTGCGAATATTGCGGCACGCTGATCGATGCGACCGATCCGGCGGCGCGGATCATCACCCGCTACAATGAAATGCAGGCGTCGCTCGCGATCCCGCTCGGCACGCGCGGTACGCTCCGCGGCGTGGAATGGGAAGCGATCGGCTGGCTGCAACGGTCCGACGGCTGGGCGATATGGGACGAATATCTGCTGTTCAATCCCTATGCCGGCTATCGCTGGCTGATAGCGCAAAATGGCCATTGGAGCCTGGGCATGATGCTGACCGCCGCGCCGCAGCGCGACGGGCCGGACCAGATCGTCGGCGGCCGACGCTTCACGCCTTTCTATGGCGGCAACACCGCGCGGGTCACGCGGGTCGCGGGCGAATTTTACTGGCGGGTGAAGCCGGGCGAGGAGGTGCGCGCGAGCGACTATGTCCGCCCCGGCTTCATGCTCAGCCTGGAACAGGACGATCGGGAGAAAAGCTGGACAATCAGCGAGTTGTTGACCGGGCGGGAGATGCGCGCGGCGTTCGATGTCGATCCGCCGCCAACCTGGATTCCCGGCATGACGCCGCTGGCGCACCAGCCCTCACCCCATGCCCGGCGGATCAAAGGCTGGTGGCCGATCGCCGCCCTGTCCTTCGTGGCGCTGCTGGTCCTACTGTCGCTGTTTGGCCGGACCATGCAGCCGCAAATGTTCAGCCTGTCGGTGACGCCCGATGGCCCCGCCGTGTCTCAGACATTCGGCCCGATCGCGCTGCCGCTTGGCAAACAGGCGATGACGGTCGAGGCATTGACGCCGAGCGTGGAGCAAGGCTGGTTGGATATTGATGTGTCCTTCGTCAATCGCAAGACGCAGGACAGCTATGACGCCTATGCGCTGAACGAACATTATTCCGGGCAGGATTCGGACGGCTACTGGTCCGAAGGCGCCCGGTCGCAAACCTTGAAGGTTGCGAGCCTGCCGGCCGGAACCTACGACTTGGTCGTCGACGCGCAGGCGCATCATTGGGGTAGTTCGGGCAATTGGGCCTTCGATCCGTCGAGCGGCACCTACAAGACCGAAGGCCTGCCGCCAGTCGAGGTCAATCTGACGGTAGCGCGGGGCGCGCGCTTCGCGTCCAATTTCTGGCTGGCGGTGCTGATGATATTGGTGCCGCCCGTGTTGATGCTGATCCTTCACATCATGTTCGAAAATGCTCGGCTGGCGCAGAAGGACGGTTCTCCGGCCGACACCGACGATTGGTTGCGGGGGATGGAATCGCCATGAGCCGCAGCAGCTTCCTCTACGCCCTCTGGTGCCTAGGCGTGCTGGGCCTCTATCTGACCGCCGCGTCGCAGGGCTATTCGCCCTTCGCCGATGGCGGCCGCACCGTTGGCGCTGCCCGCGCCTATGGCCCCACCCATAAATAGGAGACGTCGATGATCACCTCTCTACCGACCTTGCTCAACTCATTGGCCTATGCCGGGATCGGCATCGTCGTTTTCGTCGTCGGCTTCGTCGTCCTCGACCTGCTGACGCCGGGCAAATTGTGGGAGGAGATACGCGACAAGCAGAATGTCGCCGTCGCCCAGTTCGCAGGCGCCATCGCCATTGCGATCGGCATCATCGTCGCCGCCGCCATTCATGGCTGACATGTCGTCGCCGCCGACCGAGCGCAGGCGCACAGCGCTGGTCGGACTTCTGCTGGCCAGCGTGTTCGCCGTCGCGACCTGTGGCCTGATCTACGAACTGCTCGCCGGTACGATCGCCAGCTATCTGCTGGGCGACAGCGTCACACAATTTTCGATCGTCATCGGCACCTATCTGTTCGCCATGGGGGTGGGCAGCTGGTGCTCGCGCTATGTGAAGCGCGATGAGCTGCGCCTGTTCATCCGGGTCGAGATATTGGTCGCGCTGCTGGGCGGCTGGTCGGCGGCGGGGCTGTTCCTGCTCTTTCCGCTGGTGGAGCAGTTCCGGCCGATCCTCTACGGCCTGGTCTTCGTCATCGGCTTCCTCGTCGGCCTGGAAATCCCGCTGCTGATGCGCATCCTGCGCGACCGGTTCGACTTCAGCGAGACGGTGTCGAACGTGCTGACCTTCGACTATGTCGGCGCGCTGGCGGCGTCGCTGCTGTTTCCAATGCTGCTGGTGCCGCATCTGGGGCTGATCCGCACCGGTCTCATGTTCGGGTTGCTCAATGTTGGGGTCGCGCTGCTCCTGTTGCTGCTCGTCCCCGCACGCGCCAGCCTGATGCGGGAGCGTATCCTGGCGCTGGTCGTGATGGTCAGTCTGATCGCGGGCTTCCTGGCCGCCGACCGGATTCAGCGCTGGTCGGAAATCGCCGCCTATGGAGAGCGGGTGATCTATGCGACGTCCAGCCCCTATCAGCGGCTGGTGCTGACCCGCCATGACGACGACATCCGCCTATATCTCAACGGCAATCTGCAATTTTCCTCGCGCGACGAATATCGCTATCATGAGGCGCTGGTGCATCCGGCGATGGGCCGCGTCGCGCGCCCGGCCAATGTGCTGATCCTGGGCGGGGGCGACGGGCTGGCCGCGCGCGAGGTGTTCCGCCATCCCGGCGTGCGCAGCGTGACTTTGGTCGACCTCGATCCCGCCATGACCAGACTGTTCAGCCAGACCGGCCTGCTGCGCGCGCTGAATGGCGACGCACTGACCGACAAGCGTATGCATGTCGTCAATGCCGATGCCTTCCGCTGGGTGCGGGAGACGCAGGCACGCTTCGACGTCATCATCGTCGATTTCCCCGATCCGGTCGATTTTTCCGTGGGCAAGCTTTATACCGAGACATTCTATCGCATGTTGCGCCCGCATCTCGCGCCCGGCGGCGTGGCGGTGATCCAGAGCACGTCGCCATTGGTTGCGCCCGCCGCCTTCTGGACCGTGGCGCAGACGCTGGAGGCGGCCGGTTTTCAGACCCGCCCCTATCATGTCTATGTGCCCAGCTTTGGCGAATGGGGGTTCATCCTGGCCGGGCTGGCCGATCCCGGCACGACGACGCGCCTGCTGCCGGGCAATCGCTTCCTGTCGGACGCGACCGCGCGGCAGGCGCTGTTCTTTCCACTCGACATGGCGCGCCGCCCGGTGCCGGTGAACCGGCTCGACAATCAGGCGCTGGTGCGCAGCTTCGCCGAAGAATGGGCCCGCTATGAAGGCTGACGCCGACGGTCCGAGCAGGCGCGCCATCCTGAAGGGCGGGATGGCGGCGGCCACCGTGCTGGCGCTGCCGGGCTGCGAAACAGCGACGCCGGGCAGCAGCGGCGGCGCGGACATGGTGCTGGGCCACCGGCTGCGCGATGGCGCTTTCCCCGAACCGGTGCGCGAGGTGCGCGTGCCGATCCTGATAGCTGGCGGCGGGGTGGCGGGGCTGGCGGCGGGCTGGCGATTGCGCGAAGCGGACTTCGACGATTTCCGCCTGATCGAACTGGAAAGCCAGCCCGGCGGCAATGCCCGTAGCGGCCGCAATGCCGTGTCCGCCTATCCGCTGGGCGCGCATTACCTTCCCATTCCCAACGAGGAGGCCCGCGGGCTGCGCCATATGCTGCGGCAACTGGGCATGATCGTGGGTGATCGGAACGGCAAACCGGTTTATGACCCGCTGCAACTGTGCGCCGATTTGCAGGAACGGCTGCTCTGGCAGGGGAAATGGCAGGAAGGGCTGGTGCCCAAGACCGGCCTGTCCCACAAGGACAAGGCCGACATCGCCGCCTTCGATAGTGCCATGGCTGCTTTCTCCCGTCGCCGCGATGCGCAGGGACGGCCCGCCTTCGCCATTCCCATCGCCTATAGCGCGCAGGACGCCGACCTGCTGGCGCTCGACCGGATCAGCTTCGCCCAGTGGCTCGACCGGCAGGGCTGGACCTCGTCGGTGCTGCGCGCGCATGTCCGTTATGCCTGCCGCGACGATTACGGCACCGAACCAGGCGACGTGTCCGCCTGGGCCGGTATCCATTATTTCGCCAGTCGGCGCGGCTTTGCCGCTGAGGGTTCGAGCGACAACGAACTGACCTGGCCAGAGGGGAATGGCCGCCTCACCCGCCTGATGGCCGACCGACTGGGGGGTCGGGTCACAACGGGGCAGGTCGCCTTCTGTGCCCGGCGCGACGAGAAGGGGGCGATGGTCGACGTCTTCGATGCGCAACAGGGCAGCAGCATCCGCTATCGCGCCGACGCGGTGATCCTTGCCATGCCGCACTTCATCGCCAGCCGCCTGCTGGGCGAGAAGCCCGACGCAGCCTTTAGCTATGCCCCCTGGCTGATTGCCAACATCACGGTGGATCGCGCGCCGGAGGGGAAGGGCAGCGCGCTCGCCTGGGACAATGTGTCGGCCAGCAGCGCTTCGCTCGGCTATGTCGTCGCCACCCATCAGAGCGCATCGCGCGAGGGGCCGACGGTGCTGACCTGGTATATGGCGCTGTCCGACATGCCGCCCGCATCTGCCCGCCGGCTGCTTGTCGATCGGTCCGATGCGGATTGGCGGCGGCTGGTGCGTGACGATCTATTGGGCATGAACCCCGATCTGGACGGCGCGATCCGCTCGATCGACCTGTGGAAATGGGGCCATGCGATGATCCGGCCGACGCCCGGCTTTCTATGGGACGTGGCGCCGCAGAAGCTTGCGGCGATCCAGCCGCCCTTCTTCCGCGCTCATTCGGATCTGAGCGGGCTGTCGCTGTTCGAGGAGGCGCATTATCACGGCATGGCCGCGGCGGAGGGTGCCTTGTCCTTACTCGGCCATGCCCATGAGACGCTGCTATGATCCCGCCCATGACCTATGACGGCCGGCATCTGCTGGCGGATCTTTATGGCTGTCCCGTACTGGACGATGTCGCGCTGATCGAAACCGCCTTGCGCGCCGCGGCGGACAGCGCCGGGGCGACGGTGATCGGCCTTCACCTCCATCATTTCGGTGAAGGGCAGGGCGTCACCGGTGTCGCGTTGCTCGCCGAATCGCACATGTCGATCCATAGTTGGCCCGAACATGGTTATGCCGCGATCGACATCTTTCTGTGCGGCGCGCGCCATGATCCGGCGGCGGCGCTTGCGACATTGGCGCGGCATCTGACGCCCGAACGCATGACTAGGACTATGATGCGGCGAGGGGATTTGGCGCAGCAAGATCCGCCGCATTGCACTGAGTCACTTATGTAAGATAGGCTACAGCCATCAGACTGCTATTTCTTAGTCGGCTTCTGGGCAACGCTCATACGCAAATCGGCACCGTTCCGCCGGATATATTGGCGCAGCGCCGCCAGTTCGACATCGCCGAACTCCTCGAAACGCGGCATGCCGTTTGATACCAACGCCCCGTCACGCACGACCGTCGCGAAAGTCGCCGGATCGAGCGGGACGGACGACGCGCGCAAATCCGGCGCATGGCCCGCCGCGATGACATCTACGCCATGGCATACGGCACAATGTCGCGCATAGGTCAGCATCCCGCGCGCCTCCATGGCGGAATCCGGTGCGAAATCGGGGTCGGTAGCAGGCGTGAGCGGGGTGACATCTGCTTTGGGCAGGGTCGCCTTGCCACCGATCGCGAAGGTCAGGATGCGCCGGGCCTGGGTGCGATAGTCGATACTGACGGGCAGCAGCGCGCCAAAAGCCGCGCCGCTGGTGCCCATGCCGGTGATGACGGTCACATATTGTGTGCCGTTGACAGCGAAGCTGATTGGCGGTGCGGTGACGGGCGCCTGCGCGGCGAAGCGCCATAACGGCTTGCCGCTGTCGGCCGCATAGGCGTTGAACTGGCCGTCGATCCGACCCTGGAATACAAGGTTACCCGCGGTGGTCATCACGCCGCCATTCCATGGGCCCGGCGTCGGCACTTTCCACGCCGCACGCTGGCGCACCGGATCCCAGGCGACCAGCGCGCTGGTGGCATTGGTGGGGCCGGCGTCCTTGACCACGAAATTGGGAATTGCCGCTCCATCCACGGCGTTGCCGGGCGCGCGCACCCAGTTTGCTTTCGTGATGCCGACGTCATTGTAGCTGGTCGCCATCTCGATCGCCGGGATGTACACTAGGCCCGCCTTCGGATTGAACGCCATCGGCAGCCAGGTGTGGGCGCCCACCGGGCCGGGCCACATGGTGAAGGTCTTGCCATCAGGATAGCGCGCATCAGGGTCTTCGACCGGGCGGCCGGTTTTCAGGTCGATGCGCTTGGCCCAGCTGACCTTGACGAAGGGCTTGGCCGATATGAGTTTGCCGTTGGTTCGGTCGATGACGTAGAAAAAGCCGTTCTTGGGCGCGGTCATCAAAACCTGGCGTGGTTTTCCGTCGATCGTCAGGTCGGCCAGCTCCATGTCCATCGAGGCATTATAATCCCAGCTTTCACCCGGATTGACCTGATAATGCCATTTATAGCTGCCGGTCTTCGCATCGAGCGCGACGACGGATGCCAGAAACAGGTTGTCACCCTTACCTTCGCTGCGCACCTTATGGTTCCAGGGCGAACCGTTGCCGACGCCCAATATGATCGAATCCGTGCTGACGTCGCCGCCACCGAAGCCGATGATGACCTTCCCCGCGAAATAGCGCGGCGGGCCGCTGATGAAGCTGGCATTGCCAATAGGCAGTGTGCGCGACGACCAGGCGAGCGCGCCGGTCTTCGCGTCGATCGCCAGTAAGCGACCGTCATGGGTGCCGACGAACAGCTTGCCCTCCCCATAAGCCAGCCCGCGTATGCCCCAGCCCTGGCGCAGTTTGCGGCCAGACGCTTCGGTCGCCTTGCTGTCATATTCCCAGAGCAGTTTGCCGGTCACGGCGTCGATCGCGCGAACCACGGTGTAGCCGGTGGCGGTATAGATGACCCCGTCGATCGCCAGCGGCGCAGATACGCTGTTTTGCGGCGGCAGGTCCATCGCCCACACCAGCCCCAGCTTGGCAACATTGGCGCTGTCGATGCTGTCGAGCGGGCTGTAATGTTGTTCGCCGCCGGTTCGCCCGAACTCGGTCCAGTTGTTCGGATCAAGCGCGGCATCGGTGGTATCGCGTACCGCAGGCGTGCAACTCGATACGAGCAGGGCGGTGGCCACAATCCCCATGACGACTATGGCCTTATGACGCGGCATATATCCTCCCGACACGCTTATCCTTGCGTGATAGCCGCTCCTGGCTCGGTTGCCCCCCTGTCAAAGATGTTAGTCGTCGCCATGCGCGAAAAGCCTAGCTTGGCCATGCAACAGGAGAGGATCGATGTCGCAAGGTGCCGCGCGGGGCGGATGACGAGCAGGCGCTGACGGAGGACATCATCGCGTTGGCTAAACAATATGGTCGCTACGGCTACCGCCGGGGGACGGCATTGCTGTGCCATGCGGGATGGACGGTGAACCATAAACGGGTCGAGCGGATCTGGCGACGTGAAGGGCTGAAGGTTCCGCTGCGCCAGCCAAAGCGCGGACGCCTATGGCTCAACGACGGATCCTGTATCCGCCTGCGGCCCGAATATCCAGGTCATGTATGGGCCTACGACTTCGTCGAAGGGCGCACGCATGACGGGCGCAAGTTCCGCATTTTGACGATCATCGACGAGGCCAGCAGGGAGTGCCTGGCGCTCATCGTCGCGCGGCAGCTCGAGCATGAGGATGTTCTGGCAGCGCTCGCCGAACTGTTCATCTCGCGCGGACCACCGGCGCATATACGGTCCGATAATGGCAGCGAATTTATCGCGACTGCCGTCCAGAAATGGTTGGGGCAGATCGGCGTGAAGACGCTCTACATCACGCCGGGTTCACCATGGGAGAATGGCTATAACGAAAGCTTCAACGGGTCGCTTCGCGACGAACTACTCAACGGCGAGATCTTCTACAGCCTCGCCGAGGCCAAAGTGCTGATCGTAGCCTGGCGGCGGCATTACAACAGCGTCCGACCGCATAGCAGCCTGGGCTATCGACCACCGGCCCCGGAAACGGCAACACCGCCATATCCGGCCTCCGGTTCCGCTTCGCTCCACCTCCGCCCGGATATGGCGGCGATGAGCTAATGCACTAACAAACCAATCGGTCCACTCGGTGGGGCAGATCAGCAGGGCCTTCGAAATATCCCTTGTCATTCAAAACCAGCGCGCGATCCTCTTGCGCGATCGCCAAGCCGCTGGCGCTGCTCAACATTATCGCGATGCTCGTCGCTACCGTCAGCCTTCGGCACATGGCCATCCCCTTCTTGTTTGCGCTATCAAATAGACATGAAGCTTATTTTCAGCGATTTTATAATGAGATTTATTCGCGATACAAGCTGCATGGCGGGGATTGCGTGAAATTCATGATAGCGCTATCTATTAGACCAATAAAATGATTATCGCATAACAGGAGAGGATAGGCATGCCCATGTCATTGCGAAAACTGGCGCCGCTCGCGCTTGCCACGGCCTTGCTCACGACCGCGTGCCAGCCATCGGCGCAGCCGGAAAATAAAGCGCAGGAAGCCAGCGACAGCAGACGCGACGCATCCGACTATCTGTCTCAACCCTTGGTGAAAGACATATATACCGCCGACCCGTCCGCACATGTATGGAACGGCAAAATCTACGTCTATCCCAGCCATGATATCGACGGACCGACGCCCGAAGACGATCTGGGCGCGCATTTCGAGATGCGCGACTATCGCATCCTGTCGATGAACAAGATTGGTGGGCCGGTGACAGTCGGACCGGTCGCCCTGGACGTCAAGGATGTGCCCTGGGCCGACAAGCAGATGTGGGCACCCGATGCCGCCTACAAGAACGGCACCTATTATCTCTACTTCCCGGCCAAGGACGAGGAAGGCGCCTTCCGCATTGGCGTGGCGACCTCGAAGAACCCGATGGGTCCGTTCAAGGCGCAGCCCCAACCGATCAAGGGCAGCTATTCGATCGACCCGGCCGTCTTCACCGACGATGACGGACAGAGCTATGTCTATTTTGGCGGCATTTGGGGCGGGCAGCTCCAACGCAATGTCGATGGAAAATATGATGCAAATGGGTCGAAGACCGACTTGGGTCAGGACGACAAGCCCGCACTCGCGCCGCGCGTCGCCAAGCTGACGGGCGACATGCTGGAATTCACCGAAACGCCCAAAGCGGTGGAGATAGTGGACGATAAGGGCAAGCCATTGCTGGGCGGCGACCATGATCGCCGCTTTTTCGAGGCGTCGTGGATGCACAAATATAAGGGCAAATATTATTTCAGCTATTCGACCGGCGACACCCATTATCTTGTCTATGCAATTGGCGATTCACCCTATGGCCCGTTCACTTACAAGGGCCGTATCCTGGAGCCCGTCGAAGGATGGACGACGCACCATTCGATTGTCGAATGGAATGGCCGCTGGTGGCTCTTCTATGCTGATACGCAATTGTCGGGGCAGACCCGCCTGCGCAATGTCAAGGTGACGGAACTGCGCTATAATCCAGACGGCACCATCCAGACGATCAATCCCCTCGTCGCCAAGAGCGGCCGAGACAGCGCAGCCCAGTGAGGCGCGCTGGGCGCGGGGGGAGTGCCCTCTCCCCGCGCCCCTCTTTACGTCCATCCGGGTGAGGCGATCCTTCCCCACCATAAGGTGACGCCGGAAAACGGCGCTCCGTCAAAGGGGAGACACTATGCATAGCGCCTTATTCCTGCGCGCGGCCAGCATGATGCTGTGCCTTTCAACCTCCGGCCTCGCCCATGCTCAAGCAGCCGCCATTCCAAAAAATGACGTTTGGATCGAGGCCGATGCCAAGGCGCGCGCCATCGTCGGTAAGCTGACGCTGGATGAAAAGGTCGCGCAGTTGCTCAACACCGCGCCTGCCATCCCGCGCCTCGACATTCCCGCCTATAATTGGTGAACGGAATCGCCGCATGGCTCGATCGGCGCGGTGCCCATCACCAATTTCCCCGAGCCTATCGGTCTTGCCGCAACCTTCGACGCCCCCCTGATCAAGATCGTCGCGGCCGCCATCAGCACCGAAGTCCGCGCGCTACACACCCTCGGGCGACAGACCGGGCATCTGGGTCGCATCGGGACCGGACTCGACACCTGGTCGCCCAACATCAACATCTTTCGCGATCTGCGCTGGGGCCGGGGCCAGGAAACCTATGGCGAAGACCCGTTTCTGACCGCCCATATCGGGGTTGCCTTCATCCAGGGGATGCAGGGCGACAATCCAGACCTGCCCGATGTCGTCTCCAGCCCCAATTCCGGCCCTGAGCCGAGCCGCCACACCGACAATATCTTTGCGACCAAACGCGACCTGGAGGACACCTACCTCCCCGCCTTTCGCGCCGCCATCGTGGAGGGAAAGGCAGGGTCCATCATGTGCGCCTATAATCGCGTCGATAGCGAACCGGCCTGTGGCAGCCCTATGCTGCTGACCGACTGTCTGCGCGACGCCTGGGGCTTCAAGGGTTATGTTGTATCGGACTGCGATGCCGTGGTCGATATCTACGACCATCATAATATGCGCCCGACGCCGCTACGGGCATGGCCGTTGCGCTGCGCCGGGGGGTCGACAGCGAATGCAACAATGCGACGCTAAGCGGCAAAGCAGGCCTTGGCGACCGTTACAAGGAGTCGCTGGCGAAGGGCTATATCAGCGTCCAGGATATCGATGCCGCGCTGGTTCGCCTCTTTTTGGCGCGGCTGCGCAACGGCGACCTGCCCGGACTTTCAGGCCGCAAGCCCAACGCGACGCCGATCACGGCGATCGGCACGGTCGATCATCAGGCTCTTGCCCTCGACACGGCCGAAAAAAGCCTGGTCCTTTTGAAGAATGACGGCGTTCTGCCGCTCAAGCCCAGCGCGAAGATCGCGCTTGTCGGGCCGTTGGCGGACGCTACCCGCGTGTTGCGCGGCAATTATAGTTCGGCCAAAAGCGCGCCGCCCGTCTCCGTCGCCGATGGCCTCAAGCAGGCGATGCCCGGATCGACCATCACTTTGGTCCCATTTGCGCCGTCGATCACCGATGGCGACCTCGTCCCCGGCACCGCGCTGCGCACGCCCGACGGTAAGCCCGGCGTCAAGGCGGAATATTATAACGCCATCGCGCAGGACGAGTTTGCGGGCAAGCCGGTGCTCATGCGCACCGAAGACAGCATCACGTCCCGTGCCGCGGAATTCAAACAGGTCGCGACCGATCACAGGATCGTCTGGACCGGCTATCTCGTCGCGCCCGAAACCGGCCTCTACCGGCTGGCGCTGACAGGCGTTAAGGGCGCAATATCGCTGAACGGCAAGCCAGTCGTCACCGCCGCCGACTATTCGCGCTGGGCCGAGCCGCTTAAGCTCACCCAAGTCTCCATGATCAAGGGCGAGCGTTACGCCATCCGCCTCCAGGGACAGAGCGGGATTCCCGCCGCGCCTGCGATCTTCTGGAAGCGCGTCACCGACAATCTGGACCGCGATCTGGCGGCAGGCGCGAAAGACGCCGACGTCATCGTCGCTGTCGTTGGCCTCACCTCCGACCTGGAAGGCGAGGAAATGCCGGTTAAGGTCGAAGGCTTCGAGGGCGGCGACAAGACGACGCTCGACCTGCCCGCCGATCAGCGCGCTTTTCTGGAAAAAGCGAAGGGTCTGGGCAAGCCGCTTGTCGTGATCGCCATGAACGGCAGCGCGATCGATCTGTCCTGGGCTAAGGAGAATGCATCCGCCATATTGGAGGCTTGGTATCCCGGCCAATCCGGGGGGCGCGCCGTGGGGAACGTCCTGTCCGGCAAGGCCGATCCGGGCGGTCGCCTTCCGCTCACCTTCTACAAAAGCGTGAACGACCTGCCGCCCTTTACCGAATATGGCATGAATGGCCGCACCTATCGCTATTTCAAAGGCACGCCCATCTATCCGTTCGGTTATGGCTTGAGCTACATGCGCTTCACCTATGCCACGCCGGTCATCGAGCCCATCGACGGCGCAGTGGAAAATGGCATCAGGGTCCGTACACAGATTACGAACAGCGGGCAGCGCGCCGGCGATGACGTTGCGCAGCTTTACATCACCCCGCCGACGTTCGACGGTGCGCCGCGCATTGCGCTGCGCGGGTTCCAGCGGGTTTCGCTCAAGCCGGGGGAAAGCCGGTCGATCGCATTCACTTTGTCGCTGCGTGACTTGAGCTTCGTCACCATGGCGGGCGACCGCGGCCTTATCCCAGGCGACTATAAGCTAAGCGTCGGCAGCGGACAGCCTGGGACCGGCAGTTCGGTCCAGACCGGCACCTATAGCATTTCCCGCTCGGCCCTGCTTCCGAAATGAAGCGATACCTCCTCCGTCATAAGATTTGCAGCGACGAGTTCATCGTCACCCGCCGCCAAAATCCCTAGTCGTGATCGATCTGCAATAATATTCGATACCCCGCCATCGTCAGTCAGGAGAGGATAGTTCCGTGAAAAAGACAATGAAGACTGCTACGCTGTGATTTCGCCTCAAGCATCTGTTGGCGATCTCTGTCGCCGCTTGCCTGATGCCGAATTTTGTCCAGGCGCAGGAAGATGAGAAGATAACGCCGATCGCTTCGCCAGCGCAGCCGGACGCGATCGAACTTGGCACCGGCCCCCTGCCCGGAGCGACGGCGCAGGAAAGCTGACACCGCCAATATGGCAGCCTGTTCGCCAGCAACCTCACCGTCGCGACTTTGACCCCCTTCCTGCCGGACCCTGCCAAGGCGTCGGGCGCGGCGATCGTTGTTGCGCCGGGCGGCGGCTTCCGCACCCTGTCGATGGATAATGAAGGCTATAATGTCGCGCGCGGCCTGGCCGCTAAAGGCATCGCCGCCTTCGTCATCAAATATCGCCTGAGGCAGACACCGGCCAGCATGCCCGCGTTTGAAAATCGATGCAGGAGACGTTCTCTGGGGCCGCGCGCGCGCCGCTCCCGGCTGCCAACAACGCGGCCATGGATCTGGCACCGCAACTCGCCGACTCCACCGCAGCCTTTCGGCTGATTCGCAGCCGTGCGGCGCAATGGCATGTCGATGCCGACCGGATCGGCATGATCGGCTTTTCCGCAGGCGCGATGCTGACGATGGCGACGACGCTCGCCACGACGGACGCCAAGCCGGCCTTCATCGGCAATATCTATGGACCGCTCGGCAGCATGACGGTGCCGCAGGACGCGCCGCCCATGTTCGCAGCCATCGCGGCGGATGATCCCTTGTTCGGCGGTCGCGATTTCAAGTTGATCGACGATTGGCGCGCCGCCAAACGACCGGTTGAATTTCACCTCTACGAACGCGGCGGCCATGGCTTTGGCATGTATCCCAAGGCGACGACCAGCACTGGGTGGTTCGACGCCTTTGTACGCTGGCTCGACATGCACGGCATGCTCAAACTGGCCAGCAAATAGCGATAAAGCCCGCCCC
Source organism: Pseudomonadota bacterium (assembly GCA_040389985.1). Taxonomy (GTDB): domain Bacteria; phylum Pseudomonadota; class Alphaproteobacteria; order Sphingomonadales; family Sphingomonadaceae; genus Sphingobium. Next base: position 148,312 of record JAZJZH010000001.1, read on the forward strand.
ATTGACGTGCCGATTGCGCGTCAATGGGGCGGGCTTCATACGGGCATCGGGGACTGCGGGCGCTTACATATCCAATTTCACAGCATGGACGCTGTGATGCGAGAGGATGAAGAGGGTGCGTCGGTCCGACCCGCCGAACATGATTTGCAGGGGGCGGTCCGGTAAATCGATCCGACCTATCTCCTTGCCACTGGCGTCGTAGACGAAGACCTGGCCGTTGGCGACATAGACGCGCCCCTGCGCGTCAGTCGCCACCCCCTCACCGCCGCGTTCGGCAAAGAGTTTAAGGTCGCTCAGCGCGCCGCCTGCGCCGACGATCCCGCTATATGTCCGGTTCTCCGATCCGTTGGTGACATAGACGCGCGCGCCTGGCCGCCCCTGGATGAAGCCGTAACTATCGAGCGGGTCCGAGAAGCGCAGGCCGCGATGGTCCGCCGGTCCTTGGGCAAAAACACGCCAGGCGGGCAGGACAATGCTGCCATCAGGCGAGACATATTCCCGCGCGTTACGCCGCGCCATGTCACGGGCGAACATCTCTGCCAAGGTGGTGAACTGATAGGTGGCAGGGTCGATCTGATCCCTGAACTCGCCATTATTCCACCAATTGACCGGCAGCACCGTGGCCGCGCCATCATGGGTAGCGGTCGGCGTCGCCGGAATGATGGCAATGTCGCTGTCTGGCGTGTCGGGCTTGATACTATACACCGTGCCGTTGCGACCATAGGAAGACAGAACCAGCAGCTTGCCCGATCGATCTACGGTCAGGTTGACCGGGTCGAGCGTGGCGTCGCGGATCATCTCCAGCTTGCCCGCGTCCGACCAACGCCAGATGCGCTGGAACTTGCGATCGATGAAATAGAGCCGGCCCTGCGCATCCACGGCGCCGCCGCCCGCCGAATGAAAGCCGTCGGCGAGCTTTTCGACCTTACCGCCCAGGAAAGTGGCCGGGACCGCGGGATTTGACTTGGCGGGAATGTCGAGCACGGCAAATTCCCGTTCCCGCACGTCCAGACCGTGGGTCACGTCGCGGATCGCGTTTTCGAACGGGAATTTGGTCAGGCGCAGGAAGGTTGCGCAGCCATTTTCATCGCAGGTGCCGACCCCGCTTTCGCCATTCACATGGACGTTGCGGAAACGGATATCATGGGAGTTGTAAAGGGTGACGGCAGCCGGCGCGGGTTCGCGCGTGCGCGTCACGCGGTAGCCATGGAAGTTGGCGACCAGGATATTGTGCGAGTTACGAATTTCCAACGCGACGGCATCGCCGCTTTCCCCTGCCTCCCCTTCCGTCTGCGGGGCGAGCAATTCCCAGTTCGCGACGCGATTGAGCGTGATTTCGCTGCGGACATGATGTTCGACCGACGCCTGGATAACACGGCCGGGCGTTTGTGTGTCAGAAATCAGGATGCCGGGATGGCCGAAGGTGCTGGGGCTCCAGATATTGGCGAAGGTGCCGCCGCCGCCCTGCGTCACCCACAGGCTGGCATATTGCCCGGCCCAGCGGCGCGCGGCGTCAGGGTCGGCCGTGGCGTTGTTGTTATAGGGGTTGATCGTGCTGCCGTCGAAGCGGTTAGTGCCATGGCCGCCCTGGAATTTCACGTCATTGACCATGGAATTGGCGCCCGCCTTCCACAGCAGGGCGGTCGCCCGCGGATTGGCGCCGTTGGTGTTGAGGCCAAGACCGGCCACGATCGCGTCGCCGCCCTGCGCGCTTTCGACCAGCGCCTTGGGCGCGCCGACGCCTTGCCACGCCGCCGTGCCGTCCGGCAGGACGATCTGCGTCAGGCTGGGGTGCAGGCCCAGCAGCACTGTGTCCGGGCGCAGGCGCAGCGTGTCGCTGACCCGGTAGAAGCCTGTGGGCAGATAGACCACCTTATGCGTGTCGATCGCTTTCTGGATCGCGGCGGTGTCGTCGCTACTATCGTCTCCTTTAGCGCCGAGCGCGCGCACGCTTACCCATTGCGCAACGGCGGGCAGGGCGCGAATGGCGGGCGCGGCGCGTGCGGGCAGGCTCGCGATATTTTCCGCCTGCATATCGGTCTTATATTCGCCGATCTGGCCAACCCCCGGCAAAGTGAGGCCGTGGGTGAAGGACGCGACCTTATAGGCCGCACCCTTGCCCGCGACCGTCCGGCCGCTTTCCCGAAAGCGTGCGAAAACAGGCGTATTCGCGGCTAGGACATTCTGAAATCCGACCTGCGTATAGACGTTTTTCTCGTTCGAGATGATGACGGCCGCCTTCGATACATTTTCGAACCGCACGTCCTGGCCCCAGAGCCAGTCGCCATAGCCGCGGTCGATCTCGATTCCGACGGGCACGTTGCGGAACGCGACATTGACCAGCGTCAGCCCGGCTTCATGCTCACGAATGGCGGCGTCGCGCTGCCCTTCGAACGTCGCGTCGACCAGCGCGAAAGGCCATGCCGGGGAAGGTTTTTCCGCCAGTATGCCGTATCGCCCGCCCTTGAAATGCAGGTCTTCGGCTTCGTTCGCAACATGATAGAGGCCTGCCAGACCCGACCCGATGTCGAAATCGACATGGCTGACGAAGCTATGCTGGGCGGAATGGAAACGGATCGCGGTGGCGGCGGGATTACCATCCAGTATGCGGAAATCGATGTTACCGAGCGCGGTGTAGAATGTGCCGGGATTGGCGTCGGCGATCGTCTTGTTGAATGGCACGCTGCCAGCAGGCGGGAAGGCCGCGGGCGGACTGTCCTTGTCGGTCTGGCGCTTGGCACCGGTGAACATCAGCATATGCGCGACGCCGCGCTGAAAACCCGGCGTATCCTTGCCCAAGAGGATGACGGGCCGTTGCTGGCCGATGCCGAAGATGCGGACGCCGGGCCAGAGGAACAGCGTGCGGCTGATGCGGTAGGTGCCGGCCGGCAGAAACACGATGCCCCCGCCGCCCTTTTCCGCCGCCTTGTCGATCGCCTGCTGGATCGCTGGCCCATCGTCCGCGCGACCGTCCCCGACGCCTTTGACCGTCACCGCGCGGGGTTCGTCCGGCGCGGTAGTGTAAACGGAAGGCGAAGCGAACGCCGGTTGCGCCGCCGCCAGGCCCAGCAGGATGGTGACACAGGCTCCGTGCAATCCACGATACATCCGGCAGGCTCCAGAAAAGAAGATGTCCCGGCCGTGCAGGGCCGGGACGAGGTTGGGGAGATCGAAACGAATAGTATCAGAAGTTGAAGCGGACGCCCGCCCGATAGATGCGGCCCAATGTGTCATACAGGGCGGGATTGACGTCCAGGCCGGTGTTGGTCTGGGGCGAGGCCACCGGATCCTTGTCGAACAGATTGTCCACTTTTCCGTAGATCGAGATATTGTCGCGGATCTTGAACGTAGCCCCCACGTCCACGTAGAAGGCGCCCTTCATCTTGTTGCGGTCGATCGTGGGATGGTTGCCGGTGGAAACGGGGCAGGAGGACTGACAGACCACATATTGGTTGCCGAACACGCCATCGCTGATCCACCGTTCCTGCACCGTCAGGGTGAAGCGGCCGCTGTCATAGGTCTGGACGGCCAGCCATTTCCAATCGGGCGTGTTGCCGGTATTGGCCCCGGCCTGATCGACCGGATCGACGCCGGCGATGCCCGCACTGACAATGAATTTGCGGATATGGGTCGCCAGCGCGCGGACGGTGAAGCTGCCCGGCAGCCCCAGCGGCTGCTGCCACTGATAGCTGGCCTCTATGTCGAAGCCGCTGGTGCGCCAGGACGCCAGGTTGAACGGCTGGACGTTGACGAAGTTGGTGCCCTGCGCGCCATCAAGCTGGAACCCGCCGCAGAAGGCCTGATTGCCTTCGAAGCAGAAGCGAACGATCTGGTCTGCGGACAGGGTGGACACCACGCCCTTGAGCTTGATGTCATAATAATCGAGCGAGAGGCTGAGGCCCGGCATCCATTCAGGGCGCGCCAGCACGATGCCGAGTTCGGTATTGCGTGCGACTTCGGGCTTCAGCGCGGTGTTGCCGATCGTGTTCTGGAATACCTGCACCGCCTGGTTGCGGAACGGATCGTTGAAGTTCGGCAGGGTCGTGACCGTGGGGGCCGCGAACAATTCCGACAGATTGGGCGCGCGCACATCGCGCGAGGTCACGGCGCGCAGACGCAGGCCGCTGAGCGGCGTATCCCAAGTGCCGCCGACCTTCCATGTCCAGACCGTGCCGGACGTGCTGTAATGGGTGCCGCGGCCCGCAGCGTTCAGGTTCGCACGGCCCATCGAATCGCTGTTGAACAGGGGAAGATCGACTTCGAGATAACCTTCATACACCTCATATTTGCCGCGACCATTTTTGTAATTGCCCGCCGCCCAATTGCTGCCCAGCGTCGAGTTGAGCAGCGGATCGGCCGGATATTCGGGGCTGTTGGGGCTGAGCGGGGACACGCCCGCGCCATAGGGATCGGCGTTAACCCGGTAAAATTCGCGGCGATATTCACCACCGAAAGCGACCGACACCGGCCCGGCCCAGAGTTCGAACGGATTGCCCGAGACGTTGAGGCTGGCGACGTCCTGCGTCAGCTTGGTATGCTGGAACGGCCCGTTTTCATGCGGTGCCACATAGGCGAGCGCAGCCGAAGATGGCGTGGCGCCGCCGAAGATGTTGATTGGCTGGCATCCGGCGGCACGGGCGACCGGGTCGGCGCACACGATCGCGCCGTTGAGCGAGATCGCATTGGTCGCCGCGACATAGCGGTTCTGGAGGACGATGTCCTGAACCCGGATGTCGGAAATGGTGATGCCATGTTCATAATAGGCGTCATAATTCCAGTCCGTGCCGCCCAGGCCGAATTTGCCCTTCAGCCCGCCGACGAAGCGATATTGCCGCCGGTCCGTCTCGACCTTGGGATCGGGGAAGGACGCGTTGCTCGACCCGAAGCCGAACTGGGTGATGCCCGCCGTCGCACACCGGTCGCGCACTAGTTGCGGCAGATACGGATTGGCGCACTGGACGGTCAGGCTGGCGCGGTTGTAGCCGGGACTGGGCTGGTTGCTGGTCTTGACCTGCGCGATGTTGACAGTGACATAGGCTTCATTGTTGTCGGCAAAGTCGTAGCCGATCCGGCCATAGCCGTTGATGCGTTCCAGCGCCGATTTGAGCGAAGCGCCCGATCCTGGCGCGCCGGTCAGATCGCCGCCTTCGCAGAAGCTGTTGCCGCGATAGCAATTGGTGACAGCGCCAGTGCCGGTCGGCTGGCCGCCCGATCCATAGTTGAAATTATAAGGCGCGCCATTCTGGTCGAAAGCGATGCCCTGAAGCGGGCCGTTGTTGATCAAGCCGTAACGGGCATATTGATAGGGCTGCGCAAAGTCGCGATAATTGAACTGGGGCAGGCCATTGTTGGTCACGCCGGTATTCATGAGCGTGGTCGCGCGATACCAGTTGCGGCTGCCGGCCAGGTCCGTGCCGAAATCGCCTGCGCCAACGCCGCCTTCATGATCAAATTCGCCGCTCAGCACGACATGCAGGCGATCGTCCATGAACGCCTTGCCATAGGCCGCCTGCACCAGCGCGGTTTCATCATCGCCATATTGGGTGATGCTGCCCAATATGTTGCCTTTGAACCCTTCGAAATGGGTGTCGGTGATAAAATTGACGACGCCGCCTACGGCATCGGAGCCATAGGATGCCGACGCGCCGCCGGTCACGACATCGACGCGCTTGACCAGCAATTGCGGGAACATGCTGATGTCGGGCACGCCCGTCACATTGGCACCGACGACGCGCTGGCCGTCGAGCAGGGTCAGGGTGCGGATCGCGCCCAGGCCGCGCAACGAGAAGGAACTGAGCCCTTGCTGGCCGCTCGACGTGCTGAACGTGCCGGTGGATGCGCCGGTCGATCCCTGAAGCGAGGGCAGCTGCGCGATGGTGGTGAAGATGTTGGGCTGCGCGTTATTGGCGATCTGCTCCTCGCCGATCACCGTGGTCGGCGTGGGGGCATTGAAACCGCTGGTGGTGATGCGCGACCCGGTGACGACGATGTCGGCATTGCCAGGCGCGGTGGCGTCATCACTCTGCGCCTGCGGCGCGACGGCCTGCGGCTGTGCCGGTGCAGCCTGCGCATGGGCGGGGGCCGTCAGTCCAAAGGCAGCCATCGCGGCCAGGCTGACGCCGGCCATGTGCCGATGGATTGCGATCGTCGCTTTCATTCATCTTCCCCTTTTATATCGGCGGCCCCTCCCAGAGCCGCCACGCCGCATGATGGGCTGTTGTTTTCAGGTTAGTCGGTGCCTGCGTCCGCCGCACTTAAGACATAGGTCGTAGATGTGGCCGACAACCGGATTTTCAGGGTCTGGCGGCATAGAGGGCGTGGTGCGTCAGGATGAAAAGCGTCCGCTTGTCCGCGCCGCCGAACAGGATCTGCAAGGGGCGTTCGGGCACATCGATCCTGCCGGTTTCCCGGCCATCCGCGCCATAGACGAAGATCTGGCCGTTCGCGACATAGACACGCCCCTGCCCGTCCACCGCGACGCTTTCGCCGCCCCGGTTGGTAAAGGGCTTGAGGTTCGTCAGCGTCCCGCCCGCGCCGATCGTGCCGCTATAGGTGATATTTTCCGACCCGTTGGTGACGAACAGGCGTTCGCCGGGCTTGCCGCCGACCAGGCCATTGGCGTTCAGGCTGTCCGACCAGCGCCAGCCGGTATGATCGACAGGTCCCTGCTGCCAGACGCGGAAGGCGGGCAGCGACAGGCTACCGTCGGGAGAGAGATATTCACGCGCCTTGGGCGTGCCGGCATCGCGGGCGAACATTTCGGCGAGTGTCGTAAATTCATATGTTTTGGGATCGAGCTGGTCCCTGAACTCGCCATTGTTCCACCAATTGACCGGCAGCAGCGTCTTTACCGACCCCCTCGCCCGGACCGGCGTCGGCTGGATCAGCGTCATCTGGTCGGGCGGGCCATTCGGGTCGATCGAATAGACGCCCGCTTTCGGCCCCAGCGACGACAGTATCAGCAAATGCCCCGATCCGTCGATCGCCAGATTGACCGGATCAAGCGCCTGGTCGCGCACGATTTCCAGCCCCTTGGCCTCGCTCCAGCGATGGATGCGCTGGAACCGGCGATCGATGAAGTAGAGCGCGCCCTGTGCGTCCACCGCCGCGCCGGAAATAGACCAGAAGCCATCCTCCAGCTTTTCGACTGGCGTGCTACTGGGCGACACGGCCGGGATCGCGCGATCCGCCGCCCCGATGTCCAGGCTGGCGAACTCGCGTTCCCGCACGAAGCGCTTGCCCGTCACATCCTCGATCGCATTGTCGAATGGATATTTGCTGGCGCGCAGGAATGTGCCGCAGCCTTCGTCGTCGCAGGTCGCAAAGCCGCTTTCGGCGTTAATGTGGACGTTGCGGAAGCGGATGTCGCTGGAGTTGGTGAGCTTCACCGCGCTCTTTTCTGGCGCATAGGTGCGGGTGACGCGATAGCCATGATAGTTGGCGAACAGCAGGTTTTTGGAATTGCGGATGTCTAGCGAGATAGCGTCGGGACCGTCATCGACTTCCTGCTCGGTCTGCGGGGCCAGGAACTCCCAATTCTGCACATTGTCGAGCACGATTTCGTTGCGGGCATGATGTTCGACCGACATTTCATAGACATGGCCGGGCGTGCTGGTGTTGGTGATGTGCAGGCCCGATTGGGCGAAGCTGTTGGGACTCCACACATTGGCAAAGGTGCCGCCGCCGCCATCGGTGACCCAGATGCTGGGATATTGCGCATCCAACCGACCCTCCGTCACGGGATCGCCGGTGTTGACCCGCAGCGCGCCCAGCATCTTGCCGTCCGCCGTCGGGGTGCCGCCACCACCCATGATCTTGACGTCCTCGACCAGGCTCGTCTCGCCCGACCGCCAGAGCAGCGCGGACGCGCGCGGGTTGATCCGGCCGGTGAAGAGGCCGAGGCCGGACAGGATATTGTCGCCGCCCTTGGGGCTTTCCAGGATCGGTAGCACCGGCCCCAGCCCTGCATGGGCGGGATTGTCGTCGGGAATATAAAGCTGGGTAATGGCGGGGTGCAGGCCGATGAGGATGGAGTCGGGGCGCAGCGTCAGCCGGTTCGTCACCTTGTAGAAGCCGACCGGGAAATAGAGGATGCGGTGGCCGTCGATCGCCTTCTGGATCGCAGCGGTGTCGTCGGCCTTGCCGTCGCCCATAATGCCCAAAGACCGGACATTGACCCAGTCGGCCATGGCGGACAGGTCGCGAATGGCGGGCGCGCGGCGAGCGGGCATGGCTGACAGTGGCTGAATGTCCGCTACGGTTTTATAATCGCCGGTGTGGCCGAGGTCCGGGATCGCGAGGCCGTAGGAGAAGGACGCGACCTTATAGGCCTTGCCCTTGCCATCGATCGTCTTGCCGCTGTCGCGGAAGCGGGCAAAGACCGGGCTGTTGACCGCCAGCGCATTGTCGAAGCCGATCTGGGTGAAGACGTTCTTCTCATTGGAGATGATAACGGCCGCCTTCGACACATTTTCGAAGCGGACATCCTTGCCCCACAGGCTGTCGCTATAGCCGCGGTCGATTTCTATCCCGACCGGCGTATTGCGGATCGCGACATTGACCAGGGTCAGGTCGACCTCATGCTCGCGGATGGCGGCGTCGCGCTGTCCGTCGAAACTGGAATCGAGCAGGGTGAACTGCCAGGCGGGGGAGGTTTTTTCGGTGACGATGCCATAGCGGCCGCCCTGAAAATGGACATTCTCCATTACGTTGCCGGCCTGATAGACGCCGGCGAAGGCGGTCCCCAGGCGGAACTCCATATGGCTGAGGAAGGCATGTTGCGCCATGCGAAAACGTACGCCCGCCGCCGCCGGATTGCCCGGCGCTATTTCGATATCGACATTGCTCATCGACGAATAGAAGGTGCCGGAATTAGCGTCGCGCACCACCTTGTCGCGCGGAACCACGGTCGGCACCGGGACCGGCACCTGGCCGACCCGATATTGATCGCCGCCGCCAAAGACGATCATGGTCGACACGCCCTTCTGGAAGCCCGGCGTATTGGCGGCCAGCAGGATCACCGGACGTGTCGGCCCGACGCCATAAATGCGTACGCCCGCGGGCACGACCAATGTCCGGCTGATGCGATAGCTGCCCGACGGCAGGAATACGATGCCATGGCCCGTCTTGTCGCGCGCCTGGTCCAGCGCCTGCTGGATCGCGGCGCTATCGTCCGTGCGCCCATCGCCCTTGGCCGTTACCGTCACGGCGGTCGGTTCCTCGGGTGCAACCGGGAAGACCGAAACCGTCGCCGCCCAGGCCGGCGTTGCCAAAATGGTCGCCGCCAATAGAGCCGCCATCATGCTGCGTCCGATCATAGCCGACCTTCCCTCCTGTTATCTTGCTGCATTGCATGGCTAGAAGGCGGTGGGGGCTTTGGCACTTGCGACGAAGGTCGTAGTGTTCAGGGCCTTTGCCCGGCTGGTACAGGGGGTCGCACCATTGCGAATGCCCGTCGGGGCGCCGCCTGTTCTGCAAGGAACGCACTTTGCCGCCATCTGCCGCCGCCCCTGTCCCGCATCCCCTGGCCCTGATCGTCATGGGCGTGAGCGGTTGTGGCAAATCGACATTGGGGGCTTTGCTGGCCGATGCCCTCGCCTGCCCGTTTCTGGAAGGCGACGACTATCATGCGCCCGACGCGGTCGAGAAGATGCGCCGCGGCGATCCGCTGACGGATGAGGATCGCTGGCCCTGGCTCGACCGGTTGGCGCAGGCCAGTGCGACAGCGATGGAGACATCTGTTTCGGTTGTCACGGCCTGCTCCGCTCTGCGGCATAGCTATCGCGATCGGCTGCGTGCGGGGATCGGCGCGCCGGTACGCTTCGTCCTGCTGGATAATAGCCGCGAGCGGCTTTTGACGCGGGTCCAGAACCGGCCGGGCCATTATATGCCCGCCAGCCTGCTCGACAGCCAGCTCGTAACGCTGGAACGGCCTACCTTGGACGAAGCAGCGTTGGTTTTGACGACCGATTCTTCACCAAAAGAGCTGCGTGATCAAGTGCTTAGCTGGCTGCAATGCGGCCAATAGGTCAGGGCATCAACCGCCGCCGTCCTTCCCATAGATGCCAGCGCATGGCGAGCGCCGCGCCTTCGGCATCCTGCGCGCGAATGGCGTCGACAATCTGTTCATGTTCGCGCAGCATCGTCGCGATCACTTCGGGCGGGCGCGACCGGCTGATGTCCACGCCCGCGCGCATGATCTTGTCCACATCGGCATGGAGCGCGTCGAAGGCGACCAGAAAGGCGGGATTGCCGGTTGCCTGCGCGATGCGGCGGTGGAGTTCCATATCCTGCGCATGGGCCGGTTCGCTCGATAGCAGGGCCGCGCGCAGCAATTCCATGCCTTCCTCGACATCCGCCATGTCCTGCGGCGTTCGGCGATTGGCCGCCAGCCGCGCCGCCTCCGCCTCCAGCACGAAGCGCACTTCGTAGCTGCCGAGGGTCGTCGGCAGTTCCGTGGACGGCATGAAGGCCGCCAACCGATCCGACGGCCGGCTTTTGACGAAGGAGCCGGCGCCGCGCCGTGCCTCCGTAATGCCATCCGACGCCAGCCGCATCAGCGCTTCGCGCACGATCGCGCGCGATACGCCGAACATTTCGGCCAGCCGCGCTTCAGCCGGCAGGCGTCCGCCCACCTCCAGCCCCTCGCCCGTGATGACGTCCACGATCGCCGCATAGACATGGTCGGACAGTCGCGTCTGGTTCATCGGGCCATGGCCCTGTCGGGGGAAGACATGGGTCGCCACCTCAAAAGATGCTGCTGGCGAGCAGCACCAGCAGCAGGCCGACGATCGCGACCACGGTTTCCATGATAGACCATGTCTTGAAGGTGCCCGCCATATCCGTGCCCAGATAGCTTTTCACCAGCCAGAAGCCAGGATCATTGACGTGGGAGAAGAAAAGCGAGCCCGCGCCGATCGCCAGCACCATCCATTCCGGCTCCACCCCCGACGCGGCGACCAGCCCCTGCATGACGCCGGCGGTGGTGATCGTCGCCACGGTGGCGGAGCCGGTGGCCAGGCGGATGCAGACCGACACGCCCCAGGCGAGGATGAGCGGCGAAATCGCGCCGCCATCGGCGATCCGCACCAGCATGTCCGACAGGCCGGCCGTCACCAGCACCTGCTTGAGCGCGCCGCCCGCGCCGATCGCCAGGATGATGCCGCCAGCAGGCGTCATCGCCTCTGTCCAGATTGCATTCTGGATCGTGCGGTCGGTGATGCGGCGGCCAAACAGCAGCGGCAAGGCGGCAAGGACGGCCACCAGCAGCGCCACTACCGGATCGCTGACCCAACTGAGCCAGTGGAAATGCACGGCCACATTCGGCGGCAGCAGGGCCACCGCCTGCCCCGCGGCGATCAGGACGACCGGCAACAGCACGGCCGCCAGCGCGCGGCCGACCGACGTGGTGGCGACGTCGATCTTTACCGGATCCAGCAGCGGCGGGTTGAGCGTCACGCCCGGCGCGGTGAAGCGCGCCAGCAGCGGCCCGGCGATGATCGCGGTCGGGATGCCGATCATCAGGCCATAGAGCAGGGTCAGGCCCAGATTGGCGCCCAGTGCGTTGACCGCCAGCAGCGGGCCGGGATGCGGCGGCACCAGCGCATGGACCACCGACAGGCCCGCCAGCGCGGGCAGCATCAAGCGAAGCTTGGCCGTATCGCCATTCTGCCCCGTCGGCAACGCCGCCGCCGCCGATGCGACGATCGGCAACAGCAACACGAGACCGGTTTCGAAGAAGAGCGGCAGGCCGATCACGATCGCGGTGAACAGGCTGGCCCATGGCGCGCCCTTCACGCCCGACAGGCGTAGCGCGGCGCGCGCCATGCCGCCAGCGCCATCGGACAGTTGCAGCATCGCGCCAAGGCCAAGGCCCAGCGCGACGACGAGGCCCGTGCCGCCAAGAATGGCGCCGGCACCCTTTTCGACCGCCTTGGCCGTTTCCTCCATCGGCAGGCCCGCGAGCAGGCCCACGGTGAAGGCGCCGCAGAGCAGGCCGACAAAGGGGTGCAATCGGCCCCGGATGATGAGGGTGATGGACAGCGCTATGCCGACCACCGCCGCCAGGATCAGTCGATAATCCGCTGGTGTCATCGTGGCGCGACTCCGCCATTGGGCAATCTGGCCGGGACATGGACGGCCACGACCGTCCGACGCGATGTTAACGTCATCCTTCTCCCCCCTCTCGCTCGCCGCCATTGCAGCATTTGGCGCAGCGCACGCATAAAGCTGTTAGACAGATATAGCGTCATTTTCGGATATTCCACCCAGTTGGGGTCGTATATCGCATTTTTGACTTGAACCTGTCTGACCAATCCCGTTATTGTTAGCGCTAACGATATCAATCAAGCCGGCAGGCCAACAGGCCGGCTCATTCGAGTCGGATCGAACAGGGAGAGGACGGATGTTCATTGCGCTGGACCTGCACAATAGTTCCGATCAACGGGAGTTTCGCCATCCGGCCGCACGGAGCCAGGAACCGCCCGCACTGACCCCCACCCAGATGAAAGTCTTGCGCTGCGTCCATTCAGGCCTTTTGAACAAGCAGATCGCCTATGAACTGGGCATGGCCGAAGCGACGGTGAAGGTCCACATGACCGCCCTGATGCGCAAGCTCAACGTCCGCAATCGGACGCAAGCCGCCATCGCCGCCCGCAATCTGGGCTGGCTCCGCGCGACGCCCGGTTGACCTGTCCCACGGACGGCAAAATTGTTCGATACATGGGGAGGGTGATATGGCGATGGGTTCGCGGCGTGAGGTGATGGGCGGCTTGGGCGCGGGATTGATACTGGCCTCCGTCGGCAGCGGCGTGTTGGCAGCCCCGACGCGCAAGATCGGCTATGCGATCGTCGGGTTGGGTTCCTATGCCACGCGCCAGATCATGCCGAATTTTGCCGGGTGCGACCATGCCCGCATCGTCGCGCTGGTCAGCGGCACGCCGGCCAAGCTCGACAGCTATGGCGCCGAATATGGCATCCCCAAAACGCATCGCTACAGCTACGCCGATTTTGATCGCATCCGCGACAATCCCGATATCGACGCCGTCTACATCATCTTGCCCAACAGCCTGCACGCAGAATATGCCATTCGCGCGGCGCAGGCCGGCAAGCATGTGATGTGCGAAAAGCCCATGGCGACATCCGTGGCCGAATGCCATGCGATGATCGCGGCCTGCAAAAAGGCGGGCACGAAGCTGATGATCGGCTATCGGTCGCGCTTCGAACCCTATAACCGCCTCGCCATCGATCTGGCGCGCGGCGGGCATGTCGGTCCGACGCGCCTGATCACGGCGGAACATGGCTTCCCGATCAAACCGGATCAATGGCGGCTCGACAAGCCCCTGTCGGGGGGCGGATCGATGATGGATATCGGCATATACAGCCTGAACGCGGCCCGTTACCTAACCGGCGAGGAACCGGTGGAGGTGACCGCGGTCGAATCCACCGACCGGGCCGACCCGCGTTTCCGCACGGTCGAGGACCGGATCAGCTTCTTGCTGCGCTTTCCGTCGGGGATCGTCGCGGACTGTATTTCCAGTTACAGCACAGGGCATAACAGCTACCGCATCCACGGAAGCCAGGGCAGGATCGGGATGGAACCGGCGACGCCTTATGCGGGCCAGAGCATGACGATCCGCAAGGACGGCGTGACAGCGCCCCGCACCCTGCCCACCCCCGCCAAGAACCAGTTTGCGGGGCAACTCGATCATCTGGCCGATTGCATATTGACGGACAAGCCGCCGATCGTACCGGGCGAAGAAGGCCTGGCCGACATGCGCGTGATCGAGGCGATCTACCAATCCGCCGCGCAAGGGCGCAGCGTCAGGATCGGCGCGTGATCGGCCGGCGGACCGTGTTGGCTTCGCTGGCTGCGATGCCGGTCGCGGCAATGGCTGCTGGCCCCGCGAAAGTGGGCGGCATTACCCGCCTGTCTCCAGCGCTGGACCGGATTATCGCGCCGTCGGCATCGATCGAGATACTGGCCGAAGGGTTTCGCTGGGCCGAAGGGCCGATATGGGTGCCGCAGCGCGACTATTTATTGTTCAATGATCCCCCCGCCAATATCCTGTATCGCTGGCAGGCCGGGCAAGGCGCAAAGCCCTTCCTCTCGCCCGCCGGATTGCAAACGGCCATACCCGCCGGCGTGCGCGAAGCCGGCCTCAACGGCCTTGCCATCGACACAACCGGTCAGCTGATCGCCGCCGACAGCGGCACGCGGGCGATCGTGCGGATCGACCTGGACACGACCAGACGCACGATCCTGGCCGATCGATATGGGTCCAAACGGTTCAACAGCCCCAATGATCTGTGCATCGCCCCATCGGGCGCCATCTATTTCACCGACCCGCCCTATGGTTTTGCGGACGGCGATGCGTCGTCGCTCCGCGAAATCGACCATATTGGCCTCTATGCCCTGACGCCGGATGGCGATGTTACGCTGGTCGATGGCAGCCACCGCCGCCCCAACGGCGTGGCCCTGTCGCCCGATGGACGCACCCTCTATCTGGCCCTGTCCGACGAGACGCAGCCGGAGGTTCGCGCCTACACGCTCGACGCCAAGGGTCGCCCCGTCGACCAGCGCCTGTTTCACGACATGCGAAAGCAACGTGCCGAGGGACTGCCGGGCCTGCCCGACGGGATCAAGATCGCGCCCGATGGCCATGTCTTCGCGACCGGTCCTGGCGGCGTCCATATCCTGACGCCCGACGGGACATTGCTGGGCATTGTGGGCACCGGCAAGGCCGTCGCCAATTGCTGCTTTGGGCCGAATGGCAAAAGCCTGTTCATGACGTCATCGGACAGGCTGGCGGTCATCGCGCTTTTGTAGGCGCGGACCGCCAACCGTCATCGTCTGGTTCCATGGGCCATGCCCTCCAAATGCTCTGCGTTTAGGCGAACACCAGTCGCGCGCTCCAGCTTTTTGGCATCGCTTTGCGCGCGCCCCTAATTGGCAGGAAGGTTTTTGGTCGCGTCGAGCGTCTTGCGCATCTTTGCGACGTCGCTCTCGCGTACCGGGATGGCTGCATTGCCCCAGCTGTTGCGCACATAGTCCAGCGTCTCGGTGATCTGGCGGTCGTCCATCTTCCACGAAAAGGACGGCATGCCCGCTCCGGTCGGCTTAAGACGGGTGGAGCTGGCGCGCCCGCCCACCAGCATAACCGTGATGGCGCTCGATGCATCATCCGACTGGAGCCCCTGATTGTTCGCAAAGGGTGGCACCATGTTACCCATGCCTTCGCCGCGCACGCCATGGCAGGCCGAACAATTGACCTCATAGCGTAGCGCCGCGCGCTGCATCGCCTGGCTGTCGGCGGCGATGGGTTGCGGGCGCGGCTTGTCGGATGCCGGGAGCGACTTGAGGTAGACGGCCATGGCGTTCAGGTCGCGATCGGCCAGATATTGCAGCGAATGTTCGACCGCTTCCGCCATCGGGCCAGCCGCAATGGCGGTCTTGTCCCCGCCAGTCTTGAGATATTCGGCAATGTCCTGCGCGGACGACTTGCCCAGGCCGACATGCGGGTTGCCGGTCAGGTCCGGCGCATGCCAGCTTCCAACCCGACCACCGTGCAAATAGAGGCTCGCTTTTTCAGCACCCAGCAGGTTGCGGGGGGAATGGCAGGCGGAGCAATGGCCGCCGCCATCGACCAGATAACGCCCGCGTTCCCATTCGGCGGACTTGCCCGCCGTCGGCGCAATCGGCAGGCGGTCGTAAAAGAGCATGTTCCAGCCCGCCATGGCGAGGCGGATGTTGAACGGGAACGCCATGCCGCCATTCTCGTCCACTTTGTTGGGGATCGGCTGGACCGTGGACATATAGGCCCACAGATCGTGCATGTCCGCGTCCGTCAGCTTGGCGTAGGCGGTGTAGGGCATGGCGGGGTAGAGAAAGCCCTTCGACCCCTGCCCATGGCGCACGGCGTTGAAGAAGTCGCGCTCGGTCATCGCACCGATCCCGGTTTGCCGGTCGGGTGTGATGTTGGACGACAGGATCGTCCCGAAATCCGTTTCGAAGGGGTAGCCGCCGGTAAAAACGCCAGCCGATGCATTATGACATGCCGCGCAGTCGGCCATACGCATGACATATTCGCCGCGGCGGATGGCCGCCTGGTCGGTAATGTGCACATCGGCCAGCGCGACCTTGTCGTCCGCGACGTTCGATCGTGACGTATCCAGCGTGCGACCGGCCCACAGGCCCAAGCCTGCCGCTGCGACGATGGCGGCGCCGCCGACGGACAGCGCGATGCGTTTCCAGTTCCTTTTGGGGGTCATCGGTCAGCCTTCAGGCGAGCGGCGCGGGGTTGCGCACATAATTCTGGTGAATGGCCTGGGCCGTACGGATAGCGAGCGCGCCGACGGTGCCCGTCGGGTTATAGCCGGCATTGTTGGGGAAGGCCGACGCGCCAACGACGAACAGGTTGTGCGCGTCCCAGCTTTGCAGCCAGGGATTGACCGCCGATGTCGCCGGGTCGTCGCCCATTACCGCGCCGCCGATCACATGGTCGGACGCAATGACGGCGGTCGAAAAAGCCTTGTCCGCAAAATTGAACCCGGACACATGGGCCGCCCCCATTTCCCGCGCGATCTCGACTGCCCTGTCCATGGTGAATTTGGCCATGTTCCGGTCGCTTTGCGCATAGTCGTAGGTCAATCGCAGCAGCGGGACACCGAACTTGTCGCGGTAGGTGGGGTCGAGGTCGAGCGTGGCCGCCTTGACCGGCATCGAGCAGCCCTGATTGAAGATGGTGCCGTAATTCCGGTAATATTTGGCATAGGCCTTTTTGAAGCCCGCGCCCCAGCGCGGCGATCCCTGGGGCAATGCGTTGGCCTTGGCGATCGGCGCACCATCGCGCGCCAGCGTCAGCATGCCTGCGCCGCCGATGAAATCCAGCTTCGAATGGTCGAAATTGTCGCCGTTATAATCGTCGATCTGCGATCCAAGGCCACCGGTGCCGATGAACGGGTTGATCTGTTCGTCCTCGAACCACATGTCGGCACCCGACACGGTCTGGAAGCTGAAGTTGCGCCCGATCGTACCGGTGCCGCTGCGCGGATCATAGGTCTTGCCGATGCCGGAGTTCAGCAGGATGCGCACATTATCGACCTGGAATGCCGTCAGACAGACGATGTCGGCAGGCTGTTCCCAGGTCCGGCCATGTTCGTCGGCGAAGGTCACGCCAGTCACGGTCTTGCCGTCGGCCGCCTTGTTAACCTTGGTCACGCAAGACTTGGTGATGATCTGGAAATTGGGACGGCGCACCAGCACCGGGAAGATGCAGGCCTGAGGGCTGGACTTAGAGAAATTCCCGCAGCCATAAGCCAGGCAGAAGCCGCAATAGGTGCAGGCCCCCATGGTGACGCCCAGCGGGTTGGTATAGGGTTCGGAGATATTGGCGCACGGGATTGTGAAGGGGTGAAGCCCCATGTCCGTGGTCGCCTTGTTGAACAGCTCCATGATCCTGAGAGTCTTGAGTTTCGGCGTGGGATAATCACGGCTGCGCGGCCCTTCGAACACATTGCCGGCGGCATCGATCTTGCCCTTGATATTGCCGGCCTTGCCCGAAATGCCGGCGATGCGTTCCCATTGGTCGTAAAAGGGTTCCAGATCGTCATAGGTGACGCCCCAGTCCTGAAGCTGCATTTCACCGTCTTGCGCCTTCGCCCGGCCATAGCGTTCGATCGTCCTGGAGCGAACCTGGAAGTCCCAGGGCGAAAAGCGCCAGGCCATGCCGGCCCAGTGATAGCCAGCGCCGCCCACCCCCGCGCCCAGTTCGAAAATGCCGTAATCCCGCAACGGCGCGGCATCCTGGCCGTCATGGTTGCGGAAGGTCACGGTGTTGTCGCGAGGGGGCGCCAGCATTTCCTTGCGCTGCCCCCAGCGCAACTCGTCGGGATCGACGGCGGGCGGGGTATGGGTCGATGTGTCGATCCAAGGCCCGCGGTCGATCGCCACCACATTCAGACCCGCGCGGGTCAGTTCTTCCGCCATGAGCGAGCCGGACCAGCCAAGTCCGACGATCACCACATCTGCCTTTGGGCGCTTATTTGCCATCTACTCTATGCCTTTTGATATTGTCGCCGGGGGCGGAGGGCCGGTCAGGCCTTCGGGATCAGACTCACCGGTTCAAGTCCCAGATCCTCGCCGGTGCGGTCGGCGTAGAGGCGGTAATCATAACGGGCACCGGGGAAACCGATCATCTTCCACCCGGCCATGTCCTTGTTTCCGCCATACATCGGGTCGGCGAAATAGCCTTCGCGCGCATTGGCAAGCATCAGTTCGAAGAAGGCCTGGGTGTTGACCTCCGGTGCCAGTTCGATGCTGCCCTTTTCCATCCCTGCCAGGATCGCGTCCTGCTGCTGCGCATCCAGGTCAGAGAAGGAGGCCTTGTGGGTCCGTTGGGCATAGGCTTCGAGCGCGCGCAGGCCGGTTTCGTAGCGTTCGCGCGGCGTGGCGATGAACTGGGGCTTTTGCATCAGCGCATCTTCGCCCACCGCTTTGGGACCGGCGCGGTAAAGGGTCGCCCCCATGCCGAAGGCACCGGCCAATTGCCCGTCGAGAAAGGTTACGCAGCCCGCCTGCGTCGCCGATGGGCCAAGCGCGTCTTCCGGGATCAGGCGATCAAAGACTGCCGCTATGGTTCGACGGTCAATTTCACGGGTGAGAACCTGGTATTTTCCATCCGACGATGCCGGTTTCGGCATAAATGCCTGGTCCAGCGCCATGTCGTGCGGGAAGCCTTGCATCTCGTTCGCGATCAGCCGCGCGGCCGGTGCGGCCGCGATGGCCACGCCCAACGATGTGAGCATATCCCGTCGTTTCATCGAACTGTCCTTCACCCTGGCTGGACGGCCGGACACCTTTTGCAGCCATGGACACAGTGCAGGGACGCCAGAAGCGGAAGGCTCCAGGACAGTGCAGCGGAACGCATCGATGCGAAGGGCGGCGAGGGGATTGGCGGCCGAGCGTCAGGTAACGCAGAGGCCGCCCTTGGGTAGCGAACAGTGTGTGACCCGAAGACCCGGACGCTCGCGATAGCCGTCCAGAAATTCATTCTCGTTGGGGACCGCATATTTTCCGACTGGTTCAGAAGCAAGATACTTTCATCATGCTTGGTGCCTGATTTGAAAGAATCTCTCATTTTGAAAGATTCTAGGCGTGTGGGATGTGCGGGTTCAGAAGGAAATCGAGGTGCGAGCGCCAAGGATCACCGCATCAGGATTGGACGCGATGCCGCCCGGATGCCTGATCCATTGCAGGTCGGGCCGGACCTGCAGGAAACGGGCGAGTTGGAAGCCGTAGAAAAGCTCGACCGCATTCTCCCCGGTGCCGGGCGGTAGCGTTTCCCGTCCGGCCAGCGCGCGCTCCGTGCGATAGTCCGCGACGCGGCTGTTGAGATGATTATAGCTGACAGCCAGGCCGATCTGATCCTGGGGCCGCGCGCGCCACAGGCCGGTATAAACGAGACCGGTGGCCAGGCTTTGGTCCACCGTGCTGGTTCGACGATCGGCCAGGGTGGCGTTGAAGAAGGCCATCAGGCTACGGCCTTTCCCCGAGGGCAGGCGTATGACGGTGCTGCTGTAGCCACCATAAGATCCTTTTCGTTGCAGGAAGGGCAAGTCGCTTTGCGCGGCAGGCGCGTGGTTGCCGTCGAGATAGACGTCGTCGCGGTCCGCCGAGCTGTACCATCCGCCGAACTTCACGCTTATGTCCGTCCCGGCACCCAAGCGCGGGGTCCAGCCGAATTCGACCGGCAGCAACATGCCCGTTCCGCCTGATGGACTGAACGGCTCGAACAGGCCACGCTTCAGGTTGCGCGGATTGACCTGATAGGCGCCGACCTTGATCGACGTTCGGGACCCCGTCTGAATTTTGGCGATCGCGCCCCACTGGCTGATTGGATAATTATACCAATAATCCGACACAATATTGCCGACCTGATTACCGCAGTAGGACAG
Source organism: Pseudomonadota bacterium (assembly GCA_040389985.1). Lineage (GTDB taxonomy): Bacteria > Pseudomonadota > Alphaproteobacteria > Sphingomonadales > Sphingomonadaceae > Sphingobium. The sequence continues at coordinate 168,265 of JAZJZH010000001.1, forward strand.
GTTGATGAAGTGGCAGTCGAACGCCTCGAAATCGCTGCCCGCATTGACCCGCCCGACCCGCAACGACACCCGATCATCAAGCAGCTTCTGGTCGAGCCAGAATTGCGAAATGCGCGTAATGTTGCCACGTCCGAAAATTTCCTGCGGGCCAAGCAACGCGCCAATGCCCGATCTGGCGTTGATGCCCTGCCCGTCGCGTTTGGAAACGGAAAGGGTGATTGCTGCCCCTTCCCAGCCCACCAGCCGCTCCATGTCGGCCTGGCCGGTGAAGGAAAGCTGGCCCGCATGGACCAGGGCATCGCTGTCCCCGCCCTGCACGGCCGCCAGTTCTTCCGACGTATAGTTTATCGTGAAATCGATGCCCTTATCCTTCAGACGCGCCTTCCACGCCCAATAGGCGTCCAGCGGATTCGTCGGCTCCGCAGCCTGACTGCCATCACCAGCGTCGGGGGACGCACTGGCCGCGGCCGAGGCAGGCGACAGGACAAGAAGGGCAAGAAGGAACAGGCAGATTGTCGATCGGCAGCGAAAGAGGCCGTTATGGGCCACAAATTGGGAGGGCATGCGTGATTATCCCGTCAGATTGACGACTAAGGCGGCCGGAACCGGGCCGCCTTGGGTCTCTTCGGACGGATCGATATTTCTTCAAGCCTTCTTGAAATTATCTCTCAGAATATGTCATGGATCATCTCATGAATGAGAGGTCTTATGACATATTCTGATGGTTCTGCCGGGGGGCGGCCGACGATCGTCGATCTGGCGAAGGCGGCCGGCGTCAGCATTTCGACTGTGGACCGGGTGCTCAATGGCCGCGACCCGGTTCGGCAGGTTACCGCCGACCGTGTCCTGGAGGCTGCGGAACGGATCGGATTTCGAGGGCTGGCCGCCATAAGGCATCGCGTCGCCAATTCCCGTCCCGTCGGCCGGCTCGGTTTTCTGCTGCAACTGCCTGCCCAGCAGGAATATCGCATGTGGGGCCAGCTTCTGGCCGACGCGACGCGCGCCAGTTCCCTCATTCATGGGCGGCCGGTCGTTCGCTTCATGGACAATCTTTCGCCTGAAAACGTCATCGATAACCTGATCGCACTCAGCCGTGAGGCCGATGCCGTTGCGCTGGTTGCCGCCGATCATGCCAAGATCAATCATGCCGTGGACATGATCGCGGCGGACGGCGTGCCCATTTTTACATTGGTGTCCGAATTGAGCGCCCAAGGCACGACGGGGCATGTCGGGATCGATAATCTCAAGAAGGGGCGGACGGCCGCATGGTTCGTGCAGCGACTGGCGCGCGACGTGCGTCGGGTGGCGGTGCTTGTCGGTAGTCCCCGCTATATCAGCCAGGATTTGGCCGAGGCTGGCTTTCGCACCTATTTGCGCGAACATGCGCCGTCTGCCGAGATAATGCAGACCGAAGCCACTTTCGAGGAGGATCAGATAGCGCACCGCGTCATGGCGAAGCTCTTGAACGAGGCCTCCGATCTGTCAGGCGTGTATGTCGCGGGTGGCGGTATCGGCGGGGTGATAGCAGCGCTTCGCGAACATCGTTTCTCACGTCCCAAACCCGTGGTGATCCTCAATGAATTGACCGATGAAACGAGGGCTGCTCTGGCTGATGGCATCATCGAGGTCGTACTATCCAACCCTCCGACGCGACTGGCTCAAACCGCCGTTGAGATCATGGCCCGATCGCTGACAGGGCAATTGGAGGGCGCGCGACGGCAGCATATCCTGCCTTTCGATATATATACGCCGGAGAATGTCTGACCGATATTGAACCTTATTCATCGAAAGTGCCCATGGCATCCTTCCGTCGCGGTCAACGGCTGTTACATGATCTTTGGCGACCCGCGCTATGAAACGCTGGTCCTGATCTGCGCGGTCGTAGGTGTCAATCGGCGTGCAAACGGGACCCCTTATCGGCGCGCAAAAGGGACCCTCTGT
>JAZJZH010000002.1:0-72817 GCA_040389985.1 Pseudomonadota bacterium
TATAGCCCCTCCCCTTCAGGGGAGGGGTTGGGGTGGGGGCGTGCCTCCAGTGCTGCGCTAGATTGATTGCCCCCACCCCCGGCCCCTCCCCTGAAGGGGAGGGGAGAAAGACAGGCGGACCGTCCGCTCACCACCCAATCCCGCTATCCACCCAGGGCGCGCCGCCGCTGCTTTACGTCAGTGCAATATCTCCTTGCCCCCCGCGACGACATTTCTATGGTGCCCCGCGTCGCCAATAATATAGCCTGATGCCAAGGAGCTTCCCTTTCATGCGGTGTGCCGCCACCTTCGCTTTCGCCTCGCTGATCGCCCTCGCCACCCCGGCCTTCGCGCAGAGGGATGCGCCCGACGCCGCGAAGCAACATGCCGACAAGATCGCCGAAGAGGTTGCGGCCAACTGGGCGAGCGCGCCGGTCGAGGAAGTGACGCAGAGCAGCAAGGGCACGGCCCGCGTCGATGGGAAATCCATCCCCTACACCCAGACCGCCGGCACGCTCACCATCCGCGATGAAAAGGGCAAGCCGGTCGCCAGCATGTTCTACACCGCCTATACGGCCGCCGGTAAAAACCGCCCCGTGACCTTCCTGTATAATGGCGGCCCCGGCTCGTCGTCGCTGTGGCTGCGCATGGGCAGCTTCGCGCCGGAGCATGTCCGCACTGGCAATCCGGAAGCGGTCAAGCCAGCACCGTTCGACGTCGGCCCGAACAATGACAGCCTGATCGGTAGCACCGACATGGTGTTCCTCGATACCATCGGTTCGGGCTATTCGCGCATATTGGGCGACGCCAAGCCGTCCGATTTCTACAGCGTCGATGGGGATGTGGACGCCTTCGCCAAGGCGATCATCCGTTACACGACCAAGAATGGCCGCTGGGCGTCGCCCAAATATATTTTCGGCGAAAGCTATGGCACGACCCGGTCGGGCGCGCTTGCCTATCAATTGGAGGACCGCGGTCTGGCGCTGAACGGCGTGGTGCTGTTGTCGTCGATCATGAATTATGGCGTGCGCCAGTCGGGATTCGACACGATCCATATCGGCTATATCCCGAGCTACGCGGCGACCGCCTGGTATCATAACCGCGTGGCGGGGGGCCGCCCCGCCAGCCTGGAAGCCTTTGTCGAGGAAGCGCGCCAGTTCGCCAATGGCCCCTATGCCACAGCGTTGCTCAAGGGGTCCGACATCAGCCCGCAGGAAACCGATCAGATCGCGCAGCAGTTGAGCCGCTTCACCGGCCTGTCGGTCGAGTATCTCAAGCGCGCCAACCTGCGCGTCAGCCTGTCGCGCTTCCGCAAGGAATTGCTGCGTGAGGGGCATGAAACGGTCGGCCGCTTCGACAGCCGCTACAAAGGCATAGACGCCGACGCGGCGGGCGAGGAGCCGGAATTTGATCCGTCCAGCACCGGTATCACCGGCCTTTATGTCGGCAGCCTTCTGGATCAGGTAACGCGCCAGATCGGCTACAAGACAGACCTTAACTACCGCCTGAGCGCGCGCGAGGGCGGCGATTTCAAATGGGATTGGAGCCATCAGGCGCCCGAAGGCGGCAAGCAGAATGTCGCGGACGTGACCGCGGACCTGAGCGCCGCGATGCGCACCAACCCGCATCTGCGCGTGCTGTCGCTCAATGGCTGGTACGATATGGCGACGCCCTTCTTCTCGACCGAGCGCGATTTGAAGCACATGATGCTGGAGCCGCAGCTGCGCCAGAACCTCCAGTTCAAATATTATCCGGCGGGCCACATGGTCTATCTGAACCCCGAAGCACTGCACCAGATGCGGCTCGACATGGAGCGCTATTACGCGGAAGGCGCGCGCTGATTGCATCGGGCGCGGAGCCGGGCCATATTCGCCATTGAAGCGCCACTGTAATAGTCACATATGACAGCTGGTTTGCAATGCCGTTGGGAGACGATATGGCCACGACCGCGCCCACCACGACCGTTACTGCCGACACGCTGAACCTGACCGCGCCCGATCCGGTGCCGGTGGTCGCGCCTGAAAAGGCGGCGGGTCTGGTCCCGATCGAGGACGAGAAAAAGTCCAAGCTGGACGAGAAGGTCGACGCCTTCGTCGCGGACCTGGTCGCGCAGGACGCAAATTCGCCCGAGTTCGGTGCGCGGGTCGACCAGCTCACCAATATGGGACGCAAGGAAATCGCCGAGGCCGCGGGCCACTCCAACCGCTTCCTCGACCGGCCGGTGCGCGCGATGGACAGCGATACCAAGGTCGGCGCGGACCTGGCCGAACTGCGCCGCACGGTAGAGGATCTCGATCCGGGCAAGCGCGGCAATCTGCTCGCGCCCAAAAAGCTGTTCGGGATCATCCCCTTCGGCAACAAGATGCGCGACTATTTCGACGGCTATAAAAGCGCGCAGGGCCATATCAATTCCATCCTGGGGTCGCTGGCCAGCGGCAAGGACGTCCTTATCAAGGACAATGCCGCGATCGACGTCGAGCGGCAGAATATGTGGCAGACGATGGGCCGTCTGGAACAGATGATCCATATCAGCAAGACCATGGACGCGCGCCTCGAATCCAAGGCGCTGGAACTGGATGCGACCGATCCGACCAAGGCGAAGGCGATCCGCGAAAGCGCGCTCTTCTACATCCGCCAACGCACGCAGGACTTGCTGACGCAGATGGCGGTGACGGTGCAGGGCTATCTGGCGCTGGATCTGGTCAAGAAGAATAATGTCGAACTGGTCAAGGGCGTGGACCGCGCCAGCACCACAACGGTCGCCGCGCTGCGGACGGCGGTGACGGTCGCGCAGGCGCTCGCCGGGCAGCGGCTGGTGCTGGAGCAGATCACGGCGCTCAACACTACGACTGCCAATATGATCGACCGGACAGGCGAATTGCTCAAAAGCCAGACCGCGCAGATTCACGAACAGGCGGCCGCGAGCACGATCCCGATCGAAACGCTCCAGCGCGCTTTCCAGAATATCTACGACACGATGGACAATATCGACGCCTTCAAGCTCAAGGCTCTGGAGAATATGAAGACGACGGTAAACACCCTTTCGGGCGAGGTGGAAAAGTCGAAGGGCTATATCGCCCGCGCGCAGGGGCAGGCGCAGGCGGCGAAGGAAGTGCGCGCCGACAATCCGCTGCTGAGCGCGATCGAGGGGTGAGCGACATGCTCTCCCCACCTGCGTTGGAGCAAATGCTGTGAGCCGATCCGACCGCGTTCTGGCCGATGCCGAGGCCGTACTGCGCCGCCACAGCGATCGCGGGCAGAGCCTCTCGTCGCGCGCGCGGCAGCGGCGCAATGCCGGGCTGATGCGCAAGGTCAAATATGCCTTCTGGGCGGTGCTGGCGGTGGTGCTGGCCAGCGCGGTGGCGGGGTTCATCCTGCCGCTGGGCACCACAGGCGTCATGATCGCGCTGGGCGTGATGATCGCCGCGCTGCTGCTGATCGCGCTCGCGCCGACGGAAAGCCGGGTGAAGACAGAGGCGCTGGCTGCGACCGAACTCACCGCCTTGCCGCTCAAGACCGAAATCTGGCTGGAAAACCAGCGCAAGGCCCTGCCCGCCCCGGCGATCACCCTGGTCGACAGCATCGGCGTGAAGCTGGAGATATTGGCCCCGCAGCTCGAACGGCTGAACGACCAGGAGCCGGCCGCGCAGGAGATTCGTCGCCTGCTGGCCGATCATCTGCCCGAACTCGTCACCGGCTATCAGTCGATCCCGCAGCCGCTGCGCCGCGAGGAGCGCAATGGCCGCGTGCCGGAAAAGCAGCTGGTGGACGGCCTTTCCGTGATCGATGCCGAAATCGGCCGGATGAGCGAGAGTCTGGCCAGCGGCGATCTCGACAAGCTGGCGACGCAGAACCGTTTTCTGGAACTGAAATATCAGGAAGCCAAGGAATTGGGGCATTGATCGTTTCAGCTATGCTGAAACCGCACGGTGCCAACCATCAACCGCCGTCCTGTCCCTAACATGATCCATCTCACCCTCATCATCGTCGATTTCCTGACGGGCCTGCTGGCGGCCGGCGCCTGGGCGCTGGCGTCGGCCGGCGGCGCGATCGCGGCGGTGGTGGGCGGCGGCGTGCTGGGCGTGTCGCTGTTCCGGCGCTGGCGGCGAAAACCCTAAATCTCCAGCTGCGACCCCAGTTCGACCACGCGGTTCACCGGCAGCTTGAAGGATTCCATCGGACTTTCCGCATTGCGGATCATCCAGGCGAACAGCTTTTCGCGCCAGATTGCCATGCCGGGCCGCGCCGAAGGGATCAGCGTCTGGCGGCTGAGGAAATAGCTGCTGTCCTTGACCGTGATCGGGCCGCCGCAATCCTGCACCGATTTCAATGCCGCGGGAATATCGACTTCCTCCATGAAACCGTGGTTGAGCACGACGCGGTAGAAGCCTTGGCCGTTATCGGTCACGGCCACCCGGCTCTCCTCGCGCAGATGGGGCACGCCCTGGGTCCGCACCGTCAAGATGATGTTGCGGTCGTGCAGGATGCGATTGTGCTTCACATTATGGAGCAGCGCGGGCGGCACCCCATCGGTGCTGGACGACAGGAAGATCGCGGTGCCCGGCACCCGTTTCAGCGATCCGCTGGTGGAGCGGATGAACAGGTCCAGTTCCATCGCCCCGTCACGTAGCCGTTCGCGCATGATCCGCCGCCCGGTCGCCCAGGTGGTCAGGCCGACAAAGGCGATCGCCGCGACCAGCAGCGGGAACCAGCCGCCATCGGGGATCTTGGTTGCGTTGGATGCGAAATAGGCACCGTCGACTAAAAGGAAGGCGAGCGTCACGCCGCCCGCGACCAGCGGGTGCCAGCGCCACACGCTGAAGGTCAGCACGCCGACCATGCAGGCGGTAATCAGCATCGTGCCGGTGACGGCGATGCCATAGGCCGCGGCCAGATCGGTCGAACTGCGGAAGCCGAGCACCAGCAGGATGACGAAGATCAGCAGCGCGACATTGACCAGCGGCACATAAATCTGCCCGGCCGCCGACGCGCTGGTGTGCAGGATGCGCAGGCGCGGCAGGAAGCCCAGTTGCACCGCCTGCTGCGTGACCGAGAAAGCGCCCGAAATCACCGCCTGGCTGGCGATGATGGTCGCCATCGTGGCCAGGATCACCAGCGGCAGCCGCGCCCATTCCGGCGCCATCAGGAAAAAGGGATTGGCGGCGGCGGCCGGTTCATCGAGCAGCAGCGCGCCCTGGCCCAGATAGTTGAGCAGCAGGCAGGGAAAGGCGGCGTAGAGCCAGGCGATGCTGATTGCCTTGCGCCCGAAATGGCCCATGTCGGCATAGAGCGCCTCCGCCCCCGTGACCGCCAGCACGACCGACCCCAGCGCCAGGAAGGCGAGTTTTGGATCATAGGCGAAGAAGCGTACCGCCCAGACCGGGTTGACGATCGCGATGATGTCGGGATGGCGCGCGATGTTGAGGATGCCCAGCGCAGCCAGCACCAGGAAATAGACGACCATGACCGGCCCGAACAGCGCGCCGACCTTCGCCGTGCCATGGCGCTGGATCAGGAACAGGCCGACCAGGATGACGATGGCGATCGGCAGCACCAGCGGGGTCAGGCTGGCCTGCACCACGGTCAGCCCCTCCACCGCCGACAGCACGGAAATGGCAGGCGTAATGATCGCGTCGCCATAGAAAAGCGCGGTCGCCAGCACGCCCAGCATGGCGATCCACGGCGTCCAGCGCGATGGCCCAAGCCGCCGCCCGATCAGCGCCAGCAACGCCATGCTGCCGCCTTCCCCATGATTGTCGGCGCGCATGACGATGAACACATATTTGACCGTGACGATCAGCGTCATCGTCCAGAAGATCAGCGACAGCACGCCGTAGATATGCAGCATGTCCACCGTCAGGGGATGATGGCCGACGAAGCTTTCCTTGAGCGCATAAAGCGGCGACGTGCCGATATCGCCGAAGACGACGCCCAGCGCGCCCAGCGCCAACGGCGCCAGCGGCTGTGCCGCGCCGGCATCATGGGGCCGCGCGTCGTCGGTCGGGGAATACATTGTCGCAATCCTTGCCTGCGTAGGTCCGCCCGCGATGCCATGAACCAACATTGCATTTCCATAGGGATAAACAGGCAGGCGCATAGTATTTTCATAGGATTCGGGGTCCAGACCGATGCTTGCCCCCACAATTTATATGCAATCCCTACGACGGGGGCGTTTTTGCGCTCTCGCATTGCTATGCGCTCATGGGTAGATGGAGCGCCTCCCCAGCATGGAGGCTACATCATGTCCCAATGGCGTCCCCGCCCCACCACGCAAATCGGCCTGCGATTAATCGGATTGGCGCTGCTCATAAGCTTGCGCCCGCAAGCGGCGTGGCTGCACATGCTGGTGCGGCAGTCGCCGTCGGTCACGCCCTTGCAACTCATGCTGGCGTCATCTTGCTTCATGAGCGCTGCGGCGGGCATCGCGCTGCTGCTGATGGGACCGGACCTGTGGAAGCCAGTGCGCGTGGCACGCCGCTGGCAGAACTGACCCCAAAGCGCACATGGGCGGGGAAAAATCGCCCCGGACGGCCGATGATGCGTGCAGTTCATCAAGAGGCCGTCCGGGGTCGCAGCATCATCCGACTTTGGAGAAGTCATGACAACGCTGTCCTAGTGCTCTAAAGGATAAGCGCGATCGACGCAACCGGCTTTGATCGGTAAAAGTGAAACGGGCGCGACCATCCTATGATGGCCGCGCCCGATTGGCGTTGGTGCGCCAGATCAGCCCGTATAAAGGTTGGTCGGCAGGCCGCGCACGCCGCTCTCCACCTCGAAGAAGCCGCCATCATAGGGCGTCGGATCGTCCAGCCCCACGGTCGCGCTGCTGACGAACATGCGGTCGAGATTCGGCCCGGCGAAGGTGATGTTCGTCACCTGCCGCGCCGGCAGGGCGATGGCGCGGTCCAGCCTGCCGTCGGGCGTGAACCGGCTGATCCGGCTGCCGCCCCAATGGGCGACCCAGATATGCCCCTCCGCGTCCACGGTCATGCCGTCGGGATAGCCATCCTCTTCGCTAAAGCGGATGAACGGCTCGCGATCGGTCGCGCCATGCTCGGTCCGGCGAAAGCGGTACATCTGCTGCTTGCCCGTATCGCTATGGTAGAGCCACTGGCCGCAGGGCGAGAAAGCGGGGCCATTAGGCACGCGATAGTCGCTGTCGATCACGCTCCAACTGCGATCCGGCGCGAGGCGGTAGAGCGCGCCGCGGTCATGCTCTTCGGCCATGTCCATCGTGCCGCACCAGATGGCACCTTGCGCATCCGCCTTGCCATCGTTCATCCGGTTGCCCGGAAAATGCGGTTCCGGGTCGCCGAAGGGAGTGACGGTCAACGGATCGAGGCCGATTTCGGCAAAGCCGCTCTGGAAACCACCGATGAAACCGCCGGCCTCCCGTTCCGCCACCCATCCCAGCAGTTCGGGCATGGCGAACCGATCGACCGCGCCGCCGTCCAGCGACAAGCGGTTGAGCGCGGGGGCCAGGATATCGACCCAATAGACGGCGTTATCGCGCGCCGACCAGAGCGTTCCCTCCCCCAGACTGTCCGCGACGCCGCGGTCGATCAGCCGCCATTCCGGCATCAGCGCGCCACCGACAGGCGATAGACCATGGCGTGATGATAGGGCTTGCCGGGATCGACGCGCGCCGACACGAAACCCGGCTGGTTGGGCGCGTCGGGGAATTTCTGCGGCTCCAGCGCGATGCCGTCGCCCATGCGATAGACATGACTGGCCTTGCCGATGAAGGTGCCGTCCAAGAAATTGCCGGTATAGAATTGCACGCCCGGTTCGGTCGTCAACACCTCCAGCACGCGGCCGGACACCGGGTCTTCCAACCGCGCGGCCAGTTCCGGCGTCTTGGTCGCGCCCTTGTCCAGCGCGAAATTATGGTCGTAACCGCGACCCGCGATGATCTGCGCATCGCGCCCGTCACGCAATCCATCGGCAACGCGGCGGGGCGCACGGAAATCGAACACGCCGCCTTCGACTGGCTTTAGTTCGCCGGTCGGGATCAGGTTGGCGTCGACCGGCGTATAGGCCTTGGCCGGGATCGTCAGCAGATGGCCCATCGCGCCGTCGGGCGAGCCTTCGCCCGCCAGGTTGAAGATCGCATGGTTGGTCATGTTGACGATGGTGGGCTTGTCGGTCTTCGCGTCGAACGCAATGCCAAGGTTGCCCGCCTCGTCCAGCGTGTAGGTGACGGTCACGTCCAGCTTGCCCGGATAGCCCGAATCGCCGTCCGGGCTGGTCAGGCCCAGCACCAGGCTGGCCTTGGGACCGCTCTTGAGCGAGACGACCTTCCACACCTGCTTGTCGAAACCCTTGCCGCCACCATGCAGCGAATTGACCTTGTCGTTCAGCGGCAACTGATAGGCTTTGCCGTCGAGGCTGAACTTGCCACCGGCGATGCGGTTGGCATAGCGGCCCACGGTGACGCCGAAATAATTGGGGAAATCGACATAGCCTTTAAGATCGTCATAGCCGAGCAACACGTCAGCGACTTTGCCGTCCTTGCCGGGGCCGGACAGCGACTGGAGCGTCGCGCCATAGGTCAGTATCTTGGCAGACACGCCCGCGCCATTTTTCAGCGTGATCGTTTCGACCGCGGCACCATTGGCGGTGCCGGCGGGCGCGCGGCTGGCGTCGGCGGCCAGCGCCGTGCCGCTTGCGAGCGTGACGGCAAGCGCATACAGACCGACAGCGGGTGACAACGCTGTTTTCAAATCGACGACCTTTCGCATGGACTTCCTCCCTGACAGTTGCGCCCATTGACGGGCGGTTAAGGGGGATATACTCCGACAAAATAAGCGCATGCAAGCCTAGATCGGCTTGCCGCGCTACTGGAACTGCAGTGGAGAAGGATGAATGGCAGGACCGATATCATCAGGCGCGGGCGTGACCGCGACGCATAATCCCGGCACGCGCTACGGCCCTGCCCTGGCTTTGCTGGCCAGCCTCTTCTTCATGTGGGGCTTCATCACCGTCATCAACAACACGCTGCTGCCGCATCTGCGCAGCGTGTTCGCGCTAAGTTATTTCCAAACCACCTTGCTAGAATTCGCCTGGTTCATCGCCTATGGCGTGGCGGCCTATCCATCGGCAAAAATAATCGAACGGATTGGCTACAAGAAATCGCTCGTAATCGGATTGCTCGTCATGGCCGCTGGTGCGCTGGGCATGACGCTTGCCGCCACGCTGGTTTCTTACTGGGTAACGATCACCATGCTATTTGTGATCGCCGCGGGCGTGACTTTGCTCCAAGTCGCAGCAAATCCCTACGTGGCGGTGGTCGGCAAGCCGGAAACTGCCTCCTCGCGTCTTAATCTCGTACAGGCGATGAACTCGGCGGGCACGATGCTCGCGCCGCCGTTCGGCGCCTATCTGATCCTGGGCCGATCGAAGGGCGGCACGGCGCAGGGCGACGTCGTCCTGACGCAGGCTGAACGTCTGGCCGACGCGCAGTCGGTGATCCTGCCCTATGTGCTGGTTGCGATCGTATTAGCGGTGCTGGCGGTAATAATCGCTCGCTTCCCGTTGCCTGCCATGGGCAACGCCACGACCCGCCACAACAAGGAAGAGCGCAAGAAGCATTCGCTGTGGAATCACCGCAATCTGGTGTTCGGCATCCCCGCGATCTTCATCTATCTGATTGCCGAAATCGGCGTCGCCAACCTGTTCGTCAATTTCGTCAGCCAGCCCGACATCGCCAACCTGACGCCGGCACAGGCGGGCAATTATCTGACTCTGCTGTGGGGCGGGATGATGGTCGGCCGCTTCGCCGGCTCGGCGATGATGCAGAAGTTCGACGCGGGTCATGTCCTCGCCGCCTTCTCGATCGGCGCGTTCATCGTCATGCTGGTCACGGTGTTCACCACCGGCCCGGTGGCCATGTGGTCGCTGATCCTGGTCGGCCTGTTCCATTCGATCATGTTCCCGACCATCTTCACGCTGGGCATCAAGGGGCTTGGGCCGCTGACCGAGGAAGGATCGGGCCTGCTCATCATGGCGATCGCCGGCGGCGCGCTGGTGGTGGTGCAGGGCTGGCTGGCGGATCATTATGGGTTGCAGACCAGCTTCCTGCTGACCGCGATCTGCGAACTTTACATCCTCTTCTATGCGCTGTGGGGGTCGAAGACGACCCACGCGCTGCCGGACCAGCAGGTCGCGGCGGAATAAGGCCGAGGGTCGCACCTGTGGCGCTAAAAAGGCCGGAGCGGACATCCTGCTCCGGCCTTTTTTGTCGCCTCAAACATCCGTTCGTTTCGAGCGAAGTCGAGAAACGGCAGGCTCAGCGTTTTTCTAGAGTATGATGACCTTACTTTGATCCGTTCGTCCTGAGTAGCCATTGAGCGAAGTCGAAATGGCGTATCGAAGGATCACACGTAGCGCCTGATGCTTCGATACGGGTCTTCGACTTCGCTCAGCCCCTACTCAGCACGAACGGGCTGGGTTAGATCAATCCCATCACGCTCTACCGCTGCATCGCGCTCGCCGTATCCTCCAGCGCCAGGTCGACCAGCACACCCATCGCCTCTGCCGCCGCAGCCGGATCGCCCGCGGCGATCGCGTCATAGACGCGGACATGGTCGGGGATCGGGTTGCGCGGCAACGCGCGGGCGCGCTGCTTATATTGCGTCGTCCAGTTCACCGCCGCGCCGATGCTGGCGGTCAGCACCAGCAGCGCGTCGTTGCGGGTCGCGTGCAGGATCGCATTATGGAAATCCCGGTCGGCCGCGCGCCCCGCCTCGGTCGCCAGCGTATGGCGGCGCATGGCGGACAGCGCATCCTTCATGATCTTCAGGTCGTCCTTGTCGCGCCGCTGCGCCGCCAGCCGCGCCGCGGCTGGCTCGACAATGGCGCGCAGTTCGAACAGGTCGCGCACGAACTGGATGTCCGGCTCCCCCGCAAAGGCCCAGGCTAGAACTTCGGGGTCGAGCAGGTTCCAGCGGTTGCGCGGCAGGACGCGGGTGCCCGCCTTGGGCCGGCTTTCGACCAGCCCCTTGGCGGTCAACACCTGGATCGCTTCGCGATAGGCGCTGCGGGAGACTTCCAGCTCCTCGGCGAAGGCGACTTCGCCCGACAGCACGTCGCCGGGCGCATAATGGCCGGACAAGATCGCCATGCCCAGTTTGTGCGCGATCGCGCCGTGCAACCGCCGCCCCGGCCCCCGCACCGCCTTGGCTGCGCCGCTATTTTCCGTCTCTTGCCCATGCAAAGACGGATTTTCCTTCACCATTTCCGTTCCTCTCGCCTTTCCCCAATCAGGCATATCCGTCCCTATAATACAAGCATTGCCATTACCATCATCCTGTAATATGTCGGAGTAATTAGCAGATTCACCGCCGCCGCCTCGCCCGACAGGACGATGGTCAGACGCGCGGCTGGACGCTCATGGTTTGGATTGAGCGCCGTTTCCAGGCGCGCGGGAGGAGAGTTTTCATGACATTGCGCCTGTTGCAGCACCGTTCGGACAGTGGTGAGCGGACGGTCATCGCCGCGCAGGGCGACAGCGCGCATGTCGTACCAGGTTTCGCCACCATCCGCGCGCTGGCGCTCCATGCGATCGCGCAGAAGATCAGCCTGGCCGCCGCCGTCGAAGCCGCTGGCCAGGGTGATGCCGTGGATATCGCCGCCGAGTTCGAAGCCAATCGCCTGCTCGCTCCGATCGACCATGACGACAACGCCCATGTGCAACTGACCGGCACTGGCCTGACGCACCTTGGCTCTGCCGAGGGTCGCGACAAGATGCACCGCGAAGCCGCCGCCGCCGAAAAGCAGACCGATTCCATGCGCATGTTTCTGGAAGGGCTGGAAGGCGGCAAGCCTGCCCCCGGCATCGCAGGCCAGCAGCCCGAATGGTTCTACAAGGGCGACGGATCGCAGCTTGTCGGGCCGACCGATCCGCTGACCATGCCCGCCTTCGCCCAAGATGGCGGCGAAGAACCGGAAATCGCCGGCATCTATATCATCGGCGAAGATGGCACCCCCTATCGCATCGGCCTGGCGCTCGCCAACGAGTTCAGCGACCATGTGACCGAGCGGCATAATTATCTGTGGCTGGCCCACTCCAAGCTGCGCCAGGCTGCGCTCGGCCCGGAACTGCTGGTCGGCACCCCGCCCGAGCATATCGAAGGGTCCAGCCGCATCCTGCGCGATGGTAAGGTCATCTGGGAAAAGCCGTTCCTGTCGGGCGAAGGCAATATGTCGCACAGCTTCGCGAACCTGGAACATCATCATTTCAAATATGACCTGTTCCGCCGCGCGGGCGACGTCCATGTCCATTTCTTCGGCACGGCGACCCTCTCCTTCAGCGACGGCATAGTGCCGGAAGAAGGCGACGTGTTCGAAATCCTCGCCGCGCCCTTCACCCTGCCGGTGCGCAATCCGCTACAACGCGCGCCAGCTGTCCAGGTCGCTGTCCAGGCGCTCTGACACAGATGGACCCGATCCGTATCGCGATCGTGGGCATAGGCAAGATCGCGCGCGATCAGCATGTGCCGGCGATAAGGGGCAATAGCGCCTTCAGCCTGGCGGCCACCGTCAGCCCGCATGATGCGGGCCTCGACGGCGTGCCCCATCATGCCAGCCTGGACGACCTGCTGAGCCAAGGCCCGGCGGTGGATGCGATCGCGCTCTGCACCCCGCCGCAGGTCCGTTACGACCTGGCGACGCAGGCGCTGGCCAAGGGTATTCACCTCTTCCTCGAAAAGCCGCCCGGCGCGACTCTGGCGGAAGTGGAAGCCCTCAAGGCGCAGGCCGACAAGGTCGGCGTCAGCCTGTTTGCCGCGTGGCACAGCCGTTTTGCCGCAGGCGTCGCCCCGGCGCGCGCCTGGCTCGCCGAACGGCGCATCGACAAGGTGTCGATCGTCTGGCGGGAGGATGTCCGCGTCTGGCATCCGGGCCAGGCCTGGATCTGGCAACCCGGTGGGCTTGGCGTGTTCGATCCCGGCATCAATGCCCTGTCGATCGTCACCCACATCCTGCCGCGCCCCTTCTTCCTGAAGGACGCGACCTTGGTGCTGCCCGAAAACCGCGCCGCGCCGATCGCCGCCGACCTGGCGTTCCGCGATACCGCGGGCGCGCCGATCCACATGGACCTCGACTGGCGCCAGACCGGCCCGCAAAGCTGGGACATTATCGTCGAAACCGACGCGGGCACATTGAAGCTCGCTCATGGCGGCGCGGTGCTGACCCTGCCCAGCGGCACGGACCATGGCGAGGATGTCGAATATGCCGGCCTCTACGCCCGTTTCGCCACGCTGATCCGGGGCGGCCGATCAGATGTCGACACCAGCCCGCTACGGCTGGTCGCCGACGCCTTCCTGCGCGGCAAGCGCGAGACGACCCAAGCATTTCACGACTGAACTGAACAGGAGAGGATGGATATGACAAAAACCCTGCGCCGCACCGCCAGCGCGCTGATGCTGTGCGCCAGCGCACTGATCTGGCAGCCGGCCGCCGCCGACACCGGCGGCAAGCCCACGACCGCCACGATCGACGCCGCCAAGCCCGGCCCGGTCTATGACAAGCGCATCTTCACCCAGTTCGCCGAACATCTGGGCAATGGCATCTATGGCGGGCTGTGGGTCGGCAACGACAAGTCGATCCCCAACACCAACGGCTTTCGCAACGACGTGATTTCCGCGCTCAAGAACCTGGCCGTTCCTGTCGTGCGCTGGCCGGGCGGCTGCTTCGCCGACGAATATCATTGGCGTGAAGGCATTGGCGGCAAAGCCAAGCGCCCGGTCAAGATCAACACCCATTGGGGCGGCGTGACCGAACCCAATACGGTCGGCACCCATGAATTTTTCGAACTGATCCGTCAGATCGGCGCGGAAGCCTATGTCGCGGGCAATGTCGGCAACGGCACGCCGCAGGAAATGGCGGAATGGGTCGAATATATGACCTCGCCCGCCGGCACGCTGGCCGACGAACGGGCGAAGAACGGCCATAAGGAACCCTGGGCCGTCCCCTATTTCGGCGTGGGTAACGAACTATGGGGCTGCGGCGGCAATATGCGCGCCGAATATGCCGCCGACCTCACCCGCCGCTACGCCACCTTCATCAAGGCGCCGAGCGGCACCAAGATCCTGAAGATCGCGGCAGGCGCCAATGTCGACGATTATAACTGGACCGAGGTGATGATGCGGGAGGCCGGCGCGCAGCTCGACGGCGTTTCGCTCCATTATTACACCCTGCCCCAGGGCGGCTGGCCGCCCAAGGCCGATCCGGTCAATTTCGACGAGACGCTCTGGGCCGACACCCTGTCCAAGGCCGTGCATATGGATGAGCTGATCACCAAGCACACCGCCATCATGGACAAATATGATCCCAAGAAGCGTGTGTTCCTGGCGGTGGACGAATGGGGCACCTGGTATGCGCAAGACCCCGGCACCCATCCCGGTTTCCTGCGCCAGCAGAACACGATGCGCGACGCGCTGGTCGCGTCGATCCATCTCGACATTTTCGCCAAACATGCCGAGCGCGTGAAGATGAGCGCGATCGCGCAGATGGTGAACGTCCTCCAGGCGATGATCCTGACCGATGGCAAGAAGATGGTGCTGACCCCCACCTATCATGTCTTCGAAATGTACAAGCCGTGGCAGGACGCGACGGTGCTGCCGATCAGCATCGACACGCCCTGGTATAACAAGGACCAATTCGTGATGCCGGCCGTCAGCGGCTCTGCGGTCCGGGGCAAGGATGGGAAGGTGCATGTCGGCCTGTCCAACCTCGATCCCAATCAGGCCAACACCGTCACGGTCAAGCTGGGCAGCCTCAACGCCGCCAGCGTCACCGGCCGCATCCTGACCGCTGGCGCGATGAACGCGCACAATACGTTCGATGCGCCCGAAACCGTGAAACCGGCCGCCTTCACCGGCGCGCAGGTCAGCGGCGGGACGTTGACCGTGACGCTGCCGGCCAAGTCGGTGGTGGTGCTGGAACTGCAATAAAAGTTTGGAGCGGGCGGCGGGTGGAATCACCGCCCGCTCCAATCCCTGACGGGAAGCTGTTCCCGCGCAGGCAGGAACATATAGTGCACTCAAGGAGAGGCCCGGATGACCAGGCAGATCATGTCGATAATGGCGGGCCTCGCCCTGTTCGCAGCGACCACCCCCGCCAGCGCGCAACAGCCGCCGCGCGATACGCTCAATAGCCGCCTGACCGGCGATCTCGTCCCCACCCACGACCCGGTGATCGCGCGTGAAGGCGACACCTATCATGTGTTCAGCACTGGCCATGGCAAGCGGCTGATCGAAACCCGCACCTCGCCCGATCTAGTGACCTGGACCGCGGGCGACCCCATCTTCGACGCCCTGCCCGCCTGGGCGAAGGAAGCGATCCCCGGCAGCGACGGCATGTGGGCGCCCGACATCAGCTATGTGAACGGTCGCTACCGGCTTTATTATTCCGTTTCGACCTTCGGCTCCAACCGTTCGGCCATTGGCCTGGCCACCAGCCCGACGCTGGACCCCAAGGCGAAAAATTATGGCTGGCGCGACGAAGGGCTGGTCGTCCTGTCCACCAGGGACGATGATTACAACGCCATCGACCCGAATTTCATCATCGACCGCGAAGGCCGCCACTGGCTGTCGCTCGGCAGTTTCTGGACCGGCATCAAGCTGTTCGAACTGGACCCGAAAAGCGGCAAGCCAAAAGATCCCAAGGTCAAGCCCGTCAGCATCGCCCGCCGCCCCGCGCCAGCCGGCGGCCCTGCCCCGGTGGAGGCGCCCTTCATCGTCGACCATGGCGGCTATTACTGGCTGATGGTCAGCTACGATTATTGCTGCAAGGGCGTGAACAGCACTTATTACACCGTCATTGGCCGGTCGAAGGCCATCACCGGCCCCTATCTGGGCAAGGATGGCAGCCCCCTGATGGAAGGCGGCGGCACCATCTTCCTGCGCGCCGACCTTCAGGAACAGCAGCGTTTCCGCGGACCCGGCCATGCCGGATGGCTGCACGATAGGGACGGGAAGGACTATGTCGTCTACCACGCCTACGACAAGCAGGCCAACGGCGCGCCCACCCTGCGCATCGCGCCGGTCACATGGGGGGCTGATGGCTGGCCCCAGGCCGAATATTAACCCCCTTTAGTCCGACTAACATATTCGGAGAGAAACTGATGTCCTTCACCCTGTCCCGCCGCGGCTTCATCGGCACCGCCGCCGCCCTCTCCGCTGCGTCCGGCGTCGCCCGCGCCGCATCGACCCCAGCGGCGGCACCCGGCCCGGTCAATCCGCTGGTCAAGCAGCGCGCCGATGCCCAGGTCTTTCGCCATGACGACGGTTTCTACTACCTTACCGGCTCCGTCCCCGAATATGACCGGCTGGTGCTGCGCCGGTCCAAGACGATCGCGGGCCTGACCACCGCGAGCGAAGCCGTGCTGTGGCGGCACGAGGCGAGCGGCCCGCGCTCCGGCTTCCTCTGGGCACCCGAACTGCACCAGATCGACGGCAAGTGGATCATGTATTTCGCGGCCGGCCCCAGCGGCGGCGGCGACGATGTGTTCCGCATCCGCACCTATGCGGTCGTCTGCGACGGCACCGATCCGATGACCGGCAAATGGAGCCTGCTGGGCGAATTGCAAACGCCATGGGACAGTTTCAACCTCGATTCGACCGTCTTCACCCACAATGGCGTCCGCTACATGGCCTGGGCGCAGCGCGAACAGGGGATCGAAACGAACAGCAACCTCTATATCGCGAAACTGGAATCGCCGCTGAAACTGGGCAAGGCCACGCGCCTGACCATGCCGACGCTCGACTGGGAGATACGCGGCTACAAGGTCGCGGAAGCCCCCGCCCTCTTGCACCGCAACGGCCGCCTGTTCATGACCTATTCGGCCAGCGCGACCGATGCGCGCTATTGCCTGGGGATGCTGAGCGCGGACGAAAATGCCGACCTGCTGGACGCGAAAAGCTGGACCAAGTCACCCCAGCCGGTCTTCGTTACCAACAGCGCCACCAGCGTCTATGGCCCTGGCCATAACAGCTTCACCGTCGATGAAAAAGGCCGCGACGTCCTGGTCTATCATGGCCGCGATTATGAGGCGATCCAGGGCGATCCGCTGTTCAATCCCGACCGCCACACCCGCGTCCAGCGCCTCTATTACACGGCCGACGGCACCCCCGATTTCGGGGTACCGGTGGGCAATGGCCCGCTGCCCGAGCGCTTCATTTCGTCCACCGACCCCACGCGGCTGATGGCGCATGACGGCACGCAACTGGTCGCGGGCAACCCTTCGCTGGCGCAGACCCAGTTCCGCCAACTGCCCGGCCGCGCCGGCGCCCGCAGCGTCATGCTGTCCCCCATATTGATGCCGGACCATTATCTGGTCGCGGGCCAGGATGGATCGCTGACCCTGCAACAGGACAGTAAGAGCGCCGATTTCGCGCTGCGCAGCCAGTTCGTCCGCTTCGATGAGAAGACGCTGCACGCCGCGCGCTTCGTGTCCATCGCGGTGCCGGGCAAGGCCATCGGCCTGTCCGCAGACCGGTTGACGCTGGTCGCCAGCCGGGATTCGAGCGCCTGGTGGCATATCGACTGACGGCATAAGTCTGACTATTCAATGCCTCAAGGGCGCTCTGCGACAAGCGGGGCGTCCTTTTTCAATCCATGCCCTTACGGAAACATGCAGGAAAACCGCGCAACCCTGCTGTGCGGCAATAATATCACATCGCTGAAATTTCCCTGCAATGAACTGCAAAATTCCGCTTGCGATTCATTTGTCGGAGCAATAATTAGTCTGAGTAATTCATGCATGGCCGATGGCCAGCGATAGGGGAGGATTTTGAAATGGCTATCAAGCCGATTGCACTGGGTTCTGCGTCCATGTTCGCGCTGATGCTGGCGGGCGCCGCCCACGCCCAGACCACGCCGACCCCCGTCGCGCCGCAGGCGGCGGATAACGAAGCCGCCGACATCGTCGTCACCGGCGTCCGCGCCTCGATCGTCGGTGCACTCAACGTCCGCAAAAATTCGATCCAGATCGTCGATTCGATCGTGTCTGAAGACGTCGGCAAGCTGCCCGACAACAATGTCGTCGAAGCGCTCCAGCGCGTCACCGGCATCCAGGTCACCGACCGCGCCGGCGGCGAAACCGCCGGCATCACCATTCGTGGCCTGACCGATCCGCTGACCACGCTCAACGGCCGGAACATCTTCACCGCCGCCGGCACGTCCTTCGCGTTGCAGGACATCTCCGCGAACCTCGTCAAGCAGATCGACGTCTACAAGACCCGTTCGGCCGACCAACTGGAAACTGGCCTCGCTGGCCAGATCGACGTCCAGACCCGTCGCCCGCTCGACTTTGACGGCTTCACCATTTCGGGCCTGGCGCGCGGCGTCTATTCGGAACTGGCGGACAAATATAATCCCAACGTCGCCCTGCTCGTCAGCAACCGCTGGGAAACCGGCATCGGCGACATCGGCTTCCTGGTGAATGCCAGCTACACCAAGGCCCAGTACCGCAACCAGAATCTGCAAGCCGGCGCAATGATTCCGTTCGCCACGGAAACCCCGCCCGCCGGTTCGGGCCTGACCCCGTTGCAGCGCATCTTCCCCGGTGGCCAGAATGAAAACTGGACGCCAGGCCTGGACGCCGGCCTGCCGACCGCGCCCGGATCGACGCTCAACATCAACGGCGTCGAGACCCCCTATTATCTGTCGCGCGACGCCATCATCGCGTCCGACGTCTATGGCAAGCGTGAGCGTCCCTCGCTCAACGCCGCGCTCCAGTGGGCACCCAATGACAGTTCGGTCTACACCGCCGAAGTTTTCTACACCGGCTTCCGCGGCGAAACCTTCAACAGCCTGCACTTCAGCTTCGCCGACTGGTGGGGAGACCTGCCCACGGACGTCGCCAACAGCTTCGAACTGTATGAAGGCACGAACATCATCAAGTCGCGACAGATGGGCTCGGTCGCGGGCTTCAACAGCGGCGACATGGCGACCAACCGCACCGACAGCTATGTCTACGCATTGAACGCCAAGTGGGACGTGGGCAGCAACGGCAAGATTTCGGCCGACATCGCCTATCAGGACAGCAAGAACGAAACTTCCTTCTTTGCCATCCGCACCGATCGCGGTCCGCTCGACCTGAATGTCGATTTCAACGCCGGCGGCGGCCTGCCTGCTTACAGCTTCGGCAACCAGGAAGTGTTGACCGACGCCAGCAAATGGACCGTCGGCAACCTGTTCGACAGCGGCACGAAGACGGCCGGCAGCGCGCTGACGATGATGCTGGACGGCGAATATAAGTGGGACGACGGCTTTCTGCGCCGCATCAAGGCGGGCTTCCGCTATGACAACCGCGATGCCGACTCCTATGTCCGCGATCAGGGTGCCGGTGGCCTGGGCATCACGCTCGACGCGCTGGGCGAAGGCACGCCCTTCACCAACAGCGGCTTCTTCGACGGCCGCGCCGACATCCCGACCAGCTGGGTACTGGCCGACCCGCGCAGCATGAATAAGGACGCCATCCGTCAGCTCTACCGCGCCGTCGCGCCGGGCCTGCTGCTGTCGGACCAGCTGACCTTTGGCCGCGTGTTCAGCATCAACGAAAGCAATCTGGCCGCCTATATCCTCGCCGATGCAGAAGTCGAAGTCTTCGGTCGTCCGCTCCAACTTCAGGGCGGCGTGCGCTTCGTCGCGATCGACACCCTCTACGACTATTTCGACCGCGGTAACAATTTTGCTCAGACGACCGTGTCGACCGGTTCGGAGAAATTCCTGCCGTCCTTCACCGCGCGCTATAACATCACCGACAATCTGCGCATCCGCTTCAACTATGGTGAAGTCCTGCGCCGTCCGGCCTTCGGCGACCTCAACCCCAATCTGGCGCTCGGCGGCGATCTGTCGCGCGTCGGCTTTGGCACCGGTTCGTCGGGCAACCCGAATTTGCGGGCGACCCATTCGAAGAATATGGATCTGGCGATCGAATGGTATTTCGAACGCAACAGCGCCATCTATGCGACCGCATTCCAGCGCAAGATCGAAGGGCTGGTCGTGCCCCTGACCGTGCGGGAATTCATCCCGAACAACTATCTGCCGCGTAACGAAACCTATACCGAATTTTTCAACATCACCCGGCCGGCCAATGCGTCTAACGGCACGCTCAAGGGCCTGGAACTGGGACTGACCTACTTCCCCTCCTACCTGCCCTCCGTCCTCGACGGGCTGGGCTTCACCGGCAGCGCGACGATCCTGGATTCCGAACAGACGATCCCGGTCGTCAACAATGCAGGCGAAATCACCGGCACCGCCAAGTCCGCCTTCTTCGGCGTGTCGAAGCTGTCCTACAACGCCACGCTGGCCTACGATAAGGGTCCGGTCGGTGCCCGACTGTCCTATATCTGGCGCAAGGGCTTCCTGAACAACAATGAAGCCCGCGCATTCGCCAACCCGATCGGCATGTGGCGTGCGCCTGAAAAGAGCCTGGACTTCCAGCTCACCCTGAACCTGAACGAGGATATCGGCATCACCTTCGACGCGGTGAACATCACCAAGGCGAAGCAGCAGAATTATTACAAGTTCGGCGATGTCGGCAACCCGACGGAATTCAACTCCAGCACGCTGCTGATCGACCGCACCTTCGCTCTGGGTGTCCGTTTCAAGTTCGACTAAGCGCCCCATGGGACGCGGCGTCTCCTCGCCGCGTCCCATGATTGGCGGCCGTATCGGGGCACTCTCCAGTCCCGATACGGCCGCCATATTTGTTTGTGGATCATAGGGACGATGCGATGCGCGCGATGAAGATGCTGTTGCTGGCCGGGGCCGCGATGGTCGGGATCGGCGCAGCGCCGCCTCCATCCGCGATGGACGTGGCCGCCATCGCCGCCCAGCGCTTCGGCAATGACGCGCCCTGGTATCAGGCCCGCATCCCCTTCTTCGAATCGGCCGATCCCAAGATCGACGCCGTCTATTATTATCGCTGGCAGGTCTATCGCGCGCATCAGCGCGACCTGGGCGCAGAAGGCTATATCACCACCGAATTTGCCGACGATGTCGATTGGCAACGCCATCCCTATGCCAGCCTGAACGACGCCAGCGGCTTCCATATCGGCGAAGGGCGCTGGCTGAACGACCGGCGCTTCGCGGACGACTATATCAATTTCATGTATGCCAGCGGCGGCAACGACCGCCATTTCACCGATCATATGGCCGACAGCGTCTGGGGCCGCTATCTGGTCGATGGCGACCGCGCGGATGTGCTGGAACATCTGCCCGTCATGAACCACATCTACCGGCTGTGGGACGATAAATATGATTTCGACAAAGGCCTCTATTTCGTAGAGCCGCTACTCGACGCCACCGAATATACCGTCTCCTCGATCGATGCATCGGGCGGCAAGGATGGGTTCCGCGGCGGCGACGCTTTCCGCCCCTCGGTCAACGCCTATATGTTCGCCAATGCCCGCGCGCTGTCGAAAATGGCGAAAATGGCGGGGAACGCTGGCATGGCCGCCGATTACACCGCCCGCGCCGACGCCTTGCAAAAGCGCGTGCTGGCCGACCTTTGGAGCGAGAAGCTCACCCATTTCATCGACCGCCACCAATCGCGCAAGAACGACTTCGTCCGCTATTGGGAGCCGATCCGCAACCGCGAACTGGTCGGCTATCTGCCCTGGATGTTCGACCTCGTCCCCGACGACCCGAAATATGCCGCGGCCTGGGCGCATCTGCTCGACCCCGCCTCGCTCGCCGGCAGGGCGGGGATGCGCACGGTGGAGGCGAATTACGAATATTATATGCGCCAATATCGCTATCTGGGCACCGCGCCGGAATGTCAGTGGAACGGCCCGATCTGGCCCTATCAGACGACGCAGATACTGTATGGCATGGCGAACCTGCTCGATCATGCGAAGGCGACCGGTCCTATCACCCGCAGCGCCTATATGCGCCTGCTGCGCCAATATGCCGCGCTCCATTATCAGGGGGTCGGAAAAGATCAGCGCCTGGACATCGAGGAGGATTATCACCCCGAAACCGGCACGCCGATCGTGGGCCTGGACCGCAGCCACCATTATTTCCATTCCGGCTTCAACGATCTTGTCCTGACCGGACTGGTCGGCATCCGCCCCCGCGCCGACGACCTGCTGGAGATAAACCCGCTGCTGCCCGATGCGGCCGACGCCCAAGCCCTCGCCTGGTTCCGGGTGCAGGACGTGCCCTATCATGGCCACAAAGTTGCGGTGACATGGGACGCGGACGGGAGCCATTATAAACGCGGCCAGGGTCTGTCGATCGAAGTGGACGGCAAAGAAGTCGCCCGCCGCGACACGCTTGGCCGCGTCGAAGTACCCGTCGCGCGCGCCGCAACCCCGGCCATCGCCCGCCCCATCAACCGCGCGGTGCAACTGGTTCGCGGCCAGTTCCCGATCGGGTCGGCCTCCAGCAACAGCGATCCCGAAAATGTTCATGACGCGATCGACGGCCGCACATGGTTCTTCCCCGAACTGCCAAACGGCTGGTCGTCGGCGCCGTCTCCGGCCCCGCAATGGTACGCCATCGACCTGGGCAAGCCGGTCGACCTCGCCCGCGCCGAACTCGCTTTCTTCGCCGACGGCAAGGGTTTCGCCGTTCCGCAAAGCTACCGGCTCCAGGCCTGGGTCGATGGCGACTGGCGCGACATCGCCACGCCCAAGGGCAGCCCCGTCGCCAACGGCATCACCGACATAAGCTGGCCGCGACTGCGCACCGGCAAGGTCCGCCTGCTCTTCACCCAGCCCAGGGGAAAGGCGACCCGCCTGGCGGAATTTAAACTGTTTGGAGATTGAAAGACGAAGGACCGGCCAGAACCCTCCATGGCCGATCCATCTTCTCTGGCCACCGCAGGAAAGGGATGATACATCTCGAAATAAGTTAAATGACGCAGATACTCGCCCCTTCCCGTCCCGGCATTTATGCTCGCGGCACCGAAACAGTCGACGCCATCCTCAAGGCGGCGATGGACGTGCTGATTGACGAAGGGGCGGATGCCTTCACCATCCGCCGCATCGCCGCGCGCTGCGATATGAAGGTGGGCAATGTCAGCTATCATTTTCCCCGCAAGGAAATGCTGATCCAGGTGCTTCTGGACGAGCTGGTCGACAGCTATGGCAAGCTGCTCGACGCCGTAGTGCACAAGCCCGGCCTGACCGCCGAAGAACGACTGAAGCTGGTAATCATCCTCTGCCTCGACGATATCGGGTCGAAGCGCACGACCCATTTGTTCACCGAACTTTGGGCGCTGGCCAATCACAACCCCTTCGTCGCCGACCGGGTCAAGGCTTTCTACAACCGGGTCCATGGCGTGATCGGCGACCATGTTGCCGCGATCAATCCGGCGCTGTCGCCCGACGACGTCCGTACCGTGGCCCTGTTCATCAGCGCGACGATGGAGGGCGCAACGCCCTTCCTGGGCCATGGCAAGCCCTGGGCCGACAAGATGCCCGCCTTCACCGCGCTCGCCGTGCAATCGCTGGTGGCGCTGGCCCGCAATGCGACCTCGGCGGACATCGCCGCCCTCGCACCGGCGCGCGAACCCGAACTGGCCTGACGCCAAAACGCTGCGCCGCAACATTTATTTGTTGCTACGTCATTTCGCCCCCTTGACCAAATCTGGACAGCTGTCAAACCTTGTCCCTGACGCCGCAGGGATCAGGGGGATCAGCCAGCATGTCGAAGACCAGTTTCAGGATATTCGCCGCAGCCCTGTGCGGATCACTGCTTGCCAGCGCCGCATTGGCGCAGGCCGCACCGGCCGATACCAAGGCTTCGGTCGAACCCGAAGAATCCGATACCTTGACCATCGATCCGCCAAAGCCGACATGGTTTTTTGTCGACGGCGGATGGGACATGCCGGGCACCAGCATCTTCGACGGCGAAAGCGGCAAGATGAAGGGCATGGTCGAAACCCGGCGTCTGGCGGACATGGCGATCGATCCGGCCGGCCAATATTATTATGTCGCCGAAACCATCTGGTCGAAAAACGACCGTGGCACGCGGCAGGACATGGTGACCGTCTATGACAGCAAGACGCTGAACCTGGTCACGGAAATCGCGATGCCGGGTCGCCTGCTGATCGGATCGCGCAAGAATAATTTCATCATCAGCGACGATGGCAAGACCGGCTATGTCTATGATTTCAGCCCGACATCGGGCGTGAATATCGTTGACCTGGCCAAGCGCAAGCTGATCACCGCGATCGAACTGCCGGGCTGCGCCAGCCTGATGCCCAATCCGGGCGTCGGCTTCTCCGCGCTCTGCTCCGACGGATCGATCGCCACCGTGGCGATCAAGGGGACGAAGGCGGACATCACCCACACCGCCCCCTTCTTCGCCGCCAGCGACGATCCGATCTTCGACAATTTCGCCTATGACCGGATCAAGAAGCAGACCACCTTCCTGACCTATACCGGCCAGATCTACACCGCCAAGATAAGCGCCACGCCGACCGTGTCCGCGCCCTTCTCGATCCAGGCGGCAGCCGGCATCCGCGTCGGCGACGCCAAGCCGCTCGACGTCAACTGGTATCCGGGCGGTCGCCAGCCGATGGCGCTGCACCGCGCGACCGGGATGTTGTTCGTGCTGATGCACAAGGGCGAATATTGGTCGCACAAGGCGTCTGGCGACGAAGTGTGGCAGGTCGATGTCGCCTCGCAGAAGGTGGTCAAGCGGTTCGTGCTCGAAAAGCCGATGAACAATATCGAAGTGTCCCAGACCGACAAGCCGCTGCTCTACATGAACGGCGAAAAGGGCGAAGTCCATGTGATGGACGTCGCCACCGGCGAGGAAAAGCACAAGATCGAAAAAGCAGGCGGCGGCATCATCACCGTGCTGGAGCCGTCCTGACCATGGCCTTGGCGGAGCAGATGCTGGCCCTGTCAGGCCTCGCCGCCTCGATCGCCGTCGGCCTGTTCTTCCTGGTCGCGGGCATCGACCAATGGCGTCATCGCGCGCTGCTGCCCGGCGTGATCGCCAATTATCGCCTGCTGCCCCGGCGGCTGATCATGCCCGCCGCGCGATTGCTGCCCGTGGTGGAGGTCGCCACCGGCGCGGCGTTGCTGGTCGGCCTGCGCCCGTTGCCGCAATTGCTGGGGATAGCGCTGCTGCTGCTGTTCGCTGCGGCGATGGCGATCAACATCCTGCGCGGGCGCGGCCATATCGATTGCGGCTGCGGCCATGGCGCGCTGCGCCATGCGATCGGCTGGCCGTTGGTGATCCGCAACGGCGCGCTCGCCGCGCTGCTGACGCTCCGCCTGCCCACGCCGCCCGCCTTCGGCACGATTGACCTCGCCACGGCGTTTGCCGCCGGTGTCGCCATCGCGCTCCTTTGCCTGCTCTTCCAGTCGCTGGCCGCGCTCGCCGCGTCGCCCGCCCATCGGAGATAACCATGCTGACCTCGCTGATCGTCTCCCAGATCCTGTCCTGGATCGTCATTATCGGCCTCGTCGTCGCGCTGCTGGCGCTGGCGCGGCAGGTGGGCGTTCTGCACATCCGCGTCGCCCCGGCCGGCGCGCTCGCCACCAGCGGCGGCCCGGCGGTCGGCGGCGCGATAGGTGCGATCCCGGCCACCACGCTCGACGGCCAGCCAGTCAGCGTCGGCGGCCACGCCCATGGCGTGAAGCTGCGACTCCTGCTCTTCGTGTCGGCGCAATGCCCGCTGTGCAAGGCGGTGATCCCGATGGCGACCAGCTTCGCCCGCGCCGAGCGCGTGGCGCTGACCTTCGTGGGCGACGATGATGTCGGCGCGCAGCGCGCGATGATCGCGCAGCATGGGCTGGAGGGCCATCCCTTCCTCAACGGTCCCGAAGTGGGCCAGGCCTACCAAGTGGCCAAGCTGCCCTTCGCGGTGCTGCTGGACGAGGAAGGCACGATCCTGTCGAAGGGGCTGGTTAACAGCCGCGAACATCTGGAAAGCCTGGTGGTCGCGCATGAAATGGGCATCGCCACGGTGCAGGATTATATTGGCGGGCTGAAGGCGCAGGCGGCCTGACGGCAGAAATGGGGGCAAGGTCATGAAAAAGTTCAACGCCGACAGCATGGGCGAAAAATTGCTGCGCAAATTCGCCGGGGCCAGTTCGCGCCGCTCGATGCTCTCGCGCCTGGGTGCCGCGCTGGTCGCCGCCCCCGTCTTCCCGCTGCTGCCGGTTAGCCGCGCGGAGGCCGCCAAGCCCGATCGCTCGCCCGAAACTAAGACCTTCTTCGCCCGCACCGCGCAGACGAAGGACGATACCAAATGCGACTATTGGCGCTATTGCGCGATCGACGGGGCACTGTGCACCTGCTGCGGCGGCGGCATCCACAGCTGCCCGCCCGGCGCGGAGCCTTCGCCCGTTTCCTGGGTCGGCACCTGCATCAACCCGGACGATGGCAAGGCCTATCTGATCGCCTATCGCGACTGTTGCGGCAAACCCGCCTGCGGCCAGTGCGGGTGCGACAATACCGATCGTGAAACGCAATTGTACGTGCCGCAACTCAACAATGACGTGATCTGGTGCTTCGGCACCAGCAGCATGGACTATCATTGCTCCACCGCGGTTCTGGTGGGCGCGGCAAGCTAAGGCATAATGTCCTCATCAGACCGTCCCGTGCTTCCGCGCAGGCGGGAGCCCAGTTCAGACCGCGCGTCCATGCTCCCGCCTCTGCGAAAGCACGGACGCGCGATGCCGTTGATGCTCACCGCGTTGATCCTGCTCGGCACCGCCATCGGCGTCCGCGCGGCGCTCCCACCCATGGGCCTGCTCCCCGCGGCGATCACGGACCCGGACATGGCGCGCGCGGACTATGTCGAACAATGTGCCGGCTGCCATGGCGTGACCGGTAGCGTCGCGCCCGCCCGGCTGCCCGAACTGCGCGGCCGGGTCGGCTGGTTCCTGTGCACACCGGAAGCCCGCGCCTATCTCATCCGCCTGCCCAATGTCGCGCACAGCCGGATCAAGGATAATCAGCAACTCGCCGACATGATGAATTTCGTCGTCTTCGGCTTGGGCGGCGCCAGCGCGCCACCGGGCGCCGCGCCTTTCACGGCGGCCGAAGTCGCGCGCGAACGGCTGCACCCCCTGTCCACCACCGCGCTCAAGGCCGAACGCACCCGCCATGTCGACGCCGCGATCCGCCAGTGCAAAGCGCCGGCCTCGCTACGACTGCTCTATCCAGGCGAAAAGGGCTAAGCCTCTTACTGTCCGGCAACCGCATCTGCCCCGCCGCCCGCGTTCAGGAATGGCTGCACCCGCAAACGGGGAAACACGTCTTCCAACGGCTTGCTGTCGGGCAGGATATAGACATAGCCGCCCTTCTTGCGAAAGCGCGGGCTGACGCTCTGGTTGTAGAAAATCTTGGGCACGTTGATGCAGCCGAAGGTGATCCGGTTATCGTCGATCACGGGCGAGAGCATCCGTTCCTTGCGCTTGTCCTTCGGATTGCCCGGTGGAATAGTGTGCAGCGCCACCGACGTCGCATAATCGACCCACAGCACCCGCTGCTTGCCTGCGGCCACGCCGAATTTCGCCAGGAAGCGCCCCGCCGGCGTCGTCTTTTCCGCCGGACCGATCTCGGAAAGATTCTTGCTGCCGATGCCCGGCGTCGCCTCGTCACCCGGCGCGATGCCGATCAGGACCGGCGCATGGGCCAGCATCTTACCCTTGGCATCGAACAGATAGGCCACAGCGCCCGGCTTATCGATGATGATATAGGGCAGCGCGTGATTGTCCTGCGCCCCGGCGACCCAGTCTGCAACGCGCGTGGCGCCATCCGACAGGATCACCGGCGCGTCGGTCACAGGCGCTTGGGCGGCGGCGGCCTTTCCCGTTTCCACCGCGCGCACCGGCCCGGCCAAGGCCAGGCCCTGCGCGGCAACCGCCACCAATATCGCAAACTTCATGGGATAACCTCGAAGAGGGGTTCGGCAAAAAGGGCCGGCACCAAGGGAAGCGCCGACCCGATCGCGATCAGGACGGCCAGGCCGCCCTCGATCCGTGAGGCGTATCAGTTGCGCGCGCGCTTGCGCTGGGCTTCCTGCATCCGCTGCTCGACGCCATCGACGCGGCCGTTCAGCTGGTCGAGCCGCTGGCTGTTCTGCTGCGACTGACCCGATGCGGCGCGGGCCTCCGCCAACGCCTGCTGCGCGGTGCCGTCGGTCGTCTGCAATTTCGCGTCGAGCGCATCGACGCGCTGGTTCACGACGGCGACCTGTTCGCGTACAAACCCTTTGGTGGCGCAGCCGGTCAGGCCCATCGAGCCTGCCAAAACCGCGGTCAGGGCCCCTATTTTCGTCAAAGAGGGCGACATATTATTCTCCTGATAGTCGAAATGACCCACTCGTTGGAGGCCGCCCAGGACCGTTTCGGCAACGTGATTATGACCGGGCGTGCATCCGGCCGGTTGAACTGAGCGATCCGGAAAAGCGCGCTATCCCGCCAAAAAGCTGGATGAATTGTGGATGAACTTAGTGCGGTATCGCGCTTTCCGCTGGCCCGATGTGATGCCCGCTTCATCGCCACCGCCCAAAAAAGCGCCGCCGCCGAATCCTGCGATTCGGCGGCGGCGCATCCTTGGTCGATAGGGTCAGGCCGTCAGTATTTCTGGCCGAAACGGATGCCGAAAAACTGCGGCTTGATGGTGAAGGTGCGCGACGATCCCGAACAGAAATCGATCGAGCAGAAGGTGTTGCGCGTCAGCTGTCCCCGCTTGTCGAAGGCGTTTTGCAGGAACAGGGTCAGGCTCCAATTATCCTTCTTGATCCCGCCGGAAAAATCGAAACTGACGAAGCCCTTAGTATTGCCCAGCAACGCATTGCTGTCGACGTTCAGATCCTGCGATGCGCCGGTCTGGTACAGCGCGGCGCCCTGCAAATAGGCGCTATAATCGCCCATATAGGTATCGAAGCGGATCGAGCTTGTGCCCTTGAACTTGGGCTGGCGCGGCAGGCGAGTGCCATTGGCCGCGGCAACGGATGGGATAGGCGGATTCGCGCCGACATCCACACCGGGCGCGCAACTGCTGAGCTGGCCGATCGCGGTGCCCGCATCGTTAAGCGCAAAATTGCAGAAATCGCCCTTCAACTTGCCGTCATTATAAGCGCCGGAGGTCGAGAAGGTGAACTTGCCCAGTTTCAGGTCGGCATCATATTCGATGCCCTTGACCACCGCCTTGCCCGCATTGCCGGTCATGCCGGCACCCTGCGCGCCCGCGACGACGACGCTATACTGAATATTGTTCCACTTTTCGTAATAGACCGAAGCGTTGAACCGGAAGATGTTGTTCCATGTGGTCTTCACGCCCAGTTCGAAATTGGTCAGCTTTTCCGACTCGAACGGGGCGACATCCACGATCTTGCCCAGACTGCGGATACGCAGCGGCCGGTTGTAGCCGCCGGGGCGGAAACCGGTGGAATAGTTGGCATAGACCATCTTGTCGGGCTGAAACTGCCAATCGAGCGCGACCTTGTGGGTTTCGCCATCCTCCTTGTAACGGCCGGTCCCGTCCGCTGCATTGGTATTGGTGTTGATACAGGTCAGGCGCTCGTCGACCGGCAAGGGTGTCGCACAGCCCACGCCCGCCGCAGAGCCGGCGACACCGGCAAAGCCCTTCACCTTGAAGTCCGTCCAGAAATAGCGGATGCCGCCGGTCAGCTTCAGCGTCGGCGTGATGTTGTAATGGCCTTCGGCGAAGATCGCCTTGTCATGGTACAACTGGTTCTGCTCGGTGATGTAGAAGCCGTCGCCCTTCACCGCCTGTGTCCCCAGCAACATCGTACCCAGCGGATTGCCGTTGGGATTGATCACGTCGCTCGTGTCGAAAAAGGGATTGCCGTCATCGTCATAGCCGATGCCATACATCGCTGGCACGCCGATCAGTCCGCCCGCCACATCGCCGCCGCCGGTCGCGGTATAGCCAGTGATCGTGTCCAGCCCGCGAATGGCGTAAAAGGTGTTCGTTTCGTTCTTCTGCCGCTGGTAAAAGCCGCCAACCGTGACGTCGAACGGCCAGTCCTTGGGCGTGGAGATGCGCAATTCCTGCGTGAATTTGTTGCGGTGGGTGTCCGCATGATAATATTGGGTCGGGTCGATCAGCGAACATTGCTGCGACGCGCCCGATCCGGTGCAATTGTCGAAAAATTGCAGATAGCTCTCATAGCCCGCGCCAAAACCGTCATAGGTGACGGTGTAATAAGTATAGTCGTTGAGCGTCTTGGTCCGGCGCTTGAAGAAACCGGTGGCGGAAACCACGTCCCAGTCCCCGATATGTCCGTGGATGCTCAGCGCCGCCTGATACCAGCGGTCGTCATTCCTGGTCTTGTCATAGTCATGGACTTCCAGGTCGCCGACGCGCGGGTCATAACCGAAATAGCCGTTGGCCACCTGGCGCTGGCCGGTGAATTGTGGCGTGATCTCCCAATCATCGGCCGGCTGCCAGAGGATCTGGATGCGGCCGCCAAATTCCTTGATCGTGTTATAATCGTCCTTCGCGATGTCGCTATTGTCGAGCGCGAAATTGGTGTTCGGGTTGTTGTCGCCCAGCGTATAGACGGCCGGGTTTCCGTTGTTGAGCAGGCCATTATTGGGCGTGTTGTCGATATAACCGCCATCGCGGCGATAATAGCCCATCACGCGCAGCGCCATATTGTCGCCCTGCGGAATGTTGATGTAGGATTCGATCTGGCCGCCGAAATCACCCTTGCCATATTTATTGGCTTCGACATCGTACCCGAATTCGAACTTGTCGAGGTTGGGCTTGTTGGTGATCAGGCGGATCGTGCCCGCCAGCGACCCTGCGCCATAGAGCGTGCCCTGCGGCCCGGCCAGTGCCTCGACCCGCTCCATGTCATAGGCATGGATATCGGGGACTTCGGTGCCGGTGATGGGAATGTCGTCCAGATAATAGCCGACCGAGGCATAGGCACCGCCCGCCGGCACGATCCCGCGGAAGAAGGCGGTGTTGCGGCCCGGTCCGATCCCCTCGAACGACACGGATGGCAGCAGCGCCGCGAAATCGCTCAAACCCTTGACCTGCCGCTGCGCCAACGTCTCGGCGCCCAGCGCCTGCATGGAGATCGGCACCTTCTGGATCGACTGGGCGCTGCGCGTCGCCGTGACGACGATTTCGGTGAGGCCGCCCCCGGCCTCCGCGGCGGCATCGGCGGCGACCTGCTCCGGCGCGACCTGCTCAGCGGCCTCGGCGGCGAACACCACCGTCGGCGCGGCAAGCCCCGCCAATATGGTAGTCACCCCCAAAATCTTCATCAACTGCGACCGGCGACGCGACGGGACTTTCATCTTGTTTTGACTCCCCCTTGAACAAACCGCGCCTTCCGCCTCACTCTCCCCGTCCCGCGGTTTTGCCCGCGTGTTTATGACGCACTGCACCCTGCCCTAGGCAGGCATATTAATCCGCTGGCCGTTGCAAAGGCACATGCCTCCGCGACCGGAAACCCAGTGGCTTCCAGACCAGCCGCGCAACCGCGCGACATCCATGATGATATGACTACCCCTTAGACTTTCGCCATTCCATGACGCTTGTCCAGCTTTGATAATGCGGCAACGAAAGCAGGAGTCAACAGCTTAGTTGCAGTCGCTTTCATAGTTTGTTGCGCCGCCGCACAATCCCGGTCATGCTGCAAGGCAGAAAGGAAATAGGACAGACGATGAACCCTGTTTCGACCGCCGCCGCCCGCCCGCCCCTTTCGCCATGGGCATCGGCGCACGCCGCCGTCGCGGCCGGCGATACCGCCAGAGCCATCGCCCTGCTGCAAAGCCTGTTGCGGCAGCAGCCCGCCCTGGCCGCCGGCTGGTTCCTGCTCGCCGCGCAATTGCGCAAGGCGGGCCAAGATCAGGACGCCTGGCGCGCCGACCTGTCCGGCGTCCATGCCTCCTCCCGCGACCGCACCCTGCTCGAAGCCGCCATGGCGATGCATGAAGGCGATCTCGACGCTGCCGACGCCCGGCTGGCGGCCCGCGACGATCCACCCGCGATCCGCATGGCCGGCGAAGTCCAGTGGCGGCGCGGCGACATGAGCGCGGCGCTGGCGCTGGTAGAACGCGCCGTCGCGCTCGCCCCCGGCTTCGACCTGGCGCGCGACTTCCTGATCCGCCTGCTGCTCCAGAATAACCGGCTGACCGAGGCGCTGGACCATGCAGATATCCTCGCCACCTCGCCGATGAAGCATCCCGGCTATGATCTGATCCGCGCCTCCGTGCTGGTGCGGCTGGGCGATCAGGATGGCGCACGGGCGATCTACGAACATCTGCTCGCTATCAAGCCCGACCAGCCGCAGGTCTGGCAGAATCTGGGCCACGCGCTCAAGACGCTGGGGCGGCAGGACGACGCCGTCCACGCCTATCGCCAGGCGGTGGCGCATCAACCGGCCATGGGCGAAGCCTGGTGGAGCCTCGCCAACCTCAAGACCGTGAAGCTGGACGCGACCGACATCGCAATGATGGCCGGCGCGCTCGCCACCCTCGCGCCGGACGCCGCGACCCGGCAGGAGGATGTCTTCCACCTCCATTTTTCACTGGGCAAGGCGCTGGAGGATGCGGGCGAGGACGAAGCCGCCTTTAGCCATTATGATCAGGGCAATCGCCTGCGCCGCACGATGATCCGCCACGACGCTGCCGAATTTTCCGCCGAGGTCGCCGCGGCGCGCGACACCTTCACCAGCGCCTTCATCGCCGCCCAAGGCACCGGCGGCTGCCCGGCAGCGGACCCGATCTTCATCGTCGGCCTGCCGCGCGCGGGATCGACGCTGGTCGAACAGATCTTGTCCAGCCACAGCATGGTCGAAGGCACGATGGAACTGCCGGAGATGATGATGATCGCCGGCCGCCTCCAGTCGCGCATAGACGATGGCGAATTTCCCGATTTCACGACGATGATCGCGTCCCTCACCCCCGCCGACCGGCTGCGGCTGGGGGAGGAATATATCGACCGCACCCGCGTCCATCGCCAGACCGCCCGGCCGCACTTCATCGACAAGATGCCCAATAATTGGCAGCATGTCGGCCTGATCCAGCTAATCCTGCCCAACGCCCGCATCATCGACGCCCGCCGCCATCCCATGGCCTGCGGCTTTTCGGGCTGGAAACAGCATTTCGCCCGTGGCCAGGCCTTCAGCTACGACCTGACCGACATCGGCCTCTATTATCGCGACTATGTCACCCTGATGGCGGCCTTCAATGCCGCAGCGCCGGGCCTGGTCCACCGCATCCTCTACGAACAGATGGTCGCCGACACGCCGGGCGAAGTCGCACGCCTGCTCGCCCATCTGAACCTGCCGTTCGAGGACGCCTGCCTCGCCTTCTGGACCAACAAGCGCGCCGTGCGGACCGCCAGCAGCGAACAGGTGCGCCAGCCGATCTTCACAGACGGTGTTGACCATTGGCAACGCTTCATCCCCTGGCTGGGGCCGCTGGAACAGGCATTGGGACCGGCCTTGCTCGACTGGGACCGCTGAAGCCGCCTGCCGCCCGATCGGCGCGCATCGGCGCGCATCGGCGCGCATCGGCGCGCATCGGCGCATTTTCCCCTTGCCCCGACGGCAATCCCATGCACAAAGCTTGCCAACTGCCGTATGCGTTCCGAAATTTAAGGGGTGCTTAGTCAAACGGCTGCAAGGATAGACGCATGGACGACGTGATGACCCCGGAACGGACGGCGCAACGCCCGCAAATCCCGCAGGAAGTGAGCGACGGCCTGTCGGTCATTTCGATCGCCAAAAGCTATGACAAGCGCGTCGTCCTGTCCGACGTGTCGCTGACCGTGGGCAAGGGGGAGGTCGTCGGCCTGCTCGGCCCCAATGGCGCGGGCAAGACGACCTGCTTCTATTCGGTCATGGGCCTTGTCCGCCCCGACCATGGCCGCATCGTGCTGGACGGGCAGGACATCACCAACCTGCCCATGTATCGCCGCGCCATATTGGGCCTGGGCTATCTGCCGCAGGAAACGTCGATCTTCCGCGGCATGACCGTGGCGCAGAATATCAGCGCGGTGCTGGAGCAGGCCGAGCCGGACAAATCCGCACGCGCCGCCCGGCTGGAACAGTTGCTCAGCGAGTTCGGCCTTGTCCGCCTCCGCGATTCGGCCGCTATGGCGCTGTCGGGCGGCGAACGCCGCCGCTGCGAAATCGCCCGCGCGCTGGCCGCCAACCCGTCGATCGTGCTGCTGGATGAGCCGTTCGCGGGCATCGATCCGCTTTCGATCGCCGACATTCGCGATCTGGTGAAGGATTTGAAGACCCGCGGCATCGGCGTCCTCATCACCGACCATAATGTGCGCGAGACGCTGGAAATCGTCGACCGCGCTTGCATCATCTATGACGGCCAGGTGCTGTTCGCGGGCAACCCCACCGAACTGGTCGCCAATGCCGACGTCCGCCGCCTCTATCTGGGCGAGAATTTCCAGCTTTGATATGAAGACAAAGCGCACTCTCCTTTGTGATCGGGGAGCGCGATAATGGCGCTCGGCCCCCGCCTCGACATTCGGCAGAGCCAGTCGCTCGTCATGACGCCCCAGCTCCAGCAGGCGATCAAACTGCTGGCGTTGTCCAATCTGGAAATCGAAGCCTTCGTCGCGGGCGAATTGGAAAAAAACCCGCTGCTCGAACAATCGAGCGGCGACGACGCCCCGCCCGCGCCCGACGGCATCGACCGGACGATCGATCCCCCCACCCTCTCCGCCGAAACCGGCGCGAGCGACGACCTGATCGCACAGGGGCTGGGCGGCGCAGACAGCCCGCTCGACATCGATCATGGCGCAAGCAGCTTCATCGACGATGGCCCCGGCGACCGCATGGCCGACGCCCATGGCACCGGCGGCGGCGGCATGGACGCGCTGTCGGGCGGCTATAGCGAGGACGCGCCAGACTTCGACAGTTTCGCCGCACCCGACATTGGCCTGCAGGAACATCTGATGGGGCAGGCCCGCGCCGCGCTGTCCGGCATGGACCTGTTCATCGCCACCCAGTTGATCGGCCAGATCAGCGAAGCCGGCTATCTGGAAGCGAACCTGCTCCAGACTGCCCACGGCCTCGGCGTCCCCCTGTTCGACGTAGAGCGGGTACTGGGCGTCATCCACACATTCGATCCCACCGGCGTCGGCGCGCGCTCGCTGGCCGAATGTCTCGCGCTCCAGGCGAAGGAAGCCGACCGCCACGATCCCTGCATGGCCCGCCTGCTCGCCAATCTCGATCTGCTGGCCAAGGGCGCGCTGCCCCAGTTGCGCCGTATCTGCGGCGTGGACGAAGACGATATGGCCGACATGATCGCCGAACTGCGCGGTTACGATCCCAAGCCCGGCCTGCGCTTCGCCCATGACCGCGCCGCGCCGGTCACGCCAGACCTGTTCGTGCGCCCGACCCATGACGGCTGGGCGATCGAGATCAACAGCGCCACCCTGCCCCGCGTCCTTATCAACCGCAGTTACTATGTCGAACTGGCCACCGGGCCGCAGGACAAGAGCGCCAAGGCCTGGCTCGCCGACTGCCTCGCCAGCGCCAACTGGCTGGTCAAGGCGCTGGACCAGCGGCAAAAGACGATCATCAAGGTGGCGAGCGAGATCGTGCGCAGCCAGGAAGCCTTTTTCCAGCAGGGCGTGGCGCATTTGAAGCCGCTGACGCTGCGGGCCGTCGCCGACACGATCGGCATGCATGAATCGACCGTCAGCCGCGTGACCTCCAACAAATATCTATCCTGCCCGCGCGGCCTCTACGAACTCAAATATTTCTTCACCAGCGGCGTGTCGTCATCGGGCGGCGATGGCGGCTCCGTCTCGGCGCAAGCGGTCAAAAGCCACATCAAGGCGCTGATTGCAGCCGAAGACCCCCAGGCGATCCTGTCCGATGACACGCTGGTCGACCTGCTCCGCGCCAAAGGCATGGACCTGGCCCGCCGCACCGTCGCCAAATATCGCGAGGCGCTAGGGATCGGCTCGTCGGTGCAGAGGCGGCGACAGAAGGCATTGAAGGGGAAGGCGGCGTAGGGCTGCGCGGAGCCGTTGGCTGCGAGTTAAGCGACGACGGTTGGCGGCCAATTTGGGTGGATTTCGGACTGGCGGGTTTAAAGGAGCAATTGCTGTAGAGCAGTCATAAAATCCACCGTCACCCCAGCGACGGCTGGGGTCTCAGGCGTTGACGCGCTACGGTAAGATATGGCGCGAGGCGGCTACACCTACATCATGACCAGCAAGCCGAGGGGTGTTCTCTATATCGGCGTCACAGCCGACATTGCAGCACGCGCCGAACAAGATCGAAACGGCACTGGTTCGGCTTTTTGCAAAAAATACGGGCTGACCCGCTTGGTTCTAGTCGAGCCACATGATGACATCATGCTCGCCATTGCCCGCGAGAAGGCGAGAAGGCGCTCAAAGCCTGGAAGCAGGAATGGAAAATCCGGCTTGTCGAAGAGAGGAATCCAGGTTGGCGCGATATGTCAGACGTTATCTCGTGACCGCCTGAGACCCCAGCCTTCGCTGGGGTGACGATGAGGGAAACGGCCGCTTCCGGACAAAAACACACCATGTTTTGAAGGCAAAAACTGGTCGTTTCGCGACTCCTCCCTTGCCCCCGACACCCCTCTCTCAACCAATACTTCCAATGTAGGATTTTCTCTGATCTACCCCATGGGATGCAACAACGCCCTGCCTCCCACCCCAACCCATACCCCATGACCCAGATGGCGCGTCACCGGCGCGTCGGCGTGACCCAGATGGCGCGTCTGCGATACCTATGCGGGCCTCAACCGAGGCCTGACCGCGACGCGCATCCTTCTTCCCCCACGCTTTTCCGTCGCGTTCTGGAATCCTTAATCTCCGAAAAAACGCCAGCGACGGTGTGAACTTCGATGCGTGACCCAACCGCGCCATTTCGTTCCCTTACCTTGACCCCGCAGACCCGTCCGGCAAAAGCGACGGCAAAACCCACCCGATAAGGATCGCACCCACCCCCATGTCCGCCTCCACCGCCATCGCCTATCTGAACGGCCGCTTCCTGCCCCTCGACGACGTCCGCATTTCACCGCTCGACCGCGGCTTCCTGTTCGCCGACGGCATTTACGAAGTCGCGGCCGTGATCGACGGCAGGCTGGTCGACAGCGCCAGCCATCTCGCCCGGCTGGAGCGCTCCACCGCCGCGATCGGCATCGCCCTGCCGCTCAGCCTGGCCGACATCGAAGCCGCGCAGAAGGAACTGGTCGCCCGCAGCGGCCTGACCGAAGGCCTTGTCTATCTCCAGATCACCCGCGGCGCGGACACGACCCGCGACTTCATCCCGTCGTCCAACCTCGAGCCGACGCTCTTCATGTTCGTCCAGGACAAGCCCTTCCTGAATGTCCCCGTGGTCGGCACCGGCATTGCGGTCGCCACCATGCCCGACCTGCGCTGGGCGCGGCGCGACATCAAGAGCGTGGGCCTGCTCGCCCAGGCGATGGCGAAACAGGCCGCCAAGGAGGCCGGGGCGCAGGAAGCCTGGATGATCGAGGACGGTTTCGTCACCGAAGGCGCATCATCCACCGCCTTCATCGTCACTGACGAAGGCATCGTCACCCGGCCCTACAGCCAGTCGGTGCTGGCCGGATGCACCGGCGCGGCGCTGACTGCGCTGGCACAGGAAAGCGGCATCGCCGTCATCCGCCGCCCCTTCACGGTCGATGAGGCCTTGTCCGCGAAGGAAGCCTTCATCACCAGCGCCTCCACTCTGTGCCTGTCGGTGGTGCAGATCGATGGGCAGGCGGTGGGCGACGGCACGCCCGGCCCGGTCGCGATGCGGCTGCGCGCGCTCTACATCGATTTCGCCCGCGCAACGGGGGTCTGACGAATGACTCCATAATGGAGGGAGCTTCATCTTTTCCTGGGAGGATAGGAAAATCCCATCATTTCGGCGGCAAAATGGGGGCAAGCTGGATGAAGGAGCGCGCGAACCAGGCGTGGCGCGCGGTCCTATGAGGGGATTGCTCCAGACCGAATCCATAATGGCCATTTTGTGGGGCTGAAACGATCCGTTCTTGCTTTATTCTCCGGAACGAAGGTAGAACAGGATTCGGATCATGATGGACGATTTTTCCTACGCCCAACCCCTGACTGGCCAGCCCATAATCGGCCAAGCCACGCCGCTGGCGGCGCGCGACGAGCGCGCCAGCCTGCTGGTGATCGCGGACCAAATGGATGCGCCCGATCTGGCACCGGTGGCCGCTGCGGCGGGCTTCCGCCTGCTTGGCGTTGCCGCCCTGGCCGATGCCCCGGTCCGGCTCGACCTTCAGGCCCAGTGCGACACGGTCCTGTTCTTTTGCCCGACGATGACGCCGCTGCTGGAACGGCTGCTGGTACAACTCGAAACCCAGGCGATCCAGAATGGCATGGCGGTGATCCTGGTCGCCGGGTGGGAGACGGTGGAACTCGCCTTCGCCTGCCTGCGCGGCCCGCATACGCAATTGCTCTGCGATCCCGACCGCACCGAACTGGCCGCGGCGCTGGTCGCCGCGGGCCAGCATCGGCCGGTCGTCGGCCATGTCCATGAAGTCGATCGGGAAGGCGCCCGGCTCCAGCAGTTGAGCGAGGAAGTGGGCCGCCTCGCCCGCACGCTCGACGCGCTGACGGAGCGGACGCGGATGGCGAGCCCTAGCTTCGACCTTGGCCCGCGCATTTCCGACCGGCCAAGCGACTATATCGGCATGCCCGCCCTCGCCCCGATCGGCGCGCCGTTGCAGCCTGTGGAAAAAGCCGCGCCCGCCATCACCTCAGCCCAGGTGCGCGACCTGTTGCGCGCCCGGCGCATCCGCGCCGATTTCCTGCCTGGCGACCTGTTCGCCGACCCGGCTTGGGACATGATGCTGGACCTGCTCGCCGCGCGGCTGGACCATGAACGGGTATCGGTGTCGAGCCTCTGCATCGCCGCCGCCGTGCCGCCGACCACCGCGCTACGCTGGATTCGCACCCTGACCGACAAGGGACTGGTGGAGCGCCAGGCCGACCCGCATGATGGCCGCCGCGTCTTCATCGCCCTG
Source organism: Pseudomonadota bacterium (assembly GCA_040389985.1). Taxonomy (GTDB): domain Bacteria; phylum Pseudomonadota; class Alphaproteobacteria; order Sphingomonadales; family Sphingomonadaceae; genus Sphingobium. The sequence continues at coordinate 38,955 of JAZJZH010000002.1, forward strand.
GCGCAGGAGGCCGCCGACGCGCTCACCCGCTGGTTCGGCGCCAGCCGCCGCCTGCTCAGCGCCTGATCGCCATGTTCCACCCTTGACCAGCGCGCTTTTTGTCGTAGATAGGCGCTCTCCCGAAACGGGGGCGATTAGCTCAGTTGGTAGAGCGTCTCGTTTACACCGAGAATGTCGGCGGTTCGAGCCCGTCATCGCCCACCAGTTTTTCGGCCTTTAGACCCCGTTAGGGGGAAAGCCCGCCATCAATCCGCAAGCGTAATGTTCATCGTGCAGCAAGCATCGATCGGGCATTGTTATTGCATGCCAATCGCAGCGCTCTTCGGCAGCACGATCATGCCACTCTTGCTGATGCTGTCGCCGCTGGCAGTGATGGCGGCCAGCGATTGCACTCGCTGGCATCCGGTCGCCGATGCGGCCAAGGCTGGCGACCGAACAGCCTGCACCCGCCATCGCCTGCCATTGATGTGACAGCGGATATTGCGGCGCGGCGCAGCCGCTGCTAACCCCGCATCCCATGATCCAACCGCCCGAAATCCTCCGAGTCTCTAAATCCCGCGTGTCCTGCGATGGTAGCGGCGACATCCCTGCTGCGCTCGGCCATCCGCGCGTCTTTCTGGAGATAGACGAGCATGGCTATGTCGATTGCGGCTATTGCGATCGGCGCTTCGTGCTGATCGGCGGCGCTGCCGACAATGGCGATGTCGCGAACAAGCCGGACATCGCGTCGGGCGCCAGTCTCTAAAAATTTCATTGGGCTTGGAGAGCGCCGCCCCTATATCGGGGTCATGACCGATCTTGCTTCCCAATTCACCGATGCCCGCGGCCTGCTTTATCGTCCGGGCCTGCTCGATCCCGACGGTGCGCGCCGCCTGACCGCGGAAGCGCTCAAGGCCTGCGACGACGGCGAACTGTATCTGCAATATCGGGCGAGCGAGAGCTTCGGCTTCGACGACGGTCGGCTCAAGACCGCCGATTATTCGACCGATGCGGGTTTCGGCCTGCGCGGCGTGTCAGGCGAGATGACCGGCTTCGCCCATGCCAATGACATTAGCGAGGCGGCGATCCGAAAGGCGGCGCAGACGCTGTCCCTGCTCGACCCGGCCAGCAGCCCGGCCGCGCCGCCGCCCCAGCGCACCAATCGCCATCTTTATACCGACGCCAATCCGCTGGAGATCGTTCCCTTCGCCGAGAAGGTGAAGCTGTGCGCCGAGGTCGACGCCGCCGCACGCGCCCGCGATCCGCGGGTGGCGCAGGTGTCGGTCAGCCTGGCCGGCAGTTGGTCGGTGGTCGAGATCGTACGCGCCGACGGCTTCACCGCGACCGATATCCGTCCGCTCGTCCGCCTGAACGTCTCCATCATATTGGAAGAAAATGGCCGCCGCGAAACCGGCGTGTTCGGGGTGGGCGGACGCTATCTCTATGACGAGGTGATGGACCGCGCCGTCTGGAACCGCGCCATCGACGAAGCGCTGGCCCAGGCCGAGGTCAATATGCGATCGATCGCCGCGCCTGCAGGCGAAATGACTGTCTTGCTAGGCCCCGGCTGGCCCGGCGTACTGGTGCATGAGGCGATCGGGCACGGCCTGGAAGGCGACTTCAACCGCAAGGGCACCAGCGCCTTTTCCGGCCGGGTCGGCCAGCGCGTTGCAGCGCCGGGCGTCACCGTGGTCGATGATGGCAGCATCCTCAATCGCCGCGGATCGCTGTCCATCGATGATGAAGGCACGCCGACGCAGGAAAATATCCTGATCGAGAACGGCATTCTCAAGGGCTATATGCAGGATCGACTCAACGCCCGGCTGATGGGCGTCGCGCCCACCGGTAACGGCCGCCGCGAAAGCTATGCCCATGCGCCGATGCCGCGCATGACCAACACCTTCATCAAGGGCGGACAGGACGATCCGGCCGAACTGCTCAGCCGCATGAAGTCCGGCATTTTCGCCAAGAGCTTCGGCGGCGGGCAGGTCGACATCGTGTCGGGCAAATTCGTCTTCTCCTGCACCGAAGCCTATAAGGTGGAGAATGGCCGGCTGACCGACCCGATCAAGGGTGCGACCCTGATCGGCGATGGCCCTACCGCCCTGACCAAGGTGGTCGGCATCGGCAACGACTGGGCGCTGGATGAAGGCATCGGCATGTGCGGCAAGGGCGGGCAGAGCGTGCCGGCGGGCGTGGGGCAACCGACGTTGCTGATGGAAGGGCTGACGGTCGGTGGCACAGCGACCTGACGGACGCGGCTCCGACCACCGATGAGGCGACCGGAGATTTTTGCATTATGAGTAGCGGGAACCGCGGCGGCTGTCCGTCATTGGACCTGTATGAATATGCTGACCGACAGCCATGACGCGGTAACGGCCGATTGGGCCGCCGCGCTGCTCGATTTCTGGTTCAATCAGGTGGGCGAGACGGGCTGGTGGCGCCATGACCCGGCGTTCGACCGACGATGCGATCAGCAATATCGCGAATTGTGGCAGAACAAGCAGGCCCTTCCGGCCGAAGCCTTTCTCGACCGGGCCGACGATGCGCTGGCGGCGGTCCTGCTGTTCGATCAGATGCCGCGAAACATGTTCCGGGGCACGGCGCAGGCCTTCGCCACCGACGCGCTGGCGCGGGGCGTTGCGCGCGGCGCGATCGCCCAGGGCTATGATATTCAGATCGGCGGCGCTGGCCGCTTGTTCTTCTACATGCCTTTCCAGCATAGCGAAGCGATCGAGGACCAGGATCTGTCGCTCACCCTGTTCCAGGGCGCGGGCGACGAACGCTCACTTGATTTTGCGCGCCAGCATCACGCAACCATCGTCCGATTCGGTCGTTTTCCGCATCGCAACGCCGCCTTGGGTCGCAAAACGCTGCCGTTAGAGGCGGACGCGGTAGCGGAAGGTGCACGCTGGTAACAAATCTGCCCATTTTTTAGGCAGTAGATGGTCGCTGCCCATTTTTTCGGCGCTGCACCATGGCCCGTCGCGGCCGAAGCCCGCATTAACCCGTCATTAGCATTTTGGCACGCCTCTTGCTGAGTACGCTCCGCACACCAGTAACAGGGGGCGACATGAAACTTGTCATGGCTATCATCAAGCCGTTCAAGCTTGACGATGTCCGCGAGGCACTCTCCTCGCTCGGCATCGCAGGTATGACGGTCAGCGAAGTTAAGGGCTTTGGCCGCCAAAAGGGGCAGACCGAAATCTATCGCGGCGCCGAATATTCCACCAACATGGTCCCGAAGATCAAGATCGAGGTGGTCTGCGACGACGACCTTGCGCCGCGCGTCGTGGAAGCGACCCAGGCGGCCGCCAATTCGGGCGCCATCGGCGATGGCAAGATCTTCGTCCTCGATGTCGGTCAGGCCGTGCGTATCCGCACCGGCGAGACCGGCGAAACCGCGCTGTAAGAAGGGGGAAATAATGACCTTTTCCAAGAAACTTTGCGGGGTTGCGGGGGCGATTGGCCTGTCCCTGCTCGCCGCGTCTCCGGCGCTTGCCGCCGTGGGCCCGATCAAGAATCCCGATGCCGCCGCCATGGCCGGCATGGTCAACAAGGGCGACGTCGCCTGGATGCTGGTTTCGGCCGCGCTGGTGCTGATGATGTCCATCCCCGGCCTTGCCCTCTTCTACGGCGGCCTGGTCCGCACCAAGAACATGCTCAGCGTGCTGATGCAGGTTTTCATGATCGTGTCGGTCGCCGGCCTGGTCTGGTGCTGCTGGGGCTATTCCATCGCTTTCACCAGCGGTGGCGAAAACCACTTCTTCGGCGGCCTGTCCAAGGCATTCCTGATGGGCGTCGACGGCACCACGTCCGCCGCGACCTTCAGCAACAATGTCTACATCCCCGAACTGGTGTTCGTGGTGTTCCAGATGACCTTCGCCATGATCACCCCGGCCCTCATCGTCGGCGCATTTGCCGAACGCGTGAAGTTTTCGGCGTTGATCGTGTTCGTCGTCGCCTGGCTCACGGTCGTCTATTTCCCGATGGCGCACATGGTATGGTATTGGGCCGGCCCGGACTTCCTGGCTGATGCTCCGACCGATTCCGGCCTGCTCTGGGGCTGGGGCGCTCTGGACTTTGCTGGCGGCACCGTCGTTCACATCAATGCGGGCATCGCGGGCCTGGTGGGCTGCCTCATCATCGGTAAGCGCATCGGCTTCCCCAAGGAATCCATGGCACCGCACTCGCTGACCATGACCATGATCGGCGCAAGCCTGCTGTGGGTCGGCTGGTTCGGCTTTAACGCTGGCTCCAACCTGGAAGCCAATGGCGTCACTGGCGTCGCCTTCATCAACACCATGGTCGCCACCTGCGCGGCTGCCGTTAGCTGGGCGCTGGTCGAACAGTTCCATCATGGCAAGGCTTCGCTGCTGGGCGCGGTGACCGGTGCGGTTGCCGGTCTGGTCGCCATCACCCCGGCCGCTGGCCTGGGCGCGCCGATGACCTCGATCGTGCTGGGCTTCGTCGTCTCGCCGATCTGCTACCTCTTCGTCGCCTTCGTGAAGGGCAAGCTGGGCTATGACGACAGCCTGGACGTGTTCGGCGTCCACTGCGTCGGCGGCATCGTTGGCGCCATCGCCACCGGCATCGTCGCATCGCCGGCCCTGGGTGGCCAGGGCGTGTTCGACTACACCGTCTTCCCGGCGGCGTTCGACGCAAGCAGCTACTCGATCGCGACGCAGGTGGTCATCCAGATCAAGGCCGTCCTCTTCACCCTGGTTTACTCCGGCGTGCTGAGTGCGATCCTCTTCTTCGTGATCGACAAGACCATCGGTCTGCGTCCGAGCGCCGATGCCGAGCAGGAGGGTCTCGACCTCTCCAGCCATGGCGAACGCGCCTACAACTACTGAGATTGGCAGGGCGGCCCGCCCATCGGGCAAGGGCCGCCCGCCTCACCTTGTTCCTCCTGCGAACATGCCTTGGGCCGATGCGAAAGCATCGGCCCTTTTTTTATCCAGTCGCAGTTATGCACATGTCCCAATTTTCTGGGCCACGGCCATTGCTGCGTTTCAAACGCCATGCAAGATTGATGATATGCCGCATTTCCTCTGTCACATGATCCAAACTTGCCTGCTGACGGTCCTGCTGTTGCCGACTGCACCGCTTCTTGCCTGTGCTTTCAATCTCACCCCAAGGGATCGAGCACATCAGTCATTTGATGCCGTTTTCGTCGGAAAAATCGTTGCCGCAGATTATAAGCAAAATATCGGCCGGCGGTCCCGCCCTTGGCAAGCGATAGCGTCAATACAACGGCCTGCCGGCGAAACATGGTGGAACCTGTATCGCGGCAATGACGACTGCGACGATGGCCAGCCCCTGCCGAAAGTCGGCGACCCATGGGTGCTGTATCTGCAACGCATAGGAGGACGGCTGGTCGCTGTACATTCCATGCCGCTCGTCCAGGCTCGGCGGGAAGATCCCCGGTTCGGCGGCGCGCCCTATCCGGATAGGGCGCAACAGCAACGAAGAGCTAGGGAAATCAGGAAAACTGACGCCATACTCGATGCCCGCAAGACCTGGTCGTCAGCCGTGCGGCCTCGTCCATAGACCTTGAGGCCGCACAGTGCCTTCTGGCCAGCGCCGGGCGCGGCCGATCACTTGCACCGCCGCCCGCGCGACCCAGCCCAGCTTCTCGCGCTTGGCCGTGACGACGCGGTGGTCCCAGGCCTGCTCGCCGCGGCGAGCCACTTCGCGTGCGATGTCGCCATAGATACCGGCGGCCGCCAGCACCGCCCAGGCAGCGCGGGGCGGCAATGCGCCGGTGCCGTGGCGGGCGCTGTCCTCATAGGCGGCGGCCATGTCGGCCAGGCGGCGGGACAGGATCGCCAGACGCGGCCGTGCCCAGGGCTTCATATGCTCACCCGGCAGGATATCCATTTCGGCCAGCCACTCTTGGGGAAGATAGCAGCGATCCGCCGCCTCATCCTCACTGATGTCGCGGGCGATATTGGCCAACTGGAAGGCAAGGCCGAGGTCGCAGGCGCGATCGAGCGTTGCACGATCGTCGGGATCGACCCCCATCAGCACCGCCATCATGCAGCCGACCGCGCCCGCGACATGATAGCAATAGAGCAGCATGTCGGCTTCGCTGCGCGGCCGCCAGTCGCGCGCGTCGAGCGCGAACCCCTCGATCAGATCATGGGCATAGCGTTCGGGGATGGCGCATTCGCGCATCACCACACCGAACCCGTCAAAGGCCGGATCGCCGGTCGGCTCCCCGCGCAGCGCCATGCCGGTCAGGACGCGGATGGTTGAAAGTCGGGCCTGCCCGTCTGTCACCCCCTGTAACGTGCCGCCATGGTCCTGCCCGTCGGCGATGTCGTCGCACTTGCGGCACCAGGCGTAGAGCAGCCAGGCGCGTTCACGGCTTTGCCGGTCGAACAACTTGGAGGCCATGGCGAAGGATTTGGAACCGCGCGCGATGCTGTCGCGAGCGTGGGCGACGAGGGCGGCGCGGTTGGTCTGGCTGGAATACATGGTCACGACATGCCCTGCCTTGCAAGGAAAGTCACCCGACGCCCGTTCGTTTCGAGCGTAGTCGAGAAACGCAAAGGTTGCGCCAACAGCTTCTCGACTTCGCTCGAAGCGAACGGCTACGTTTCATCTCGTCAAAGTCGATCCGCTTTCATCGCGAAGATCGTCTCATGCGGCTGGTAGGCGGCCATGGCGTCGACCAGCGCGTCGATGCCATCGGCATGGATCATGATCCCGGCATGCTGGGCGCGGATGAAGCCGGCCTCCACCATCTGCCGGTTGAAGCCGATCAACTGGTCGTAGAAGCCCGCGACGTTGAGCAGGCCGACAGGCTTGCGATGATAACCCAGCTGCGCCCAGCTGATCGCTTCCCACAATTCGTCCATAGTGCCGACACCGCCAGGCAGGGTGACGAAGCCGTCCGACAGGTCGGTGAAGAGCTGCTTGCGCTGGTGCATCGTCTGGACGACGTGGAGTTCGGTGCAGCCGCGATGCGCGACCTCGGCCCCGACCAAGGCTTCGGGGATCACGCCGATTACCTCGCCGCCCGCCTCCAGCGCGGCGTCCGCCACCGCGCCCATCAGGCCCAGGCGCCCGCCGCCATAGACGACGCCGATACCCCGTTCCGCCAATGTGCGGCCGACATGGCGCGCCGCATCGATATAGGTCAGGTCGGCGGGGGTCGCCGATCCGCAATAGACTGCCAGTCTCTTCATCTTATCCGTCCGCGGGAATAGAGCGATCGATCCGATTGCATCGGATCGATCGCTCTACATTATTGGTTTACGCGATTTCCGAGTCATCAGATGATTCCATCTGATTAGCAATCGCTCTAAGCCCCTATTTCAAATCTTCCAACATCAGCGCCGCGGTCGCCTTGGCGCTGCCCACCACGCCGGGGATGCCCGCGCCAGGATGAGTGCCGGCCCCTACCAGATAGAGGTTGGGAATGACATCGTCGCGATTATGCGCCCGGAACCAGGCGCTCTGGGTCAGCAGCGGCTCCAGGCTGAAGGCGCTGCCCATATGCGCGTTCAAGTCGCGTCCGAAATCACTGGGCGCATAATGGAAACGAGTGACGATGCGCGACCGGATGTCGGGGATCAGCCGATGCTGGATTTCGTCCAATATCCGCTCCGCATAGGCAGGGCCGAACTGGTCCCAGTCGATCGGCAGCTTGCCCATATGCGGCACCGGGGCCAGCGCATAGAAGGTCGAGTGGCCGTCCGGCGCCATCGACGGGTCGGTGACGGTGGGATGATGCAGGTAGAGCGAGAAATCCTGCGGCAGCACGCCATGATCGTAGATGTCGGTCAACAGCCCCTCATAGCGCGGGCCAAACAGGATCATGTGGTGCGGGATGCCGGGCCAGCTGCCCTTGATGCCGAAATGGAGGACGAACAGGCTGGGCGACCAGCGCTTGTTGGCCAGTTTTTGACCCTGCTTCTGCCCGCGTGGATGATGGCCCAGCAGGTCGCGATAGCTGTGCATCAGGTCGGCGTTGGTGGCGATCGCATCCGCCTCCCCGCGCCAGCCCGATGCGGTATGAACCGCCGTCGCCTTGTCGCCATAGGTTTCGATCCGGGTGACGGCATCGCCCAGCCGCAGCGTGCCGCCCAGCCGTTCGAAATGGGTCGCCATGCCATGGACCAGCCGGTTCGTGCCGCCCTTGGCGAACCAGACGCCGCCGTCCTTTTCCAGCTTGTGGATAAGGGCGTAGATGGCGCTGGTCTTCATCGGATTGCCGCCGACCAGCAATGTGTGGAAGGACAAGGCCTCGCGCAGCTTTTCGTTCTTCACATGGCTGGAGACGACCGAATAGACCGAGCGCCAGGCCTGATATTTCGCCAGCGACGGCGCGGCTTTGATCATGGATGCAAAATCGAGGAAGGCGACCGAGCCAAGCTTGCGATAGCCCTCCTCAAAAACACCCGCCGCATAATCGCAGAAGCGATCATAGCCCGCGACATCGCCCGGATCGAGCTTGGCGATTTCGGCGCGCAGCGCGGCTTCGTCATTGCTGTAATCGAAATTGGTGCCGTCGCGCCAGTTGAGCCGGTAGAATGGCGACACCGGCATCAAGGTGACGTCCTGCGCCATGTCGTGCCCCGACAGGCGCCATAATTCGTTCAGGCAGTCGGGGTCGGTGATGACCGTCGGCCCGGCGTCGAAGGTGAAGCCGTCCTTTTCCCACATATAGGCGCGGCCGCCGGGACGGTCGCGTCCTTCGACCAGGGTGGTGTCTATGCCGGCGGATTGCAGGCGGATGGCCAGCGCCAGGCCGCCAAAGCCTGCGCCGATGACGATCGCTGTCCTGTTAGTCATCAGGCGGGCGGGTTCCATAATGTTCGCATGGCGTCCCTTATGGGTACAGGCGGGCGTCCGCACAAGATGCGCATACGGTCAGTCAGCGACGAACGGCCGGCATAGAATCGCTGGATCAGGTCCGCGCGCAGCCCATAGAAGCGGGCGAAGATGCGCCAGCGCTGGTCGGGGGCGGCGGCACCGAACAGCATCTTGCCAAGCAGCCGATAATAGCCACCGCGTCGCCAATGGGCGGCGGCATAGGTGCGGGTCGCCGCGGGCAGATCATCGAGCGGCTGATCCACCAGCCAGAGCGCGAACCGCACTGCATCGGGCAGTGAATAGCCGGTCATCGGCTGGAACAGGCCGGCGCGCACCCCGGCGCGGGCGACCGGATCGCCCTTGGGCCAATAGCGGTCGAAGTCGCCGCCATGGACCACCGGCAGGACGCCCTGTTCGCGATGGACCACCGCGCCGCGCCAGCCCCTGGCCTGCGCATAGGCGGCTATGCGGGTATCGATCGTGGGCACATCCAGGTCCGGCGTGTCGCTATAATAGGTATCCTCGATAAAGAGGGTGTGATCGTCCCAAGGGAGCAGATAGACGAAGCGGTAGCCATCGACCTGATCGACCGTCGCATCCATGATGACCGGGCGGTCGATGCCATGGGGATCGTCGCAACGCAGCGCATGGCCGACGAATTTCTGCCAGCCGCAGCGCAAGGCCGACAGATCCGCGGCGCCGCGGGCGTCGATGACCGCCCCTGCCCCGATGTTCCGGCCATCGGTCAGGCGGATGGCATGGGGTTCGACCGCGTTCGCCGTCGCCCCGGTCAGCAATCGGTCGCCCAATATGCGTTCAAGTGCGACAGCGAGTTGAACAGTTGTAACGCTGTTATACGGCGTCGCCAGATCGCGCGCATGGCCCGGAAAACGCACCGCATGCCCCTGGGGCCAGCGATGGGCGACAAGTGGGTCGATAAGCCAGCGATCGGTAGGCGCTACGTCGCCATCGAAGAAGGACCAGAGATGATTACCGCCGGGCCGCTCCCCCTGTTCGACCAGCAGCAGCCGCACATCGGGCCGCAGCGCGGCGAAGGCGAGCGCGATCAATCCGCCGGCAAGGCCGCCGCCGATGATCGCCAGGTCGCAGTCCAGATCGCTTGTCATGGCGACAGTGATAGGGGAGCGACGCATCCCGATCCACCCTTGGTTTCCACGCAAATATAGTATAGGGGGGTATCCTATGCACATTGTTGCGGATCGAGATAAATTATTGGCGCGGATACGCCGGATCGCGGGACAGGTTGCCGCCGTGGAGCGGCAATTGTCCGGCGATGCCGGCTGTTCGGAGACGTTGCAACTGGTCGCGTCGGTGCGTGGCGCTGTGGGTAGCCTGATGGAGGAACTGATCGAGCAGCATATGCGCGAGCATGTCGCCCGGCCGGGCCTGTCCGATGAGGCGCGCCAAGCCGCGACCGAGGAAATGCTGGCGCTGATCCGCCGTTACGGGAAATGACGATGCACGACGATCATCACCATGCTCACGGGGACCACGGCCATGGCGCCCACAGTCCCGCCGACCAACCTGCCGCTGTTCAGGACGATGATGGCGAGGAAAGCCATTATTTCGACCATATCTACCTGTCGGCCGGGCATGACCAAAATGCCAAGCGAACCTTGTGGGTCGTCTGGCTGACCGCCGCGACCATGGTGGTGGAGATTGCCGCGGGCTGGTGGACCGGATCGATGGCGCTGCTGGCGGACGGATTCCACATGGCGACCCATGCCGGGGCGCTGGCGGTGGCGGCGGCGGCCTATGGCTATGCCAAGCGCCATGCGCGCAATCCGCGCTATACGTTCGGCACCGGCAAGGTCGGCGACCTGTCTGGCTTCGCCTCCGCCCTGCTGCTGGGCGTCACCGCCCTGTTCATCGCGATCGAATCGGGCATGCGCCTGTTCCAGCCGATCGAGGTCGCCTTTGGCGAGGCGACGCTGGTCGCTATTGTCGGGCTGGTCATCAACATCATCAGCGCGCTGTTGCTGGGCCACGATCATAGCCATGATCATGACGATGATGGCCACGATCACAAACATGGCCATGCCGACAATAATCTGCGCGCCGCCTATGTGCATGTGCTGACCGACGCGCTGACGTCGGTGCTGGCGATCGGCGCTTTGCTGGCCGGGCGCTATCTGGGCTGGTGGTGGATGGACCCGGCGGTGGGGATATTGGGCGCGGTGGTGATCGCGCGCTGGGCCTGGGGCCTGATGAAGGATACCGCAGCGATTCTGCTCGATACGGCTGAACCGGCGCTGATGGCGCGGGTGCGCACCCAGGTAGAGGCGGAAGGCGCGACGATCCGCGACCTGCATGTCTGGCGCATCGGGCCGCACGCCCATGCCGCGATCATCAGCCTGGCGCCGGGCGCCGATGCGCCCAAGGTGCGCGCGCGGGTGCGCGCCCTGCCGCGGATGGAGCATGTCACAGTGGAGTGCGGGTAAAATTAAGGGCGCTCGTCCCAACGAATCAGGCTGACCGCCCCGCTGCGATCGACGGCCAGTTCGCCAAAGGCTCCGGTGCGCAATTTGAGCGCGCCCATCGGCAGGTCGGCGGCAATGAGCGCGAATCGCGCCGCACCGTTGCTGGTGACCAGCAGGTCGACGCCGGTTCTTCCCTCCGTGAAGAAGGCGCGCCAGGCGGCGATGCGTGCGTCGGCGTCCACGATCCAGCCATCGGGCGCGATGCCGCACTCGTCCCAGTCGGCCAGCGCCTGCGCACCGATGCGGGCCAGCACCTGCGCCTCCGCCCGCCCCTCGTCGGGGCCATGGTCGATCTCGCCCAGCCAGTCGCGCGTGCCATCCGCGCCATGGCCGGTCGCAGCGGCGATAGCGGCGGCCGTTTCACGCGCGCGCAGTAGCGGGCTGGACAAGAGACGATCGATCGCCAGCGCCTGGCGCGCGAACCATTGGCCCAGTCGGTCGGCTTGCGCGTGGCCGCTCTCCACCAGCGGGATATCGGTCCGCGCGCCCACGCGGCAAGCATCGGCGCTGCTTGCAAAGGTGTTGCCATGGCGGATGATGAAGATGCGGCGCATGATGGCAGGCGATCAGAGCGGCGGGGTGGGATCGCCATAGACGGCGATCAGCGCCTCGACCCGGCTGATGTCGGCCTCCGTATCGATGCCGCTGCTGTCGAAGCGCGGGGGATCGACGGCGACGGTCATGACCGGGATACCCAGTTCGAGCAGGCGCAACTGCTCCAATCCCTCCAGATTTTCCAGCACAGTGGGCGGGCAGGCCTCGAACCGTTCCAGCGCGTCCAGCGCATAGCCATAAAGGCCGACATGCCGCCAGACGGGCGACCGGGGGTCGGTTTCGCGCAGCTTATCCTCATTGCGGATCGCCGGGATGATTGTCTTGGAAAACCACAGCGCGTGGCCATCGGGCGCACGGGCGCAGGTCGTGCCGCTGAAGGGCGAGCGCGTCTTATGTTCGCGCAGCGCGTCGAGCGCGGGCCAGTCCAGCGAGATGACCGGCGTGGCGACCGGCGCGCCACCCTGTAGCGCGGCAATCACCGCGCCGAGCGCGCCTTCGGGCTGGAAAGGCGAGTCGCCCTGGAGATTGACGACGAAGCGTGGCGGCGAGGACTGCGCCTGCGCCGCGGCGAGCGCGCGGCCCGACCCGGTGGCGATGGCGCTGTCGGTCATCACCGCGTCGCAGCCGGCGGCGCGAGCATGATCGGCGATCGCGTCATCATCGGTCGCGACGGTCAAGGCGACGTCCGCGCGGGTGCCGATCGCCGCCCGCGCCATGGCGATCGTGCGGTGCAGCAGCGTCCGCCCGGCGATCAGGCGAAGCGGCTTGCGCGGCAGACGGGAAGACCCCGCCCGCGCGGGAATGACGACGAGAAGGCTCAGGCGACGCCGGCGTGGAGCAGGTCGTGCATATGGACCGCGCCGATCAGGCGGCCATTGTCGCAGACGAAGAGCAGCATGATATTGCGTTCGTTCATCAAGTGCATCGCTTCCGACGCGAGTTCGTCAGGACCGACGGCAAAGGGCGTCAACGTCATGGCGCGGCTCACATTTTCGGTCAGATTCTGCTTGCTGGTTATGGTGCGGCGCAGGTCGCCGTCCGTAAAGGCGCCGATCAGCCGGCCGTTGCGATCGACGATCGCCGTGCCACCCAAGCGCGCGCGCGACATTTCGATGGTCGCGTCCAGCAGCGACGCCTCTTCCAACACCATCGGCACGTCGTCGCCGGTGGCCATCAGTTCACGCACCTTGACCAGTTGCGCGCCGAGCCGGCCATTGGGATGGAATTTATGGAAGTCGTCGGCGGAAAAGCCGCGCATTTCCATCAAGGAGATGGCGAGCGCATCGCCCAGCGCCATCTGCACCGTGGTCGATGTCGTGGGAGCGAGCGAATTGGGGCAGGCTTCTTCGACTTCCGGCATCACCACGCACATGTCGGCCGCCATGGCGACGGTGCTGTTGGGCTGGGCCGTGATGGCCACGAGCGGAATGGCGAAGCGCTTGCAATAATGGATGATCGGGCCGAGTTCGGTCGATTCGCCCGAATGGGACAGCATCAGCACGACATCGTCCGGGGTGATCATGCCCAGATCGCCGTGACCCGCATCCGCAGGGTGCAGGAAAATCGCGGGTGTGCCAGTGGAGGTGAGGGTAGCGGTCATCTTGCGGGCGACGATGCCGCTCTTGCCGATGCCGGTGACGATCACGCGGCCGCGTACTTTCATGATGACGCCGATCACGCGCAGGAAGGTGGCGGCAAATTCCCGTTCGGAAAATTTGGCCTCCAGCGCATTAAGCCCGAAAGCTGCAATCGAGAGACTGCGGCAGGCAGTCTCCACGATACGGCCGCCGGAGCCGAACGGGACGATCTTCGAAGCTGGTGTCGACACGCGTTTGCCCTTTTATCCGCTTTCTCGCGGCCGAACTCTCCGGCCGGATCAACGGCGACGAACCATCGTATTCGATGCGTCGTCTTTCCCTCGTTCCGCGACCCCTAGCTGATTTTGCAACCAGCATGGGAGCATGGCTTACGCTGTTTCAGGCACTTATGGCAATCTATTTTGCAAGTGCGAAAGAAAATTCGCAACAATCACAGGCGGTCAGCCCTGATAGCGGCAAGGTGAACTGATTATATATAGCGACAAGTCGTGGAACCAATTCCTATTTCCCACGTGCGCTGCATCATGCGGTCATCGCGTTGCATGATAGTCACGATACCATTGCACGAATCGCGGCACGCCCGACTCGATTCCCGTTGTCGGAGCGAAACCAATATCCTGCGAGATCGCGCTGATGTCTGCATAAGTGGCGTGCACGTCGCCCGGCTGCATCGGCTGGAAGTCGATCTCTGCCTTGCGACCCAGAGCGTCTTCCAGCACGGCGATCAGATGCATTAGTTCTTCGGGCCGGTTATTGCCGATATTGTAGAGCCGGTGCGGCGCGCGACTGCCTCCGGCCTTGGGCGCGCCATCGTCGGCGGGTGGATGATCGAGGCACCCGATGATGCCGCTGACGATGTCGTCGATATAAGTGAAGTCGCGTTGCATCCGGCCATGGTTGAACACCGGGATCGGTTGGCCCGCCAGGATCTTCGAGGTGAAAATCCACATCGCCATGTCGGGACGGCCCCAGGGGCCATAGACGGTGAAGAAGCGTAGGCCCGTCATGGGAATGCGGAAGAGATGGGCGTAGGTTTCGCTCATCAGTTCATCGGCGCGCTTGGTCGCGGCGTAGAGCGAGACGGGGTGGTCGGCGCGGTCCTCCACCCGGAAGGGCAGCGTGTCGTTGCCGCCGTAGACCGAGGAGGAGGAGGCATAGACCAGGTGTCGCACCCGCCGTTCCCGCGCCAGTTCGAGCATGTTGACATGACCGGCCAGGTTGGAGCGGACATAGGCGTGGGGGTTTACTAGCGAATAGCGCACCCCCGCCTGCGCACCCAGATGCACGATCGACTCGATCACCTGGTCGGCCAGCGCGGCGTGCAGCGCGTCAAGGTCGGCGAAATCCAGTTCGTGGAAGGTGAACAGCCGACCATGGTCCGCCTGCAACCGGGCGATCCGGTCCCGCTTCAGCGAGACCGGATAATAATCGTTCATATTATCGATGCCGATCACGGCATGACCCTGCGCCAAAAGTCGGTCGGCGACATGCATGCCGATAAATCCGGCAGCTCCGGTAACGAGGATGGTCATGCATTTCCCTCTCGGCCTGGGTGCAGATACGCGGCCCCTCCCCGTCTCAGACAATACGCCATGGCTTGTAAAGCCCTGATCCGCCGCAAGCCGCGCGGAACGCTCAGACTTTCGCCGATCTTTACCCCCCTCTAATCTTTATCACCTAAGCGAAAGCCATGGACATGGCATCCCATCCCAAGCCCTCGGCCCCGGTTCCCGACCTGAGCGGGCAAGGTGAGCGCGAACGCTGGCTGGCGTTGGCGCTGGACGCAGCGGAGGCCAACGCCTTTTACGCGCCCGACATGCTGAGCGCCGCGATCGACCATCTGGCAGGCGACGGGGACATCCACCTGATCGAGGCGCGCGACGGCGACGTGGCGATCGGCCTGCTGCCGGTCGTCTGCAAGCCGCGCCATGGTCGCCTGCCGATCGGCTGCGTAGCGAACTGGATGCATGATCATTGCTTCTTCGGCGCGCCGATGATCCGCCGGGGGCATGAGGTCGCCGCGTGGCGCAGCTTCCTGACGCAACTGGACGCAGCGCCCTGGGCGCGCGGTTTCCTACACCTCGAAGCGCTGGATGCCGCCGGGGCCAACGCCGCGGCGCTGGAAGCCTTATGCGTGGAGCAAAGGCGCGGGCGACTGGAAATCCATCGCTATGATCGCGCCATGCTGCGGTCGGACCTGACCGGCGACGCCTATTGGGAAACGCAGGTCCGGTCCAAGAAGCGCAAGGAATTGCGCCGCCTGCAAAAACGGCTGGCGGAGATGGGGACGGTCGAGACGCGCCTGTTGACCGACGGCGCGGAACTGGCGCGATGGTGCGGCGATTTCCTGGCGCTGGAGGCATCGGGCTGGAAGGGGCAGGAAGGCACGGCGCTGGCGTGCAAACCGGACGACGCCGCCTTCTTCCGCGCCGCCTGCGTCGCCGCCTTCGACGCCGGACGCCTGCACATGCTGCGAATCGACCTGGACGATCGGGCGATCGCGATGCTGGTCAATTTCCGCCATGGCGAAGGGGCTTTCTCCTTCAAGATCGCGTTCGACGAGACGCTGGGCCGCTTTTCGCCGGGCGTTCTGATCGAGATCGCCAATCTGAACGCGGTCCAGGCCGATCCGGCAATCGGCTGGATGGATAGTTGCGCCGCCCCCGATCATCCGATGATCGACAGCCTGTGGGCGGAACGACGGACCATCGTGCAATATCGCATCGCGCTGCATGGCGCGGGCATCGCCCGGATGCAGCGCAGCGCCGCCTTCGCGCTCGCCAACGGGGTGGAGGCAATCGCCAGAAAATTGAAAGGACAGGCATGACCGCCCATAGCCCGATCGCGCCAGCCGCCGACGCGATCTTCCCAGACGACGCGCGCGCTACCTTCGCCGCCGCCTATCCCGACCAATCGACCAAGCTGCATCACGGGCTGGTCGGCCATGGCCTGCTGACGCTCGACGCGTTGGCGACGCTGGCCGAGCGGATGCCGGACGCGTCGGTCGAATATAATCTGGGCAAGCTGCCGTTGGGCGTGCGGCCGGAGGATACGCCTTCCAACGGGCTGACGCTGGGCGAGACGATCCGCACGATCGACACCAATGGCAGTTGGGCGGTGCTGAAGAATGTCGAGCGCGACCCGGCCTATGCCGCGCTGCTGGACGCGGCGCTGGCGGAACTGGCGCCGATCGTCGCCGACCGGACCGGGCCGATGCTGCATCGGGAGGCGTTCATCTTCCTGTCTTCGCCGGGCAGCGTGACGCCTTTTCATATGGACCCGGAGCATAATATCCTGCTCCAGATCATGGGCATCAAGACGATGACCGTCTTCCCCGCGCGCGACCAGCATTTGGTGCCGGCGCAGAAGAGCGAGGATTTCCACGGCGGCGGGCATCGCAACCTGCTGTGGCAGGACGGGTTCAAGGCGCATGGCACGGCCGTCCGGTTGGAGCCGGGCGATGCCATCCATGTGCCGGTGAAGGCACCGCACTTCGTCGAGAACGGCCCCACCGTATCGGTCAGCCTGTCAGTGACATGGCGGTCCGAACGCAGCGTGGCCGAAGGCGAACTGCACAGTTTCAACGCGCTGCTGCGCAAGCGCGGCCTGCCGGTCGGCACGGTCAGCGCGCGTCCCGAAGCGCAGGGTGTGCGCCGCCTCGTCTATCGCATCATGCGGAAGCTGGGCGTTTGAGCAAGCGGCGCAGCAGCGCTTCGGCTTCGAGGCGCGGGCTGAACCGTTCCAGCACCCACCATTCCAATGATTCCTCGCAGGTAGCGAGGCTCTGCTTGTAGCGATCCTTCCCCGCCAGCAACGAATAGCGGGTCAAGCCGCGTGCGGCATAATGGCCTACCGCGGCCGCATGGCAGAGCATGCCGGGCTTGTCCTTGGCAGTGCGCGGGGCGGCGAAGGCGGACTGATAGTTCATCGCCACGCCGCGATGGACGAAATTCACCAGCAGTCCGACCACGCCACCGGCATCGGTGAAGCGCAGCAGTTCCACCGCGCCCGATGGCAGTCCGCGCGCACAGATCGTGCTAACGAAGCCGCGGAAACCGGCATCGTCCCAGGCATTGTCGGCATGGCGGCCACCGTTGAGCGCCGCCATTTCCTCCAGCCAGGGGGTGACATCGTCCAGACCGCCGATAGCCACATCGGGAAGCGGGCCGCCATGATCCTTCATCGCGCGGCGAATCTGGCTGCGGGTATTGGCGCTGAGCAACGAAAGATAATCGCCGTCGGCGGCGCGCACCGCGTCGAGATCGACCTGATAGACGGGCGACACATCGATCCGGTTGCGGCGGCGCGCGGGCAGGCCGAGCAGCGGCGAATCGGGTGCAATCCCGCTCAGCGTCAGCGCCCGCCAGTCCCGGCGGCGCGTGAGGGCAGCGATCGCGGCGGCGTTGGCTTCCGTTTCGCGCCCGGCTTCGGTCAGCAGGCCATTATATTCGACATAGGGTCGATCGGCCTGGGCATCGCCCGACTGGTTGAGGCTGAGCGTCGCGACGCCGCCCAGCAGGCGCGGCTGGATAGCATGGCCGACCAGCGCCAGCGCCACATCCTGTCCTGCCGCGTCCGTAACGGCGAGCAGATCGGGCCGGACGCCATAGCTGTCGAGCCATGCACCAACCCAAGTCCATCCGAGGAAGAAACTACATTCCGACCGCGCCTCTAGAGCCTGCCAGCGCTCAGCCAGGGTCGCCCGGTCGGGCTGCGAGAAGGTCGCGGATACTATCATCGCGCCCTTTTGGCAGAGCGCGGGGGCGGGTCAAGCGGATCGCTCAGCCAAATCTATCAGGCAGAGACGCGCAGGGCCGGATCGACGGTGCCGTCGGCGCGCACCCCGGCGCGGGCTAGGTCACGGCCCATATGGCCGGTGAGGAAGCGATACCACATGACGAAATCGGCGCGCAGCGACCAGAGCGGATAGCGGAAAGTCGCCGGGCGATTGCGTTCGATCAGGCTGTGACCGGCCCAGGCGAAACCATAGCCCACCAGCGGCAGGGCCGCAGCCATCCACCATCGCCCGGCGAAGGGGGCCGCGGCGACCAGCGCCACCACCAGGCTGGTGCCGGCATAATGGAGCGCGCGAGTTCCCGGACGCGCATGTTCCTGTAGATAATAGGGCCAGAAGTCGCGGAAGCGCTTCATGCGTGTCACGGCCATAGGTCTGGCATCCTCTCTTTGACCGCAAGCGTAACGAAACAGCCGTCGGCTGTTAAGTCTTATGCGCCAGACCGTGCGCCCTGTCGGGAGCATAGAGGAAATAGTCATAGGCCGCCCGCGCCGCCTCCGCGATGATGCGGTCCCGCGCCACATGGCCCTTGCCATCCTTCATCACGAAGACCGCGATGGCGAAGCGGCGACCGTCGGGCAGGCGCACCACGCCCACATCATTGCCAATGCCGTTCAACGACCCCGTCTTGTGCGCGACCGCGGTGCCGGGTGGCAACATGCCGACGATGCGCTTCTTCCCCGTTTCGCAGTTCGCCATGATGGTGAACAGCCGCTGGGTGCTGGCGGCCGACAGCGCGCGGCCCGATTCATAGGCGGCGATCAGGTCGAGCATCGCCGAGGGTGTCGATGTATCCTGTATTTCATTGGCGAAGGCCATATTGGGCAGATCGCGGATGTCGCGCGTGACCAGTTGCGGATCGGCACGGCGGGCGGCGTCGGCATTCTGGCGGAAACTGCCCGCCAGCGGATGGATGCCCATGGCGCGATAGAGGAGATGCACGGTGTCGCTGTCGACGCGCAGCCCGGTGACGCCCAGCTTGTTCACAAAGCCGGTGATCGCCTGCGGCCCGCCCGCGCGCGCGACCAGCACGTCGGTCGCATTATTGTCGCTTTTTTGCAGCATCAGTTCCAGCAGCCGGTCGATCGACAGGCTCGCGCCGGGGCGGGAGAACATCCAGGCGATGCCGCCTTCGCTCGCCAAGGCAGGATCGAGCGCAAGCTGTTCGTCCAGGCGCGCCTGCCCCGCATCGACCAGCGCGAAGATACGCCCCGCCACCGCGACCTTATAGGCGCTCGCCATCGGAAACAGCGTGTCGCCATTCAGCGCCTGCGTCTCACCCGTTTGCAGGTCGCGCACCCCGATCCCGACCGATCCGTCCGACAGGGCGGCAAAGCGGGCGAACTCGCCCAGCAATTTCGCTTCGGCGCTCTGCTGCACCAGCGGCTTGGGCTGCGGACCGAAGGCATCGGCGCTGGGCAGCGGGGCAAGGAATAGGCCGAAGGCGGCGAACAGGCTGACGGGACGAGCAAGCGACATGATTTTTCCTGTCGCGGATCATCGCGCGAGAGGCAAGAGGCTTTGCCCCCGATTGAGGCAGGTTGACAGGGCTTTGCGCCCCGCGCCATCAGGCGGCATGAGCGACACCATCAAGCTGCACGAAAGCTGGCGCGCGCCGCTGGCCGACCAATTCGCCGCCCCGCACATGCTAGGGCTGAAGGATTTCCTGCGGGCAGAAAAAGCAGCGGGGAAACGCGTCTTCCCCAAGGGCAGCGAATATTTTCGGGCGCTGGACCTGACCCCGCTGGACCAGGTGAAGGCCGTGATATTGGGGCAAGACCCCTATCATGGCGAAGGGCAAGCGCATGGCCTGTGCTTTTCAGTGCAGCCGGGCGTGCGCACCCCACCGTCGCTGGTCAATATCTATAAGGAGATGCAGGCGGATCTGGGCATCGCGCGGGCGAGCCATGGCTTTCTGGAGCATTGGGCGAGACAGGGCGTGCTGCTGCTCAACAGCGTATTGACGGTCGAAATGGGCCGGGCCGCGTCGCATCAGGGCAGGGGATGGGAACTGTTCACCGACGCGGTGGTGCGGATCGTCGCACAGAAGGAGGAGCCGGTCGTCTTCCTGCTGTGGGGCGCCTATGCCCAACGCAAGGCGGGGTTCGTCGACCAGAGCCGCCATCTGGTGATCAAGTCCGCGCACCCCTCGCCTTTGTCCGCGCACAACGGTTTTCTGGGATCGCGGCCCTTTTCCAAGGCCAACGCCTTTCTGGAAGCCAAGGGTCGCGGCGCGATCGATTGGGCGTTGCCGGAACTGGGCGGCGGGCAGCAGGCACTGTCGCTTTAGCGTATCAGCGCCATAGCTGAACGGTGCATAACAGGCCGGTTCAGGAACGAAACAAGCGGCTCATGCGATAACCAGATCACAGTCAAAGAATACAGGTCTGAGGAGAAGTCACATGATCATTCGCAAAGCCGCCCTGGCCATCGCTCTTGCCGCCGCATCGCTGAGTGCGGTCGCACCGTCCGTCTCCTACGCCCGCGACCATGATCGTCGCGGTCATCATCGGGAATATCGCAGCGATAATCATCGCGGCGACCGTTATGCGCAGCGTCGCAGCTATCGTGACGACAACCGTTATCGCTGCCGCAAGTCGGGCGGCACGACCGGCCTGCTGGTCGGCGGCGTAGCCGGCGCCCTGCTGGGCCGGGCCGTCGATACGCGGGGCGACCGTGCGCCTGGCACGATTATCGGTGCGGGCGCGGGCGCGCTGGCCGGCCGGGCGATCGACCGCAACGGCAGCTGCTAAAACGGAAAAGGCGCGTGGGACATGCCGTCCCCCGCGCCTTTTTTCTACGTCACCAAAAGCGAGGCCCGGTCCTGCTTGCGCAGGCCGGGCCTTCGTTCCTCTCCAAACTTGTTCAGCGATCAGCCGTCGTAATCGCCGCCGATATTCTGGTTCCGCGGCGGCGCAGCGGCGGTCAGGCGCAGGGCCTCCGCCGACTGGGCGATCGAGCCGATCTCGTCCGGCGTATCGTCGTCATCAATCTGCACCTTTTGCAGCGACGCAACGACCGAAGCATGGAGATCGGCAGGCAAAACGGTTTCTTCTGCGATCTCACGCAGGGCGACGACCGGATTCTTGTCCCGGTCGCGGTCGAGCGTCAGCTCGGCACCGCCGGAAATTTCCCGTGCGCGCTGCGCAGCGAGAAGGACGAGGTCAAAACGGTTGGTAACCTTGTCGACGCAATCTTCGACGGTAACGCGGGCCAAACAGGGCCTCCTGCAAATAACGGAAGGAAAGTCGTGAACGGGCTGCCTAGCATCGGTCCTAATCAGAGTCAATGAGAAGGCTATAAAGCCATGGCGAAACCCGATTAAAATAGGCATGAGGGCACTATGGCGACTACCGACCCGACACCCGCTTGCGCCGCTGCGGACGATATCCGCCTGGACCTGCAGGGCAATCATCTGCGCCTGATCGCGGACGGCCCGGCCCTGCGCGACGCGCTGATCGCCCTGATCGACGGCGCGCAGCACAGCCTGAAACTCTATTATTATATCTTCGCATCCGATGGCAGCGGGACGCTGGTGCGCGACGCGCTGATCGCCGCGCGGCGGCGCGGGGTGGCAGTGACGCTGATGGTCGACGGGTTCGGATCGGCCGCCACGCCCGACGACTTTTTTGCGCCGCTGATCGAAGCAGGTGCGCATTTCGCGCGGTTCGGGACCAGCCGCTCCACCCGCTATCTGATCCGCAACCATCAGAAGATGGCCATCGCCGACGACAAAAGGCTGATGATCGGCGGCTTCAATGTCGAGGATGGCTATTTCGGGATTCCCGTCGAGGATTGCTGGCGCGACATCGGCCTGCTGATCGTCGGCGACCAGGTGGAGGCGATGACGCGCTGGTATGGCCAGCTATGGCGCTGGGGCTCCACCAAGAAGCATCGGTTTCGCACGTTGCGACGCATGGTCCGGCAATGGCATCCCTCGCTGCACCACCATCCTGACGACCCGTTCCGCTGGCTGATCGGCGGGCCGACCCGGCGGCTAAGTCCCTGGGCGCAGGTGGTGAAGCATGATCTGGAACAGGCGCAGCGGGTCGACATGATCGCCGCCTATTTCTCGCCGGGCCGCGGGATGCTCAAGCGTATCGCCCGCGCCGCGCGACGCAAGGGCGCGCGCATCATCCTGCCGGCCAAGTCGGACAATGGCGCGACCGTGGCCGCCGCGCGATTGCTGTATGGGCCGCTACTGCGGCGCGGGGTGGAGATTTACGAATATCAGCCTTGCAAGCTGCATATGAAACTGATCGTCATCGACGACGCCGTCTATGTGGGATCGGCCAATTTCGACATGCGCAGCCTGTTCATCAACCTGGAGGTGATGTTGCGGGTGGAGGATGCCGGATTTGCCCAAGAGGTGCGCCAGTTCGTTGGGCGCGAGGCGGAGGGGAGCCGGGCCATCAGCCTGGAGGCGCATCGGTCCGGCCGCAGCGGCCTCACCCTACTGAAACAATGGATCAGCTATCTGCTGGTCGGCGTGCTGGATTATACGGTGACACGGCGGCTGAATTTCCGCGACCCGAATGCCGATTGAGGGGGCAGGCGCTGCCCGCCCCCGTATAAGGCGTCAGCGGCCATTGTCGGTCAGTACGCGCACCTCACCCACCGGATAGCCCTTTTCGGCCATTTCCTTGGCATAATCGCCGCGTGCATCAGCCAGTTCAGCACGATATTCCTCCCAGGCGTCGCGATTATCCTCCGCATCGGACGAGCCGCGCAGATCGCTGGTCAGTTCCTTGCGCGCTTCGGCAAGATCGGTCTGATAATTGAACCAGTAATTATTTTGAACGCCCGCGATCGGCGCCTGATAGACGAGTTGGGTTTCGACCTGGGCCAGCTGTTCTTCATAGCTGACCGGCCCTTCCTGCGCCAGAACGGCGGCGGGCGCCATGCCTAGCAGGGCGGCGGAGGCGAGAAGCTTTGCGTACATCATGGGTTCTTCTCCTCTTCTGATCTGAACCATGGAGGACACAACGCGCCGACCCCGGCCTTTTTCGCCTGAACGGATGTGCAGAATGGACGAAGCGAGGAATTGAGACGACGGGCCGAAGCGGGCGCAACTCGAAAAAGTCGGACTTATCGCACAACCAGGTAGAAGGCCGCCGGCACAGACCCGCCATTTTCGATCACAATGTCATAGCGATCGGTGAAGAGCGGTAACCAGGCGCAGTCTGCTTGGGCTTCTCCGATCGGCTTGGCGCAGAGCGTATTGCCATCCGCGCCTTGCACCCGCATCGACAGATTGGCTGCGCCGCGGGCCGGGGCGACGGATATCTGGGCGCGCTGTCCGGCGAAGAACAGCTGCCGCACGGTCATGCTGCCCCGCGCGCCGAGCGATCCGCGCCGATAGGCCGGCCCCAGCGCGCGACCGCGAAAACCGAGCGCTGAGCGGGTGACGCCATGATCCTGCGCCTCCTGCGTCCAGCGCGCAGCTAGATCGTCCTGTCCCTCCGCCGGGGTAGCGCCGAGCGCCTTGAGGATTTGGGCGGTGTCGAGCAACGCGGCGTGATTGCCATCGCCCTGCGCCGCATCGCCTTCCATCAGTGTCCGCAACACAGGATCGGCGGGCAAAATGTCGGCCGCCGGCGCGGCCGGCCCGGCGGCGAGCAGCAATCCCGACAAGAGCAGCCTAATCATCGCGATCCTCCGGCCGGAGCACGAACCGCGCACCGGGCGCGGCGTCCTCCACATGCAGCGACAATTCGTGCCGCTCTGCGATCGCCCTGGCGAGCGAAAGGCCAAGGCCATGCCCCCCGCCCCGCGCGCCGTCAAGCCGGACATAGCGTTCGAACACCCGCTCCCGGTCGGCGGGCGGGATGCCGGGGCCATTATCCTGCACCACGATATGCGGGCCGGGCGCCAGTTCCAGCACGATCGATCCGCCGCTGGGCACATATTTGAAGGCATTGTCGAGCAGGTTGGACATGAGCCGCGTCATCTGCATCGGGTCGGCACGCGCGCGCACGCCTGGCGCGATCCGCGGATGAAAACCGATGCCCAAATCCTCTGCGCTGGCGCCATAGAGATCGGCCAGGCTTTCGGCGATGTCGCTCAAATCGACTTCGGCCAGGCCGCGCAGGTCGCCGCGCATGGCCTGCGTGCCGGCAATGTCGAGCAGCGAATCGAGCAGGCGCACGACCCCGCGAATTTCTGCGCGCGACTGGTCCAGCGTGCGTAGCAGCGCCTCGTCCTGCGTCCCCTCCATCGCCTTGAGGATGCGGGTGTCGAGATGCATCAGCGGCGTGCGAATCTCATGCGCGGTCTGGTCCGACACGGCGCGCTGCGCCTCTACCAGCCGTTCGACCTGGTCGAGCATGGCGTTGGTGTTGGCGGCCAGTTCGGCCAGTTCGTCGTTATTCCCCGGCCCAGGCGCGCGGGCGGCGATCCGCCCGGCGCGGACGGCGGCAAAGGCCGCGTTCACCACCTCCACCCGCGCGCGCAGGCGACGGGCGGCAAAGTTACCCGCGATCAGGCTGAGCAGCGCGATGCCCGCCCCGGCGATGGCGAAAGCCATGGCGAGACGCGCGAGCAGCGCCTGGCCGCGATAATTGCTGCGCCCAACCAGCAGCCGGGCGCCGGTGCCAAGCTGGGTCGCCCGCGCGAACATGCGGTCACCATCGGGCAGGATGACATAGCGCGCCTCCGACACTTCGGACGCGATCACCGGCCAGCGGTCGAGATTGCCGGCCAGGCGGCGGCCGGCCCGATCGGTCAGCAGATACCAGCTGCGTTCGCCATCCTCGCGGTTCATGACGAGCCGGTCGGCGATCCGCGCCCTGAGTTCCGCCTCATCGCTGCTGAGATAGATGTCGGCAAGGCCCGCCAGGTCGGTATCGACCTCCCGCGCCAGCATCATCCGGCCATCATCCTCGACGATTTTTTGGACCACCAGGAACAGGGCCAGCGTGGACAAGAGGCTGACCAGCAGCGCCGAAAGCGTGACCCGCCCGAAGACCGACCGAAACAGGCCGGGTCTAGGCACTCGGCGACCCCGTCCCTGGCTGCACCCCCGCCGCGGCGATCAAGCGATAGCCGGTGCCCCACACGGTTTCCAGCACCGGACCGTCGAACCCGTCCTCCAGCTTGCGGCGCAGGCGGCCGACATTGACGTCCACGACATTGGTCTGGGGATCAAAGCTCAATTTCCACACCTGGCGCAGCAGCATTTCGCGCGTCACCACTTCGCCGGCATGTTCCATCAGATAGCGGAACAGTTCGAATTCCTTGGGCGAAAGCGGCAAATGCCTGCCCTGGCGAAAGGCCGTGCGTGCCTTCACATGGCATTCCAGATCGCCGAACAGCAGCACCGGCTCATGACTGCGCCGACTGGCCCGACGCCACAGCGCGCGGACGCGGGCGACCAGTTCGTCGGGTTCGAAGGGCTTGGCGAGATAATCGTCCACGCCGCTTTCCAGCCCCTCAACCCGATGTTCGCTGCGGCCGAGCGCCGACAGCATCAACACCGGCGCGCCTACGCCCGCCACCCGCAGACGGGTGACGATGTCGATGCCCGACAAATGGGGCAGCATCCGGTCGAGGATGATGACGTCGTGGCTGCCGCCGCCCGCGCGGTTGAGGCCGGTGGCACCGTCGATCGCCTGTTCCACCACCATGCCAGCGTCGGTGAGGATCGTGGCGATGTTGGCGCGCGCGGCCTCATCATCTTCCACCAGCAATATCGAAATCGCGTCCGCCTGCGCCATCATGTCCCCCGGCTCGCAGATAACGCGAAAGGCCGCCAGTGACAAAGCTTGTTAGCCCGTCACCGGCGGCCTTGTTCAGCCTTGAATTGAAAGGCCGGTTTATCCTTGCAGGCCGGCGCGGAACATGATGACCGAAATGATGATCAGATAGGTGCCGAAAATCTTCTTGAGCGGCCCGGCCGGCAGGCTGTGCGCGGCGGCAACGCCCAGCGGCGCGGTCAGCATCGACATGGAGGCGATCGCCAGCGTCGCGGGGATATTGATATAGCCCAGCGAACCCCAGGGCAGGCCGCCTTCCTTGAACCCGATGATGGCGAAACCGATGGTGGTGGGGATGGCGATCAGCGTGCCGATGCCCGATGCCGTCGCGATCGCGCGGTGGATGGTGCGGCCGCAGAGCGTCATCACCATGATCGCAATCACGCCGCCGCCGATGCCGAGCAGCGAGGAAAAGGTGCCAAGGCCCCCGGCGATCCCCATGCGGACGATGCCCGATGGCATGGTGTCGCTGACGACCTTGCCACTGATGCTGGGCAGCAGGAAATTGAGCGACATCAGGCCGACGCCGGTGGCGAAGATCATCTTGAGCGTATTGCCGTCGACATGGCCCGCGAGCATCACGCCGACGCCGCAGCCCAGCACGATCCAGGGCGCCCAGGCCCGCAGCACTTCGAACTCCACCGCGCCGCGCTTGGCATGGGCCAGCAGCGAGCGGATGGAGGTGACGATGATGGTCGCCGCCGACGTACCAATCGCGACATGCGCAATCGCGTCATGCGTGCCGCCCAGCAGGGGCAGCACGACCAGCAGCGCTGGCACGACGACGAAACCGCCGCCAATGCCGAAAATGCCCGCAGCAAAGCCCGCCACCAGTCCGGCGGCCAGCATCGAAACCAGCGGGACAAGCCAGGTCATCAGTTCGCCGTGCATTATCGCGTCCCTTCCTGCCCGATGCGGTCAGCGCACATGTTGCTGCGTTCGCCTTTGCGGATCAAGGCGGGGAAAGTGGGGAAATCGACCATGACGTAAAACCATGCCTCTCTTCGGCGAAATCAAGCTGGATGGGGGGCATGTTGTCATGTCCCCCATGCCCCGCTAGACGAACGAGGGGCGCGAACCCGCAAGGGCATGGCCTAAAGTGCAAGACGATCGAGACACAAAAGGACGTCATGCCATCAGGCGATCGCCTCCGCCGCGGGCGTGTAGGGTAGGCCCAGATCCTCTGCCACAGCCTGATAGGTGACCTTTCCGTCGCAAACATTAAGGCCTGCGCGCAGGTGCGGGTCATGGCGCAGGGCGTCCTGCCACCCCAGTTCAGCGATGCGTAGCGCATGGGGCAGCGTTACATTGTTGAGCGCATAGGTGCTGGTGCGCGCCACCGCGCCGGGCATGTTGGCGACGCAATAATGGACGATCCCGTCGATGATATAGGTCGGGTCGGCATGGGTGGTGGCGTGGCTGGTTTCGAAGCAGCCGCCCTGATCGATCGCGACATCGACCAGCACCGCGCCCTTCTTCATGGTCGTGAGCATCGCGGCGGTGACCAGCTTGGGCGCAGCAGCGCCGGGGATCAGCACCGCGCCAATCACCAGATCGGCGTCCGCCACGCATTCGGCGAGGTTCGCACGGTTGGAAAAGCGAGTCTTGGCCCGCGCTTCAAAATACATGCCGAGTTTTTCCAGCACTTCGGGACTGCGATCGAGGATGGTGACGTCGGCACCCAGGCCCGCCGCCATCTGCGCCGCGTTGAAGCCGACCACGCCGCCGCCGATCACCGCCACTTTGGCCGGCAGCACGCCCGGCACCCCGCCCAGCAGCACGCCGCGGCCACCATGCGCCTTTTCCAGAGCCGTCGCCCCGGCCTGGATCGCCATGCGACCAGCGACCTGGCTCATCGGTTTCAGCAGCGGCAGGCCGCCATGGGCGTCGGTCACGGTTTCATAGGCGATGCAGGTCGCGCCAGACGCGATCAGATCGCGGGCCTGGTCCGGGTCGGGCGCAAGGTGCAGATAGGTGTAAAGGATCTGGCCCGGCCGCAGCAGGGCGCGCTCCTGTGACTGCGGCTCCTTCACCTTCACGATCATGTCGGCGGTAGCGAATATGTCGGCGGCGGTAGCGGCAATCTCCGCCCCCGCTTTCTTGTACAGCGCGTCGCTGGCACCGATCCCCTCGCCCGCGCCGCTCTCCACCAGCACGCGATGACCGTGCGCCGTAAGTTCATGCACGCTTTCGGGGGTCAGGCCGACGCGATATTCGTGATTCTTGATTTCCTTCACGGTGCCGACGATCATCGCGCCTCTCCAAAAATGGGGGCGCGTTGCCATAGCGCCGCTCTGCGCCATCATAGCGCAGGCGGAATGACGAAGGTTCCCGTTTTTAAGGCGCGGCCCTGACCGGCACCGGCGCATTGCAGATGTCTACGCCGCCGGCCGGCCGGTCGTAGAAATCATCCTTCCGGTTGGCACGCAGGCGCAGATAGTCGGCGAAGCTGGAGGACAGCGTGTCCATCACCTCGAAGCGCGGGCGGTCGGCAAAGGGCAATTCGCTGGCGAGACGAACGGTCAGGATCGGCACCTGATGTTCGGTCGGCGTGTAGAAGCCCAGTTCGCCCGATCCTCGCGGCAGGCTGGACAGATACGCCATGCCCTCGATCACGCGGCCTACGACTGCGATGTTGCGGTCGAGCTGACGCGGCGCTTGGCCGATCACGGCATAGAGTTCAGCGCCTGTCCCGGCGTCCGGCGATAGATTGCGGCCAACGCCGACATAGCCATAGCAATGGGGCAGCCAGGCCGACGTGCCGTCCATCGCCACCGGCCAGCCGCCCACAAAGCCGGTCAAGGGGGCATAGGGATCGGCATAGGGCAAGGGTGTGACCGCAAGCCGCCGCGTCGCCAACGGCAGCGCATAGTCGGCCGGGCTGGTGGGCGACAGGCCGGGCGGCATCGGCTTCTTCTCGGTCGCGTCGCCCCATTGCACGACATAATTATCCTGCACCCGGTTGATGCTGGTGCCGTCCCACCAATGCGCCTGCGCCAGCATCGCGATATTGGCGACATGGCGTGGCGAGAAGGCGGGCGCGAGCTGAATGACCACGCGCTTGCCACCCTCTAGGGTCATGACCAGCAGTTCGTCCGCGGATATCGGCCGCCACGCGCCTGCCGGCGCCTGCACCACTACGGCGGCCGGCGTGGCGGGCGGATCGGCGGCGAGCGCCTGGGTAGCGAGACAGGTGGGAAGGATGGCGGTGGACAGCGCAAGCGCGAGAAGGCGGTTCATGCCACGATCAAACAGCGGCTGCGGCATAAAGTAAAGCATCCCCTGCCCATAGCCCTTGCCTAGCGGCACATCGCGCGATAGGGAGCCGCACTTCCAGTGCAATGCGGAGCGGTGGCCGAGTGGTCGAAGGCGCTCGCCTGGAAAGTGAGTATACGCCAAAAGCGTATCCAGGGTTCGAATCCCTGCCGCTCCGCCAAGACCTTGTTTTGCTGCATCCCTAGTGAACCGAAAAGCCCAGCATTTCCGGGCCTTTCGGGCTGATTCGTGTCCCACATCATCCCCTCGCATCCGTCGGTGACCGATTTGGCGTGTGGTAAAAAGCGTGGGAGAATATGGGTGTGGTAAAGCTCTCCGTAACAGGTGTGAAGGCCGCAGAACGACCGGGCCGTTTCGGTGATGACGATGGCTTGTTTTTGGTGGTCGGATCCAGTGGCTCTAAAAAGCTGGGTGTGCCGCGTTCAGAAGCATGGCCGGCGGCGCGACATCGGATTGGGCAGCGCATCGAAGGTCACGCTGTCTGTCGCCCGCGATCGGGCGCGTGAGGCGGACCTGGGTTGAGCTTGGCCTCGACCCGGTGCGAGCGAGATCGCCTCGTAGTATCTCCATTTCCGTCGTCGGGCCGTCGCCGGCCATGTCTGCGCTGAGGAATGCCGCCCCAGGTGCCCCCTTCTCATTGACCCAGGCAGTCCCTTCCCCACCCGTGCCCGCCTCACGTGCCGGTTTCTCGAGATTTATTTCGTATGACTTCGCGGCCGACGCCGCGGAAAGCCGGATTGCACTCGACGACGGTGACGTTATGGCCTTGGCGGCCAAGCCAATAAGCCACGGAACAACCGGCTGGCTCCCGTGATGAGTATGCGTCGCGCGATGATGCCGTCTCCCTCGTGCACGACCGCGGGCGAGTTAGTCCGTTCCGAATTGCGTGGTGAGCCTCCAAAGAATGACTATTTCTGGGACTTTTCGACTGTCGGCTTTGAAGCCTGCCTGAGACCAAAACTGCCGTCGATAGGCCGAAACTTAATGTCCAGGTCGTTGTGGTTGACGTCGCGCAGGGTGTGATCCCTGGTTATAGATTGGCCAATGCACTTTCCGCTGACGCCCGGCGAGCCGAGGCCACGCCGATCTGAAGCCCATCTATGAAAATGGCAAGTCACCAGCATTCCGCCATTTTTAACCGACAAAGGCTCTTTCGATCACATAATCGCCCGGCTTCGCGTTGGAGCCTTCGATAAAGCCCCGCGCATCCAGCAGGTGAGCGATATCCTTGATCATGGCCATGCCGCCACATAGCATGATGCGATCGGTCTGGACCGAGAGCGGCGCACCACTCAGTCCAGCCTGCGCGAACAGGCTGCCATCTTCGATCATCGTTGTGATGCGCGCATTGCAGGTAAAGGCTTCGCGCGTGACCGTGGGCAGATAGGATAGTTGCGCCATTGCCGGTTCCGATACCAGCGGATCATCCCGCAGGCCGGATTCCAGCTCCGCACGAAACGCCAGGTCGCTTGCCTGCCTGACGCTGTGGACGACGATCACGCGCTCATAGCGTTCATAGACGTCGGGGTCGCGGATCAGGCTGAGGAACGGCGCCAGCCCGGTGCCGCTCGACAGCAGCAACAGCCGGTTGCCGGGCAACAGCGCGTCAGTCACCAATGTACCCGTGGGTTTGCGCCCAAGATATATCTGG
Source organism: Pseudomonadota bacterium (assembly GCA_040389985.1). GTDB lineage: Bacteria > Pseudomonadota > Alphaproteobacteria > Sphingomonadales > Sphingomonadaceae > Sphingobium. Next base: position 69,890 of record JAZJZH010000002.1, read on the forward strand.
TCACCGGGCCGGATATTCTGCAATCGCGACGTCAGGGGGCCGTCCTCCACCTTGATCGACAGGAATTCCAGTTCCTCGGCATAGGCAGGGCTGGCCACCGAATAGGCGCGCAACAGCGGCTTGCCACCCTCGCCCGCCAGTCCGATCATGACAAACTCGCCGGACCGAAACCGAAAGCTCGCCGGGCGTGTCACCGAAAAGCTGAACAACCGGTCGTTCCAATGGCGGACATTCAGGACAGTCTCGACCGACAGAGCGCCGGTCGCGGTCAGTTCTATCTTGTCCCTGTGTATCGCGAGTCGGTCCACGGCGGTCATGCCGACATCGCCGGATGGAAATAGCGGGCCAGGAAGGTGCCGTCCTCGCCGAAATGATATGTCTCAAGGCTGTGCACTGTGACGGGATGACCATTCACTACGCCTTCGTTCCGTACGCAGGCTGCGGCCTCATGCCCGTTCACGATCAGTTCGACAAATGTCAGCTTCCAGCCGACATAGCGGTCGAACAATTCCCCGATCAGGTGCAGCCCCTCCTGACGATCGCTGCCCACCGGATCATCGATCAGCAGCCCACCCGGCGCGATCTCACGGTAGGCGGCGATGAAGTCGTCACGCCGACCCTGATTGAACATATCAAGTTGATGCCGGAGAAATGCTTCGATCCGACCTGCGTCTAGCGTTGCCATGTGCATGTCCTTTTTAGCGGCCCGCAGCCGCTTTTCTGATTGCTGGAACGATCTCTGACCATGGGAGAAAGGGCGGGCAAGGCGACAGGCTATCGCCGGAATGCAATAGGCTATCGTTTCGCAACAATCATGTGACGCGGAAGCGGGGCGGCTATCGCCGACCCGCGTTTCACTATCGATGAACCGTGCCACCCTTTCCTAAGGTAGGTTGTCGTCCCATCAAAATGTCGCCTGTCCGCCAATAATAAAGATATGTGGGAGAGAGTGATGATAACGTCCAAACTGATGGTGGCGACGATGCTGTCGGGCCTGCCTGTCGCGATGGCTCAGCCCGCGCGGGCGCAAGTCGCACCACAGGAAGCGGCGCAGGAACAGTCCGGCGGCATTCAGGATATCGTGGTCACCGCGCGGCGGACCGAGGAAAGCCTGCAAACCACCCCGCTGGCCGTCACGGCATTGGGCGATGTCGCGATTCAGCGCGCGCAGATCGTCAGCGTTCAGGACGTGCAGCGTGTAGCGCCCAGCGTCGTCATATCGACCGGCTCTGCCTCCACGTCCGGCTTCGCATTCGTGTCGATCCGCGGCCAGGGCAATCTCCAGCCGCTGATCGCCAACGATCCGGCGGTCGCGACCTATATCGACGGCGTTTATATAGCCCGGCCTTCGCAGGGCCTGACCGATCTGCACGATCTCCAGCGGCTCGAAGTGCTGCGTGGTCCGCAGGGCACGCTGTTTGGTCGCAACACGACGGGCGGCGCGATCAACATTCTGTCCAAGGATCCTGTCGATCGGCTGGAAGGCAGCCTGAAGGGCGAAGTCGGCAACTATGCCTACCGGGATGTCGAAGCCGTTTTGAACGCGCCGCTGGCAGAGGGCCTGGCCGCGCGTGTCGTCTATGATTTCCATGATCGCAACGGCTATGGCGACAACGCCCGGCTGAACCGCGACGTGGGCGATCAGAAAAGCCACTTCCTGCGCGGCAAGCTGAAATATGAAAGGGACGGGTTCGACGTTACCCTGAGCGGCGATTACAACAAGATCACGGACATGGGCCAGCTTGCCCAGACCGCCGGGTTCAACCCGCTGTCGTTTCAGGGGCCGTTGGCAGCCTTTGCACCCGGACTGGCCAGCGCCATTCATACCAAGGACAATTGGTACACGACCTATGCAGGTGGGCTTGTGCGGCCCACGACCAACCCGACCTTCGCGACGCTGCCTGCCGACATCCAGGCGAAATACAGCCAGTTGCCGTTCGACAAGCTGGTTGCCTATGGCTTTTCCGGTGTCGTCAACATCGACATCGGCGCGCATAAGCTCAAGTCGATCACCGCCTATCGCTATTCGGATTCCGATGGTCTGATCGATCTCGATGGATCGCCATCGCCGGTCCTTGCCGTGTTCGGCGGCGCACATTCGGAATCCTATTCGCAGGAACTCCAGCTATCCGGCAACATCACGGACAAACTGAGCTATATTCTGGGCGGCTACGCCTCGCGCGAAACAGGCTTTGAATATTCCCAATCGCAGATTTTCGGCGGGTTGATCCGCAACAGCTTCGGCGACGCGAAGAATACGACCAAGGGTGCCTATGCGCAGCTCTATTATAATCTGACCGACAGCGTGCGTGCAGTGGGCGGCTTTCGCTACACCTGGGACGGGCGGGAGGTTGTCCTCCACAATCAGCAGGTGCTGGGCCTCGCCCCTAACGCGCCCGTCGCGGGCACGCCGTTCGGCGTGAACTGCAATCTGGTCAATCCCGACCAGACGCCCACGGCGACGCAATGCAACCAGACCCAGTCGAAAAATTTCTCCTATCCCGCCTGGAACCTGGGTCTGGACTGGCAGGCGAGCGAGGACATCTTCCTCTACGTGGCCACGCGCGGCGCGGCCAAGGCGGGCGGCTTCAACATACGCGCCGGGTCGCTTCCCGCCTTCTCGCCAGAAAAGGTCAAGGACGTCGAAGGCGGCATCAAGGCGAGCTGGCTCGATAATCGGCTGCGCACCAACGTCGCGCTGTTCCACACCTGGAAAAGCAATGCCCAGGTGATCGTCAATGCCGTTGCACCTGGCGTGGGCGTCACCCAATATACCCAGAATAACGGCGATACCCGCGTCTGGGGGGCTGAGTTCGAGGTCGTGGCGGCACCATGGTCGGGCATGGAGATTTCGGGCAATCTCTCGCTGCTCAACGGCAAATATAAGGCCGGGAGCATTTCCGAAGTGCAGCGGATCACCAGCGCCAC
>JAZJZH010000003.1:0-114093 GCA_040389985.1 Pseudomonadota bacterium
TAACCGGAGCCGCCGCCCACATGTCCCTTCATCTATCCAACAATGTCAAAGAACCGATAACTAAAGAGGGACAGCCATTCTTCCTCGAAACTTATTCCGAGGGAGGTGCGTCCCGTCTATATTGGCGACCGTCCGGTTCAGCACCTCAATGGCGTCGTTCCGTCCGGTGAGAGGCGAACTAGGGGAGGCATCTGAGTCGGTCAACCGGAAAAAAGCGCCCTTTGTGAATTTTATGAGACAGCGCTGGAGAATGAACCCGCCAAAGCCGAAGAATAGCGCGGATTTCCGGGCTTTTTGGCACTTCCATACGCATGAAGGCGGGAACGGACTTCCCCGCTCCACGCCTTCATTTTGCCCTGAGTCCCCCAGCACAGCCGAATCAACCCGCTGAAAGGACTAGAGAATCACGCGCAATTCAGGCCAAAGGCTCGCCCGCCCAACATTCGGTGTCGACCTGGGCCTGCGCCTCGTGCGGATAGCGCGGCCCCGACGGCGCGTTGAAGGGGAACAGCGCCTCTACCGCCGCAATCAGATCGTCCGGCCAGACACGCGCCAAGGTGGCCAGATCCTCGTCGAGATGGGCGATGCTGGTCGTACCGGGAATTGGTACGACATGGTCGCCCTTGGCCAGCAGCCAGGCCAGGCACAGCTGCGCCGCCGTACAACCGGCTTGATCGGCCAACGCCTTCAGCCCCTCCACCAATGTCAGGTTCGCCGCCAAATGGGGAGGCTGGAACCGGGGCATGGAGCCGCGAATATCGCCCTGCGCCAGATGGGCGGCGTTCGGATTGCCCGCCAGAAGCCCGCGTCCGACCGGGGAGAAGGCGACGAAACCCGTCCCCAGTTCCACGCACGCCTCCAGCACCGCCACTTCCGCATTGCGGGTCCAGAGCGAATATTCGGTCTGCATGGCGGCGATCGGATGAACGGCATGGGCGCGGCGCAGCGTCGCGGCCGACATTTCCGACAGGCCGATCGCCCCGATCTTGCCCGCTTCCCTGGCCCGGACCAGCGCGCCGACCGAATCCTCGATCGGCACCTTGGGGTCGAGACGATGGAGATAATAAAGGTCGATATGGTCAACCTTGAGCCGCCGCAGCGAATCCTCCAGCACCTTGCCGATCGCTTCGGGCGACCCGTCCAGCCCGCGCTTGCCGTCAATCTCCCCCAGCACGCATTTGCTCGCCAGGATGAACTCCCCCCGCCGGTCCATCAGCGTGCGGCCCAACAGTTCCTCATTTGCGCCGAAGCCATAGAGCGCCGCAGTATCGAAAAAGGTCACGCCGACATCGAGCGCATGGCGCAACAGTCTTTCCGCATACGCCGCATCGGGACGCGGCAGATAAGCGTGGGACAGGTTCATGCAACCAAGGCCGATGGCCGAAACGGTGAAGGGGCCGACGGTCCGAGTGGGGAGGCTGGTCATATTATAAGGGTAATCCTACGTAATTTTCCGCGATCGTCGTCTGCGCCGCGACCGAGGAGGCGATATAGTCGAGGTCGGCGACCTGCATCCGGCGATCGAACGCATCGCTGTCGGGGAAGCGGTGCATCAATGTCGTCAATTGCCATGAAAAGCGTTCGGATTTCCAGACGCGGGCCAGCGCCTTGTCCGAATAGCCTGCCACCGCGTCGCTGTCATGACGTTTGAACCAGCCGATCAACGACTGCGACAGGTAATGCACGTCCGACATAGCCAGGTTCAGGCCCTTGGCGCCGGTCGGCGGCACGATATGCGCGCTGTCGCCCGCCAGCATCAACCGGCCATGGCGCATCGGCTCGAACACGAAGGAGCGCAGCGGCGCGATCGACTTTTCCAAGGCCGGACCACGGGTCATATGCGCGGCCGCGTCCGGCCCCAGGCGGATCGCCAGTTCGTCCCACAGCCGGTCGTCGGACCAGTCCTCAAGTCTTTCGTCCAGCGCCACCTGCACATAATAGCGGCTGCGCGTCGCCGACCGCATGGAGGCCAGGGCAAAGCCGCGCTCGTGATTGGCGTAGATCAGTTCATGGTTGCACGGCGGCACATCCGCCAGGATGCCGAGCCAGCCAAAGGGATAGACCTTCTCATAATGGCGCGCGACCGACGCCGGCATCGCCTTGCGCGAAGGGCCGTGGAAGCCGTCGCAGCCGCACAGAAACTGCGCGTCGATCCGATGGGTCGCGCCATCCTTGCTATAGGTAAGATAGGGCGCGTCCCCATCGACATCGTGCAGCGCCACGTCGGCGGCGTCATAGATGATCTCCAGCCCGCGTTCGGGCGCGGCCTCCATCAGGTCGCGGGTCACTTCGGTCTGGCCATAGACCATCACCTGCCTGCCGGTCAGGGCCGCGATGTCGATGCGGATCAGCCTTTCTCCGTCGGCCAGGTGAAAGCCGTCATGCGGCAGCCCTTCGGCATGCATCCGCGCGCCCAGCCCCAGCCGGTCCATCAGGTCGGTGGTGGTGCGCTCCAGCACCCCGGCGCGGATGCGCCCCAGCACATAGTCGGGCGACGCCCGTTCGACGATGACGGCATCGATCCCCTCGGCGCGCAGCAGATGCCCCAGCATCAGTCCGGCGGGTCCAGCGCCCACGATCGCGACCTGCGTCTTCATGATCATCCTCTCCATGTCCTTTGGCATTGGAGGGCATGATGCCGGGTTGCTAAGCCCACGCCCATGGCGGGACCAGCCGCTTATTTGGACGATTCAACCGACCTTGCGCCACCAGATCGGGACTTCAGGGCCAACGCGCCTAGGCATGAATGGACTATCCGCCGCCGATCAGGCCGCGGGTAGCGTCACCACGCTGTCGGGCGCATCGCGCAGCCGCAGATACAGATTGCCGTCCTGCGGCGCGGGTGCCTTCAACGCAGAACCGGTATAGCCATGGGCCACCTGCGCCGCCTGGTCGAGAGTCGGCGTCGCGCCCACAGCATCGATCAGGAACAGGTCGCGCCCCGTGATGGTGCAACCGTCCGCCTTTGCCGCACAGGCCACCGCCTCGATTTGCGGCAGCCGCGCCAGCGTCACCAGAGGTTGCCAGTCGCTCACCTCGCCGCCGCGCAGCAGGCGAAAGCGCAGCGGACCGAACAGGGACGGCGCCATCGCCTTCGGGTCCAGCGTCGCGACCATCACCTTGGGGCTTTCCAGCCGCAGGCCATTGGCAGCGGTCAGCCGGATCGGCACGCCATCCTCGATCGGCGCAACCTCGATCGCGTCGCTCGCGCTCAGCTTGGTGCCCTCGCCCGCCTGTACAGAAAAAACGAGCTGGCCATTATCCGGCAGCAGATTGTCACCGTTGAGCGTCAGCGCCTTGCCGTTCGCAGGCGGCACGCCCAGGCTGATATCCTTGCTTAGCAAGCCTATCTGCGGCCGCGCGCTCGCAACCATCACGATAAGGCTCACGCTCCGCCCGTCGCGCAGCTTGACCTGCGCCGTCGCTTCGCTGCCGGCATCGGCTGCCACCGCATCGCCCTGCGCCACCAGCCGCAACCGGTCGACCGCGCCGTCGCGCGTCAATCCGTCTGGCCGCAACAACAGGCCATTCACATCCACGCTGTCCACCTGATCCAGCCGCTGCCCGGACAGCAACCCCGCCTTGTCCCCGGCATGGAGCAGCAACCCGTCCAGTCGGCTCGCCTGCGCATAGCTGCGCAGCGCAATCGCGGACGGTTGGGCCACGCCCTGATATTTGACCTCGACGCTGAGAGCGCCGGGCTTGCGATCGGTCAGCGGCACCGTCAGCGCCAGCGCGTCGCGCCCCTGCACCTTCCAATCTACCGGCTTGGGCATGGCCTCCCCCTGCCGGAGCATCACGCTTTCGACGCAGGCGGGCGCGCCACCCTTCACCACCAGCCCATTATCGCGCCCGACGACCAAGGCGGCGCTATCGCCCTCGACCGTCCAGCCGCCCGCATCGGGCATCTGCACCATGAAGTCCGGCCCCTCAAACCGGTCGAAGCCCCAGCGGCCATAAAGATGGCCCTGCACCGTTCCCTTGAACGCCGGGGGCGCATCACCGCCGGTCAGCACATAGCCGCCCCGGTCGGCGCGCGCCTCCAGCGGCAGGTCGATCGTCTCGCCCGATGCCGTCTTCAACGCCAGCTTCACGTCGCGCGCATAGGGGGTGGAGAAGATCAGCGGTGCGCCCTCCACCGGCAACACCGTACCGGCATGCGCCCCGCAGAGCGGCGCGTCGCCGCTGCGGCGCAGGCGCGGCGGACTGTCCGCCTCGATCGAGGGCATGGCGACGACCATGACCGACTTTGGTTTCTGGAAGGACGGCGCGGCATTCAGCAACAGCGACATGCCCTCTGGCTTGCGCACGCTCAGCGTGGGCAGATAGTTGAACTGCGGGCTACTGAACGCGCCGAATATCTTCGCGATATCGCGGACCACGCCGATATAGGGACTGTAGAAACCATAACCCGCCTCTCGCGTCGCGGCTAGTTGCAGCGCCAGGTCAGTCGGTGCCCCGGTCAGCGTTTCGGCGATCGAACTGCTATGCACGTCCGACAGCACCAGCGCCTCGCGATTGTCTAGCAGGCAGGCCGCCTGCATCTCGACCACCTTGGACAGGCACTCCTCGTTCAGTTTCATCGCCAGGCTGCGCGCCAGCGTCGGCGCGACGCTGCGCAGATATTCCGGATGGCTGTTTTCCTGCGCCTTGATCCCCGCCATGAAGGCGTCCAGCCGCGACCGATCCAGCGACGCCTGGTTCAGATCCTGCGTCGCGCGAACGAACTCTCCCGGCTTGCCGCGCACCGCGTCGGACAATACGCCTTCCGCCCCGCCGGTGTCCGGCACCAGAAACAGCACCATCTGCCGCGCGCCCTTCGGCACCGTCAGCACCAGCGCCTTATCCTTGTCCTTCTTCTTCCATGTCTCGGCGAACTGGACCCAGTCTTTGGGCGGCGGATTGGTCGCGCCGCGCAGGAAGGCGGACACCAGGATGAAGCGCGCGCCCTGATCGGCTGGCAGGTCCGCCTCGATCGACAACCGGTCGCCTTCGGACAGGCTGGGCACCTGCGCGATCGGCAGGCTCTGGTCGCCGCGCATCACCAATATATCCAGCGCCGGGCCGGGCAATTCGAACGGCGCAGGTTCCGCCGCGCCCAGCGGCCCAGGCGCCAACATGGCCAGCATCAGCCCACCCAGCGCGCAGCGGGCGGCCCGCATCATCCTGTCGATCAGCAAGGGCTTCATCTATTATCCGGCATCCAGTTTCACGACCCCCAAGCGCCTTTCCCATATGGTCGGGCATAAGCCAAGCAGAAGGATGACGTCGCCAGCCACCGTCCGGTTCGCCGACGCCGCATCGCGCGCGCCAGAACCGGCCCCATCTTTCGGTAAAATCATGGGCCATATTGGCCATGACGCCACGATCCTCTATTCCAAGGCCATAAGCCGCCGCGTCGGCAGACAGGGAGAGACGATGACCAGCGACATGCACCGCCGCGGCCTGCTTAAGGCTGTGCCCGGCCTCGCTCTTGCCGGCACCGCCGCCCCGCTGGCCGCGGCGCAAGGCGGCACGCTCGCCACCCCGCCACTCAGCCTCGCCATGCGCCTGCGCGTCCTGATCGGCGCGCCGCAGGAACTGGGCATGGTCGATGGCGTGCGCAAGCGGGTCATCCCCATCACCGGCGGCAGCGTCGATGGCCCGCGCCTCACCGGCAAAGTGCTGCCCGGCGGCGCGGACTGGCAATCGATCCGGGCGGACGGCACCGCCGATATCCTCGCCCGCTATTCGTTGCAGGCAGATGATGGCGCGATCATCTCCGTCGTCAATCCGGGCTATCGACACGGCCCCGCGCCAGTGCTGGCCCGCATCGCGGCGGGCGAGGTGGTGGACCCCGCTCTCTATTATTTCCGCACCACCCCGCGCTTCGAAGTGGCGAGCGACGGCCCGCACGCCTGGCTCGGCCGCACCATATTCCTGTGCGCCGCCGCCCGCTTCAAGGACCATGTCGCGCTGGACATTTTCGCGGTCGGCTGACACTAACAGACGATAGAATATAGCGGATAGGATCAAGGATGACCGACATCAGGCACAGGCTGGACGAAGCCCCCATGGGCCGGCTCCAGATCGCGGCGATCATCCTGTGCATCCTGCTAAACGCGCTCGACGGCTTCGATGTGCTGGCCATCAGCTTCGCCTCGCCCGGCATCGCCAAGGAATGGGGGATCGATCGCGCCGCGCTCGGCCTCGTCCTGTCGATGGAACTGATCGGCATGGCGGTCGGGTCCGTGCTGCTCGGCAACCTGGCCGACCGCATCGGCCGCCGCCCGACCATATTGGGCTGCCTTGTCGTCATGGCGGCGGGCATGGCCGGCGCGACCCAGGCATGGGACGTGGTGTCGCTCTCGCTCATCCGCTTGGCGACGGGCCTTGGCATCGGCGGGATGCTCGCCTGCACCAACGCCATGGTCGCCGAACTGTCCAACGCCCGCTCCCGCAGCCTGGCTGTCGCAATCATGGCGGCGGGCTATCCGGTCGGCGCGATCCTGGGCGGGTCGGTCGCGTCCTACTTGCTGGTGGCGGGGGACTGGCGCGACATATTCCTGTTCGGCGGCATCGTCACCGCACTCTTCCTGCCCATCGCGCTCTGGCTGCTGCCCGAATCGATCGGCTTCCTGTTGCAAAAGCGGCCGCAAGGCGCGCTGGCGCGGATCAACCGCCTGCTCGCCCGCATGGGCCACGCCCCGGCCGACGCCCTCCCCGCGCCTGATCCTTTGGCGACCAAGCCATCCTTCGCATCGCTGTTCGCACCCGGCCTGGCCCGCACCACCATCCTGCTGACGCTCGCCTATTTCTGCCACATCATGACCTTCTACTTCATCCTGAAATGGGTGCCCAAGATTGTCGTGGACATGGGCTTCGCGCCCTCGGCCGCTGGCGGCGTGCTCGTCTGGGCCAATGTCGGTGGCCTTGCCGGATCGCTGCTGCTCGGCGCGCTCAGCTGGCGGTTGCCGCTGCGCGCCCTGGTCATGGTGGCTATGGTCGCCTCCACCGTCATGGTGACGCTGTTCGGCCAGGGGCAGACCACGCTCGCCGGCCTCAGCCTGATCGCCGCCTGCGCGGGCTTCTTCACCAATGGCGCGGTGGTCGGCCTCTATGCGCTGGTCGCCCAATCTTTCCCGACCGCCGTGCGCGCCGGCGGGACCGGCATCGTCATCGGCATCGGCCGCGGCGGCGCAGCGCTGGGGCCGATCCTCGCTGGCTTCCTCTTCACGCTCGACTTCGGCTTGCCTGCCGTCGCGATCGTCATGGCGCTCGGTTCGCTGGTCGGCGCGGCCTTGCTGGCTATGCTCCGCCCCCGCCCGGCCTGAGCGCTTGCGGACAGGCGGAGCCGGGCGCATAGATGGACGATCCATCATGTCGACCGCCCCCGTCCCCAGCTTCTATCTCTATGGCGAACCGCAGCGCAGCGTGGCGGAAGGCTTCGTCCATGTCGAAAGCCTGGACGATCGATCCCGCCCCAGCGAATGGACGATCCGCCCGCATGTCCATCGCGACCTCAACCATATCATCCTGATCGGCGAAGGCGGAGGCGCGATGCAGGCGGAGGCGGCGCAGGTCAGCTTCGACGCGCCCTGCCTGCTGCTTATCCCGGCCGGCATCGTCCATGGCTTCACCTGGCACAGCGAATCGCGCGGCCATGTCACCACCATCGCCGACGCCTATCTGCGCCATCTGATCGCCCGCGACGCCGATCTCGCCCCGCTTTTTGCTCACCCCCATGCCGTCCCCCTGCCGGTCAGCGACGGCGGCATGGCGCAGGACATCATCATGCGCATGGCGCAGGAACTGGGCTGGTCCGGCCCCGGCCAGCGCGCCGCCGTCGAATCCGCGCTCCTCTCGCTGATGGTGCTCGCCCTGCGCCACGCGACGCTGGCGCAGGCGGCCCGGCCCGGCACCGCGCGTCAGGCCGCTCTGGTCGCACGGCTGCGCGAACGGATCGAACAGCGCTTCCGCCAGCGCGAACCCGTCGCGGATCACGCCAAAGCGCTCGGCGCCAGTCTCACCGCGTTGCGCCAGGCCTGCGCGCAGGTCGCGGGCAGTTCCCCCGCCCAGATGCTCGACGACCGCGCCTTGCTGGAGGCGCGCCGCCTGCTCCTCTATTCCCAGCTGTCGGTGGCGGAGATCGCTTATGCCATCGGTTTCGAAGACCCGGCCTATTTCTCGCGCTTCTTCACCCGCCATATCGGCCAGCCGCCCCGCGCCTATCGCGCCGCGCGGACAGGTTGACGGCGCGCGCCGCGCCCCTACATAGCCTGCCATGACAGCGGAAAAGCTAACCGACCTGCTCGTGGCCCGGCTGGTCCGCGACCATGGCAAAAGCAAGCATCACTGGCGCAAGGTGGTCGGCAAGCTGCGCCTCTACAGCCCCGCCACCCATCCCCATTGCAACTGGAACGCGACGCCGACCGGCAGCTTTCAGGATATCGCGCTGATCGAGAGCCTGCTCGATGACCTCCGCATGACGCACCCGCTGTTGACGGCATGACACGCAAAAAGGGCGCGGCGGATAAATCCGCCACGCCCTTCCTTGCGACCCCGAAGGGATTTCAAGCTTAGCCCGCGAGCTGCGTTTCCAGTTCGCCCAGCACGCGATAGCAATCGAACACCTTGGCGACGCTGCTGTTCGGATCGCGGCCTTCGCGGATGGCGCTGATGAATTCGCGGTCCTGCAGTTCGATGCCGTTCATCGACACGGCGACCTGGCTGACGTCGATCGCCTCTTCCTTGCCGTTCACCAGATCGTCGTAGCGCGCGATATAGGTGTCGGTGTCGCCGATATAGCGGAAGAAGGTGCCGAGCGGCCCGTCATTGTTGAACGACAGCGACAAAGTGCAGATCGCGCCCGTCTCGCTCTTGAGCTGGATCGACATGTCCATGGCGATGCCCAGTTCCGGATGGATCGGCCCCTGGAGCGCGTGCGCCGACACGATCTTGCCCGCCTGATAGGCGAACAGGTCGACCGTATGTGCGGCATGATGCCACAGCAGATGATCGGTCCAGCTGCGCGCTTCGCCCTTCGCGTTGATATTCTTGCGACGGAAAAAATAGGTCTGCACGTCCATCTGTTGAATATTGAATTCGCCCGCCTTGATGCGGTTGTGGACGAACTGGTGCGACGGATTGAAGCGGCGGGTATGGCCGACCATGCAGGTCAGGCCCGTTTCCTTCTGCTTGGCCAACACCGCCTGCGCATCGGCCCAGCTATCGGCCAGCGGAATCTCCACCTCGACATGCTTGCCCGCCTCCATGCAGGCGATCGCCTGGGCCGCGTGCATTTGAGTGGGCGTACACAGGATTACCGCATCGACATCGCTGCGGCTAAGCGTCTCGTTCAGGTCGGTCGTCACATGGCCGATGCCATATTTCTCCGCGACCTTCTTGGTCGCTTCCAGTTCGCGGCCGATGATCGACGTGACGGTCACGCCATCGATATTCTTGAGGCCATCAAGATGCTTTTCGCCAAAGGCGCCGGCACCGGCCAGGGCTATACGCATAGTTCACTCCATTACTTATATGGGGGAGAGGGACAAATGCCGCCCCCTCCGTCCTGATCGTCACTCCGCCGCGATTCTCGTCACCGTATCGCTACCGGTCATGTCCAGCCCTTCGCCATTGTCGGGGCGCAGCACCATATGGCCGATCGCGGTGTTGGAGCAGGGCACATGATAATGACGGTGCAGCGCGCGCGTCCTCTTGCCCAGCGCCCCACGCATCACCAGCCACATCACCATCTCGATGCCTTCGCTGCCGGTTTCGCGCAGATATTCGATATGCGGAATCCGGCGCAAATGGTCGCTGTCGCCAATCAATCCGTCAAGGAAGCGGTTGTCCCATTCCTGGTTGATCAGGCCCGCGCGCGGCCCTTGCAACTGGTGGCTCATGCCGCCCGTGCCCCAGATCTGGACGTTCAGATCCTCGGGATAGCTTTCGACCGCCTTTCGCACCGCCTCGCCCAGCGCCCAGCAGCGATTGCCCGACGGCGGCGGATAGGTGACGACATTGACGGCCAGCGGCACGACCTTGCACGGCCAGGCGTCGGGCTTGCCGAACATCATGGAGAGCGGCACGGTCAGACCATGGTCGACGTCCATCTCATTGATGATGGTCATGTCGAACTCGTCCAGCACCAGGCTCTGCGCCATGTGCCAGGCCAGGTCAGGATGCCCCTCCACATCCGGCACCGCGCGCGGCCCCCAGCCCTCGTCGGCCGACTTGTAACGCTCGCCACAACCGATCGCGAAGGTCGGGATGATCTTCATGTCAAAGGCGCTGGCATGGTCGTTATAGACAAGGATGATGACATCGGGCTTTTCGGCCTTCTCCCATTCGCGGGTCCAATCGTAACCGGCGAAGATCGGCCCGAAATAATCGTCCCGATCCTTGTTGAAGTCCGACGCCACGCCCAGCAGCGGCACATGGCTCGACGCCACGCCAGCAGTAATCCGCGCCATATCAGCGATCCTCGTTCTTGGCGGCGGCCGCCGCTTCATTGGCCTTGATCGACCGCACGCCTTCGGGCGATCGTCCGCCGGCCATCATCATCGCGCGATATTCGGGGAACGCCATGTCGGTCATGGTGCTGACCGCCTCGGCAAAGGGAATGCCGTCGGTCGAAAACAGTTTCGCCAGGAAATAGACGTTGCCACCCAAATCCAGGCAGCGATTATAATCGCGCGCCAGCATCGCTTCCTTCTGGTCGTCGGTCAGCGGCCATTCGTCCATATAGGCGCGCTCGTCCGCCTTGAACCGGGCGCGATTCTCGTCCTTCATCAGGCTCATCGCGAACTGGTTCATATGATAGCCCTGCCGGGCGCGCTTGGCGGTGAAGACGCGCGTACCCGGAATATCCTCCATCTCGGCCAGATATTCATGGATGTCCTGATGCTTGGGATCTTCTGTTATCATAGTCCCCTCTCCTTCAATTTGGCGTCGAGGCGCGGGAAGACGCGACGGGCATTGCCCGCGAAGATCGCGGCGCGCTCATCGTCGCTCACGTCCAGCGCATCGACATAGCGTTTGGTGTCGTCGAAATAGAAGCCGGTGGTCGGGTCGATGCCGCGCACCGCGCCGACCATTTCCGACCCGAACAGGATATTCTTATTCTCGATCACGTCGGCCAGCAGGTCCACCCCCGGCTGGTGATAGACGCAGGTATCGAAGAAGATGTTGTTCATCAGATGCGTCGACAGGTCGGGCTTCTTGAGCATGTCGGCCAAGCCGCGATAGCGCCCCCAATGATAGGGCACCGCCCCGCCGCCGTGCGGAATGATGAAGCGCAGCGTCGGGAAATCCTTGAACAGATCGCCTTCCAGCAACTGCATGAAGGCGATCGTGTCGGCCGCGATATAATAGCCGCCGGTCGCGTGCATCGCCGGATTGCAGCTACCCGACACATGGATCATCGCGGGCACGTCCAGCTCGACCATCTTCTCGTAGAAGGGATACCAATAGCGGTCGGTCAGCGGCGGATGGGTGAAATGCCCGCCGCCCGGATCGGGATTGAGATTGCAGCCGATAAAGCCCAGCTCGGTGACGCAACGCTCCAGCTCTGCGATGCTGTTCGTCATGTCCGCCTTGGGCGACTGCGGCAACATGCATACGCCGACGAACGTGTCGGGGAACAGGCCAACGACCCGCGCGATCAGGTCGTTGCAGCGGATCGCCCATTCCTTGGCGACCGCCTCGTCGCCGATATGGGGCGCCATGGTGGACGCGCGCGGCGAAAAGATGGTGAAGTCCGCCCCGCGCTCCTTGATCAGGCGCAACTGGTTCGCCTCGATCGTCTCGCGGATTTCCGCGTCGCTGATGTCGGGATAGGGCGGGGACGCCGTACCGTCCTTAAACGCCGTCTTCTGCGCCTCGCGCCAGGCGTCATGGCCCTTGGGCAGGACGGTGTAATGACCGTGGCAATCGATAATCAGGCTCATCGCGTCTCTTTCCTCAACCCTTATTCCGTCACCCCAGCGCAGGCTGGGATCTCAGGCGACAGCACGCTACGCCCGCCCCAAAAACGCCGTCATCCCGAAGAAATCACCCCGATCTTCTCCGCCAACCCTTCCGGCGGCGTCTTCACGCCCAGAGCGCCGATCGCAGCCTGCCGCGCCACCGTGCCGCGCGTCATCGCCGCGCCGGTGCCCAGGCCATCCAGCGTCTTGACCACTTCCTCCATCTCGGCCGCCCGGCGTGTTCCGTGCACCAGCATCCGGTCGAGATTATAATCCGCCCGCACGCCCCACGGCTTCGCCTTCTCGCTCGCATCGAGCGAGGCCAGCACCTCGTCCAGCACGGCCGCTTGCGCGGCCGCCAGCACACATTCGGCGGTCAGCGCCTCGATCCCCTTGACCATCACCGACCGGATCATCTTGATCGAGGAGGCCCGGCCGACATCTGCGCCGACGACCCGCGTCTTCGCAAAACCCAGCGCCCGCAACCGCGCTTGCGCTTGTTCCGCCTGCGCACCGCTCAACAGCAACGGCACATCCAACCCCGCCGGATCGACCGGCGCCATCACCGCGACATCGACATAATGGCCACCCGCCGCCTCAATCAGCGCGGCGGCGGCCTGCTTGGTCTGGGGCGCAACGCTGTTCATGTCGCAGAACAGCGTCCCCGGCGCGATCAGCGCCGCGGCGTCGCGCGCCACTGTCAGTGCCTGATCAGCCGTCACCAGCGACAGGATCATCGGCACGCCCTGCACCGCATCGTCCAGCCGATCGCGACAGACAACGCCCAGCTGCGCCATCACGCTGGCCCGCGCCGAATCGCGATCATGCGCCAACGCGCGCGCGCGCCACGCGCCGGCCGCCGCGAAAGTGCTGCCGGCCTCGCCAAATCCGATCAGGAGAATATCGGTCGTCATGGCAGGAAATCTGCCTGCCCATATGCGCGGCGACAAATCGGAA
The DNA here is from genome assembly GCA_040389985.1 of Pseudomonadota bacterium. Lineage (GTDB taxonomy): Bacteria > Pseudomonadota > Alphaproteobacteria > Sphingomonadales > Sphingomonadaceae > Sphingobium. The sequence goes on from JAZJZH010000003.1 coordinate 12,909, forward strand.
CAGCCGCGCAGTCATAAGCGGACGCTAAATATGACAGTATGACGCGGGCCGCCCATCTCGCCGATTATCCGCAATCCCTATGGACGATGCCCGCGATGACAGACCACGGGGCAGCGCATATTCTCCGGTCCGTCAACGCCGCGACACTGCCTCCAGATCGGCCATGAACTCCGCCTGCACCGTTGTCGGGCGCCAGGATGCCCGCGTGGTCACGCCGATGGATCGGCTGGCGGGCGATACCGGCGTGTCGATCCGGCACAGCCACCCCGCCTCCAGTTCCACCCTGACCTGGTCGGGCGACAACAGGGTCAGGAAATCATTGTCGATCAGCAATTGCCGGATCGTCATGACCGATCCCGATTCGATCGGCACCACCGGCAGGCTGATGCCCTGCTCGCTGAACAACGCTTCCCAGCTTTCGCGCAGCGGCGCCCCCGGTGCGGCGATGATCCAGGGATAGCGCGCCAGATCAGCCATGGCAGGCTGAGTCTCCGCCAAAGGGTGCCCCGCCCGCGCGATCACCACCGGCCGGTCTTCGAACAGCGCCGCCTGCTCGAAATCCGCCTCCAGCAATGGCAGGCGCAGCGCCCCCACCATCATGTCGATCGCGCCATTGCGCAACGGCTCGATCAGTTCGGCGCGCGACCCTTCCAATATGGTGATCCGCACCCCCGGTCGCCGCCGCAGGAAACGTGACACCGCCGCCGGAAGCACCCGCGCCCGCGACAGCGGCATCGCCCCGATCGCAATGCTGCGCGTCTCATGCCCCTTGAGCGCGGCCAATTCGGCCAGCCCCGCCATCAACTCGACCCGCGCCAGGCGGAACGCCCGCGCCATCCGCACGCCCGCGTCGGTCAGCATCACCACCTTGCCCCGCCGCCGCACCAGCGGCCGCCGCAGCGAAAGGCTGAGGTCGTTGACCGCGCGATGCAGCGAGGGGATCGACAGGCCCGTCAGCGCGCTCGCCGCCGGATAGCTGCCCGCATCCGCCAGCGCGATCAGCGCGCGAAACCGCGCCATCGTCACATGCGGGCTGGCGATATGGTCCAGCGCCCCGCGAAATCGCGGCACCAGCAGCGCGCCCGCATCGGTCACCGTCATCCCGTCATGGCGGCGGTCGAACAGCGGCACGTCCAGCATGGTTTCGAATCGCGCCAGCGCCTGGGTTATCGCCGGCTGGGTCAGGCTGACCGCAACCGCGGCCGCGTTCATGGTCCCGCGATCCGCGATTTCCACGGTCGCGCGCAAGTGACGAAGGTTTATGTCGGTCCAGTCCACATCGCCATATTTAGTGAAAACTAATGGCTTGGCCAGATTTCCTTTTTGCCCTTTACCCCGAACGGGTCCAGCCACCATCCTGTCCCGCGCCGCCTGACCATCCGCTTGGTCCGTGCACCGCAATCGTCAAGGAGAAGGTCAGCATGTCCGGCATCGTCGTCCAGAATATTGAACGGGCGGACCTTAGCGTCGTCGACGGTCTCGCCAAATGCGGCGTCGCGACCGTGCATGAGGCGCAGGGCCGCACCGGCCTGCTCGCCTCGTACATGCGCCCGATCTACACTGGCGCGCGCATCGCCGGCAACGCCGTCACCATCTCCGCCGCGCCCGGCGACAATTGGATGATCCATGTCGCGATCGAACAATTGAAGGAGGGCGACGTCCTCCTCCTTGCCCCCACCAGCCCCTGCACCGACGGCTATTTCGGCGACCTGCTCGCCACCTCGGCGCAGGCGCGCGGCTGCCGCGGCCTCATCATCGACGCAGGCGTGCGCGACGTGCGCGACCTCACCCAAATGCACTTCCCCGTCTGGTCGAAGGCGGTCCATGCCCAGGGCACGGTCAAGAACACCATCGGATCGGTCAACGTCCCCGTCGTCTGCGCCAACGCGCTGGTCCATCCGGGCGACGTGGTGATCGCCGACGATGACGGCGTCTGCATCGTACCCCGCGCCGAGGCCGCGGCCGTGCTGGAAAAAGCGCAGGCCCGCGAAGCCGCCGAAGAAGCCAAGCGCGTCCGCCTCGCCGCCGGCGAACTCGGCCTCGACATCTACAATATGCGCCCGCGCCTGGAAGAAATGGGCCTGAAATATGTGTAACAGGACAGTGTATTCAAACCCGTTCGCCCTGTTTGAACGAGCCACTTGTCTCGTTCAAATGTCGAAGGGCTGTGCTGAACGCAGTGAAGCCCTTCGCTCCGCTCAGGTGACAGCTTCGACTTCGCTCAGCCCGAACGGTATCGGGCTATGAGCGCCCTCCCCTCCGCCCCCGTCCTATGGATGCGCGGCGGCACCTCCAAAGGCGGCTACTTCCTCGCGGAGGATTTGCCCGCTGACACCGCCGCCCGCGACGCCTTCCTGCTGCGCGTCATGGGTTCGCCCGACCCGCGCCAGATTGACGGCATGGGCGGCGCCGACCCGCTCACCAGCAAGGTCGCGGTGGTGAAGAAATCGGCGCGAGACGGCGTCGATGTCGATTATCTCTTCCTCCAGGTCTTCGTCGACAAGGCGGTGGTCAGCGACGCGCAGAATTGCGGCAATATCCTTGCGGGCATCGGCCCCTTCGCCATCGAACGCGGCCTCGTCACCGCGCAGCCGCAAGAAACCCGCGTCGCCATCTTCATGGAAAATACCAGCCAGATCGCCATCGCCACCATCGAAACCCGCGATGGCAAAGTCTGCTATGACGGCGACGCCAGGATCGACGGCGTCCCCGGCAGCGCCGCCCCCATCCCGCTGGAATTTCGCGACACCGCCGGCTCCTCCTGCGGCGCTCTCCTCCCCACGGGCAACGCTTTTGACGAAGTGGAGGGCGTCCGCGTCACCCTGATCGACAATGGCATGCCCTGCGTCGTCATGAAGGCGCAGGATGTCGGCATCACCGGCTATGAGGATCGCGATACGCTGGACAATGATACAGCGCTCAAAGCCCGGATCGAAAAGATCCGCCTGGCCGTTGGCGAGCGCATGAACCTGGGCGATGTCACGGACAAATCGGTGCCCAAGATGATGCTGGTCGCTCCGCCCCGCAATGGCGGCGCGGTCACTGTGCGCAGCTTCATCCCGCATCGCGCTCATGCCTCGATTGGCGTATTGGGCGCAGTCAGCGTCGCCACCGCCTGCCTTGTCGAAGGATCGCCCGCCGCCGAGGTCGCCTCGATCCCCGACGGCAATCGCAAGACGCTCTCGGTCGAACATCCGACCGGTGAAATCACATGCGTCATGGAACTGGACGACAGCGGCAATGTCACCAGCGCCGCCATGCTGCGCACCGCGCGCAAGCTGATGGACGGCGTCGTCTTCGCGTAAACTCACTATTGCCGTTCGCCCTGAGCCTGTCGAAGGGTCTTTCTTTAAACAATTGCAGGGCTTCAAATGGCTCAGCCTGAACGGAGTTGGAAACAATGACCCGCATCACCTCATGGCATAGCGCCCCGTCCAAACCGCTCTACACGCTACCCGCTGGCGCGATCGACGCCCATTGCCATGTCTTCGGCCCGATGGCGGACTTCCCTTTCAGCGCGAAGGCGAAGTATCTCCCGCAAGACGCCGGCCCGGACAAATTGTTCGCGCTGCGCGATCATCTGGGCTTTGCCCGCAACGTCATCGTGCAGGCCAGCTGCCACGGCACCGACAATAGCGCGACTTTGGACGCCATAGCCAAGGCGAACGGAAAAGCGCGCGGCGTCGCCGTGGTCAATCCGGCCATCTCCGACGCCGATCTCGCCGCCCTGCATGATGGCGGCATCCGCGGCATCCGCTTCAATTTCCTCAAACGCCTGGTGGACGACGCGCCCAAGGACAAGTTCCTCGACGTCGCCAAACGCCTGCCCGCCGGCTGGCACGTCGTCATCTATTTCGAAGCCGACATCCTCGAAGAACTGCGCCCCTTCATGGACGCGATTCCAGTCCCCCTGGTGATCGACCATATGGGCCGCCCCGACGTGACCCAGGGACCGGACGGCGCCGACATGAAAGCCTTCCGTGCTTTCCTGCAGAGCCGCGACGACATCTGGTTCAAGGCCACCTGCCCCGACCGCCTTGATCCGACAGGTGATCCCTGGAACGCCTTCGCCGACGCGGTCGCACCGCTGCTCGCTGATTATCAGGACCGTGTCCTCTGGGGCACCGACTGGCCACACCCCAATATGCAGGACGATATTCCAGACGACGGCCATCTGGTCGATATGATCCCGCGCATCGCGCCCACCGCCGAATTGCAGCGCAAATTGCTGATCGACAATCCGATGCGGCTCTATTGGCCGGAAGAGATATAAACTATTGATATTAAAATAGAAAAGGCGGCAATCTCAATTGCCGCCTTTTCTATTCATGCTGTCTGACTCGCCGTCTCAGTCGTCAATATTGCGGCGGAACGTCTCCGGCAGGAACAGCAGCCCGATGACCACCGTCGCCGCCGCGATCACGACCGGATACCACAGGCCGTAATAGATGTTCCCGGTCGCCGCGACCATGGCGAAGGCGGTGGTGGGCAGGAAGCCGCCGAACCAGCCATTGCCGATATGATAGGGCAGCGACATCGACGTATAGCGGATGCGGCTGGGGAACAGCTCGACCAGCATCGCCGCGATCGGGCCATAGACCATCGTCACCAGCATCGCGAGCGCCCACAGGATCGCCACGACCGCGACCTTGTTGATCTGCGCGGTGTCAGCTTTGGCCGGATAGCCTGCCTGCGCCAGCCCTGCCTTCAACTGATCCTGATAGGTGGCGATCGCGGCCGTCTTGTCTGCCCCCGCCAACGTCGCGGCATTGGGCGCGGTAAAGCTGGCAGCGCCGATCCTGACCACCGCCGGCGTGCCGACCGCGGCCTCGACATTGTCATAGCTGACGCCGGTCTTCGCCATGAAGGTCTTGGCGACGTCGCAGCTCGACCGGTCGAACTTGTTCTTGCCGACCGGGTCGAACTGGAACGAACATTCTTCGCCATGGGCGACGATCGTGACCGGCGCGGAAGCCTGCGCCGCCGCCAGCGCCGGGTTGGCAGCGTTGGTCAGCGCCCCGAACAACGGGAAGTAGGTCATCGCCGCAAGGGCGCAGCCGCCCAGGATGATCGGCTTGCGGCCGATCTTGTCGGACAGCCAGCCGAAGAAGACGAAGAAGGGCGTGGCCAGCGCCAGCGCGATGGCGATCAGGATATTGGCCGTCGCGCCATCCACCCGCAGCGTCTTTTCAAGGAAGAACAGCGCATAGAATTGCCCGGCATACCAGACCACCGCCTGCCCCATGACCGCGCCGAGCAGTGCGATGATGACCCAGCGCAGATTACCCCATTTGCCGAACGCTTCGGTCAGCGGCGCCTTGGACGTCGTGCCCTCATCCTTCATCTTCTGGAAGACAGGGCTTTCGTTGAGCTGCAACCGGATCCACATCGACACGCCCAGCAGCAGGATCGAGATCAGAAAGGGCAAGCGCCAACCCCATGCGGCAAATGCTTCCTCGCCCAGCCCGTACCGAAATCCGATAACGACCAGCAGCGCCGCGAACAGCCCAAAGGTCGCCGTTGTCTGAATCCAGCTGGTATAAAGGCCGCGTTTGCCCTCCGGCGCATGTTCCGCGACATAGGTTGCCGCCCCGCCATATTCGCCGCCTAGCGCCAACCCCTGCGCCAGTCGCATGACCAGCAGGATGATGGGTGCCGCCACACCGATGCTGGCATAGCTGGGCAGCAGGCCGACCGCGAAGGTCGAAAGCCCCATGATGCCCATGGTCACCAGAAACGTATTCTTGCGCCCGACCATGTCGCCGATCCGCCCGAACACGATCGCGCCGAACGGCCGCACGGCAAAACCGGCGGCAAAGGCGGCGAGGGCAAAGATGAACCCCGTCGTCTCGTTCACGCCCGAAAAAAATTGTGCGGAAATATAGGTGGCCAGCAGGCCGTAAAGATAAAAATCATACCATTCGAACACCGTGCCCAGCGACGACGCGGCAATGACGAGTTTCTCGTTTTGCCCCGTCACGCTATGCTTTGGCCGGCCGTCTTCATATGTTGTCGCCATCTGCCCTCTCCCTTAAAACGTGAATTTAGCGGCCATTTCCAGGCGGTCTATCTGGCCTTTTAAGCCACTGGCGACTTCGCGCTGACCATGGCGATACTCGATCCCCAGATCCAGTTGCTTGACCGGCGACCAGAACAGATTGCCCGCAACGCTGTAGGCCGCGACATTGGCCAGATCCGGCAGGGCGATCGCATCGGGATACCAGGCCTTTTGATAGGCGGCCATGAGCGTCGATCGCACCGTATCGGTCCAGCCCAGCTTGATCGCACCGAACCCGGCGAAATTGTCCACGACATAGAGCCGGTTGCCGACCGCCGGATCATAAATCGCGTCCGGCGCGAACCCGACCGTGAAATATCGGCCCATGCCCTGGCCATAGGTCGCGCTGAAGCGGATGTCGTGCCGCCCGTCAGGACCGAACGGCACCTTGCCCGCCGCGCTCACGCCCCATCCATCGGCATTGTCGCCGATCCCGCCCGCATGAACCGCCAGCTTGCGATAGAGGCCCGCAACATGGAGTTCGCCCGCCTTGCCCTTATAGGCCAGCTTGGCGACCAGGTCGGGCATCCGGTCGCTATCATTATCCTCCAGCGCCGCCGACGTCGTGCCGATCGTCTCGGTCTGCGGATTTTCCGCCGCCAGATACAGGCTCCAGTCGGCCGACAGCGGTTGCCGATATTGCACCATCATCTGCCGCACGAAGATCGCGCCGTCCATCGGCCCGACGAAATCCGTGGTTTCGGGGAAATGATTGGGGTTCTGGAACGTGGTCCATTCCTGCCCTACCAGCCAGTTGCCATAGCTGATGAAGCCCCGGCGGAAGGTCGGCGTATAGGGATTGGTCGCGCGCTGTGCGCCCAGCGGCGCGGCGGCCAGTGCGAAGTCGAACTCGACCACGCTCTTGACCTCCTTGCCGCCCAGCGGGGTCGATGTGCTGAACGCCAGCCGTGTCTGCCGCGCATGGCCGATGATGTCGCGGCTGCTGCCGCCGCCGACCGGTATCTGTTGCGGTAGGTAGAATTCCTTGCCCAACGATCCGCCCGGCACCACACCATCGTCATAGCGGGTGGCGCTGCCCACCACCTTGACGAATCCGCCCAGCTTGAATGTGGTCGCTCCGACCTTGAAGCCCTCGGCGGCTGGCTTGGCCTCCAGCGCGGCAACGCGGCTGTCGGCCTTTTGGACTATCTGGGTTGACGCCTGCTGTTCGCTGCGCGCCTGCGTCAATTCGCTTTTCAACGCCGATACGGCAGCTTCCAGTTGGTTGAGCCGCGCTTCCAACGCCGCTTCGCGCTGTGTCTGCGCCATAACGCCGGGCGCGGCGCTCATCGCCACGGCCATCGCGCCGATCGCCACGCTACGCCGCCAATATCTGCTATTTGGCATCTGCGCCGTCAGGGTTCGCATCATCATTCCTCTCCCGCCGGTCGACCCGTCTGTGCGGGGTTGGTGGCGATCCGGCCATCGCTGCATCATGCGGAGGATACAGGGGCGGGGAGAAGGCGGACCATGGTCGGAAGGGCACCCGACTTTGGTCGAGGATGCCGCCCCCGCCTGCATGCGTTACGCTAAGGTCGAAAGAGCTTGGAGAGGTTCTCACGATATGAGCGAAGCCCTGTATCCCGTCCCTGCCGCCCTGGCTGCCGATGCCCGCATCACCGCCTCGACCGCCGCCGCCATGCATGCGCTGGCCGCCTCTGATTCCGACACATTCTGGCGGGAACAGGCACAGCGGCTCGACTGGATCACGCCCTTCACGAAGGTTGATGAAAGCAGCTTCAACGAGGCCGATTTCGGCATCAGCTGGTTCGCCGACGGCCAGCTCAATGTCAGCGCCAACTGTATCGACCGTCATCTGGCGACCCGCGGCGATCAGCCCGCGATCATCTGGGAAGGGGATGATCCCGCCGACAGCCGCGTCATCACCTACGCCCAACTGCATGAGGAAGTCTGCCGTTTCGCCAATGTGCTCAAAAGCCATGGCGTGCAACGCGGCGACCGGGTCACCCTCTATCTGCCGATGATTCCCGAAGCCGCCTTCGCCATGCTCGCCTGCACCCGCATCGGTGCGGTCCATTCGATCGTCTTCGCCGGCTTCTCCCCCGACAGCCTCGCCAGCCGCATCCGTGACTGCGACTCCCGCATCGTCGTCACCGCCGACGAAGGGCTGCGCGGTGGCAAACGGGTGCCGCTCAAAGCCAATGTAGATGCCGCGCTCGACCATTGCAGTTCGGTAGAGAAGGTCATCGTCGTCCAGCGCACTGGTGCCGACGTCGCTATGGTGGATGGCCGCGACCTTTTCTACGGCCCGGCCCGTGACGCCGCCGCCACCGACTATGCGCCGCAAGCCATGGGCGCTGAAGACCCGCTCTTCATCCTCTACACCTCCGGCTCCACCGGCACGCCCAAGGGGGTATTGCACACCACCGGCGGCTATCTGCTCTGGGCGTCGATGACCCATGAGCATGTGTTCGACTACCGCGCTGGCGAGGTCTATTGGTGCACTGCCGACATCGGTTGGGTAACCGGTCACTCCTACGTCGTCTACGGCCCGCTCGCCAATGGTGCGACCACGCTGATGTTCGAAGGCGTCCCCAACTATCCCGACCACAGCCGCTTCTGGCAGGTGTGCGACAAGTGGAACGTCTCGATCTTCTACACCGCGCCCACCGCGCTCCGCGCGCTGATGCGCGAAGGCGACGCCTATGTGCAGGCCGCCAGCCGCGCGTCGCTCCGCATCCTGGGCAGCGTGGGCGAACCGATCAATCCTGAAGCTTGGGAATGGTATCACCGCATCGTGGGCGATGGCCGCTGCCCGATCGTCGATACCTGGTGGCAGACGGAAACCGGCGGCATCCTGATCGCCCCCCTGCCCGGCGCGACCGATCTCAAGCCAGGCTCCGCGACCTTGCCGCTATTTGGCGTCCACCCCCTTCTTGTCGATGCCGAGGGGCAGGAACTGGACGGCGCGACGGAAGGCAATCTCTGCATCGCCAAAAGCTGGCCGGGTCAGATGCGCACCGTCTATGGCGACCATGAACGCTTCTTCCAGACCTATTTCACAACCTATCCGGGCCGCTATTTCACCGGGGACGGTGCCCGCCGCGACGCCGACGGCTATTATTGGATCACCGGCCGGGTCGACGACGTCATCAACGTGTCGGGCCACCGCATGGGCACCGCCGAAGTCGAAAGCGCGCTGGTCGCTCATGCCAAGGTTGCCGAAGCCGCGGTGGTCGGCATGCCCCACCCGATCAAGGGCCAGGGCATCTACGCCTATGTGACGCTCAACGCGAATGAGGAACCTTCGGACGATCTGCGCAAGCAGCTGGTCGCCTGGGTCCGCAATGAAATCGGCCCGATCGCGACGCCCGACATCATCCAGTTCGCGCCGGGCCTGCCCAAGACCCGGTCGGGCAAGATCATGCGCCGCATCCTGCGCAAGATCGCGGAAGGCGAAACCGGTGCGCTCGGCGACATTTCGACGCTGGCCGATCCGTCCGTGGTCGAAAAGCTGATCGCCGACAGCCAGTTGGCGCACGCCTGATCGAATGGACTTGCCCGGCCCATGGGCAAGTCCCTATTCCAAGCCGGCGACAGACCGGCCAGATTGCCGCCCGGAGAGGAGCGCGACGCTGACGACACAGGGTGCCATTTTGGTGGCGGACGATCATCCGCTCTTTCGTCAGGCCCTGGTCATGGCGGTGGAATCTGTCGCGCCCCACGCCCGCATCATCGAAGCGGCCACGCTGGACCGCGCGGTCCAGGCAGCAGGCGCAACCAGCGACCTGCTGCTCATCCTGCTCGACCTCAAAATGCCCGGATCGGCGGGCTTCTCCGGCGTCGCCCTGCTCCACGCCGAACGCCCCTCCGTGCCCATCCTCGTCATCTCCAGCGCGGAGGCGCAGGTCGCCTCGCCCGAAGCCCGCCGCTATGGCGCGGTCGGCTTCATTGGCAAGGACCAGCCTCTGTCGGTCATGGAGGAAGCGATCGCCGCGGCGCTCGACGGCAACAGCCCCGCCCCCCTGCCCGCAGGCGAAACGGACGACATGGCTGACAAGGTGGCCGCGCTCACCCCGACCCAGTTGCGCGTCCTGCTGGGCGTACTCGACGGGCGGCTGAACAAGCAGATCGCCTTTGATCTAGGCGTGGCGGAATCAACCATCAAATCCCATATGACCACGATCCTCGCCAAGCTGGGCGTGCAGAACCGCACCCAGGCCGCGCTGGCCGCCCGCGCACTGGGCTTGGGCGCGGATCGATAACCCACCCCCTCTCCGTTCGGGCTGAGCCTGTCGAAGCCGATTTCTTCTTGAGGGCGTAGAAGAACAAACTGCCCACCCTACCGCGTGCCACATCGCGCGGCAGGGCTTAGCCAAGATCATTCAGCCTTATGCGCGGCCTTCGCGGGCCAAACCGGCGACCCACGCGTCCAGCACCGCGCCGCCCAGCGGCTTGGCCAGTATCGCAATGCCGCACTGTCGCGCCCGCTTGTGCATGGCTTCCCCCTGCTCTGCCGTCACCAGCGCCACCGGTAGGCCCGGCCGTCGCGCCCATAGCGCGTCGATCAGGTCGATGCCGTCACGCACCCCGCCCAGCGCAAAATCCACCAGCGCGCCGTCAAACACCTCCGTCGCGGCCAGGGCTTCCCCCTCCCCCGCCGCCGTCACGCAACTATGGCCCATGGCCTCCAACGCAGCGCGCATGGCCGCACGATTGGCGCTGTCGTCGTCCACCACCAGCAACCGCCAGCTGGCCGTTTCCCGCGCCGCTGCGAGGTCGGCCATCGCCGCGACAGGCGCGTCTGCCGCAACCCGCGGCAAGCCGATAGCAAAGCAACTCCCCCTGCCCTCCTGCGACCACACATCCACCCTCGCCCCAATCAGCGCGGCGGACCGCTCCACGATCGCCAGCCCCAGGCCGATGCCATTCTCGCTCCCCTGTCCCAACCGCTCAAACTCGCGGAAGATGATGCCCAGCTTGTTGAGTGCGATGCCGATGCCGCTGTCGCGCACCTCGATCCGCATCTGGTCCCCGCGCCTCCGCGCCGCGACGATAATCCCGCCCCGATCGGTATAGCGGATCGCGTTGCTCAGGAAATTCTGGACGATCGACCGCAGCAACGATCGGTCCGTCTCCACCCAGCCATCCCCCGCCCCGACCCGCAGCGACAGTCCCTTTTCGGCCGCCAATGGCCGCAGGCTTTCGACCAGATCGACCAGCATCGGCCGCGCCGCAAAGCGCGTCGGCTGCGGCGTGACCCCGCCCGCGTCCAGCTTCGATATGTCGAGCAGCGCGCGCAGCAGGTCGTTTGCACCTTCGATCGACCGGTCGAGCCGCGCCAGCATCGCCCGTTCCGGCTCCTCCAGCCGCCGGCGCAACGCGGACGAAAAGAGCATCGCGGCGTGGAGCGGTTGCAACAGGTCGTGGCTCGCCGCCGCCAGGAAGCGCGTCTTGTCCGCCATCGCTGTCGCCAGTTGCGTATTGACGTCGGACAGCTGCGCCGTGCGCTGCGCCACCGCCTGTTCCAGATCGCGCCGCGCCGTCTCGGTCGCGGCCCGCGCCTGCGCCTCGATCGTGATATCGGTGAAGCTCATCACATAGCCGCCATCGGGCATCGCCCCACCCACCGTCTTGATCACGCGACCATCGGTCCGGTGCCGCTCGAAACTATGCGGCTTGCGGCTGCGCATATGGCCCAGCCGCCGGGCGACATGGTCTTCCACTTCTCCCGGCCCGCAATCGCCCCGCTCCGCGTTGAATCGGATCAAATCGGCAACGGGTACGCCGACCCGTATCATTCCATTATCGTAACGAAAAAGATCGAGATAGCGGCTGTTCCATGCCACCAGCCGCAGGTCGCGGTCGATCACGCTGATCCCGACATCGATATTCTCCAGCGTCGCGGCGAGCAGCCCTTGCGAAAAATGCAGCGACTGGCCCGACGCATCCAGCATCTGCGCCACATCGGCAAAGCCCATGCCCTGCCCGGAGATGGCCGACGCCATGATCGCGCGCGCCGATGACGCCCCCACCACGCTGCCGATCAACCGTTCTGCTACGCGCGCGCTGGTCCGGTCGATCCTACCGTCCCCCGAATGCGGGCTGCCAAAGGCGTCGGCGGCCGCCTCGCTGCCTACGAAGCGCGTCACTAGGTCGCTGAGCGCCGCGATCGTCCCGATCGGCGCGATCCCCCTCTGCCGCACCAGCGCCGCCGCGCCTACGCCCCGCGCCGACACGAGCAGATAGGCCAAGATGTTGCCGCCCAGGCTGATGACCGTGCCTAGCGTCACCGCGTTTACGCCATCCCAACGATCAAGCCAGTCGGGCATCAGATCGATCGCCGGCAGGAATAATGTCCCCATCCAGATCGCAAAGCCGGTCAGCAGCCCCGCCCCGCCCGCCATCGCGTCGTTATGCGGCCGATAGACAGCGAAAATCAGAGCGGGTGCGCATTGCGCGATCGCGACGAAAGCGATCAGTCCGACCGACGCCAGCCGGGTCGTCGACGGCGTCGCGATGGCGTAGAGCGTGGCGGCGGCGACCAGCGCGATGATCGCGCTGCGCCTTATCCATAGCAACCGTTCGCCCATATGGGTGCGACCGGTCGAACGACGCAGCAGGATCGGCGCGAACAGATCGTTGGAGATCATGCTGGAAATTGCGACGACTTCAGTCACGACCATCGCCATCGCCGCCGACAGCCCGCCGAAAAAGACAAGCAGCGCGAGTCCCTGAAAGCCAAAATGCTGTGGCAGGCTGAGCACGAACAGGTCCGGCGCGGCCCCCTCATCCAGCAACGCGAGGCCAGCGGCAGCGATCGGCAACACCGCCAGCACCGTGACGAGCAGATAGGCGATGAACCCCCAGCGCGCCCGCAATATGTCGTCGGGTCCGCGCGCCTCCATCACGCTGACGAAGAAGTGCCGCGGCATGCAGATGATGGTCAGCATCGACAACAGCGTCGTGACGACGAAATCCCCATCCAGTCTTCCGGGCGAAAAGCCGCTGCGAAAAACCGCGATCCCCGTCCCTACCTGCGTCAACGGCATCGTCCAGAGCAGCCAGCCGGCCAGACCCGCGACCAGCAGCAGGGCAACAAGCTTCAACACGGATTCGGTCGCGACTACGAACAGGATCGCCTCATTTTGCCCCGCCACCTGATAGCGTCGCGCGCCGAACAGGATGGCGAACAGCGCCAGCGCCGCCGATGCGCCGATCAGCGGCGCCGTGCTTTCGGGCGTCTGCGACACCAGCGCAAAGCTGAAGGCGACCGATCGCAATTGCAGCGCGACATAGGGGATGGTGCCGAACAGCAGAATGATGGTGACCAGCGCCGCGATCGCCCGGCTCTTGCCGAAGCGCGAACCGATGAAGTCGGAGATCGACGTCGCGCCGTCACGATGCACCTCGACATGCAATCGCCGCAGGAAGCCCCCACCCAACGCCATCACCAGCGCCGGCCCCAGATAGATGGGCAGATAGTCCCATCCCCCGGTCGCCGCGCTCCCGACCGCGCCGAAATAGGTCCAGCTGGTGCAATAGACGGCCAGCGCCAGGCCATAGGCATGGATGCGCCAAGGCGATCCACTCAGACGGGCGCGATAGCGATGGGCCAGCGCCGCGCCACCAAACAGCAACGCGGCGTACAGGATGGCCAAGAGGATGGCGATGGACATGTACCCGCCATAGGCGGGTCGCGCGCGCACGCCAATCGGTCCAAAAGATGCAGGATTGGCGATCCGCCAAATCCGATGTAGGACCAGACTATCTAAAAAAGACATATCGTTTAATATATTAGATTATACCATTGATATTAATTAATATATTTTAGAGCATGATATCCATGATTCTATCATCTTCAGGCAAAAATTTGGACGGTGACGCCATGGGCGACACCAACATTCTTTCCCTCTATGCTGACGCTCAGGCCACATTGGCGCGGATCGAGGAGCGCCGGCGACTAAGTCCGGTGCGCCGGCCCTGGAAGATACGAAGCTTCATCGCCGAACGCCAGGCCCTGGCATGGATCGATGCGACATCGGTAGAGGCAAGCGCGTTTACAGTTGACGGCCGCGGCAGTATCGGCGGCGCAACCTTCGACCTTACCCATTGGCGGCAGGCCGTCGGCGCGCCGGTAACGCTGGATACGTTACGGACTGACATCAACGGCGTTCTCGACTGGCTCGGCGTGCATGATGTCCCTGCCAATGTTGGTCCGTGGTCACCCCCAGGCCTCCCGCTCGCCGACGTGCGACAGCATGTGGCGCGATGGCAGGAGGAAGCGGCCGCCCTGCCCCCCTCCCCGCCCCTGCTTCATGGCGCGCGCCTAGCGCTGGCGTGGCGACGTCACGCGCCGATCGGACGGGGCGATGCCGTGGCCAGCTTCCTGATCGGCGATCGCCATGGTCCGGGCCGTTGGGACGCCTCTTTCGGCGGCCTCGTCGCTCTGGGGTTTCAGGTCAGCGCTGCCGCGTGGAAGATTGCCGATCCGGCCCAGTTCGACCGGCTATGGCTTCGCGCCATCGTTCTGGGTGCCAGCGACCATCTCGATCAGGAAACACGCTTGCGTGGATATGCGGATCGGGCAGCCACCCATATCGCATCACGCCGTCGCCCCGGCCGTCTGAAGGACGTGCTAATGATGGCGATGTCGCGTCCGTATATCAGCAGCCGACTTGTCGCCGATCAACTGGGGCTGACCTCAGCTGGCGCAATCAAATTACTAGGCATTGCAACCGATGCAGGATTGCTGTTGGAGCGATCCGGGCAAAGCAGTTATCGGACCTATGCAATCCCGGTGAGCCATGCGCCCCATGCTGCCTCCGCGCCGGACCCGCTTGCCGACCCAGACAGCGCCGACTTTTGGTCCAGAGACTGAAAATTCAGCCTCGCCAGAAGGCCGCTGAACGCGATGTGACGCCGCCGACATCGGACAATGCGCCAGAAGCGCAACAACGCCCAGAGGCGCTCCTAGCACCCCTATTCCAATTTTCTGTTTTTGTTCTCCGTGGACGACGCGATTTTGTCGGCAGGCGCTTGGACCCGCTCTGTGAGCGCGCCGCGCCAAGACAGCGGCGACTTCGATCTCGCCCAGTGATTTTCCGCGTCCTTTGAGTCATCTCGAAAAGTCCACGTTGATGCGGATCGCCAACTTACGCCGTCCACAAGATCCATATCCGAAAACACGTCAAGCATGACTTCGTCATCTCGTCATGCAAGGTGCCTGTCACTGGTCTACTCTCACCAATGAGATGTGAGCATAAGCGGAAAAGGGCAGAGGGTACATTCGAGCATTTTACGCAATCATCGTGTTTTCAGAATCACGGCTACATCGACGACACTCATCACCGCATGCCCCCCTCACGATCTAGCGTCCGCTTAGCAAGACCGTCAGACGCACGCTTTTCCTGCGATTATCGATCTCAGCCTGCGAGGCAGGACAATTGATGCAAAGCCTAGTTGGGAGATAGCACGTCCGAAACACGCGATTCTGAAAACACGTTGATCGGCAAGGATCAGGACCGCAGCTGATATTTGTTGCGGCGATGATGTTCCTTCACGAAGCCATAAAAGCGCTTCGAATAGTTACGCGGCAGCTCATGCGGATTGGTGCCGAGGAAGGCGTCGAAGCGGCGCATCAACTCATCATAATCCCAGCCCGGAAAATCGCTGCGGATTGCGGCATGGACGTCGGCATCCAGCATCTCGCTGGCGCGACCGCTGACGACCGGCACGCGACGCGCCTTGCTCTTGTCCGCACCCGGACTGCGCAATCCACCCGCCGCCTGCGCAATCAGCTTCATTGCCTGGCGCGGATCGATCATCGCATCATTGTCATCGCCAGCCGCCGACGGGGCGGGGGAGGGGCGGGGGACCGCGCGACCGGCACGAGCCCGCTGCTCCATATGGCGGCGCATGACCATGCGCATCTTGGGCTTCAGGCTATCGGCATTGATGACTTCCAGACTGATGTCCGGCAACTCGTTGGTGCGGGCCAGGTCGAGCAACTTGCGTTTGAACACCGGATAGCTGCTTTCGCTACCGCTCTTCTGGTGCAGCGTTTCGAACCCAATGACGAAGCCGTCCGCACCATTGCCGCCCGCATGTTTGCGCGACGCGCGATAGAGCCATTTACCAAGTCCGCTGGTGATCTCGAAATAGAGCGGCGATATGGCGAGCACGTTGCGCTTGTCCATTACGCCGTCGAAGAACCATTTGGACAGGGTGATCTCCATGCCCAGCGATCGTTGCGTGCGCTCGTCCACAAGATGGGTATAGCTGTCGATCCAGGAGAAGGTCGTTTCCCGGCTCTTTGCGCTGGCGCGGATGTTGGTCTTGATCGTCGTCGCCTGCAACCGGTCTAACGCGCTCACCAACCTCTCATAGGCCCTGCCGCTGGTGCCCCAACAGATGCGCTTGAGCAGGTCGCCGGGCTGGAGCCGAACGACGGGAGACAGATCGTTCAGCCCGCGCTCGCGCAGTTCATTCAGGTGCGATGCCAGATAGATCATGATGTCCGCGTCCCAGATCGTCGCCATGCCGTAAGTCGGATTGGCGGAGACATGGACCGTCACCGACTTGTCGGGACTGACATATTCGATCGGCTTCACCCGCTTGCGTTTCGCCAGGCTGAAGAAGGGACGCTGCATCGTCTCTTGATAGTCACGCAGCGAAATGTCGCTAAAATCGGGCAGGGTGAAGAACATCTCGAACTGGACCTTGCGCTCCTTCAGCGCCGTCTTAAGTTCCCCCTCATTCCCCACTGCACCATCCCGTTCCCGCTGTCCCCCCAGGGGGAATTTCGAATAACAAACTGAAATATAAGGGTTATTCCTCTATTTTCAGCTTTTCACTCCTGCATGATCGTCTGTTAGCGCCGTTTAACGCCGCGAATACGTGCCGCATCGATCACCGGCCGCAACGCCTCCAATATCGCATCGGTCGACAGGTCGGACGGCGTCAGTGACAGGGTCAATATCTTCTGCTGATCCTTCACCACCTCGCCGATCGCCTTGCCATTGCCGGCCGCGATCGATGCCTTTTGCACGCGCCCCTTCACGGCCACGGCCTTGAGCAAACGCCCCATCACTTCGACGCCTGCGATCGGCTGCTCGTCGCCCGACCGGCGGAAACTCTGCTCCGACGCGATCTGTTCGGCCGCCGCCTCCAGCTTCGTCCGGCTCGCCGGATCACGCAGCAAGGGCAAAAGCCGCTCGCCATATTTCGCCTGCAAATCCATTGGCGAATGGAAGGCGCTGACCAGGAAGGGCGGGATCTCTGTCAGGGCGATATAGCGCGACAATTGCGATTTGGAGATTTTTAGCCGCTCGGCCATCCGCAACTGGACGCCCCCATAAAAGCGATCGACCGCCGCCTTGTAATTGACGCCCCGCTCCAGGTCGGAAATATCTTCCCGCTCGCGATTTTCGATGTCGGCCAGCCGAAACGCCGCCTCATCGTCGAGGTCCTCAATGATCGCGATCAGGTCGATATCGGGATAATGATTGCTGTTGAGCCAGCTGATCGCCCAATGGCGCCGCGTCCCCGTCACCAGTTCATAGGGCAGGGGGCCACCCGGCGTGCGCCGCACCACCGCAGGAATGCGGTTACCGCCTTCCGCCAGCACCGAATCGATCAGGCTGTGCAGCCGATGCTCGTCCAGCAACGTATAGTCGCGCGCATTGCCCGGCCAAATCGAACATTCCGCGGGCTTCAACCGGATGGTCGGCCGCTTCACGATTCGGGCTGCCTCCCCAAAGGCTTCCAGCCGCTTGTTGGTGAAATTGACGCGCCCGGCTGCCGCTATGGCATCCGCCTCGGTGGGGGCAGGCGGCGTCGGTTCGTTGGCAACGGCGGCCAGCGCTTCGCTGATCAGCGACCGCCGGCTCATGCCGCCACACTCACGCTGGCGTCCGTACCGGTCAGGCTGGTCGATGACCACTGCTGCCTGATCTGCTGCACGACTTCGCCGAACACCGCGTCCAGATTGTCACGGCATCGCGTATAGGTTTGGTGCGATGCCGACGGCTTGGATTCATAAATAGATCGGAATGCCTGCGTCGCGTTCTTGATTTCTTCGGACGCCAATATGGGTTGCCCCAGCAACAGCCCGGCATAGGTCGCCTGCATGATCCGCCACATGTCATTCTCGCCCGGCTTGCTCGGCGAAAAGGCCGAACACACAACGCGGATGAAGCCGTAATTGACTGGCGTACCATTCTGTTCGAGGATCTCGATATTGTCCGCGATGGTGTCCATGAAATGGATGGTCGACAGATAATCGAGCTGGCGCGCGGGCACCGGGATCAGCAATCCGGTCGCCGCCGCCATCACATTGAGGCCCAGAAAGCCCATGGCTGGCGGCGGATCGAGCAGGATAACGTCGAAATCCTTGGTCACGCTGGCAATGCCGATGCGCAGGGCCTGCAAACTCTCTCGCACCGCCTGCCCGCCTTCGCGCAGGGTGGACGTCAAATCCCATTCCGCATCCTGAAGCCCCAGGCTGGACGGCACGATTTTGATCGTTGGCCAGGGCGTATCGCGGATCGTTTCGGCAAAATTGCTGAAGGTGCTCCGCGGCGAAAGGAACGCGCCCAGCGTCTGATCATCGTCGATCAGCGTTTCGGGCTGGATGTCGAACATGGTGGTCGTCGATGCCTGCGGATCGCAATCGATCACCAATACACGATAGCCATGCAGTGCCAGATAATCCGCCAGATGCTTCGTGATCGTGCTCTTGCCGACGCCGCCCTTGAAATTCTGCACCGCCAGCACGACTGCATCCTCGTCCGGTTGCTTGCCGACGTGGATGCCCAACGCCTCGCGAATCTGGGTCAGGTCTTCCAGCGTATAATAGCGACGGCCATTGGGAAGTTGCTTGGGCTGGGGCAGGCGCCCTTTGGATTCCGCCTTGGCCAAGGCCTCCGGCGTGCGCCCGATCAGTTCGGCGGCGACGGTCGGGCCGAATGTGATGTCGAGCGTCTTGTGCGCGTCGGGGCGGAACACGATCGTCTTGATATGATCGCGCATTTGCTGGCAAGCCGTCGTGACGTTGCGCAGCGTGTTGACGGTAAACGACATGGCGCCCCTCATAACCGAATCATGACGATAAACTGGTTGGCGTTTTATGCGCTCAATATCGCACGGAAGTCAAACCGATGAATAAGTGCCGCTATGAAGGCGTCCCTCCTCTGCTGCGGCGCGTCAAAAGACAACCGGGAGTTGGGACGCAGGGAGAACGGATTGGAACCCTTTGCCAGCCCTTCAACCTCTAACCGCAGCATAGCCTGTAGGGCCACGCGGCTTTAGGGATTTTATTGAGGGATTAGAGGGGTTAACCGACCAAAATTCGGTCTAAAATCCGCAAAACGACGGGAGTCGCCGATGAAGCCCAAAATCCGATCGCACGTTGATGACGGTACGATAACACGCCACGATGATTCCGAAAGCACGATGGATCAGTTATGATAGCACGTTGCATCGCGGCGCCGATCTCAACGCTCGGCGACCAGCTTGACGCTCTCCTCCGCACCGATATCCATCATCTCTGGCGATGCGGGATCATAGCGTCGCCAGCCTGGCAGCCCGCCGCCGTTCGGATCGCCAGTCTGCACGAAATTCACCAGATAGCGGCTGCTGATTCGGCCGATCCCGCGATCCGTGTCCGTCGTCGCGGCGCCATATTTCACCGCGACCGTATCGAAGAAATAGGGAATTTCGCTGGCATGGCTCGCGCCTTTCGTCTCCGCGTCCCGCAGCGCCTGTGCGACATAGGAGAAGCGATAATGATAGGTCGGTACGCCTGCCCGCGCGAATAGCTGCGCCATCGTGCGGGCGCCCGTGACCATCGGCCCGGTGGGCCCGCCAATATCGTCGCTGGTCGCGCCGATCATCACCGGCACCTTGGCGAAGCGTCCCGCCCGATAGGCGGCCAGGCTGTCGACCGCGACCCGGCCGTCGGCGATCGGGCTGCTATGGGTGCGCGGGCCGCCCGCAAACAGCGCCGCCAGGTTCAGCCCATCGACCACGGCGTCAGCAGGCAGCGCCCGCAATTGCGCCAGCGCCTGGGGATCGTCGGGCGCTATGCCCTTCTTCCGCCCGAACGCCGCGCCGGTCGCCTCTGCCGCCGCCAGCGTGGCGTCGCCCATCGGCATCGGCCCGCCCGACTGGATCACCGCCTTGTGGAACAGGCCCTGCGCCATCGGCGAGGTCAGCAGGGCGTGAACCGACATGCCACCCGCGCTTTCGCCGATGATGGTGACATTGGCCGGGTCGCCCCCAAAGGCTGCTATATTGTCCCGCACCCAGCGCAGCGCCGCGATCTGGTCCATATAGCCATAATTGGCCTGCCGCCCCTCGTCCGCATCCGCCTTGGTCAGCGCGGGATGCGCAAAAGTGCCAAAGCGCCCGAGCCGATAGTTGAAACTGACCACCATGATGCCCTGCCGCGCCAGCGCCGCCCCCGCATAGGTTGGCGGCGACGACCCGCCATTGACGAAGCCGCCGCCATAGATCCACACCATCACCGGCAGCTTGGCGGTCCGCCCCTGCGGCTTCCACAGATTCATAGTAAGGCAATCCTCCGCCGGCGGCGTGCCGAGCGGCGCGGCGTCGCTGGGGAAGGGGAGCTGCATACAGTCATGGCCGTATGAATTGGCATCGCGCACCCCCTGCCAGCGCAACACCGGCTGCGGCGCGCGCCAGCGAAGGTCACCCACCGGCGGCGCGGCAAAGGGAATGCCCTTGAAGGCGACTATTCCCTCTTCGCTTACCCCGCGCAGCGCACCGTCCGCGATCGTCACCACCGGTGCCGTGTCGGCCCGCGCACTGGTGACAGGCGCTGTCAGGGCAGCGGCCAGCAATAGCACGCGCAAGGGCAAAGCCATGTCCTATTCTCCATTCCTTCAGGGCAGCGGCAGCGCCACGACCCGGTCCTCGCGCGCCGACACCAACGCCGCCTCGATGACTTCCTGCACCGCCACCGCCTCGTCCAGCGAAATCGGCACCGCGCTTCCGCTGGCCCATGCATCGGCCAGTTGCCGGTAAAATCGCTCCTGGCATCCCGTCGCCGCCGAACGCAGCTCCATCCCGCCCGCACCGTCATGCACTTCGACCGGATCGGGATCGACGCCCCATCCCTCGTCACCCGGCCGCTTGCCCGCGATCAACTGCGACTCCTGCGGATCGAGCCGCCGCTTGATGAGCGATCCCTTATCACCATGCACGGCAAAGCGCGGACTGCCACCGCTGCCATCATCGGGCGTATTCAGGCTGGCGTGCAGGACAGCGCGCATCCCGTCATAGCGCAGCACCACATGCGCCCAATCGTCGGCGCCCGATCCGGGGCGCAGCGCGGCGATATCGGCGCTCACCGCCAGCGGCCGCCCGAACAGCGCCAGCGCCTGATCGACCAGATGCGGTCCCAGGTCGAACCATACCCCCGATCCTGCCGACCCATCCTCGCGCCAGCGGTCGCGCACTTGCGGCCGGAATCGGTCGAAATGCGACTCGAAATGGGTCACCCGGCCGGTCGCGCCTTCCTCTATCGCAGCCTGGATGCTCAGAAAATCGCTGTCGAACCGGCGATTGTGGAACACCGACAACTGTCGCCCGCTGCTCCGGGCCAGCGCCGCCAGCGCCCGCGCGTCGTCCAGCAACAGGGCGAAGGGCTTGTCCACCACCACATGCTTGCCCGCCCGTAGCGCATCCGCCGCAATCGCTGCATGTGTCGCACTCGGCGTCGCAACCACCACCGCTTGTATCGACGGGTCGCCCAGCAGATCGTCGGCGCTTGCCACGCAACGGATCGCCGGATGGAGCGCCGCGACCGCCTCGGCCCGGCTGGTGACGATCGCCGCCAATTCCAGTCCAGGCGCAGCCCGGATTAACGGCGCATGAAAGACGCGCCCTGCCATGCCATAGCCGATCAGGCCAACCCTGATCCGGTCCGTCACGATGGCAATGCCCCAGCCACCACCGGCGCCAGCTTGCCCACGATCACGCCCACGCCCTTGTCATTGGGATGAATGCCGTCGGGCAATTGCAGCGCTCGGTCGCCAATCACCCCATCCAGCATGAAAGGATAGAGCGTCGCGTCATATTTGCGCGCCATGTCGGCAAAGATCGGGTTGAAGGCGGCGGCATAATCCGGTCCCATATTGGGCGATGCCAGCATCCCGGTCAGCAGGATCGGGATGCCACGCTTTTTCAGCTCCGCCAGGATCGCGTCCAAATTGGTCCGCGTTTCAGCCGGAGAAAGCCCGCGCAGCATATCGTTGCCGCCCAACCCCACCAGCATCAGGTCTGGCTTGCGCGGCAGGCCGTCCAGCGTGAAGGCCAGCCGGGCCAGCCCCGCCGCGGTCGTGTCACCCGACACCCCGGCATTGACGACCCGCGCCTTCACCCTGCGCGCCCGAAGCGCCGCTTCCAGCACCGGCGCCAGTCCCTTGTCCTGGTCCAGATTATAGCCGGCGTACAGGCTATCCCCGAACGCGACGATCAGCCGCTCGTCCGCCGCGGGCGTCACCGCGACGGCGGCGTTGGCGACCGGCTTGTCGTCCCCGACGGGGGCCGGCGCAGCTGTTTTATCCGAACAAGCCACCGCCAGTTGGACAATCAGCGCCAACGCCCCATATTGCATCCACTTGCCCGCCAAGGAGCGCTCCTTCTTCATGCATTTGCCCATCGATCCCACCACTATCGCGATCCGCGCGCAGGATGTCACCCTTTCGCTTGGAACGCGCGATGCGCCGGTGGCGATCCTCAAGGGCGTTGATCTTACCATATTGCGCGGCGAAAGCCTGGCGATCCTGGGCGCATCGGGATCGGGCAAAAGTTCGCTGATGGCGGTCCTGTCAGGGCTTGAGCGCGCCAGCGGCGGCAGCGTCAGCGTGGGCGGCGTGGATTTCGGCGCACTGGACGAAGATGCGCTGGCCCGCGCCCGGCGCGGCCGCATCGGCATCATCCTGCAAAGCTTCCACCTGCTTCCCACCATGACCGCGCATGAAAATGTCGCCGTGCCGCTCGAACTGGCCGGCCATGCCGACGCCTTCGACCGCGCCGCCGACGAATTGCGCGCGGTCGGCCTGGGCCATCGGCTCGACCATTATCCCGCGCAATTGTCGGGCGGCGAGCAGCAGCGCGTCGCCATCGCCCGCGCCGTCGCCCCGCGCCCGACCCTGATCTTCGCCGACGAACCGACCGGCAATCTCGACGTCACGACCGGCGCCACCATCATGGACCTGTTGTTCGAACGGCAGCGGGCGGCGGGCGCGACCCTCGTCATCATCACCCATGATCCGGTCCTTGCCGAACGCTGTGGCCGCATCGTGGAAATGCGCGACGGCGTCATCGTCTCGGACCGCGCCGCATGAACGCTATCGGCTGGGGCGCGAGCTGGCGCATCGCCCGGCGCGACCTGCATCTGGGCTTTCGCGGGCTGCGGCTGCTCTTCCTCTGCCTGTTCCTGGGCGTCGCCACGCTCGCCGCGATCGGCAGCCTGACTGCGGCGATCACGCAGGAATTGAGCGACCGGGGCCGCAATTTGCTGGGCGGCGACATCGAAATCGCCATGACGCAGCGTGAAGCGCGCCTGGGCGACAAGGAAGCCTTCCGCCAGCTCGGCGCGCTCAGCGAAACCATCCGCCTGCGCGCCATGGCGCAGCGTGACGGGCGGGGCAGGGGGGACGCCCCGCCTGCCGTGCTGACCGAATTGAAGGGCGTCGATGTCGCCTATCCGCTTTATGGCACGCTTGCGCTGCGGCAGGGCGCTTATCGCCCGCTCGACCCCGACCATATCCTGATCGGCGATGCCCTGGCCGATCGGCTGAACCTGCGTCCCGGCGATCGGCTACGTTACGGCACCGCCAGCTTCACCGTTGCGGCCATCATCGCCGACGAACCCGATCGCCTGGGCGAAGGCTTCACCCTTGGTCCGGTCGCCATCGCGTCGCTCGACGGCCTGCGCCGAACCGGCCTGATCCAGCCAGGCAGCCTCTATTCCAGCAAATATCGCATCCGCCTCGCGCCCCGCTTCGACGCCGCTACCGTGCGCGCCGATCTTGAAAAGGCGCATGAGGCGGACGGCTGGACCCTCAAGGATCGCGACCGCGCCGCCCCCGGTGCCAACCGCTTCATCGATCGGATGGGGCAGTTCCTGTCGCTTATCGGGCTCGCCGCGCTCGTCATCGCTGGCATCGGCGTCAGCAATGGCGTCGCCTCCTATCTCGCCGCCAAACGCGGCGGCATCGCGACGTTGAAGGTGCTTGGCGCAACCTCGATCGACATTGGCCGCATCTACCGGATGCAGGTCGGCGCAGTGGCTGTGCTCGGCATCGTGACCGGCCTGATCGTCGGCGCGCTCCTGCCGCCGCTGATCGTCGCGCTGGCGGGCGACGTCCTGCCGGTCAGCCCCGGCTTCCGCCTCCATCCTTTGCCTCTGTTGACCAGCGCCGCCTATGGCCTGCTGATCGCCTTCGTCTTCACCTTCCCGCCGCTCGGCCGTGCCCGCACACAGCCGGCCGCCGCCATCTTCCGCGGCGCGGTGGAAAGCGGCAATGGCATCGACCGCCGCAGCCTCGCGGCCATGGGCGGGGCAGGGGCTTTGCTCGTCGCCCTCGCGCTGCTGACCGCGCGCGAACCGCTCTTCTCCGCCGCCGTCCTCGGCGCGACCGCCGCTGTCCTGCTGCTGCTGCTCGGCCTCGGCTGGGCCGTCCGTCGCCTCGCCCTTATCGCCCCGCGCCCACGCCGTCCGTTGCTCCGCCTCGCGCTCGCCAATATCCACCGTCCCGGCGCGCAGACCGCCGCGCTCATCGTCGCGTTGGGCCTCGCGCTCACCCTGTTCGTGACCTTGGCGGGCATCCAGACCAGCCTCGACAACGAAATCCGCAATGTCGTGCCGGATAAGGCGCCCAACCAATTCGTCCTCGACATTCCGTCGCGCCAAGTCGATCGCTTCCGCGCCATCGCCCTCAAACAAGCGCCTGAAGCCCAACTAAACATCGTGCCATCGTTGCGCGGCACGATCGTCGCCTATGGCGCGCAACGGGTCGCCGATCTACAGGAACTGCCCGAAGGCGCCTGGTTCCTGCGCGGCGAACGCGGCGTCACCTACAGCGCCGTCCTCCCGCAGGGCAGCGATCTGACCGCAGGCCAATGGTGGCCGCGCGACTATACCGGCCCGCCGCTCGTCTCGCTCGATGAAGAAGCGGCGAAGGTCATGAACATCGGCATCGGCGACACGCTGACCGTCAGCGTGCTTGGCCGCGAAATCACCGCGCGCATCGCCTCCCTGCGCAAGGTCAACTGGGACACGATGGGCTTCAACTATATATTGGTCTTCTCTCCCAACGCGCTGGCCGCCGCCCCCCATAGCATGACCGCAACCATCACCATGGACGCGCGCCACGACGGCGCTATGACCCGCGCGCTCCTGTCGGCCTTCCCCGGCGTGTCGGTGATCGCGGTCGGCGACGTCATCGATCAGGTCGGCGCCATCATGACGCAAATGTCGCGCGCGATCGTCGCCGCCGCCTCCGTCGCCATCCTCGCTGGAATCGCCGTGCTGGTCGGCGCGATCGCCGCCTCGCGTCAGGCGCGCAGCTATGACAGCGTGATATTGAAGACGCTGGGCGCGACCCGCTGGCAGATATTGGCGGGCCAGGCGCTCGAATATGGCCTGCTCGCCTCCATGCTGGCGCTCGTGGCGCTGGCGCTGGGCACGACGGCCGCATGGTTCGTAATCGTGCGCATCTTCGAATTTAGCTGGTCGCCCGATTGGCCCATCGTGCTCGCGACGCTGGGCGGTGGCGCGCTGCTGACGCTGGGCATCGGCCTTGCCGGCGCGATTCCGCTCATGTCGGTCCGCCCGGCGCGCGCGCTGCGGCAGTTATAACGGCCGGACCCGCGGCAAACGGCAGGGCGCACGGTCCCGCCCTGCGCTCTTGGCGCATAGTGCCGCGCGCACCGGATATCCTGCCGGCCTTCATCCCATCCAAGGAACGCCGGCATGAGCAGCACCGCAACCCAAACCCGCACCCGTTCCTTCATCGACCTGCGCGCCTGGGCGGCCGATGCGCGTCCCGCCACGCCGTCGGCCGATCCCTTCTTGACCGCGCGCGCCGACCTGCCGCTGGCGGCAGGGCCGATCAGCGTCGGCCTCATCGCGCTGCCGCAGGGGGTGGGCACCGTCGCCGCCCTCCCGGCCGAAGAATTCATCATCGTAGAATCCGGCGCGGTCCGCATCGAACAGCCAGGCAAGGCCATGACGCTGGCCGAAGGCGACAGCCTGCTGCTGCGCGACGGCGCAACCTTCACCTGGTCGACCGACGCCGATACCCGCCTGCTCTTCATGCGCCGCACCGGCGGCCCGGCCGGCGACGGCGCGATCATCCCGGTCGATACCGCCGCCCCGCTCGAACCGTCAGGCGCGCCGCTGGCCGAACTATTGGTCGGCCCGACACCGCAATGCCGCAACCATGGCGATTATAAATCGACGGACGGCGAATTCATGGTCGGCACCTGGGATTCGACGCCCTATTATCGACGCCCCATGGTCTATCGCCATTATGAACTCATGTATCTGCTCAACGGCAGCGTGACCTTCATCGACGAATCCGGCGCGGAAGGCACGTTCGACAAGGGCGACATCTTCCTGGTGGAACAGGGTGCCAGCTGTAGCTGGGACAGCCAGGTCGATGTGAAGAAAGTCTATTGCATCTACCGCCCGGCCTGATCTCTTAGCCCATCGGATCGAGCGTCCCCAGCCAGGCCACCAGCCCAATAATGGCGACAGCCGCGCTCGTTTCGGCCAGCAGTGACAGCCGCAGACGCGCGATCGCGCGCTGCGGCGTCCCGCTCTCCAGCAGAGGCGTCAAACGCCAGCGATTGACCGCCGCCAGCCCCAGCATCACCCCGAACAGCGCCAGCTTCCCGCCCAGCAGCCATCCATAAAGGCTCCCCGCCAGATCCGGCAATTGCGCCAGCCCGACGATCATCACGCCATTGATCACCCCGCTGACCAGCAATGTCGCGACGACCAGCGTCCCCATCAGCGCAAAACGCGACAGCATCCTGGCGACGCGCCGCATCTCCGCCGTCGTCGGGCGCAGCGTCAGTACGGCATGGGACAATATCGCCAGCGCGCCGATCCATCCCGCCGCCGCCCAGATATGGGCGACGTCCGCGACCCGATGGATGGTTCCGGCGATATCCTCGGTCGCCCCCGCATGGCCGGTCCAGGCCAGCGTCGCCGCCGCGACGGCGGCGGGGATCAGGGTCAGGCGAGGGCGGTTGGCAGATGCGCACAACAGCGCCAGCAGCAACGCGCCGCCGCGCACCGCCAGCACCGGGCCGATCGGCGTCATGGTCATCAAAATCTGCGCGCTTGCCCAATCCGGGGTCGTGATCGGCGTGCCGGTCATCGCCGCCACGCTCGCCATCAGCCACAGCGCCGACAGCGCCATGCCCCCCAGCGCCAGCGCCGCCAGAACGCCCTGCCGCCCCGCCATGCCCATCACCCACCAGAACAACGGCAGGCCCATGAGAAGGGCGAGGTCGATCATCAACGCAAACCGCGCCCCGATCAAAGCCCCCTCGACCATGACGGTTTACTTGACCTTGAAGCTGTAACCGCCTTCCATCTTGTGCTGGTCCGCGCCAACGATATGCCATTTCAGGTCATAGCTGCCGGCGGGCAGCGCGCGGGGGAAGGTCAGCGTCATGGTCTTGCCCTCGACCGCGGTTTTGAAACCCTTGATCGGCATCGCGGGATGGTCGCTCATGCCCGGCATCCCGGTCATGACCAGCTCCGCGCCGCTCATCGGCGCCAGGAATGTTTCCGAAAAGGTCAGGGTCAGCTTGGTCGGCTTGGCCACCGTCGCATTGGCGGCGGGGGTGGACGACAGCAGCTTGCTGTGCGCGTTCGCGACGCCGGGCAGCGCCAGCGCGCAAGCGGCGACGGTCAGGAAATAACGGTTCATGGCAATGTCTCCAACAGGGGGCGTTACCGGGCATTACGCATGGACTTGCCGGACCCCTCGACCCATGCGCATAATTTTTTTGCCTCATCCGATGAGGGATGCACGTCCCCCGCGCGTATGCGGGATGAGGATGGAGACTATGATGACCGATCTGGATGAGTTGCTGGCGACGGCGCGGGCGATGCCGACCGACGCGCGGCTGGCGGACATGGATGCCGCCGTGATGGGCGGGCTTGCCCAAAGGCGCGACCAGATGACGGCGCGGCGCAGTCTGGCGCTCGCCGGCCTGCTGGCGGTCGGCATCGGCTGGGCCGGCAGCATCCTGCCCGCCGCCCCCGCACAGGCCGCGCCTATGCCGATCGGCATGTCGGACTATGCGCCATCGCGCCTGCTCGGCCAATGACCGCTCGCCGCTATGCGCTGGTCGCGCTGGTCGCTTTTGCCGCCGCGCTGGCGGCGGTGCTGGTCGCGCGCACCTGGCTCGCGCCCGCACCGCGCGTCGAAAGCGAAGTCCATGCCTTGCTGCATCAGCGGCTGACGCTAGACGCTACGCAGGAACAGCGCATCCACGCACTGGAGGCCGCCTTCGTCACTCGCCGCGAAGCGCTGGAGGCGGAAATGCGCGCCGATAATGAACGGCTTGCCGCCGCGATAGAGGGCGAACATGGCTATGGTCCCCAGGTTGCCGAAGCTGTCGACCGCTCTCATCATGTGATGGGCCAACTGCAAAAGGAAACGCTCCAGCACATCTTCGCGATGCGCGGCGTGCTGCGGCCCGACCAGGCGGCCCAGTTCGACGCCGCCATCGTCAAGGCGCTGACTCAGCCCGCCCGCCCAGACCATCCGATAAGGTGAGCGACCCGGAACCCGACGACCGGACGCTGACCATCCGCGCGCTGGCGGGGCAGCAATCGGCCTATGGCGCGCTTATGGCGCGTCATCGCGACGCCGTCTGGCGCCTCGCCCGCGGCCATGTCGGCGATGGCGACGAAGCGCTCGACATCACGCAGGAAACATTCGTCGCCGCCTTCGCCGCGCTTTCCCGCTATGATGGCACGCGCCCGTTCCGCGTCTGGATCGCCCGCATCGCGCTCAACAAATGCCGTGATTGGGCGCGCCGCCGCGCCGTCCGCCGCTTCTTCGCCTTCGCCAAACCGCTCGACGACGCGCTCGAAATCGCCGCGACCGACGCCACGCCGGAGGAAGCCGCCCACTCGCACCGCGAAGTCGCCCGCATAAACGCCGCCATCGCAACGCTGCCCGCCAATCTCAAGGACGTCCTCCTCCTCCGCACCATCGACCAGATGAGCCAGGCGGATGCCGCGCAGGTGCTGGGCATCACGGAAAAAGCAGTCGAAACCCGTCTTTACCGCGCCCGCGCGAAATTGACCGAAATTTTGAGGGATTAGCCGCCCACCTGCGTATGACGGGGCATGACGACATCCATCGCCCTCGATCGCCGCACCCTCATCAAAAGCGCCGCGGCGCTCAGCCTTGCGGGCGCCTTCCCCGCTTGGGCACAAAGCGGCACGCCCGGCCTGCGTCCCGCGCCCGGCGTGCTGTCCGGCGACCGCATCGCCCTGACCGTGGGAGAAAGCCATTTCGGCACGGGCGGCCGATCCGGCCATGCGATCACGATCAACGGCACCGTCCCCGCGCCGCTGATCCGCCTGAAGGAAGGGCAGCGCGTCCAGATCGCCGTCACCAACACGCTGAAAGAGGACACCTCGATCCACTGGCACGGCCTGATCGTCCCCTTCCAGATGGACGGCGTGCCGGGCGTCAGCTTCCCCGGCATCCGTCCGGGCGAAACCTTCACCTACGACTTCCCCATCCGCCAGTCCGGCACCTATTGGTATCACAGTCATTCGGGAATGCAGGAGGCGATGGGTCATTATGGCCCGATCGTCATCGACCCCGTCGGCGTCGATCCGGTGCAGGCCACGCGCGAACATGTGATCGTGCTGGCCGACTGGTCGCCGGTCCACCCGCATGTCCTGCTCAAACGCCTGAAGCAAATGGGCGGCTACCATAATTTTCAGCGCCAGACGCTTGGCAGTTTGCTCGCCGGCAAGGACCAGCCGCTCAAGGACCGCATCGATTGGGGCAAGATGCGCATGGACCCGACCGACATTTCCGATGTCACCGGCTCCACCTACAGCTTCCTCATCAACGGCCATGGCACGCCCGAAAACTGGATCGGCCTGTTCACGCCCGGCGAGCGCGTCCGCCTGCGCATCATCAACGCCTCCGCCATGACCAATTTCAACGTCTGTCTGCCCGGCCTCCCCATGACCGTGGTCCAGTGCGACGGCCAGCATGTCCAGCCGATAGACACCGATGAGTTTCAGATCGGTATCGCCGAAACCTATGACGTGATCGTCCAGCCGACCGAAGCCAAAGCCTATGGCCTGATCGCCGAAGCCATCGACCGCTCCGGCCAGGTCCGCGCCACGCTCGCGCCGCAGCTCGGCATGGTCGCGCCAATCCCAGACCTTCGCAAACGCCCGCTGCTGACCATGAAGGACATGGGCATGGATATGTCGGGCATGGACATGGGGCAGGGGGGCGTGATCGACCTAAGCCAGCCCGCCAATGACAGCATGTCCGGCCACGCGATGAAGATGCTCGACCCCTCCGTAGCCCCCGAAGTCCCGATGGGACCGGGCGTCGCGACCCTGTCCTCCATGCCCGCCGATCGCACCGCAGACCGGCCGACCGGGCTGGAGGA
The DNA here is from genome assembly GCA_040389985.1 of Pseudomonadota bacterium. Classification (GTDB taxonomy): domain Bacteria; phylum Pseudomonadota; class Alphaproteobacteria; order Sphingomonadales; family Sphingomonadaceae; genus Sphingobium. The sequence goes on from JAZJZH010000003.1 coordinate 43,639, forward strand.
TGTAGATCACCGCGTCCTCACCTATGCCGATCTGCGCGCGCTCGAACCCAATCAGGACATCCGCGCGCCCACCCGCTCGCTCGACATCCACCTGACCGCAAACATGGAACGCTATATGTGGTCCTTCGACGGGGTGAAGCTGTCCGACGGCGCGGACCCCATCGCCTTCCGCCACAATGAACGGGTCCGCATCACCCTCATCAACGACACGATGATGCCGCACCCCATCCATATCCACGGTCATTTCTTCCAATTGCTGACTGGCGACGATCCCACCCACAATCCGCGCAAGCATACGGTCAACGTCCTGCCCGGCGGCAAGATCAGCTTCGACCTGACCGCCGATGCCCTGGGCGACTGGGCCTTCCACTGCCATATGCTGATGCACATGCACACCGGGATGATGCGCGTCGTCACGGTCCGACCCGCGGAGGACGCGGCATGAAGCGCCTGCTCGCCGCCGCCGCCCTGCTCGCTGGTATCGCAACGCCCGCAATCGCCCAAGACCATGGCCAAATGGACCATGGCGCGCATCAGATGCCGCAGGCACAATCCGCGCCGGCGGCCGAAGAACCTGTCGATCCGCGCGCAGGCCATGCCGCTCCCGCGCCAGCGGAACCGGCCAGTCCCCACGCCGGCCATACCATGCCCGCATCGGACGATGGCGTGCCCAAAGGCGTCGCTCCCCCGGTCCCGACCAATCACGCCGCCGACGCCCTGTACGACCCCGCCACCATGGCCCGCGCCCGCGCCGCCATGCTTAAAGAAAGCGGCGGCATGACCTTCTCGCAACTCATGATCGACCGCCTCGAATATCGCGCGCAAAAGGGCGCCGACGGCTATGCCTGGGAAGGCGAAGGCTGGATCGGCGGCGACATCAACCGCCTCGCTATCAAGTCGGAAGGGGAGGGCCAAGTCGGCGGCCCGCTTGAAAGCGCCGAGCTGCAAGCGCTCTACAGCCGCGCGATCGATCCCTGGTGGAACATCGTCGCCGGCGTCCGCAAGGATTTCCGCTCCCAGCCCCAGCGCACCTACGCCACGATCGGCATCGAAGGCCTCGCCCCCTATTGGTTCGAACTGGAGGCGCAGGCCTTCCTGTCCGACAAGGGCGATGCGCATGTCCGGGTGGAGGGCAGCTACGACCAGCGCATCACCCAGCGCCTCGTCCTACAACCCGCCGCCGAAGTGAATATCGCCGCGCAGGACGTGCCGGACCTCAGCATCGGCGCGGGCATCTCCACCATCGAGCTCGGCTTGCGCCTGCGCTATGAATTGGCCCGCGAATTTGCGCCCTATGTCGGCGTCCACTGGGAACGCAGCTTTGGCGATACCGCCCGCTATGCCCGCGCCGCGGGGGAGGGGGCGTCGGCCACCAGTCTGGTGATGGGCATCCGCTGCTGGTTCTAGAATATGATGACATTCGCTATAACCGTTCGTCCTGAGTAGCCACTGAGCTTGTCGAAGTGGCGTATCCAATGATCATGCACAGCGCCTGATGCTTCGATACTTGAACAGGTGAACCATCCCCCGGATGGTTCAGGATCGTCCGGGGGACGATCCGACCTGTTCAACTTCGACTTCGCTCATCCCCTGCTCAGCACGAACGGGTGGGGCTAAGTTAAGGCATCGCGCGCTAATGCGAGTTAATGCGGCATAAGCTGCTGACCCTGAGCAGCAATTTGTTATCAAGGTCGCACCCTCCTGTCCGTTTCGCGCAAAAGCGCCGTGTCGTCCAGCTAGTCTGCGATCCCGATACCGCAAGACGGATCAGGGTAGATGCTGCGTTCCGCCTGTCTGGGCTTTCTTTCTTCCTGCGCGCTGGCGCTCGCCGCGCCTGCCGCTGCGCAGGATGCGGACGGCTGGGCGCTCAGCGGCGGCTTCGACCTCGTCGAACTGCGCGGCGGCCGGGGCAGCGAAGTCTTTCGATGGGACGGCACCTTTTCGTTCGGCAATGCCGCCGACCAGATCATGCTGGTAACGCAGGGCGGCGGCGCGCTCGGCAACCAGATTGACGAGGTGCAGACCCGGCTGTTCTACGGCCGCACCGTCGGCAATGCGACGCTGCTGGTCGGCGTGCGCAAGGATGTCACGCCGCACCCGCGCGACACCCACGCCATCGTCGGGGTCCAGGGCAATGTCGGCACGCGGCTGGGCTGGGAAAGCTATGCCTTCCTCTCCGACAAGGGCAACCTGACCGGCGAGGGCCAGATCGTCTATCAACTGCCGATCACGCCGCGCCTCTATCTGGAACCGCGCGTAGCGGCCGGCTGGTCGGCGCAATCGAGCATGGCGGAGGCGACGCGATCGGGCTTTACCGAAGGGGAGGGGACGCTGCGCCTGCGCTATCGCCTGACGCCCAAGCTCAACCTCTACACGGCCGTTGTTCACGAACGCCTGCTCGGCCCCACCCGCCGCCTCGCTCGCACCCAGGGCGACATGCTGCAATCGACGATGGCGGTCATCGGCTTTGGCTTCAGTCTCTAACCTTATCTCGATCCGTTCGGAACAAGGCCATGTAATCTCATCGAAGTCACATCGCCAAATGCCGCTCCGCCAGCGCGACATGCAGCCTGATGCCCAGCCCCAACACATCGTCGTTGAAATCATAATGCGGATTGTGCAGCGGCTTCGATCCCTCCGCCTTCGCCTGCCCCAGCCAGATATAGGCGCCCTTGCACGCCTGGAGCATGAAGGCGAAATCCTCCGACGTGAAGGCGGGATCGGGCGCCAGTTGTGCGATACCCACGGTCGCGGCGGCATCCAGCGCTTCCTGTGCGGCCTCTGCATCGTTGATCGTCGCGGGATAATAGCGCTGATAATCCACCGTTGCGGTCAACGCATTGGCCAGCGCAACACCCGCTGCGATCTCGCGAATGGACGCCTCGATCCGGTCCTGCACCGCCGGATCGAATGTGCGCACGGTGCCGGAAACGGTCACCAGCTCAGGGATCACATTATGCGTATGCCCGCCATGGATCTGCGTGATGGAGAGCACCGCGGACGCCGTCGGCGCGATCCGGCGCGACACGATGGCATTTAATTGCTGCACCAATGCTGCTGCAGCAAAAATCGCGTCGGGCGTATCCTGCGGGATCGCGGCATGGCCGCCGCGCCCTTCCAGCCGGATCTCGAACTTGTCCGCCGCGCCCATGATCGGCCCCGGCCGCGTCGCGATCGTGCCGGCGGGCAGGTCGGGCCAATTATGCAGCCCGAACACCCGGTCGCACGGAAATCGCGCGAACAGCCCTTCGTTGACCATTTCCCGCGCGCCGCCTTGGCCTTCCTCGGCAGGCTGGAAGAAGAAATTCACCGTCCCATCGAAATTCCGACTGCGGCTCAAATGCTGCGCCGCGCCCAGCAGCATGGCGACATGGCCGTCATGGCCGCAGCCATGGAAACTGCCCGGCGTCGTGCTGGAATAGGGCAGGTTGGTCTGCTCCTGGATCGGCAGCGCATCCATGTCCGCGCGCAGCCCGATGCTACGGCCCGAACTGCCATTGCGCAGCACGCCGACGACGCCCGTCCGCCCGATCCCCTCATGCACCTCCAGCCCCAATGCGCGCAATTGCTCGGCAATCCGTGCCGCGGTGCGATGCTCGCAAAAGCCCAGCTCAGGATGGGCGTGGATGTCACGGCGGAATGCGATCAGTGGTTCGATCAGATCGGATATGTCGGTCATGGCAACAACTGAGTTCCTATATCCCATTCCGTTCCCGGCGAAGGCCGGGGTCCAGATCAAACGGCCGAACTGGATCCCGGCCTTCGCCGGGAACGCTACACGAAAGCGCCGCGACGATCCTATCGCTGCTCCCCGAACAGATGCTGGATCGGATAATGATGTTTGATGAAGGGCGATTTGATCACGACATAGCTGAAATATTTCTCGATGCCGTAATCGCTTTCCAGCATCCCTTCGATGATCGATTGATAATGGCCCACGCCGCGCGTCACGAACTTCAGCAGGTAATCATATCCGCCGCTGACCAGATGACATTCGACTATCTCGTCCAGCTTGCGGATGCGCGTTTCGAACCGGGAAAAATCGCCCGCCCGGTGCTCGGTCAGCGTCACCTCGGTAAAGACGGTCAGATATTCACCCAGCTTGTGCAAGTTGATGTGCGCGCCATAACCGGTGATGTAACCGGCCTTCTCCAGCCGTTTCACCCGCGTCAGGCACGGGCTGGGGGACAGGCCGACCGCATCGGCCAGCTCGACATTGGTGATCCGGCCCGACTGCTGAAGCTGCGTTAGGATTTTCAGGTCGATCCTGTCCAGTCTGGGTCCGCCCAACATATGCCTTGCTCCCCGTTTCTTATCCTAGCGCCGCGCGAATATCCGCTTCTTCGAGCATGTCGTCCAGCGTCTTGGCGATGCGGGCGAATATCTCGTCCATCTCCTCGTCCGAAGCGCACAGGGCGGGCGCCAGCCCGATGATATTGTCGGCAAACGCGCGGAAGATGACGCCATTGTCATAGGCTTTGGCGAACAACCGGTCGGCCAGTTTCAGGCCGGGATCGAACCGCGCCTTGCTGCCCTTGTCCGCAACCAGCTCGATCGCGCCCAGCAGGCCGCGGCCGCGCGTGTCGCCCACCATCGGATGATCGACCAACCCCGCCAGCCCCGCGTCGAAGCGCGCGGCAACCTTCTGCCCGTTCGCCAATATGCCGCCATCGGTATAGAGGCGCAGCACCTCCAGCCCCACCGCCGCACTGACGGGATGCCCAGAATAAGTCGCACCATGGCCGATCGCCATTTCGGGTGCCGCGCCATCGGCGATGCCCTGATACACCTTGTCCGACATAAGCAGCGCGCCCATCGGCACATAGCCGGCGGTCAGCCCCTTGGCCAACGTCATCAGGTCTGGCGTCACGCCCTCCGCTTCGCACGCGAACATGGGGCCGGTGCGGCCAAAGCCCGTGATGACCTCATCGGTGACGAACAGGATGTCGAGTTGCGTGCACGTCTCGCGCATCGCCTTCAGCCAGCCGACCGGCGGCACGATCACGCCGCCCGATCCCTGGATCGGCTCGCAGAAGAAAGCGGCGACATTGTCTGCGCCCAGCGCCGCCACCTTGTCCTTCAAATCCTGCACCGACCGCGCGATGATCGCGGCATCGTCGCCCGCCAACTCGCTGCGATAGGGGTAGGGCGACGCGATATGATGTTGCCAGCGCAGCGGCAGGTCGAACCCGCGATGGAAATTGGCCAGCGCCGTCAGCCCCGCGCCCGTGCTGCTCGACCCGTGATAGCCGCGCTCCAACGCAATGAATTGCTTTTTTTCCGGCTTACCGATCGCGTTGTAATAATGGGTGATATAGCGGATCGCGCTATCCACCGCGTCCGACCCGCCCAGCGTGAAATAGACATGGTCCAGCCCTTCGGGGCTAAGGTCCACCAGCCGCTGCGCCAGCCGTACGGCCGGTTCGCTGCCGAAATGGAAATATCCGGTCGCATAGGGCAGCCGCCGCATCTGCTCCGCCGCCACTTCAGCGATACTGTCCTGGCCATAGCCGACATTGACGCACCACAGGCCGGCGAAGGCGTCGAGCAGATCCTTGCCCTCCCTATCCTTCAGCCACATGCCCTTGCCGCTTTCCAGCAGCAGCGCGCCATGCGTTTCGTGCCCGCGGAAGGAGGTGACGGGATGGATCAGGTGATCGCGGTCGATGTCCAGCAGGGACCGATTGGATTGATGCATCGTCGAGGTGCTCGCCATTGTGGTTCTGGGGTTCAGCCTATCCTTATGCCGCGGGGCGAAAGCCCGATATGGGGCAAATAGGCACTGTCGCCCGCTTTAATCGCGAACCGGCGCAGCATATTCTGCCGCACCGGTTCGCCGCGATCAGGCCAGCGCGTCGGCGATCGCCTTGCCGCATTGTTCGGTATTCGCCTTGCCCTTCAGGTCGCCGGTGCGCAGACCCGGTTCCGCCAGCACCGTCTCCACCGCGCGCATGATCGCGGCGGCGGCGTCCGCCTCGCCCAGATGCTCCAGCATCATCGCCGCCGACCAGATTTGCCCTACCGGATTGGCGATACCCTTGCCCGCGATATCGGGCGCGGACCCATGGACCGGCTCGAACAGCGACGGATGCGTGCCATCCGGGTTGATATTGCCAGAAGGTGCCACCCCGATCGTGCCGGTGCAGGCCGGGCCAAGGTCGGACAAGATGTCGCCGAACAGGTTGGACGCGACCACCACGTCGAACCGGTCGGGGTTCAGCACGAACTGCGCCGTCAAAATGTCGATATGATATTTGTCATGCGTGACGGCCGGGTAATTCTTCCCCATCTCCACCACCCGCTCGTCCCACCACGGCATGGTGATGGCGATGCCGTTGGACTTGGTCGCCGACGTGACATGCTTGCGCTCGCGCGTCGCCGCCAGTTCGAAGGCGTAGCGCAACACCCGGTCGGTGCCATGCCGCGTCATCACCGTCTCTTGAATCACGATTTCGCGATCGGTGCCGGGGAACATCTTGCCGCCGACCGAACTATATTCGCCCTCGGTATTTTCGCGCACGACCCAGAAATCGATGTCGCCCGGCTCCCGGCCGACCAGCGGGCAGGGGACACCGGGCATCAACCGCACCGGGCGCAGATTGACATATTGGTCATATTCGCGCCGAAACTGGAGCAGCGATCCCCACAACGACACATGATCCGGCACCGTATCAGGCCAGCCGACCGCACCGAAGAAGATCGCATCGGGCTTGCCGATCTGGTCCTTCCAGTCGTCGGGCATCATCTGGCCGTGTTTTGCGTAGTAATCGCAGCAGGCGAAATCCTGCCAAGTCTGCGTGATGCCGAACCCATAAAGGCTCGCCGCGCGCTCCAGCACGCGAATCCCTTCGGGCATGACTTCCTTGCCGATCCCGTCGCCGGGAATGACGGAGATATCGTAATTACGCACCATAATTCTCCCGTTCGGGCTGAGCCTGTCGAAGCCCTCTACTTCCTGCGAGAAAAGCGCTTCGACATTCAAACGAGGCAGGCGACTCGTTTGAACAGCGCGAACGGATGAGAAGGGCCGCTACAGTTTCAGCCCCGCGATATGGAATGCCTTGGTCTCCAGATATTCCTCGATCCCCGCATGCGCGCCCTCGCGGCCCAGGCCCGACATCTTGACCCCGCCGAACGGCGCGCATTCCATGGCGATCGCCCCGCTGTTGAGCGCGACCATCCCCGCCTCCAGCCGCTCCGCCACGCGAAAGGCGCGGTGCAGATTTTCGGTATAGAAATAGGCGGCCAGGCCAAAGCTGGTGGCGTTGGCCAGTTCGATCCCTTCCTCCTCATGGGTGAAGCGGAACAGCGGCGCGACCGGCCCAAACGTCTCTTCCTGCGCCAATCGCATGTCCCGCGTCGCGCCGGTCAGGATCACCGGCGTCGCAAATCGCTCGCCCGCCGCCCCTTCAGGTGCCTGTGCAAACAGCGTCGCGCCATGCGACAGCGCATCCTCGACATGCGCCTGCACCTTCTGCGCGGCGACGACGTTAATGAGCGGCCCGATCGTGCTACCTGCCTGATCGCCGGGAGCGACCTTCAGCGCGGACACGGCCTTGGCCAGCTTCTCGGCGAACTGGTCATGCACCCCATCCTGCACCAATATGCGGTTTGCGCACACGCACGTCTGGCCCGCATTGCGGAACTTGCTGACCATCGCGCTCGCCACGGCAATGTCGATATCGGCGTCGTCGAACACGATCAGCGGCGCATTGCCGCCCAGTTCGAAGCTCACCCGCTTGATCGTGTCGGCGCATTGCCGCATCAGCAGCGCGCCCACCCGCGTCGATCCGGTGAAGGACAGCTTCCGCACCACCGGACTGGCGGTCAGCGCCCCGCCGATCGCGCTCGGCATCCCGGTGACGATATTGAAAACCCCCGCCGGGATTCCCGCCTCCTCCGCCAGCTTCGCCAGCGCCAGCGCGCTGAACGGCGTCAGTTCGGACGGCTTGACCACCACCGGGCAACCCGCCGCCAAAGCCGGCGCACATTTGCGGGTAATCATCGCAGCCGGGAAATTCCATGGCGTGATCGCCGCCGAAACCCCCACCGGCTCCTTCATCACCAATATCCGGCGATTGGCCTCGGGCGCCGGCACGATCCCGCCATCGACGCGGCGGCCCTCTTCCGCGAACCATTTGATGAAGCTGGCGGCATAGCGAATCTCGCCCTCGGCCTCCGCGATCGGCTTGCCCTGCTCGGCGGTCATGATCCGGCCCAGATCGGCGACATTGTCCAGCACCAGCGCGTGCCAGCGCTCCAGCACCGCAGCGCGATCGGCCGCCGTCCGCGCCTTCCACGCGGGGAACGCCGCCTCGGCCGCCGCGATGGCCGCCAGCGTATCGCCCTCGCCACAATCGGGCACGGTGCCGATGATCGCGCCGGTGGCGGGATTGTCGACCGGCACAGTCGCGCCGGACGCCGCCCCGACCCAGTCGCCACCAATGAAGGCGCGTTCGATGAAGAGGGCGGGATTATCGAGGGTAAGGGTCATCCGAGCGCCTGCGTGGTAAGAGAAAAGGTCGTGAGCGAAGGATCGATCACCGGCTGTCGTCCGCGCACCATGCGCACCACCCGGCCGACGCAGGGCAAGCCCAGATCATCCAGCCAGCCGCCAAGCCCGCTTTCTTCGGGGATGTCCAACCGGCAGAACATGCCGCTATTGGACCCCAGCCAATGCGATATCAACGCCTTCGCCCCGCCCGTATCGGGCGCGACGGTCGGCCCGACGACATAACCCCGGCCAAAGCGCCGGAACAGCGCAAAGCCCACCGGCTCATTGCTCCGGGTCAGCACCACGCCCTGTGCGCCAGGCACCAGCGCGTCGAGCAGGGCGTCGCGGTCCATGCCCGTCGCGCGCCGGGCCAGGTCCCGCAATGTGCCCATGTCCTTCACACCCAGCGGCCGCACCCGCTCGTCGGGGATCAGTTCGGCCATCGGCACGGCAAAGGCCGCGCCCTGATGCTGGAACACCGGACCGATGGTTTCGAACCCCAGCTTGCGATAGAGCGGCGCGCCCTCATCCGTGGCGTTCAGCAGCACGGTGCGGCCGCCCAGTTCGCCCAGCACCGCCTCCATCAACCGGCGCCCCAGCCCCATGCCCTGCGCCTGGGGCGACACGATCACCATCCCCAGCGTCGCGGCATCTGCGCCATAGAGCCAGGCCATCGCCGTCCCTATGACTGCACCGTCACGCTCAACGACATAGCCAAAGCCCAATCCGAACAGCATCTCCCAATCCTCGATGCGATGGGGCCATTTCTGTTCGCTCGATAGGGTATGGGCGGCGGCCAGATCCTCGACGGTCATCCGCCGCAGATCCACCATCGCCTCTATGCCTGTCGCCATGCGTCTTGCTCCTTGGCGGGAAAGGGACGCCCGCCTGCCTCTATTCGGAATCAGTGGTCGGACATTAAGATGGGGTCCCAAGCATTGGCTGCTGCCTTCGCCCTGATTTTGGAAGATTATCGCGCACATTTTCCCGTGCAACTGCAACAAATGCCGTGACGCGCGCCTATTTTGTCGGAATGTCCGAATGAAGGAGATTATGCCGTGACCGGTTTCGACCCCGATCAGATCAGCCTTCCCCAGGCGAATAATTTCATCGCCGGGCGTCGCGTCTCCGGGCGCGGACCCGCGATCATCGTGCGGCGGCCGTCCGACGGCCGCATCCAGGCCGAACTCGACAGCGTCGATGCCGACCAACTGGTCGAAGCGGTCGCCGATGCCCGGCGCGCCTATAAGCGCAGCGGCTGGGCGCAGACTGATCCGCGCGGCCGGATGAAGGTGATGCGCCGCTGGGCAGACCTGATCGAGGCTGACGCCGCGACACTTGCCCCGCTCGAAGCCTTGGGTTCAACCCGGATGCTCAAGGAAATCAACGCCTGGGATTTGAGCTATACCGCCGAAACCATCCGCTTCTTCGCCGAATGGGCGGATAAGGTCGGCGGCGAAGTCGCGTCCACTACGCCCGACAAGCTTGGTTTCACCATCACCGAACCCTATGGCGTCGTCGCCGCGATCGCGCCGTGGAACCTGCCGCTGGTGATGGCGGCGTGGAAGATTGCGCCCGCCATCGCCGCGGGCAACAGCATCGTGCTCAAACCCTCGGAAATGACGCCCTTCAGCATCGTGCGCCTGGCCGACCTGGCGATCGAGGCCGGGCTACCGGCGGGCATCTTCAACATCGTGCAGGGCGACGGCCGCTCGGTCGGCGATCCGTTGGTGCGTCGCCCGGAAGTGGCAAAGGTCACCTTCACCGGCTCCACGCGCACCGGCGCGGCAATCATGGCCGCCTGCGCGGAAACCGGGCCAAAGCCGGTGACGCTGGAACTGGGCGGCAAAAGCCCGCAGCTCATCTTCGCCGACGCCGGCCTCGACAAGGCGGCGGCGCTCGTGGCCCGTGCCATCACGCTCAACGCGGGGCAGGTCTGCGTCGCCGGCTCGCGCCTGCTGGTGCAGGACAAGGTTGCCGACCAGGTGATCGACCGCCTCGTCACCGCCTTCGCCGCGCATCGGGCGGGTCCGACATGGGCCGCCGACACCACGCTCGGCCCGATCATCTCCGAAGGCCAACTCGACCGCATGGCCGGCATCGTCGGCCGCGCGACCGCGGCGGGTGCGCAAATCCTGACCGGCGGCGGCCGGGCGACCGCGCCGCAGGAGGGCAGCTATTTCGCACCGACCCTGCTGACCAACGTCGATCAACAGAGCGAAGTCGTACAGGGCGAAATCTTCGGCCCGGTGCTGACCGTCCAGACCTTCGCCGACGAGGAGGAGGCCTATGCGCTGGCCAATGACAGTGACTATGGTCTTGCCGCGGGCGTCCACACCGGCGACATCGGCCGCGCCCTGCGCGCCACCCGCGCACTGGAAGCCGGCACCATCTGGGTCAACCGCTACGGCCGCAGCAACGACTTCATCCTCCCCACCGGCGGCTACAAGCAATCTGGCATCGGCAAGGATCTGGGCCGCGAAGCCTATATGGCGAACCTCAAGACCAAGGTCGCACTGATCGAGTTTTAATATTGGGCATGGACGTTCCATGTGTTACATTGCACATCACATGCAACACATGGAACGCCCTTACCATGAATGAAGCCACCTTCACCTTCCGCGTCGATCAGGAACTCAAAGGCCGCTTCGCCCGCGCCGCCAAGGCGCGCGATCGCACCGGCGCACAGTTGCTGCGCGATTTCATGCGCGATGTGGTTCAGCGTGAAGAGCAGGCTGAAAGCCATGAGGCCTGGTTCCGCCGTCAGGTCGAAATCGGGCATGCGTCGGCGCAGGCGGGTCATATGATCGCGGGCGATGATGTCGAGGCGCATTTCGCCGCACGTCGCGCCGCCACCCTGCGGACACTTGACGAAGCGCAATGAAGCTGCGCTAGACGGCAGAAGCCGTCGCGGATCGCAACGCAATCTACGACTACATCGAAGCGCGCAGCCCACGCGCCGCGATCACGCTCGACACGCTCTTTTCGCAAAAGGCGGCCGACCTCGCCCGACATCCCGCCATGGGCCGGCCCGGCCGCGTACCGGGCACGCGCGAATGGGTGGTCCACCGCAACTATATGCTGATCTATGACCAGACCGATACGGAAGTCCGCATCCTGCGCTTGCTCCACGCCGCGCGCCAATGGCCGCCGCGCCGCTGATCCACGCCGTTATCCCGCCGCAAACCGCTCGATCCGGTACGGTGCCATCGGAATATCCGTCCCGCCCTTGGCGATGATCTCGGCCATCGTCTCGCCCACGCCCGGCCCGATCTGGAAGCCAGACCCCGAAAAGCCGAAAGCATAGTATAGCCCGCTGGTCGTCGCGCTTGGTCCCATCACCGGCTGGCTGTCGGGCATATAGCCTTCGATGCCGGACCACACCCGGATGATATTCAGCTTCCCCAGCGACGGCGCCAGCCGCCGTATCTGCTGCAACTGGCTCAGCGTATTCTGCGGCTCGACATAGGCGCGATACTGGTCTGGGAAGGATGGCCCGCGCGTACTGCCGCCCAGCACGATATTGCCGCGCGCGACCTGGCGGAAATAGACCGTCTCCTCCTCGATCGGCGTCATCACGCCCACCGCAGGCAGGATCGCGTAGGGCACCGGTTCGGTAACGCTCATGTTCGGCCCGCGTGGCACGATTGGCACCGGCTCGCCGAACTGCGACGACAGCGCATTGCCCCATGCCCCCGCCGTCACCAGCAGGATCGGCGCGCGGAACGACCGCCCATCCGCCGCCGTGACGATGAAATCCTCGCCCACCTTCTGCGCGTCTACGATCTTCGTATTTTCGTGGATCATCGCCCCCAGGCGCTCTGCCGCCCGCGCAAAGGCGGGTGCGGCGAGGCGGGGATTGGCATGGCCGTCGGTCGGCGAATAGGAACCGGCCAGCACGTCCGGCCCGAAAAAGGGGAATTTGTCGCGCAGCGCATTGCCGCTCAGCAATCCTAGGTCCAGCCCTTCCTCGCGCGCCTGCGCCGCATACGCCTCCATCGATCCGACCAATTCGGGCCGTTCGCGATAGCAGACGCGGATATGCCCCGACTGGAGATATTCGACATCCGCGCCCAGCAACTCGCGCGACCGCCGCCAGATGGCGATGGCGCGATTGGCCAGCGGCAGCTGGTGAATCCCGCGCCCCTGTCGCCGGACATTGCCAAAATTGGTGCCGCTCGCTTGCCGCCCTATCAGGTCGGTTTCCAGCAGCGTGACCGACATCCCATGACCACGTAGGAACAGCGCGGCGGATGATCCCATCAACCCGCCGCCCACGATGACGACGTCGCTGGCCGCGCTTATTGCCCCGCTCATTCTCCCTCTCCAATCGCGATAGGCAGCGGCTTGACCGGCGCCTGCCCCCGCAGGCGGCCGACCTGCTCGATTGGCACGCCGCTTTCCGCCGCGATCAGCTCGGCCGCGGCCAGCCCGCAATAGCGCCCCTGGCACCGGCCCATGCCGACCCGGCTGAATGCCTTGGCCCGGTTCGCTTCCTGCGCGCCCGTCTCGCGCATCACGCCGCGCAGGTCGCCCGCCGTTACCCCCTCGCAGCGGCATAATATGGCATCGTCCGGCAGGACCGCGGCCTGGGCCGACGGCCAGGGGAAAGCCCTGGCCAGCCCCCGCGCGAACTTTGCATAATTGGCCACGTCCCCGCGCAACGACGTCATCTCGCCCTTGTCCACCGGCAGCCCCAAATCGGCCAAAGCCGCCAGCGCCGCCAGCCGCCCGCTCGCCTCGGCCGACCTTGCGCCCAATATCTTCGCGCCATCGCCGGCCAGATAGACGCCCGCCACGCTCGACCGGCCGTCGTCATCGCGCTCCGGCAGCCATTGGCGCGTGCCAGCGTCGAAGGCGAAGGCGCAGCGCGCCAGATCCGCCAACTGCGTCTCAGGCCGCAGATGATGCCCCATCGCCACCGCGTCGCACGCCATGTCATGTTCCTTGCCGCCGCCGTCGCGGAACCGCACGCCGCTTACCCCGCTCTCGGCATCGCCCATGATCTCGACCGGCGTCACGCCCAGATGCACCGCCACGCCCGCGCGCTTCAACGCCCGCGTCAGCGCCACGCCATTCCACAGCACGGACGGCATCGCCAGCAGGTCGGTCAGCGCCTTGACCCGCGCGCTGAACGGCGACGTATCCAGCACCGCCGCGACATCCGCACCGGCCTCCACATATTGGCTGGCGACCAGATAGAGCAAAGGCCCCGATCCCATGAACACCACCTTGTGCCCGATCGACACCGCCTGGCTCTTGAGCGCCACCTGCGCCCCGCCCAGACTATAGGCGCCCGCAAACTGCCAGCCCTTGACCGGCATCAACCGATCGGTCGCCCCGGTGCAGAGCAGCAACGCGTCGAACGGCATAGCCGCGTGAACTGTCGCGCTCGCTGTCCACACATGGCCGCCCGCGATATTCCAAACCAATGTTTCGGGCCGATAATCGATCGCGCCTTTCAGCCCGTCGAACGTCTCGTGCAACGCCTGCGCCCGTCCGGCCTCGGTGCCATAGAGTTTCCCATAGGGCCGGGTAAAATTGTCCGGCTGGCGGCGATAAATCTGCCCGCCGTCGCGCCGCCCTTCGTCGATCACGACGGGGCGGACGCCTGCCGCAACGCAGGCCTGTGCCGCGCGCGTGCCCGCCGGGCCTGCGCCGACGATAATTATACGTGGTTCGGCCATGACGCCCCCGGCTGGCTGGTGACGATGCGCTGGCCCGACGCGGCCAGGGTGGAACAGGCGCGCAGGCGATCGCCGCTCTCGGTCCACACCCAGCAATCCTGGCACGCCCCCATCAAACAGAATCCGGCCCGCTGCTCCGGCCCGAACTCGCTCTGGCGCAGCGTGCCGCCCGCGCTTAGCAGCGCGACCATCAACGTATCGCCCTCCAGCGCCGCGACGGGCGCGCCATCGACATGCAGGGTGATGGGCGGGCGATCAGTTTCGCCCAGTCGAACGAACCGGCTCATGACGGGATCAAACTTTCATCTCCATGATGGCACAATATGCGGCTGGCCCCCGCCGATCCCTTATCCAGCCCATGGCGGGGCGGCGGGGTGATGTTGCACAGGCCGTCCACCCGCGCGGCGCAACGCGGCAGGAAGCGGCAGAGGTCGGGATGGTCGCCGGCCGCACCGATCGGCGGTGGCGCAGCGCCGGCATGGCTTTCCTCCAGCCACCCCGCGCGCATTTCCGGCACTGATCCGATCAGCAGGTCGGTATAGGGATGGAAGGGGGCGGTCGCGAAGGCTGCGCGCGGCCCCGTTTCGACCATTGTCCCCGAATAGAGGACCAGGATATCGTCGCAAATCGCCCGCACCGTCGAAATATCATGGCTGATGAACATCGTCGCGATGCCCAACTCCCGGCGCAATTCCGCCATCAGCTCCAATATCGCCGCACCCACCACGGTATCTAGCGCCGACGTCACCTCGTCGCACAGGATGATCTGCGGGTCGGCGGCCAGCGCGCGGGCCAGGTTGACGCGCTGCTTCTGCCCGCCCGACAGCCCGCCGATATTGCGGTCGATCAGGCTGGCGGGCAGGCGAATGAGGTCCAGCAATTCCAGCACCCGCAGATGCGCGGCATTGCCCTTCAACCCGGCATAGAAGGCCAACGGCCGCTCCAATATCTGCCCCACGCTATGCGCGGGGTTGAGCGCGGTATCGGCATTCTGGAACACCAATTGAATACGGCGGAACTGCTCGCGACTGCGCCCATCCAGCCCAGGTGGCAACGGCTCGCCATCCAGCAGCACCTGCCCGCTCGCGGGCGGCAGCAGCCCTGCGATAACGCGCGCGATGGTCGATTTGCCCGACCCGCTTTCCCCGATCACGCCCAGCGTACCGCCACGCTCGATCGTCAGGTTGATGTCGCGCAGCACCGGCACGCGCGGCAATCCATCTTTGTCGATCTTGCCATAGCCGGCCGTCACATTGCGGATTTCCAGCAACGGCGCGGCGGCGGGCAGGTCCGCCTTGGCTGGTATCGGCCGGATCGCAGGCCGCGCCGCGGCCATCAGCGTCCTTGTATAATCATCGGCCGGCGCGTGCAGGATTTGCGCCGCGGCCCCGGCCTCACGGATGCGTCCCTGGCTCAGCACGACGATCTGGTCGGCCATCTGCGCCACCACGGCCAGGTCGTGTGACACATAGATGGCGGTTGCCCCGCGCTCCAGCACCACCGCCTTGAACGCGCGCAGCACCTCGATCTGGGTCGTGACGTCCAGCGCCGTGGTCGGCTCGTCCAATATGACCAGTTCGGGGTCGGTGATCAGCGCCATCGCCGCCATCAGCCGTTGCAACTGCCCGCCCGACAATTGGTGCGGGTATCGCGATCCGATCGTCTCGGGAAAGGGCAGGGCCAGCGCGCGGAACAAGTCGACGGCCTTCGCCTCCGCCTTGTCGCGCGGCATCAGGCCATGGATCAGCGCTGGCTCGATCACCTGGTCCATGATCGTGCGCGACGGGTTGAACGCCGACGCGGCGCTCTGCGCGATATAGGCGATGCGATTGCCGCGCAGCTGCGACAGCGCGCCGCGATCCAGCTTGGTCAGTTCAGCGTCACCCACGCGGATCGACCCTCCCGCAATCGTCGCCCCCGGCCGCGCATGGCCCAGCAGCGTCAGCGCGATCGTCGTCTTGCCCGATCCGCTCTCCCCGATCAGCGCCAGCACCTCGCCGCGCTTCAGCGCGAAATCGATGCCGCTGACGATCGGGAACGTCTCGCCCGCTGCATTGCGTGCGGTCACGACCAGGCCCTGCACCTCGACATGGGGCCTATCTGGCGGTCTATCGCTCATCGCCCTTTCCCCCGTCCCGGCAGCGCGTCGATCAACAGGTTCACGCCCACCGTCAAAGTCGCGATCGCCACCGCCGGCGCCAAAATCGCCAACGCCCCTTCGCCTAGCCCCGAAATATTCTCCCGCACCAGCGACCCCAGATCGGCGTCCGGCGGCTGCACGCCCAGCCCCAGGAAAGACAGGCCCGACAGCAGCAGCACGATGAACACGAAGCGTAAGCCAAAATCGGCCAGCAGCGGGTGGATCATATTAGGCAATATTTCCGTGATCGCGATATGGAACCGCCCTTCGCCCCGCACCCGCGCCACCTGCACATAATCCATCTGCGCCAGGTTCACCGCCAATGCCCGCGCGATGCGGTAATTGCCCGGCACATAGGTAATCGCGGCGATCAGCAGCAGCAGCGGCAGCGAAGACCCGAACGCCGCAACAAGCACCAGCGAGAAGATCTTGGATGGGATCGAGATCAGCATGTCCATGAAGCGCGACAGCGGCTCGTCGACCTTTGCGCCACTCACGGCGGCGGTCAGCGCCAGCGCGGTGCCGGTCGCGCTCGCCAGCAGCGCCGCCGCCGCCGCCAGCCCCACCGTGTAGCGCGCGCCTGACAGCAACCGGCTCATCACATCGCGGCCCAGATAATCGCTGCCCAGCCAATGTTTTGCCGATTGCCCGTCGAACACATCATAGGCGACGAACGCGCCCACCGGATAAGGCGCCAGCATCGGCCCGAACAGCGCGACAGCCAACCAGAAGATGACCAGCACCAGCCCGACCTTGCCCGACAAAGGCAGGGCTTTCGCCCGACGGAAAGCGGAGGCGATCATTGCGCGCGCAGCCTGGGGTTAGCCAGGATCGCGGTGACGTCCGCAATCAGCATCAGGAGGAGATAGGCCGCGCAAAATATCATCGCGCACGCCTGCAACAACGGCATGTCGCGGCTGGTGACGGCATTGACCATCAAGCTGGCAAGCCCCGGATAATTGAAAATCGTCTCCACGATCACCGCCCCACCCAGCAGATAGGAGAGGCTCAGCGCCATCGCGTTGACGATCGGCGCGATCGCATTGGGCATGATATGTTTGAGCACCACCTGCACCGGGGCGACGCCCTTCAGCACCGCCATCTCGACATAGGGCCGGTCCATCTGGTCGATCACCGCCGCGCGTGTCATCCGCGCCATCTGGGCGATGACGACGACGCTCAGCGTCAGGATCGGCATCGCGACGCCGGGCAGATACTCACCCCATGTCATGTCGTCGGACACCAAAGCGATGGAGGGCAACCAGCGCAGCTTCACCGAAAATATCAGCACCGCGATGGTCGCCACCAGAAACTCCGGCACCGCCACCATCGACAAGGTGGCGATGTTGAGCGCCCGGTCGATCCGCCCGCCACGGTTCATCGCAGAGCCAATCCCGATCGCCAGCGCCACCGGCACCGCCACCAGCGCGGTCAGCGCGGCGAGCAGCAGGCTGTTGGGCAGGCGGCTGGAAATCACCTCCGCCACCGGCATGTTGGCGACCATCGACTGCCCCGGATCGCCATTGACCATGCCGCCCAGCCAGTCGGCGTAACGAACGTAAGCGGGCCGATCCAACCCCATCTCGTGCCGCAACGCCGCGACCTGCTCCGCAGTCGCGCTCTGACCCAGCGCTTCCTGCGCGGCGTCGCCCGGTAGCAGTTGCGCGATGACGAAGATCGTCACCGACACCAGCAACAGCGTCAGCAGCGACGATGCGAAGCGCTTGGCCGTCAGCATCAGCGCGGCCTTCATGCCGCTTCGGGTGGATGCGCCCGCCATCAGCCTTCCCACCACACATGTTCGGCGAACTGATAGCCCATCAGGCCGCCCAGCGAGACGGGATACAAGCCCTTCAACCGCCGGTCATAACCATCGATCAGGCTGATGAACACCGGGATACCGACCCCGCAATGGTCATGGACCAGCCCCTGCATCTCGCCATAAAGCTGCTTGCGCCGCGCCTGATTGGCCTCGCCCCGCGCCTCCAGCAACAGCCGGTCGAAGCGGGGATTCTTCCACCCACTCTCGTTCCACGCCGCGTCGGATTTGTAGAACAGGCTGAACAGCAGGTCGGCGGTCGGCCGCGGGTTGGTGTTGCCGAAACCCAGCGGATGCTTCATCCAATGGGTCGACCAGTACCCATCGCCCGGCACCCGGTTGACCGCCAGCTTCAACCCCACCCGCGACCCATATTCCTGCAAGATCGACGCCATGTCGACCGATCCGTCTGCAGCGGGCGACGCATAGACCGGCAGGCGCACGCCCGTCAGGCCCGCGCGCTGCAAATGCCATTTCGCCTTGTCCAGATCGAGCGACCGCTGCGGCAGGTCGGCGCGATAATAGGGGTGGAAGGGCGGGATCGGCTGGTCGTTGGCGATCGTCGCATAGCCGCGATACAGCGCCCGCTTGATCAGCGGCCGGTCGAGCAGATATTGCATCGCCGCGACGAAGTGGGGATTGCCGGTCGGCAACTGCCGCTGCTGCATGATGAGGTTGGTGTAGAGGCCCGATTGCGTTTCCAGCAGCGCGTGGCCGCGCGACGCCATGATCCGCTTGGTCGATCGCGGATTGACCGCGATCACCAGATGCACGTCGCCCGACAGCAGTGCATTGACCCGGCTGACCTCGTCGGGAATCCCGATCAGCTCGATTTCGTCCAGATAGGGTTTGCCCGGCTTCCAGTAATTCGGGTTGCGCCGCGCCAGCGTCCGCACGCCGGGTCGGAATTGCGCGCACAGATAGGGGCCGGTGCCGTTCGCGGTGCGAAAATCGCGCGTTCCCGCGCGCAGGATCAGGAAATGGGACTGCGCCAATATGGTCGGCAAATCCGCATTGGGCCCGGTCAGGCGGATGGTGAGGTCATGCCGCCCGGTCGCCTTGACCTGCGCGAACTGCTCGGCGATCTGCGCCATCTTGGACCCGGTCGCCGCATCCTTGTGCCGCAGCAGCGACCACACGACATCGGCGGCGGTCAGGTCCGCGCCGTCATGGAAAGTCACGCCCTTGCGCAACCGCACATGCCAGGCGATCTGGTCGGTGCTGTCCATCCGTTCGGCCAGTGCCGGCCGCGCGATCAACTGCCGGTCCAGCACGGTCAGCCCGTTATAGAACATATAATGGCGCACATAATCGGTCGATAGCGCACCCTTGGCCGGGTCCAGCGTATCGGCCGTAGAACTGGAAAGGCTGGCGACGCGAATGCGTCCGCCCCGGCGCGGCTTGGCTGCGGCCAGCGCGCCGTCGGGCAGCAGCAGCCCGGCGCCGATGCCAAGCCCCACGCCGATCAAATCCCGCCGGGAAAAGGGCGACATAGCGTCCATCAATGGATCACATCCTGCCATTTATACCACAGGCCCACCAGCGGCAGGAACCACGGCTTGCCGAAATGGCCCGGCACGCTCGGCCAATCCAGCCCGGCCCACGGGTTCGCGCCCGGCTCGCCGCTCATCACGCGGGCCATCTGTTGCCCCATATGGGTCGCCATCTGCACGCCATGGCCGCTATATCCCATGGAATAATAGAGCCCGTCCGTCTCCCCCGCGCGCGGCAGCCGGTCGGCGGTCAGGTCCACCATCCCGCCCCACACATGGTCGATGCCCACGCCCTTCAACGCCGGGAACATCTCGGCCATGGCGGCCTCCAGGATCAGCCCGCTTTTCGCATCCGACCGCGGATCGCTGATCGCAAAGCGCGCCCGCCCGCCGAAGATCAGGCGGTTGTCGGGGGTCAGGCGGAAATAATTGCCGATATTCTTGCTGGTCACATAATTGCGCCGCCCCGGCAGCAGCCGGTTAATCATCGCGTCGTCCAGCGGCTGCGTCGCGATGATGAAGCTGCCGACCGACACGATCCGCCGACGGAAAAAACCGAACGGCCCGACGGCAGGCGCCCCGCCGGTGGCGACCAGCAGCTGCTTCGCCGTCACCGTCCCGCGCGAGGATGTCACGCGCCAGCCTTCGGCCACGCGCTGGAAATCGCTGACGTCGGCCTGTTCGTAAATCCGCGCGCCGGCCCGCGCCGCTGCCTCGGCCAGTCCCACGCCAAACCGGGCGGGATGCACCTGCGCGCTGGTCGTCTGGATCAGCCCGCCGTGGAAAGCGTCCGACCCGACTTCGTCGCGGATGCGGTCGGGCGGCACCAGTCGGACATTCTGATCCACTTCGGCCGCCAGCAAATCATGCGCCCGCACCAGTTTGTCATAATGGGCTGGCTTGGCCGCCAGCTTCATCCGGCCACACCGATTGAAGTTGCAGTCGATGCCTTCCTCGCGCGCCAGCCGCTCGACCGTATCGACGGCGTCGCAATGGGCGCGATAATAGGCCTTCGCGATATCCTTCCCGAACCGGGCGGACAGCGCGCCATAATCATGGGCCGTGCCATTATTGCACTGACCCCCGTTGCGACCCGAAGCCTCGCCGACGACGCGTCCCTTCTCCAGCAGCACAACGCTGGCCCCGCGCTTCGCCAGCGCCAGCGCCGCCGACAGCCCGGTAAAGCCGCCGCCAACGATCGCGACGTCCGCCGTGCCTTCGGCCCCGCCCTCCGCCCCGCTGGTGAAGGCGGGCGCGCTGGCGAGCCAGTAGGAGAGGGGGGAGGGCGCAGTCATGATCGGATCAGAGACCCACGACCGCGGGCAGGCAACCGATATGGGGGATTTCGACGTCGCGGTAGAAGGGGTTGGACGGCTCATGCCCGCGACCCACGAACACGCGGCACCCGAAATGCAGGTCGGTCGCGGTATTCTGGTCGTAGCGGAAGCTGGACGATACGTGCATCATATCCTCCGGGTTAGCGCCCAACTGATCGAACATATATTCGAACGCCTGCATCCGCGGCTTGTACGCCTGCGCCATCTGCGCGGTATAGACCGCGTGGAACGGCGCGCCCAGCATCCCGACATTATGATGGATCTGTTCGTTCATCGCGTTGGACAGAATGACCAGCGGAATCTTCTCGCCGATCTGGCTCAGGCCACCGGCGACATCATCATGCGGCCCCCATGTCGGCACGGCGGCATAGACCGCATCGGCGTCCGCCTCATTATAGGCCACGCCCCACTTCTCGCACGTCCGGCGCAGCGAGTTGCGGATGATTTCCTGATAGGGTTCCCACGGTCCCATCACCTGATCGAAGCGGTATGCGCCCCAATCCTTGCAGAAAGCGGGCAGCTTTTCCGCATCGATGCGGTCGGCCATGAAGGCGGTCGCCATGTCCGTCATGCGGAAACGGGTCAGCGTGCCATAGCAATCGAAGCTGATAAATTTGGGCCGGAAATTGGGCATCGGCGAAGCGTCCTTTGCAAGTTCTCGATGGGGTCCGGTGGACCATGTGACATCCGCATTACGACATGGGCGCACCGGGACATGAAGCCCGTTTTTGCGTGTCGGGGCGCAGATGTGTGACTTTTTCCTCTACCCTTTCGGCATAGTTTGCCGCGCGTCGCGCAAAGCGGCCATCCGGCCGGATCATCGCCCGCACATCCGGCCCGCTACCGCCCCGCTCGGCACGCAATGTCGCGCTGCCCGATCCGTTCAATAGCCGCGATCGCGCGCGACTTCCCCGTCCATATCCGCCCCAGCCTCGAAACGGCGGATATTGGCGATCAGCGCCTGCGCGGCGCTGTCCGCGCGGGTCATGCTGGCGACATGGGGGGTCATGACGATGCGCGGATGGGTCCAGAAGGGATGATCGGCGGGCAGCGGTTCGGGGTCGAATACGTCGAGTATCGCGCCCGACAGATGGCCTTCGTCGATCAGGGGCAGCAGATCATGCTCGACCAGATGCGCGCCCCGGCCGACATTGATCAATCCCGCCCCGCGTGGCAGGCGCGACAGGGTTTCCCGGCACAAAATGCCGCGGGTTTCGGGGGTCAGCGGCAACAGGCAGATCAGGATGTCGCAGGTTGACAGGAAGGCCGCCAATTCCGTCTCGCCCGCAAAACAGTCCACGCCCGTCAACTGGTGGCGTGACCGGCTCCACCCCGACAGCGCAAAGCCCAATGGCGCCAACGCGCCCAGCACCGCCTGCCCCAGATTGCCCAGCCCCATGACGCCGATCCTTCGCCCGGCTGCGGGCACCAGCTTGATCGGCGCCCAGCGGCCTTCCAGCTGGGCGATGCCATGGTCGATCATATTCCGGTGCAGCATCAGCGCCGCCATCGTCGCATATTCGACCATGCCCTGCGCGATGCCTGGCTCTATCATCCGCACGACGCGGACGTGGGCGGGCAGGCGGGTCATGTCGAACTGATCGATCCCCGCGCCGATCGAAAACAGCACGTCCAAGGCGGGCAAAGTCGCGATCAATGCCGCCGATGGGTTCCAGGCGGCCAGATAGCGGATGGTCGCGGGGTCATGGGCATCCGCCATGTCGCAAAAGCCGATGGCTTCATCCGCGAAAATGCCGCGCCAGATGCGCCCGCGCTCTGGATCGGATGTGTAGAGCAAACTCATGTCACGCGACCTTACAGGAAAAAGGCCGCCGGCGTCCCCTGGCTTGGAGGGCAGGGACACCGGCGGCCAGTCAGGGCAGGCACGCCCCGAAGTCAATCGATCAGAAGTCGAAGCTCGCCCGCACCGTGAACGAGCGCGGCGTGCCCGGCTGGATCCACAGCGCCGAATAGGAGCTGGCATAATATTTCTTGTCGAACAGGTTGTTCACGTCCGCCGACAACTTGATCTGCTCAGTGATGTTGAACGACCCCAATATCTTGGCGATGGTGTAGCTGGGCAGATAGAAATTCGCCGCCGTCTGGCCCAGGCGCTTGCTGAGATGGGTCATGCCCGCGCCCAGCATCGCTTCATGATCGCCGATCGCAAAATTCTTGAACAACAGGATATTGGCCTGATGCTTGGGAATGTTGATCAACGGATCGTTCTTGAACACCCCGGCGGCACCATAATCGTCGGCCCAGCCCGCGTCGGTATAGGCGTAGGTCGCGAAGATTTCGAAACCGGCGGGCAACTTGGCGTTGACGTCGAACTCGACGCCCTGGCTCTTGGCCGCGCCGACCGCCACCGACAGGCCGGTCAGCAGATCAGCGGTCAGGACATTGCTCTTCTTCATCTTGTAGAGCGAGAGCGTGCTGGTGATCCGGCCATCAGGCGTCACGAACTTCGCGCCGACTTCGTAGCTTTTGCTGATTTCCGGGGCGAAGGGATTGTTGTTCACATCGACCCCGCTATTGGGCCGGAATCCCTTGCCATAGCTGGCGTAGAAGGACAGGCTTTGGGTCGGTTCGAACACCAGGCCCGCCATTGGGCTGAACTTGGTGTAGGACGCCGGGTTGGTGGTCCCCAGCCGGTTGTCGATATTCTGGCTGAAATCGTCATAACGGCCGCCGAACCGCATTTTGATCTGTTCGGTGATCTCGATCTGGTCCTGAATATATACGCCCCAGGCCTTCTGGACTTCCGTGGAATTCTGGATGACGCTCGTCGGCGTGGGGGCGGGAATATTATAGTCGGGATTGAAGATGTCGATCGAATAGGACTGGTCGGCCGCGGTCGGGCGATAGCGCAGCTGGAACGTCTTGATCTTGAACCGGTCCCAGTCGCCACCGATGCGGATATTATGCACGATGGATCCGGTGTTGAGCTTGCCGCTGATTTCGCCACGGAACACCATATGGGTGGTGCTGTAATCGCGGAAACGGCGCTGGCGCGACAGGGTGCGGCCGTCATTGTCGATCAACTGGCGACCCAGCGCCAGTTCGGGATCGCTCGAATAGCCCTCGAATGTCGTGTCCTTATAGCCGGCGCCCAGCATCAACGTCCAATCGTCGCTGAAATCATGCTGATATTGCGCCTGATGGCCCAGCACGCCGATCTTGATAGGGCCGTCATTGGGGTTGCTCAGGAAACGCGAATTGGGGATGGTGCCCAGCTTGTAGGTGGTGCCGCTCGCCGTGACCGTCGGGATCGCGACCACGCCGCGATCGAACGGAACCTCCTGCTTCACATATTCCAGTTCGTAGGTGAAAATATCCTTGTCCGACAGCTTCAGCAAAACCGAAGGCGTCAGCGTATATTTCTGCGTCTCCACCGTGTCGCGGAAGCTTTCGGCCTGTTCGGACGATCCGTTGATGCGGATGGCGATGCTGTCGCTGAGCGGCAGATTATAGTCCGCCTCGATACGATAGGTTTCCCAACTGCCGCCTGAAATGGCGAAGTGGCCGCCTTGATTGAAGGTCGGCTTCTTGGTCACGATGTTGACCGTCCCGCCCGGTTCGCCGCGGCCAAACAGCGCGCCGTTCGGCCCCTTGAGCACTTCGATCCGCTCGACATTCGATGCGTCGCGCGGGCCGCCATAGCCCCGCCCGCCATTGAACCCGTTGACCAGGAAGCCGCTCGGGAAATTCTCGTCTCCGGCAAAGCCACGGATCGCGAAACTGTCCCACAGGCCGCCGAAATTATTCTGCTTCGATACGCCGCTCGCCAGCTCCAGCGCGGTGTCCAGGCGGGTGATGTTCAAATCGTTGAGCAGCTTGCCTTCCAGGAACTGCACCGCCTGGGGAATTTCCTTGACCGGCGTGTCGCCGAAATATTGACGCTTCAGGCCAGTGACGACGATGTCGCCGTCCCCGGCTGCGGCAGCGGGTTCCTGCGCCTGTGCGGCGGAAGACAGGGCGATGATGGCGGTGCTGGCGACGAAGGCCAGGCGGAGGGCCGATGATGTGCGCATTATGGTGTCCCCTTATGAAGTCGCTGTTCCCGAATGTCCTGCGAAACGGGGACCGGCTGGTCTTCTTCTTTTTTCCCGCGCGGATGTTGCATCCTGTCGTCGGGGCCGGTCCACGGGGTGTTTTCGATCACCTCTTCTTAAGGAGAGGCTAGGTTGAGTTACGGATATATTACGTCAAACTTGGCGCGTGCGACGGTGCAAAATTGTGAATCGCGGGGCGCTACGGCATGAAAATGCTGCGTTCGACTGCGCCGCCGACCCCGCCAAAAATCCCGAAAAATGGCCGCTTCCCGAAGGAAGCGGCCATGCGACCCAAAGGCTGCGGCCTTTACAGATATTTGAGCCACCAAATGTCTTTCCGGCGCTGCTTCAACTGCGCGAACCAACGGGTCGGAAAATAGAGAATCGGGATCAGGATGAAGACCCATATCCACACCCAGCGCAGCTGATCGACGCCGAACACGGCGCCTTGGGTCGGGCCATACAGCAGCAGCGCGACATTATAGATCAGCTTCAGAACATAGAGGTGCAGCACATAATAGAACATCGGTGCGCCGCCCAGAAGGGCCAGCCGCGGCATCAGTGCGCTACCCTCGAACCGTTCGAACAGGGCGAGCAGCAGGCACCCCGTGCCGATGGTGGGCATCAGGAACAGCAAGGAGGGTGGATATTTTGTCAGCGCCAGGAAACTCATCACCGTGCGCAGCGGCGTATCGCCCGTGAACCAGGGCTTGTCGCCATAGACATTGCTATAGCGGATCAGCACGAACCCCACGATCAGGCCCAGCCCCAGCATAGATAGGCGCCGGATGCGCGGCGCAGGATCGCTGCCGCGCGCAAACCAGGGGCCGCACGCATAGCCCAACAGGATCACGCCGATCCACGGCAGGATCGGATAGGTGGTCTTGACCATCGTGCCGGCGATTTCGAACTTTTCGCGCTGGTGCAGGATGGCCCAGGGAATGAAGAAAGGAGAGTCAGCCGTCAGCCTGATCGGATCGAGCAGATTGTGCAGGCACACGATCGCCAGCCCCACGCCAAATTGCGCCGCGCGCGGCAGATGCAGCAGGGCGGCCAGCGCGACCATGCTGATCCCGATGGCCCAGATCACCTGCAACCAGATCGCGGTGGGCGGAAAGGCAGGCGCCTGCGTCGGCCAGGCATAGCCGACCACGGTGAATTCCAGGAAGATCAGGAACAGGCCCCGTTTCAGCAGGAATTCCGACACCTGGCCCTTGCTGTGCGACTGGCCATAGAGCCAGGCGGACAGGCCCGTCAGCGCCACGAAGGTCGGCGCGCAGAATGTCGACAACAGCCGCGTGAAGAACAGGCCCGGATCGGTCGTGTTGGCATCGACCGGATCGGTGACCTGCAGATGCAGGAAGAATGTCTCGCGCACATGGTCGACCAGCATGAACAGCATCACCAACCCGCGCAGCGCGTCGATGGCGATCAGGCGCGTGCGCGCTTTTGCCGCCGCGACCGGCGACGCGGTGCCGGGGCTATGGCCTGATAGGGGCGCGTGCCCCGCGATGCTGTTCATTGTCCCTGTCCTTTACCCTGTTCTTCACGCGCCCTTGGGCTGGAAGAGATCCTTGTAGAAGCCGACCGTCTTGACGGTCACGGTGACGGGCGTGTCGCCCTTGTTGCGGAAATACCAGCCATGGGTGCCATCGAACGGCGCGGTGAAATCACCCTGGCCGCCGGTCAGCGCCAATTCCTTCCAATAGTCGGTGAACGATCCGTCCGTGGCGCCGGCCTTCTCGCCATGCATTTCCGCCTTCACCGGGCCGCCGGTGGAGGCCCAGGTAAAGATGAAGCTGTCGCCCTTGGCCATATGCGCCTTCACTTCCTGGCCGCTATGGGGCGCCAGCGTGATGGTCATGGCGTCCTCGCGCCAGGCGGCCGTCTTGGCGATCGTCGCCTTGGTCGGGATCGCACCATCGCTCGCCGCGGCCGCTTCGGGCGCGGGCACGGCTTCCTTGGCTTCGCCCGACACCATGCCCTTGAGGCCGATCGCGCTGCCGACACCGGTCGGGTCGATGCCATATTCGGCGGGCAGCACGAACAGGGTGAGGATGGCGATCGCCGCCAGCGCGGCCCCGCCGGTCGCCCTCGCCAGCGTGGCAGGCGACGGACTGATGCGCACGGGCAGGGCGGATGCGTTCTGCATGGTCATGTCAGGCCCCTTGGGTGAAATAACCGGCCATCTGATAGCCGATGAGGACGAAGCCGGCGGTCATCAGCGCGGCGTTGGCCAGGATGGCGCTGCGGTTGAAACCGGACGACAGGCGCCACAGGTTCATCAGCAGCAGGATGATCGCCAGCGCCATGAACTGGCCCAGTTCGACGCCGACGTTGAAACTGATGAGATTATATATCATCCCGTCCGGCGCCAGTGTCAACGCCTGCAATTTGGTCGCCAGGCCGAAACCATGGAAAAATCCGAATATCAGCACCGCCGCCTTGGGATTGGGCGATATGCCGAACCAGGTCCTGAACCCGTCCAGATTGTCGATCGCCTTATAAACCACCGACAGGCCGATGATCGCGTCGATCAGGAAGGGGTTCGCGCGGATGTCGAAAAACACCCCCAGCAGCAATGTGGTGCTATGCCCGATCGCAAACAGCGTCACATAGGCGGCCACGTCCTTCATCCGGTAGAGGAAGAAGATGACGCCGGCCAGGAACAGCAGATGGTCATATCCCGTGACCATGTGCTTGGCCCCCAGATACATGTAGGGGATGATGTTGATCCCCGAAGCGCCCTCGATGAAGGCCTTGTCATTCTCGCCCACGCCATGCGCCCATAATGACGCGCTCAGGCACGCCAGCACCAGCGCCGCGAGCAACAGCGCGACCCGCCGCACGCCTGGAGAGAGAAGCGGGGGGAGGGTCGCGCCGTGCAGCATGGCTTATTTCGCCTGGAAGGTGGCGAAGCTCTTGGCCCCGCTCTTGTCGACCAGAGCGACGACCAGCTTGGCGCCCTTGATGGCCTTGAAGCCCGGCGCGGACAGCTTGTTGCCCCCTGCGGGCTTGAGCGCCGCCTGGGTCTTGGCGCCCGCCATGGTCTGGGTCAGCGTGGCGGTGAAGCCGCTGGCGATCAGCGGTTCATCCTCTTCGCTCAGATAGACATCGACGCCCTTGGGGCTTGCGACCAGCTCGAACATCGTCTCGCCGGTCATCTGGACCAGCCCGCCATGCTGGGGCTTCATACTGCCATGGGCGTGTAGCATCGCAGGCGCAGCCATCAGGGCCATCACGGCAAGGCCGGTGCGGAAAATATCGATCTTCATGGCAAGTCTCCTGAAAAAAATGGCTCTTATTCCGGCGCGTGGGGCAGCACGAAGCTGAGAGAGGCACGATATTCCTCATGATCGACCTTCTTGTCGGTCGTCTGGCCGACATAGATCGCCATCAGCACGTTGATGCCCTGGTTGCGCAGCTTGACGGTGGCCGTGCCGTCCGCGGCGGTCTTGGCGGGGGCGGCCTCGTCGGGATCGTTGACATAATCCTGCATTACCGTCGCCCCGGCGATCGGCTTGCCCTTGTAATAGACGCGCACCTTCATCGGCGCGCCCATCGTCTGCGGGATGCTGTCGACCGGCACCACTTGCAACATATGCCCCTCGAACAACGGCACCGGCTTGGTCGGCGCCTGTCCCAGATAGACGGCATATTTGAAATTATGCTCGGCCAGCGTCGCGGTCGGCACTTCGTCGCGGCCCTTATTGTGCCATTCGCCGTCGGGCGTCTTGCTCCAATAGCCATAGTCCATGATCGCGGCGACGGCCGCGACCGGCTCGTCGCTGTCCACCACCGGGATCGCCCCGGCCGCGCGCAGCGACGTGGCGACCGGCGCCCAGTCGGCGTCATAGCCGGTGACGGTCTTGACCAGCGGCAGCCGCTTGACCGCGTCCAGATCGTCCGCGCCTACGCCGTAGATCAGCGCCAGCTGGCGGGCGCGCTGCGCGAACCAGATGCCATGGGCGCTGGCGGGCATGGCCATGGCGGCGAGGGTGACGGCACCGACGGCGGCGGTGGCGAGGCGGGAAAAGGCCAAGTGCGAACTCCTCGATCAGGGGGTGGTCCCTGGGATCGAGGCTATGACTACGACACAAGCGAATGTTCCGAATATGTCGAATGACTAGGTGGAAAATGTCAAAAAGAGAGGGCCGAAGACGCATTGTGCGTCGTCGGCCCTCGATGATGTTACAAAGCGGTGATCGTCAGGCGTCTTCCAGTTCCACGATGTTGACGATATGCGCCTGGGTATATTCCAGCAGACCCGCTTCGCCCAATTCGCCGCCCAGCCCGGACTGCTTCACCCCGCGAAACGGGATGTTGGCGTCGATCGCCAGATGCTGGTTGACCCACACGGTGC
The DNA here is from genome assembly GCA_040389985.1 of Pseudomonadota bacterium. Classification (GTDB taxonomy): domain Bacteria; phylum Pseudomonadota; class Alphaproteobacteria; order Sphingomonadales; family Sphingomonadaceae; genus Sphingobium. Next base: position 73,027 of record JAZJZH010000003.1, read on the forward strand.
CGGTGTCGATCTTCATCGCGATCGCCGTCGCGCGCGCGACATCCTTGCCCCACACCGTGCCGGCCAGGCCATAGTCGCTGTCGTTGGCGCGCGCGATCACATCCTCGATGTCGTCATATTTCAGCACTGGCAGCACCGGGCCGAACTGCTCCTCCTGCACCAGCGGCGCGTCTTCGGGCAGGTCGCGCACGATCGTCGGCGCAATGAAATAGCCCGGCCGGTCCATCGGCTCGCCCCCCGCCAGCACCGTGCCGCGCGTCTTGGCGTCCGCGATCAGGGCGGTGACCTTGTCATACTGCATCTTGTTCTGCACCGGGCCGATGGTCGTCCCCTGCTTGGCACCATCGTCGACGATCGCTTCATTGGCCAGCCTCGCCAACTCGTCGCAAAACTCGTCATACATGATGCTGGGCACATAGGCGCGCTTCACCGCGACGCAGATCTGCCCGGCATTGGTCATCGCGCCCTGATAGACCTTCTTGGCCACTGCACGCGCATCGACATCGTCCAGCACGATCGCCGCGTCATTACCACCCAGCTCCAGCGTCACCCGCTTTACCGTGCCGGCGGACGATGCCATCACCTTCTTGCCGGTCGCGGTCGATCCGGTGAAGGCGACCTTGGCGATATCGGGATGCCCGGTCATCAACGGACCCAGCTCATTCTGGTCGCACACGATGTTCAGCACGCCGGCCGGCAATATGTCCTTGGCCAGTTCGCCGAACAACAATGTGGTCAGCGGCGTCGTCGGCGCGGGCTTGGCGACCATCGTGTTGCCGGTGACCAATGCCGGCCCCAGCTTGTTCATCAACAGGATCAGCGGGAAATTCCATGGCGTGATGGATGCGACCACGCCCAGCGGCGTGCGATGCTCGATTACCTTGTTGCCGCCTTCTTCCCGCAAGATCTTGGGTTCCACCCGCATCGCCGCAAAGGCGCGCAGGGTGAAGACGCTGCCCATGATCTCATATCCCGCTTGGTCCAGCGGCTTACCCTGCTCGGCGGTCAGCAGGCTGGCGAACTCGCCGATTCGCGCTTCCAGCGCATCGGCCAGTTTCAGCACCAGCGCCGCGCGTTCCTCCACCGGCGTCGCCGCCCAGCCGGACTGCGCGCGCTTGGCCGCCGCGATCGCCCGTTCCAGCAACGCCTCGTCGGCCTTGGGACAGGCAGCAAAAGGCTCGGCCGTCGCCGGGTTCACCACGTCGAACGTGCTGACGCCGGGCGTCAGTGCGCCGTCGATGAGCATCCGAAATTCATGATCCATGAGTCGCTCTCCTTTATATGGCTATCGCAGGCCGATCCGGGCGGGCATTGACTATCGCTTTGCGCGGCGGACAACTATAGGCTGCATATGTGCGCCTGGGATACAATTTTGACAAGGGGGTATCGCAACAGATGAAACAGGGAGCCGATCTCCAGACGCTTGTCGGCTATCGCGTGCAGCAGGCCAATCTGCTGATGGAAACCGATGCGCGCGCCGCACTTGGTGATTTCGACCTGTCGCCGGCGAAGATGACCGCGCTCATCCTGATCCGCGACAATCCGGGTTGCGATCAGACCGCGCTTGGCCGCGCGCTCAGCATCAATCGGTCGAGTGCGATGAAACTGGTCAATATCCTGGCGGACAAAGGGCTGGTGGAACGGCGGCCCGGCCGCGACCTGCGCACCAACGCCCTCGCCCTGCTGCCCGAAGGCGCGCGCCAGCTCGAAACCATGCTGGCCGCGGTGCGCCAATCCGACGCGCGCATGACGCAACGGCTCAGCGCCGATGAACTGGCGACCCTGCACGGTTTGCTCGCGCGGCTCGGCCCGGCGGCGGCCGCCTCCGATGACGACGGCTGAGCAACACAGGCTTGCACAAATTGTATCATAGGCGCACAATCAACGCGAACCACGCGGCCGATTCGACAGGATAGAGCCGCGCGAACGGGGAGAGGGATGGGCGTGACGGAAGCTGTTTGCATGGAGGAAGCGGAAATCCTGGGTCATGGCCTGTCCTCCGCCGCGCTGCACTGCCTGCTGCGGCCCCGCTCGGTCGCGATCGTCGGCGCGTCCGACAAGCCCGGCGCGCTGGGCGCATCGGTGCTGGCCAATCTCCTGCGCCAGGGTTTCGATGGCGACATCCATCTGGTCAATCCCAAGCGCACGGAGATCGGCGGACGTCCCTGCGTGGCCTCGGTCGATGATCTTCCCACAGGTGTCCATGTCGCTGTCCTCGCCATTCCCCGCGCAGGCGTGCTGGACACGATGCGCGGCCTCGCCCGTCGCGGCGTCCGCGCCGCCGTCATCTTCTCCGCCGGCTTTGCCGAAGACGGGCCGCAGGGCCTGGCCGACCAGCAGGAAATCGCCCGCATCGCCCGCGAATCCGGCATGGTGGTCGAAGGGCCGAACTGCCTGGGCCTCGTCAATTTCCGCGACAATGTCTCGCTGACCTTCATCGAAATGCCCGAAGCCAAGGCGCAGGGCGATCGCCGCGTCGGCATCGTCTCGCAATCGGGCGCGATGGCCGCGGTGTTGGCGACGACCATGATCCACCGCGACGTGCCCTTGAACTGCTACATTTCCACCGGCAACGAAGCAGCCAGCGGGATCGAGGATTATCTCGCCTATCTCGTCGATCAGCCCGACACCGCCGTCATCGCGCTCATCGCCGAACATGTCCGCGACCCCGCCCGCTTCCTTGCCGCCGCCCGCGCCGCAAAGGCGGCGGGCAAATCGGTCGTGCTGCTCCATCCCGGCCGCAGCGCGGCAGGCGCGGAAAGCGCCGCCACCCATACCGGCGCGATGGCGGGCGACCATGCCGTCATGGCCGTCCATATCCAGCGCGCGGGCGTCATCCTCGCCGACTCGCTGGAGGAACTGGGCGACATCGTCGAAATCCTGACCCGCTCGCCCGATGCCGGGATCGGCGGCACCGGCGTCATCGCCGAATCCGGCGCGTTCAAGGCGATGATGCTCGACCTTGCCGAAGCGGTCGCGCTCGACCTGCCCAAACTCACCGACGCCGACAGCCCGGCGCTGCGCGCGGCGCTGCCCGATTTCGTCCCCGTCACCAACCCGATGGACATCACGGCCCAGGGGCTGGTCGATCCCGGCCTTTACGGTCGCACGCTGGCCGCGCTGGCGCAGGACGACCGGATCGGCACGATCCTCCTCACCCTCATTCAGACCGACACCGGCACCTCGCACATTAAGTTCAAGGCGGTCCTGGACGCGCTCCAGGCGATCGGCGCAACCAAGCCCGTCATCGTCGGCGGCGTGGATGAAGGCGGCGGCGTGTTCGCAGACGATCTCGCCGCGCTGCGCGCCGCGGGCGTCACCTATCTGCCCACCGCCGAACGGACGCTGCGCGCGCTCGCCCGTATCGCCGCCCATCGCCGGCGCGAGGAAGCGGTCGCCCCGCTCGACGCTCAGCCCGTGCCCGATCTGGCGCAGGTCGGCAGCACAATCCCCGAATATCGGTCGAAAGCGATCATGGGCGCGCAGGGCATTGCCTTCCCCGCCTTCGCCCTCGCCCAGTCGGCCAATGAAGCCGTCGCCGCCGCCGATCGCTTAGGCTATCCTGTGGTGCTCAAAGCCCAGTCCCCCGAACTCCCGCACAAAAGCGACGCGGGCGGCGTCATCATCAACCTGGCTGACGCGGACGCCGTGACGCAGGGATGGGACCGGCTAATGGCCAATCTCGCCGCCTCGCGGCCCGACCTCGCGCTCGACGGCGTGCTGGTGGAGGGGATGGCGGCCAAGGGCGTCGAACTGATCGTCGGCGCGCGCAACGATCCGCATTGGGGACCGACCATCCTCGTTGGCTTCGGCGGCGTCGCGGCCGAACTGCTGCACGACGTCTGCCTGCTGCCGCCCGACCTGACCCGCGACGCGATCATCGCGCAAATCCGCACGCTGCGCATGGCACCGTTGCTCGACGGCTTCCGCGGCGCCCCGGCGATGGACATCGGCGCGGTCGCCGATATCGTCCAGCGCCTGGGCCAGATGGTCGCCGCCACGCCCGCCATCCGCGAAGTCGATCTCAATCCGGTGATCGTCTATCCGCAGGGGCAGGGTGCCATCGCGCTGGACGCGCTGATTTCCCTATAACAACCGCCGTTCGTTTCGAGCGAAATCGAGAAACGCGTCTCGACACGCTCGAAGCGAACGGATGTCCTTTTTAGGTCAGCGCATAATAGCGCAGCACATTCCCGTCCGCGCGCCGTTCGCCTACGCCGATGAACACATGCTTGGTCAGCCAGTCATGTTTCCCCACCGGACATTCGAAACTGGGATTGCCGCGCAGATAATAATCCTGCTGCTCCACCGGCTCCCCCTCGCCAAACGCCCAGTCTCGCAGCCGCGCCATCGTGTCGGGCTTGCGCCCCCACAGAAACCCGCGATTGTTGAGCAGGATCAGCGTGCCGTCCTCCTCCTCCAGCATGTATCGCGCGTCGAACACCGCCACATCGTCAGGCCGGAAATAGGCATAGTCGCCGCCCGACCCCGGCACCGCCTTGCCCTTGATCCTTGGCCCCTCGAACGTCCCGCCATCGACATAGACGGCGCTGCGATTGCCGCCCATCGGCGTATTGACGATGGTTTGCACCCGCGGAAATTGCAGCCGCACCTCCATCGCAAATTCCAGCCGCGGATTGTCCAGCGTCGAAAACAGATTTTCCATCAACCCAACTCCAGCGTGCCGCCATCCACGAACAGATTGGCAGCGGTGATAAAACTGGCCTCGTCCGACGCCAGGAACAAAACGGCGCGCGCGACCTCGTCGGCGCGCCCCATGCGTTTCATCGGCACCGCCGCGATCATCATCTCGCGCATATTGTCCACATCATCGTCGCTCATGCCCGGATTACGATGCAACAGCGGCGTCTCGATCGGACCCGGACTGACCAGGTTGACGCGGATACCCTCGCCCACCAGTTCGCCCGCAATCACCTTCATCGCGGCATATAGACCGCCCTTGGCCGCGGCATAGGCGGTGTTGCCCGGTACGAAGGCATGGCCGCCGATCGATCCCGTCGCCACGATCGACCCGCCCCGGCCCATCAGCCGCAACGCCTTCTGGATCGCGAACACGCAGCCACGCAGATTGACGCCATGGACATGGTCCCAATCGGCAGGCGTCAGGTCACGGAAGGGCGCAAAGCCGCCGACCCCTGCATTGACGAACAGCGTATCGATCCGCCCATCCTGCGCCGCAATATCGGCGATCACCGCCTCCATCGCGTCCAGATCGGCGATATCCGCCCGATAGCCCCGCGCGCCCTCTATGCCAGCAACCGCCGCATCGATCGTCGCCGGGTCGCGCCCTGTCAGCCGCACCATCGCCCCCTCCGCCGCAAAGGCCTCCGCGCTCGCCAGCCCAATGCCGCTATTGCCGCCGACCACCAGTACGATCTTGTCCTTGAATCGCATCGCTGCCTCCCGGCTCAAAAGGGGGAATGGGGGTTGGGGCTGTCGGCCGGCACATCCTGCACCACGTCCCAATGCTCGACGATCCTGTCGCCTTCGACCCGGAAAATATCCATCACCGCAAAGCCGGTATCGCCGTCCCATCGCCGCACATGATAATGGACGATCACATGGTCGCCATCGGCAAAGCGCCGCTTGATGTCATGCACGGCATCCGGGTTCTCCCCGCGCACCTTGCGCAGAAACGCCTTCAGCGGTTCCAGCCCGGTATCGACCCACTGGTTATGCTGAATATAGTCCGCCGCGATGAAGCGATCGGCCGCATCGCCATCCATCGGGATCAGCACCTGCTCGAACATCGCCTGCACCAGATCCAGGTTGCGCTGTTCCTGCGCGCTATAGCTCATCACCCTCTCCTCATTTTCTACTTCCCTATTATGATAACGATCGTTATCAAAACGGCAAGACATAACAAAGGGAGAGAGCGATGGAGCGCGCCGATTATGATCGCTACGCGCAGGCGTTCAACAATCGGGACTATGACACGGTCTTCGATTTCTACGCGCCGGGCGCCGCCATCCGCTTCTTCGGCGTGGACCTGGGCACGCGCGAAGCGTTCAAGCGCTTCTACACCTTCCTCCACGCCCATGTCATCGAAACCCTGACGATCGAACGCTTCGCGTCCAGCGACTATCTCGTCGCGCTCGAAGGGATCATTCGGGTGGAAGGCATCAAGGATCTCGACGCCGCCACGCTCGCGGCGAGGGGGCTGGACCAGTTCGCTCCGATCGCGAAGGGTCAGGTGCAGGCGATGCGCCAATATATTCATTATCATGTCGCCGGCGGCCAATTCACCAGCGTCGGCTGCGCGATCATCGGCTTGACTTAACCACCGCCAGATGTCCTATCGGAACACCATGTCGAACAGTAGCCCGCCCAGGAAATCGTCCGCGTCCGTCAATTCACCGCGGCCGCGTGCTGTCGAAATCAGTCCTGCGGACACGCTGCATCGCCTGCTTCGCCTGTCCAACAAGCTGATGGCACCCTTCTCCACCTATCTGGAACATCGCTACAAGATCAGCCTCAACGAATTTCGCCTGCTGATGCTGATCGGCCGCCACCCCCATTCGGCGAGCCATGAGCTGGCCGAAATGACGGGCGTCAATCCGATGAGCGTCTCCCGCGCGGTCGCCGCGCTGCAAAAGCATGGCCGCATCGCGGTCGAACGCGACCCCGCCAACAAACGGCGCAAGACGCTGATCCTAACCGACGAAGGCCGGCGTCTCTACGGCCTGATGCGCCCGCAGACGGACAAGGTGGCAACCTATCTCGTCTCGGCGCTCGCGGCCCAAGAGGTCGATATGCTGAACCGGTATCTCGACATGCTGGTCGACACACTCGAATCCACCGACGACAGCGGCAACAGCCGTTTCCTGGAATTTACCCGTCCCGACGGCGACGACGAGCCCGACGCCTGATCGCTCAAACCTGCCGTGCCAGCGCGGCGGGCAGTTCGTCCCGCAACAGGTCCAGCAACCCGCTGATCTTGGGCAGCAGGTGGCGATGCTGGGGATAGACGGCCCAGATCGGCTCATCATCGGGCCGACAATCGCTCAGCACCTCCTCCAGCGCGCCCGATGCGATATGCGGCAACAGGTAGAATTCGGGCAACTGACACACCCCCATGCCCGCAATCGCCGCCTCCGCCACCGCGCCGCCGCTGTTGCAGCGCCATCGCCCCTTGGGCCTTATGCTCTCCGCCCGCCCGCTCCGCTGGAATCGCCACAGCGACGACGTGCCGACCAGGCATTCGTGCCGCGACAGGTCGGCGGGCTTGGCGGGTCGGCCCTGCCGGTCGAGATAGGCGGGCGACGCGCAGCTATAGAGCCGGCGCGAGGCAATCCGCGTGCCGATCAGCCGCGATTCCGCCAGCTGCCCGGTGCGGATGGCCAGGTCATAGCCTTCGCCGACCAGGTCGACCAGCCGGTTGGTCAGGTCGATGCTGATCCGCAGCTTGGCATGGCTGGACGCATAGCGCCGCACGATCGGCGCGATGAAGCGCTCGCCCATTGCGGTGGAGCAGGTGATGCGGATGTCGCCCTGCGGCTCGCCGCCCTCACTGATCATCGCGATCGCCTCGTCCCGTTCGGCGACGATCCGGCTGCAATGATCGAAAAAGACCCGTCCCGTATCGGTCAGCCGCACCGTGCGGGTAGTGCGGTGGAACAAGGGCGCCTGCACTCGCGCCTCCAGCGCCGCGATGGCGCGGCTCATATGCGTGGTCGACAGGCCCAGCGCCTCCGCCCCCGCCTTGAAACTGCCCGCCGCTGCAATCGCGACGAATTCGTCTATGCCTTCCCAGCGGCGCATATTGTCCCACCCTCGAAATAATGAATCCCGCAAATGCTTTCTTATCGCGCAGGCGGGATATTGCTAGAGCGGGCGGGACCATCGCCGTTCCGTCGCGGGCTTGCGCAAGCCCCTGCCGATCCGGCACAAGATTTTCCGATCATCGGACCAATTCGGGAGTAAACCCATGAAGACCCGCGCCGCCGTCGCCTTCGAAGCGAAAAAGCCACTCGAAATCGTCGAACTCGACCTGGAAGGCCCCAAGGCGGGCGAGGTGCTGGTGGAGATCATGGCGACCGGCATCTGTCATACCGACGCCTATACGCTCGACGGGCTCGACAGCGAAGGCATCTTCCCCTCGATCCTGGGCCATGAAGGTGCGGGCATCGTGCGCGAAGTCGGCGCGGGCGTCACCAGTGTCGTGCCCGGCGACCATGTCATCCCGCTCTACACCCCCGAATGCCGCCAGTGCAAAAGCTGCCTGTCGGGCAAGACGAACCTGTGCACCGCGATCCGCGCGACCCAGGGCAAGGGGCTGATGCCCGACGGCACGACCCGCTTCAGCTATAAAGGCCAGCCGATTTTCCATTATATGGGTTGCTCCACCTTCTCCAACTTCACCGTCCTGCCCGAAATCGCGGTCGCGAAAATCCGCCAGGACGCGCCCTTCCAGTCGAGCTGCTATATCGGCTGCGGCGTCACCACCGGCGTCGGCGCGGTCATCAACACGGCCAAGGTGCAGGTGGGCGACAATGTCGTCATCTTCGGCCTGGGCGGCATCGGCCTTAACGTGATCCAGGGCGCACGCCTCGCCGGTGCGAACAAGATCATCGGCGTCGACATCAATCCCGACCGGGAGGAATGGGGCCGCAAGTTCGGCATGACCGACTTCCTCAATTCCAGGGGCCTGTCGCGCGAAGAGACGGTGGCCAAGATCGTGGAGATGACCGACGGCGGCGCTGATTATACGTTCGACGCGACCGGCAATACCGATGTGATGCGTACCGCGTTGGAAGCCTGCCATCGCGGCTGGGGCACATCGATCATCATCGGCGTCGCAGAAGCGGGCAAGGAGATCATGACCCGCCCGTTCCAGCTCGTCACCGGCCGCAACTGGCGCGGCACGGCCTTCGGCGGGGCGAAGGGCCGGACCGACGTGCCCAAGATCGTCGACATGTACATGACCGGCAAGATCGAGATCGACCCGATGATCACGCATGTCATGGGCCTGGAGGAAATCAACACCGCCTTCGACCTGATGCACGCGGGCAAGAGCATCCGTTCGGTCGTGGTCTATTGATGGAGACGGTCAGCACCAATCGCGCCTTTGGCGGCGTGCAGGGCGTGTACAAGCACGCCTCCGCCGCCACCGGCACGGACATGACCTTCTCGGTCTATGTCCCCCCGCATGAAGCCGGCGCAAAGCTGCCGGTCGTCTGGTATCTGTCGGGCCTCACCTGCACCCATGCCAATGTCACGGACAAGGGCGAATATCGCCGCCTTTGCGGGGAACTGGGCCTCATCTTAGTCGCGCCCGATACTTCCCCGCGCGGCGAAGGCGTGGCGGACGATCCTGACGGTGCCTATGATTTCGGCCTCGGCGCGGGCTTCTATGTCGATGCGACGCAGCCGCGCTTCGCGCAGCATTACCGCATGTGGTCCTATGTGACGCAGGACCTGCCCGCGCTGATCGCATCAGAATTTCCCGCCGCCGATATGACCCGCCAATCGATCATGGGCCATTCGATGGGCGGCCATGGCGCGCTCACCATCGGCCTGACCTTCCCTGACCGCTACAAGGCCGTATCCGCCTTTGCGCCAATCGTCGCGCCCTCGCAGGTGCCATGGGGGCACAAGGCGCTGGGCGGCTATCTGGGCGAAGATCGCGCCGTCTGGCGCAAGCATGATGCGGTCGCCCTCATAGAAGATGGCGCCCGTGTCGCTGACCTGCTGGTGGATCAGGGCGACGCCGACAATTTCCTCGCCGAACAGCTCAAGCCGCATCTGCTCGAACAGGCCTGCGCCGCGGCCGGCATCCCGCTGACGCTGCGCCTCCAGCCGGGCTACGATCATAGCTATTATTGCATCTCGACCTTCATGGGCGATCATCTGCGCTGGCACGCCGAGCGGCTGATGCGGGACGGATAGACACTAGCATTATGTGTTCCTGCCTGTGCGAGAACACGCCGTGGGACTATTGGAGCCTGATGACTGAGGGTCTAACCAAACCCGTTCGTGCTAAGTAGAGACTGAGCTTGTCGAAGGCTCGTATCGAAGCATCGGCCCCCGGCACGCATCCTTCGATACGCCACTTCGACTTCGCTCAGTGGCTACTCAGGACGAACGGATTGCGGTAAACTGATCGCCCTAAACGACCCGTCGCCTGCCCAACCCCAGCATCACCATCGCCATCAGCGTGAAGCTTCCGCCCAGCAATCCCGCCAGCGGCAGCACCGTCATCGACGGCAACAGCGACACCGCGCCGCTCGCCAGCGCCGTGATCGCCAGTTGCAGCGTGCCGAGCAACCCGGTCGCCGCGCCCGCGCCGCCGCCCGCGGCGTCCAGCGCGGAAATGGCGGCCGGGGTCAGGATCAGCCCGGCCAGCGCAAACAGCAGCATCGCATAGATCTGGAACGCGCCGATCGAGACAGCGAGTGCAACAGCTGTCAGCGCCAGCAGCGCCGTCGCCGCGATGGCGATCATCGCCGCGATCGACACCAGCCGCCGCGCGCCTAACCGCCTCATCAGCGTCGGCGCAAACTGCGTGGCGATGATCGACGTCACGGCATTGAGCGCCAGCAACAGACTATAGTGATGCGCGGTGAGGCCAAAGCCCTGCGTATAGAGAAAGGGAGCCGCGGTGACGAAGGCGAAGGGAATGGTCGTCGCCAGCCCCGCCACGATCGTCCAGCCCACAAAATCCGGCGTTGCCAGCAACCGGCGATAGCTTTCCAGCATCGGCAACTGGTGCAACCGCCGTTCGGGCGGCAGCGATTCCGGCAGGAAGAGGAGGACGGCGACCAGCGCGATCACCCCGCCGCCCGCCAGCAACGCGAACAGCCCACGCCACGCCATGATCTGCAACAGGTAACTGCCCGCCAGCGGGGCCAGTACTGGGGATATGCCGATGATCAGGAAGGTGAAGGCCATCAGTTGCGCGGCGCGATGGCCGCTATGCCGGTCGCGGATCATGGCGCGCACGCTCGCCGTGCCCGCACATGCCCCCATCCCCTGCAAAAATCGGCAGGCGATCAACATGGTCAGGCTATTCGCCATCGCACAGGCGATCGAAGCGACCGCAAACAGCGCCAGCCCGCCGATCAGCGGCCGCCGCCGCCCGAACCGGTCGCCCAAAGTGCCGAGCGGTATCTGCGCCAGCGCCAGCCCCAGGAAAAAGGCGGACAGCGTGCGCTGCACCGTGCCGCTGTCCGCCGCCATCGCGCGCGCCATCCCCGGCATCGCGGGCAGGTAAAGGTCGATGGCGAAGGGTCCGAGCGAGGATAGAAAGCCAAAGGCAATGCCCAGCAACAGGCTCGGCTCGCTGTCTGTTCGGCCGGCCGGGGTGGTGGCGTGCGGCATCGTCTTGTCTGTCCTCTCCCTAATTAATAACGATCGTTATATTTGTTTCTGGCTTTCCACAAGCGTTTGCGTCGCGGCAGGCTGCGCGCCTTTCGATTTGCTTATTGTGTCATCAGCATACAATGTGCGCGGCACAAGATAGAGAGGAACGCCGCCCATGGCCGTCATGCCGATCACAGCCTTGCCCGCCGACGATCCGCGCAGCATCCTGGCGGTTCAGCCGATGCGCCTGCCGCAGGTCGTGGCGATCGCCATCTGCTTCCTGCTCAATGCGCTCGACGGCTTCGACATATTAGCTGTCACCTTCGCCGCGCCCGGCATTGCGCGGCAGTGGAGCGTCGGCAACGACATGATCGGCCTTGTCATTTCGGCCGGGCTGGCGGGCATGGTCGTCGGGTCGCTGACGCTGGGGCAGCTTGCCGACCGCATCGGGCGCCGGCCGCAGATCCTGCTGTGCCTTGCCATCATGGTCGGCGGCATGTTCGCCTCGGCCTTCGCGCCCAACGTCGGGACGCTCTGCCTGTTGCGCGCCTTTACGGGCCTCGGCCTTGGCGCGGTGCTGGCGGCGGTCAACGCCGCGTCGGCGGAATTTGCCAATCGGCGTCGCCGCGACCTGGCGGTCAGCATCATGGCGGCGGGCTATCCGGTCGGCGGTATCGTGGGCGGCTGGGGTGCGGCGCAATTATTGCAAAGCCATGGCTGGGAATCGATCTTCCTCGCCGGCGCGGGCGCAACCGCGCTGATGGTGCCGCTCGTTCTCCTCCTCCTGCCTGAATCGGTCGCCTGGCTCGCCACCCGTCACGGTCCCGCCGCGCTGCCGCGCATCAACGCCATCCTGCGCCGCCTGGGCCAGCCGCAGGCCGGGCAGGTCAGAATCGTGGACGAACCCAAAGCGTCGATGGGCCAGCTCTTCGCGACCCGCTATCGCGCCACCACCGTCGCGCTGATCTTCATGTACGGCCTGCACATGATGACCTTTTACTATGCGCTGGGCTGGGCACCCTCGCTGGTCGTGGCGCTGGGCTTCGACCCGTCGCGCGCGTCGATCGTATCGGTGTTCATGAACATGGGCGGGGCGATCGGCGGGCTGACGCTGGGCTTCCTCTCACCGCGCCTGGGCCTGCGTCCGCTGGTGATCGTCGGCCTGACTGGCGCGGCGGTCGCGGTCGCGGCGTTCGGCGCGGTGCCTGCCGCGATGGTCTGGCTTCAGGTCGCGGCCTTCATCCTGGGCTTTCTTGCCAACGGATCGGTGGTCGGCCTTTATGCCCTGATCGCCAATATCTACCCCACCACGTTGCGCGCGACCGGCACCGGCACCGTAATCGGCTTCGGCCGCATGGGCGCGGCGCTTGGCCCGTTTATCGCCGGGCAGTTGCTGGCGGTGGGGGCGGGCAGGGGCGTCACGTCCCTGCTGCTGGCGCTCGGCTCGGCGGTCGCTGCGCTGGTCCTGCTGCTCTCCCGTCTTCGCACGGCTGATGAGGAGACACAGCTGCCATATTAAGGATCATCAGGCTGGCCGCCGATACATTTTCTCTCTGGCCCGGCCCAGAATATTCGTGTAGATGAAATATTCATGGATGCGAAATCATCAGGTCGCGACGAAAACGCCCCCCTCCTGATCCTGCCAGGATTGCTGTGCGATTCCCGCATGTTCCGCGAAACGCTGACCGCTGTCCCCGGCAGCGTCGTGGTCGATGGTTTCTACGCTGGTTGCGACCGAATCGAGGCAATGGCCGATTATGCGATCGCCCGCATGCCCGATCGCTGCGCCCTGCTGGGTCATTCGATGGGCGCGCGCGTCGCGCTCGAAGTCGTGCGCAAGGCGCCCGATCGCGTCGAACGGCTGGCGCTGGTCGATACCGGCGTCCACCCCGTCAAATCCGGCGAGCGCGAAGGCCGCTACCGCCTGCGCGACATTGGCCGCGCCCAGGGCATGGGCGCCCTGGTGGCGCAATGGCTCCCCCCGATGATGGGCTTTGCGGCCCTGCGCAATGAAGCCCTGATGGACGCGCTCTACGCCATGGCGGTCGAAGCCGGCCTGCCCACGTTCGAAGCGCAGATCGAAGCGCTGCTGGGCCGCCCGTCGGTCGATGCGTTGCTGCCGTCGATCGCTTGCCCGACGGTCGCCATGGTCGGCCGCCAGGACCAATGGTCCCCGGTCGCCCAGCATGAAGCCATCGCCGCGGCCATCCCCAATGCGCAACTGCGCATCGTGGAAGGTGCCGGCCATATGATGCCTGCGGAAGTGCCGCAGGCCTTCAACCAGGTCGTGCGGGAATGGCTCGCCATGCCCGCCCACGCACAAGTTTCGTAAACTTCCAGATCAAGTCGAAGGAGAGGTTTGAATGACTGACAAGACCCTGCAACAGCTGCTCGATGAAAAGGGCGACATCGTCACATTCCTGCGCAACCAGCAGGTCGGCCCCAATGCCTATCCGGGCGTTCCGGGCGAATATAGCAATTGGCGCGACGAACAGCGCAGCTGGGCGGAAAGCTCGGTCCTGTTCAACCAGAGCTTCCACATGGTCGACCTGCTCGTCACCGGCCCCGGCGCGTTCGACATGCTGTCCTACCTCGCCCCCAACAGCTTCAAGGGTTTCGTGCCCAACCGCGCCAAGCAGTTCGCCCCCGTCACGCCCGAAGGCTTCGTCATCGGCGACGTGATCCTTTTCTATCTCGAAGAAGAAAAGTTCGAACTGGTCGGCCGCGCGCCCTCGATCGAATGGGTCGAATATTGGGCCTCCACCGGCAAGTGGGACGTGAAGGTGGAACGCGACGAACGCACCATCGCCCGCCCGCTCGACCAGCAGGGCTATCGCCGCAACTATCGCTTCCAGTTGCAGGGCCCCAACGCCATGCCCGTGCTGGAAAAGGCGATGGGCCAGACCCCGCCGGATCTCAAATTCTTCCACATGGCACCGATCATGATCGCGGGCGTCGAAGTGCGCGCGCTGCGTCACGGCATGGCCGGCCAGCCGGGCTACGAGCTGTTTGGCCCGTGGAAGGATTATGACACCGTCCGCAACGCGCTCATCGAAGCGGGCAAGGATCATGGCCTGACGCTGTGCGGTGGCCGTACCTATTCATCCAACACGCTGGAATCCGGCTGGATTCCCTCGCCGCTGCCCGCCACCTATACCGGCGAAGGCTCAAAGGGCTTCCGTGAATGGGCGAGCGAAAACAGCTATGAAGGCAAATGCTCGCTCGGCGGCAGCTTCGTCTCCGACAATATCGAAGACTATTATCTGAACCCGTGGGAGCTGGGCTATGGCATCATGGTCAAGTTCGACCATGACTTCGTCGGCCGCGAAGCGCTGGAAAAGGTAAAGGATCAGCCCCACCGCCAGAAGGTCACGCTGGCCCTGGACAATGAGGACATCGTCCGTGTCATGAGCTCGATGCTCCAGACCGGCGAAAAGGCGAAGTTCCTCGAATTCCCCAGCGCCGTCTATTGTATGCATCCCTATGACGCGGTGCTCAAGGACGGCAAGACCGTCGGCCTGTCCACCTGGATCGGCTACACCATCAATGCCGGCCGCTTCCTGGCGCTGGCGATGGTCGACGCGGAATTCGCCACGCCGGGCACCGAAGTCACCCTGCTGTGGGGCGAACCCAATGGCGGCACGAGCAAGCCCACCGTCGAACCGCACGTCCAGACCGAAATCAAGGCGATCGTCTCCTCGGTCCCCTATTCGGAAGCCGCGCGCGACAATTATGCCGATGGCTGGCGCACCAAGGCCGCTTAACGGGATCACATCCTGAGCGGGATGGGACGGGGGATGCTTAAAAGGCGTCCCCCGTTTTCGTTGAGGGGGGCGTCCTCCACACCCTCTCAACCAAAACTCTTCCAATGTAGGATTTTGTCTGATCTATCCTTGTAGATGGACCAGCATCCCCGCGCCTGCCCGACCGCCTCCGCCGCCCTGTCGCTTCGGTGTCGCGCGCCGGGCGCGTCGGCGTCGCGTCGCGGTGAGCCGGTCGTGGCGTCGGTGTGGCGTCACCGTGACGCAGATGTGACCCACCTGTGGCCTCAGCGTGGCGTCGCTATGGCTTGGCGCGCACTATTTGCCCGTTTCACCCCACGACACTGTATACTTCGCCCTGTCGCCCCAATCGCGCGCCCGTCTTCAGACCGCTGGCATCTCCGCAGCGGTAAACAGGTTCACCGCCTGCTCCAGCCTGGCGATGGCGCGCCCCTCGACCTCTGCGGTGAAGCGCGGCACGGGAATCGCCAGTGCAAACGCGCCGACCGCCACATCGTCCACCATCGCCACCATGCCCAGGCCGCAAATGCCTGGCGTATATTCCTCCCGCGTGCGCCCGATGCCAGTGGCGCGCACCTGCGCCAACTCGGCGCGCAATTGCGCCTCGTCGGTAATGCTGCTCGGCGTGAAGCTTTCCAGCCGCGCCTGCGCGAAATAGCCGTTCAGCTCATTGTCGGTCATGGTGGCCAGCAGCGCCTTGCCCGCCGCCAGGCAATGGAGCGGGCTGCGCGTCCCCACGCTGATCGAATAGCGCAGCGACTGTTCCGCCGTCTCGGTGACGATCGCTTCCAGATGCCAGCCGTCGCGGATGAAGAAGGACGCCGTCTCGTTCATCTGCAACCGCAGCGACTTGACCAGCGGCCGAACCTTGTCGGCCAGCGACATGGCGATCCGGGGCGAGGCCAGCCGTTCCAGCGCTGGACCCGGCAGGTAGCGCCGCCCTTCGCGGGTCAGATAGTGGCGCTCCGCCAGCGTCGCGAGCAGATAGGACAGGCTGCTGACTGGGATCGACAGCCCCGCGGCGATCTCCTGCGCGACCACGCCTGCGGGGCGCGCCACGACATATTCGATGATGTCGATGGTGCGCATCGCCGATTTGACGGTGGACGGCGTGGTGCCATTCATAAGTCAGCGAACCCCTGTTCATCAAAGCGATTTCGAGCCGGATCGGCATATCCGGCGACTTGGAAATCGCGGCAATCAAAAAGTCAGAGTGCCTCGCCGTTCCGCGAAGCGCCAATCACCCTCTATGCGCACGAACCGGTCGTGAAAGGAACCGACTTTAGGCGGACCTTCGCCGGTGAAGAGCAACATCGCGCTCTCCCCCGTCGCTTCGCGCTCATTCAGCACGTCGATCACGACATTGGAACAGACATGCCGCGTGGTCCGCGCAGGGCGAGCGAGGAAGGCGGCCAGGATCGCGGCGTGCCCCTGCGTCCATTCGTCAGGTGCAGTGGGACGCGCCATGCGGCCGTCGGGCGCATAGAGCGCCGCAACATCCGCCCACCGGCCCGCGTCGTTGAGATTGGCGTAGAGCGCGACCAGCCGGGCGCAATCCTGCTCGATGGCGCGACGCTCTTCACTCGTCACGATCTTGCATCCGCCAAATCCGCCCCGGCGCGCAGCGACCGCAGTTTCTTCCAGGTCACGGCCGGATCAATCTTGCCATATCCGGCGAAGGTGCCGAACCCGCAATCGGTGCTGGCGATCACCCGATCCTTGCCGACGATGCCGGCGAAACGCTCGATCCGCTGGGCGATCAGTTCGGGATGCTCGACATAGTTGGAACAGGTGTCGATCAGGCCGGGCGCCAAAATCTTGTCGTCGGGCAACACGCCACGGCGCGATGCGTCCCGCCATACCGTCCATTCATGTTCGTGGCACGGATTGGCCCCTTCGAACAGCACGGTCGCCGGGCGGGCGGCCAATATGATGTCGATCACCCTTTCCAGCGGAATGTCATGATCGTGCGGCCCTTCATAATTGCCCCAGCAGATATGCATCCGCATCCGGTCCGCCGGAATGTTGGCGGTCGCGGCATTCAACGCCTCGACATTGGCGGCGGCGATTTTGACGAACTCCTCCTCGCTCGCATCCTGATAGCCGGTGTGGCGCGACATCGCGAGGTCGGGGCAATCGAGTTGCAGGTCGAATCCCGCCGCCACGATCGTCTCATATTCCTCCCGCATCGCGTCGACCAGGTCGGCCAGATAGGCGTCATGGCTCGGATAGTGGCGATTGACCTGGAAAGCGGTGATGAGGCCGGGGGAGGCTGCGTTCATGAAGGCGCGCGTGCCAGGGTGATCGGCCAGCGCCGCCTTGAACCGGCGGATGTCGTCGTGCAACGGCTCCAGCGTCACCAGTTTTACCGGCCCGATGCAGGACGCGCGGGTAAATTCCTGGGAACCCATGATCGCGGCCAACTTCTTGCGCAGTTCGGGCAGCGGGGCGAGATCGGCCGCGACCTTGCGGTCGATATGGCCGCCAAAGCCCGACAGTCGCTCGATCATATAAGTGGAATAGCCGACCTTTCCCAATTCGCCGTCGCTCACGATGGATACGCCCGCGTCGATCTGCGCCGCGACCGCTTGCGTCACCGCTTGCTGGACCGCCGTGTCGAACGCAGCGGCGTCATAAGGCTCGCCCTTGTCGCGGGCCAGCAACAGCGGCGTCAGCGCGTCGCCGCGCGGCAGGCTGCCGACATGGGTGGTGGCTATGGACATGCATCTCTCTCCCTCGAACGGAAGATAGGTGCCATAAATTCACGAATATGGGTATATCATAAATGTGAACCGCCCCGCAGTTGGACGAGCGTCGCATCTGGACAATCTCGCCGCCATGCCTATATACCGATCGGTATGAAAATGGCAGCCGAACCCGTAACGAGAGGACGCCCAAGGGAATTTGATCCCGAGGAAGCCCTGTCGGCTGCGCTCCAGGTCTTCTGGACACGCGGCTATGAAGGTGCGTCGCTGGCCGAACTGACCGAGGCGATGGGCATCACCAAGCCCAGCCTCTACGCCTGTTTCGGGAACAAGGAAGCCCTGTTTCACAAGGCGCTCGACCTGTATGAGCGCGACAAGCTCTGCTATATGCGCTCCGCCCTTGATGCGCCCACCGCGCGCGGTGTGGCCGAACGGCTGCTGCGCGGCACGTTGCAAATCCAGACCGGCGGCAGTGATCCGCGCGCGTGCCTGGGCGTCATCTCCATGGTCGCCTGCACCACCCAGGCCGACTCGATCAAGACCGACGTGATCGCCCGCCGCGCCTCCTCCGACAAGGCGCTGGTCGAACGACTTGAGCGCGCCAAGGCCGAAGGCGAGCTGCCTGCCGGTATCGAACCGGCCGCGATTGCGACCTATCTGACCGCCGTCATTCAGGGCATGGGCGTGCAGGCCAGCGGCGGGGCGACGCCTGCGCAGCTGGAACAACTGGTCGAAACCACCCTGGCGATGTGGCCCACCGCCTGAACCTACCTATCCTGTTCAGCACCGCTTCATAAATTTTTACCAAGCGGTACAGAAAGCGGTTGACGACATGCTGCATCGCATTATATACCGATAAGTATGAAATCCGGCTGAGGCATCGCCTCCAAGGAGGCCCAATGGCAAAAGCCTGTTTATCCATAAGCGAGTGACATCGACTTAACGGCCGTTTCGGCGCGCCGCATCTGCATCAACATCTGGTCATGCCGGACCGGGCGAACGCCCTGTTTTGTATGCCGCTGCGCATTCCGATCCCACCGGGGTTCGGGAGACGGCCCTGCTCATCCTGAACGGATGGCGCGGCCATCATGCGCGCAATCAGGGGACGAATATCATGGCCTATATCGATTTTGCCCAGCCGCTGCTCGCGGTGGGGGATGGCATCGCCTTGTCTGTCGTGCGCGATCGTATCAAGGCGACCGCCACCGGCTTTTCGCCGACCGAATGGCAAATTGTGCAACTGGCGCGCGGCGATGGCCTAGCGTCGCTGCGTGAACCGGGCCTTTGGACCCGGATCAAGACCATGATCTTCGGTCCGCAACCGCACTTCCGGCTCGCCAGTACACGGCTGGAAGCGCTGCGCCGGCTCGCCGTGGAAGGCTGGCATAACGGCTTTGCCGTCCGCCCGTCCGCCATCACCGATTTTCGCAAAGCAGGGTTCAGCGAAGGGCAGCTTGAACTGCTCCTTTCCGCGATCACCGCCGCGCGCCACAGCATTAAGGGGACTGTCGCATGAACATGATCACAAAGATCGACGCGGACGCGCCGGCCGGTGAAATCCGGTCGGAAAATGCGGGTAAGCGCTGGAGCGGCCGGCATGTTGCCTGGACCGCGCTGGCGCTGGCGATCGTCGGGGGCGTGACCTGGAAATATGCAGGCCAGCCGCAGGCGCAGGCGTCCGCCGCGCCGGTGGTGACCGTGGGCGTCGCTGCGCCGCTGATGCGGCAGGTGGTGCAGTGGGACGATTATGTCGGCCGCTTCGCCCCCAGCCAGACGGTCGACGTCCGCCCGCGCGTGTCGGGTCCGGTGATGGCGATCCATTTCCGCGACGGCGATATCGTGCGCAAGGGGCAGTTGCTCTTCACGCTCGACCAGCGGCCCTTTCTCGCGGCCCTGGCCGAAGCCCGCGCCAATGTCGCCAGCGCGCGCAGCGGACTGCGACTGGCGCAGGCCGACTATGCCCGCGTCCAGCGCTTGAACGGCGACGAAGCGGTATCGGCCAGTGAGATCGACACGCTGCGGGCGCGCCTGCAAGCCGCACAGGCGGCGCTGGCCGCTGCCGACGCCCGCGCCCGGACCCGTGCCTTAGACGTCGAATTCACGCTGATCCGCGCGCCCATTTCCGGCCGGGTGTCCGACCGGAAGGTCGATGTCGGCAATCTGGTATCGGGGGCGGAAGGGGCGGGCGCCAGCCTGCTCACCACCATCAATGCGCTCGACCCCATCTATTTCAGCTTCGATGCATCCGAAGCGCTGTTCCTGAAGTCGCAGCGCGACCATGCGGATGGTAATGGCGGCGAAGTCGAAATCCGCTTGCAGGACGAAGCCAATTATCGCTGGAAGGGGCGGCTCGACTTCACGGACAATGGGCTGGACCCCCGGTCGGGCACCATTCGCGGCCGCGCTGTCCTCAGCAATCCCGACCTGTTCCTGACCCCCGGCCTGTTCGGCAATATGCGCCTGTCCAGCGGCGGGAAGGTCAATGCCCTGCTGGT
The DNA here is from genome assembly GCA_040389985.1 of Pseudomonadota bacterium. Taxonomy (GTDB): domain Bacteria; phylum Pseudomonadota; class Alphaproteobacteria; order Sphingomonadales; family Sphingomonadaceae; genus Sphingobium. The sequence continues at coordinate 93,331 of JAZJZH010000003.1, forward strand.
CCCGGACGAGGCGATCCAGTCCGACCAGGCGCTCAAGACGGTGCTAGTGGTTGGCCGCGACGATGTCGTCGCCGCCAAGCCGGTGCAGCTGGGGCCGCTGGTCGACGGGCTGCGGATCATTCGTTCGGGCCTGTCGCCGCAAGACAAGGTGGTCGTGGCCAATGTGCAGGCGGCCATGCCCGGTGCGAAGGTCGCAACCCGCGGCGCGTCGATCAGGGCCGTGGCCGCGCCGATCACCCCGACCGACGGTGCCGCGCCGGTCGCGTCGCAGGCGACGTTCGAGCGGTAACAGCCGCCTCTTTCGCTCAACATTCCTGCCCGTGATCCGCTGCCCTGGTGGATCGCGTGGCCTCCCTTTTGCTCTTCGCAAAGGACTTGCCCGATGCGTTTCTCGCGCTTTTTCATCGACCGGCCGATCTTCGCCGCCGTCATTGCGGTGGTCATCACCGTGGTCGGCGCGCTGGCCTTTATCGGCCTGCCGGTCAGCCAATATCCCGACATCGTGCCCCCCACGGTCACGGTAGCCGCCCAATATCCCGGCGCGTCCGCCGAAACGGTCGCATCGACCGTGGCCGCGCCGATCGAACAGGAAATCAACGGCGTCGATGACATGCTTTATCAGAGCAGTCAGTCGACCGGTGATGGCAAGGTGACGATCACCGTCACCTTCAAGATCGGCACCGACCTGGATGCAGCCCAGGTGCTGGTCCAGAACCGCGTCGCCGTCGCCGTGCCCCGCCTGCCCGAAGAGGTGCAGCGGCTGGGCGTGGTGACGCGCAAGACGACGCCCGAATTTCTGATGGTCGTCAATCTCCAGTCGCCCGACGGCACGTTCGATCGCAATTACCTGTCCAACTATGCGCTGACCCAGGTGCGCGACCGGCTGGCCCGGCTTGACGGCGTGGGCGACGTGCAACTGTTCGGATCGCGCGACTATGCGATGCGGGTCTGGATCGATCCTGGCCGCGCCGCCGCGATGGACCTGACGGCGGGCGAGATCGTGTCGGCGCTGCGCGCGCAGAATGTCCAGGTGTCGGCCGGTTCGATCGGCCAGCCTCCCTATGATCGCGGCGAAGCCTTTCAACTGGGCGTCGAGATGCAGGGCCGCCTGACCTCGCCCGACCAGTTCGCCAACATCGTCATCCGCAGCGACGCCAATGGCCGCCAGGTGCGCGTCCGCGACGTCGCACGGGTCGAACTGGGCGCACAGGATTATGCGATCAACACCTATCTATCGGGCAAGCCCACCGTCGTCATCGCTGTGATGCAGCGCCCCGGCTCCAACGCGCTCGACGCGGCGGAGTATGTGAAGGCGGAGATGGACCAGCTGTCCCAGCGCTTCCCCAAGGGGCTGGAATATAGCGTCATCTACAACCCCACCGAATTTATCAGCCAGTCGATCGACGCGGTCTATCACACGCTGATCGAAGCGGTGCTGCTGGTGGTGCTGGTCATCCTCGTCTTCCTTCAAAACTGGCGTGCGGCGATCATCCCGATCATCGCCATCCCGGTATCGTTGATCGGCACCGCGACGATCCTGGCGGGCCTGGGCTATTCGCTCAACAACCTGTCACTGTTCGGGCTGGTGCTGGCGATTGGCATCGTCGTGGATGACGCCATCGTCGTGGTCGAAAATGTGGAGCGCAATATCGGCCGGGGCATGTCCCCGCTGGAGGCGGCGCGCACGTCGATGGACGAAGTGTCGGGCGCGCTGGTGGCGATCGTTCTGGTGCTGTGCGCGGTGTTCGTGCCGACGCTCTTCATCACCGGCATCTCCGGCGCTTTCTACCAGCAGTTCGCGGTCACCATCTCGACCGCGACGATTATCTCTCTGATCCTGTCTCTCACCCTGTCTCCCGCCGCTGCCGCCCTGCTGCTGCACGCCAAGCACGGTCCGCGCGACCGCAGCAACGACCCGCTCTGGCGGCAGAAGCTGGGCATAGCGGTCGATGGCTTCAACAACGGCTTTGATCGGATGAGCGAGGGCTATGCCCGCCTCACCCGTTGGCTGGTCGCGCGGCCGAAGAAGATGCTGGCGACCTATGCCGGGCTGATCATGGCGACCGCAGGCCTGTTCTGGGTGACGCCCGCAGGCTTCATCCCGTCGCAGGATCAGGGCTATTTCCTGGCCGTCGTGCAACTCCCCTCCGGCGCGTCGCTCGAACGCACGGACAAGGTAACGCGCGAAGTGGCGGACAAAATTCTGCCGATCAAGGGGCTGCGCGGCGCGGTGATGTTCGCCGGCTTCCATGGCCCGTCGCAGACGGCGGCGCCCAATTCGGCGGCGATCTACTTCCCCTTCAAGAGCTTTGCCGAACGCAAGGCTGAAGGCGTCACCTATGCCGGCATCATGGAGCAGGCGAACAAGGCCATGGCCGGCTATGACAAGGCGCGCATCCTGCTGGTGCCGCCCCCGGTCATCCAGGGCATCGGGTCGGCCGGCGGCTATCGCATCATGCTGGAGGACCGGCAGGACCGCGGCTATGCCGAACTGAACAAGGTCGCGCAGGACTTCATCGCCAAGGCGAACCAGACGCCCGGCCTGTCGATGATCTACACCCTGTTCGACGTCAGCACCCCGCGCATCTACGCCGATGTCGACCGGGCCAAGGCCGACCTGCTGGGCGTCCCGCCTGAGCGCGTGTTCGAAGCGATGCAGGTCTATCTGGGTTCCGCCTTCGTCAACGACTTCAACCTGCTGGGCCGCACCTATCGCGTCACCGCGCAGGCGGATGCGGAACATCGTGGGACCGTCGCGGATATCGCCAACCTCAAGACGCGGTCCAATGCCGGCGGCATGGTGCCGATCGGTTCGGTTGCCACCTTCCGCGACAAGACCGGTCCCTATCGGGTGGTGCGCTATAATCTGATGCCTGCGGTTGAGGTCGATGGCGACACCGCGCCGGGCTATTCCTCCGGCCAGTCGCTCACGACCATCGACAACATGAGCGCGGCGCTGCCTGAAGGCTATACGAGCGAATGGACCGGCATCGCCTATCAGCAGAAGAGCGCAGGCAACACCGCCGGCATCGTCTTCGGCATGGCCGTCTTCTTCGTCTTCCTGGTGCTGGCGGCGCAATATGAGAGCCTGACGTTGCCCCTGGCGATCATCCTGATCGTGCCGATGTGCCTGTTCGCCGCGATGCTGGGCATCAACCTGCGGGGGATGGATAATAATATCCTGACGCAGATTGGCCTGGTGGTGCTGATCGCGCTGGCGGCGAAGAACGCCATCCTGGTGGTCGAGTTTGCCAAGCAGGCGGAGGAGGAACAGGGACTGTCGCCGGTGGAGGCCGCAGTGCAAGCGGCGCAGACCCGGCTTCGCCCCATCCTGATGACCAGCTTCGCCTTCATCCTCGGCGCCGTACCGCTGGTGATCGCGACCGGCGCAGGGGCCGAATTGCGGCAGGCGCTGGGGACGGCGGTGTTCTTCGGCATGGCCGGTGTGACCGCCTTCGGCCTGCTCTTCACCCCCACCTTCTATGTCGTGTGCCGCGCGCTGGGCGATCGTTTCGCCCGCCGCCGGCGTCCAGAGGCCGACGCTGCCTTGCAGCCGGCCGAATGAGGAACAGAGATATGACACGCACCTTCATTGCCCTCCTGCTCGGCGCCAGCGCGCTCACCGCCTGCGCGGCCGGGCCGGACTATCGGCCGCCCGCCACGCCCACAACGGCCGCTGCGCCCTTCATCGGTGCGGCCAACCCGGCGGTCAGCGCGTCCGCAACGCAGGACCGCTGGTGGACCCTTTATCGCGACCCGCTGCTCGACACGCTGGTCGCCGACGCGCTGGCCGCCAATACCGACATCCGCGTGGCAGTGGCGCGGATCGAGCGGGCGCGCGCTTCGCTGCGCGGGGCGAAATCGGATCGCCTGCCGCAAACCAGCCTTGGCGCGTCGGGCACCTATAACCGGACGTCGGCGGCGCAATCGCTGCCGAACATCGACCGGGAGAACTGGGTGCTCGATGCCGGGCTGGACGTTGCCTACGAGGTCGATCTGTTCGGTCGGGTGAAGCGCGGGGTCGAAGCGGCGCGCGGCGATCTGGCTGCGGTTCAGGCGGACGCCGACGGCGTGCGCGTCGCGGTGATCGCCGACACGGTGCGCGCTTACCTCGACGTCACCGCCACGGCCGAACGGCTGGCCGTGGCGCAGCGGACGGTGGCGCTGCTCGACCAGTCCATCCGCATCACCGGCGCGCGTTTCGAAGTCGGCCGGTCCGACCGGCTGGACGTGATCCGCGTCACCGCGCTGCGGGAGCAGCAAAAGGCGACGATCCCGGCCTTGGCGGCGGATCGGGACGCGGCGCTATTCCGGCTGGCGACGCTGACCGGGCGGACGCCGCAGCAACTGCCTGATACGGTGCGGGCGGCGACCCGCACGCCGCAACTGGCTCAGCCCATCCCGGTCGGCGATGGCCAGGCATTGCTGGCGCGGCGGCCCGACGTGCGCGCGGCCGAACGGCGGCTGGCGGCGGACACCGCGCGGATCGGCGTGGCGACTGCGGACCTCTATCCGCGCATCACGCTGAGCGGATCGGTCGGCACCACGGCGCTGGGTGGCGGCAATCTGCTGGGCGGCGGGCCATTGAACTGGGTGCTGGGACCGCTCATCAGCTGGGCCTTTCCCAACACCGAAGCGATCCGCGCCCGGATCGGCGCGGCGAAGGCGGACGGCGCTGCGTCGCTCGCAACCTTCGACGGTACGGTGCTACAGGCGCTGGAGGAAAGCGAACGCGCTTTGTCCGCCTATGCCCATGCGATCGAGCGCACGCAGACGCTGGGCCTCGCGCGGGATGAAGCGGCGCGGGCAGCCCGGATCAGCCTGGCGCGGCAGCGCGAGGGGCAGATCGACTTTCTGACAGTGCTGGACGCGCAACGCACGCTGGCCAGTGCCGAGGCGGACCTAGCGACCGCCACCCGCGCGCTATCCTTCGCACAGGTGGACCTGTTCCGCGCGCTGGGCGGCGGTTGGGGTCAGGCCGCGGCCTGACCCCACACCACTGATCGGCCTCAGGCCTGGGTCTTCGCCTTGCTCAGATCATAGGCGCCCAGACCCGGCTTGTAGCTCTTCTCGTCGATGAACTGGCGGATACCTTCCTTGCGGCCTTCGCTTTTGTCGTGGAAGTTGGCGGCTTCCTGCATCCGCACCAGATAATCTTCCGCCTCGTCATAGGTCATGGTGCCAACGCGGCGGACGGCATCCTTGGCGAATTTCAGCGCTACCGGATTCTTGCTCAGCAGCATTTCGGCGACCTGGGACGTGCGGGCCTTGAGCTGTTCCAGGGGCACGCTCTCATTGACCAGCCGCATGGCGGACGCGGCCTTGCCGTCGATCAGGTCGCCGGTCAGCGTCAGCCACATGGCGTCGCGCATCGGCAGCAGGTCGACCACCACCTTGGTCACGCCGCCACCGGGCAATATGCCCCAGTTGATTTCAGACAAGCCGAACTGCGCCTCGTCCGCGCAGATGGCGAGGTCGCAGGCGAAGAGCGGGCCGAAGCCGCCGCCGAAACACCAGCCATTGACCATGGCGATGGTCGGCTTTTGAAACCAGCGCAGGCGGCGGAACCAGCCATAGCTTTCCGCCTGCGACTTGCGCACGCCGCGCAGGCCCTGCGATTCGGTTTCGCGGAAATATTCCTTCAAATCCATGCCGGCCGACCAGGCGGTGCCTTCCCCGCCCAGCACCAGTACGCCGACATCATCCCGAAATTCCAGCTCGTCCAGCACTTCCATCATGCGCCGGTTGAGCGTGGGGCTCATCGCGTTGCGCTTGGCCGGCCGGGCGAAATTCACCCAGGCGATGCGGTTTTCGACATGTACCGAAACGACGTCCTGATCTTCCATCTTCCTGCTCCTCTGGCGGCCTGCATCGTCGGCCCTGCAATATGTATCACAGGCATACAATGTGTGGTGCGGTACAAGCAAGAGTTTTTTGCGACGGCGGGCTGGCCGGCGCGCCTTGACAAAGTGCGGTCCCCAAACGATGATAACGATCGTTATTAAATAAAGGCCGGCGCGACCGGCAGAGTGAGGCGAGATGGATGTGCAGGGCAAGGTAGCGCTCGTCACCGGCGGCGCATCCGGGCTGGGCGCCGCACTGGTGTCCAACTTGTTGTCCGCGGGCGCAGATGTGGTGGTGCTCGACCTGCAGGCCAGCGCCTTGCCGAATGTGCATTCGATCCTCTGCGACATTACCGATGAGGCGGCGGTGTCCGCTGCGGTGGCCTCTCTTGGCCCGGTGTCGATCCTGGCGAACATGGCGGGAATTGGCGGCATCGGGCCGATCGCCACGCCAGCAGGGCCGGGCGACGTCGCCGCCTTCCGCCGCCTGATCGACGTCAATCTGATCGGCGCGGTCAACGTCACCGCCCATGTCGCGCATCGCATGATCGGCAATGCGCCGGATGGCCCGGATGGGACGCGGGGTGTGATCCTCAACGCCTGCTCGATCGCGTCGTTCGAAGGGCAGGAGGGGATGGGCGCCTATGGCGCGTCGAAGGCGGCGCTCGCCGCGCTCACGCTGATCTGGGCGCGCGACCTGTCGCGCCATGCGATTCGCTGCGTCGGCATCGCGCCGGGCTTCTTCGCGACGCCGATGACCGCGCATATGCCGGAAGCGCTGGTCGATGAACTGGTCGGCGGCATGGAATTTCCCCGCCGGGCGGGCACGGCCGATGAATTTGCCGACGCCGCCCTGTTCCTGATCCGTCATCCCATGATCAACGGTGAAGTCCTGCGGCTCGACGGCGGCGCCCGCCCGCCTGCGCGCACCCGCTGGACCGCGGCGGCCTGATCCCCTTTCACGACAAGGCAAGACACAGCATGGCCCAACCTCTCCCGCCCGCCACCATCGCCGCCTTCGTGGCGATCGTCGGCAAGGATCATGTCTTTTTCGGCGAGGACGATCAGGCAAGCTATCAGGACAAGTTCGCGATCGACGACGCCCGCCACCATCCGGCCGGTGCGGTCGCCCCCGCGACGGTGGAGGAAATCCAGGCGATCGTCCGCATCGCGTCAGACCGCGGCATCGCGCTGTGGCCGATCAGCCGGGGCAAGAATCTGGGCTATGGCGGTTCCGCGCCGTTACTGGCGGGGTCTGTGGTGCTGGACCTCAGCCGGATGAAGAAGATCGACTACGACGAGGCGAACGGCACGGTGCTGCTGGAGCCGGGCGTCGGCTTCTACGACCTATACGACTTCCTGAAGTCGCGGGGCATGAAACATTGGCTGTCGGTGCCCGGCAACAGTTGGGGATCGGTGGTCGGCAATGCGCTGGACCGGGGCATGGGCTATACCCCCTATGGCGAACATGCGACGCGCATCTGCGGTGTTGAAGCCGTGATGGCCGACGGCCTTGTCGTGCGCACCGGCATGGGCGCGCTGGACGGCGCGCCGACTTGGCAGCTCTATCGCTTCGGCTTCGGCCCCGGCTGGGACCAGATGTTCGTCCAGTCCAATTTCGGCATCGTCACCAAGATGGGGCTGTGGCTCATGCCGGCACCCGAATCCCTCATGGGCATGGACCTGGAGTTCGAGCGGCCGGAGGATCTGGGGCCGCTGATCGACGCGATCGCGCCGCTGCGGCGGGAGGGGCTGTTGCAGCAGTCGCCGACCATCGGCAACTGGCTGCGCGCCGCCGCCGTAGTGACAACCCGCGACCAGTGGACCGACAAGCCCGGCGCGCTGCCCGACGATGTGATCGCGGCGATCCGCAAGAAGTTCAACGTCGGCTGGTGGGGCGTCAGCCTGCGCCTCTATGGCCGGGAATCGGTCAACAAGGCCGCCTATGCGATATTGGAGCAGGAAATGGGGAAGCTCAAACCCATGTCGCTGCGGCCTACCACATGGAAGACCGGTGAGCCGCTGGAGGCGACCGGCTGGACCGGCACGCCCCTCACCATGCCGATGCAGAACGCCAACTGGCATGGCGGGCGCGGCGGGCATATCGGTTTCTCGCCGATCCTGCCGCAAACGGGCGCGGCGGCGCAGGCCCAGTTCCAGCGCACCTACGCCCGCTACAAGGAATATGGCATGGATTATCAGGCCAGCTTCGCCTTTGGCGAACGCCACCTCATCAATGTGAACGCCGTGCTGATCAACAAGGATGATCCCGATATGATGCGCCGGGTCGATCCCTTCCTCAAGCATCTGATCGCCGATGCCAAGGCCCAGGGATACGGCGAATATCGCACCCATCTCGACTATATGGACGCGGTCGCGGGCACCTATGATTATAACAAGGGCGCGCTGGCGCAGCTCAACCGCAAGGTGAAGGATGCGCTCGACCCCAAAGGCGTGATCGCACCGGGCAAGAGCGGCATCTGGCCCAGTCGCCATGCGGGAGGGCAGGGCTGATGCGCCGGGGAATGATCGCACTAATGGGCGCGGCGCTGGTGCTGGCGGGCGCGGCTTGCGGCCGGGCGCCCGAAACGCCCGCGCCGGCACCGAAGGGGCCGCCACCCTTGCCCGCGCCCGAAACGCTATCGTCGCGGCCGGCGGCGGGGCCGGGCGAAAAACTCTATCTGGCCAAATGCGCCATGTGCCATGGACCAGGCGGCATGGGGACAGGGCTACTGGCAAGGCGAACCGACCAGCCCTTGCTGGAGAAGCGCACCGATCTGACGGCGGACTATGTCGTGCAGGCGGCCCGCATGGGGATCGGCAACATGCCCGCCATTCCGCGCGGCGAGGTGAGCGATGCCGAATTGCAACTGATCGCCGAACATCTGGCCAAGGGCGCCAAACCATGAGCGGCCTGTCGCGCCGGGGCTTTCTGGCGAGCGCGGCCGTGGCGTCGGCGGCACTGGCAGGCGGACGGGTGGAGGCTGCGACCGTGCCGCTCCTGCTGCACGATCCAGAATTGGGAGCGGGGCGCCGCTTTGCTGCGCGGGCGCAACTGCTGGGCGGCCGGGCGGTGGCGCTGGAGGGCGACCTGGTGCGGCAGATGCGCGCCTTGCTCGCGGGCTACCCAGCGGCGATCTTCGCGGTCACGCGGCGGAGCGACGAACTGCTGGTCGGCGAGATCGCGGCCGAGGCGGGCTATCGGCGCATCGCGCTGGTGCGTCATGGCGCGGATGGAGGGATTGCCACGCGTTGCACAGCGGATGGCGCATCCGTCCACGCGCTGGCGCAACTGTCCGGCATGGCCTGGCCAGAAGCCTTTGCTGAACTGGCGCTCGACAAGGTCGGCCAATGCGTCGTGGCATCGCATAGCAGGACACAGCCGGCGCTCAGCTGGGTGATGGTCCGCACCTGAAACCGTGCGCTTCGAGCGAAGTCGAGAAGCCTTTACGCTTCCGTTTCTAGACCCGCTCGAAACGAACGGACAGTGTTTCACCGCCGGATAATCAGCGACTCCGGCCGTTTGCGCGGCACCCACTCCCCGCGACCGGGGAAATTCTTCAGCACTTCGCCGTCCCACAATCGCACCGTGCGGCGATGGAAACGCCACTGGCCGTCGTCGCCCTTCACTGCATGGTCGTCATACCAGCCGGCAAAGCGCAACAGATAGGGCGGTTCGCCGTCACATTCGGTGACGAAGGCGAAGCCGCGCATCTTGCAGCTGCCATCGTCCTGGGCCGTATATTGAACCTGCGTCACATGATGCTGGCGGCCGGGAAAGCCCGGCGCATTGCGGTAATGTTCGGCGATACCGCGAATCCCCTCATGCCCTTCCCAGATATCGGGATCATCGAACACCTCCTCAACCATGCGCGCGTCCGGGGTGAAACAGTCGACCAGCCCGTCGACATCCCCGGTATCGAGCGCCCAGCTATAGGCGGCGATCAGGTCTTGCAGCGCGATCCTGTCCTCGATTGGAAGGGAAGGCATGATAATCACTCTCCTTGGTTCTTTGGCTTGACGTGATAATAACATTCGTTACGATTGTCTGCAACAAGACGATAGATCGTGCAAGCGAGAGGACGCATGGGGAAGATCATCATTTCAGGCGCTTCGGGCGCCTTTGGCCGCGCGGCGGCCGAATTGCTGCTGGAGAAGGTCGCGCCGCAGGACGCGATATTGCTGACCCGCACGCCGGCAAAGCTGGCCGATCTCGCCGCACGCGGCGCGGACGTGCGCTTCGCCGATTTCGACGATCCCGCCAGCCTGCCTGCCGCGATGGCGGGGGGCGAGAAGATGCTGCTCATCAGCACCGCCCGCGTCGGCACCCGCGTCGGCCAGCACCGCCATGCGGCGGAGGCGGCGGTCGCGGCGGGCGTGCAGCATATCGTCTATACCTCCATCATCGCCGCCGATCAGCCCGGCAATCCTGCGATCGTCAAGGACGACCATCGCGCGACCGAGGAGATTATCGAATGCTCCGGCGCGGCCTGGACCCATTTGCGCGACAGCCAATATGCCGAGGCGATCGCCGGGCCGATGACGATCCCCGCGCTGATGATGGGCGGAAAGCCGGACAATTGCGGCGACGGCCCGGTGGCCTTCGTCAGCCGGGACGATTGTGTCGCGACCGCCGTGGGCGTGCTGACCCAGCCGGGCCATGAGAACCAGGCCTATGTGTTGACCGGTCCCGATCTGCTCACCATCCCGCAGGCGATGGCGCTGGCGAGCGAAATCGCCGGCAAGCCGATCGTGGTCGATGCCGTCGATGACGACGCCATGTTCGCCTATTTCGATGCGCTGGGCGCGCCGCGCCATGCCTCCGATATCGTGCCCGACGGACCGATCCCCTGGTCGAGCGACGACATGGTGACATTCGGCCAGTCGATTCGCGAAGGCTATTTCGCGGAGAAGACCGACTGGGTGGAAAAGATCACCGGCCGCAAGCCCAAAAGCCTGCGCGACGTAATGCTGGCGCACAAGGAAGGCTGGCCGCTGTGAAGAAGATGATGGCCGCGCTGGCGGCGTTGCTGGCGCTCGTGGGATGCGCGGGCGGCGGAACGACGGGCGACAGCGGCGCAGGCGACGACTGGCCCTATACCGGCGGCGACGTCTGGAGCAGCCATCATTCGCGCCTGACCGATATCGACAAGGGCAATGCCGGACGGCTGGGCCTCGCCTGGTCCTACGACCTCAATACCAACCGCGTGCAGGAAGCGACGCCGGTGGTAGTCGATGGGATCATGTATACCAGTGGCAATCTGGGCCGGGTCTATGCGCTCGACGCAGTGACCGGCAAGCCGCTCTGGACCTTCGAGCCGGAGGTCGACATGCAGTCCAACCGGTCCACCTGCTGCGACCAGGCCAATCGCGGCGTTGCGGTCACCAATGGCAAGGTGATGGTCGGCGCGCTCGACGGGATGCTCTACGCGCTCGACGCCAAGACCGGCAAAGTCCTGTGGAAAGTCGATACGGTGGTTGATCACAGCCGCGGCTATACAAGCACAGGGGCACCCGAAGTGGCGGGCGACCTGGTCATCATCGGCAATGCCGGCGCGGAATATGACGCGCGCGGCTATGTCACCGCCTATCGCATCGCCGATGGCGGTCAGGCCTGGCGCTTCTACACCGTTCCCCACGACCCGGCCAAAGGACCGCAGGAGAACAAGGCGCTCGACGCCGCGCTCAAGACCTGGGACGCCAAAAGCCGCTGGGACATTGGCGGCGGCGGCACCGTCTGGGACGCGATCAATTACGATCCCAAGTTCGGCACGGTCTATATCGGCGTCGGCAATGGTGGGCCATATTCCATCGCCACCCGATCGCCCAAGGGCGGCACGAACCTCTATCTATCGTCCATCGTCGCGCTGGATGCGAAGAGCGGCGCGGTGAAATGGCATTATCAGGAAACGCCCGGCGACAGCTGGGACTTCACCGCCACCCAGCCGATGGTGCTGACGCAGATGGAGGTGGACGGCCAGGTCCGCCCGGTCATCCTCCATTCGCCCAAGAACGGCTATCTGTTCGTGCTGGATCGGGAAACCGGCAAGCCGCTGCGCATCAATCCGCTGGTGCGGACCAACTGGACCAAGGGATTCGACAAGGCTGGCGTGCCGCAGATGACGCCGGATCGTACTGATTTCTGGAACGGTCCGCGCATCATCTTCCCGGCATCAGCGGGCGCGCGCAATTGGTATCCGGCGGCCTATGACGCCGATCGGAAGAGCTATTACGCCTCCGTGCTGGACATGGGGAACCTCATGTTCACCGTGCCGCCCGGCACTCCGGCGCCGGCGCGGCGGCCCAAGGCGCTCAATGTCCAGACGACGCTGATCTTCACGCCACAGCTGGAGGCGGTGCTGCCGACGTTGCCGCCTGCGATCCGCGAACAGGTTGAGAAATTGCCCGAAATGCAGTGGGTGAAGGACAAGCCCTATAGCAGCGAATTGCGGGCCATCGACCCGCTGACCGGCAAGGCGCGCTGGGCGGTGCCGACCGAGGGATGGCAGGACCGGATGGGGATGCTCTCCACCGCATCGGGCCTTATCGTCCATGGCACCATCGGCGGCAAGCTGATCGTCCGCGATGCCGACACTGGCAAGCTGATCAAGGAAATCGATACCGGCACGTCGATCATGGCCGCGCCCATGACCTATCGGGTGAAGGGCGTGCAATATATTGCGGTCGCGGCCGGTTTCGGCGGCGGTGGTTGGGGCTATGTGCCGCGCTATTCGGCGGCCTATCGCAACGGCAACGCCAACCGCATCCTGGTGTTCAAGCTGGATGGCGGTTCGGTGCCGCAGCCCACGCCGCTGCCGCCAGCAGAGGTTGCCCTAGCGCCGCCCGCGCAGTTGCCCGGCGTGAAGCCTGCGATGATCGCAAAGGGGCAGGGGCTATTCTTCCAGAATTGCGCCATTTGCCACAGCAACCAACTACGCTCTACCGCGCCCGACCTGCGCCGGATGCAACCTAGCACGCATGATATGTTCAACCAGATCGTCCGCGACGGCTTGTTGCTGCCGGGTGGGATGCCGCGCTGGGACGACTTGCTGAGCGTCGGGGATGCAGACGCCATCCACGCCTGGCTGATCGCGGAGCAGGGGCCGCTGCGGGATCGGGAATTGAAGCTGAAGGCGGAAGGCAAGCCGCTCGACGCGCCCAGCGCCGCCATCATGTCCAATTTCTAGGAATGACCATGGAAGAGACCGACATCATCGTCGTGGGCGGCGGTTCGGCCGGGTCAGCGATGACCGGGCGGCTGGCCGAAGCCGGCCTGTCCGTCACCCTGGTCGAGGCGGGCAAGACCGACCGGCATATGCGATCGCGCATCCCGGCGCTGACCAGCGCGATCGTTCAGAACCCCGCCTATGACTGGTGCTATCAGGCAGAGCCTGATCCGTCGCTGGGCGGCCGGGCCGACATCTGGCCTGCGGGCAGGATGTTGGGCGGCGGCAGTGCGCTCAATGGCATGATGTTCATCCGCGGTCATCGCTGGGACTATGATGAGTGGGCGCGGCTGGGCGCTGCGGGATGGGACTATGATTCGGTCTTGCCCTATTTCCGGCGGATGGAGGATAATGAGCGGGGCGCGGACGCCTGGCGCGGGACCGGCGGGCCGATCGCCGTGTCGGAAGGGCGCGCACGCTATCCCATCACCGACCAGTGGATCGCGGCAGCGCAGGCGACGGGCATTCCCCGCTCCCCGGACCTGAACGGGCAGAGCGCCGAGGGCGTCGATTATGTCCAGGTATCGCAACGCAATGGCACGCGCTGGTCGGCGGCACGCGGTTATCTGCACGAGCGGCGCGGTGGCAAGGCGCCGACCATCCTGCTGGAGGCGCAATTGCTGCGCATCAGAATCGAGGACGGCCGGGCGGTCGGTATCGTCTATTGGCAGGACGGCGTCGAAAAGACGCTGCGCGCGCGTCATGGCGTGGTGCTGAGCGCGGGGGCGATGAACACGCCGCGCCTGCTGATGCTGTCGGGCATTGGCCCGGCCGATCATCTGCGCGCCCATGGGATAGAGGTGGTGTGCGATCGGCCCGGCGTCGGTGGCAACCTTCAGGACCATGTCGGCACCCATGTCGTCAATGAAGTCGATGCAGCGACGCTTAACAGCGATGCGCAGGGGCTGCGCGGGGCATGGCAGGTGCTGCGCTACGCCCTTGCCCGACGCGGTGCGCTGACGACCGCGATCGGCCATGCGCAGGCTTTCGTGAAGAGCCGACCGGAATTGCCCGCGCCCAATCTCCAGATCAGCTTCGCCGCCTTCGCCTTCGATTTCGATGAGCAGGGCCGGTTGATGCTGCGCAAGACGCCGTCCGTCTCTACCCTGGTCGGGCTGATGCGGCCCAGCCATCGCGGGCGGATCAGCCTCCGCTCCGCCGACCCCTTCGCGCCGCCGAAGATCGAGCATCGCCAACTGGGCAGCGAGGACGATATCGACCAGATCGTCGAAGGGATCGGCATCGCCCGGTCGATCCTGAACGAGACGCCGATCGCCGCGCATATCAAGAGCGAGTTGCGTCCCGGTGCGACGCTGACCGATCCCGATCAGTTGCGCGATTATGTGCGGGGCGCGTCGATCCCGCTCTATCATCCGGTCGGATCGGCGCGGATCGGCGCGCGCGATGATGCGCAGGCCGTGGCCGATCCCGACCTGGCCGTCATCGGGGTCGAGGGGCTGTGGGTCGCCGACGCGTCGGTCATACCCAGCCTGCCTGCGGGCAATACCAATGCGACCGCGATCATGATCGGCGACAAGGGTGCGGACCATGTGTTGCGCACGTTGAGACAGCGACATGGACAGCTGTGAGCGGTTTCGACGGCTTGCAATAATGATAACGATCGTTACTATAAGATCGTAGGATGAGGAGCAGATACCCGTGCGAGTCTTTCCCGAAACGATCCATTTTACCGGCCTCAACACGCCCGTCGGCATCGAATGGTCGGCGCGCAACCTGGCGGTGATCGGCGAAATCCCGGCCGAGATCGACGGCGCCTTTTTTCGCGCCGTACCCGACCCTGCCCATGCGCCGATGTTCGAGGATGATATCGTCCTGTCGGGCGACGGCATGGTTGCGAAGTTCGCCATTCATGACGGCAAGGTGGATTATGCCATCCGCTATGTCGAAACCGAACGCTACGCGCTGGAAAAGGACGCCCGGCGCGCCCTGTTCGGCCGCTATCGCAACCCCTTTACCGACGATCCCGCCGTGGCCGGTCGCGACCGCACCGTCGCGAACACCACGCCGGTCTGGCATGGCGGGCGGCTATTCATGACCAAGGAGGACGGGCTGGGCTATGAGGTCGATCCCGACACGCTGGAGACGATCGGCCGCTGGGACTATCATGGTGCCTTCACGTCGCAGACCTTCACCGCCCATCCCCGCGTTGATCCGCAAACCGGGGAGATGTTCTTCTTCGGCTATGAAGCGGACGGGCTGTGTTCGACCAAAATCGCCTATGGCGTGGCCGATCGCGACGGTAATCTGATGCGTGAGCAATGGTTCGATCAGCCCTATTGCTCGACCATCCATGATTTCGCGATCACGGAAAAATACGCCATCTTCCCGATTTTTCCGACCACGGCCGATCTCGACCGGTTGAAGGGGGGCGGCGCGCATTGGGCGCATCAGCAGGATCTGGACAGTTGGGTCGGTATCATGCCGCGCTATGGCAAGGCGGAAGAGATGCGCTGGTTCCGCGGGCGGCCGGGCGTGTCGGCCTTCCACATCGTCAATGCTTTTGACGACGGCGATTGCGTCCATCTCGACCTGTGCCTGTCGGACACCAATGCGTTCGGTTTCATGCGCGAAGCGGGCGGCATCCAGCGTGACCAGCGCGAGATAGGCGGCGGCCTGACCCGCTGGACCTTCGACCTGTCGAAGCCGGGGGATAGTTTTGAGGAGCGATTGATCGGGCCGCCCGGCGACATGCCGCGGCTGCGCGATGCGGACCAGGGGCGGCCCTATCGGTCGGCCTGGTATCTGTCGATGAACCCGCAGGGCGGTCCGCCGCTGCCGGGCGGCCCGGTCGGCTTCGCCTTCAACGCGCTGTTGCAGATCGAGCCGGGCAATGGCCGCATCGACATGATGGGGCTGGAATTCGGCATGGCGATCAGTGAACCGGTGCATGTTCCGTCGGCACAGGCGGGGCATGATGGCTGGCTGCTGATGGTGGTCGATCGCCAGGCGGGGGAAGCGGACTATAAGTCCGAACTCTGGGTGGTGGATGCAAATGCCATCGCCGCCGGGCCGTTCGCGCGGGTGCCGATGCCCCTGCCGATGCGCGCGCAGGTGCATGGCGCCTGGGTGTCGGCAGCGCAATTGGCGCGCGCCAAGGCACGCCAAGCCGCTTGACAAAATACTAACGATCGTTACTTAATGACGGCGAGGCAAAGACCTCTCCGTCCTGAACGGAAAAGACGGAAGGCCCTGGGCCGGGCAAGAGGATGGCAAGGCAGGCAGGTGCATAGCGCCGCCCCCACCGGAACCGGCAATGGCTGGTCCGGCGCTTCCTCCCCTGTGCCTGGCGGCCATCATATGAGGGAGGAAAAGATAATGGCGACAATCTGGAAGAGCCGGTTTCAAGGGCATGTGGCGGGTGTAGCGTTGGCGGCGGCGATGATCGCCGCGCCTGCTATGGCGCAGGAGGCGGCGACGCCCGAACAAACGGCGGCGGATCAGGCCAATAGCGCCGACATCATCGTCACCGCCCAGTTCCGCGCGCAGAATTTGCAGGACACGCCGATCGCGATCACCGCGGTATCGGCCGATACGCTGGCGGCGCGCAGCCAGACCAGCGTGACCGACCTTGGCCAATTCGCGCCCAACGTCGCTTTGGCCCCCGCGACCAGCATCCAGGGCAATGCCGTCGCCGCCTTCATCCGCGGCGTGGGCCAGCTTGACGCCAGCTTCGCGCTGGAGCCGGGCGTCGGCATCTATATCGACGATATCTATTATGGCACGACCTTCGGCGCGGTGATGGACCTGACCGACCTGGAGCGGGTCGAGGTGCTGCGCGGGCCGCAGGGCACGCTGGCGGGCAAGAACAGCGTCGGCGGCGCGGTGAAATTGTTCAGCAAGAAGCCGGATTCGACGCCGGGCGGCTTTGTCGAGGCGACCTATGGCCGGTTCGACCGGCTGGAACTGCGCGGCAGCGCCAATGTGCCGCTGACCGACGACCTGTTCCTGCGCGTGTCGGGCGTGTCGAAAAATGTCGACGGCTATATGAAGCTGCTCGACTATGGTTGCGTCAGTCCGGCGTCGGGCATCCCGGCCAGCAGCGGCAACAAGAATTGCCAGATCGGCACCGAAGGCGGGATCGACGTGATGGCGCTGCGCGCCGCGCTGCGTTACGCGCCGGCCGGATCGCCGTTGGAAATCAACATCGTCGCCGATGTGTCGAAGGACAAGAGCGAGACGGTCGCGACCAAATTGCTCTATGCCGACAATCCGTCGGTGCGCAGCTATGTCGCGGGTGATCCCACCGCGGGCATCCCGTTCGACAGCCGGTTCATGACCGGGGCCAAAAGCTATAGTTCCTACGCCACCTATGCGACCGGCGGCAATTATACGACGGTGTTCGGCATCCCGACCCAGATCGCGCCGGGCGGCTTCACCGCCAGCCCGACCAGCACGGTCAAGGCATGGGGGCTTTCCGGCACAATCGACTATGACCTGTCGGACTCGTTCAAACTCAAGTCGATCACCGGCTATCGCAGCGCGGACGGCACTAGCGCGATCGACGTGGACGGATCAACGCTCGCCATCCTGTTGCAGCAATTCACCTACGGCCATGAGCAGTTCACGCAGGAATTGCGCCTGAGCGCCAATTTCAATGACAAGGTCGACCTGACCGTGGGTGGCTTCTATTATAACGCCACCGACACGATCAAGGGGCGCAGCCAAATTCCGACGTTGCTGTTCGACTTCCTGTCGGACGACGTCATCAAGAACCGCAGCGCGTCGGTCTTTGCCCATGGCGAATTTCATGTGACCGACGCCTTCAACATCATCGGCGGGCTGCGCTATACCGACGACAAGAAGACCTATCGCTATTCGCGCCGCAATGTGGACGGGACGTTGCCGAGTGGCGCTTTCTTCACGCCCAATTTCCTGCTGGTCGGGCTGGACGGGCTGACCGGTACGTTCAAGGGCAACCGGGTCGATTACCGCATCGGCGTCAATTATCGCTGGTCGGACGAGTTGATGACCTATGCGCAGCTGTCGACCGGTTTCAAGGGCGGCGGCATCAACCCGCGTCCGTCAGCGCCGGACCAGGTCCAGACATTCGGCCCGGAAAAGCTGACCACTTATGAGGCCGGGTTCAAGGCCGACCTGTTCGGGCGGATGCTGCGCCTGAATGGCGCGGTGTTCCTGAACAAATATGACGACATGCAACTGGTGCGCTATCAGTGCCCCGAAAGCCTGGTTCTCTCCTGCTCGGTCCCGTCCAATGCGGGCGATGCGGAAGTGTTCGGATGGGAGTTGGAAGCGCAGCTGCGCCCGGCGGACGGCCTGTCGTTCGATGCGTCGGTCGGCTATCTCGACTTTGATTATAAGACGATCACCAACCCGGCGACGCTGGTGACGAAGGACATGATCGCGCCTTTCATCAGCAAATGGCAGCTGTCGGCGGGCGTCCAATATGAAGCCGACCTGGGCGGCAATGGCACGCTGACGCCGCGGATCGACTGGTCCTGGCGCTCCAACTTCTATTATAACTCGGTCAACAACCCCTATAATCTGATCGACGCGCCCAGCCTGGTCAACGCGCGACTGACCTATCAGGCGGCGGACAAGGACTGGTCGCTCAGCGTTGGCGTGACCAATGTGTTCGACAAATTTTATTATAATGGCGTGGCGGAGAATGTCGGCACCTTCGGCGTCGTCACTGGCACCGTGGGCCGTCCGCGCGAATGGACCGCGACGGTCAAGAAAAGCTTCTGAGAGGAAATGGACAGCATGATTCCCGCAGGCATCCGCATCGCCCATCCCGACAAATTGTTCATCGGCGGCGCGTGGGTCGATTCCACTGGCGACGGCATGATCGAGATCGTGTCGCCCAATAGCGAGGCGGTGATCGCGCGGGTCGCCGACGGCACGGCAACGGACATGGACCGCGCCGTCGCCGCCGCGCGGGACGCGTTCGATGAAGGGCCATGGCCGACCATGGCCCCGGCCGAGCGCGGGGCGATCGTCAAGCGTATGGGCGCTGAACTGGAAAAGCGCGCGCCCGAACTGGCGGCGGCCTGGACCGCACAGGTCGGCGGGCTGGCGAGCTTTGCGCCGGTCATGACCGGCGGCGCGACCGCGACGCTGATGGCGATCGCGGGCTATGCCGATACTTATCCCTTCGTGGAGCGGCGCCCCTCGCACATGGTCAACACCGCGATTGTGGTGCAGGAGCCTGCGGGCGTCGTCGCGGCGATCGCGCCGTGGAACGCGCCCTATGGCATCATGTCGGCCAAACTCGCTTATGCGCTGGTCGCGGGCTGCACCGTCATCATGAAACCATCGCCCGAAACCCCGCTGGAGGCCTATATCATGGCCGAAGCGGCGGAGGCGGCGGGCGTACCGCCGGGCGTCGTCAATCTGGTCGCCGCCGGGCGCGATGCGTCCGACCATCTTGTCCGCAATCCCGGCATCGACAAGGTGACCTTCACCGGATCGACCCTGGCGGGCAAGCGGATCGGCGAAGTGTGCGCCGGGCGCGTGGCGCGCTGCACGCTGGAACTGGGCGGCAAGTCGGCAGCGATCGTGCGCGACGATTTTCCGATCGAGGCGGCCGCCGCGATCCTGGGCAACACCATCACCATCATGAGCGGCCAGGTATGCGCCATGCTGAGCCGCGCGATCGTGCCCAAGCATCGGCATGACGCACTGGCCGACGCCATCGCCAAGGTGATGCAGGGCATCCGCATCGGCCATAGCGATGCGGCCGATACCCAGCTTGGTCCGGTGGCGATGAAGCGGCAACTGGACCGGGTAGAGGAATATATAGCCCTGGGCCGGACAAGCGCCGACCTGGTGACGGGCGGCAACCGCCCGGCGAATCTGAACAAGGGCTATTTCATCGAACCGACCCTGTTCGCCAATGTCGATAACGCCAGCCGGATCGCGCAAGAGGAGATTTTCGGCCCGGTGCTCTGCCTGATCCCGGCCGAGGATGAGGAGGATGCGATCCGCATCGCCAACGACAGCAGCTTTGGTCTGAATGGATCAGTGCTGACCAACGATGCCGACGCGGCCTATCGCATCGGGCGGCGCATCCGTGCGGGCGGCTTTGGGCAAAATGGCATGAAGCTGGAATTCGGCCTGCCCTTTGGTGGGTTCAAGCAGTCGGGAATCGGCCGCGAAGGCGGGGTGGAAGGACTGCAACCCTATCTGGAAACGAAGACGATCCTGCTCGACGGCGCGCCTGCGGGCTTCTGACGATGATCGCCCTCAATGCGCAGGGGCGCGGACCGGCGCGGCGTTCACCGCCGCCCGGATCGTCTTTGGCGGCTGTTTTCTTTTTCGGGGGTGGAGTATTTCACCCCTTTCGACCTCCAGCCGCTGGGCAATACGCCTCTGGCGCAAGAATTTACGCTGGCGCTGATCCATAGCAGCCTGTTCGCCGCGTTGCTGATATTGGCGAACCGGGCGGTGCTGCCCGCCGCGCTGGCTTGCGTGCCGCTCAACATCGTGACCGGCTACTGGAATTCCATACTCGATCCGGGCGTGGTCGAATATGCGTTCGGGATCGTGACGCTGTTGCTGAACGCGATATTGCTGTGGCCGTGGCGGAGCGAGTTGATCGGGTTGGCGGGGTGATTTCCCGTTGCTGTCTCATAAATTTCATAAAGCGGGGATTTTTTCTGTTGACCGACTCAGAGGGCGGGCCTAGAGGGCTGTTCACCGGACGGGGCGCTTCC
>JAZJZH010000004.1:0-79306 GCA_040389985.1 Pseudomonadota bacterium
AATCAGCAATTAAAGCCGCTGTCTACACCCACCCGCGCACAGGTCTCATAAGGCACTAACAAACCAATCGGTTCACTCGGTGGGGGCAGATCACACGTGCACCGGGTTGCCGCTGGACCGCGATCTCTGAGCGGCTATGATCTACGCCAAATTCTGGGAGGATCTGGAAGGGTTGCCGCTGGACCGCGATCTCTGAGCGGCTATGATGTTTCCGATCTGGTTTTCGACCGCGTAATTGTTGCCGCTGGACCGCGATCTCTGAGCGGCTATGATACCAGACTCGTGTAGGATCTGGTCGGCAACGTTGCCGCTGGACCGCGATCTCTGAGCGGCTATGATCGGGCGGCTCGACGACCCGACGACGTATCGGTTGCCGCTGGACCGCGATCTCTGAGCGGCTATGATGACGCCTTGTCGTTGACCAGCAGGGCGGTAGTTGCCGCTGGACCGCGATCTCTGAGCGGCTATGATGCACCTAGTCATCCCGTACCTTGCGGCGCTGTTGCCGCTGGACCGCGATCTCTGAGCGGCTATGATGGTCAGATTGTAGCCGTCTCCGATCATTGTGTTGCCGCTGGACCGCGATCTCTGAGCGGCTATGATGTCGCGTTCCATGATGACAGCCGTATGTTTGTTGCCGCTGGACCGCGATCTCTGAGCGGCTATGATCGATCCGGCCAATACCCCCGCCCGCCCGCCGTTGCCGCTGGACCGCGATCTCTGAGCGGCTATGATCCCCGACGCGAGTTTCACGCGGGTTACGTGTTGCCGCTGGACCGCGATCTCTGAGCGGCTATGATTTTGCGCGGAAACGTACTTAAATCGACGGTGTTGCCGCTGGACCGCGATCTCTGAGCGGCTATGATCAGCTGGTCGGGCAACGTGGTGCATGTCGAGTTGCCGCTGGACCGCGATCTCTGAGCGGCTATGATTGAGGTGCCGAACTGCGCCGGGCGGGCAGGGTTGCCGCTGGACCGCGATCTCTGAGCGGCTATGATTCAAGGAAGACATTAACGCGGCTGTTCGCAGTTGCCGCTGGACCGCGATCTCTGAGCGGCTATGATGCTCCAGCCGTCTTCTAACGGGATGGCATAGGTTGCCGCTGGACCGCGATCTCTGAGCGGCTATGATTGCATTTCTCGTCGATCGTCGAAGGACTCTGTTGCCGCTGGACCGCGATCTCTGAGCGGCTATGATGAATCAATGGATATTGCGTTGAAAAACAACGCAATATCCATTGATTCATCACCGTAAAATTCGCGCGAATCATTAGAATAGCGCGAGCTGATCCGGGTTTTTCCGCTGCCGCCGTCGGCGCTGTCCTGAGAATCGCACGATATTTTCATATTGCCGGTCCGTGAAGCTGAGGATGTGGACGTCGCCGCGATCGGGCAGGCTCGACTCGACTCGCCGCCTATAGGTTTCGAACTGTTCCTTGCCGTTGCAGAACCGAGCATAGACCGAAAACTGGCTCTTCTCAAAGCCTTCATCCAGCAGGAATTCGCGGAATTTCGTGGCAGCGCGGGCCTGTTCCTTGGTGGTCACCGGCAGGTCGAACATGACGAAAATCCACATCAGCCGGTATCCACTCAACTGGCTCGCGCTCATGACAAGAGCGAGTCGAGTCCGGCCAGTTCCAGCGCGGACGGGGGTGTAGGAAGCACGATGTCGGCTGCCTGCCCGCTCTGGAACGCGCGCGCGAGGCTTTGCGCGGCCCGGTTTGCAGCGCCCGCGACGGTCGTCGTGCCGTCCGCGCCGGGCAGGTCGAGTGCGATCAGTCCGGCAAAGGCGCGCTTGGCTTCCGGTGTCACTGTATCGGTCCCGCGCGCGACGAGGCGCAGGGCGAGCGCATCAACCAGCGGCCGGAACGGTTCGATCAGGTCGTCGGCCAGGGCGAAGGCATTGGTCCGGTTGGCATGATGCACACCGATCGACGGATGCAGGCCGGATGCGACCACGGCGCGGGCGCACAGCGACCGCAACACCGTATAGCCGTAATTGAGAAGGGCGTTGATGTCTTCCGCATCCCGATCGCGCCGGAAACCCTCCCCCATCAACAACGGCCAGTACCGCCGCGCCGCCTGCGCCTCGACATTGTTGGGGTCGCCCGAACCTACGCGCCGGGCGAGCAGGTCGAAGGCGGAGGAAGACATGCCGTTGGCATCGAGCACCGCCGCCTGCCAGCGGATCTTGGCGATGACGATCCGGCGCCACAATTGTTTGGACAGCGGTTTGCCCGCTTCCCACTGCGCGCGCATCCGGCTATTTTGGGCGTGGTGCCCGTCTATCGGCAGGCACACGGCGACCGGGGCGTGATTGCTGCCGCAGAGCAGCATCACCGCGCCACGCTGGGCCAGTGCGACGATCAGGTTGGTGGACCAGGTGATGCCGTGGGCGTGAACGACGACGGCCGCGACATCGTCGAGCGGCACGCGGCCCACTTCCGCGCGATCCTCCGACACGATCATGAAACCGCGATGGGCCGAGAGATGGCGGCCATCGGTGGCGATATCGACGATCCGGTCCATCTGCCTCGCCTCCGCTCTCTGGTCAGGTCTTCTTGCGCGTTTTGCGGCGAGCCGTGCGGGCGGGGAAGCCGGGGTCGAGGACGCGGCCTATTTCATCAACGCGCACCTGACGCGCGCGCCATGCCTTGAGCGTATTAGGGGAGGGGTAGCTATATTTGAACGGGTCACCCTTGTCCGCGTCGCGCGCCTTGAGCGCCCCGCCCTCGTTGGGCGGCGCGACGGCGAATTGTTTTTCGGAGAATTTCACTACCCGGACCAATTCGCGTGCCCCCCCGTCTCGTTCGACCGCCAGCACATCGTCCCGGTGCAGGCTCAATATCTTGCGCGCGGTCGGATTGGCGGCCCGGATCGCGGACTGCCAGCTGGGCTGATGCGCATCGAACATGGAGACGACTTCATTCACCCATTTGCCTCCCGGCAATTCCCACACATCGTACCGATAATTGGAATCGCCCTTATATCCCTTATAGATGCGTCCATTCCGGTCCTTAATCGGAATGACGGACAGCGGTTCGACCACGCGCACCCGCCGCACGCCGCCAAAGGGGTGCCATTCCAGATCGGGGAAAGCCGCCACCGCTTTTTCGAACGCCTTGCCCTCCAAACCGTCGAGATGCTGGTAAAGCGCGGCCTTCAGATCGGCGTCCCGGATGCGGTCCAGGTCGGCGAGCTTCTTGAAACTGGATAGTGGCACGCGGTGCACGACGATGCTGTTGCCCTTGGCGTCGGTTTCGCCGGTGAAGCCATAGGCGGTGTCGTTGTGCAGGCGGCCGGCGGTTGCGTCCTTGCCTTTGGCCAGCCCGGCTTTCGACGCCGTGCCATGGTCGGTGCGATGGCTGACGATGATGGCATTGACGGCGGTGCGGAGATGTTCACGAAAATTGTCCCAAGGCGGCGGGATTTCGATCCGTTCGCGCCCGTCCACACCCTCCTGCCCCGATACGCGCGCAATCTCATTGAGCATCTTGCGATCGACGATCGCCACGACCACGGCATCGATAGCATGGTGGCGATGATCTTTGCGGTTTTTGGCCTGATCCGCGCCAAGATTATGATCTCCAAGCAGGCCGTTGAGGCCCAGCTTGCGCCGCACCATCTCGGTCAGCCGCCCCGGCGAAACCCAGATATGGCCGCTGCCCTCGCCCTTTCCGGGGTACAACGTCGCCAAATATTCGCGCGACAATCGGGCGAGATATTGAGTATCCTTCAGATGCCGCGCCTGAAAGCCGCTCTCATCCTTGAACTTCTCCATCGCGTCCGGCTCGAAGCGCCAGCGCTTGTTCTTAGGCATTTGCGCAGCGCGCGCCGCAATGGCATCCCAGTCCGCGGCGGGGCCAAACCGGTTCCTGAAATCGTCGCGAGCATCGTAGGGGCTGCGCTTGCGTTTGATGTGGTTTGCTGTGCGAAGGCAAACGATCTTGTTTGCGTTGCTGTCGTCAAGTGTAGCCGCAAACGGCAATATATGATCGACCTGTGTAACGCCGTTCGGTGAAAAAAGCATTTCGATGGAAATGCGCTCCCCGCTATAAGGGCAACAACGATCGAGGCAGTTGTCGGGATTTAGTTCCTCCCAAAGCTTCAATAATGCACGATTGGCTCCTGTGTCTCGGGCGATCGATTGGCCGATTTGATTTCCATCCTTGTCCTGACCGAGAAGTTTCTGTGACCGTTGATTCGCATCCAGGCGATTCTTGTTCTTCTTCTTCTGCTCCTCCCGCTTCTGGTCGTCAGTCAGCTTGAGTTCGCGCGCCAGTTCGATCGCGATTTCGGCGGGCGGACCATAGGCGCGGATCAGCGTATTGACGATGCGGCGCAGCTGATTGAGTCCGATATGGACGGTGGGATTGGTCAGGCGGCCGACCCGCATCTCATCCGAATGGGAGGGATCGCCGGTCCCCGGCATGATGTGCCGCTCCAGCGCCACGCCATAATAAGGGAGTTGAGGGCGGCCTTGCGCATCCTTGAATATCTCCCCGGTCCGCAGGTCGCTATGATGGCCAAGCCCCGCATGCGTCACCGCATCGCTATAGACCAGAACGCACCCGTCCTTTTCGCCATCGCGCAGCGCATCGATCAGCCGCCGCGTCGCCGCCTCGCCGAAACGGCCATAGCCCGGTGGCAAAGGCGCATTGGCGACGGCGCGGGCCTGTTCCGGTGTCAGCGTATAGGTTTCACCCAGCCGTGCGCGAAAAGCGGCATCCTGAGCATCGCTTTCGACATCTCCCAGCCGCGCAATGACATCCCATTGCTCTTCGACCGACAGGTGAACCCAGCGATTGCCGAAGCGCGTCTTGGCGCCCAGCACCGCGGCGACCTCATCGCCTTTCAGGTCGGTGCGGTTCTCGCTTTCTTTGTTGAATCGCGCATCAGGATCGAGCTTGAGCGTCTTGCGCAGGCTCGCGAAGCTCACCTTGCCCTTGTCCTTGAGCTTCAGGAACAGCGTGTCGCGTTCCTCTCGCGTCAGTCGCTGCGCGACTTCGCCGGGCCGCACGATCATCAGGGCGTTGAGTTCCTCCAACAGGCGGCGGCGCTGGAACAATGGATGCGCCTTGGGCAGCCGCGGATCGCCCGCGATCAGCGTGCACATGCCGATTTGCGGGGCCTTCAATGGCCGCTGGTAGAAGATGATCTCATGCAGCCGGTCATAGACGTCATTGGTCAGCACGTCGGGGTGATGCGGCGCCTGCGCTTCCCAGATGGCGTCGAACTCTTCGATCATTAGATCACGGCCGGGATAGAAGTCATAACCACGCTCCTTTCCCCCTTCATCCTTTTCGGTGTCCAAGCGGGTGCGAACGCGCGGGATTTTATTGGCATCTGTCGCTCCGATGCGGCGCATGTGCAGCCATTTGCCATAGGTCCAGCTTTCCGGCTCCGCGCCAGCTTCCTGCTCGGCTGCCTTGATCTTTTTCCTGAGCCGTTCCACGCCCTCCACAATCTTGCCTGGATCGTCCTCCGCCTTGCGATCGGCCTTGCGGTTCGATTTGAAGCCGCGCCGCTGGTTGAGGTGGAAGAGCGCCCGGCCCAGTTCCGGCAGGGTCAACACCTCGTCCAGCGCGCGTGCGCGCACGGCATAGGGATCGATCGCGGCCATGGCCTTGCGCGCCGCCTCATCGGCCGGAAACAGCCCGTCGGCGATCAGATATTTGATCAGCGCCTTTTGCCGTTGCTGGAACCGGTCCCGCCGCCGCCGCATCGCTCGCGCGTCACGCCGAGCTACACCCAAAGGCTCGCCTGACTTGGAGTCGCGGCCCGCTCCATTTGTCTCTGAGCCGAATATGCGGGAGCCAGCCGCCAAAATCGAAACGGGATTGCCATTTGCAGCGGCATCCAATTTAATTGCCGCCCAACCAAGAGAAGCAGCACCCAAGTCCACCCCCAGTCTCCACGGTTGTAAGACAGCCCCTGTCTCATTCATATAATTTGACCCTGTCCTTGTGTAGGAATTGACAAAGTGATGTCGATGGCGGTAGGAGTCAAGCGTCGCTATGATGGGGCTCTTTCCAAAAGGGTTCATATTGGTGATTTCAACCTCTCAGCGTCGGAGGTTGGTTCTTACACTGAGCAGTTGATCAATATTCAGCGCTTTTAATGCCTTGTGTGTTGCTACTAGATACGCGCCTTTGTCTTGACGGACTCGCCACGGTTGGTTAATCAGATTATTTAGAGATCGCGGTCTGGCAGTTAACAAGTGTCAGTACGCACCAGATAAGGGCGACGCTCCGGCGTCGCCTTTTTTGTGTTTGCTCAACCGGAAAAGTCTCCGGGCAATCTCGCAGTTCTGGCCTTAGTGTTTTGCCGATAGCCTGCCGATAGACATGGCATCGATAGCGTGACCGGTGATTGGCGCGATCACCCTAGTCTAATCCATGCAGCGGGCCGACGCCGGATGAAACCCATCGTCTATTAAAGTTGCGGTCATTCATTCAGTTTTCGGGACAATTATACCGAAAATGATTGCTATAATTCCCGAAAATACGATGTTTAGTCGTAAAAATACGGTAAAAAGATCTGACGTATTTACCGATTGACCCCGCTGCCAGCATGTAGTTACGTATTCATAATACGCAAAAATGCACGAGAATAATGATCCGGCGAACGGAGAGGACCAGGAATGATCGCATCGGCATCGGACAGTCGTCCGCTCATCCCTGATGATATCGCGAAGATCGTGCTCTCGCCCAAGTCCTATGCAGACGATGCCATCATCTATGGCGCGTTCAAGTGGCTGCGCGAGAATATGCCGCTGGGCGTCGCACAGGTTCCCGGTTTCGATCCGGTCTGGATCGTCACCAAACATGCCGACATCAAGGAAGTCGAGCGCAACGGCAAATTATACCATAATGCCGACCACAACCCGATCCTGAACGACCAGGCGTCCGACGCTTTTACGCGGGACATCAACGACGGGTCGCTGCGTATCATCTCCTCGCTCACGTTCATGGACCCGCCCGAACATGCCGCTTATCGATCGGTGACGTCCAACTGGTTCCTTCCGGGCAAGATCGGCAAGCTGGAGGAACAGATTCGGGCGCTGGCGAAGAAGTCGGTCGAGCATCTGCTCAGCTTCGACAGTGAATGCGATTTCGTGCGCGACTTCGCGCTGCATTACCCTCTGCGCGTCATCATGACGCTGTTCGGCGTGCCGGCGGAGGACGAACAGCGCATGTTGAAGCTGACGCAGGAATTTTTCGGGGTCCACGATCCAGAAGAGCAGCGGCCCGAAATGGTCGCCGACCCAGTGGCGGGCGCCAAGATGTGGGCGGCCGCGCTGGAGGATTTCTATCGCTATTTCGACGATCTGAGCGCGAGGCGGAAGGACGTGCCGACCGACGATCTGCTGTCGCTGATCGCCAATTCGCGGGTCAACGGCCTGCCCATCCCGCGCGACGAGGCCAATGGCTATTATGTCGCGATCGCGACCGCCGGGCACGACACGACATCCTCATCCACGGCGGGTGGCCTGCACGGCATGATGCTGTACCCGGAAAACTGGGCGAAGGTGAAGGCCGATCCGGGGCTGATCCCCGGCCTGGTGGACGAAGCGATCCGCTGGACCAGTCCGGTCAAGCATTTCATGCGCAACGCGACCGCCGATACGGTGCTGCGCGGCCAGACCATCCAGGCGATGGACCGGCTGATGATGTGCTATCCGTCCGGTTGCCGGGACGAGGAAGTGTTCGCCGATCCCGACCGCTTCGACATCAGCCGGTCGCCCAACCCGCACATCGCCTTCGGCTTCGGGCCGCATATGTGCCTGGGTCAGCATCTCGCCAAGCTGGAGATGCGCGTGCTGTTCGAGGAGTTGCTGCCAAATCTGAAGTCAGTCGAACTGGCCGGGACACCGCGCATGGTCGAAACCAATTTCGTCGGCGGCTACAAGACGCTGCCGATCCGGTTTACGCGGAGTTGATGCGGATGGTGCGCGCCTGTTCCCCATCCAACCGGACCCGGTCCGTCATCCCGATATCGAGGCCCTCTTGGAAGCCGCGTCTGCACGGGCGGGCGCGGCTCTGTCTTTCCCCTTTCGGAGATACTGTATGAACGCTCCCGCTACCATCGCCGCTGCTCTCCATGGCGAGGCTGGCCACGAAGTCCGCCTGCCGCCGCAAAAGATGCTGATCGGCGGGGCATGGGAAGCGGCCGGGGACGGTCGCACCATTGATGTGGAAGACCCGGCGACGGGACAGGTGTTCGCCAGCGTTCCTGCGGGGAGCGCGGCGGATGTGGACCGGGCCGTGACCAAGGCGCGCGCCGCGTTCGAATCCGCCGCATGGGCGCGGATGCGACCTCTCGACCGCGGCAAGATCATCGAGGCGATCGCCCGCAAGATCGAGGATAATGCTCAGGAACTGGCGCTGCTGGAAAGCTATGACAATGGCAAGGCGGTGCATCATGCCCTGGCGGTGGATGTGCCTGCGGCCGTCGATATTTTCCGCTACATGGCCGGCTGGGCGTCAAAAATCTATGGTCAGGTAAACCCGATTTCGGGGGATGGCCGCCAATATCACAGCTATTCGGTGCGCGAACCGATCGGCGTCGTCGGGCAGATCGTGCCGTGGAACTATCCGCTGGCCATGGCGGCGTGGAAGATCGCGTCGGCGCTTGCGGCGGGCTGCACCATCGTCCTCAAACCCTCCGAAGTCACGCCGCTGACCGCGCTGCGCCTGGCGGAACTGGCGCTGGAGGCGGGGTTGCCCGAAGGCGTGCTGAACATCGTCACCGGCTATGGCCATGAAGCGGGGCAGGCGCTGGTCGAACATCCCGGTATCGACAAGATCGCCTTCACCGGATCGACCCGCGTGGGCAAGCAGATTGTCCAGACAGCGGCGAAGGATCTGAAGCGCGTGACGCTGGAACTGGGTGGCAAGTCGCCCTCGCTGATCTTCGCCGACGCCGATCTCGACAAGGCGGCGATCGGTGCGGCGCTCGCCATCTTCTTCAACAGCGGGCAGGTCTGCCTTGCCGCCTCACGCCTCTATGTCGAGCGGTCGGTGTTCGACAAGGTGGTGGACGGCGTCGCGCAGGTGGCCAAGAGCTTTAAGCTCGGCCATGGACGCGATCCTGACACGATGCTGGGGCCGCTGGTGTCGAAGGTGCAGCAGGGCCGGGTGCTGGACTTCATCGCACAGGGCAAGGCGAGCGGCGCGGACCTTGTCACCGGTGGCGGAACGGGCGACCGGGACGGCTATTTCGTCGAACCGACCATCTTCGCCAATCCCGATGCCGACGCCAGCATCGTGCGGGAGGAGATTTTCGGCCCGGTGTTGGTGGCGACCCCGTTCGACGATGTGGACGATGTGATCCGACAAGCCAACGATACCCGTTATGGCCTGGCCGCCAATATCTGGACTCGCGACCTGTCGCGCGCTCACCTGACCGCGCGCAAGCTGCAAGCCGGGACGGTGTGGATCAATACCCATGGCATGAACGATCCGTCCGCGCCCTTTGGCGGCGTCAAGGAATCCGGCTGGGGTCGCGAAGTCGGTGAGGAGGGCGTGCTGCACTATACAGAAACCAAGACGGTCACCGCGCTTCTCGATGAGTGAGGCCAATCAAAACAAAAATCGCGGAGGGAGGATGGCAATGGAAAGGATGAGCATGACGGCACTCACCACGGCGTACATGACCGACAATTGCGAGCGCCATATTCCCAATCCGGCCATCCCCAAATGGAACCAGAGCTACTATTTTAACTTCTATGACCGGCAGGCGAAACTGGGCGGATTCATCCGCTTCGGGTTCATGGAGAATATGGGCGAAACCAATGGCTTCGCGATCTTCTTCATGGACGGCAAGCCGCTGTTCACCCGCGTCAACATGAACCTTCCCTACACCCAGGATCGTCCCGACGGTGGGGTGACCGTCGCGGGTGTGCGCCTTGAGGCGGTGCGGCCGTCGCAGACGTGCCGAATTACCATCGATACCGAGGATTTTGGCGTCGACCTCAGCTGGGATCAACGCTTTCCGATGGGCGACAGTATCGTTCCAGGCAACCAGGACGACGCGATCGCCCGTGAACTAGCCTATATCCACCTGGAGGGTGCCTGCAACGTCACCGGCACGGTGCGCCTGCGCACCGGACAGACCATCGCGATCAAGGACGCGGGTTTTCGCGACGTCAGCTGCGGCCCGCGCAACTGGGCGGGGGTTCAGCATTATCGGCTGGCATGGCCGATCTTCGACAATGGCATGTCCTGCGTCGCGGTCCATGCCATCACCGAACAGGGTGAGGGCTATCAGAAGATACTCCATGACGGGAAGCGATGGCATCATATCGGTCGGGTCGAAGAAGTCATCGACTATGAAGCCGACGAAATGGGCTTTCGCCATGTCCATTGGAAGGTGTGGGACGAGGATGATCGCTTGTGGGAATTTACCGCCAAGCCATTATTTCGCTGGCAATTCCCCTTCGACAGTTTCGTGATGGTCGAACAGATGATGGAATATCGCCTGAGCGACGGGACGATTGGCTATGGCATGGGGGAAGGCGGTTTCCGCTTTCCCTGGGAAGGCAATGGCAATTGACATGAGCGATATCATCGACGCGCCGCGTATCGACAAGATCGACATCTGGAATCGCGACGACATGGAGCCGCGCATTCGGGAGATATTGGACCGGACCGTGCGGGACCGGGTGAAAGGACCCTATGCGGCGAAGACCGATGCGGAGGTCATCGCCATGCTCACCCGCTATTTCGCCGTCGAAGGACTGACGGACGTGACCATATCCGATGTGTCACGCATGGCCGGCGGCGCGTCGAAGGAACAGTTCGCGTTCACTTTGCAGCATAAGGATGACGCGGTGGGTGAGCGGCTGGTGCTGCGCATGGACCCGCTGGAGGCGATCTCGCAAACTTGTCGCGGTCGCGAGGCGCAGGTGCATGTGGCGTTTGCCGGCATATTGCCGGTCGCATCGGTCCGCAGCATCGATGCCGATGGCGAGATATTGGGCCAGCCGGCGATCATCCTAGGCTTCGTCAACGGCGTGACCGAACCGAGCGACGGCACGGGGCATGGCGTATCGGGCATCGGGACGCGCTATGACGATTGGGCGAACAAGCTGGCGCCGCAATTTATCGACGCGCTGGCGCAGGTGCATCGGTTCGACTGGCGCTCCGCTGACCTGTCCTATTATGCGGCGCCCGAACCGGGAACGCGACAGGCTGCGATCTGGCAGGTCAACTGGTGGTCGCAAGTCTGGTGGGATGGCGTCGTCCAGCCGGTCGCGATGGTGACCTATGCCGAACGCTGGCTACGTGAAAATGCGCCGGTCTGCGATCATCCGGTGATGTGTCACAGCGACCTGCGGCTGGGTAATTTCATGTTCGAGGAACCGAGTGGCAAGTTCACCGCCGTTCTCGACTGGGAACTGGCGCATATCGGCGATTTCCACGAGGATATCGCTTGGGCCATCCAGCGCCTGTTCGGGACATGGACGGACGAGGGCATCTTTCTGGTGTGCGGGCTGATCGCGCGCGATGAATTTCTGCGCGCCTATGAGGCCGCGTCCGGTAACCGTATCGATGCGGTGAAACTACGCTATTATGAAGTTCTCAACGCCTATAAATGCGCGGTGATCGACCTGGGGCAAGCGATGCGCGCCGCGACCGAGAGCAATAATCACCAAGACATCATCCTCACCTGGCTAGGCTCTGCCGGCGCCGTTTTCCTAGAACAACTCGTCATGCTCATTCGGGAGGCCTGACCCATGCTGCCGAATATCGATCTGCGCATCGCGAACATGGTGAAGGCGCTTGAACAGGTCATCCTGCCCGCGTTGCCGCGCGACCAGCGTCTGGCGCGCGACCAGGCCATGCTGGTGGCCGGCCATCTGCGCATGCTGGGCGACCAGTGGAAGGCGGCATTGCGCTACGAGCAGATATCTCTGGACGACCTGGCGGGGCTGTCCCGCGACCTCATCCCTGCCGCGCCGGCGACGCTCGGCCACAGGCTGGAGCATGCTCTGACGGCGGCGCAGGAATGCGACCGTGAGAGCGTCACCGCGCTGGAGCATGCCAATATCGCACTGGGCCATGCCGTCGATGCGGTGATCCTGGGGGGGGAGGCACATACGCCGCTGCCGCAGGCGTCGATCGACGCGATCCTCGATTATGCGCTGCGTCATGCGCGGCGCGAACGGACATGGTTCAAAGCCAATAGCCTTGACCCCGATCAGGGTGAGTTGCCCGATATCGCTACGATGATCGAGACCGCATAGCACATAGGAAAGAGGAGAGCCGAGAAATGCCCGATATGACCCAGCAGGTTGCGGACTATCCCGTGAAAAACGCTTTTCGTCACAAAATGGCGGAAGACGGACGGGAATCGGCGACGCACCAGTTCGTCCTGCCGCAATATGGCATTGCCGGCTTCTATTATCCCACGGTGCGCGCCAACGGCCATGCCAAAGGCCGGCTGCACCTGTTCGGGCCAGCGCTCGACGCGCCGATCGAGGAGGAGGTCGAGCAGGTCGTGTCCGATGATATGGACTTTGACGACTGGCGTTTCGGCCCATTGCTGATGGCGGTACGCGAGCCGTTCAAGACCATTGATCTGGGCTGGGCGGGCGACCGCGTTCAGTTCGAAGGACAGTGGACCGCCATCCATCCGCCCTATGCGTTCAGCATGCATCCTAAGGGCAACCCGCCTTATTATGGCGACGATCGCACCGAACAGCATGGCGTCATCCGCGGCAATCTGCGTGTCGATGGTAAGGATTATCCACTCAATGACTTCATGATCCGCGATCACAGTTGGGGACCGCGCGTCTGGGGTCTTAACCAGCACTATAAATGGTTTCACGCCACCACCAAGAAGGCATCGGTGCACTTTTTCGAAATGATGTCCTTCGGCCAGGTGGAGACACGGGGTTATCTGTTCAAGGACGGTGTGATGAACCATGTCGCCTCCATCGACTATGCCATCGAATATGACGACGACATGATACAGGACCGTTTCCAAGTCACCGTGACTGATATGCAGGGGCGATCGGTATTTATCGATTGCAAGGCCTTCGCCAAATATTCCCTCGACCTCGATCCTATCGTGCTGCTGAACGAAGCCGTCGTGACCGCCACCATTGACGGCGAAGCCGGCACCGGCTGGTGCGAATTTTGCTGGAACCGCGACTATCTCCAATTCGCCAAGCCCTATGTCCGGCGCTTCGCATGGTGAAGGATTCCGTGATGGACGATAGTCCGCTTCTGGCGCCACGCGACGATGTGAACGTGTGGGACCGCTCGGAGTTGGAGCCGCGCATCCGCCATGTTCTGGAACGCACGGTACGCCTGCGCGATACCGGCCCCTACAGGCCCAAGTCGGACAGCCAAGTGACGGACATGCTGACCCGTTTCTTCGCGGCGAAGGGTCTGGAAGACATAGCCATAACCGATGTGGAGCGCATGTCCGGCGGCGCTTCGAAGGAGCAGTTCGCCTTCACCTTGGTCCATCGGGCGGATGGCGGGGGCGAGCGGCTGGTGCTGCGCATGGACCCGCTGGAAGCGATCGCCCAGACCTGCCGTGGGCGGGAGGGCGAGATCCAGGCGATCATGGGCGACCATATGCCCGTCGCGCCGGTGCGTTGGTTCGATGCCGATGGCGACTTGCTGGGCCAGCCCGCGGTCATATTGGGCTTCGTCAGCGGCGTTACCCAGCCGAGCGACGGAGGCGGGCAGGGCGTGTCGGGTATGGGCGGGCAGCTGGGCACCCTGATCGACCGGTTGGCGCCCCAATATATCGACGCGCTCGCCACCACCCATCGTTTCGACTGGGCGCGCGCGCATCTGGAATTTTTCGACGCGCCACATGCGAACAGCAACCAGGCGGCGATCTGGCAGGTCAACTGGTGGTCGCAGGTGTGGTGGGACTGCTTGGTGGAACCGGTGCCGGTCGTGACGTTGGCCGAACGCTGGTTGCGGGAGAATGCGCCGGTCTGCGCAGTGCCGATGTTGGTGCATGGCGACCTGCGCATGGGCAATTTCATGTTTGAGGAATCGAGTGGGCAATTCACCGCCGTCCTCGACTGGGAACTCGCCCATATCGGCGATTTCCATGAGGATATCGCCTGGACCATGCAAAAGCTGTTCGGGGCCTGGGGCGCGGACGGCGTCTTCCTGGTGAGCGGACTATTGCCGCGCAACGATTTCATCGCGCAATATCAGGCGGCGTCGGGCAATGCGATCGACCCGGCGAGGCTGCATTATTACGAGGTTCTCAACGCCTATAAATGCGCGGTCATGGATCTGGGCCAGGCGATGCGTGCGTCCGTCGCCAGCAACAATCACCAGGAAGTCGTTCTGACCTGGCTTGGCTCCGCCGGCGCTGTTTTCCTGAGCCATATCGTCCAACTCATTCGGAAGGGCTGACCCATGCTGCCGAGTATCGATCTGCGCATCGCGAACATCGTCAAGGCGCTGGAGCAGGTGGTCCTGCCCGCCCTGACCGGGCGCGAGCGGCTCGCCAAGGATCAGGTCAATCTGTGCATCGGTCATTTGCACATGATCGCCCAGCAATGGCGATGGGCGGCGGCGTTCGAGGCTGGCTCTTTCCACGCCATGATCGCTCTGGCGGAACAGATGCTGCGCTCGGTTGATCCAGGCTATGCCGAAGAACTGGCGCAGGCGATCGCATCTGCCAAGGCGGTGGAAGGGCAAGGTTTGGCAGAGGTCGAACATGCTATCGTCGCATTGGGCGGCCTGATCGACCGCATCATCCTAGGCGAAGATGGCAAGGTGGCGCTGGCGTCAGCCGTCTGGGAAGCGGTGCTGGACTATGGCGAGAAGCAGGCGTTGCGCGAACGCACATGGTTTGCGGCCACCGGCCTGGACCCCGATCGGCAGGAACTGCCGAGTATCGCGGCGATGATGAAAGCATGAAGCACGAAAATCCCGTTCTGCCTGAACATGATCCCGCCGGCGCGCTGGCGCACATGGTCGCGAATACGCACTACGCGGACCTGCCGTCTGGCGTGATCGATCTCGCCAAGCGGGCGATCCTCGACACGCTGGCGGTGACGATCGCAGGGTCGGGCTGGGAGGTCAGCCCCGCCATCGCCGATCAGGTGGCGGAATGGGGCGGGGCACCGCAGGCGACCGTGCTGGTCCATGGACATAAGGTGCCCGCACCCATGGCGGCATTCGCCAACGGCGTGATGGCCCGCGCCATCGACATGGGCGACGTGCATGAGACGGGCGGCCACGTCACCGAATGGAATGTGCCGGCCATGCTGTCCGTGCTTGGAATCGCGGACGGGCCGGTCAGCGGCCGCGATTTCCTGACCGCCTATGTCACCGGCGCGGAAGTGGGCGTGCGCGCCAGCGCGGCGCTCAACCTTGTCCGTTATCACACGACCTGGGGTATGCCGGGCGAATGGAACGGGCCGCTCTGCGCTGCCGCATCGGTCGCGCGCATCCTGGGCCTGAACGCCGACGAGACATGGAACGCGATGGGCATGGCCTATACGGTCCATGGTATGTCGGAATATAATAAATATTCCGAAGGCACGCAGATGGCCCGCGTGCAGCACAGCTTCGCCGGCGACACGGCGGTCAAGGCGGCGCTGCTGACGCGGCGCGGCGTGACGGCACCGCGCGGCATATTTCAGGGCGTGCCAAGCGGCATTTTGCGGCATGTCGCCTGGGACGATGTGCGCCCCGAACTGCTGACCGAGGATTTGGGCATCCGCTGGCAACTGGCCGAAGGGCTGTCGATGAAGCCCTATTCCGCGTGCAAATTCACCCATAGCTTCATCGCCAGCACGGTCGCCATCATGCAGGGCGAAGGGCTGGACTGGCGCGACATCGACCGGATCGATTGCATCGGCAGCAACAGCGCGCGCATGACATTCGAGCCGGCGGCGGCGAAATGGAACCCGCGCAGCGTTCCCGAAGCGATGTTCAGTGCCCCCTATACGATCGCGACGGCGGCGATCACGGGCGGCTTTTTCCTACAGGATCTGCACGTTGACCGGATCATGGACGAGGAACGGCGCGCATTGATGCAGCGCGTCCACATCATCGCCGACCCCGATCATGCCGACCAGTTTGAGGGGTTTTCCGTCACGATCATGCTGACGGACGGCCGGCGCTTCAGCCATGTCACGCCTTATGTGAAAGGCCATAGCAGAAACCCCATGGACTGGGCCGATCTGGCCGAGAAGCTGCGTCGCTGCGCGCCCTTCGCCGCCGTCGCGCTGCCGCAGGGGAAGCTGGACCAGCTGGTCGCGCTGTGCCGCGCCATGGAGGAGGTGGAGGATATGCGCGACGTCCTCACCCTCATGACCGCCTGACATTCCGACTTTTTGCAACCTTGGAGAACATCATGAAGGCCGCCATTCTCAACAGCCTCGACGGCACATTCCAGATCGAGGAGATCGATATCGACGCGCCGCGCGGCCGCGAGGTGCTGGTGGAGGTGAAGGCGTCAGGGCTTTGCCATTCCGACCTCCATTTCGCCGAGCAGGATTTCGGCGTGCCGCTGCCCGCCGTTCTGGGGCATGAACTGGCGGGCGTCGTCCTGGGGATTGGCCCGGAAGTGCGCGAATTCGCGGTGGGCGACCATGTCGTCGGATCGCTGATCCAGTTTTGCGGCCATTGCCGAGCCTGCATCGGTGGGCGGACCTATCAATGCACCCATCCTGAAGAGACGCTGCGCGACGATCCTGACCATGCGCATCGCCTGACCCGCGATGGCGAGGGCGTCGCGCAAGTGTTCGGCACGGGTGCCTTTGCGGAGCGCGCGCTGGTGCATGAAAACCAGCTTGCCAAGGTGCCCAAGGAACTGCCCTTCGCGCAGGCATCCCTGCTAGGGTGCGGGACGATTACCGGCGCCGGCGCGGCGATCAACACCGCCTCTGTGCGGCCGGGCGATACGGTTGCGGTGATCGGCATTGGCGGGGTCGGGCTGAACGTGATTTCCGGGGCGCAACTGGCGGGCGCGGCGCGGATCGTCGCGATCGACATGCAGCCGAAGAAAGAGGCGTTGGCGCGCAAGTTCGGTGCCACCGACTTCATCGACGCATCCGCAGGCGACAGCGTAGCCGCGGTGCAGGCGCTGATCGAGGGTGGCGTCGATCATGCATTCGAGGTGGTGGGTATCAAGGCGACGTCGGAACAGGCGATCAAGATGGTCCGCAAGGGCGGTGGCGCCTATCTGATCGGGGTCCATGCGCCAACCAGCACGATCGACGTCAATGTCACGGTCGACCTACTGACCAATCAGGTCGACCTGCGGGGCGTCTATATGGGGTCGTCCAATATCAAGCATGACATCCCGATGTATGCCCGGCTGTATCTGGAGGGTAAGCTCAATCTGGACGACCTGATTTCGCGCGAGATCAACCTGGCCGACATCAACGACGCTTATAAGGAATTGAAGGGCGGCGCGATCGCGCGGAGCGTCATCACATCTTTCTAGGGACGTTAAAGTGGGGCGACGCCGTGACGGGTGCGACCCCGCTCGCTCATCCGATCGATGTCACCCGGCCAGAAGGGCGCATCGAAGCCGGCGATCAGCCGCTCGATGCGCCACATGCCATCTTCCCGCCGATAGTCGGTGCGGTAGAAGCCAGTCGTTTCCAGCTTCGCCGCCCGGCCGTCCGACGACATCAGCAGCAGATAGCTGAGCGTCGTCGCCTGTTCCCGCGTCTGCCGTTCGACAATAGTGTTCAGGATCATGTGGCGGCGCTGGTCATGCTGGTGCGGCCAAAATTCGGTCAGCCAGCGCACCACCCGATCGCGGCCGACAAAAGGCCCGATCGGAATGCGCCCCAGCACATTGCCTTCCCACACAGCATCCTGGGTGAAACAGTCGGACAGGGCTTCCGTGCGCCGCTCGTCATAGGCCCAGCAATAGCGCGCGATGCGCTCGCAAATCACTTGCCTATCCGCGGCCCCGTCCGGTCCTTCATCGCCACGCGCCTTGCCCAGTGTGAGCATCCCGGCCTTGTGCGCCCAGCCGGGCAGGACGAACGCATCGTTCGATGGCTCAGTCATGACGCACCGTTCGCGGCAGGCGCGCCGAACAATTGCGGGATGAGGAGGAGTTCGTCCAGCGTGCTGCGCGGATCGAGCGCCCCGTCGAGCGAGCGGAGGGTTTCGACATTGTCGCGCAAATCCTCCGGACCATGGTCGGGATCGAAATAGCCTTCGCCCACGATGAAGCCGACACGCGCGACCTTGCCCGACGATACGCTGAAAATGTCGCCATTGAGAGTGGTCGAGCGATGGGCGAGCCATAGCACCGTCGGCGAAACGATGGCGGGCGGTCCCATCGGCACCTTGCCCGCGCGAATATCCGCCTGCCAATCGTCGCCGCCGGCATCGGCCCCGCCGAAAAAGGCGTCGCGGTTCATGCGGGTTACCGCCATCGGCGCGATAGCGTTGACGGTGATGCCGCTGTCGCCGACCTCGTTCGCCAGCGCTTTGGTGAAGCCTGCTACGCCAAGTTTCGCCGCGCCATAATGGACGAGCTGCGCATTGCCCGCGAAGCCCGCATTCGATGTGGTGTTGACGATGCGGCCGTGGCGCCGGGCGACGAAATGCGGCCAGACCGCCTTCGACATCTGGAAAGTGCCGTCCAGCGTCACGGCGATCATCCGCCGCCAGCTGTCGTCGCCGATATGCTCCAGCGTTGCGAAGTCGATGATGCCGGCATTATTGACCAATATGCTGACCGTGCCGAAGGCGTCGAGCGCAGTCTGCACCACGGCGGCCGCCCCCTCCGCCGTGGTGACGCTATGACCGTCAGCGATCGCCCGGCCGCCGGCGGCGACGATGTCGTCCACCACCGACTGCGCGACCTGCGCCGATCCGCCCAGGCCATCAGGTTCGACACCGATGTCGTTGACCACGACCGCCGCGCCGCGCGCCGCAAACGCCAGCGCATGTTCGCGGCCCAGGCCCCGGCCGGCACCGGTGATGATGACGACATCGTCGTCGAAGCGCATCAGGTTCATGTGCCGCCTCATCCCGGAATCTCGAACAGGCCGGCCGACCCCATGCCGCCCGCCACGCACATGGACACGACCGCCCAGCGCACCCCGCGCCGCCGCGCCTCGATCAGCGCATGGCCAGCGATGCGGCTGCCGGTCATACCAAAGGGATGGCCAAGCGCGATGCCGCCGCCATTGACGTTGATCTTCTCCGGGTCGATGCTCAGGAAATCGCGGCAATAGAGATATTGACTGGCGAAGGCTTCGTTGATTTCCCAGAGACCGATATCCTCGACCTTCAGGCCGGCGCGATCCAGCAGCTTGGGAATGGCGAAGATCGGGCCGATGCCCATTTCTTCGGGCGGGCAGCCGGCCGACTGGAAGCCGCGATAAAGGCCGAGTATCTCGCGCCCCTCCGCTTTCGCCGTCGCGTGATCCATCACTATCTGGGCCGAGGCACCGTCGGACAGCTGGCTGGCGTTGCCGGCGGTCACGAACTTGCCTTCCTTGACGATCTGGCCATCGCGCCAGACCGGCTTCAGCCGGGCCAGTCCCTCCGCCGTGGTATCGGCGCGGATGCCTTCATCGACCGAGAGCGTCAGCGTCTCGGTGCCCGATATGCTGCCATCCTTTTCCACGATATTCTTGGTGACGGTGATCGGTGCGATCTCGTCCGTGAAGCGGCCGGCCGCGACAGCGGCGGCGGCGCGCTGATGGCTGATGGCGGCAATCTCGTCCTGTGCTTCGCGGCTGATGCCATAGCGCTCGGCGACGATCTCCGCCGTTTCGATCATCGCCATATAGGCGTGGGGCTTGCGGTCCAGCACGGCGGCCGGGCGGGCGCGATGGGTGGGGGCATAGTCGCGCGTGTGGCTGATCGATTCGACGCCGCCAGCGACCGCGACATCCATGTCGCCCGCGATGATGCCGCGTGCGGCGAAGGCGAGCGCGGTGAGGCCGCCGGCGCATTTGCGGTCGACCGAGGCACCGGGAATCGAATCGGGCAGGCCGGCGGCGAAGACGGTGGTGCGGCCGATGTTGAAGCCCTGATCGCCCCATTGCGATCCAGCGCCGAATATGACGTCCTCGATCCGGGCGGGATCGATGCCGGCGCGGGCGATGGCCGCATTGACGGCATGGCCGGCCAGCGCCGGGGCGTCGGTATCGTTGAAGGCGCCGCGCGTCGCCTTGGCGACGGGGGTGCGGGCGGTAGAGACGATGGCAGCTTCGCGCATGTGTATTCTCTTTTCAGCGGA
Organism: Pseudomonadota bacterium; assembly: GCA_040389985.1. Taxonomy (GTDB): domain Bacteria; phylum Pseudomonadota; class Alphaproteobacteria; order Sphingomonadales; family Sphingomonadaceae; genus Sphingobium. Next base: position 20,217 of record JAZJZH010000004.1, read on the forward strand.
TGGTTTCGAAGAAATCGGTGAGCGCGTCCAGGAAGGCGGCGCGCGACTGATGGTGCAGCCAGTGGCTGGCGCCCGGAAAGCGGACCAGCCGGTGGTCGGCGATGCGGGCGAGCCGGTCGGCCGCGGGTTCGGGAATCCAGCTGTCCCCGCCATAGGCGAGCAGGGTGGGGCAGGCGATGGCCGCCAATATCTGGTCCAGGTCGATGCCATGGGCATCTTCCGGCGCGCGGTTACGGCAGGCGTCGTCATATTTCCAGCGCCAGCCGCCATCGGCGGTTCGGGTGACGCCATGACGAGCGAGATGGGTGATGGTTTCTGCGTCCACACCCGGATTATGTTCCGCCATGCGCGCCGTCGCCTCTGCGACATTGGCATAGATACGGGGCGTGCGTTGCCGGTCGCGGCGCTGGCCGTCGATCCATTGGCGCAGGCGGACGGGGTAGGGTTTGGGCGTCTTCGCCTGATCGCGCATGATCGGCAGTTCGACCCCCTCGATGCTGCACAGCGATCGCACCTGTTCGGGGAAGGTGGCGGCGAAGCGCAGGGCGATATGGCCGCCCATCGAATGGCCGACGAGATGGAGACGATCGAGGCCAAGCGCATGGACGCAATCGGCCAAGTCCATCACATGGTTGGACAAGGCGTAGGAGCCGCGCCCGGTCCAGTCGCTGTCGCCATGGCCGCGCAGGTCGATGGCGACGACATGATAGCGATCGGCGAGGGCGCTGGCGATCCAGTCCCAATTATGGGCGTGGTCCAGCAGGCCGTGGACCATCAGCACCGGAGCCGCCGCCGGATCGCCCCATGCCAGGACATGGCGGCGCGACCTGCGGATATCGATGAAGGCGGAATGGGGGGCGATCATGGATCAGCCGACGACCGACTGGGGACGCAGCGCGCGGCGCAGGATCTTGCCGGTAGGCCCCTTGGGCAGTTCGTCCAGAACTGTGATCGCTGCGGGCACTCTGTAGGCGGCCAGGTGCGTGCGGCAATGGGCGAGCATCTGATCGGGTGTCGGGTGGCGGCCGGGCTGGAACGCCACGAAGGCGATCGGGACTTCGCCCAGCATCGCGTCCTCGCGTGCGATCACCGCCGCTTCCGCGACGCCGGGCACTTGATAGAGGATTTCCTCTATGTCGGCTGGGTAGATATTCTGGCCGCCGCGGATGATGACGTCCTTCTTGCGATCCACGATATAGGCATAGCCGTCTGCGTCCAGATGGCCGATGTCGCCGGTCCGCAGCCAGCCGTCGCGCAGCGCCATCGCACTGTCGAGCGGTGCGCGATAATAGCCGGCCATGAGGTTCGGCCCGCGCACGACGATCTCGCCATTGACGCCGGGGGCACAAGGCGCACCGTCATCGTCAACGATGGCCAGGTCCATGCCGTTCAGTACGCGGCCGATGGTGCGTTCTCGCTCCATCGCGCCATTATCGCCGAGGCGGACCTGCGTCAGTGTGACGAGCGCGGTGGCTTCGGTGAGGCCATAGCCGGTGAGCAACCGGACGTCCGGCGCGACGGTCAGCAGCCGTCGCAGCATCGCGGACGGCACCGGCGCGCCGCCAGTCATGATGGTCCGCAAAGAGCTGAGCGAATCGCGGCTGGCGGACGGATGATCGAGAATCTTCTGGAGCATCGTCGGCACCGCGGGCAGGAAAGTGCAGCGATGCGCGGCGATGGCGTCGATACAGGCGGCCGCGTCGAAGCGCGCGTGCAGGACCAGCGTGCAGCTGGTCACCAGCATAGCGTTTATGCACTGGTTAAGGCCGAAGGTGTTGTAGAGCGGCAGGGCGCACAGGATGACGCTATCGCCGTTCAGCCCCAGCCAGCCCGGCGTGCTGTCATAATTGGCGGCGAGATTGGCGGCCGACAGCATGACGCCCTTCGCCTTGCCCGTCGTGGCGCTGGTGAGAAGCAGCATGGCCATGTCCTCCGGCTGGAGCGGGACGGGCGCGGGCAGGGGCATGGCCTGATCGATCGCGCGCGGCAGCGACCGGCTGTTCGCGCCATCCGCCGGTGCGTCTAGCAGGATCAGCGGGCAGCCCATATCCGCGTCCAGCGCGTCGACGATGTCGCGGGTGGTGACGATATGGCCGAGCGCGCAACACGTGACGGCATGGCGGATTTCGCCCGCCCGATAGAGGATGTTGATGGGCGTCACCACCGCGCCGAGCGCGAACAGCGCCTGTTGCACCAGAATGAAGTCGGGTGAAGCGCGCAACAGCAAGCCGACATGGTCGCCATGGCCGATGCCGAGCGCGGCAAGGCCGCCAGCCATGGCCTGCGCCTCCAGCGCCAGCCGGGCGAAGCTGTGCGTCGCGCCCTCGAAGACCAGTGCCGTCCGGTCGGGCGACTCGGCGGCGAGGCGAAATAGGTGGGTGGCGCGATTAGCCATGGGTCGCCTCGGCCAAGGCGGGCAGGGAGAGGCCGTAGCTGGCGGTCGCCGTGCCGGCGAACAGGGCGTGCTTTTCGGTGTCGCTGGCGCCGACGGTCAGCCGTTTGAAGGCGTTCCAGAGCGTGCCGTAGGAATACATAGCCTTGTCGACCGGAAAATTGCTTTCGAACATGCAGCGGTCCGCGCCGAACACGTCGATGCAGCGTTCGACATAGGGACGCCATGCGTCGGCCAGTTCGATCGAGGAAGGCGGCATGTCGCGCTCGTGCCATCGCGCACCGCAGATGATCATGCCGAAGCCGCCGATCTTGACCCGCACATTGGGGCAGCGGGCTAGGTCGGCCATGTCCTGCGACCAGCGTCGGAAATTCTCCTTCGCGCGCCCTTCATAGGGGCCAACGCCGATGATGCAGCCGATGTGATCGAGGATGATGGGCAGGTCGGGCATAGCCCGCGCAAGCGCCGTCAGTTCGGGGATCTGCCGGTGATAGAGCATCGCATCATAGACGAGGTCCGCCGCCTTCACCCGCGCGAGTCCGGCGCGATAGGCCGGGTCGGACAGCATCTCGGCGGGAGAGGGGCGCAACACGATGCCGTCGGGAAACAACTCGTCGCGGGAGACGGAATGGCGGATGCCGCGCAGTCGACCATCTGCGGCGTCCGCATGGGCGGCCAGCACCTCCTCCACCGCATCGCCCAGCATCAAGTCGACATGGGCGACGATGCCCGCGGCGACCGCGGTGGTGGCACCGCGTCGCGCCGCTTCTGCGGCGATGGCGGCGACCGCTTCAGTTTCGCCCACCGGCGCGAGGTGGGCCGGCCCCCCGGCGCGATAGGCATAATGGGCCTGGACGAAGACGGTCGCATCGATCCGGTGGCCTTCGCCCAGGTCGGCCAGCAATTCTTCGAGCAAATAGGGGACGCCCGCTTCCACCCACAGGTGATGATGGGGGTCGATGATCGGCAGGTCGCGATCGATGGCCTCTTCGCGGGCGCGGGCCAGCCATGACGGATTCGGCACCGGATAGCGATAACGGCCCGTTACGTCCAAACCCATATCCTGCCTCTCCATTCTGCTTTGCCCGATAATGTTTCGGATAAAAGCAAAAAGCAATCTCCTTATTCTATCCTCATAATCGCCAATTTCGCTGGGGAATAGGCCATTTCCATTCCCATCATCAAAATCCGACTAATCGTCGATTTATCTTGACTAGGGCGTAGAGGGCGGCATAACCAAGGCTACAACGCCGTTCACCGCTTCAAGCATGGGAATGGTGCTGGGATGAGGAATGCACTGATGGCACTAAGCAAGGTGGGGGTCGTTGCGACCGCCCAGACAGAATTTCGACCTGCCTGGAACAATGCCCAGCATATCGATCTGATCTCTTCGGTGGTCACGTCGGTATTCAAGGGTTCAGGCCTGACGATCGATGATGTGGATTTCATCATCGATTCCGGCAGCGACGTGCTCGACGGCCGGTCCATTTCCAACTGCGGATTCCTCGGCGCGCTCGGCGCGCACCACAAGGAAGAGGCGCGGGTCGAGGAAGACGGTCTTTGGGCGGCGCTCTATGGTGTGAACAAGATCCGCGCTGGCTCGTCCTCGGTCGGCCTGATCGTCGCTTATTCCAAGCCCTCGGAATCCAATGTCGATCTGTACTGGAACGCGCAGGTCGAGCCTTTCTACCAGCGCCCGGTCGGCTTCGGCCAGCGTGCCGCCAACGGCATCATGGCGCAGCGTTATCTGGCCGACAGCGGCCTTTCGAGCCGCGACCTCGCTGATCTGGTCGCAGAGCGCTGGGCGGCCGCAGCGGCCTCCGGCAAGGTGTCGATCGACGACCTGCCCGATGCCGACGCCATATTGGCCGCGAAGGAAGGTGCCGCGCCGCTCACCGAACTGATGTTCGCCCGGCCGGTTGATGGCGCCGTGGCGGTGCTGATCGCGCGGGAAGACATCGCCCGCCGGGTCAGCCGCAATCCGGCGTTCATCACCGGCATGGGCACGTCGATGGACACGCACAGCGTCGCTGCGCGGGAAGCCGGCCGGCTGTCATCCGCCGCCACGGCCGCCGCCATGGCCTACCGCAATGCCGGCTGGACGTCGGCCGATGCGGACATCGCCGAAATTAGCGGATCGTCGGTGATCGGCGAATTGCTGGCGATCGAGGCTCTGGGTCTGGCGGAGGCGGGCAAGGGCCTGTCGGCCGCGCGCGATGGGAAGGTCGCGATCAACCGTTCGGGCGGCGCTTTGCCGGCCGATCCGATCATGGCGACCGGCCTGGTCCGACTGGCGGAAGCCAGCCGGCAGCTGAGCCAGCCTGAAACGTCCAGCGGCGGCACTCCTTGCCGCGCCATCGTCCACGGCGCCGGCGGCGTCGGCATGCAGAACAACTGCGTCTTCACTCTCGAGGTTTGATCATGGGCCGTCATGTTGGAATAGTAGGGGTCGGACAGACCCATCATGCCCGCCGCCGGACCGATGTCAGCCAGGCGGGACTTGTGCGCGAAGCGGTGGACCGCGCGCTCGCGGACGCCAAGTTGAGCATGGAGGATATCGACACCGTCGTCGTCGCCACCGGTCCGGTGCTGTTCGCCGCGGTGAACCAGCCGGAAAAATGGGTGGTCGATGCGATCGGCGCGCAGGGGAAGTCGGTGGTCCGCCTGACCAGCGGCGGCGGCGCGGGCTTCGCCGGAGCGCTGGCCGGCTATTATCAGGTCGCGGGCGGCTTTTCCGAACGCACTTTGGTCGTCGCCTATGACAAGCTGTCCGAAGGGCAGCTGCAATATTCGATCTCCACCCTCTACGATCCCTTCTGGGGCCGGGAATTTGCGGTCGGCATCATGGGTTTTTCCGCCGCCTACTGGCGCGCGCGCATGGATGTGCTGGGCCATACGGAGGAGGCCGCCGCGATGGTCGCGGCGAAGAACCGCAAGAATGCGATCGCCAACCCCTATGCGCATGTGAAGAAGGAAGTGTCGGTCGACGACGTCCTCAATTCCAAACCGCTCTGCTGGCCGATCAAGCTGCTCGACGTGCCGCCGATTTCGGATGGCGCCGCCGCGATCGTGCTGTCTTCCGAAAAGATGGCGCATCATTCGACCAGCCGTCCGGCCTGGATCCGCGGCATGGCCTATTGCTGCGAAGCGGACAATGCGCCCGAGCGGTCGCTGATGCTGTCGGAGCCGCTGGCGATCGCCAGCCGCCAGGTCTATCGCGCCGCCGGCATCACCAATCCGCGCCGCCAGTTCGACGTGGTGGAGGTGCAGGAGCCCTATAGCTGCTTCGAGCTGAACTATTATGAAAGCTTGGGGCTATGCCCGCCGGGACAAGCGGCCGAGTTGATCGCGTCCGGCGCGACCCAGCTGGATGGCGACATTCCGGTGAACCCGTCGGGCGGCTGCATGGGGGCAAATCCCATCGGCGCGGTCGGCGTCATCCGCCTGATCGAGGCGGCGACGCAGGTCATGGGCAGGAATGAAAGTCACCAGATCAAGGACGCCAAGACCGCCCTCGTCCAATCGGGCGGCGGTTGGGCCAATCTGCGCGGTTGCGCCGTTCTGAGCGCATAAGGAGAGACACGATGTTTTCCGCACCGGACAGTTATCCGATCGACCTGCCGACGTTCCACAGTGAGATCAACCTGCCCTATACGCTGACGCCTGGCCGCGCGGCGGGCACTTTCCTGGCGGAGGTCAAGAACCGCCGGATTGTCGCATCGCGCTTCGCTTCGGGGCAGATCGTAGCACCCGCGCAGGATTTTTCCTCCACCAATGGCGAGGAGCCCGAAGCCTTTGTCGAGGCGCCCCATTGCGGCGTGTTGACGGCCTTCACCCGCGTCGATGGCCAGGTGATCGGCTTCATCCGGCTCGATGGCTGCGACAATGATTTCCCGCACCGCATCCTGGCCGAACTGGACGATATTGCGATCGGTCAGCGGGTCGAGGCGGAATGGGATGACAGCGTCGAACAGTCCGTTTTGGCCATCAAGGGCTTTCGGATCGCGCCCGACGCGGCGATCGGCACGGTCAAGCCGCTGGAGACGATGGAAGAGCCGCTGGGCGTCATCCCCTATGCGATGAAGCTCGACTATGAACATGCCTATGGCCCCTATTATGGCCGCATGTTCGATGAAATCCGCGAAAATGGCCGCTTCATGGGCGTCCGATCGCCCGGCAGCGACGTCGCTCTTCTGCCGCCGCGCGAGATTGACGATGTCATCCACAGCCGCACCGGAACCTGGAAGGCGTGCGCCGACACTGGGACGATCCGGGGCTGTTCCATCATCAACATGGAAGTCTATGGCCAGACCCGCAAGGTGCCCTATGTCTATGCGGAGATCGTGCTGGACGGCGCATCCACTCGCATGATCCATGTTATCGAGATCGACAGCCTGGAAGAGGCCAAGGAGAAGATCAAGCCGGGCACCCGCGTCCGCGCCGTGTGGACGCAGGGAGAGCGGCAGGGACGGGTGTCCGACATCGAACGCTTCGAGGTTATCGAAGGGTGAGCCACTATCGCATTACCTCCCTCCGGCTGGGCGAGCTGTATCTGCCGCATGGCGGGTCGGTGATGCGCGATCCGGTGCATTGCTGGCTGATCCGGGGTGATGGCCGCAATATTCTGGTGGATAGCGGGATGGCCGACATCCCGACCATCCATAAGCGGCTGCGGGTGCAGGGCACAGGCGGCGGTCATCCGGCGCTGCTTGCGGCCCTGGACGAGGAAGGGCTGACGCCGGCCGACATCAGCCATGTCGTCCTGACCCATATGCATTTCGACCATGCCGACAATCTCGACCTGTTTCCTGACGCCTGTATCGTCGTGCAGAGGGCCGAGTTGCTGGCGGCGGTCGATCCGGTGCCCTCGCAACGGGTTTTCTACTGGAAATCGACACTAGACAATCTGATGGCGCGCAAGCGGCCGGCGCAATTGATGCTGCTGGACGGCGATCACCAGCTGTTTCCCGGTATCCGGCTGCTGTCCGTCCCCAGTCATACCGAGGGGATGCAGGTCGTTATAGTGGACACCGCGAAGGGCAAGGCAGCGATCGTGTCCGACCTGGGCGACCATTATCGCTACTGGTTCCCGGCCGACGCGCGCGCCACCAGCCATCCTCAAAGGTCGCTGACCGGTGCCTATCTGACCGGGAACATCCGCAGCGAGAGCGAGCGCGACTGGCAGCGGGCGATGCGCCGCGTGCAGGAAAATAGCGACATCGTCATCCCCGCCCACGATTTCCGTATTCCGCGCAACATTCCCGACGAATGGTTTGCGATCCCCGATTCCACCGACGGCGACCTGGCGCATGAACCGCCTGAGCCGGCCGCTTCCGCATGAGGATGCCCCATGGCCTATAATACATTGCTCTACGACGTCAGCGACCGGATCGGGACGATCACGCTGAACCGGCCCGACGCGATGAACGCGACGACCGACGAACTATATCAGGAATTGCAGGATCTGCTGGGCAAGGTCGCGGCTGACCGTGACGTCGGCTGCATCATCCTGACCGGTGCCGGGCGCGGTTTCTGCGCCGGTGCGGACCTTAAGGCGCGCAAGGACGATATGACGCCGCTGCAACGCCGTGCGCGGCATCGCTGGATACTGAAGGATATATTGGAGCCGCTGTTCCGCATCGAAAAGCCGGTGATCGCCGCCGTGAATGGCGCAGCGGCCGGCGCTGGGTTCAACATAGCGCTCGCCTGCGACTTCATCGTGGCGAGCGAGAATGCCAGCTTCATCCAGGCCTTTGCCCGCGTCGGGCTGGTTCCGGACCTGGGCGGCCTCTATTTGCTCGGCCGGGTGATCGGCATCAACAAGGCCAAGGAGCTTTGTTACACCGCGCGCAAGGTGTCGGCACAGGAAGCGGCGGAGCTGGGCATCGTCAACCATGTCGTGCCGCATGACGAGTTGCTGGAGCGCGCCCGCGCCATTGCGGCGAAGATCACCGCCGGATCGCCGACCGCGATCGGGATGACCAAGACGCTGCTGAACAAGGCCAGCAATTCCACGCTCGACCAGATGCTGGAATATGAAAGCTTTGCCCAGACCGTCGCCTACCTGACCCCGGAATATGAGGAAGGCGTGCAGGCATTCCGTGAAAAGCGCGCGCCCGATTTCGCCGCGGCCGCAGCAAGAGGGTAAAATCATGGACTTCAGCTACAGCCCGCAGGAAGAGGGGTTTCGCGCAGACCTGCGCGCCTGGCTGGCCGACGCTCTGCCGCCGGGCTGGGGCGAGACGGTGTTCGAACCGGAGGATGAGGACGAACGGGCGATGTTCCGTCTCGCCTGGGAGAAAAAGCTGCATGCGGGCGGCTGGAGCGGGATCAACTGGCCGGTCGAATATGGAGGACGCGGCGCCACGCTGGTCGAACGCGCGATCTTTGCCGAGGAGATGGCGCGCGTCGGCGCGCCTGAGGGGCTGAACATCATCGGCCATAACCTGGCCGGGTCGACCATCCTGCGCCACGGGACCGAGGCGCAGAAACAATATTTCCTGCCCCGCATCCTGTCGTCGGAAGATGTCTGGTGCCAGGGTTTTTCGGAGCCGAACGCCGGGTCCGATCTGGCGTCGGTGCGCACGCGGGCCGAGCGGCGGGGCGACACATTCATCGTCAATGGCCAGAAGATCTGGACCAGCTTCGCGCAATATTCGCAATGGTGCTTCGCGCTGGTGCGCACAGACCCCGACGCGCCCAAGCATAAGGGCCTCAGCTTCCTGCTGATCGACATGAAGAGCCCCGGCATTTCGATCCGCCCGCTGCGGCAGATATCGGGCGAGTGCGAATTCAACGAAACCTTCTTCGATGATGTCGAGGTGCCGGTGGACAATATCGTCGGCGACATCAACGATGGCTGGCGGATCGCAATGACGACGTTGGCCTATGAGCGAGGGCCAGAAGATGCGCTGGGCCGCCAGATTCGTTTCAGCCAGGAACTGGACAAGCTGATCGACACGGTCGCGGCGACGCCGCGGGGCGACGCCATGCTGATCGAAGACCCGATCGTGCGGCAGAAGTTGGCGCGTGCGGTCACGGAGGTCGAGATCATGCGGCTGAATGCGGTGCGGACCTTCAGCAAATATCTGAACGGCGACGACCGGGGACCGGATGCGTCAGTCATCAAGCTCTATTGGAGCCACGCGGCGCAGAATATGTATGAGGCGGCGATGGACATATTGGGTCCGACGGCGCCGATCGCCGCGCCCGATCCGCTGAGCGCAGGCGGGGGGCGGTTCCAACTGAGCTACCTCCAGTCCAAGGCTTTCACCATCTATTCCGGCTCTTCGGAAATCCAGCGTAACATCATCGGCGAGCGTATGCTCGGCCTGCCGCGTTAGGGGGACGGCGCCATGAATTTCGGTTTCAACGAAGAACAGAAGAGCCTGGGGGACACGGTCGCCGCGTTGCTGGCCGACTTCCCCGCGCTGACCGGGCCGGACCCGGCGCAGGCGCGCAATCCTGTGGTCTGGCAGGCGCTGGCCGACCTTGGCCTGTTCGCTCTACTGGTGCCGGAGGCGCAGGGCGGCGTGGGATTGACGCTCGTCGATGTCGCGCTGGCGATCGAGGCGCTGGGTGCCGGGCTTGCGCCGCCGATCGCCGCGTCCACCCTGATAGCGACCGATATCATCGTGCGCGAAGGCACGGCGGCGCAGCAAGCATCGCTGTTGCCGCGCATCGCCACTGGCGAGTTGCGCATCGCGCTGGCGATGCTGGAAAATGGCCAAGGCTATGCCCCTGATGCGGTGCAAACCGTCATGGGTGGCAATGGCGTGACCGGATCGAAGATATTGGTGCCCGATGCGGATATCGCCGACCTGCTCCTGGTGCTGGCGCGCGTCGATGGCGGTGTCGGCCTCGTCCTGGTCGCACGCGATGCGCGGGGCGTGTCGATCCGGCACCATGCCGATATCGATCCGTCGAGTGGCCTGTGCGAAGTGACGCTGGACGGCGCTGCGCTGATGGACGATGCGCTTGTCGGTCATGCGGGATCGGGCGACGTCGTGCCCCGCCTGATGGATGCGGCGGCGATCGTCTATGCCGGCATGGCGATGGGCATGGCCGCAAGGATGCTCGATGCGGCGGTCGACTATGCTAAAACGCGAGTGCAGTTCGGCCAGCCGATCGGCGCGTTCCAGTCGATCAAGCATCGATGCGCCGACATGGCCGTGGCGGTCGAGGCGGGGCGTTCGGCCGCCTATTACGCCTTTTGGACCGCGGCGGAAAATGACCCCGATCGCAGCCGCGCCGCATCCATGGCCAAGGCCTATTGCGGCGAAGTCGCGCGCGATGTCTGTAACGAAACGGTGCAGATCCATGGCGGCATGGGCTTCACCTGGGAATTGGGGCTGCACCGCTTTTTACGCCGGGCCAAGGTGCTGGAGCATGGCTTTGGCAATCACGTCTGGCATTATGAGCGGATCATGGCGGAAACGCTGGCGGCGCAGGCCGCCGGAGACAAAGCCCAGGCGGCCTGACGATCAGGCCCTTCATCATATGGTGTGGACGCGATGAGCGAACAATTACTGCGTGACATCGAGATATTGGCGGACCTGTTCAAGGCCGGTGGCTGGACTGAGTTGCGGGTCGAAAGCGGCGCGATCAGCCTGCTGCTGTCGAAGGACAAGGCGACATTGTCGCTGGGCGGGGCGCAACAGGTGGCTGCGCCGGTGGCGGTGGCGCCACCTTCTGTCGCTGCGCCAAAGGTCGCCCCGGAACCCGTCGGTGCAGGTGCCAGCGCCGGTCCGATCGATCCCGCCTGGACTGCGGTGAAAGCGCCCAATCTGGGCACCTTTTACCGTTCGCCCAAGCCCGGCTCCCCGCCCTTCGTGGAGGTCGGGCAGCGGGTTGAGGCGCGCACCGAACTTTGTCTGATCGAGGTGATGAAGCTCTTTACATCGGTGAAGGCGGGGATCGCCGGAACCGTCCGGCACGTCGCCGTGGCCGACGCCGATCTGGTCGAGGGCGGACAGCCGCTCTTCTACATCGCGTGCGACTAGGTCTGCACCCAAACATCCTGAAAGACGCGCCGGACGGCCGCGGGAGAGTATAAGCGAATGGCTCATATCGAATTTCTCGACGAAACGATGCGCGACGGGCAGCAGAGCCTGTGGGGCCTGCGGATGCGCGCGGGCATGGCGCTGCCGGTATCGCCGCTGATCGACAAGACCGGGTTCAAGACGATCGACCTGACCGGCGGCGGCATGCTCGACGTGCTGACGCGCTATTGTCAGGAAAATTACTGGGAAGGGTTGGACCTGCTGGTCGCCTCCATGCCCAATACGCCGCTACGCGCGGGTCTGCGCTCCAATGCCAACGTCACTTTCAGTGTCAGCCCGCGCGCGTTGATGGACCTGTGGGTCCGTCGCCTGTGCGCGCATGGCGTGCGGTCCTTCTGGATCTACGACGTCTTGTTCGGCTTCGACAATATGCTGCGCCTGGCCAAGGTCGCCAAGGAAAGCGACGCCTATGTGGCGGCGGCCGTCATGTTTGCCCTCTCGCCCGTCCATACCGACGCCTATTATGCGGAAAAGGTGCGCGTGCTGGCCGCCAGCCCTGACGTGGACAGCATCCTGCTCTATGACACCGCCGGCGTATTGGAAAAGGAGCGGCTGCAAACGCTGATGCCCGGCATCGTCGCAGCCGCCAATGGCAAGCCGATCGAGTTCCACGCCAACAATCTGCTGGGCCAGACCGCCAAAGCCTATCTGGACGCGGTGGACCTGGGCGTGTCCGTCCTCCACACCGCCAGCAAGCCGATGGCGAACGGCCCGTCGGTGCCCGCGACCGAGACGATGGTGCGCAATATCGAGCTGAAGGGGCACACCCATAATCTCGATAGCAGCCTGTTCCAGCCGGTGGCCGATCATTTCCGCGCCGTCGGCAAGGCTGCGGGCTTCCTGGTCGATCAATATGCCGAATATGACATCTTCTCGATCGAGCATCAGATCCCCGGCGGGATGATGGGCACGTTCAAGGCGCAGCTGGCCATGCACAATATGACCGACCGGATCGGCGACGTGCTGGCGGAGGTCGCGGCGGTGCGTCGGGAACTGGGCTATCCCGGCATGGCGACGCCGTTCAGCCAGCTGGTCGGCATCCAGGCCGTCCTCAACATCGTGACCGGCCAGCGCTATGGCACGGTGCCGGACGAGGTCGTGCAATATGCCGCCGGCTTCTATGGCGATACGGTCGCGCCGATCGACGCCAATGTGCTGGATCGCATCATGGGCAGCGCGCGGGCGAAGGAAGTGGTGGACAATCCCCCGCCCGACCCGGACCTGGCCGAACTGATGAAGCAATATGGCACGCAGGATGAGGATGAACTGATCCTGCGCGCCACGGTGCCGCAGGCGGACATCGACAAGATGCGCGCGGCCGGACCGGTGCGCCGCGACTATCCGTTGCTGTCGTCGCCCGAACTGGAACAGATGCGCAAGCTGATGCAGGTCGCCAGCATGCCAGTCGTGGAACTGAAGTCGGCGGGCCTCAACCTCAGCTTGCGGAGAGACTAGAAGCGGGCTCCGTCAAACCGGAAGATTCATGTCCGATCCCCCTTTGTGGGCGTCACTTATTCATCAAGGAGCGTCAGATGCCTTCTGAAAAGATGGATGCGATCCGCGATAAGGATTTGGCGAAGGATGAATTCAAGGTTCTGCCCAATCTGGTAAAGGACGAGCTGGAAAAGCACCGGCAACTCTATCTGATCGATCCGGTGGCGGCGCATTTTTGGGACCCTGTCGTTATCGGCACGCCCGGCGGCCCGGTAGCCTGCCTTTTGCTCCACCATCTGGGCCATAAAAGCGGCGCCTGGCGCAGCACCGCGCTGCAATATTATCGGTTCAACGGCGACATCCTCATCGTCGCATCGCGCGGCGGGACGGAGGAGCCGCCGGTCTGGTATCTCAATCTCATGGCCCATGCGGAGTGCCGCATTCAGGTCGGCGCGAACGGTTCGCCCGCTATGGCGCGCGTCATTGTAGGGGAAGCGCGGGCGTATTATTGGGACCATATCACACACGAGCAGCCCGCCCAGATCGAGTATCAACAGCGGTGCCGACGGGAAATACCCATCATCGCGCTCGACCTTCCCCAGGGCGTGACCCTGTAGGATTGCCCGTCGCGGCTGGGCGGTTACCGCGCCAGATAGCCGCCATCGACGGGATAATAGGTGCCGGTCATGAAGCTGGCCAGCGGGGAGACGAGGAAGCAGACGGCAGCGGCAATCTCCTCCGGTTGCGCGATGCGGCCGAGCGCATGCAGGGCCGCAATCTCCCCCATCTTCTCGCGCGTCGCCTGCTGGAGCAGCGGCGTTTCGACATAGCCCGGCCCCACCGCATTGACACGGATGCCCATCGGCGCGCCCTCCAGCGCGGCCGCCTTGGTCAGGCCGACAATGGCGTGCTTGCAAGTCGTATAGGCCGATGCCCCCGCCGCCGCGACGGCGGACATGACCGACCCGATATTGACGACCGCGCCGCCGCCGGCGTCGCGCATGGCCGGAATCTCTGCTTTCAGGCTCAGGAACACCCCGTCCATATTGACCGACGCCACGCGCCGCCATTCGGCGAAGGCCAGTTCGCTGATCGGCGTGTGCGTGCTGGTGACGCCGGCATTGTTGACCGCAATATGGAGTGCGCCGAACTGCGCCTTTGCAAAGTCCACCATGGCGAAGCAGGACGCCTCGTCCGCCGTGTCAGCCGCGGTGCCCGCCGCATTCGGGCCGAGCGTGGCGGCCAGCGCCCGCGCCGCGTCGCCGTTCAGGTCGGCGATAACGACCTTGGCGCCAGCGGCGAGCAGCGCCTCCACGCAGGCCTTGCCGATGCCCGATGCGCCGCCCGTGACCAGGGCGACCTTGTCCGTCAGATCGATTGCGATCATGCTATCTGCCTTATCGTTGGATCTTCGCTTGCCAGTTCGAGGATGAAGTCCTCGATCGCCCGGTTCACCCGCCGCGGATTGCTGAGGTTTACCGCATGTGGCCCGCCCGGCACCAGCGTCACCACGCGCGGATCGGGAACCCCCTGCGCCGTCAGCAGCCCCAGTTCGTGCGACGTGGCCAAGTCGGCAAGGCCGTGGATGACGGCGACGGGCATGGTGACCTCATGAAGTCGATGGAATAGCGGATCGATCGACGCGAGCGCGCCGGTGGCGTCGCGCACCTGCGCCTTCGTCACGCGCGACCAGGCGTCGTGCCAGTGGCTGTGGTCGACCCCAGGCCCCAGGATGAAGCCGCTGAGGAAGGCCAGCTTTTCCGGGTCGGGGCCGTTGGCGATCCAGTCGCCGATATGGCGGGGGAAACTGTCATCGTCGCTCTTGGGCGCTTCGCCCACCTGGGTCGAAAGCTGCACCAAACCATGGAAACGCTCCGGCGCGAGCAGGGCGGCGCGCATGCCAACCAGGCCCCCCTGGCTCATGCCGACATGGATCACCTTCTCCAGGCCCAGCGCGTCCATCATCGCCAGCATGTCGCGCGCTGAATCCCAATAGTCGAACGGGCCTTCCCAGATCGTGTCGCCATGCGCCCGCGCGTCCCAGGCGATGCAGCGCCAGCGGCTGGCGAAATGATCCAATTGCGGCGCGAACATCGACCGGTTCATCATATAGCCGTGGCTGAACAGGATCACGTTGCCCCCGCCGCGGCTATCGTCCAGCGCGACGGTGGCGCCGGTGGGTAGGGATAGTGTCTGCACGTCGCCTTCTCCCGATGGCATCATATCGCCGATATGCCGCCATCCACCATATGGCAGGCGCCGTTGACGTAAGTGGAGGCGTCGGACAGCAGATAGGCGGCGGCCTGCGCTACCTCCGCCATGGCACCGAAGCGGCGACTTGGGATTGCCGCCATGCGCGCCTTGGCGCGGTCGGACGGCGCGCCCGGCCTGCTGCCCATGATCGCGTCGATCATCCGCCCGTCCAGCGGACCGGGGCAGAGCGCATTGACGCGCAGGCCCGCCGGGCCATAATCGATCGCGGCGCAGCGGGTGAGGCCGATCACGGCATGTTTGCTGGCGACATAGGCGCTCATGCCGGCCGCGCCCTTGACGCCCGCTGTACTGGCGATGTTGACGATCGATCCGCCGGGCGTCCGCATGCGGGGCGTACCATATTTCATGCCCAGGAACACGCCCGTCACGTTGACGTCCATCACCTTGCGGAACAGCACGGTGTCGAGCGCGTCGAGCGGGGTCGCTACATTCTCTATCCCCGCGCCATTGACTAGGCCGTCGAGCGGCGCTTCCAGCGCGTCGAAGGCGCGCGCCATCGCGGCCTCGTCCACGACATCGGCGACGATCGTGCGCAGGCGCGGCGGGCCGGCCATGGCGTCGAGCGCGGCAGCGTCTCGGTCGATCGCCAGCACATGGGCGCCAAGCTCCAGCAGCAGCGCAGTCATGGCCGCACCCAGTTCGCCAGCCGCGCCGACAAGGGCGATATGGCGGCCATCAAGGTCGATGAGGGGGCGGCCCATCATGACGCGAAGGTCGCGAGATAGCGTTCGGTCAGCGCCGCATCATAAGCGCTGTGCTGATCCAGTTGCGCTTGCCAGTCGATGTCCGTTTCGATCGGGTCGCCGGTCGCCAGACGGCGGATCTGGTTGAAATAATAGGCTATGGTCGCCTGCGCCGCCGTCCCCGGCTGATCGCCCGGGGAGGGAAGGCGATCGATGCGACCGTCCAGCAGCGCGTCGACAAGGCTGGCGTCGAGGCAGAGCGGCCGGGCGATACCGACGGCGTCGAGCGCGCCCGTCTCCAGCGCCTGCGCCATGGCGGCGCGGCTGCGGAAACCGCCGGTGACCGCGAGCGGGACGGAGACATGGGGCCGCAACCGCGCCGCGAAATCGAGGAAATAGGCTTCGCGCGCGATGGTAGAGGCTTTTTTGAGCAGCGTGCCGTCCTGTTCGCGCCCGACCATGACCTGCGATTCATAGCTGCCGCCCGAAATCTCCAGCAGGTCGATGCCCGCCGCGCAGAGCCAGTGGACGATCTGGATCGATTCCTCTTCGGTCAGGCCGCCCTTCTGGAAATCGGCGCTGTTGAGCTTGACCGAAACCGGGAAGTCGGGGCCGGTCGCTGCGCGGATGCCGCTGACGATGTCGAGCAGCAGCCGCGCGCGATTTTCCAGGCTGCCGCCCCAATCGTCGTCGCGCTTGTTGGTCAGCGGGCTGAGGAACTGGGACAGGAGATAGCCATGCGCGGCATGGACCTGCACGCCGGTAAAGCCGGTGTCGCCCGCGGTGACCGCGACATGCACGAAGCGACGCTGGATGTCGTTGATTTCCGCGACGGTGAGCGCGCGGCACATGCCCGCGCCGCCGACCAACGGCATGGCGGACGGCGCGACGAACGTGTCGGGCGACGCGCCTGCCTGGCGGCCGGGATGGTTGATCTGCATCCAGATGTGGGAGCCATTCTCGCGCCCGGCCGCGGCATAGGCGGCAAGTTGCTCCAGGCCGCCATTGCCGTCGATCGCGACATTGCCGGGCCGCTCCACGAAGCGCCGGTCGATCTGGACATTGCCGGTAAGCAGCAGGCCCGCGCCGCCCCGCGCCCAGCGACCGTAGAGCGCGGCATGATCGTCGGTCGCGCAATTGTCCGGCGTGCCGATGCCTTCCGTCATCGCGGCTTTGACGATGCGGTTCTTAAGCGTCGCGCCGCAGGGCAGCGTCAACGGGTCGGTCAGGGCGGGGGGCATGATCGTTTCTTCCCTAACGGATGTAGCGGCGGACATAGTCGCGGCCCAGGCCGACATTCTCGAAATGGGTGGCGCTCTGTTCGATGCGGGTGAAGACGTTGGACTGGCCGACGGGCCGGTCATCATCGTCCAGTTCGATCAGCGATCCGGCGATCCAGAACAGCGTTTCCGACCCGCCGGGCAGCCCGATCAGCGTATGCGTGTCGCCCGCCGGCTCCAGCAGATAGTGGCCGGCGGTGGCGATCCAGTCGCGCTCGCGATACCGCCACTGGCCCGACAGGACATTGGCCTGGACCGGGCACGCATGGGCGTGGCGGCTGATCTTGCCCTCCGTCCGGATGCGGGTGACATTGGCCCAGGCACCCGAGACGGTATCGAACATTAGCGGGCGCATCCACACGCCATCCATGGCGGCGGGCACCCATTCGCGATCGTCCTGGCTGCTGGTTTCCAGCAGTAATTCGCTGTGCCGAAAATCTCCGGCGGGATGGTCCTGCTTCATTTTGCCTCCTGTGGCAGCGCATAGGCGTGGAAAGTGCGGCCGAGCGGGAAGGATTGCGACGTGACATGGCCGGTGGCGGCGATGACCACAAACTGCCGTCCGCTGCGGGGCCCGATATAGGTCATGGGATTGGCATTGCCGCTGGCGGGCATCCGCACCGACCACAGCTCCTTGCCCGTGTCCGTCGCAAAGGCGCGGAAGGCGCGTTCCTTTACGCCCCCGTAGAAGGTGAGGCCGCTGCGCGTCATCAGCGTTCCGCCAAAACCGGGCATCCCCATGCGGATCGGCAGGCCGACCTCCAGCCCCAGCGGGCCGCTGTCGCGTACGGTGCCGACGGGGCGCTGCCAGGCGATCTTGCGCGTCGTCATGTCGATCGCGGTCATGCGACCATAGGGCGGTGCCAGACAGAGCGTGCCGAGCGGGCTGGTGAAGCCGCGCAGACGCGCGCCATAGGGGGTGCCCGCCATGGGCAGCGGCGCGGCGAAATCGGTGGCGTTATGGCTCGCCCCCGGTCCCGTGCCGCCGCCCGCTGCGGCGCGCGGGACCAGCTGCATCAGCGTGGGATAATAGATGCTGTTGACCATCAGCAGCCGCCGTTCGGGATCATAGGACACCCCGCTCCAGTTCATGCCGCCACCCAGACTAGGGTAGAGCAGGGATTCGGTCAGTCCCGGCGGCGTATTGGGGCCGTCATAGCGCAGCTTGCGGAAATGAATGCGGCACCATAGCTGGTCGATCGGAGTTATGCCCCACATGTCGCGCTCGCTGATCCGATTGCCCGCGAGGGAGGGCATGCCAACGGAGAAAGGCTGGGTCGGGGAAAGGCGTTCTTCCGGCACTTTGCCCGCCTGCGGGGCAGGCTGCTCGCGCACTTCGGCCAGCGGCTTTCCGGTGCGACGGTCGAGCAGGAACAATTCACCGCGCTTGGTCGGCTGGACCAGCGCAGGGACCATGCCGCCGGAAACGGGAAGGTCGAGCAGGGTCGGTTGCGACGCGACGTCATAGTCCCACAGGTCGTGATGCGCCGTCTGGAACGACCAGCGCACCGCGCCGGTCGCAGCATCCAGCGCGACGACGGAACTGCTATATCTCTCGCTCTGCGCGGAACGATAGGCACCGAAATGATCGGGCGTCGCATTGCCGGTGGGAACGAACACCAAGCCCAGCTTCGCGTCGGCGCTCATCGGCGCCCAGCTGTTGGGCGTGGAGCGGGTATAGGCTTCGCCTGGCGCTGGACCATGCGCATTGCTCGGATTGCCCATGTCCCAGGCCCAGCGCAGCGCGCCGGTTGTAACGTCATAGCCGCGCACCACGCCCGACGGTTCGTCCGTGCTGACATTGTCCGCGACCCAGCCGCCTAGCACGATAACGTCGCCGATGATCACCGGCGCGGAACTGATATAATAGAGGCCGGGCGCGGTGCGGCCCATGCCCTGATTGAGATCGACGAAGCCACCCTGGCCAAAGCCGGGGCAGGGTCGCCCGGTAGCGCTGTCGAGCGCGATCAGCTGCGCGCCATAGGTTGCGGTGATGACGCGGCGTGGGCATGGGGCGGGCGCTGCTGCGCCGCCGTCATGATAGGCGACGCCGCGACAGGTGCGCACCGCCGAACCGCCCTTTGAGTCGACCTTCGGGTCGAACCGCCAGAGCGGCTTGCCCGTTTCGGGGTCGAGAGCGAACACGATATTGGTCTGGGTGCAGAGCAGCAGCTTGCCGTCCACCATCAGCGGCGTGGATTGCAGCGGGCTGGGGACGGGCGCGCGCATCGGGTCGTGACCGGTGTCGAAGGTCCAGGCCAGTTGCAACGTCTCGACATTGGTCGGCGTGATCTGCGTCAACGGCGAAAAGCGGGTGCCGGCGTCGTCGCGGCCCCAGCTGGGCCATAGACCGGGATCGCCGGGGATGGCGACTGGGGTGCCGCTCCGGCCGGACAGGGCGGCAATCTCCATGGGCGACTGGAACGCGCAGCCCAGGATCAGCAGGAAACCTACAAGGCTCGCCAGCCCCGCCGCAACCGCACCTTTGCCCACCCGGCGACGGATGAAGGGCAACAGAAAGGGGAGGCCGAACAGCGCCGGGCCGACGATCCGGGCGGTCAGCTGCCAGCCGTCCAAACCGACTTCGCACAGCGCCCAAACGATCGTGATGGCCAGGAACAGCGCATAGAGCCAGCCCGCCCGGCGGTCGCCGCGCCATAGCCAGTAACCGCTCAGCGCCACGGCGATACCGCCCGGCAGATAATAAGGCGATCCGCCCAGCCAGATCAGATACGCCCCGCCCGCAGCCACGATCAGCCCGACGAGCAGCAGCAGCGCGGCGAGAAGACGGGTCAGCCAGATCATGACCGGGTCGATCGCCCCGAAACGGCCGTCCTCGCCGTCACGCGTTGAAGCCCTTCTGCAATGTCTCCATGAAGGGCGCGAGGTCGGGAAAGCCGGATGTGGCGGTGATGCCGCCATCGACCGGGATCACCGTGCCAGTCATATAGGATGCCTTGTCCGACGCCAGGAACGCAACGACTTCGGCGATTTCCTCGGCCTGGCCAATCCGCGCCATCGGGACGGCGCGGATGAAATTGTCGAACACGCTTTGCGCGGCCTTCAGCCCCGCAAACAGGGGCGTGTCGACGCAACCGGGGCAGACGGCGTTCACGCGGATGCCCGATTTGGCCATGTCCATCGCCAGCGCGCGGGTATAGTTGACCACGCCGCCCTTGGCCGTGTTGTAGGCGGTCATGCCGAAATCGCCCAGCATCCCGGCGATGGAGGCATTGTTGACGATCGCTCCCGATCCGTTGCGCAGCATGTGCGGCAGCGCGGCCTTGCACCCGTAGAAGACCGAAAATAGATCGACTTCTATCACCCGCCGGAAGGTCGCGGCGTCCAGGTCCAGCGTGGTGCCCATGCCACCGATGCCGGCATTGTTGAACAATATGTCGATCCGCCCGAAATGCGCCGCCGCCCCATCGACAAAGGCGATGACATCGTCCTGTTGCGATACGTCGGTGCGGGTGAAGCTGGCCTTGTCGGTGCCCAGTTCGGCGACCAGCGCCAGCCCCATATCCTCGTTGAGATCGGCGATCGCGATCCTGCCGCCATCGCGCACGATGGTACGGGCGAAGGCGGCGCCAATGCCCGAAGCGCCGCCGGTCACAAGCGCGACCTTGCCGTCAAATAGCTGTGTCATATGCCTCTCCATTGTTGTTGCGGTCGGCGATGAAGGGTCAGGCGGTGAAGGATAGGCCCATGCAGACCACTGCGCCGGCCAACCAGGCAAGCTTCATCGGCGATGGGCTGTCACCATAGATGGTGACGCCGACGACTACCGATCCGATGATGATCGCTAGGGTGATGACCGGGATCAACAGGCTGAGGTTTACCCCCGACACGACCAGCCGCGCCATGCAGACCAGGCCGATCGCGTAGCAGGCGAACACGGCGAAGCTGGGTAGCGGCGCTGTCATCCCGCGGGTCGCCGGCAGGATCGACGCGCCGGCCAGTTGGAACAGGGTGGCGGCGATGAACAGCGCCAGCGTTCCGGCGGTCATGCCGCCTGTTCCTGCGTCCGGGCAATGCCGGTCATCGCCGCATCGGCGGGGCGGATGGCGATGCCCAGCCCTTCCACCGCCGTGCGCAGGTCCAGATAGTCGCGCCAGGCGACGATTTTGCCATCGCGCACGTCCATGACGCCGGTGACCGGCAGCGGGACGACGACGGATGGGTCGGCATTGGATTGCAGATAATCCACCCGTTCGGTGAAGATGATGGTGTCGCGCGACGCGATGTTGAGCGTTTCGATGCGCACCGCAAAGGCGGAAAAGACGTTATCCAGATACATGCGGATCTGGTCCTTTCCGTGGCGCGGCGGCAGGGGCATGTCGATATAGCTGGCACCTTCCGCGAAATAGCCGAGCAGGACGTCGATATTGCCGCTTTCCCAATGGTCCAGAAACTCCAGGACCATGGTTTCGTCCTCGCTATAGGCTATCGGCATGTCGCTCATCCTCTCCTGCGTGCCGTGCCGATCGTGCGGCCAGCATCTCAATTTGGTCTGCGCCAATGATCGGCGCGCCGTCGTTCAGACCGATCCGCGCTTATATTTCTCGATCATGGAGGCTTGCGCTGCGGCAGTGAGCTGCGCACCGGCATAGCCCGTCGCCATGACCTCCTCGAAGCTCTTGCGCAGCGGATCGCCCAGGCCGTTGAAATAGGGCATGACCTCCTCGGCGAACAGTTGATGGCTGCGCACCGTCGCGGGATAGCGCGCCCAATCCACGCCCATCAGCAGATAGGTGCCGAAGCCGCCGGACTTTTCGATCAGGCGGTTGATCTGCGCGCGCGCCATGTCCGGCGTGCCGATGACGGCCGCGCCGCTCTCGTTCAGCATGTCCACGATCTTGTCGATGTCCCACCAATCGATGTCGGGCGCCGGATTGATGTGGGCGCGATAATCCTCCAGCATCGACAGGCCGTAGCGGACATCTTCCTTGGCCTGCTCCATGGTTTCAGCCAGGTGCATCGGCCCCATCAGGCGCCAATCCTTGCGCAACGGCTTGGGCTGGCCGTGGCTTGCGGCTTCCTGTTCCATGATCTCCCAATGGCCCAGCAGCTTTTCGATCCCGTCCGGATCGGTGGCCGCGACCGACAACATCCCCATGCCGTGCCGTCCGGCCAGCAGCGGGCCGGAGGGGGACAGGACGCTGACCGTCGCCATGTCGAAATTGGAATAGGGCAGCATTTGCAGCCGCGCGTCCTGCAAGTCGAACCAGTCGGTCTTGCGCGTTACCCGCTCGCCCTTGAACAGCGGGATGATGACCTCCAGCGCTTCTTGCAACCGCTGTCGGTTTTGCGAGGGGTGCAGGCCCATCATCTGCGCGTCCTGCACCAGTTGCCCCGGCGCCACACCGAACATCATCCGGCCGCGCGTCTGATAGTCGAGCTGCACGATCCGATCCGCGACCCATAAAGGGTTGTGATAGGGCAGGGTGATCGCGCCGGTCCCCAGCTTGATGCGCTTGGTCCGCTCGGCCGCCGCAGCGATGAACAGCTCGGGGCTGCCAATCGTCTCAATGCCGCCGGAATGATGTTCGCCGATCCAAGCCTCGTCAAAGCCCAGTTCGTCGAGGTTGATGACTGTCTGCATATCCTGCTGGAACGACACGAGCGGATTCAGGTCGGGCTTGTGATAAGGCCCCATGAAAATCCCGAATCGCATCCTGTCCTCGAAAAATTGCATGTCTCTCTCCACTATTTGGGACCAGCATCGGGCGTGCGCGAAAAGGCGCTGCCCGCTATTGCTAACCGGTATCAGGCGATCATGGGAATCAGGCGGCGGTCGGCTCGCCGGGGGAACGACGGCCACAGATGGGCCTTGCCATAATGGTGCATATCCGGCTGTCCTCTCCCCGCTCCGGCAGGCCGGGCGCATGTCTTCTGGGTGCTTTCTTTTGACGAGCAATCCACCCCTTGTCAATCCGACATATATTCGGAAAATATTGACCGGGAGGATGGAAATGCAATAGATCGCCTCGATAAATTGGAATTATACCCAACGCATATCGATAAAATTCGATAATTTATCCGCGATTCCGTCATGCAAGGCGGGCGCGGAAGGCAAGGAGAGGACCGACATGCTGAAGGACAAGGTTATCATCGTCACCGGCGGCGCTTCCGGGATTGGCCGTTCCGCGGCGGATCTGTTCGCGCGCGACGGCGCCCGCGTCATGATCGCGGACCGGAGCGTCGATGCCGGCGCAGCGGCGGCCGAAGCCATCTGCGCTGCGGGCGGGGAAGCCGCCTTCGTCGCGTGCGACGTCGCCGACGACGATTCGGTCGCCGCCATGGTTGCAGCGACGGTGGCGCGTTTCGGCCGGCTGGACGGGGCGTTCAACAATGCCGGCATCGAATTCGCCAGCAAGATCGTGCCGGACCTGAGCTTTGCGGAATGGCGCCGGGTGATCGATATCAACCTGAACGGCGTGTTCCTGTGCATGAAGCATGAGATTGCGCAGATGCGCCAGTCGGGCGGCGGCGCCATCGTCAACACCGCGTCCGGTGCGGCGGTGGCGGCATCGCCCAACATGGCGGAATATGCCACGTCCAAGGCGGGCGTGACCGGCCTGACCCGCGCGGCGTCCTGCGAATATGGCGATACGCAGGTGCGCGTCAACGCGGTGTTGCCGGGCCTGATCCTGACGCCGATGACGCAAGAGCGACTGTTCAACGATGCGGGGTTCGCCGCGGCGCTGGAACCGCTGCTGGTGCGCCATTCGGTCGGCCGCTTCGGCCAGCCGGATGACGTGGCGCAGGCGGCGCGCTGGCTGCTCTCCGACCTTTGTCCGTTCGTCAACGGGATCAGCCTGCCCGTGGATGGCGGCTTGCTCGCCCGTTAAATGCCATGCTGCCGCAGGTCAGCGTCGGCTGACCTGCGGCAGGGCATAGGCGACCAGGACATTGCGCGCGTTGCTGGCCAATGCGGCGCTACCGCCCGCCGCGATCACCAGATATTGCCGCCCGTCCTTCCCCACATAGGTCATCGGCGTCGCATTGGCGCTGGCGGGCAGCCTGGTCTGCCACAATAGCCGCCCCGTCGCCGTCTCGACCGCGCGCAGCCTGTGGTCCGGCGTCGAGGCGATGAAGGTCAGGCCGCTGGCCGTGGTGATCGATCCGCCCAGTGTCGGCAGCCCGATGGTGAAGGGCAGGTGCGACGGAATACCCAGCGGCCCCATGCTGTCAGCCATGCCGATCGGCCGGCTCCACAACAGCGTGCGGCTGTCCAGATCGACCGCGCTCAACGTACCGAAAGGCGGCTGAATGCACGGCACGCCCAGTGGCGAGAGGAACATATGATTCTGCGCGCCATAGGGCGCACCGGTCTGCGGCACGCCCAGGCGGAAGCGTTCCAGCGACGGCGACTGCCCCGGCGTCCCCATCGGCGCGAGGCCAAGCGCCCGCACTTCCTGCGCGCTGATCAAGTGATTAAGCGTGGGCATGTTGGTGCTGTTGACGATCATGATCCGCCGTTGCCGGTCGATCGATACGCTGCCCCAGTTTACCCCGCCGGCCGACCCCGGATATTGGATCGACCAATCCTGCCGCGGCGGGGTGAAAGCGCCGTCATAGCGTAGCTTGCGGAAGGCGATGCGGCACCACAGCTGGTCGATCGGGGTCAGGCCCCACATCGTCGCTTCGGTAAGCGGTGGCGCGCCAAAGACTGGCATTTTGACGGAGAAGGGCTGCGTCGGTGCGGTCCAATCGCCCAGCGCCGCGCCCTGTGGCACCGGCTTTTCCACGACTGGCGACAGCGGTTGGCCGGTGGCGCGGTCGAGTATGAAGCTCTGGCCGGTCTTGCTGATGCTGACCAGCGCAGGAACCATGCGGTTGCCGACGCGAATGTCGGTCAACACCGGCTGCGACGCGACGTCATAGTCCCACAGGTCGTGATGCACCGTCTGGAACGTCCAGCGCGGCCGCCCGGTGCGGTTGTCGACGGCGACGATCGCGTTGGAGAACCGCTCCGCGCCGGGCGAACGGCGTCCGCCGAAGAAGTCCGGCGTGGCGACGCCAAAGGGCAGGTAGATCAGGCCCAGTTTCTCGTCGCTGCTCGCCACGCTCCACATATTGGGGGTGCCCGGCGCATAGCGCGCCTGCGGCGTGCCCCGTTCCGGGTCGGCGGGGTCGAACGCCCAGATCGGCTTGCCGCTGGCCAGGTCATAGCCGCGCACGACGCCCGACGGCTGGTCCATTTTCTGCCCGTCCAGCCCATAGGAGCCGGTGACCACGACATTGCCGGACACGACCGGCGTGGAGGTCACATAGTAGAGGACGGAGGCATAGTTGCCGATGCCGTCGGCCAGCGAAACTTCGCCGTCGCGCCCGAAATCGCGGCAACGCGCGCCGGTGCGGGCGTCGATCGCGATCAGGCGGGCGTCGATCGTCGCGCTGTAGATGCGCTCGCCGCAGGGCGCGGCGGGATCGGCAAAGGCGTGATAGGTGACGCCGCGGCAATTGGCGAAGGCATGGCCCATATCCTTGGTCTGCGGGTCGAACCGCCAGATCTGGCGGCCGGTGGTCGCGTCGAGCGCGAAGATGACATTGTGCGGCGAGCAAAAGAACAGTCGATTGCCGATTTTGATCGGCGTCGCCTCGAACGCCAATGCGCCAGCCCCGCCAGGACGCGGCTTCGCGCCGGTTTCGAATGACCAAGCGGGTTGCAGCCGGGCGACATTGGCGGGCGTGATCTGCGCCGCCGTGGCGAAGCGGTCGCCACCCGCGCCATTGCCCCATTGCCGCCATTCGGTGGGCGGGGCGGCGGCGGGCCAGGCGGCGGCCTTGTCGGTCGCGACCGGTTGCGACAGCCATGCGCCGCCGGCGCACAGCAGGACGATCAGCACGCCGCCGCCGATGAACCAGCCGCCATGGATCGGCGGCGCGCCATAACCCCGGCGGACGGGCGGCAATAGCAGCAACAGCCCGACGACGGCTGGGCCGATGAGGCGAGACGCCAGCGCCCAGAGGTCACCACCGGTTTCCCAGAGCGCCCAGACCAGCGTCGCCGCCAGCATTGCGCCATAGATCCAGGCACCCCGCCGGTCGCCGCGCCATAACAATATGGCAGCGGCTATGATCAGCAGGCCCGCGACCAGATAATAGGGCGATCCGCCCAACAGAACGAGCTGGCCTCCGCCCGCGATCAATATAAGAGCGATCGGCGCAAGCAGGCCCGCTACGATGCGGATGGCAAAGGCGGACGGGCGAATGCCATCGCTTTCGCGCTTTGCCGGAACCGTGCCGGGCAAGTCCTGGGGCATGATCATCCTCTCCCTATCGCGCCGATTTTTCGCACGCATCCTCTGCGACTCGATAATAACCGAAAATAATTCGGATTGAAGCGCCTTCTTGATTTGGGCCGCGAGTGCGGCACGGCCGTGCCTGAAAGTGTCGCATCATGTGATCTCAGGATGAAGATTCTGGATCAAAAGCCTTTCGGGTTGAATAACTTGGGTCCACCCGACAGAAGTCCACCAGCATATTTTCCGCTAGAAAACGGCGGCGTTGTAAAGGATTTTGATCGCAAGCGCCCCCGTCATCCGTCATTGGCAGCAAGGCTGCATCACCAAAAGATGGCAGCCCGTAACGCGAGTCATTCATCGATCATGTGTCGGATTTGTCGCAATGGTTGCGACGATTGGTGATTTCATTCAAAATTTCTCGCCTAAAATACTGATATATAATCCATTATTATATTGGTAGGACCATATATCATTTCAGTTGACAGAATGCCGCATAAAATCCGATACTAATTCGGCTTCGTAAAAAGCGAAGAACATGGGAGGATGCCGAAATGAACGCTGCAAAGGCGCTTTTATTGTCGGGTGTTGCGGGGCTGGTTATGGGAACCGCTGCGCAGGCTCAGGAAGCACAGGATTCAACCGCACAACCCTCGCAATATGCGGATATCATCGTGACCGCGAACAAGCGGCAGGAGAATATCAACAAGGTCGGTTTGACCATCACCGCCATCAGCGCGGACCAGTTGCAGGAACGCAAGATCGTTTCCCTTTCCGACGTTGCGTCCGCCGTTCCGGGCCTGACCTTCACGCCGTCGGTCACCAACACGCCCATCTTCACACTGCGTGGTGTCGGCTTCAACGAAAGCTCGCTGGGCGTCTATCCGGCCGTGTCGGTCTATATCGACCAGGCACCTCTCCCTTTCCCGGTCATGGCGTCGCATGCCGCCTTCGATCTGGAGCGGATCGAAGTGCTGAAAGGGCCGCAGGGCACCTTGTTCGGACAGAATGCGACCGGCGGCGCGATCAACTATATCGCCGCCAAGCCGACCGATACATTTGAAGCAGGCGGCGACATCACCTATGGCCGCTTCAACCAGATCGATGGCAATGCCTATATCAGCGGGCCGTTGTCGGACAATCTGAACGGCCGCATCGCCATGACGGCGCATCATCTCAACGACTGGCAATATAGCAATACCCGCGACGACACGAACGGATCGCAGGATTATATCGCGGGTCGCATCCTGCTGGACTGGCGAGCGTCGGACAGGTTGAAATTTTCGTTCAATCTCAATGGCTCGCGCGATACGTCCGATCCGCAGGCAATCCAATATGTCGCCATGAACCCCAGTTCGCCCTCGACCGTGGACCCGCTCTACGCCAATCAGCCTTTCGCTTTCGGCAATGCGCGCGTCGCCGACTGGAGCCATTTTTCTGTCGATCCCTATGGCGGCCCGGCTGGCAGCCCGACGGACGAGCTGGCCAATTTCGCGCCTAAATCAAAGCGTACCTTCGTCCAGGCGTCGGTTCGGGCCGATTATGACCTGACCGATGACATGACGCTGACGTCGATCACGACCTACGACCATTTCAAACAATATCAGCGTACTGACGGCGAAGGTGTCGCTGCTATCGGCTTCGACCTTCAAAAGTCGGATGGCAAGCTGACATCCTTCAATCAGGAACTACGGATCGCCAATGCCGGCAGTTCCACCCTCCGCTACATTTTAGGCGGCAATTATGAACGCAGCACGACTAGCGAACTTCAGCATCTGCGCTACTACGACAATGACACCAATAATGCCGGGCTGATGTTCATCAATTTCAGCGGCGATTTGATGACGCAGAAAATCACCAACTATGCCGCGTTCGGCAATCTTGAATTCGACATCACTTCGCAACTGACGCTCAAGGGCGGGGTGCGCTATACCCAGTCGAAGAACCAGGCCTATAATTGCGGCTTCACAGACGCGAACGGCTACGTCAACGATCTGTTCAATTTCTTGGGCGGCCTACTGGGCACCGTCCCCTTCACGCCGATCGGGCCGGAGGGTTGCTACACGCTTAACGACAATAATGTGCCGGGTGACCCGTTCCGCAAGACGCTCAAGGAAGACAATGTTTCCTGGCGCGCGGGCATCGATTATAAGGTCAGCGATACGACGCTGCTCTACGCCAACGTCTCGCGCGGTTACAAGGCGGGCAGTTTCCCGGCGCTGGCCGCTGCGGGCTATGTCGGCCTGCAACCTGTCGTGCAGGAATCGGTCACGGCTTACGAAGGCGGCGTCAAGGCGCAATTGTTTGATCGCGCGGTGCAATTCAACGCGGCGGGTTTCTATTATGACTACCGTAACAAACAGATCCGCGGTAAATTGCTCGATCCGATCTTTGGCGTGCTCGACATTCTCATCAACATTCCCAAGTCGCGCATTTACGGGGGTGAGGCGGACGTGACCGTTCGGCCCGTGTCTGGCCTCACATTGTCGGGCGGTGTCACCTATCTCAATTCGAAGCTGCAAAAGGGTCCATCTTCACCAAGAGACTATAATATCATTGGCGAAATCAACGACTTTGGTGCTTTTGGCGACGCGCTGCCTTATACGCCCGAATGGTCGGGCACCGCGTCGATCGATTACCATACACCAGGTGATGGCGGTCCCTTCGTCGGGGTGTCGACCAATTTCCGCAGCTCCCAGGACGCAGCACTGGGCGGCAGCCGTATCGTCTGGCCGAACAATCCTGCGCTGTTCCAGAAGCAGGCACCGATCGGCTTGGTTTACAGGATTCCGGGCTATGCGACCGTCGATGCCCGCCTTGGCTATGAAGCGCCCGGCGGCGCATGGAAAGTCATGCTCTGGGGCAAGAATGTCTTTAACAAATATTATATCGCTGCGGTCGTCCCCGCCAGCTCCTCGGCAGGCCGTCTGGCAGGCATGCCGGCGACCTATGGCGTGACCATGTCTTTCAAGATCAAATAAGGGGGGCGACTGGCGCCGTTCCCCTGTTGGGAGCGGCGCCATTTTTTGCGCTCAGTCGCACCAGTCGCGCGCTTCAACGGCATCAACGAAAACTAGAAATCCGATATTATATCGGATATTGAAATGAACGACATTGGCGGCTCACGCAGCGGCCCGGCGAAAGCAAGGGAGAGGTTCATGGACATTATCTACACGCCTGTTTGGCAGAACCCCGGCAACATCCGCAGCCCGCTCCAGTTCGTACAGGACGAATTGTCGCTGATGGAAAAGGTGGAGGGACTGGGCTTCGATATCTGCTGCTCCCCCGAACATCATTTCGATATCGACTATTCCGCTTGCCCCGATAATTTCCTGCCGCTCAGCTATCTCGCGGCGAAGACGACGACGCTCAAACTCTGCCTGGGCGCGGTTATCCTGCCGTGGAACGACCCGCTGCGCGTGGTCGAAAAGCTGGCGTTCCTCGACCATCTGAGCGGCGGCCGTTGCATCGCCGGGTTCGGCCGCGGCCTCTCCAAGATGGAATATAGCCATATGGGCATCCCCATGGACGAGTCGCGCGAGCGGTTTGACGAGGCGCTCGAAATGGTGCTGAGCGCGCTGCGCAGCGGCGTGATCGAAGGCACCGGCAAATATTACCCGCAAACCCCGACCCCGGTGCATCCCGCTCCGCGCGCGTCAATGGCGGACAGTTTCTGCGCCGTCGGCATGTCGCCCGAATCCTCCCGCACCGCCGGCGAAATCGGCGGTCGCCTGCTGACCTTCGTCACCAAGCCGTTGGACGGGATGCTGCCGCTGCTGAACGAATATCGCGACGCTTTCCGCGTTCATCATCCCGATCGCCAGCCGCATATCATCATGGATGACTTCTATCTGATCCGCGAGGATGCCGACGAAGCGCGCGAACTGGCCTATATCTATGCGGGCAATTATTATCAGACCGTGGTTCGCCATTATGAGATGACCGGCGACCATTTTGCCAAGTCATCCGCCTATCAATCCTATGCCGAAGGGGCCGCCGCGCTGCGCGAAATGGGTGTCGAGGCAGCAGCCAAGGCCTATGTCGATGCACAGGTGGGCGTGGGCACACCAGCGCAAGTGCTGGCCCGCGTCGAAGACCGCCTCCGCGTCCTTGGGCCGGAAATCAGCCTGGCCGGCTGCTTTTTCTACGGCGGCATGAGCCGTGACGAAGCGATGATGTCGCTCCAGCTGTTCGGTGACAAGGTCATCCCGGACGCCAAGGCGATGGCGCGGGATTACGCGACGGCCGCGGCCTGACGCGCGTCATGGTCACCCTGTCTACCAGCGCGGCACACCGGCATGCAATCGATCTGTTTCGGGCGGCGACGCCCGAACCAACGGCGCCGATCGGTGCGTGGCGCGACGGGTTCGAAGCGCTTTGTGCGACCTTCCCCGTCGCGGACGACGCCCGTATTGAGGCGATCGACCTGAACGGCGTCGCCGCGCTCAAGGTGACGGCGGCCGGCGTCGGCGATGCCGATGGCCGCGCCGTATTGCATTTCCACAGCGGCGGCTATGTCATGGGCAGCGCGAGGGCCTATCGCAATTTCGCGGAGCGGCTATCGCGCGTCTGCGCCGCGCCGGTGGTCGTGCCCGATTACCGGCTGGCGCCCGACCATGTCTATCCGGCCGCCGTGGACGATGCGATGACCGCCTATCGCGCCATGCTCGACCATCACGGCGCTGATCGGCTGATCGTGAGTGGCGACTCTGCTGGTGGAGGATTGGCGATCGCGGTCCTGATGGCGGCGCGGGACGCGGGCCTGCCGCTGCCGCTGGCGGGGGTCGCGATATCGCCGCTGCTTGATCTGGCGGGGGACGGGGAGTCGGCCGTCACCCTGGATGGCATCGATCCCTTGATCAACCGCGTGATGATCGTGGAAATGGGCAAGGTCTATATCGAGGATCGCGATCCACGCAGCCATCCTCTGGCGTCTCCCCTCTGGGGCCAGCATCATGGTTTGCCACCGCTGTTCCTGACCGCCAGCGATGCCGAAGCGTTGCGCGATGATGCCGTGCGGCTGGCTGCGGGCGTGCGGGAACAGGGCGGCGAAGTCGAACTCGTGCTGGCGCAAGGCACGGTGCATATCTGGACGCTCTTCCCCTTCCTGGCGGAAGCAGATCGATCGCTGGATCAGATCGGCCAGTTCGTGCGCGGGCATTTCGCCGGGGCCTAACCTCTCGATTTTGTTTTAACTGAGGGGATTAAGCCGCCGTCCACCAGCCTCATTGCGCGGCGCGGCCCTCGATCTCCAGCATGGCGATCAGCCGTTCGGCCATCTCGGTTCCCGCTTTGGTCAGGTTCCTGGGCTTACGATAGAGTAGCCAGGTAATGATGATCTGGTTGATCCCGCCCGTCAGCAGCGCGGCGGTCTCGTGGGCATTGCGATCGCGCGCGATCCATCCTTCCGCGATCGCTTCATTAATCAGGAACAGCAGCACGCGCATGAAATCGTTGATACTATGGCGCAGGTCCGTGTCGGTCACGAATATGCTGGGCCAGATTTCCAGATAGAAGAGGCGCGCCCATTCAGCATGTTCGCGTGCATAATCGGCGGACATGACGAGGTAGAGCAGCATCCGCTCGCGGGTCGTCTTGTTCGCGGCCGCCACATGATAGCCTTCGAAAAATTCGGCGAGGTGGGACAGCGGCAGGTCATAGGCCAAGTCCTCCTTGCTCTTATAATATTCGTAGAGGGTCGAGGCGGAAATACCGGCTTCCGCTGCGATGTCGGCGATGCGGGATCGCGAGATGCCGTCGCGCGCGAAGACGCGCAACGCGCCGGTCAATATCTGCTGTTCCGTCCGCTTGCTGCGATCCTGCTTGCGCTCGGTGGCGCGTTTGGGCCGGTGCGATATTTCCTGCAACAAACTGTCCCAGCCATTGTCGGATTCCGGTGCCGTCAATGGCTGGGCCGCAATCACGTCTTTTGCTGGCACTATAATCTCCATGCTGATGCCGTGTGGGGCGGGAACGCAGAATAGGCCGCAACCCCCTTAAGTTCCATGCAGCATAGGGGCGCCCGTGGAAATATTCATGAAGAAATTTCGGTTTGGATCGATTGGCGGGGCCGCGATCAGGCCGCTTTCACCTCGACGGGATCGACAGTATAGCGGCCGAGCGCGAGCAGCCCCGCCGCGCCGCCCGCCAGCAGCAACGCGGATAGAGTGAAGGCGATGTCGTAGCTGCGCAGATGGTCGTACAGCGCGCCATAGGCAAAGGGCGCTGTACCCGCCGCCGCCGCGACGAACATGTAAAGCCTGCCATAGATGCGCGCGAAATCGGCGAGGCCGAAATAGCGCGCTACCAGAAAGCCCAGCATGTCGAACTCCATGCCGGTAGCCGCCCCCAGCAGCGCGGCGGCGACAGCATAGGCGGGAAAGCCGGCATCGCTCGTCATCAACAGGCAGGCGCCCGCAGCTGGCAGCAGGATGATCGTGGCGATGAGCGGTGCCCAGACATGGTCGATCAGCAGGCCGACGAGGATTCGGCCCGCAATGATGGCGCTGCCTAATATCCCCATGATCGTCACCGCCTCCGCCAGCGGCAGGCCCCGGTCGCCGAGTGCGGGAACGAGATTTGGAATGATGCCGCCGACCGCCAGATAGATGGCCGCCGTGCTGGCCCCGATCAACCAGAAGCGGCGGTCGCGCAATACGGCGGCGAGCGGCATGCCGGACCGGGCCAGGATTGGCGCGGCGGTGTCACCCGACGCCCGCTCACCCTCTCGCGGCAACATCAACGCGCAAAGCGGCAGGATGACTAGCAGCGCAAAGCCCGCCAGCAGCAGATAGGCGGTGCGCCATCCGCCCCATTCCATGCCCAGCATCACCAGGCGCGGCATCAGCACCGCCGACAGGCCGCTGCCCGACAGCGCGATGCCCAGCGCCAGTCCGCGGCTCGCCGAAAATCGCTCCGCGATCAGGCAACTCCATGTCACCGCACTGGTCCCGGCGCCGATCAGGGCGATCAGCGCATAGGCGAGGTAGAGATGCCATAACGACCCGTTGATCGCCGCCGCCAGTGCGAGCGCGCACCCCATGCCGATCAGGCCGGACAGGATCGCCCGCTTGAGGCCGATACGTTGCACCAGCCATCCCGCGATCGGCCCACCGGCCAGGCCCAGGCCGGTGCTGCACAATATCGCGCCCTGAATTGCGCCCCGGCTCCACCCGAAATCGGCCTGTAGCGGTGCGACGAACAGGCCGATCGTGTAGACCGGCAGCGTCGTCGGCACGCAGGTAATGCCAATGACGGTCAGCAGCACCAGATGCCAGTTGCGCCGCCATTCGGCCAGGGACGCGCCGCTCGTCAAAGGGCGGTCAGCCCGCCATCGATGATATATTCGGTGCCGGTGATGAAACTGGCCTCGTTCGACGCCAGGAAGACGACCAGGTTCGACACATCCTCCACTTCGCCCACGCGCTTGATTGGCACCGATCCGCTGGCGATCCTGATCTGATCGTCGTCCAGCGCCTGCGTCATCATTGGCGTGCGGATATAGCCTGGGTGGACGGAGTTCACGCGGATGCCATGTTCGCCATATTCGATCGCGGCCTGTTTGGTGATGCCGCGCACCGCGAATTTGCTGGCGGCATAGGCGACATTGGGCGTGCCGTAGATGGCGACGATGCCGGAAATGGAGGAGATGTTGACGATGGCGCCGCCGCCCGCGCGGATCATCGACGGAACCACATATTTGATGCCCAGGAAGACGGACGTCTGGTTGATCGCGCACACCTTCAGGAAATCGGCTTCGGACAGGTCGGCCGCCTTGGCGACGGGGCCGATGATGCCAGCATTGTTGACGAGCGCGCTGACCGGGCCGAAATGCCGTTCGGCCGTTTCTACGACCGTCCGCCAGTCCGCTTCGCTCGTCACGTCCTGCTGCACGAACAGCGCATTGTCGCCCAGTTCCTCGGCCAGGGCTGCGCCGGCGGCTTCGTTGATATCGGTAAACAGCGTCTTGGCACCCTCGGCCACGAAGCGGCGGGCATGGGCCGCGCCCATGCCTTGCGCCGCGCCGGTGATGATCGCCACCTTGTCCCTCAATCGCATCATCGCTCTCTCCAAAACCGATTATTTATCGTAAAGTTATCCTGATAATTCTATGATGCCAGATTTTACGGTAATATCCCATCCAAAATCCGACGAAAAATCTTTTAATTATTGGCCGTGGTGGATAAGGTGCCGGCTGATGCAGGGTTCCACAGCGCCCGCCTAAAGGAGAGAGATATGGCTTCGGACATGACCGCCACGGCGACGATGCTGGCGCAACAGCCCGACAATGTGCCCGATGATCGCGTCTTCGACTTCGACATATATCGTGATGTTCCAGAAGGTAGCGATTTTCACGCCAGCTGGCACGCGCTGATGGGCGAAGTGCCCTATCCGCTGATGTGGACCCCGCATAATGGGGGACATTGGGTCGCGTTGCGGGCGGATATCTCCGATGTGGTGATGTCGGATTCCGATCGCTTTTCCAACCGCACGGTGCTGGTGCCCAAGGATACGGCAGGGGAGGCCTATCGCCTCATCCCGCTGTCGCTCGATCCGCCCGAACATCGGCCCTTTCGCAATCTGCTTAACGAAAATCTGGGGCCAAAGCCGCTCAAGCCAATCGAGGACAGCATCGTTGACCTGACGGTCAGCCTGATCGAGGGATTCCGGGCGAAGGGGCAATGCCATTTCGTGGAGGAATTTGCCGAGCAACTGCCGGTCCGCATCTTCATGCAGATCGTGGATCTGCCGCTGGCGGACCTGCCCAAGCTCAAGCATCTGGCCGATCAGTTCACCCGGCCCGACGGATCGCTCACCTATCCGCAAGTCTCGCAGCTGTTTCGCGACTATCTGACCCCCGTCATTACGGCGCGGCGCGGCGCGGACGGGCAGGACATGATCAGCCGCATGGTGAACGGCCAGGTCGGTGGCCGGCCGTTGACCGATCTGGAGGCGCAGAATATCTGTATCCAGGTGCTGGTCGGTGGCCTCGACACCGTCGTCAACATGCTAGGCTTCACCTTCTCCTATCTCGCCCGCGATCATGATCTGCGCCGGGCGATCGCCGCCGATCCGTCGCGGATCGACGACGCGCTACTCGAATTTTTCCGTCGGTTCCCGGTCGTCTCCTCCTCGCGTGAGGTGAAGCATGATGTCGCTTTCGAGGGCGTGGAGCTGAAGGCGGGCGAGATGGTGATGGCTCCGACCGTCGTCGTCGCACTGGACGATACGATGAACGACGATCCGCTCGCATTCCGCCTCGGCCGGACCGCGCGCAAACATTCCACCTTCGGCAAGGGATCGCACACCTGCCCCGGCGCGCATCTGGCGCGCATGGAAATGAAGACCGTGCTGCGCGAATGGTTCGCCCGCATCCCCGAATTTCGGCTGGCGAAGGACGAACCGTTGCGCTTTTCCAACGGTATCGTCGGCAGCGTGAAGCCGTTCATCCTGGAATGGGATGTTTGATCCCACCCCCTAAAAGGACGTTCGATACGATGACCGCACCTGTCCTGCGTCGCGCAACTTTTGGCACCTTCACTATGGACGTAATGGACGATGGCGTGGCGCTCATCCTGTTTGACCGGCCCCCGGTCAATGCGGTGTCGATCGACGTCTATGAGGCCATCGGCACCATCACCGATCATGTCGCGGCAAGCGAGGATATCAGGGCGATTGTGCTGGCCGCGCCGCCGGGCGCGCGCTCCTGGTGCGGCGGTGCCGACCTGCATGATTTCGACGGCATCGACGTCGCCGGGCGCAAGGCGCGCTATGACTTCATCAATGCCCAGTTGCCGCGCTTCTACCGGCTCGACCGGCCGGTCATCGCCGCCATATCGGGTGCGGCGATCGGCATCGGCATGATCCTGGCGGCGCTGTGCGACATGCGCATCGCGGCCGAAGATGCCGCCTTCGCCTGCCCGGAGATCGATTATGGCTTGGTTGCAGGCGGGGCGGGCCTGTTTGCCCATGTGAATATGCCCGAAGCCAAGATCCGCGAAATGCTGTTCAGCGGCGCACGCTTCACCGCGCGCGAACTCGAATCGACGGGGTTTTTCAACTATGTCCTGCCGGTCGCCGAGGTGCTGCCTCGCGCCATGGCGCTGGCCCGCAGCATTGCGGGAAAGAGCCTGCCTGCGATCCGCGCGCGCAAGGTCGCGTCCGCCCGGCTGGAGGGCATGAGCTGGACCGAGGCCTATCTGGATGCGCAATCCTTTACCGCGCAACTCACCGCCGGCAGCGACGGGGCGGAGGGCGTGCGCGCCTTCTTGGATCATCGCGAACCGCGCTACGAAGATCACTAGCTGCGGCTTTATCGGCGGACTTCATTCTCCAGCATCGCGATCAGCCGTTCGGCCATTTCGGTGCCCGCGCGTGTCAGATTCTTGGGCTTGCGATAGAGTAGCCAGGTGATGATGAGCTGGTTCACGCCGCCGATCAGCAGCGCCACCGTCTCATAGGGATTGCGGTCCGGCGCCACCCAGCCTTCGGCGACGCCCTCCTTCACCAGGAACAGGATCACGCGGGTAAAGTCGTCGATGCTGTGGCGCAGTTCGGTATCGCTGACGAAGACGCTGGGCCAGATTTCCAGATAAAGCAGCCGCGCCCATTCGGCATGTTCGCGCGCATAATCGGCCGACATCACCAGATAGAGCAGCAGCCGCTCGCGCGCGGACGTGCGGCTGGCCGCGTTCGCATGATAGCTTTCGAAAAATTCGGCGAGGTGGGACAATGGCACGTCATAGGCCAGATCCTCCTTGCTCTTATAATATTCGTAGAGGGTGGAGGTGGAAATGCCCGCCTCCGCCGCGATGTCGGCAATCCGCGATCGGGAAATGCCGTCGCGCGCGAACACCCGCAGCGCCGCGTTCAATATCTGCTGTTCGGTGCGTTTGGCGCGGTCCTGCTTGCGCTCCGTCGCCCGTTTGGGGCGATGGGCGATTTCCTGCAACAGGCTGTCCCACGCGCTTACGGTGTCTGATGCGATCTGCTCCGACTCGCCCACCACCTCTTTTGTCGCCACGAAGGCCCTCCAAGTCCATGCGGCGCCCGGACTACAGGCGGCGCCCAATTACACGCTTCTGTCACACTCTACTGCCTTGGCTTGGCATCACCTGCAACCCTAAAGCCTGACGGGTGCGGGAAAATTGCCATGGAGGATAGTGGGCGCGCGCGGCTAAAATGGCGGAAAGCGGGCACTTGCGGAAGCTCAGTCTTCAACTGGGCGATGTTTTCCGATAAAACGTCGATTTTATAATTGACGTCAAGCGGGGCAGGATGTAGCTAGATCGGCATAAGAGAACAGATTGCTGGGCCAGACGGCGCAGAATGGAGGAGAGGAAGATGGGTCGTTGCTCCACTATTTCCCTATGCCTTTCCAGAATTACAGGCCGTTTGTCCTGTGTTTCCGCGTGCCGGGAGAATGGGTATGGTTGACGTCGCCGCCGCGGCAGAGGCGCTGATCCAGGCCTATAACGCCAAGGATTTCGACGCGATGGAGCGCATGATCGCGCCCAATCTCGATTTTGCGCATTTTAACCGGGCATTCGTGATGACCAGTCGCGATGCGTTGCTAGCGGTACTGCGCGAATTTGCCGGCAGCTATGTGCCCGACCGCCATTTCGAAGCGCCCGAACGGGTGACGGTGGCGGGCGACATCGTGGTGCGTGAGGCCTGGTATATCGGGACGGCCAGCGTGGACCTGCCCGGCTTTGGCGCAGCGGGGGAAGCCTTCCGCCTGAAATTTTGCAGCGTGATGCGGTTTGATGCGGCCGGCATATTGGTCGAATGGAAGGACCATGGGTGAGGTTCTGCCTCATCCATAGGATAATATTTCGCAGAAGAGGTGAGTGATGCAGGTTGGGATGTTCCAGACGCCGTTCGTGCGCCCAGAGCGTACGCCGCGGCAGGTGTTCGAATGGGCGCTGCGTCAGGCGGTGCACGCGGACAAGATTGGCTTCAGCGAATATTGGGTCGGCGAGCATGGCACGCTGAATTGGGAGGGTATTCCCAGCCCCGAATTGGTGATCGCGGCCGCCGCGCT
Organism: Pseudomonadota bacterium; assembly: GCA_040389985.1. Classification (GTDB taxonomy): domain Bacteria; phylum Pseudomonadota; class Alphaproteobacteria; order Sphingomonadales; family Sphingomonadaceae; genus Sphingobium. Next base: position 58,636 of record JAZJZH010000004.1, read on the forward strand.
CCAGACCAGCCAGATCAAGTTCGGGCCGCTGGCGCATCTTCTACCCTATCATCATCCGGCCACGCTCGCGATCCAGACCGCCTGGCTCAGCCAGATATTGGAAGGGCGCTATATGCTCGGCGTCGCCACCGGCGCCTATCCGACCGATGCCGCCGTGCGCGGGATCAAGGACATGTCGGGCAATCACGCCATGATGCTCGAAGCGATCGACATCATGGAGCGGGTCTGGAAGGGCGAGCCCTTCGAATTTGAAGGGCAGTTCTGGAACGCGGGTTTCCCGCAAGCCAATCCCAACAAGCCGCTGCGCGACGTGCGCCCCTGGGGCGGGACGATGCAGATGGCGATGACGGGCCTCAGCGCGCCGTCGCCCTCGATCGGCTTTGCCGGCACGCATGGCTTCCTGCCCGCGTCGGTCTATGCCGGAAATCCGTTCCTGCGCAGCCATTTCGAAACCTATCGCGACACGATGAAGGCAGCGGGGCGCGAGTCCGACCGGTCGGCCCACCGCGTCGTGCGCGACGTGATCGTCGCCGACACCGACGAGGAAGCACGCAAACTGGCTACCGAAGGCGGGATCGGCCTTGCGTGGAAGGAATATATCAAGCCGACCTATGAGCGCTTCGGCGTTCTCCAGGGCCTGCTGCACGATCCGTCGGTCGATCCGGCGGACGTGGATGCGGACTATCTGGCCGAACATGTCTGGATCGTGGGATCGGTCGAAACCGTGCGGCAGAAGATGGAAGCCTGGTTCGGCGAACTGGGCGGGCCGTTCGGCACGCTGCTGGTCTACAGCCACGATTATATCGACAATCCCGAACCCTGGGAGCGGTCGATGGAACTGCTCGTCAAGGAGGTCGCGCCCAAATTGTCTGACGCCAAGCAGACGGTAACGGCCTGAACCATGGGCAGGCTCGTCGGCAAGGTCGCTATCATCACGGGCGCGGCGCAGGGCATGGGCGAAGCCCATGCGCGGCTGTTCGTGCGGGAAGGCGCAAAGGTCGTCCTGACCGATGTGAACGAGGCGGGCGGAACGGCGCTGGCAGCAGAACTGGGCGATGCCGCGATCTTCCTACGTCACGACGTCGCCCATGCGCAGGACTGGGCCGATGTCGTCGCTACGGCCGAAAATCGCTTCGGTCCTGTGACGGTGCTGGTCAACAATGCCGGCGTCATCGGCCCGGTGAAGGGCCTGCTGGATTTCGAGGAGGCCGACTTTCTTCAGGTCTGCGCGATCAACCAGTTGGGCGTGTTCCTGGGCATGAAGGCGGTCGTGCCCGGCATGATCGCGGCGGGTGGCGGATCGATCGTCAACATCTCCTCGATTGCGGGGATGCTGGGAACCAAGGAATCCTCGAACGCGGCCTATTGCGCCAGCAAATTTGCCGTGCGCGGCATGAGCAAGCTGATCGCGACGCAATTCGGCCATGCCGGCATCCGGGTCAATTCGGTGCATCCGGGCTATATTTTGACGCCGATGATGATCGCCGCGACTGACGAGCATGGCGGCGGCGCGGCGGCCGCCATCCCGCTCGGCCGCCTCGCCCAGCCTTCGGAAGTGTCCAACGTCGTTCTTTTTCTGGCGTCGGACGAAGCCAGTTTCGTGTCGGGGGCCGAACATGTGGTCGACGGCGCGATGATCGCCGGTTGACGGCGCAACAAGCAGAAGGCCCGGCAAGCGGCCTGCATAACGGATCTCGCAAAAGCGTAGACGGGAGGTGAGGATAACATGAACAGGACAATTTTCGCGACACGGGTTTCCGTGTTGGCCCTAATGGCGACTGCGGCGCCGGCTCTGGCCCAGACCGCTCCGGCCCCGGCCGCACCGCAGGCACCCGCGGCACCCGCCGCCAACAGTGCCGACATCATCGTGACCGCCAACAAGCGCGAGCAGTCGGTGAACAGCGTCGGCCTCACCATCACCGCGGCGTCGGCGGAGGAATTGTCGAACCGCGGCATTTCCGGGCCGGCGGACCTGGCGAAGCTCGTGCCGGGCTTCACCTTCACCCAGTCGATCTATTCGACCCCGGTCTTCACCCTGCGCGGTATCGGCCTCTACGACGCGACATTCGGCGCGGCACCTTCGGTGTCGGTCTATACCGACCAGATCCCGCGCAACGTGCCGGTCATGTCGGATGCCCTCGACCTGGATATTGAGCGGGTCGAAGTGCTCAAGGGGCCGCAGGGCACCCTGTTCGGGCAAAGCTCCACCGGCGGCGCCATCAACTATATCGTGGGCAAGCCGACCGACGATTTCGCCGCCGGGTTCGACGCCTCCTATGAACGGTTCAACCGCGCCGAACTGTCCGGTTTCGTAAGCGGTCCGCTAGCCGAGGGCGTGCGCGCCCGCCTGGCGGTGAAGGGCGTGTCGGGCGGTGCCTGGCAGCGCAGCCTGTCGCGGCCGAACGACGAAAATGGCGATCAACGCAAGTTCATGGGTCGCTTCACCCTCGACATCCAGCCGACCGAGAGGCTGAAGATCGAGTTGATGGCGACCGGATCGCGCGACCGCTCCGACCCGCTCGCCCCGCAATATGCCGGCACCACGCTCAATCTCTACCCGGACCAGGCTGCCGCCGCCGCATCGGGCAATCCCTTTGCGCAGGTCGATGCCCAACGCTATGCGGATCTTACTACCCCGACATCGGCCGGTTACGACGCCTCTTTCATCGGACGCCAGTCGGTGACGGTCGGTCGGCTGAACGGCGCAGATGCCGCCAAGGCCGCCGGAGCGCGCGCGCTCCTGGGCACGCCGGTCAGCAACCGGGCGCGGGACGCAGAGTGGACGCAAGGCTTTCTGGGACGCTCGCACAACAGCTATTACCAACTGGCCGGTCGCGCCGATCTCGACCTGAGCGACACGCTCAAGCTGACCTATATCGCCGCCCTGGCGAAGCAGAAACTGGATTATAATCAGGATCTCGACGGCACGGCTGCTCAGGTTGTCGATGTGCCTTTGTTCGGCGATGTGCGGTCCTTCAACCAGGAACTGCGCCTGTCGTTGGACACGGACAGTTTCAACGGCATCGTCGGCGCCAGCTATGATAATCTGCGCACGTCGCAGAACAACTTCTTCTATCTGGGTGACTATTCGGCGAACGCAGACCTCATCTCGGTTACGCTCAACGAATTTGACTCGCGGATGCGCAGCTACGGCCTGTTTGCAAACGGCGAATATAAGGTGACGCCGCAACTGACCGTGCAGGGCGGCATCCGCTACACGAAGAACAAGCAGGAAGCGAGCTACTGCTACAGTGATCCGACGGGCACCGGCGCGGCCGTCCTGTTCGGTTCCGCTCTCAACAGCGTGCCGATCACGATCGCGGCGGGCCAGTGTTTCCCGACGACGGGCGACCTGCTGCTTGGCACCGCGGCATCGACGTTGACCCCGGTCAACCAATCGTTGTCGGAGGATAATATCTCCTTCCGCATCGGCGCCAACTACAAGTTCGACGGCGGCACGCTGATTTACGCGACCGTCAGCCAAGGGTATAAGGCGGGCATCTTCTCGGCGATCGGCGCGTCCCGCGCAAACCAATATAGCCCGGCGACGCAGGAAAAGGTCATCGCCTATGAAGGCGGCTTCAAGGCGCCGTTCGCCAATGGCGCGCTGCAATTCAACGGTGCGGCCTTCTATTACGACTATTCCAACAAGCAGGTGCGTGGCCGCGTGCAGGACACTATCTTCGGTCTGCTGGAAAAGATGCTGAACGTCCCCAAATCCTATGTCTTCGGTCTGGAGGGCGAACTGGTCGCGCGGCCGACGGAAGGATTGCGCTTCAGCGTCGGCGCCACCTATCTCAAGAGCAAGGTGAAGTCGGATTATTCCGCGACGGCTGACGGTTTCGCCGTCTATAACGCAGCGGGCTATACCGGCAATTTTAAGGGGTCTCAACTGCCCTATACCCCCAAGTTCAGCGCCAATGTCGACGCGCAATATAGCGTGCCGGTGTCAGACAGCCTGGAGGCTTTCCTGGGCGGCGGGCTCACCTATCAGAGCAAGCAGAACACGACCTTTTACAATGAAGGGCTGCCGGCCGACGACTTCACCATCGACGGCTATGCCCTGCTGGACGTGCGGGCGGGCGTGAACAGCAGCGACGGACGGTGGCGCGCGAGCATTTATGGCCGCAACATCACGAACAAATCCTATGTGACGGCCGTTTCGACCTATCTCGACACGCTCATTCGCTATCGGGGCAAGCCAACCGTCTATGGCCTCTCGCTCTCCTACAAATATTGAACTCCCCCGCTGGGCGCGGCGGCCGATCCGGTCGCCGCGCTCTTCTTTTTCGGAAGGTGCCGATGACCGGACATGATTTTCCTGATGCGCTGAAACAGCTGCTCGACGAGTTTTCGCGGTCGGGAATAAGAGAATTGCATATCCGCAAGCCGGATTTCGAACTCTATCTATCGACCGATACCTCGGCCGCGCGTCCGCAGGCGGCCATGACTGTCGTCGCGCCGGCGTCCGCGCCGGCCGCCCAGCCCGCCGCGACACCGAAACCGATCGCAGCGCCCATCGCGCCTATATCGTCGCTGCCGGATGACGCCGTCATCATCAATGCGCCGAACCTGGGCACCTTTTACCGCGCGCCCAAGCCGGGCGCCGCCAACTATGTCGAGGTCGGATCGAAAGTGCAGGCCGGCGACGAACTATGCCTGATCGAGGTGATGAAGCTCTTCACCGCCGTCCGCGCTGGCGCGTCGGGCACGGTCCATGCCGTCCTGGTCGAGGACGGCGCGATGGTCGAAGGCGGCCAACCCCTGTTTGCGCTGGTGAGGGACTGATGCCGATCAAACGACTTTTCGTCGCGAACCGGGGCGAAATCGCGCTCCGCATCGTCCGCGCCGCGCAGGCGCTCAATATCGAAACGGTGGTGGCCGTGTCGGACGCCGACCGGGACAGCGCCGCCGCCCGGCTGGCCGACCGGTCGATCGTGCTGGGTCCGGCAGCGGCCGCCAAATCCTATCTCGACCCGCGCCTGATCGTCCATGCGGCCAGGGAAAGCGGCTGCGACGGCCTGCATCCGGGCTATGGTTTCCTGTCCGAACGGGCAATCCTGCCGCGCCTGTGCGCGCTACATGGCATCGCCTTCGTCGGGCCTGAACCCGACGTCATCGACGCGCTGGGCGACAAGCTGCGCGCGCGCGCCATGGCGGGCGCGGCTGGCGTGCCGCTGGTGCCGGGCAGCGAGTGCATCGCCTCCGCCGCCGACGCGCGGCGGGAGGGTGACCGGATCGGCTATCCGGTCTTGCTCAAGGCGTCTGCCGGCGGCGGCGGCCGCGGCATGGTGATCGCCCATAATGGCGACGATGCAGAAGCCGGCTTCCACAAGGCCAGCGCGGAGGCGGTCGCCGCCTTTGGCGACGGCAAGCTGTTCATGGAACGCTTCGTGCCGGAAGCGCGCCATGTCGAGGTGCAGTTGATGGGCGACGGCAAGGGCCAGGTGCTGCATTTTGGCGAGCGCGACTGTTCGGTCCAACGCCGATACCAGAAACTGATCGAGGAAGCGCCCTGCGCCGCGATGCCCGATCATCTGCGCCGCCAACTGCACGAATCCGCCGTGGCGCTCGCCGCCAGCGTCAATTATCGCAATGCCGGCACCGCCGAATTTCTGTTCGACGTCCAACGGCAGGAATTTTACTTTATCGAGGTCAACGCCCGCATCCAGGTGGAGCATCCGGTCAGCGAAATGATCACCGGCTTCGACTTGGTGCAGGAACAGATCCGCATCGCCGGCGGCGCGGGCCTGTCCGTCAGCCAGCAGGACGTCAAGATCAGCGGCCATGCCATCGAATGCCGCATCAATGCGGAGGATGCGGCGCGCGACTTCCTGCCCAGTCCCGGCCGCATCACCCGCTGGGAACCGCCGCAGGGACCGGGCATCAGGCTGGACAGCCATATGTCCGCCGGCGCGATGATCCCACCCTTTTACGACAGCATGGTGGGCAAGTTGATCGTCCATGGCAGCGATCGGGCGGACGCCATCGCCCGGCTTGCCGACGCCATCGATAATTTTGTGGTGGAAGGCGTACCGACCACGCTTCCGCTGCACCGCGCGATCATCGCTCACCCCGATTTTATCGAAAACCGCATCCACACCCGCTGGCTGGAGCAGGTTCTCCTCCCCGACTATGGAAAGAAGGCGGCATGACGGCCGAAAAGGACTCCGTGATCGCGGCGATCAATGATGCCCGCGCGCTGCTCGATACGCTGCTGACGAGCGGCTGGCAGCAACTGCATGTCGCGTCCGGTGACGCGGAAATATTTCTGGCGCGCGACGGCGGCGGGACTAATCCGATGCGGACGGTTGCGCCTGCGCCTTTGGTTGCAGCGCCCGCGCCGCAGGCCGGCCCCGAAACCGCAGTGCCGGTCCCCCATGTCGCCACGCTGGAACAGGCGTTGGCCGTGGGTACACAAGTAATCGCCGGCCAGATCGTCGCAACCGTCAGCGTGCTGGACGAGCAGGAGGATATAACCGCCCCGGTTTCCGGCACGATCGTCCGCGTGGACGCGGTGCCCGGCGCGCTGCTGGAATATGGCGCGACCCTGCTATCGATCGCGGCGGCGGCGTAATGAGCGCCACGATCGGAAAAGTCGCCGTCTGCGGCGCAGGGGCCATGGGATCGGGCATCGCCCAGGTCGCAGCGCAGGCCGGCGCGTCCGTCCTCATCTTCGACGTCAATTTAGAGGCGCTGGAAACCAGCCGCACTCGAACGCTGGCTGACCTCGACAAGCTGGCCGCACGCGGCAAGCTGTCGGCGGACGATGCGCGGGCGATCGGCGAACGGATGCAATGGGTGTTCACGCTCGATGCGCTGGCCGACCGCGACCTGGTGATCGAGGCGATCATCGAGGACGCGGGCATCAAGGGCCAGTTGTTCGAACGGATCGAAGCGATCGTCGCCCCGGACGCAATCATCGCGACAAACACCTCATCCCTGCCGATCTCCCGGCTGGCGCGCGGCCTCAAGCATCCCGAACGGTTCGTCGGCATGCATTTCTTCAACCCGGCGACGGCGATGAAGCTGGTCGAGGTGATTTCCGGCGCGGCGACCGATACGGCGGTGGCGGAGCGGATCAAGGCGACGGCGGAAAGCTGGGGCAAGGTCGCGATCCCCGTCGCCGACGTGTCGGGCTTCATCGTCAACCGTGTGGCGCGCCCCTTCTATGGGGAGGCCTTCACCGCGCTGAACGAGGGCGCGGCGGACGCCCCGGCCATCGACGCCCTGTTCCGCGCGGCAGGCTTCCGCATGGGACCGCTGGAGTTGACCGACCTGATCGGTCAGGACGTCAACTTCGCCGTCGCCCGCTCGGTCTTCGATTCCTATTTCGGCCGCACCCGGTTCGTGCCGCAACTGCGCCAGGCGGCGCTTGTCGATGCCGGCTGGTACGGGCGCAAGACGGGTCGGGGCGTCTATGACTATCGCGAAGGGGTCACCAAGCCCGCCGATCCGCAGGTGCCTGATATAATCGTTGCGGATACGTATCGAAATGGCGCGGCAGCGCTCACGGATGCAGCGCCCGGCACCTTCCTGCGCTGCGGCGCGCTGTTCGTCGGCACCACCCAGGGGCGGACCGCGCGGCAGGAAAGCGACAGCTTGGGCGCGCCTGTCATCTTGTTCGACTGGTCCCAGGCCGACGCCACAGGGCCGATCGGCTTCACCCTGTCCGACGAGAGCGCACGGCCCGATGCGCTCGGCCTACTCGCGGCGCAATCGCGCGCTGGCGTCGAAATCGCCGATCGACCGGGCATGATCGTCGCACGGACGTTGGCGCAACTCGCCAATGCCGCCGCCGACGCCGTGCTGGAACGGGTGGCGGACGAACAGGGCATTGATGCGGCGCTGCGCTATGGCGCCAATTATCCCTATGGCCCCTTCGCCTGGGCCGACCGCTATGGTCGCGGGGCGCTCGTCCGCCTGCTCGATGGTATTGCGGACGGCACTGGTGAGGCAATGTACCGGCCATCCCATTATCTGAGGAACGGCGCATGAGCGAAACGCAGGACATCTTGCTGATCGAACCGATCGGTGCCCATGGGCTGCTGCTGCGCCTGAACCGGCCCGAAAAGCGCAATGCGCTGGCGACCGACTTGCTCGGCCGGATCGCGGATGCGCTGGACGCCGCTGCGGCCGACCCCGCGATCCGCGCGGTGGTCATCACCGGTGCCGACCGCTTCTTTGCTGCGGGCGCGGACATCAACGAACTGGCATCCCGCGATACCGGCGGCGCACTCGCCGATCTCCGCCCGGCGATCTGGACGCGCATCCGCGGCTTTTCCAAGCCGTTGATCGCGGCGGTCGAGGGGTGGTCGCTGGGTGCCGGGAACGAACTGGTGATGTGCTGCGACCTGGTCGTGGCCGGGGAGAGCGCGAAATTCGGCCAGCCCGAAACCAATCTGGGCATCATTCCGGGGGCCGGCGGCACCGCGATCCTGCCCCGTCTGGTCGGCCGCAGCCGGGCGATGCGGATGGTGTTGCTGGGCGATCCGCTCTCCGCCGCCGAAGCATTGCAGGCAGGCCTCATCGCGCAAGTGGTCGAGGATGGGCAGGCATTGCCAGTCGCGACCGATCTTGCCACCCGCATCGCCGCCCGCGCGCCGCTGGCGATGCAGCAGGGCAAGGCGATGGTCCGCGCGACCTTCGAAACGCACCAGTCCGCGCATCTGCTGCTGGAACGCCAGGCCTTTTCCGCGCTGTTCGGCACCGCCGACAAGCGTGAGGGCACAACCGCCTTCTTCGAGAAACGCGACCCGCAATGGAGCGGCACATGAACCATCTGTCCCCGCTGGATAGGGCCTCCGCCCAATCTGTAACCGAGGCATCGGCGACCGGCGTATCGCGCGAAACCATCGCAGCCCTGTTCGATCTGCCCTTCCTGGATCTGGTGGCGCAGGCCTATGCCGTGCATATCCGGCACCATCCGCGCAACGCCGTACAATTGTCTACTTTGCTGTCTATCAAGACGGGCGGCTGCGCAGAAGATTGCGGCTATTGCAGCCAGTCCGCCTTTGCCAAGAGCGGGGTGAAGGCGCAAAAGCTGATCGATGCCGACACGGTCGTCGCCGCCGCGCGGGAGGCGAAGGCCGGCGGTTCCAGCCGTTTCTGCATGGGCGCGGCGTGGCGCGAACCCAAGGCGCGCGACATGCCCGCGTTGCTCGATATGGTGCGGCGGGTGAAGGCGCTCGGCCTGGAAACCTGCATGACGCTGGGCATGTTGAGCGGCGATCAGGCCGGTGCGCTGGCCGAAGCTGGCCTGGATTATTACAACCACAATATCGACACCAGCCCGGACTATTATGACCGGGTCATCACCACCCGCAGCTTTCAGGACCGGCTCGACACGCTGGACCATGTGCGCCAGGCGGGCATGGCGGTATGCTGCGGCGGCATATTGGGGATGGGCGAAACGCGCGAAGATCGCATCGGCTTCCTCCAAGCGCTCGCGTCCCTACCCGAACCGCCCGACAGCGTCCCTTTGAACGCGCTGGTGCCAATCCCAGGTACTGTGCTGGGTGACATGCTGGCCGACACGCCGCTGGCGCGCATTGATGAGATTGAATTTGTGCGCACCGTCGCGGCGGCGCGGATCACCATGCCTCGCAGCGTCGTGCGCCTCTCGGCCGGGCGCGAAAGCATGAGCGAGGCGGGGCAGGCGCTCTGCTTCATGGCCGGCGCCAACTCGATCTTCACCGGCGATCGCCTGCTGACCACGAGCAATAATGGCGGCGACGCAGACACGGCGCTGTTCGCCAAGCTCGGTTTGGCACCGTCAAGCTGAGATGAGCTTGCGCACCCGCGTCACCGATATGCTGGGCATCCGCTATCCCATCGTGCAGGGCGGAATGCAGAATGTCGGCTATGCGCCACTGGCGGCGGCAGTTTCCAATGCCGGCGGGCTTGGCATGATCACCGCGCTGACTTTCGCCGATCCGGGCGCGCTGGCGCAGGAGATCGCGGCCTGCCGGGCACTGACGGCGGAGCCCTTTGGCGTCAACATCTCGGTCTTCCCGACCATGCGGCCGCCCGACTATGGCGCCATTGTGGATGCGATCGCCGATGGCGGTGTGAGCGTGGTCGAGACTGCCGGCACCCCTGAGGTGCGTGAAGTCTGGGATCTGCTCTTCGCGCGCGGCGTCCGCGTCATCCATAAATGCACCTCCATCCGCCACGCCTTGTCGTCGGAACGCTATGGCGTCCATGCCGTGTCGATCGATGGCTTCGAATGTGCGGGGCATCCGGGCGAGGATGATGTGCCAGGTCTGGTGCTTATCCCCGCCGCCGTGGATCGTCTGTCCGTGCCGCTGCTGGCGAGCGGCGGCATCGCTGATGGTCGCGGGCTGGCGGCGGCGCTGGCGCTGGGCGCCGACGGGGTGACGATGGGCACGCGATTTTGCGCCACGCGCGAAGCGCCGATCCACGATAATGTGAAGCAGGCCTATGTCGACAAGGATGAGCGGGAGACGGACATCCTGTTCCGCCCATTCCGCAATTCCGCCCGCGTCGGCCGCAACGCTGTCTCGACCGAAGTCCTCCGGCGGACGGCTGCGCCCAATGCCGTCTTCGCCGACGTCGCTGAATTGGTCAGCGGACTGCGCGGCAAGGCGCTGCTACAATCGGGCGAAGTCGATAGCGGGATTTATTGGGCCAGCATGGCGCAAGGGCTGATCCACGACATACCCAGTTGCGCTGACCTGATCGACCGCATGGTCGCGGACGCGCGCGCGATCATTACGGACCGGCTGGCGGGCATGATCCGCGACTAGGTGCTCAGTCGATCAGCACGACGCATTTGCCCGCATGTTTGCGCGCCAGTATCTCTGCATAGCCCCGCCGGGCATCCGCAAAGGCGAAACATGTCCCGGCCTGCGGCTTGAGCCGTCCGTTCGCCGTCCAGGCCAGCATCTCGCGAAAGTCGTTCCAGCCCTGTTCGCCCATGCGCTCTATGGCGAGCCGACCCTCGACCCCGATGACCGATATCATCTTGACCAACAGCACATTGGTCCGGGCCATGGCGGGACGGCCGGATGTGAAGCCGATCACCAACAGGCGGCCGCCGGTCGCGATGGTGCGCATCGACTGGTCGAACAGGTCGCCGCCGACGGGATCGAAAATCACATCCGCGCCGCGGCCGCCCGTAATCTCCAATATACGTTCGCGCAGCGGCGTCGTAACATGGTTGATCCGATGGTCCGCCGTTACCCGCGTCAGCTTCGCATCGTCGCTGCCGGTGGCGATCACCGTCGCGCCGATCGCGCGACCGACGTCGAGCGCCGCCGACCCGGTTCCGCCCGTAGCGCCATGGACCAGCAGCACTTCGCCCGCTTGCAGATTGCCCCGCCGCACCAGCGCGTTGAAGGCGGTCCAATGGTTCATCAGAAATCCGGCGGCATCCGCGAAGGCCAGGTCGTCCGCGATGCCGTGCACGAAGGCTTGGGGCAGGACGCAATATTCGGCGAGGCCACCGCCGTCGAGCGAGACGGAGAAAGCCGCCACCCGCCGGCCCGGCACCAGCCGCGTCACGCCAGGGCCGCAGGCATCGACGACCCCCGCCATCTCGCTCGACGGGATATAGGGCAGGGGCGGGGTCTTCTGATAACGGCCTTCCAGCACCATCGTCTCGCCGAAGGACAGGCCAGCGGCGTGAACGCGGATTCGCACTTCGCCAGGCCCCGGTTCGGGCACCGGCATATCCTCTATCGCAATGTCGAAGGGCGCGGCGAAACGGCGGCATACCCACGCCTTCATGGCGCGTTCGCCAGCCGAACACCGAACTCCGCCAATATCGCGTCATGGTCCGCGTCCAGCATCGGCGCATGGCGATGTAGCCGGGCGGGCGTGCCGGAAAAGCGGATGGGGTGGACGGGTTGGCGATAACGGCCCGCTACGGGATGATCATGCTCGGCCAGCGCGCCGATCGCCATGATCTGCGGATCTGCCGCCAAATCGTCCGGCCGGTTGATCGGGGCGTAGACGGCGTCCGCCTCTCGCAAGCGGGGTAGCCAATATCCGGTGGGCTGCTGCAACAGGCACGCGCCGATCAGCGCGTTCAACGCCGCCGCATTGGCAAAGCGCTTGGCCACCGTATCGAAGCGGAGATCGTCCGGCAGGTCCGGGCAACCCAGCACCCGACAGACGCCGGCAAATTCGTCGTCGGTCACGAAGCCTACCAATATATGCCCATCCGTGGTCGCAAAGCAGTAGCGCACGCCAGCCATCGATCCGCCGACGACGACATCCTCGCCAATCAACGTGCTGCTGCTCATCACCTCCGGCCAGATGAAGGACAGCGCGACGTTCAACATGCTGACCTGGATATGCTGGCCCATGCCGGTCCGTTCGCGCACCAGCAGAGCGGCGGTGACGGCCTGCCAGACCACCAGCGCGGTCGCCTTGTCCACGATGGCGCTGCGGATCGTGGTCGGCTCGCCGGTGACGCTATCCGCCTGCACGGCGGCGATCCCCGCGATCCCCTGGACGACGATGTCATAGACGCGGCGGTGCGCCTCCGGGCCGCTGTCGCCCAGGCCGTCGATCGACACGTAGATGATGTCGGGCCGCATGCTCGCGATCGCGTCATAACCGATGCCGATGCGGTCGGCGACGCCGGGCCGGAAATTCTGCACGACGACGTCGCACTGGCCTGCGATACGCAGCGCCGCATCCAGATGGTCGGTGCGCTTGAGGTCGAGCGCGATGGAGCGCTTGTTGCGATTGGCGTTCAGGAACATTGCGCCCATCTTGGCCACGCCGCTGCGCTGGTCGCCGCTGCTGCGCAACTGGTCGCCCGCGATCGGTTCCACCTTGATGACGTCCGCGCCCTGATCGCCCATCAGCATAGTCGCCATGGGCGCAGTCAGATTGGTACCGAACTCCAAGATACGATAGCCGGCCAGTGGGCCAAATCCAGCCATTGCGGGCTTGTCTTCGGCAAGGTCGTTCAGGCCCGGCATATGCTCTCCACCCAATCTATCTCGTCCGGCCTGTCAGGGGCGCGATTGCTTTTTCTGTCGTTCCAGCGCCGCCAATACGCCCGCCTCGCTTTCGGGATGTTCGACCAATGTGGACGACGCCTCCTGCGCCTCCAGATAGGCGTCCATCCATTCTGACCCTTCCCAGGTCAGCGACGCCAGCTTGCGAGCGCGCAGCGTGGGCATGCTCTTGCGCGCCATCTGGTTGGCCAGGTCGAGCGCGATCGGCAGCACGGCCGGGGAGGGGACGACATAGTTGAAGAACCCGGTGGATTCGAGTTCCCGCGCGGTGAAGGTCCGGCCGGTGTAGATCATCTCGCGCACCTTGGCCTCTGGCATACGCAGGCTCGCGAACAGACCTGCGCTGCCGCCGACCAACCCATAATCGACCTCGGGGCAGGCGAAGCGCGCATCCTCGGCCGCGATGCGCAGGTCGCACATGCCCGCCAGCATCACGCCCACGCCGACCGTCGCCCCCCGGATCGCGGCGATCATCGGTCGGTCGATATGATGGAAACGGGGCAATTGGGCGTTGATGAACTGGTAGCGCTCCTTACGCTTTTCCGCCGTCATCCCCTTGAACTCGTGCAGGTCCGCGCCGCCGCACCAGGCGCGGGCATCGTCCGGCGCGGTGATGACGATCACGCGGATCGTCTGGTCCGCCGCGACATGGTCGGCAAAGCGGCCGATCTCCTCATAGACGGAGAGAGACACGGCGTTGACCGGCGGACGCGAGAAGGTGAGCAGTCCCACCCCATTGTCCCGCACATCCAGTGTGAAAGCGCCGAAGCTGTGGCTGACGGTCATGCCGCTTTCCTCCTCACGCGATTTCCAGCGCCAGTTGCAGGTCTACGCCCGTCATGTCGCGCAGCTGGTCGATCGTCAGACCCGGCACCATTTCGATGACATGCGCGCCCGCCGGACCCACGTCGAAGATCGCGACGTCGCTATAGACGCGCGATACGCAGGACAGGCCGGTCAGCGGATAGCTGCATTGGGCGACCAGCTTGCTCTCACCGGCCTTGGTCAGCAGGTCCATCATCACGAACACCTGCTTTGCGCCCACGGCCAGGTCCATGGCTCCACCCACCGCCGGAATGGCGTCCGGTGCGCCGGTATGCCAGTTCGCCAGGTCGCCGTTGACCGACACTTGGAACGCGCCGAGCACGCAGATGTCGATATGCCCGCCGCGCATCATCGAAAAGGAATCGCCATGGTGAAAGAAGGAGCCGCCCGCCAGCAGCGTCACGGGCTGCTTGCCCGCATTGATCAGTTCCCAGTCGATATCCTCCTCGGCCGGTGCCGGTCCCATACCCAGCAGGCCGTTTTCGCTCTGCAGGAAGATGTCGCGTTCCTGCGGCAGAAAATTCGCCACCCTGGTCGGCAGGCCGATGCCCAGATTGACATAGGCGCCCTCTGGAATGTCCCGCGCCACCCGCGCGGCCATCTCTTCACGGTTCATCCGCTGCATGATGCTTGTCTCCTTCAGGCCGCAGCTGCGACGGATAGCGGTGCGACCTGCACCACCCGATTGACGAAGATGCCAGGCGTCACGACCGCTTCGGGATCAAGCGCCCCCAGTTCCACGACTTCCACCACCTGCGCTATCGTGGTCTTGGCCGCCATGGCCATGATCGGACCGAAATTGCGCGCCACTTTGCGATAGACGAGGTTGCCCCAACGATCGCCAGCGCGCGCCTTAATCAACGCGAAGTCGGCATGAATGGGATATTCCAGCACATAATTGCGCCCGTCAATCTCGCGGGTTTCCTTGCCCTCCGCCAGCAGCGTGCCGTATCCGGTCGGCGTGAACACAGCCCCCAGGCCCGACCCTGCCGCCTGGATGCGAGCGGCCAGATTGCCCTGCGGGACAAGCTCCAGCTCGACCTCTCCTGCGCGATAGCGCGCGTCGAAATGATGCGACGCCGCCTGCCGCGGGAAGGAACAGATGACCTTGCGCACCCGATTGGCCTTGATGAGTGCGGCTATGCCCGTCTCGCCCGCGCCCGCATTGTTGCTGATGATCGTCAGGTCGCTCGCGCCATGTTCGATCACCGCCTCCATCAGTTCATGGGGCGCGCCCGCGTCGCCGAAACCGCTGATCATGATGGATGCGCCGTCATGGAGATCGGCTACCGCCTGCCGCAGGGACGGACTGATCTTGTCTATCATGCGAAACCCTCTCACTCTCGTTTTGTATCCACCTCTGTAGCCGATAATATTTCGGATATCATGTGGGTGCGATATCAATATTTGTTGCGATAATATCCCTGCCGCCGAATATTCCTAATTCGCGTGGCGTTATGAGTCAAAAGGATCACGCCGCGGGACATGATCAATCCGAAACTTAATCCGATTAAACGTCGGATATTGATAGGGGCGATGAGCGATGGAGGCAAGCGTCAATTTCCGGCGTGCGCCGTGGGAAGCTGCGCCACATAAATGGCTTGTCGACGGCTTCGCCGATAGTTTTGATTTTCAATGAGAATGGAGCGATGGCGAAAGCATCTTCGGCTTTGGCGAACGAGAGTTTGGTCGCATCCATGGGGTTCTTGGTTGACTGGACGTCCCCAGATGAACCTGGATCTCGCTGATGCTGGCGGTGCAGGCCAATGAAGGCCGCGGCTTCCATCCCAACGTATGGGCGATGTTGGCTGCGCTGGATCGATTTCGGACTGCTAGAGCGATTGCATCGGATCAATCGCGGTAGAGTATTGGTTTTACGCAATTATCAAGCGACCAGTCAAGGAGGCGCCTGCGGGTGGATTATGCACCTCCCGCAGGCGTCCTGATCCTTTCAGGCCAATTTCCCTAACAGGCTGTCCACCGCGACCTTGGCGTCGCCGTAGAACATCCTTGTATTGTCCTTGTAGAATAGCGGGTTTTCGATGCCGGAATAGCCGGTGCCCTGTCCGCGCTTAGACACGAAGACCTGCTTGGCTTTCCACACTTCCAGCACCGGCATCCCCGCGATCGGCGAGTTGGGATCATCCTGCGCCGCCGGATTGACGATGTCGTTCGAACCAATGACGATCACCACGTCGGTCGACGGGAAGTCGTCGTTGATCTCGTCCATCTCCAGCACGATGTCATAGGGCACCCTCGCTTCGGCCAGCAACACGTTCATGTGCCCCGGCAGGCGGCCCGCGACCGGATGGATCGCGAAACGGACCTTCTTGCCCGCCGCCCGCAGCTTGCGAGTGAGTTCGCTCACCGTCTGCTGCGCCTGCGCCACCGCCATGCCATAGCCCGGCACGATGATGATGCTGTCTGCTTCGTTGAGCGCGGAGGCGACGCCATCGGCATCGATCGCGACCTGCTCGCCCTCGATTTCCGCGGCCGGACCGGTCGTTCCGCCGAAGCCGCCCAGGATCACCGACACGAAGGAGCGGTTCATCGCCTTGCACATGATATAGCTCAAGATCGCGCCTGAAGAACCCACCAGCGCACCGGTGACGATCAGCAGATCGTTGCCCAGGGTGAAGCCGATCGCAGCGGCCGCCCAGCCGGAATAGCTGTTGAGCATCGACACGACGACGGGCATGTCCGCGCCGCCGATGCCCATGACGAGGTGGAAGCCGATGAACAGCGCCAGCGCCGACATGGCGAGCAGGACGGTCAGTTCGCGGCCTTCCACGCCGATATTACCGACATACATCACCAGCAGCACCAGCGTCGCCAGCAGCGCAGAGGCGTTGAGGACATGGCCGCCCGGCAGCTTTTTCGCCTTGCCGTCCAGCTTGCCTGCGAGCTTGCCGAAGGCGACGATCGACCCGGTGAAGGTCACCGCGCCGATGAAGATGCCCAGAAATTCCTCAACCTTCAGGATGTTGATCTCCACCGGCGTCTTATGCGCCAACAGGCCGGCAAAGCCCGTCAGGGCATCCCGCGCGGCGGGATCAAGCGCGTTCACCGTTTCCAGTTCGAAATGCGCGTTAAACCCGATCAACACGGCCGCAAGCCCCACAAAACTGTGCAGCGCGGCGACAAGCTGGGGCATTTCGGTCATCTGGACACGCATCGCCACGATCCAGCCAATGACGGCTGCAACGGCGAAGGTGCCGGCCACGATCGGCAGATTGGCGGCACCAGGGCCAACGAGGGTCGCCAGCACGGCCAGGGCCATGCCGGCAATGCCGTACCATACGGCGCGCTTGGCGCTTTCCTGATTGGAAAGGCCGCCCAGCGACAGAATGAAAAGGACCGCGGCCGAGAGATAGGCTGCGGACACCACACCGGTATCGAACATGAAATCTACCCCTTTAGGACCGCTGGAACATTGCCAGCATCCGGCGCGTGACCAGGAAGCCGCCAACGATGTTGATCGACGCGATCAGGATCGAGATCGTCGCCAGAACCAGCACGATGGTGCTGGACGACCCGACCTGGAGCATTGCGCCCACAACGACGATCCCCGAAATCGCGTTCGTCACCGCCATCAACGGCGTATGCAGCGAATGGCTGACATTCCAGATCACCTGGAAACCTATGAAACAGGCCAGCACGAAGACCGTGAAATGGGCCATGAAGCTGGCGGGCGCCACGGCGCCGACGGCGATCAGCACGACCGCGGCGACGATCAAATTCGTGACCTGCGACCGGGTCTGCGCCTTGAAGGCAGCGACATCCTTCGCTCGCTTCTGTTCGGGCGTAAGTTCCTCCGCCTTGGGCTTGGGCTTTTGTGCCGCGATCGCCTTGATCTTGGGAGGGGGCGGCGGGAAGCTAACCTGGCCTTCAAAGGCGATGGTCGCGCCCCGGATCACGTCATCCTCCATATTATGGACGATCACGCCATCCTTGCCCGGCGTCAGGTCGAACAGCATGTGGCGGATATTGCTGGCATAAAGCGAACTGGACTGCGCCGCCATCCGGCTGGGGAAATCGGTATAGCCGATGATCGTAACGCCACCCGGCGAAACAATCTTCTGGTCCGCAACCGTCAATTCGCAATTGCCGCCGCGCTCGGCCGCCAGATCGACGATGACCGATCCGGGGCGCATCACCTCGACCATGTCCTTCGTCCAGAGAACCGGCGCATCGCGCCCCGGAATGAGCGCGGTGGAAATGACGATGTCGACGTTCGGGGCCAGTTCGCGGAACTTCTTGAGCTGCGCTTCGCGAAATTCCGGGCTGGACGGGGCGGCATAGCCGCCGGTCGCCGCGCCATCCTGCTGCTCTTCGGAAAAGTCGAGATAGACGAACTGCGCGCCCATCGATTCGATCTGTTCGGCGACTTCCGGCCGCACGTCGAAGGCCAGCGTGATCGCGCCGAGCGATGTCGCCGCGCCGATCGCAGCCAGGCCGGCGACGCCAGCGCCGATCACCAGCACACGGGCTGGCGGCACCTTGCCCGCCGCGGTCACTTGGCCCGTGAAGAAACGGCCGAAATTTGCACCGGCTTCGATCACGGCGCGATAGCCAGCGATATTCGCCATGGACGACAAGGCGTCCATCTTCTGCGCACGCGAAATGCGGGGCACCATGTCCATCGCGATCACATTGGCACCGGTCGCGCTGATCGCGGCCAATTCCTCGCTGCGCTGCCCAGGATAGAAGAAGGAAATCAGCGTCTTGCCCGGCTTCAGCTGGGCGGCCTCCTCCGCTTCGGGCGGACGCACCTTGACGATGACGTCCGCACCGGCCCACAATTCAGCAGCGGTAGGAACCACCGTCACGCCGGCCGCGCGATAGCTGTCATCGTCGAAGCCGGCCACTTTGCCCGCGCCGCTTTCGACAAGACATATATGGCCCAGCTTCTGCAATTGCAGTGCGCTGTCGGGCGTCAGCGCAACGCGCGCTTCCCCCTGTGCCACTTCTCTGGGTGCACCGATCTTCAAATCTTCCTCCCCCCGGTCTATTTTTGCGCGGCACATGCATGCCGCAAAGCCCTATTGATCGTTGCGGCGCGATAAATCTATCGCGAAAGACTTGTCGGGCGGAAAGCGTATATTTATGCTGGGCTGACAGCATGTCGCGCGACATGGTAGGTTGACATCAACGAAAATGAACGGGGATGCACTTGGTAGGTGCGGTTTCCCGCGATGATGGGGGCCTCGTCCGACCATCCCGGTTGGCATGCGCCTCCTAGCCTGGGTTAGGAAACGCCGCCGCTTACCGCCGGCGCAAAGCGGTCGACCAGGATAGCGCTGGCCTGATTGAGGCCGATCACCTCAACCGATATGCCATGACGGCGCATCTTGCCGACCACGTCTTCCAACGCGCCAACCGCAGTAACGTCCCACAAGTGGCTCGCGGTTAGATCGATGCGAACATGCCCGGCTGTATCGCGCAAGTCGAACCGGTCCGCGAAAATATCCGCGCTGGCGAAGAATATCTGGCCGGAGATCGTGTAGATTCGGGTGTCTGTCGCTTCGTCATAGTCGGCGCTGATATGCATCAGGCGCGTCACTTTGAATGCAAAGAAGACGCCGCTCAACATGACGCCCACCGCGACCCCCGCCGACAGATCATGCGTGGCGACAGTGACGATGACGGTGGCGACCATGACGACGCCGGACATTTTGGGATGGCGCGCCAGGTCGCGGATCGATCCCCAGGAGAAGGTGCTGATCGACACCATGATCATGATCGCGACGAGTGCGGCCACCGGCACCTGGCTCACCCATGGCCGCAGCGGCACCATGACGACAAGCAGGAACAGGCCCGCGACCAGGGTCGAGAGGCGCCCGCGCCCGCCATAGCGCACATTGCCGACCGTCTGGCCGATCATGCCGCAACCCGCGATACCGCCGAAAAGCCCCGCGGCGACATTGGCCAGGCCCAGGCCTGTACATTCGCGCGCCTTCGAACTGGTCGTGTCGGTCAGGTCGTCCACCACGCTGGCCGTCATCATCGATTCAAGCAGGCCCACCATCGCCATGGCCAGCGCGTAAGGTGCCACGATGCGGAGGGTCTGCCAGACGAGCGGCACAGCGGGAAACGTCAAGGACGGTAGCGCGGAGGGCAGCCGGCCAAGGCCTGCGACGATAGGGATGGGCATGGGAAAGGCCATGCTGACCGCTGTCAGGACCAGGATGCAGATCAGCGGCGATGGAATCGCGGTCGTGATCCGCGGCATCAGGTAGATGATGGCGAGGCCACCGGCGATCATGGCGTAGCTGTGCCATGTCACCCCCAGCATCTGCGGCAATTGTGCCGAGAAGATCAATATGGCGAGCGCGTTGACGAAGCCCGTTCGCACGGATCGCGATACGAAACGCATCAATAGATGGAGTTTCATCAGGCCGAATGCGATCTGGAAAAGTCCGGCCAGGAGCGTGGCGGCGAGAAGATATTGCAGCCCATGCGCATGGACGAGCGCCGCCGCGACCAAAGCGACCGACCCTGCCGCACCGGAGATCATCGCGGGACGCCCGCCGGCAAAGGCAATGACGATGCCGATCACGAAGGAGGCGAACAGGCCCACTTCCGGGTCGATGCCAGCCACGAAGGAGAAGGCGATGACTTCGGGGATTAAAGCGAAGGTGCCGACCATGCCGGCCAATATATCGCGCCGGGCACTGGCCGCGTTATGTAACCATTCGGCGCGATAGCGCGAAAGACGGGTGCCGTTCATGATTAAAACCGACGTAAATCGCACAGGGGTATGGGCAAGCAGCGTAGGCCGGTCGCCATGCGATATGCGTTGTCCGGCGGATCGGCGGCCGGAATAGCCACCCGGAATTGCACCGGGTCCA
>JAZJZH010000005.1:0-73674 GCA_040389985.1 Pseudomonadota bacterium
CCGTGCCTCCAGTGCTGCGCTAGATCGATAGCCCCCACCCCCTGCCCCTCCCCTGAAGGGGAGGGGAGAAAAACAAGCGCACAGCCCGCTTCCCACCCATTTTGGTCATTGCGAGCGGAGCGAAGCAATCCACTGGCGCACGCATGGATTGCTTCGCTCCGCTCGCAATGACGATGGTACAGGAATGATGCCGACATTTGCGCTCTGCCTATAGGTGATCTGAAAAGGCGGGTCTCCCCCCATCCCCCATCCCCCATCCCCCATCCGCAATAAATCCCCCAAAGGGTCTGGCCGTCTGCGCCCATAGTGGTTACATGGGCCGCCACAAATCCCCCGGAAGCGCTGTCTTTTTCGGCGTCGGTTCCGCAGCAGAAAGTGGCTTTTTCCATGGATATCCGCCTTGGCCTCACCTTCGATGACGTGCTGTTGCAGCCCGGCGAATCCGATGTGCTGCCCAGCCAGGCGGACACGTCCACCTTCGTCACGCGCGAGATCAAGCTGAACATCCCGATCCTGTCGTCCGCCATGGACACGGTGACCGAGGCCGACATGGCGATCGTGATGGCGCAGTTGGGCGGGATCGGCGTGCTGCACCGTAACATGACGGTCGAGGAACAGGCCGACGCGGTGCGCGCGGTCAAGCGGTTCGAGAGCGGTATGGTGGTCAATCCGATCACGATCCTGCCTACCGCGACGCTGGCCGATGCGCAGATGTTGATGCAGAAGCACAGGATCAGCGGGATTCCGGTGGTGGAGGCGAACGGCAAGCTGGTCGGCATCCTGACCCATCGGGACACGCGCTTTGCCGAAAATCCCAAGCAGCCGGTCAGCGAACTGATGACCAAGGATAACCTCGCCACGGTCAAGGTCGGCGTCGGCCAGGAAGAGGCACAGCGCCTGTTGCACCAGCGCCGGATCGAAAAGCTGCTGGTGGTCGATGAGGGCTATCATTGCGTGGGTCTGATCACCGTTAAGGATATCGAGAAGGCGGTCACCTATCCACAAGCGACCAAGGATGGCACCGGCCGCCTGCGCGTCGCGGCGGCTACGACGGTCGGCGAAAAGGGGCTGGAGCGCAGCCGCGCGCTGATCGACGCGGAGTGCGATCTGATCGTCATCGATACGGCGCATGGCCATAGCAAGCAGGTGTCGGCCGCGGTCGAGGCGGTGAAGAAGCTGTCCAACCATGTGCAGGTCGTCGCGGGCAATGTCGCCACCGCCGAAGCGACCAAGGCACTGATCGGGGCGGGCGCGGATTGCGTGAAGGTGGGCATCGGACCGGGATCGATCTGCACCACGCGCGTCGTCGCGGGGGTGGGCGTGCCGCAGCTGACGGCGGTCATGGATTCGGCTGAGGAAGCCGCCAAGCAGGGCGTGCCGGTGATCGCCGATGGCGGGCTGCGCACGTCGGGCGACCTGGCCAAGGCGCTGGCGGCGGGCGCGGGTTGCGTCATGGTCGGATCGCTGCTGGCGGGCACCGCCGAAGCGCCGGGCGAGACGTTCCTTTATCAGGGCCGCGCCTATAAGAGCTATCGCGGCATGGGCAGCGTCGGCGCGATGGCACGCGGGTCCGCAGACCGCTATTTCCAGGCCGATATTAAGGACCAGATGAAGTTGGTGCCCGAGGGCATCGAGGGCCAGGTGCCGTTCAAGGGGCCGGCCAAGGATGTGATCCACCAACTGGTCGGTGGCGTGAAGGCGGCGATGGGCTATACCGGCAGCGCCACGATCAAGGATTTGCAGGAGCGCGCGCGTTTCGTGCAGATCACCAATGCGGGGCTTTCGGAAAGCCATGTCCATGATGTAACGATCACGCGGGAAGCGCCCAATTATCCGACGCGGTAAGCCTTTTCTTAATCCCCCTCCCTTTTAAGGAAGGGGTTAGGGTGGGCGCGCCGCGCAGCGGTGCTTCTGCCCCTATCGAAGAAGCAAGGCTCGCTTCGCTCGCACCCACCCCCGGCCCCTCCCTTGGAAGGGAGGGGAGAAGGTATTGATGACCCCCTCTGCTCGTATTCAGGCCGCGATCGATCTGCTGGACGCCATCATTGCGTCGGCGCGCGATGGCGGGCCGGCGGCCGATACGTTGATCGCGCGCTATTTCAAGGAACGGCGCTATGCCGGGTCGCGGGATCGGCGGGCGGTGCGCGACCATGTCTATGACGCGATCCGTCGCGCGGCCGAGCGGCCGGAAACCGGGCGTGCCGCGATGATCGGCGTGGCGCTGGAGCGGCCGGAGGTCGCTGCGCTGTTCGATGGATCGACTCACGCTCCGTTGCCGATCGAGCCGGGCGAGATAGGCGCGGCCGCTGGCGCGGTGCCCGGTTGGTTGCAACCGCTATTGGCGGACAAAGTGGAGCAAGATGCGCTGCTGGGCCGCGCGCCGGTGGATTTGCGTGTGAACCGGTTGAAGGCGACGCCGGAGGCGGTCGCGCCTATGCTGCCCGATGCGACACCGATCGCTGGGCTGCCGGACGGGCTGCGCCTGCCCGAAGGCTTTCCAGTCGAGCAGCAGGGGGCGTGGAAAGACGGGCTGGTCGAGGTGCAGGACGCCGGCAGCCAGTGGATCGCGGCGGCCTGCGCCGTGCAGCCGGGCATGACGGTGGTCGATCTGTGCGCCGGCGCGGGCGGCAAGACGCTGGCGCTGGCGGGCGCGATGGCCGGTAGGGGCACGCTGGTCGCGGCCGACACGATCCGGTCCCGACTGGCGCGGCTGGAACCGCGGGCGGCGCGGGCGGGGGCAACTTTCATCGAGACGTTGCTGCTGGACCAGAGCCATGAGGCGCGGGGGTTGGAAAGCCTGAAGGCCCAAGTGGACGTGGTGCTGGTCGATGCGCCCTGTTCGGGCACTGGCACCTGGCGGCGCAACCCGGAGGCGCGCTGGCGGCTGACGCAGGCGCGGCTCGACCGGCTGGTCGCGGAACAGGCGCGCATCCTCGATTTCGCGGCGCCCTTGCTGGCGCCGGGCGGGGCGCTCGTCTATGCCACCTGCGCGCTGACCGAGCGCGAAGGGCGCGGGCAGATCGACGCCTTTCTGGCGCGCCACGCGGGGTGGGCGGCCGAGCCGATCGAGCTTCCCGTCGGCCGGGCACATGGCGCGGGGCGGCTGTTGACGCCGGGGCATGACGGCAGCGACGGCTTCTTCTTTGCGCGGCTGCGCCGGGCGGGGTGAAACAGGCCATGGACAAGCGCCCGCAAAATCGCGACAGTCGGGGCGTGGGCTATGGGCCGAAATCAGCGCCTGAAACATGGCTGGAGACACTAATGCGTTTTACCGCCGCCTCGATTGCGCTCGCCATCGTCCTGACCACCGTGTCGAGCGTGGGCCTGAGTCAGAAGCCGGATAGCCAGATCAGCCCCCAGTCGGTCGAATGGCAGAAGGCGGGCGAGGCCGCGCACAAGGCCGGCAATCTGGAAGGCGCGAACGATGCGCTGGAAAGCGCGCTGGCGATCGATCCGCGCAACCGCGCGGCCTTTGTCGCACTGGCCGAGGTTGCGCGCGCGCAGGGGCTTCAGGGCAAGGCGATCCGCCTCTACAAGGAAGCGCTGCTGCTCGACCCCACCGACGTCGCCGCGCTGGCCGGACAGGGCGAGGCGATGGTCGAAAAGGGCGCGCTGGCCCGCGCCAAAGAGGTGCTCGCGCAGGCGCAGGCCTTGTGCAAGGGCGACTGCGCGCCGGTCGGCAAGCTGGCCGCGGCGATCCAGAAGGGGCCGCCCGCCGTCGCGATGACGAGCAAGGACGCGGTGACGGTGCCAAAGGCCGCGCCGACGCAAACGCCTTAACACGCTTTGACTTCGTCGGGTTAGCCCGGCAAGGCCGGTGGGGCGGGTGCATGAGGCGCGCCGCTGAACCGCGGACGACCCATGCACTTCACAGATTTCGACGTCGACCTGTTCCTGCGCGACTATTGGCAGAAGAAGCCGCTGCTGATCCGCAACCCGTGGGCAGCGTGGATCAATCCGCTGGAACCGGACGAACTGGCGGGATTGGCCTGCGAGGATGGTGTGGAATCGCGGCTGGTCGGCCAGGGCGACGGGCGCTGGATGGTCGAACATGGGCCGCTGCCCGAAGACCGGTTCGGGGCGATGGGCCGCAGCCCCTGGACGCTGCTGGTGCAGGCGGTGGACATGCATGCGCCGGAAGTCGCCGCGCTGGTCGCGCCGTTCCGTTTCATCCCTAACTGGCGGATTGACGATGTGATGGTCAGCTACGCCACCGATGGCGGGGGCGTCGGCGCGCATTACGACCAATATGACGTGTTCCTGGTTCAAGGGCTGGGCCGGCGGCGCTGGCAGGTCGGCGGGCGGTGCGACGCCGATACACCACTGATGCTGCATGAGGATCTGCGCCTGCTCGCCGATTTTCAGCCCGAAGCCGAATGGGTGCTGGAGCCGGGCGACATCCTCTATGTCCCGCCGGGCGTGGGGCATAATGGCGTGGCCGTCGGCGATGATTGCATGACCTATTCGGTCGGTTTCCGCGCGCCGTCGCGCAGCGAACTGGTCGAGCAATTTTGCGCCCATATCGTCGGCGGGATGGAGGATGACGACCGTTATGCCGACCCGGACCTGACGATACAGGAAAATCCGGGCGAGATCGGCACGGCGGCGCTGGCGCGTTTGCAGGCGATGGTGGCGGAGGCTTTGAACGATCGGGCTGCCTTCGCGCGCTGGTTCGGGGCCTATAGCAGCGAGCGCAAATATCCGGAACTGGACTTCCGGCCCGAAGAGCCGATCGCGGTCGAGGATGTGCAGGCATTGGTGGAGCAGCGCGTCGTCCTGTACCGCAATCCGGCGAGCCGCTTCGCCTTCGTGGTGGCGGGGGAGGGTGCGGTGACGCTGTTCGTCGATGGCGAGAGCCATGATTGCAGCGGCGATGTGGCGGTGCTGGCGAAGCAGATTTGTGCGGCGGAAAGCGTCGTGATCGATCCGGCATTGGCTGGCACTGACGCGGCGATGGCGTTGGTGGCGACGCTCTATAATGAGGGCAGCGTCAGCTTCCTGTCCGAGGACTGAGCGATTCGCACGCGGCTGAGCATCTGTGCGCGCAAGCGGCGGTTCGGGTCGCAGGAGGCGGCCTTGGCGGCGGCACTGGCAGGCAGCGTGCCGCTGCGCTTTTATCGTTGCGACCGGTGCGGGCAATATCACCTGACCAGCAGGACCAAGGGCAAGCGGGTGTTGCCAGCCCCCGGTAGGGACGATCAGTCGACCTGAACCTCACGCCATTCGCCCGGCTGCAACCCGTCTAGCGTCCAGTCGCCGATGCGCCAGCGGACAAGGCGCAAGGTGGGGTGTCCGACCGCCGCGGTCATGCGGCGCACCTGGCGATTGCGGCCTTCGCGAATCGTGAGGCTGATCCAGCTGTCGGGGATCGCCTTGCGCACCCGGATCGGTGGATTGCGGGGCCAAAGGTCAGGCGCGTCGATCCGTTCGACATCGGCCGGGCCGGTGAGGCCATCCTTGAGGTCCACGCCGCGGCGGAGCGTGGCGATCGCGGCGTCGGTAACGTCGCCTTCGACCTGCGCCAGATAGGTTTTTGCGGTCTTATATTTGGGATCGGCGATGCGCGATTGCAGCCGCCCGTCGTCGGTCAGCAGCAGCAAGCCCTCGCTGTCGCGGTCCAGCCGACCGGCGGGATATACGCCCGGCACGGCGATGCAGTCGGACAGGGTCGCGCGCGCCGTGTCGGTGCCGCGATCAGTGAATTGCGACAGCATGTCATAGGGTTTGTTGAATATGATCAGGCGGGACATGGGTTTTCCAGTGGGAAAGATAGCCGTTCGTTTCGAGCGCAGTCGAGAAACGAGGTAAAGCCGAGTTCAGCGAAGCTAAACGCTCGCACGGCGCTACCCGCTTCTCGACTGCGCTCGAAGCGAACGGATGAAGGTTGTTTAACGGCTCAATATCCGTGCGATGGCGACAAATTCCTCGACGCTCACCGTTTCGGCGCGGCGTTGCGGGTCGATGCCGAGGCTGTCCAGTGCGTCGAGCGCGCCAGGTAGGCCTTTGAGGCTCTGGCGCATCATCTTGCGGCGCTGGCCGAAGGCGGCGGCAGTGAGGCGTTCGAGATATTTGAGCTGCACGCCGTCGGGCGCGGGTTTGGGGGTGATGTGGACGACTGCCGACATCACCTTGGGCGGCGGGGTGAAGGCGCTGCGATGCACCTTCATCGCGATCTTCGCGTCGCTGCGCCACTGGGACAGGACGGCGAGGCGGCCATAATGGTCGGAGCCGGCCTTGGCGACGATGCGCTCGGCCACCTCCATCTGGAACATCAGCGTCAGGCTGGACCACCAGGGCAGCGGCCCCCAGTCGGCGGACAGCCAGCCGACCAGTAGCGGCGTGCCGACATTATAGGGGAGGTTGGCGATGATATGGGCACCTGTCCCCGCCTCGGCATGAGCGTCGATCGCCATCGCATCGCCCGAAATGACGCGGAGTTGGCCGGGAAAGGCCTCCTCCAGTTCGGCGAGGGCGGGCAGGCAGCGGCGATCCCGCTCGACCGCGACCAGCCGCGCCCCGGCGCGCAGGATCGCGCGGGTGAGGCCGCCGGGGCCGGGGCCGACTTCGAACGTCGGGGCGTCCTGCAACGCGCCGGGAATGGCGGCGATCCGGTCGAGCAATTGTTCGTCGAGCAGGAAATTCTGGCCCAGCGCCTTGCTGGCGGCGAGGCCGTGGCGTGCAATCACCTCTCGTAGAGGCGGCAATGCTGGGCGCGTGTCAGCCATGGGCGATGCGGGCGCGGGCGGCTTCGGCCGCCATCTTGAGCGCGGCCATCATCGCGCCGGGATTGGCGCTGTCGGTGCCGGCGATGCCGAAGGCGGTGCCATGGTCGGGCGATGTACGCACGATCGGCAGGCCCAGCGTGATGTTGACGCCTTCATCGAAATACAGCGTCTTGATCGGGATCAGCGCCTGATCATGATACATGCAGAGCGCGGCGTCATAGGTTTCGCGGGCGCGCGCATGGAACATGCCGTCGGCGGCGAGCGGACCGACAATGTCGAGGCCGTCTTCGCGCAACAGATCGATCGCGGGGCGGATCACCTCGATCTCTTCCCGACCCAGCGCGCCATTTTCGCCGGCATGGGGGTTCAGCCCCGCCACGGCGAGGCGCGGGCGGGCGATGCCGAAATTACGCTGCAATCCCTTGGCCGTGGTGAGCGCGCGGGCGCGGATCAGGTCGATCGTCAGCGCCGAAGCCACCTGTGCCAGCGGAATATGGATGGTGATCGGCACCACCTTCAACGATGGCCCGGCCAGCATCATCACCGCATTATGGGGCGATACGCCGCAGCGTTCGGCGACAAATTCGGTCTGGCCCGGATGGGTGAAGCCCACGCCGTACAATTGTTCCTTGCCCACCGGGGCAGTCACGATCCCGGCGGCGGATCCCTGACGCGCGAGCCCGACCGCGACTTCGAGCGCCTGGAAAGCGGTGCGGGCACCGTCGATGCTGGGGCTGCCCGGCACGATATCGCCCGCGTCGGCGACCTGGAGGCAGGGTAGCGCGCTGCCGAACGCACCGGCGGCCTCCTCCGGCGATCCGATCATCGCGATCGGCCCCAGCCATACCGCGCGCAGCGACGCGGCGTCGCCTACCGCGAAGAAGGGTGGCAGGCCGCGCGCTTCGCGCATCACCCAGCTTTTCGCGACGATCTCCGGCCCGATCCCGGCGGGATCGCCGAGCGACACCGCAAAGGGTGCGAGAGGCGCGGCGTCAATTATATTCGATGACCGCATCACGACGAAGGTCACGCAGGTAGATGCGCGCGCGCTTGTTGACCCGTTCTTCTTCCAACTGCGCCTGAATCTGTTCGGCGTTGGGGGCGTTGGCCGACACCGGATCGTCGCGGCCGCAGACCACCAGGACGCGCACGCCATCGTCGATCGACCCGAAGGGCGGCGTCGATTCGCCCACTTGCAGGTTCATCAAAATGTCCTGCAACTGCGGCGGCAGGTCGCGCACCTTCACATTGTCATTGTCGACCACGTCGGCGCCGATCTTCGACCCGACTTCGTTGGCCTGGCCGCAACCCTTGATCTCCTTGATCGCGGCGGCGAAGCTGGCGGCCCTGGCGCTGGCCTGATCCTTGGTCGTGCCCTTGGGGAAAAGGACCGAAAGCTGTTTCAGGCTGAGCAGCGAATCACGCGGATCGGCGGTCAGCACCTTGCGCTTGTCCATCACATAGACGAGCGACACGCCACCGGCGACGTCGATCGGGCCAGCGATCTGGCCGACCTGCATCCCGGTCGCGGCCTGCGCCAGTTCGGGCGGCAACTGCGCGGGACGGACCCAGCCCAGGTCGCCACCGACCGCGGCGGTCGACGCTTCGGAAAACTGCCGGGCATAGGCGGGGAAGCTGCCACCCTTCTGAATCTGTTCGATGATGTTGCGGGCATTGGCGACGATCTGGTCGTGATTTTCAGGCGTCGCCGACAGATAGATTTCGCCGATGCGATATTCGTCCGCGCCCTTGGCGGCATTGAGGCGATCGACCACCGACTTCACTTCGTCTTCGGACACGTTGACGAACGGCTGGATATTGCGCCGTTGCAGGCGGCTCCATGCCAGTTCGCCCTCGATCTGGCGCTTGATGCTGGCGGCGGCGCTACCCTTTTCGCGCAGATAGCCGTCGAACTGGGTCGGCGACTGGCGGAAATTGGCGGCCACGCGCTCATAGCTTTGCTGCACTTCGGCCGGATCGACCTTGATGTCGTTGGCGGCGGCTTCCTGAATCTGGAGCGTTTCGTCGATCAGGTTGCGCAGAACCTGCACGCGCAGCCGCTCCTTTTCCGCTTCCTCCACCTTGCCGCCATTGGCGGTGATGATGAGCGCCAGGCGCTGGTCGATGTCCGTCCCGGTGATGATCCGGCCGTTGACGATCGCCGTCGCCTTGCGAATATTGGGGTCGCTCTTGCCAAAGACGGTGACGTCCTTGGGCAGATTGAGTTGCTGTGCGCCAACGCCGCCATCGTCATCGACCGTCTGGGCGAGAAGCGGCTGGACGCCGACACTGAGCAGCGCCGAGGACAGGAGCAAGGTGCGAAGGCCCGAGCGGACGCCATGAAACAGGCTGGTGGGCGAGGAAGCGACAGGCAGCATCTTCGGCAAAAATCTCCAATACGAACCGGCGCGTGATGCGCTGGTCCGCCTTAACCAGTCCTGACGGTAGGCGGGAGCCTGTTCCTTATATGCCAATATTGCGGAAAGCTAGCCGTAGCTGGAAGCCATTGCCCTTTCGCGCGTCGCCATTGGCCTGATAGTCGCGGCGCCAGGTGAGGCCGAGGGTGAGGCAGTCATCCTCATAGGCGACGCCGAGGCGGTGGCGAACGGGTTCGTAGCCATCCGACGTGCTGTTGGGTGCTTCCTTCGCATCGGTCAGGTCGACCACGGTCGATCCGAACACCGACCAGAAGCGCGCGAACTGGACGCGGCCGCCGAGGCGCAGTTCCTCACGGTCCTGCAAATCCTCCAGCCCCGACGCGACATCGCGGTTGAGCCGCAGATAGCCGACCATGGCGTAGGTTTTCTTCGTGCCGACGGTCGCGTCGATTTCATTGCGGCGAACCGACAGATTATCCTTGTCCACGCGATAGCGGTGGGTGAGGGCGAGGAAATCCTTGTAGCGGACGGTGGTGCGGCCGACGATGTCGGACGTGCGGTCGGACAGGCCGGTGCCGTCCGGCAGGATGGCGGGACGATTGTCGATCCGGTAGCTCTGGCCGACATTGGCTTCGAGCAAGAAGTTGGGCAGCGCCAGGCTATATTCCAGACCATAGGTGATACGGCTTGAATCCTCGAACCGGTCATAGCCCGCGAAACGGTTGAGCGCGAAGAGGTTGCTGTCCTCCAGATCGACGGCGCGGGCATCCTCATTGGGCAGCGACAGGTTGGCCAGGTGCGGCGCGGCGACGATCTGCACGCGCGGGGCGATGCGCTGCACGCCGCCAAAGGCTTCGCCGACGAAGGGCCAGCGCATGTCGACCGCGGCGGCGGCGATGCCGCGCGCTTGCCACCCCGGATCGCCGGCATAGCTGACGACGGAGGTCAGGGCGTTGTCGCTGCTGTGATAGACGTCGCCGCGCAGATAGCCGGTGAAGGTGACTTCCTGCCCCAGGCCGGTCAGCGTGCGCAGATTCCATTCGGCGGCGGCAAAGGCGCGTTGCGTGTCCTGACCACTGGTGCGGGTGATGGCGAGGGTGTTCGCCTGCAACTGGAGCACGCCGCCCAGCAGCGGGTCTTTCAGCCGCAGCCGATAGTCGATGACCGGCAGCGCGATCGGGGTCTGCCCCTGCGAATCGCCTTGCCGCAGGGTCTGCACCGCCCAGCCGCGAATCGAGAAATAGCTGTCATCGCCGATCCGCTGCGCGCCGAGCGTCGAGCGCAGCCGATCGTCGCGGCTGATGTCGTAGCGGCGCAGGAAGGTGCGGTCGGTGGCGAAGCGGAGCGAGCCGTCCAGGCTCCATTCGGGCGACAACTGCATCTTGCCGCTGGCGTCGAGATAGCCGCGAATATCCTTTTCGGATTCCGCCGGGGTCGTCCCTACGCTGCTGTCGCTGGTCGCGACGCGGCTGCCATGGGTGATGAAACCGGTGACCTGATAGGCACCGCGATCGTAGAGATGGCGGTAATTAGCCTCCAGCATCGGCAGCGTGTCAGTATAGACATGCGGGGTGACGGTGAGGTCGCGATTGGGCGCCAGCTTGAAATAATAGGGCAGCGCGATTTCGAAGCCGTTGTTCCGGTCGTAGCGCAGATTGGGCACCATAAGACCGCTGCTGCCGCCGTCTCCCACCGGATGAGACAGGCCGGGCAAGGGGATTAGCGGCAGGCCGAATAGTTCGATATTGGCGTTCTTGTACGTCACGCGCTGAAGCACCGGGTCGTAGATCACGCGGATGGCGTTGATCTGCCAGGTGGGTTCCTTGGGGCAACCCTTGCTATCCTCTACCGCGCAGCCGGTATAGGTGGCGCGGTAGAGC
Source organism: Pseudomonadota bacterium (assembly GCA_040389985.1). GTDB lineage: Bacteria > Pseudomonadota > Alphaproteobacteria > Sphingomonadales > Sphingomonadaceae > Sphingobium. Next base: position 10,984 of record JAZJZH010000005.1, read on the forward strand.
GTATAGATGCCGTCGGCCCGCGTGCCCTTGACCGACGCCAAGCGGCCGCCCGACTGGAGCACCAGCAGCATATTGTCGACCGCGCCGTCTTTCAGCGTATCGGTGACGTCGATGCGGTCGCCATAGGCGATATTGCCTTCGGGATCGACGATCGAGACATTGCCAATCGCCTCCACCTTGCCGCTGGTGCGGTTCCACACGACCTTGTCGGCGCGCAGCCGGTTGCCGTCGCGCAGCAATTGCACATTGCCGTCGGCGGTCACGACTTCGCTGTTGCTGTCATATTGCAGTGCGTCGGCGGCAAAGCCGATCTGGTCGCCATTTTCCGGCATGGGTGCGTCGGGCGCGCTGATCGGAGCGACAGGCTCGTTCAGCTGCTGCGCCAGCGCCGCAGGGGCCAGCAGGAAGACGGGTAGCGTCGCGCCGGCCATCAGGGCATGGCGGACGGAGAAGGGGAACGGAACGGTTTGCAAGCGGTGGGGCCTCATCAACGGGGCGCATATTGCCGTCCCGCCTATCGCACTGATTGCCCGTCCGCAATCGCTCGTCGCGCATCTTTGGCCGGAAATCGGTCGAACGGCTTTGCCAGACGGGGAAAGCCGCACTATCTGACGGATAAGAGCGCGGCTTTGCCCGCCGAAGAGACAAGAGGACAAGAACCCCGATGGATATCCAGTTCAGCCCGACCCGCCCCGATGCCGACACGCTGGTCTTTGCCGTGCCCAAGGGCGGGTTCGACACGCTGCCCCTGTCGGCCGCGCCAACCCTGGCGGCGGGCGCGGCCGCGTCGCGCTTCACCGGCGAGGCGGGGACGAGCTTCGAAAGCTTCGTGGCCGAAGGTGGCAAGACGCTGCGCGTGCTGTTGCTGGGTATCGGCGCTGGTAGCGAATTGGATGTGGAGAAAGCGGGCGCGGCGCTGACCGCCAAGCTGGCTACCAGCGGCGCGATCCATGCCGCGGTCGAATTTTTCGGCGGCTCGAGCGGCGAGCAGGCGGCGCATCTGGCGTTTGGCGCATTGCTGCGCGGCTGGCGGATCGACACCTATCGCACGCGCCAGCCCGAAAAGGCGAAGCCGACGCTGAAGACGATCACGCTGGTTGCGGCCGGCGCGGATGCGGCATGGGAAAGGCTGGCTGCGGTTGCCGCCGGCATCGCATTTACCCGTCAACTGGTGTCGGAGCCGGCCAATATTCTTTATCCCGAAAGCTTCGTCGAGCGCTGCCAGCATCTCGCCGAACTGGGCGTGAAGATCACCGTCCTCGACAAGGCGGCGATGGAAGAACTGGGCATGGGCGCGCTGCTGGGCGTGGCGCAGGGTTCGGTGCGTGAGGCGCGGTTGTTGGCGCTGGAATGGGACGGCACCAATGGCGCCGTTGAAAAGCCAGTGGTCTTCGTCGGCAAGGGCGTGACCTTCGATACTGGCGGCATCTCCATCAAGCCAGCGGCCGGCATGGAAGACATGAAGTGGGACATGGGCGGCGCGGGCGCGGTTGCGGGCGCGATCAAGGCGCTGGCCGGGCGCAAGGCGAAGGCGCGGGTCGTGGGCATTTGCGGCCTCGTTGAAAATATGCCGGACGCCAATGCCCAGCGCCCCGGCGACATCGTGACGTCGATGTCCGGGCAGACGATCGAGGTGCTCAATACCGATGCGGAAGGGCGGCTGGTGTTGTGCGACGCGATCACCTGGGCGCAGAAGACCTATGCGCCCGAAGTGCTGGTCGACCTGGCCACGCTGACCGGCGCGATGATCGTCGCGCTGGGCGATCAATATGGTGGCCTGTTCGCCAATGACGACGGCCTGGCGGAGGACCTGACCGCGGCGGGCAAGGCGAGCGGCGACCAGCTGTGGCGCTTCCCACTGGGGGACGCCTATAACAAGATGATCGACAGCCCGATCGCCGACATGAAGAATATCGGCGGCCGTTACGCCGGTTCGATCACCGCCGCCCAGTTCATCAAGCGATTCGTGGACGAGGGCGTGAAGTGGGCGCATCTCGACATCGCCGGGATGGTATGGTCGGACAAGCCGGGCGCAACCTGGGACAAGGGTGCCACCGGCTATGGCGTGCGCCTGATCGATCGGCTGGTCGCGGACAAGTTCGAGGCTTGAGCGAAGGGTGTTCCCGCGCAGGCGGGAACCCAGTCCCGCCGTCTGAACTGGGTTTCCGCCTGCGCGGGAACACGGTATCTTCTTAACCGAGGCTCCATCCATGCAGGTCGATTTCTACCAGCTTAGCCGCGATCCGGTGGACCAGGTGCTGCCCGCGATCGCGGCGCGCATCCTGGACCTGGGCGCGCGGCTGCTGGTGGTGGCGCAGGAGCCTGACCGGCTGGAGCGGATTTCGGCGGGGCTGTGGGCCGGGCCGCCCGAAACCTTCCTGGCGCATGGCCGGGCGGGCGAGGGCGGAGAGGCGGCGCAGCCGATCCTGCTGAGCGAAGCGTGCGAGGCGCTGAACGGCGCGGCGCACATCGCGCTGGCGGACGGTATCTGGCGCGACGAAGCGCTGGTGTTCGAGCGTGCTTTCTACTTCTTCGACGATGAGACGGTCGACGGCGCGCGGGCCAGTTGGCGGATATTGTCGAAGCGCGAGGAGACGGTTTCGCGCTATTTCAAGCAGGACGGCCGCAAATGGGTGCAAATGGCCTAATTGGCGGTCAGGGTTAAGCCCCTTGCAGCCTGGCCCGGCCGCGTCTAAAGGCGCGCCCAGCATTTCCACCAATTCGGAGTACCGAGGGCCATGGCCGTCACGCGCACCTTTTCGATCATCAAGCCCGACGCGACCCGTCGCAACCTGACCGGCGCGGTCGCCAAGATGCTGGAGGAAGCAGGGCTTCGCATCGTCGCTTCCAAGCGCATCCGCATGAGCCGCGAGCAGGCCGAAGGCTTTTATGGCGTTCACAAGGAACGGCCTTTCTTCGCCGACTTGGTCGCCTTCATGATTTCCGGTCCGGTCGTCGTCCAGGTGCTGGAAGGCGAAAACGCCGTGCAGCGCAACCGCGATGTCATGGGCGCCACCAACCCCGCCAATGCCGACGCCGGCACGATCCGCAAGGAACTGGCCGAATCGATCGAAGCCAATTCGGTCCATGGGTCTGACAGCGAAGAAAATGCCGCGATCGAGATCGCCTATTTCTTCAAGCCGGAAGAAATCGTCGGCTAAAGCCACGATTCTTTCGAGCCGAAAAAGCCCGGTCCTCACACATGAGGGCCGGGCTTTTTCATGTCAGTGCGCTTTCGCCATCACCGGCGCTTCGACCTTCACCGGGGCGGGCGTGCGCGCCTTGACGAAGAGCTGCCAGGAAGAGATGGCCAACACTGCGGCGAGCAGGGGTTGCAGCACCTTGTCGGGGGCATGGGACGACAGATAACTGCCGACGATCACGCCGGGGATCGAACCGATCAGCAGGTTCATCAGCAGCACGAAATTGACGTCGCCCATCAGCCAGTGGCCGGTCCCGGCGATCAGCGCCAGCGGCACGGCATGGGCGATGTCGGACCCCACGATGCGCGCCATGGGCAGGCGTGGATAAAGGAACAGCAACACCGTCACTCCGATCGCGCCCGCGCCAACGGAGGAGAGCGAAACGGCCGCGCCGATCAACGCGCCAAGCGCGGTGGTGCCGTAGAAGGTCGCGCCCGCCGAGTGGGTCGATCCCAGGTCGCCGCGATGACGGAACAGCCATTTGCGGCCGATCACCGCGACCGACGTCAGCGCCAGCAGCGAGGCGAGCGCAATCAGGATGATATTTTCGGTCGATTGGCCGACATCGCCGATCCATCCGAGCGCCATCAGCGTGACGAGCGCGGCCGGCACGCTGCCCGCGGCCATGCGCCGCACAATTGGCCATTCGATCGTGTCGCGCTTCCCATGCACGGCCGATCCGACGATCTTGGTCAGGGCGGCGAAGAGCAGGTCGGTGCCCACGGCGGTCTTGGCGCTGACGCCGAACATCAGCACCAGCAGCGGTGTCATCAGCGAGCCGCCGCCCACGCCGGTCACGCCCACCAGCACGCCGACCAGCAGGCCGGCAATGGCATGGAAGATGTCGATCGATCCCATCAGGCTCATGGTGCCCGCTTGTCCTTGTTATGATGTTCAACAACCCTGCGCGGGCCTTGCACCCGTTTCATGGCCGCAAGACAAGTGGTTTTGCGGTTTCAGGGGCTGAAGCAGGACTTGGGCTATGTGCCGCTCAGGCGCGCCCAGCGGGCGTCGACCCTGGCCTGGGCGCTGTCGGGCTTGAGGGTTTCGACCCGTGACAGGCCGCGCAGCGCCAGGCTGTGCCCGGCGATCCAGCGGCCCGCTATGCCATAGCCGATGTCGTAAAGCGCGACATTCTCATGCGTGTCGCCGCCCACGACGAAGCGGGTGGTGATGGCGACGGGCAGCCGTTCGTCGCCCACGCTGTCGTCGGGCAGCTTCGCCTTGGCCCGCGCCTTTTTGAGCGCGCTGTCGAACCAGTCCGCCTCGATCCGCGGATCGCCGGTGGTGTCGACCGGCGCGATGCCGAGCGCGCGGGGAAAGAGGATGGTCTGGCTCTGGATGACCTGATCGGGGTCGGTGGTCTTCAGCGCGATGCGGTCGTCCTTCACCGAATCGGCGTTCAGCACCAGTGTGGCGGCGCGGCCGGACGCCTTGCGGCTTTCCGCCGCCTTTTCGGCGCGCTCGTCCGTCTTGTCCGCCCAGTTGAGGTAGAGGGTGAGGGCGGAGATGCTCACCGCCAGCACGGCGAGGATTTCGCCCAGCGTGATCCAGCGGCGGCGAATCGCGGCGGCCTCGGCGGCGCGCGCTTCCTTGGGCGTGTCGGTTTCCGGCGTTTCGCTCATGATCGTCAGACCGTCTGCGGCGGAACTTCGAACCGGTCGATCACCCAGTCTTCCGCCTGGGCGCCGCCGATCCACTCCTGCATCCAGGGATGGGCGATGACGGCGTGCATATAGGCCTGCGCGAAACGGGCGACGGGCAGTTGATAAGTGATGAAGCGGGTGACGACGGGCGCGAACATCAGGTCCACCGCGCTGAACTCCCCGAACAGGAAATCGCCGTCGCCGCCATAGCGGGCGCGGGCCTGCGCCCAGAGCTGCATGATCCGGGCGATGTCGTGCGCGACAGGCTCGGACGGGGGCACGGCGGGATAGATCTGCCGGATGTTCATGCTGTGCTCGCGGCGTAGCGCGGCGAAGCTGCTGTGCATTTCGGCGGCCATTGACCGGGCCATGGCGCGGGCGGCGGGATCGGTCGGCCAGAACAGGTCGCCATCCGTCTTTTCGTTAAGATATTCGACGATGGCCAGGCTGTCCCATACGACGACGTCGTCGCCATCCCACAGGATCGGCACCTTGCCGGAGGAGGGCGCGAACTCGTCGCCCTCGCGCCGTTTCTCCCAGGCTTCGTCATAGAGGGGGACGACCACCTCTTCGAACGGGAGGGCGGACAATTTGCACGCCAGCCAGCCGCGCAGGGACCAGCTCGAATAGGCTTTGTTGCCAATGAACAGCTTCATCATGCCGCCCTCTTAGACGGGAGCGGCGGAACAAGTCGAGAAGGAAGACGATGGCCGAGCCGGAATCCAATCCACAATAATTCTGGTTTAATTTTCAGATATGTAATGAAAATGAGATGAGCGGTAAGGCCCCCAGAAAGGCCCCAGTTCGTTCTTGCTGGAATCGGGAATCCTATTGGTTTCCCAATTACTTATATCACAATGGCAGATACAAGGGAACGGACCAGAATTGAACTGGGTAGGCGGATCAAACAGGGTGGCTGCCAGTATCCATGGCGGGCTTGCTCACCGGCTGACGATCCCACTCTGTCTTTCGTCGGGTTTTGCTAATGGCCGATAAGCGAACATCGCTTTGGAGCGAGGGGGGGCGGATAGCTGCCGTTCGCGTTGCGTCGCTTCCGGTAGCAGTCGACTAGGTACGGACAGCCATCGGCCAGTTCGTGTACGGCTTATTTTGACAGGACCTGCCACTTCTGGATCACCAGACAAAGCGCAGGCAGCCATCGCTCGGCCTGTCGATCAGCGGATGGCCTAATGCGTTGAAAATCAGGCAAATACGGGGGATATGATGTAACGGACGGCAGTGGACGGGCACCATGCAGCAGTCGGCCCTACCGGAAAGGCAAAGCCCTCGCTTTCCGGTCAATAGAGATTGTCCTTATAATCCTTCTCCAACCCCTTCTTGAGCAGCCCCGTCATACCGGGCACCGAGAGGCTTGCGCGCGCGAGCATCGCGCCAACGCCTCCGCCCTTGTTGAGCTTGATATGGCCCATGAACAATTTGGTGGGGTCAATGTCGCTGGTCTGGCGCACGGGCCATGGGGATGCCCGTTGCAGCGCGGGGCTGGCGTGGAACGCCATCGTTTCGACGGATAGCTCGATCGCCAGTAGCGGTGTCTTCCCCTGCGTGGCGAAGCGCTCGCGGATCGCCAAATCGGTCGTCAGACGCGCTGGCCCCTGTGCCATCAGTGCATGGGCGGCGCCGGGCACAAGCAGGGCGATCCCCGTCTGCGCCTGCTCCACGATGTTGCGAAAACTGTCGACACGGCGGTTGCCGGGCCGATCGGCAAACCATAGCCGGTCGCCGTCGAGCATGGCCATGCAACCGGCGGGGTCGCCCTTCGGACTGAGATCCGCCTGGCCGCCCGCGCTAACCGTGGCCAGCGCCAGAAACCGGCTCGCTGCTACAAAGGCGGCAAGGTCCGTCGGTACGTCGCAGGGCTGCGCCACCCACAGATCCGAGCGGATGACGGCCTTCGCGCAATGGCCGTAGCATTCCTCCACGACGACATGCAGATGGTTGGCATCCATGGCTTCCACCCGGCCATTGATGCGCAATGCCTCCCGAATGCCTGGGATCAGGAACAGCGATCCGAACGACGCACCGACCGCCAGGGGCTCGGCATTGTCCAGCGACGCGAGCGGTATGCGCAACCGCCGGGTGTCGCCCGATACAAAGCCCGGTGCACCACCGCCGATGGTCGCAATGACGCTGGCGTTGGCGGCGTCCAGACCGGAACCCAGACCGACGAACGCCAGCGGCGAGTGGGCGAGCCATCGCAACGCGCCCTCGTCCAGATGGTCGATGACCTTGAGATGCATGGCGGGCGGCGTGCAGCCCGTGACGGCCTCCAGCTTCGACACGCTGTCGATTATGTCGTCTCCAGGCATATTCCCGGTCATGAGGCGACAACCGGTACTAGATGCGAGGCGGCGCCACGCGCCAGCCACAACAACACAGCGCCGCATGCCAGCAGCCCGACATCAACCGACCAGACGACCGGATCAGCGGGCAGGAAGCGCAGCAAATGGACCAGCGCGGCGGCGATCAGCAGCACGCCCGAAGCACGCTTCAGCCATAGCGACAGAGTCGCCGCCTCGATCCGCAGGGCAGAGAAGAGGATGACCAGCGTCACGGCGGCCCATGTCACGATCAGCGCCTGCTTGCTGACCATTCCGCCCAGCGCCGCCGTTGCAAGCGCCGTGGTGGCAAGGGCGACCGGCTGGCTCCAGATCGTCGCGGCCCACAGTCGTTCGAGGCCGGGCGCGGGATTGCGCTTGTCGCGTCGCCGGGCGAGCCAGATAGTGACGCCGCCGGCCGCCAGATAAGTGAGGCCAAGGCCCAGGAGCGCATAGGCGACCTTCACCATGCCGCCGCCGAACCAGCCGAAATGCAGCTTGCCGATCGCTCCCAATATCCGCTCGCCCAGATTATTCTCCGCCGACCGGGCGCGGTGATACAGCTTGCCCGTGCGATCGAAGGCATAGGCGTCGTAGTTGGAAAGGCGCGTGTCTTCCCGCTGTACGTTGAACATTGCCGCTCCGCCCATTTCGGCGGGATGCTCCAGCAGGATGAGATCGGTGCGACCGCCCGGCGCCGCGCGATCGACGGCCGGGAACATCGGGCGCAGGTCGATGATCGGCGCAGGGCGCGGATCGTCCTTGGGCGCTTGCGGGATGAACAGGGCATAGACCTTGGCTGTGTCCCCTTGAAACAGCGCCATGCCCAGCACGCCGACGATGATGGTGGTGAGGCCCAGCAGCGCCCCCGTCAGCGACACGATGACATGGAAGGGCAGCGCCCAGATGCCGATGCGGTTGTGCAGGTCCGCCTCCTGCAAGCGCCGCGAACCGCCCAGGCGCAGGTGAAAGGCGTCGCGGAAGATGCGAGGATGGGCAAGCAGGCCAGAAATGAGTGACGACAGCAGCGCGACCCCGGTCAGGCCGACGATGAAGATGCCCCAACTGCCCGGAATGTGCAGGTTGATGTGCAGCCGCGTGAGGAATTCGCTGAACGGCGCATCACCGGGCGCAACCAGATTGCCGACCGCGTCGAAGATCCAGCCATGCTGCACATGGTCCTTCTCGACGATGAGGCTGGCCTGCGGCAGATCGGGCGTGGGCAGGGTGATATAACCATGTTCCACGCCGCCGCCGACCTTTGCTATCGCCGCCTCCAGCGCGCGCTGGACGGCGTCCGGCGATACGGTGGTCAGGCGCGGCGCGCCGGCCGTTTCCCACCGCTGAAATTCATGGGCGAACACGGCGATGCTGCCAGTCAGGCAGACCAGATAGATGATCGCGGCAAAGGCGAGGCCGAGTGAACTATGTCCCTTCAGCACTGCGCGCACGAAATCGGCGGGCACGCGGGACAGGAGCGGCTTGCGTTTGGCGGTGGCCGTCATGCAAACCCCTTCAATATGGCCAGGCCAAAGCCCGTGAGCGCGGTGCCGACCAGAACCGCCGTCGCGCGGATGATGCGATTGTCTGCCAAGGTCCAGGCCATGGCGCCACCCCAGGCGACTGGCACGATCAACGCGCCGATCAGTAGTCGCGTCTGTGCCTCGCCGGGCACCCAGACGGCATAGCATATGCCCATCGCCATGGCGGCGATCATGCCGATCGGGCCGGCCAGCAGCCAGCGCAATATGCTGCGCCAGCGGGTCGTCGGCCTGTCCGATGGTTCGGGCGCCAGGCTGTCCGATCCGCGCCCGGCGCGATCCGACCTCGCGGCCTTGGCCGCACGGACCGTCGCTCCACTCGCCACCACCGCCAGCGCGGCGACCGATAGCATGGCGAGCGCGATGAACGGCCCGCGTGTGTCGCCCAGCAGGAAGGCCGGCCACACCAAAGTCGCGACGATCGCCGCCCAGCCGACGGCCCGATAGCCAGCGCCCTTTTCAGCCGGGGAACGCCACGCCCGGCGCAAGGCCCAGGCGCCGAACGCCCCGCCCGCCAGCATCGGGAGACAGGCGGCGAGCGTCATCATTACCAACGCGTCTCCAGCGATACGCCCAGCACGCGCGGATTGCCCAGCACGCCGCGACCCAGGCCTTCGACGGTATATTGGAAATATTCTTCGTCGAAGAGATTGGAGGCAAAGGCCGAAACCGTCCAGTGCTCTGCCTCATAGGCGATGCGTGCATTCACCAGCGTGCGGGCATCCAGCCGCGTTTCCGACTGCGGGATGCTGATTTCGGAGAATACGGCGCTGCGATGGCTGGCGTTGACGTTCAGGCTGACATGTTCGATCGGGCGCGCATTGATGCCTGCCGACAAGGTCCAGTGCGGCGCATGGGCAAATTCCAGCCCGGCATAGTCGGTCACGCTGCCCAACGTCGTCGAAAATTCGTCGAACTCGGTCCTGGTATAGCCGACGGAGGCATACCAGTCGAAGGCCGGACTGACGCGGTGCGCCGTCTCCACCTCGAAGCCATAGAGATGCGACTTGCCGGCATTGATGACATTGGTGTCATAGACGTTGAGGCCGAAATTGGCCGACACCTGCTGATCCTTCCAGTCGACATAGAAGGCGTTGGCATTGAGCGTCAGGGCATCGTCCAGCCACGCAGAGCGGAAGGATAGTTCGTAATTCCAGGTGAATTCCGGATCATAGGCAAAAGTCGCCGATCGGGCCAGGTTGCTGCTCGACCCGCCTGACCGATAGCCGCGCTGAGCGGTGAAGGCGGTCTTGATGTCCGGCGTCCATGCCATCTCGATCCCGGCCTTGGGCAGGAAAGCCTTGAAGGTGCGGTTGATCGCAACCGCACCGCCGGTCGCGTCGGACACGATGCCCTCGACCCCGGCATTGATACCCATGACCGCAAACCAGAGAGGCGATCCTGCCGGACCAAAGGCCAGCGGGTCAGGATAGGTGCCAGCAAATTCTGTCTGCTGCGCAACTGCGATACTGTTGGTTTCGCGGTCGTAGCGGAAGCCGCCGAGCAGCGAGAGCCGGTCGGTCAGTTTGAACCGCGCGTCCCCAAACAGGGCATAAGTGCGGACCTTGCCCGCGCCCTGCGACGCGAAATCAACGGGAATTTGGGGTAAAGCCGCACCATAAAGATTGGCGACATATTGCGCGGTCGCCGCATCGATGCCGTTCGACTGGAGCAGCGCGGCGATCGTGCCGAGAGGCGTCGGGACGCCCGTCTCGCTGGTCGTGTTGATGCTGTTCCTGCGGTTATAATAGAAGGCGCCGAGGAGACCGCTCAGCCTGTCCCCGTCGTAATTCAACCGCAATTCCTGCGAGAAGGTCTTGAAGTGGTTGCGCTGGACATACTGGCCGCTGTCGGCGGCAGTCAGGTCGTTGTCGTAATTGTTGGTCTCGCCGACATCATTATAGGCGCTGATCGCCGTCAGGCTGAGACCACCGCCGAAATCATAGCGCAGGTCCAGCGTTCCGATGTCGGTGTTGGAATCGCTGTCATTGGGGACATTGGAAAAATTACGCCGACGGTCGAAGAAATCAGGCGTGGTCGTGTCGACATAGCTGAAGCTGTAGCCGCCATAACGATCATAATGGGTATAGCCGGCCCGCGCCTCGAATCCGGGGAGAGCACTGGGCGTCCAGAGCAGCTTGGCACGGACATTGGTCGAATCCAGCGGATTTTCATGCGTGCGGCGTGTTGGGTTCCAGGTGAAGCCGTCCGTGTCACGCTTTTCGGCGGAGACCCGGAACGCCAGTTCGCCCGGCACTATCGGTCCACCGGCGGCGATGGCAAATTGCCGGTCGTCGCCTGTGCTATATTGGGCGCGCGCGCGCAGCGACCAGTCCATCGTCGGTTCGGTAGTGCGCAGGATGACCGCGCCGGCCAGCGCGTTCAGCCCCTGCAACGTCGATTGCGGCCCGCGCAAAATCTCGACCTGCTCGACATCCCACATATCGGTGGGTGCCGTCTGGACGATGGCTGAGGGCAGCGCAGCCCCATCGACGAAGATGGTGGCGAGCGCGGCCCCTTCGCCGCCTGAAACACCGCGGTTCGCGATGCCACGGATGGTGAAGCCGGCGACGCCATAGGTTTCGGTGACGTTGGCGGTCCGCTGGAACACATCCTGAATAGTGATGAGGTTTTCCTGCTCCATGCGCTTTGGCGTTGTCACTGCGACGCTCGTCAACGTATCCTGAAGCGAGCGATTGGCCTTTTCACCGGTGACGATGATGGTGTCGGCATTCCCGTCAGCCTCGCCAGCAGGAGCCTGAGCGAAGGCCGGACTTGCGGCATGAATTGCGAACAGGCTGCAGGCCGCCAGATATAAAACGCGCACGATGTTTCCCCCAATTTGCATGACCGTTAAAAGGGATAGTATTGCGAGTCAATATCAATTACTATATTGCACTTGGCGTGCTGTCGGCTAGGCTGGCGGCTCCCTCTCCGGAGATTCCCATGCGCCGCTTTGCCATTTTTCTCCCCATCTTCTGGCCGTGCGCCGCAATCGCGCAATCCGGCGAGGAACAGCGTCCCCGGATCGTCGTCAATAGTGCAGCGACGATCCCGAGCCCGCCCGACCGTGCCGTCGTTAGCTTCTCCGTTCATGGCGAAGGCGCGACCAGCGACGAGGCCGTGCGCGACATGGTGGCGAAACGGGACGCGATCGAGAAGGGACTGGCAGGCGTCTCTGCCCGACCCGATATACGTGCCGCCCAAGTCGGTATCGCCGAGGTGCGCGGGCGTGACTGCAATCGCAACACCTACGGCAATCCGCGCCTGTCGACCGGCGAATGCGCGATCATTGGCTATACCGCCGATCTTCAGGTGGAGGTCCGCACCGCGGCAGTGAACGAGGCCGGCACAATGGTGTCGCTTGCTGGCCGTCTCGGTGCGACCAACCCCCGCATCGACCGCTACTTCCTCGCCGAGGACAAGGAGATACGGCGGCGCGGGATCACGGAGGCGGTGGCCGAAGCAAAACTTCAGGCTGAAGCCATCGCGCGCGCCTCCGGTGTCAGGCTCGGCGGCGTCCTAAGCGTCTCCAACCTCAGCTTCAACGGCCCAGGCCCGTATGACGAGATCGTCGTCGCGGCAGCGCGGGTCAACTCGCCGCCACCGCCTCCACCCCCACCGCCGCCGGTTGCGATCGGACTGAAGCCCCGCGCGATCGAAACGCAGGTCCGCGTGCAGGTGGTCTACGCAATTCAACCCTGATTATCAGCTGGCGTCGTCCCGGTCAGTGGGATCGAGGGGTGCAACGTCCGTGTCGGGCGCCACGGCCGGCCATCGCAACAGCGCCCAAGGCTCTAACCGGCCAACCGGAGGCTAAAGCGTCCGGTCTGAAACGTTTCCACGAGAGCGTTCAGTCTGCCGTCGACCAACTTACGTCATTGCGACGCGGGTGCGCGAACGACAGTTTATGTCAAAAACTGCCGGGACATATTTCACCTGTTTGTCGTTACTTCTATGGCTCTACTGCAAGCGATCGAGAAAAAGGAGACGCTCGGATCATCTATCTCTGCTCGGCCAGCGACGCCGCAGGCGCCGGCCGCCCGGTGCATTTGGCGAACAATGCAATGGCCTGGTCGCAGACACGGCAATGCCCTTTGCAGCAATCGTGGATGAGGAACGCCACAAGATCGGACAACGCCGTTAAAATGGCACTGTAGATAATCGACCGGCCCTCGCGCCGGCTTTCGATCAAGCCGGATTGCTAAAGCTGATTGAGGTGAAACGATGGGCGCGATGGGGACGTGTCGCCCAGCGCCTCGCCGATCGTTCCGGCAGACGGTCCGTCCGCACTCGCCACCACAAGTAACCGGACGATCCGGAGGTGGGTTTGGTTGGTAAGGCGGCGAAGGCAGCGAGTGCTTGATTTTCGTTCATCTGTCGCCCAACAATTCAAATTCATTTGAAATATAGCCGTTCCCTGCAGACGGCACAAACGAGGCGTTCGGATGGATAATCATCGGATCGCCACGCACGGGCCAGCAAGCGGCTTCGTTTCGTGGCTCAACAGACTGCTTTGCAGCTTATCCCCGCTAATGCGCCGCAATCGCGACATGCATTGCCCGTTTACGCCCTGGTTGCTGGCCGTCGCCACCCTTAGCATCATGTCGCTCGCCACGCCTGCGGTGGCTAAAACCGCACCCGCACAAACGGCGTGGCGGCTGCTCGACTATATCGCGGTCGATTATCCCGAGGCAGTCGCGGACGGGAAGATCGCCAACGCTGGCGAATATGCCGAAATGCAGGAGTTCTCTACGACGGCCGCCAAGCTGATCGACGAGCTGCCGAAATCGTCGGCGCGCGCCGGCCTCGAACGCCAGGCCGGTAACCTGCAACGGATCATCGCGGCGAAAGCCCCGGCTCCTGCCATCGCGACCGCTGCGCGCGGCCTCGCCGCCGACCTCATCAAAGCCTATCCGGTTCCGCTCGCGCCGACGGCCGCGCCCGACTTGGCGCGCGGGAAGGCGCTCTATGCACAGCACTGCGCGAGCTGCCACGGCGCGACAGGCAAGGGCTATGGCCCGCAATCCCGTGGCCTCGATCCCGCACCGATCGCGTTCGCCGATGAAGCCCGGGCGCGCGAGCGCAGCGTCTTCGCGCTCTATCAGGTGATCGAACAGGGGCTCGACGGCACGAGCATGGTGAGCTTCGCCGAACTGCCCCCGCAAGACCGTTGGGCGCTCGCTTTCTACGCCGGTTCGTTCGCCTATCCCGAGAGCGAGGCAAACGCCGGCAAGGCGCTGTGGGAAGACGACGTCGATCTTCGCAAGCGCCTCGATCTGGAAAAGCTGGTCGGCACGACGCCCGCCGCGCTGGGGACGCAAGTCGGCGACGACAAGGCCCGCCAGCTCATGGCCTATCTGCGCCATCATCCCGAAGCGACGATCGCGGCCGAAGCGGCGGGGACGCTGGTGCTGGCTCGCACCCGGCTTGAAGATGCCCTGGCCGCCTATGGCCGTGGTGATCGCAAGGCTGCGACCGATCTGGCGCTTTCTGCCTATCTCGACGGTTTCGAGCCGGTGGAAGCGGTGCTGTCGGCGCGCGACAATGCGTCGATGGTCCGCATCGAGAGGGCGATGGCCGATCTGCGCGCCGGAATCGCGAGGGGTGAGCCGGTCGCGACGGTCAAGGATCGCGTCGCCACGCTCGACAGCCTGTTCGCCGACGCCGAAACGGCGCTAGCGCCAAGCGAGGCATCCGCCACATCGAGCTTTGTGGCCGCGTTCACCATCCTCGCGCGTGAAGGGCTGGAAGCCCTGCTGATCGTCGTCGCCATGATCGCCTTCCTGAGCAAAGCCGATCGGCGTGACATGCTGCCCTATGTGCATGGGGGCTGGATCGCGGCGCTGGTGGCCGGGGCTGCCACCTGGGCGGCGGCGACATGGCTGATCGCGATCAGCGGCGCGAGTCGGGAGCTGACCGAAGGGTTCGGCGGAGTGTTCGCCGCGATCGTGCTGCTGTGGGTCGGAATCTGGATGCACGGCAAGAGCAATGCCGATGCCTGGCAACGCTATATCCGCGACAAGCTGAGCAAGGCGCTCACCCGGCGATCGGCGTGGTTCCTGTTCCTGCTCGCCTTCGTCGTCGTCTATCGCGAGGTTTTCGAGACGATCCTGTTCTATGCCGCGATTTGGGAACAGGGGAACGGCGGAGCGGTGATAGCCGGCGCGGTCGCGGCGGTCGTGCTGCTGGCGGTGATCGCCTTCGTGATGATGCGCTACAGCCGCACGCTGCCGATCGGCAAGTTCTTCGCCTACAGTTCGGCGCTGATCGCGGTGCTGGCCGTCGTCCTGATCGGCAAGGGAAGCGCGGCGCTGCAAGAAGCCGGCTATCTCCCCATTACCCCGTGGCCGGGGCTTCCCCGAAGCGAGCTACTGGGAATCTACCCGACACGGGAGACGATCGTGGCGCAGTTCGTCATGGTCGCGTTGCTAGTCGCCGGCTTCCTGTGGAACCGGCGCAGCGCCGCCAAGGCCGGGGGGACGCCGGTATGACGATCGCCACGCTGCGCGATCGGCTCGAAGGGGTGACTACACGAAAGTGCATTTTACGTACGCTAGACAAAGATTGGCTGTTTTCCGCCCCTGTCCGGTAAGTGAGCGTCTGACGGTCGGCCTTCAAAGCGTCCGAAATCGGCGAGTTTCACGGATGATAATCACAAGATTCACAACCACCCCTTAGATGGGTAATCAGTGAGGGATTTCGCGAGAAGACGATGGCGATTTCGTCAGGCTGTCTTCCATTTTAGTCCTGTTACTGCCATCGCTGCTCCTATTGTCAGATGACCGAACCAGGCGATCGCGCCATATGCGGCCCCTAGTCCGGCCATGTCGGTCGCCAGCGCGACAAGTAGGAGAGCGCCACCCGCCCCGAGAAGCCACCGCTGTGCCTGGCGCGGCAGTGGGCGGCCCAGCAAATCCTTCTGATGTCGCGCCATCGCGGCGCAGAGGCATCCGAACCCCAGGATGGACGCGCAAATCGCCAAAATATGGATCATGCCGTGATCAGTTCCTTTCTGTTCGGACGGTTTCTGTGCATCGTTTTAGGCTTAGCTCGTGCCGCCTTGCGCGCTGCCCAGCCCAAGGCGCAGGCCAGCGCTACCATCGCCATGTCGAAGGCGACGAACAGCCAGTCGCCAGTCATGAGGCCAGTTAGCATGTTACGCGGGACAGTCAGGGCGTTTACAATTGGCACGGCCACGAACAGGGCGGCGGCGCATGACAGGCTTTCGACCCATGCGCGCCGCTGCGGCCGGACGCAGGCCCAGAAGAGGACGCCCGCCCATGCCAGAAACAGGCTGTTGATTTCCCATTCCGCGCGATCGGCCATGGCGATGGGCAGCAGCCGATTGGCCAGGAAGTAGGTCGCCAGTCCTGCCGGAAGGCCGACGATCGCCGCGATATTGAGTCGCTCCACCAGACGGAATCCGAAATGGGGCTGCATCGGATCAGGCAACTTCGCGCGGCGCTTCACGGTCCATAACACCAGCCCGCTGCCGACCATGATCGTGCCGCCGATGCCGGAGAGGAAATAGAGCCAGCGCAAGCCCCAGTCGGCAAAGCGTCCGGCATGGATTCCCACCATGACGCTCTGCGTCGCGAGTGCGCCGCCCTCCTGCGCGTGCCGATCCAGCAGCTTGCCGCTCGGCCCGCCGAAGACGATGCTCTCACCGCGCGCACCGATTGCGGTGGTGGCCGAACGACGCAGCGTGATGGTGGCTGTGCTGTCGCCCGGGTTGGTAACTTGTATTGATCCCACCCCCGCGCCGCCCCATGTCCGGCTCGCGATCGCCATCAACGGGCTGACGGAGACCAGAGGGGCCGCCACGCCGCTGCGCGGAACGTCCGCCCGGCCGGGGAAAAGTTCCTCGAAGAACGTCTCGGTGGACGCATAGTTCGCCATGACGCCCCAGGGCATATATTGGGTCGCCAGCGTAACCAGTCCGGTATAGGTGATCATCAAATAGAAGGGCAGCGCGAATACCGCCGTGACATTATGCGCGTCTAGCCAACTCCTTTGGCCCTTGCCGAAACGCAGCATGAAGAAATCGGCGAAGATTTTTTTGTGCGTGATGATCCCGGACAGGATCGCGACGAGCATGAACATCGCCGCCACGCCGACGACGTAGCGCGCCCATATGACCGGCATGTAGTGCAGGTCGAAATGGAAGCGATAGAGGAAGAAGCCGCCGCGCGTTTCACGAACCGTGACGGGATGTCCGCCGCCATCGAGCGTCGCGCTGGTTTCTCCTCGCTTGCGCCGGGTCGGCGGCTTGCCCTCGACCTTTTTCGGCTGCCAGAAGACCTCGGTGGCCGGGTTGCGCACGGAAGGGGGCGTGATGAACCAGCTTTCTGCGTCCGGTTGCCTAGCCTGGAGGTAATCGATGGCCGCCTGTGTGGCGTTGGCAGGATCGGCATTGGCCACCAGTTCCGGCCGCATCCAGCGGCTGATTTCCTGTTGGAAATAGGCGGCTGTGCCGGTCAGGAACATTGCGAACAACAGCCAGCCGAACATCAGGCCGGTCCAGGTATGGAGCCAGGCCATCGACTGCCGGAAACTCTCCTTCACAGTCGTCCTCCAGTCAGTATCGAGAGATACAGGGCAGCGCCCAGCAAAAGCAGCGCGCTACCCAGGCCCATGCAGACGCGCAGCATCGATTTGGCCCAGAAGATGGCGACGATGATGCCCGCATAGATGGCGAACGAGGCGAGCGTCGCGGCGATGCTCGCCTCGGCGTGGCGCATCGGCAGCAGGCGGGCCAGGCAGGCTACGGCCAGCGCGGTGACGACATAGCCGCCGATGATCGCGGCGATTGCACGGGCCAGCACATGCAAACGCTGTTGTGCGATGCCCGTTCGGGTTGGTGGAACCGCCATGGGGTCAGAAATGCCGCTGGAGCGAAACCATGAAGGTTCGCGGCTCGCCCGGTGTCGTGCGGGTCAGGGAAGCGGTGGGGAAATAGCGTTCGTTGAGGATATTGCGGATATTCGCCTGCACCGACCAGTCGTCGAATCTGTAGAAGACGGCCCCATCAACCAGCACATAGCCGTCGAGCAGGAAGGGCTGCGCCGCGCCCGCGACCGCCGACGCCGTGCTGGCCGCGCGGTTGCTTTCATGATGGAATCCGGCCCCCGCACCCAGATTGGCGAGCGGCCCCGACGGGATCGTATAGCGCGCCCACAGGTCGACGATATGGCGGGGTACGCTGCCGAGGCGCGAACCGACGCGAAGGCGGTTGTCGGCAGTCACCTTGGCGTCGAGATAGGTATAGGCCGCCGTCAGTTCGATGCCGCTACCGGGACGCCATGCCATTTCCGCCTCAATGCCGCGCGTGCGCTGTTCGCCCGTCAGCACATAGACATTGGGCAGCACGGCGTCGGCCGTGGCGACATTGGCGCGGGTCAGAGAGAAAAGCGTCATCATCCCGGTCAGCCGACCATCGGATCGGGCAATCTTCACACCGCCCTCGTAATTGACGCCGCGTTCGGGCGGCAGAACCTTCTGGTCAACGTCGCGGTAGCTGAATTGCGGCGTGAAGGATTTGGAATAGTTCACATAGAGCGACGCCCATTCATTAAGGGCAAGCGTGGCCCCGGCCCGCGGGCTGAATGCTTTGGCTCTGGTCTTGGGACTTGCCACGCCGCCGCTCAGGTTGATCGCCGAGGCATCGTCCCATCGCCCGCCGACCGTCACCGTCAGGACATCGCCCAGCTTGATATGGTCCTGGACATACAGCCCCAGTTGACGCGTCCGGCTGCCTGCGGTCGAGAAGGGAACGGCCGGATTGTGCGTGCTGACCGTCCCGTAGACCGGGGCGTAAAGGTTGAGATAATAGGGATTGCTGGTGTCGTAGAGATTGTAGTTGTCCGACCGGCGTCGGCCATAATCGATTCCGGCTAGCAGATAATGGTTCAGTGGCCCGGTGTCGAAACGGGCGCTGGCGTTGGTATCGACGCGAAAATAGGTGCCATTCTCCTCGTACGGACCATAAAAGGCGCGGCTGACCCGGCTGTAGGCCGGGATGAGCGGGCTGGTCGCGGTTGCCGGAATATCCTGGGTGTTGATGCCGGTAATGAACAGCCAATTGTCCCAGCTGTTGTGGAAATCCTGATAGCGCAGCGACTGATGGACCGCGACGCCCTCGCTGACCTGATGGTCGAACACATAGCCCAGATTCCAATAGTCATTTTTCTGGACGGCGGGGTACATGGTGTCGTTGATGGACAGGCTGATCGGCAGCGGCCCGTTGGGATTGGGCAGGGCAGTGCCATAAGCGGTGGTCGGCGACCAGGGGCGGATGTCGTCCTTCTGATAGCGACCAAGCAGCGTCAGGCTGGTCCGGCTTCCAATTTGCCAACGCAGCGAGGGTGCGAGGAAGATGCGCTTCTGTCCCGACGAATGGACGAAGAAATCCTGGTCGCGATAGACCGCTGCCAGACGCGCGGTCAGCGTGCCGTCCGCTGTCAGTGGTCCGTTGGCATCGGCGCGGACCTCGATCAGATCATAGGAACCGGCACTTACGCCCAGATCGAGAAACGCATCCTCCTGCGGCCGTTTGCTGACAAGATTGACGATGCCCGATAGCGGCCCCTGGCCGAACAGGCCCGATGCCGGCCCCTTCACCACCTCGACCCGCTCCAGCCCGCTCATCTCGGACGTGCCGTAGCCGGTATCATCGAGCAGCCCATCGAGATAGGTCGCGCCGGATGAGGCATTAAACCCGCGAATGTTGAACCCGTCGAAGAATCCGTAGGTGTTATTGCGCGACACGCCTGCAACGCCTGCCAGCGCATCGCCGAGCCGCAAAACCCCGCGATCGATCAGCGTTTGTTGCGAGACGATCGAGATCGCCTGTGAATTTTCAAGAAGCGGGATATCGGCTTTCGACGCCATGGCGACATCGGGGTTCCTGGCCCCGGTAACGACAATATCGTCCCGCTTGCTGTCGGCATCGGGTGCCTGCTGTGCATCCGCGCCTGCCGGAAGGCCCAGGCAGGATGCGCTGAGCAATGCGCCAATCAATCTGTTCAGACCTTTCATCATTCACCCCCTTCGCCAAAGTCGGGGCGCTATAGCCTTATATGCGATTAACTCGCAATATCATAAATCTTAGAGGCCGCGCCATGATGAAGGGGGTTCTTCGATGACGCACAAATTGGTCCTGTCGCTCTTGTCCGCTACGACGATGACGGGAATGGCGGCCTGTCCTGCTGTGTTTGCAACTCAAGCCCATGCGGCCGAAGATGCGGCACGTCCCGATGCGAATGAGGCGATCATCGTGACCGGCCTAAGGCCGGACGAGGGCCAGAACAGGGTCAGCCAGGGCGGCGCTCTGGGTGCCAAAGCCTTGCTGGATACCCCCTATTCGGTCACGGTCATCGACGCAGATGACATCGCCCGACGGCAAGCCAACAGCATTGGGCAGATCTTCGCCAACGATCCGTCCGTCTTTTCCTCCGCGCCGTCAGGATCGACCAACTGGTGGGGCACCCAGATCAGGGGGCTGGGCGTGCGCAACTATTATATCGATGATGTGCCGTTGCTGTTGTATTGGGGCGGCGACTTTCCGCTGGAGCCGATCGAAAGCGTCACGGCGCTGAAGGGCCTTACCGGCTTTATGTACGGCTTTGGCGCGCCGGGCGGCGTGATCAGCTACAGCACAAAACGGCCGACGGCCGAACCGATGCTGACGACGGAAATCGGCTATCGCACCAACAGCGTCTTCTATGCCCGGGCCGATGCAGGCGGGCCGCTCACCCGCGATGGCAAGCTCGGCTATCGTATCAATCTGGCCGGAGAAAAGGGCACCGCCTATAATCAGGCCGGGGTCAACCGTCTGGTCGGGTCATTGGCGCTCGAATATGCCTTCAGTCCCGACCTCAAATGGTATGCCACCGGAACATATGAAGACAGCAATCTTCAGCATGAGCCGTTCCAGTTCTACTGGGCGAGTTATGACGGGAGCGCCTTGCCGCGCGCGACCTATGATTATGACAAGCTCAACATCGACAACAGCTATTATAAAGGGAGGACTCTGGCCACAGCCACAGGGCTGGACTGGAGCTTTGCCGATGGCTGGTCCGCGCGCCTGACCTATGGCTACACCAGCAAGTTGCATCGCTCGAACAAGATGTTCGTTTACATGCGGACCCAGGCCGGGGACTATGATGGCTATGCCTATAATTTCGCCGAACTGGACAAAAATCATTTCGTTCAGGCGATGGCGCAGGGTGACGTCATAACCGGACCGATCCGGCATCAGATCGTGGCGGGCGCGTCGTTCCAAATCACGGACAGCGCCTTTGGCTACAGCGACGAAGACTATTATTGGGGCAATGATTTCAACGGCAATATCTACGCGGATCAGCCGTTTCGGGTTACGCGCGAAATCAGCTTCGGGACCGATGGCTGGCCAACACGCGAGCGGCAGAAAGCCCTGTTCCTGAGTGACACTTTGCACCTTGGCGAGCATCTGCAGGCCATGCTCGGCGCGCGTTACACGCAATACCGGCTGTCCGATCTCGATGGCGATGCCTCGGTCGATTCCGGTTATCGCACCTCAGCGGTGACGCCCACGCTCGCGCTGATTTACAAGCCTGTGCCCCATGTCTCGATCTATGGAAGCTATGTCGAGGCAATGGAGCCGGGCAGCCGGGTGGGTGGCGAATATGCCAATGTCGGCGAAGTGCTCAAAGCAACGCTCAGCCGCCAATATGAAGTCGGTGCCAAATATGAGCATGAGCGGCTAAGCCTCACGCTCGCTGGCTTTCGCATCGAGCGCGCCAATATAATCGACCGGCTCGTCGAGGGTGAGCGCCGCCTCTCGCAGGACGGCCTGACACTGTACGAAGGTATCGAGGCGATCGGGAGCTATCGGCTGAGCGACGACCTGAAGCTGGGAGCAGGTGTCCTCTATCTCGATCCGAGCATTCAGAACGTCTCACCCGGCAATGAGGATCTGCGCGGCAATGTGCCGGCGGGAGCATCGACATGGCAACTCACCGGCCATGCCGAATATCATGTTGCTGCGATTCCGGGCCTGAGCCTGCACGGCAATGTTCGCCATACCGGCAAGGCGCCGACCAGCGATAGCAACAGCCTGTACATTCCTGCCTACACCACCGCCAATGCGGGCCTCCAGTTCGACACGCTGGTCGGCGCGCGCAAGGTGACCTTCACCGGCAACGTGAATAATCTGTTCAATGCCAAATACTGGACCCAGACCAACATTGGCGAAGGCATCAACGCCACCATGAGTGTCCGCCTGTCATGGTGACGAAGCATGAAGGGCTAATGACAGGGCGGTCCATCCATCGGCTGTCCCGGGAAATATAAACCAACAGCTTCCGGGAAGAGCGAGCGCAGGTTCAACAACCAATATATCGGCGGCAAATGAGATCCTCTCGCTAAGCGCGGAATGCCTGCTATCTTATTATCATCGCCCGAAGCTGACCGTCGCGAAGGTCCAAGGCCTCGTCATTCCTGGCAATTCGCGATTGAAAAAGTCAGTTTGAGTGAATGGCGGCAAATTTTTCTCAAATCCGGATTGAAAAAGTGAATTTCGCGGAATGAGCGCCTGAAACACCGCAATCCCGATTGATTTTGTCAGCATCCCGATCCGGCCGCGCGATTTTCCTCAAATGTTCTCTTGCGCCCGAACGAAAGCCGACAGAAATCGAGGCGCGAAACGCTTACGCATGATGATCACGTTCTTCGACATGGGGCAGTCGAGCGCTGGCTGGGAACCAGGGACATTATTACAGAAGGGATCGTGGTCGATCTCCCCCTCTCGCTATACGCGCACTTTGCAAATCGTCCCATCGGTATTGCTTCTCCGAATCAGGATGTTAGTCTTGTTCCGCGTCGCGAAGGCGGCGCCGAGGCTTGAGAACCTCGCTTGGGAAGAAATGGACCCGCCATCAACGCGGCCGGGTGGCCGACGCGCATGTCCAAGCCGCTTGCGGCCAAAGGCGTCGGCGCATGTCTCAAGTCGATTTCCACACCTGGGCGCTGCTAAAGGGCGTCGCGATATCGACATTGCTCGGCGTCGGGGCGAACGTCACCTTCTCCGGTGAAAGCGATCTTGTCCAAGCGATCCGTCAATCCACGCAGCAGAATGTGTCCCGCGCCGGAGACCAGATCACATCCCGCAATCTTCAGATCCAACCGACCATCACCATTCGGCCCGGTGCCCCGGTCCGACTCATAGTGCATCGCGATCTCATTTTGGCACCGTGGACAGAATAGGAGCACGATATGACGGATATTAAACTTGGTCGTCTGCCCGACAGAACGCCGGTCAAACTAGCTATCAGCGTCCCGCCAGACCTTCATTTGGCGTTGGCGGATCATGCCACCATCTATCATGACACCTATGGCGATGATCAGGCGATCGCCGATTTGGTCCCGCATATGCTTTCTGCCTTCCTCGCGAGTGACCGCGGCTTTGCAAAGGCGCGGGCAGGGCTCGCCGCACGGCGTAAATGACGACAGGCAGCGATAAAATACAGCATATCGACTGAGCCGGTTATCCCTATCGGCATGTGTCAAACACCGCGAAGGCTTTAAAAGATCGTGACAATCTTAGCATTCTGACATCCGGCCGCAGGCGTAAATTTAGCTAATGGCCAGCATCAATGGTTCAGCGTGTGAACCGGAACGCGCGCTTACCTTGGTAATCGATAAGCAAGGAGATGCACATGGAAGCGCTAGCAATCTCTATTAACGACACCGCTAAGGCGCTCGGTATCGGTCGGTCGTCGGTTTATGCCTTACTCAAATCTGGCAAACTTGATGCGATCAAAATCGGTAGGCGAACCTTGCTGACCACTGAGTCCATCAAGCGGCTGGCACAATCCCGAGATATGGCTTGATACGCCAGCGCTACACGGCTCTTGCTGAAAAATTGCCCGCGGTAGAGTAGGGCAGGGCGGGCCTGTCATCTGTTTCCGCCCTTTCGCAGTTCATCCATATAGTCGCTCCACCACTGCGCCATTTCAACACGTTCGGCCCAATAGGCGGACTGGTTATATATGCGACGCACGGACCCGGCCACCATATGTGCCAGTGCGCGCTCGATGGCATCCGGATTCCATTTGCCGGATTCATTCAACAGCGATGATGCGGACGTGCGGAAGCCGTGGGCCGTCATTTGCTCTTTGGAATAGCCCATGCGCCGCAATGCCGCGTTGATGGTGTTTTCGCTGATCGGCCTTGCTCGGGTGCGGATCGAAGGGAACACATAGCGCCCGGAGCCGGATAAGGATCGCATGGCTTGCAGTATCGCGAGAGCCTGCCGAGACAGAGGCACCGAATGGGACTGGCGCATTTTCATCTTTGTTACCGGGATCGTCCAGACAGCCTTGTCGAAATTTACCTCAGCCCATTCCATTTGCCGCAGTTCGCCCGGACGCTGGAAGACATGGGGTGTAAGTTTCAAAGCATACATGACGGCGGGGTCACCCTGATAATCTTCGATAGCGCGCAGGAGGGCGCCGAACTCGTTCGGATCAATGATGGCGGCGAAGTGCTTGACTCGCGGTGTGGTCAATGCGCCGATCAGGAGTTGCGCCGGATCACGTTCGGCACGCGCCGTTGCAACTGCAAAGCGGAAAACACGGCTGGCAAAGGCGCGCAGGAGATTGGCGGTTTCCAAGCGGCCACGCCGTTCATGCTTCTGCAGTTCATGAAGAAGTTCCTGAGGCGTGATATCGGTGACAGGTCGCTTTCCGAAGTCTGCCCCATCAGTTTCACAAACCAGCGCATCTTCTCCAGCGTCGGCTCAGCTAACCCCTCACGCGCTTTCTTCTCTATCAATTCCTCGGCCACGCTAGCGAAGCTGTTGCTGGCCCGAATGCTCGCCTCAATGCGGGCTTGTCGTTTGGCTACGTTGGGATCGATCGCATGAGCCAGCTGCCTGCGGGCGGCATCCCTGGCAGCGCGCGCCTCGGCCAAGGTAATCTCGGGATACGCCCCGAGTGACAGTTTTCGCTCTACGCCATCGATCCGGTATTTGATTCGCCACAGCTTGCTGCCTCTTGGATTGACGAGCAAATACAAACCTTGGGAGTCAGTAACCTTGTAAGGCTTATCTGCGGGCTTGGCATTGCGGATAGCGGTATCGGTTAGCACCATTGGGGGCCTCGATTCTGCTGGGGCCTTTTGAGGCCCCCAAATTAGGCCCCAATCATCCGCAATTGCAGGCAAACAAGGGCATCCACTGACAATCAGAGAATGCCCATAAACTACCGGAAATCAGGGATTTTTCAACTGTTGGCAGACGTCGCCAGACAGGATTTTGGAGGCCCGAGCCGGAATCGAACCGGCGTGCAAGGATTTGCAGTCCTCTGCGTAACCACTCCGCCATCGGGCCTCGACAAGTGGGTGGCCGCAAATGTGCGGCTTTGGATGCAAAGTCAAGCGGGGGATGGGGCGGCGACGTCAAGATTCTTATCGACCCTCGCGCAAAGCCGCTTGGCGCGGGGCGCGCGCTGATTTAGAGGTCCGATGATCCCCTTACTGTATTGCATTGCCAATACAGTTGTGCCAAGCCCCCCGGACAAGCGAGGAACTATCGTGACCGAGCAGAACTATTCTTCGATGCGGGCCGCCATGGTCGAAAGCCAGTTGCGCACCAGCGACGTGGGCGACCAGCGTGTCATCGCCGCGATGGCGAAGGTGCCGCGCGAGGATTTCGTGCCCGCGCAGCGCCGTGCCATGGCCTATATCGACCGTCCCATCCCGCTGGCCGGTGGGCGTTCGCTCAACCCGCCGCTGGTGACGGGGCGGCTGCTCAATGAAGCGCAGGTCGTTCCGGGCGACAAGGTGCTGCTGATCGGCGCGGCGACCGGCTATGCCGCCGCGCTGTTGTCCGAACTGGGCGCGCGGGTGACCGCGGTCGAGGAAGAGGGCGGAGCGGAGATCGCGCTGTCCGGCGTGACGGTCGTGCGCGGCGCGCTCAACGCCGGCGCGGTCGATGGCGCGCCCTATGACCTATTGTTCATCGACGGTGCGGTGGAGGAAGTCCCCGCGGCGCTCGTTCAGCAGCTTGCCGAGGACGCCCGCGTGGTGACGGGGATCGCCGATCGGGGCGTCACGCGCCTGAGCAGCGGCCGGGTGATCGGCGGCGTGCTGGGGCTGAGCAGCCTGGTCGATATCGAAATGGTGGTGTTGCCCGGTTTCGGCGCACCCAAGGGATTTGTGTTCTAAAAAATGATGGGCGGGGACAGATGACGGCGCAGCGCAACTCTTATCGGCATCATGCCGCAGCCGCTTTGCTGTTGCTGTCCTCTGCCCTGACGAACGGTGTGCTGGCCAGCGCCGCGCAGGCCGAGACGTTGCAGAGCGCGCTGGCCAAGGCCTATGCGTCCAACCCGACGCTGACCGGCGCGCGTGCCGGGCAGCGCGCAACCGACGAAAATGTGCCGATCCAGAAGGCGGCGGGCCGACCCGGCGTGGACGTGACGGGCAGTTTTTCCGAAA
This sequence comes from Pseudomonadota bacterium, assembly GCA_040389985.1. GTDB lineage: Bacteria > Pseudomonadota > Alphaproteobacteria > Sphingomonadales > Sphingomonadaceae > Sphingobium. The sequence goes on from JAZJZH010000005.1 coordinate 37,191, forward strand.
GCATCCTCAAGCCCACGATCAGTTTCACGTCCCCGCAGCGGACCGTGAATGCGCAGGCGCAGCTGAACGTGCCGATTTATTCGGGCGGTTCGGTGCGCAACGGGGTGAAGGCCGCCAAGACGCGCGTGGAGGCTGGGCAGGCCAATTTGCGCGGCACCGAAGCCAGCATTTTTTCACAGACCGTGGGCGCGTATATGGATGTTATCCGCGACAGCGCGATCGTGTCGCTGAACCAGTCCAATGTGCGCGCGCTGGAGGTTAATCTCCAGGCGACCAACGACCGGTTCGAAGTCGGCGACCTGACCCGGACCGACGTGGCCCAGTCGCAGTCGCGGCTGGCGCTGGCCCGGTCGGACTTGCAGATTGCGCAAGCCAATCTGATCACCAGCCGTGAAAATTATATCGCGCTGGTGGGGGACGCCCCCGACGCGCTGGAACCGCCGCCCGCGCTGCCGGGCCTGCCCGCTACGCCGGTCGCCGCGGTGCAGGTCGCGCTGAGCGACAATCCTGACATATTGGCGGCGAAGAAGAACCGGATCGCCGCAGGCTATGACGTGAAGGTGGCGCGCGCCGGGAGCCTGCCGACGCTGTCGGGCTTCACGACGGCGGGTTATACCAATTATCTGCATACGCTGGGTGGCACGGCGCAGGATGCGGATGGCAATTCTGTGGAAGGGCCACAGATCAACAAGCAGGCCACCGCTGGCGTCCAGCTGACCATCCCGCTCTATCAAGGTGGTCGTCCGGCCGCGCAGGTCCGCCAGAATCAGGCGCTCGAATCGCAGGCGATCGAGCGCGAGATCGAGGTCGAACGCAGCGTCATCTCCCAGACGCGCGCCGCCTATGCCAGCTGGCAGGCATCGCTGGAGAGCATCGAGTCGAATCGCAAGGCGGTCGAGGCCGCCAATCTGTCGCTGGAAGGCGTGCAGGCGGAAAATTCGGTCGGTAGTCGCACGATTCTCGACATCCTGAACGCCGAACAGGAAGCGTTGAACGCCAAGGTTCAACTGGTGACGGCGCAGCGCAACGCCTATGTCGCGGGCTTCAGCGTCATCGCGGCCATGGGCCATGCCGAAGCGGACGATCTGGGGCTGGAGAGCGGCACGCTGTATGACCCGATGGTCAATTATGAACGGGTTAAGGGCAAGTGGCTGGATTGGAGCTTCGATCCCAAGCCGACGCCCGTCGCCACGCGGACCGTTGACACGCCCGCGCAAAACGCCAATGTCGAACCCGCTTCGCAGCAGCCTTAACCGCTTGTTAACCCGGCCGGGTAATCTTAGAGCTTAAGGATGCGCAATGGATTTTAGACGGGGACTATCCATGGGTGACATGACCAAGGAACCCTCGATGGAAGAGATACTCTCGTCCATCAAGCGGATCATCGCCGAAGAGGGCGAAGAAGCGGTGCAGGCCGCCCCGCGTCGCACGCGCGCCGAGGCCAAGGCGGTCGCCGCGCCCGCGCCCGTTACGGTCGAAGAAATACTGGAACTGACCGACGAGGTCGCGGAGGAGATTGTCATGCCTGCTCCCAAAGCCGCCGCAGCCGCGCCCGTGAGCGCGAGCGTGCCCGGCGACGACTCGATCCTGTCGGTCGAAAGCGAAGTCGCTGCGCGTCATTCGCTCTCTGCCCTGTCCTCCATGCTGGTCGCGCCCAAGGATGGGCAGGACAATACGCTCGACGGTCTGGTCCGTTCGATGCTCAAGCCGATGCTGAAGGACTGGCTGGACCAGCGCCTGCCTGGGCTGGTCGAAGAGATGGTCGCCAAGGAAATCGCGCGCATCACTGGCCGCTAAACCAGGCCCGCTCCCTTTTTTGCGACGGCCCGTCCGATATTCCATGATGGACAGGCGCACCCCGATCCCCGGATAGAAAGCCGGGTTTCAAGGGGGTGATGATCGATGTTCAGCAGGCGCGCGATAGTCCATGGCCTGTTGGGTGCACAGTTGGCCGCCTGGATCAATGCAGCGCCGGCATGGGGGGCATCGGATGACGGCGCTTCGGCCGACATGGCCCGCTTCATCGCCGCCATGCCCAAGGCGGAATATCATGTCCATCTGGAAGGCACGCTGGAAGCGGAGATGAAGTTCGCGCTGGCGCAGCGCAATGGGCTGGACCTGCCCTTCGCCGATGTCGCCGCGATGAAGGCCAGCTATCTTTATCATGATCTGCCCAGCTTCCTGGCCATCTATTATGACGGCATGAAGGTGCTGCGCACCGAGCAGGATTTCTATGACCTGGCCTATGCCTATCTGGCCAAGGCGGCGTCGCAGAACATCCTTTATGCTGAAATTTTCTTCGATCCGCAGGAGCATCTGAAGCGCGGCGTGCCGATGGCGGCGGTGATCGGCGGCATCACACAGGCGCGCGCAGCGGCCGCCGCGAAACTGGGGATCGGATCGCAACTCATCCTCTGTTTCGTGCGTGACCTGTCGGTAGAGTCGGCGATGGCGGCGCTGGACGCGGCGCTGCCGTTTCGCGATCAACTGGTCGCAGTCGGACTGGATTCGGATGAGAAGGATCATCCGCCGGTCAAGTTCGCCGCCCATTTCGCCAAGGCGCGCGCCGCGGGGTTGAAGGTCACGGCGCATTGCGACCTCAATCAGAAGGACATTATCCAGCATCTGCGCCAGGCGATCATCGACCTGCGCGTCGACCGGATCGACCATGGCGGCAACATATTGGAGTCGCCGGAGTTGATCGCGGCGGCCAAGGCGCGTAACCTGCATTTCACCGTCTGCCCGACCTTTTCCGGCACCGTGCGCGGCGAAGCGCCGCCGGTCGACGTGGTGCGCGGGATGATCGATGCGGGCCTCAACCTCACCATCAATTCCGACGATCCGGCCTATATGGGCAGCGAATATCTCAATGAAGTGCTGGTCAAGGCGCAGGCGCACAGCGCGCTGACCAAGGTGGAACTGGTGCGATTGCAGCGCAACGCCTTTAACGCCGGATGGATGGACGAGGGGCTGCGCGCCGCCTGCCATGCCAAGCTGGACGCCTTCGCCAAGGCGGAGCGTATCGCGGCCTGATCCCGCCATGATGCGCGCCCTTGTCGGCATCGCCGTGCGGGTTTAGGCCATGGCCATCATCCGCATCGCCCGCCGCCCCATCCGGCCGTGAATGGGGCAGGGCGATCGACTTGGAAAGCCTTTGTCATGAAGAAAATCCTCACCGCTGCGCTGGCCGCTACTGCGCTGGCCACATGCCCCATGCCGGCACTCGCCCGGCCCTTCACGCCCGCCGATATGGTTTCGCTGGACCGCATAGCCGCCCCCGCCGTGTCGCCGGATGGGAAATGGCTGGCCTACCAGCTCCGCAGCACCGACCTGGCGGCGAACAAGGGGCGGATCGACCTTTATCTGCTGGACATCGGCAAGGCCGGGCAGGCCCCGAAGCTGATCGCGTCCAAGCCCGACAAGAATGAAGCGTCGCCGGTCTTTTCGCCGGATGGATCGGCGCTTTACTACCAGTCGAACGCCAGTGGCGAGGATCAGTTGTGGCGCGTGGCGCTGAACGGTGGCGATCCAGTGCAGATCAGCAAGGCGGCGGGCGGCATTTCGGGCTTTCTGCTCGGCCCCGACGGCAGCCAGGTGGCGCTCTGGGCCGATCGCCCGGTCGGTGCAAAGACGATCGACGTTGTGAAAGCCGACGCGCCCAAGGAAGCCGGGTCGGGCCGCGTCTATGACCAGTTGTTCGTGCGCCATTGGGATACATGGTCCGACGGCCAGCGGTCGCAGATTTTCGTGATGCCGGTCGCTGGAGGGCCGGCCGTGTCGGTGATGGGCGGTCTGGTCGGCGACAGTCCGTCCAAGCCCTTTGGCGGGGCAGAAGAGATTGCGTGGAGCAAGGACGGCAAGACGCTGTTCTTCGCGCTGCGCGAGGCGGGACGAATCGAGCCTTTGTCGACCAATCTCGACATTTTCGCAGTCCCGGCGGACGGCAGCGCTGCGCCCGTCAACCTGACCGACGCCAATGATGCTACCGATACGCTGCCGACCGTGTCTCCGGACGGCAAATGGCTGGCCTATGTCGCGATGCAGCGGCCGGGCTATGAAGCCGACCGTCAGGTGCTGATGCTGCGCAACATTGCCACCGGCGCGACGAGAGCGCTGAGCGAGGGCTGGGACCGGTCGGTCGCGTCGATCGCCTGGGAGGCGAACGGCAAGGGGCTGCTGGTCACCGCCAATGACGTGCTGGATAACCCGGTGTTCCGGGTCGATGCGGCGTCGGGCAAGGTGACGCGGCTGACGGACAAAGGCCATGCTGGCAGCGTCGTGCCGTTGCCGCAGGGCGGCTTCGTCTATGCGCTGGACAGCATCCAGTCGCCCGCCGATTTCTGGAAGATGCCCCCCGGTTCCTCGTCAAAGACTCAAGGCAAGCCGGTGCGGCTGACCAGCGTCAACGCCGCCAAGCTGGCAGGTGTGGACGATGTGTCCGTCGAGCGCTTCAACTTCAAGGGTGCCAATGGCGACACGGTCTGGGGCCAGATCGTGAAACCGCTGAATCCGTCCGCCAGTGGCGCGGGGAACAAGCTGCCGGTCGCCTTCCTCGTTCATGGCGGGCCGCAGGGCAGCTTCAATGATAGCTGGTCCTACCGCTGGAATTCCAAGGCGTTCGCCGCCCATGGCTATGCCGCCGTGATCGTCGATTTCCATGGCAGCACAGGCTATGGCCAGGCCTTCACCGACGCCATCAACAAGGATTGGGGCGGAAAGCCGCTCGAAGACCTGAAGCTGGGCCTGGCCGCCGCCGCGGCGAAGGATGCGGCGATCGATGCCGGCAATGCCTGCGCGCTGGGCGCCAGCTATGGCGGCTATATGATGAACTGGATCGAGGGCAAATGGGCTGATGGCTTCAAGTGCATCGTTCAGCATGACGGCGTGTTCGACGCCCGCGCTATGGCGTATGAAACCGAGGAATTATGGTTCGACGAATGGGAGCATGGCGGCCCCTATTATGAGAAGTCGGAAGAGTATGAGAAATGGAACCCGGTCAATCATGTGACGGCGTGGAAGACGCCGATGCTGGTGGTGACGAGCGAGAAGGATTTCCGCATCCCTTATACGCAGGGGCTGGCCGCCTTCACCGCGCTCCAGCGGCGCGACATTCCATCGAAGCTGCTGGTCTTCCCGGATGAGAATCACTGGGTGTTGAAGCCGAAAAACTCGCTCCAATGGTATGATGAGGCGCTGGGCTGGCTGGACAAATGGACGGGGAAGTAAAAGCGCTGGAACCAGATGGGAAGGCGCTCTAAAGCGCCTTCCCATGACCGAATTGCCGAAAACCTTCGACCCCGCTGATATCGAATCCCGCTGGTACGCGCATTGGGAGAGCAATGGCCTGTTCCGCCCCGAACGGCCGGACGCTACGCCCTTTACTATCGTCAATCCGCCGCCCAACGTGACGGGCAGCCTGCATATCGGCCATGCGCTCGATAATACGTTGCAGGATATCGTGATCCGATACGAGCGGCTCCGTGGCAAGGATGCCTTGTGGGTGGTCGGCACCGACCATGCGGGCATCGCCACGCAGATGGTGGTCGAGCGGCAGCTCAATGCCAAGCAGCAGAAGCGGACCGACTTCACCCGCGAGGAATTCGTCGCGAAGGTGTGGGAATGGAAGGCGGAAAGCGGCGGGACCATCACCGGACAGCTGCGGCGGCTGGGCTGTTCGATGGATTGGGCGAACGAGCGCTTCACCATGGACGAGGGCTTTTCCAAGGCGGTCGTCAAGGTGTTCGTGGAACTGCACAAGCGCGGCCTGCTCTATCGCGACAAGCGGCTGGTCAATTGGGACCCGCATTTTCGCTCCGCCATTTCGGACCTGGAGGTCGAGACGGTCGAGACGAAGGGCGGCTTCTGGCGCTTCCGCTACCCGCTGGCGGACGGCGTGACGTTGGCCGATGGCAGCGACCATATCGTCGTGGCGACGACGCGGCCCGAAACGATGCTGGCCGACATGGCGGTCGCGGTGCATCCCGATGACGAGCGGTACAAGGCGGTCATTGGCAAGGAGATCATCCTGCCGATAACAAATCGCCGTATCCCGATCGTCGCCGATGAATATGCCGACCCGGCGCTGGGCACCGGCGCGGTCAAGATCACGCCAGGGCATGATTTCAACGACTTCGAAGTCGGCAAGCGCGCGGGTATTAAACCGTCCGAAATGCTCAATATGTTCGATGCTGATGCTCGCGTAGTGCAAACAGCAGATGGTAGGGTTCCTGCTGATTTCTTTGAGACTTTTGAAGAAGACGGAATGACGATCCGCGCCGGTGTGGATCGTTTCAAGGCGCGTGAGATCGTTGTCCGCCTCATGAAGGAACTGAGCTTCGTTGTGCCCCATGTCACGAAGGACAAGGACGGCGAACCGGTTGAAGCCGATTTCGAACCGCGCACGATCCAGACGCCGTTTGGCGACCGATCCAACGTGGTGATCGAACCCTGGCTGACCGACCAATGGTATGTGGACGCGGAAAAGCTGGCAGTCGCGCCGATGCAGGCGGTCCGCGACGGCGCGATCGAGATCGTGCCCAAGACATGGGAGAAGACCTTCTTCAACTGGATGGAGAATATCCAGCCCTGGTGCGTGAGCCGCCAATTGTGGTGGGGGCATCAGATTCCGGCTTGGTTTGGGCCACGCAAAGTTGGAAATTGCTACCATTACTCGTGGATAGACGACGGATTTAACAAATCATTCCAACGGGAAGAATTTGTAGTTGAAAGCGAAGCGAACTTGGCGGCTGCTTTGAGTGAGCGATATCAAGCTGAAATCTCGTTGGATCAAATAAGGATTTTTAACGACGAGCAAGCAATGGATGACTTTATGGCTGAAAATGCCATCAAGGTTGAATTTGGGGATATAATCCCGCTGCTGCGCGATCCCGACGTGCTCGACACCTGGTTCTCCTCCGCGCTCTGGCCGTTCGGTACGCTGGGCTGGCCAGAGCAGAGCGAAAAGCTGTCGCGCCATTATCCCAACGACCTGCTGATCAGCGGCTTCGACATCCTGTTCTTCTGGGACGCGCGGATGGCGATGCAGGGCATGGAGTTCATGGACGATGTCCCATGGAAGAAACTCTATCTCCACGGCCTGGTCCGCGCGGCGGATGGGCAGAAAATGTCCAAGTCCAAGGGCAATGTGGTCGATCCGCTGGGCCTGATCGACAAGTTCGGCGCGGATGCGTTGCGCTTCTTCATGGCGGCGATGGAAAGCCAGGGCCGCGACGTGAAGATGGATGAAAAGCGGGTCGAGGGCTATCGCAACTTCGCGACGAAGCTGTGGAATGCGGCGCGCTTCCTCCAGTCGAACGGCGTGACCGCATCGACCAGCCATGAAGCGCCCGCCGCGGCGCTGCCGGTCAACCGCTGGATCATCGCGGAGACGGTGGCGACCGTGCAGGCGATCGACACCGCGCTGGCCGACCTGCGCTTCGATGCGGCCGCCAACGCCATCTATCATTTCGTCTGGGACCAGTTTTGCGACTGGTATATCGAACTGACGAAAGGCGCGATGGATGACGAGACGCGCGCCGTCGCGGGCTGGGCATTCGACCAGATTTTGGTGATGCTACACCCCTTCATGCCGTTCATAACCGAAGAGTTATGGCACCTGACCGGCGACCGGGCGAACGCCCTGATCGTCGCGCAATGGCCGCAGGCGCTGGCGGCGGTCGATAGCGAGGCGCAGGCGGAGATCGACTGGTTGATCCGGCTGGTGAGCGCGATGCGGACGGCGCGGACCGAACTCAACGTGCCGCCGGGCGCGAAGCTGCCGGTGATCGTGCGCGATGCTACGCAAGAAACGCATCGACGGCTCGACCGGCAGGGGGTTGCGCTGGCGCGGCTCGGCCGGGTCGAAAGCCTGACCTTCGGCGAACCGCCCGCTGGCGGCGCGGCGCAGATCGTGGTGGACGAGGCGACCTTCATCCTGCCGCTGGAAGGCGTGATCGACATCGCGGCGGAAAAGACGCGGCTGGCCAAGGCGCTTGCGGCGGCGGAGAAGGAGCGGGATGGCCTGGGCGGTCGCCTGTCCAACCCCAGCTTCGTCGAGAAGGCCAAGCCCGAAGCGGTCGCCAAGGCGCGGGAGGATCATGGCGAGAAGACAGCCGAGGCGGAACGGTTGAAGGCGGCATTGGACCGGCTGGGATAAGTCGATAGATGTGTTCCCGCGCAGGCGGGAATCCAGTTGAAACGTCCGAACTGGATTCCCGCTTGCGCGGGAACACGGATATATTGGGAAGAGGCAGGCGAGTGGCAGCGAGCAGACCGGGCGCAAAAGACCTGACGCAGGGGCCGATCGCCGGCGTGCTGCTGATGTTCGCCATTCCGACGCTGGCGTCCAATATCCTCCAGTCTCTCAACGGGTCGATCAATGCGATCTGGGTCGGCCGCTTCCTGGGCGCGCAGGCGCTGGCGGCGACCGCCAACGCCAATATCATCATGTTCCTGATGTTTTCGGTCGTGTTCGGTTTCGGCATGGCATCGACCGTGATGATCGCGCAGGCGACGGGCGCGCGCGACCTGGATACGGCGCGGCGCGCTTTTGGATCGGCGGTCGGTTTCTGTTCGATATTGGGTCTGGCGGTCGCGCTGGCGGGCTGGATCGGCGCGCCGGCGCTGCTGCGGCTGTTGGCGACCCCGGCGGAAGCGTTCGACATGGCGCTGATTTACCTGCGGGTCATTTTCTTCGCCATGCCTGCGACGCTGCTGGTCGTCATGATCATGATGGGGCTGCGCGGCGCCGGGGACGCGCGCACCCCGCTGATCTTCATGATCGTCAGCGTGGCCGTGGACCTGATCCTCAATCCGGTGCTGATCCTGGGGCTGGGGCCGATCCCGGCCTATGGCATCGCCGGATCGGCCGCGGCGACCGCGGTGGCGGGCTTCGTCAGCCTGATCGGCGTCGTCGCCTTCATCTATGCCAAGGATCTGCCATTGCGGCTGCGGGGGCGCGAATTGCGCTATCTGTGGCCCGCCGCAGACCAGTTGCGCGTGTTGCTGGCCAAGGGCTTTCCCATGGGTTTGCAGATGATCGTCATGTCCGCATCCGGGCTGGTGATGATCGGGCTGGTCAATCGCGAAGGCTTGCTGGTGACGGCCGCCTATGGCGCGGCGCAGCAGATATGGACCTATCTCCAGATGCCGGCGATGGCGATGGGCGCGGCGGTCAGCGCGATGGCGGCGCAGAATATGGGCGCGGGCCGATGGGACCGGATCAGCCGCATCACCGGCTATGGCATAGGCTATCTGCTGGCGATTACCGGGGCGATGATCGTCATCATCCTGCTGTTCCACGAATCGCTGCTGTCGCTGTTCCTGGGGGACAATGCGGTCGCGATCGCGGCAGCGTGGAACATGCAGTTGCTGGCGAGTTGGAGCTTCCTGTTGTTCGGTTGCACCATGATCCTGTTCGGCGTGATGCGCGCCAATGGCGTGGTGGTCGCGCCGTTGCTGATCCTGATTTTCACCCTGTTCGGCGTCCGCCTGGGCTTTTACCACATGGCCTACCCGCTATGGGGCGCTGACGCGCTCTGGCTCAGCTTCCCGGCGGGGTCGTCCATGTCGCTGTTGCTGGCGTGGATCGTCTATGCGCGCGGCGGCTGGCGCAAGGCGCGACTGCTGGTCCCGGTACATGAAGAACAATGCCGCGAGACGGTGAACAGCAACGCCGAACCGGCGGGACGGATCGCGCCGGCGGGTTGAAGGCTGTTTACCGTCCCTGGTTGCGCCATCGGGTGATGGTGCGTTCCAATATGTCGGCTTCGCTGCCGGATTGACGCCAGAGTTCGGTGAAGCTGGGATCGCCCGATGCGGGGCGGCGATGCTCCTCCAGATTGTCGAGCGCGACGCGGATCGGCACGGCGACGCCTTCGCCGCAGATGATCGCCTCCCGATTGCGCAGGGCGGGAATCGAATCGAGGAAGCCGCGCGCACCTTCGGGCATGGCGGCTTTCACGAACGCCTGATCGCGGTCGTTGTTGAGGCGCATCGAGATGATCGTGCCGCACTGTGACAGCACGCCTTCGGCCAGGTCCGACGGACGCTGGGTGATCAGGCCCAGGGAAATGCCGTATTTACGGCCTTCCTTGGCGATCCGCTCCAATATCTTGCGCACGGCCTGGCCCGACCCGGTGGTCGTGTTGGGAATGTAGCGATGCGCTTCTTCGCACACCAGCAGGATGGGCCGCTGCGGTTCGTCGCGCGCCCAGATGGCATAGTCGAACACCAAACGCGACAGCACCGACACGACGGTCGAGGTGATGTCGGACGGCATGGCGGATACGTCGATGATGGAAATCGGCTTGCCGTCGGACGGCAGGCGGAAAATCTTGGCCAGGAAGGCCTGCATCGTGTCCGCGACCAACATGCCGGAAAACATGAAGCTGTAGCGCGGGTCGGCCTTGATCTCGTCAATCTTGGTCTTGAGGCGCATATAAGGCAGCGAATTGGTGCCCTTGTCGAGCTTCCCCATCTCATTCTGGAGGATGGTGGTAAGGTCGGACAAGAGATAGGGGATCGGCGAATCGACCGTCAGCCGCCCGATGCTTTCGGCCAGGCGGTTCTTCATGCGCGCGGCGAGCAGGCATTTGGCGAGAATGTCGCAATCGACCGTGCGTTCGGAGCCGGCGGAGGTGACGAACACCTCGCAATGCTCCTCGAAATTCATCAGCCAATAGGGCAGGGCCAGGTTGTTGACGTCGAACACCGCGCCGTTGGTGGCGAAGGCCGCGCCATATTCGCCATGGGGGTCGATCATGACGATATGGCCCTGCGGCGACAGGTCGCAGATGCGGTGCAGGATCAGGGCAGCACTGGTCGACTTGCCGGTGCCGGTGGAGCCGAGCAGCGCGAAATGCTTGCCCAGCATCGAATCGACATATAGCGCGGCGCGCGTGTCCGTGGTGGGATAGACGGTGCCGATCTCCACATTCGCGCGGTCGTCCGCGGCGTAGATCTGGCGCATGTCGTGGCCCGACACCGGAAAGATGTCGGTGCCCGGCGTGGGATAGCGGGTGACGCCGCGGCGGAAGCGGTAAATCCGCCCGGTCAGCTTCTCCTCATCGCCTTCGCCCAGAAAATCGATGTCGGCGACGATGCCCTTGCTCGCCTGATCCAGCGTCATCGCGCGGACGCTGGCGACCAGCCAGCTATTGCCGACGCGCATCTTGACCTGGCTGCCGACCTGGCCCGCCATGGCGGTGCAGGGATCTTCATCCTGCTCCAGCAGCGCCAGTCGCTGGGCGTCGATCAGCACCTTGGAGCTGGACCCTGCGATCTGGAACACCATCCCCATCGACTGAACCGAAGCAAGATGCACGGGCGTCGCGGAGGAGGAGAAATGTTGTGCGCCCGGCATATGGGTCATGAGCCTTTTGTCGTCCCCCTGACCGGAACGGCTTCCGGTTAACAGGATGCTTCTAGGCAAAAGAGGTAAAGATAGGCTTAGCTTCTGTCGCGCGCCTGGCCGTAACAGCCCGCTTCAGGGTGGCGGGTGAAGGTTAAGAGACGCTGAGCCGGGGTCCGATCTGGACCAGTCGTTTGGCAGAACAGGAACATGGATCAAGTTCGGGCATTGGGATTAGGCAACAAACAGGATGGCCGCGTGTCCGATATTCCGAAGATCAATGGCCATGCAGATGGCGCGCGTCGCTCTGCCGCGATCGCCATCGCCCGCGTCATCTGCATATTGGGCGTGGTCTATGTCCATGCCTGGACCGGCCTGAATGGCGAAGCGCTCCAGGCGATGCGCGGCAGCGGGCAGGATAATCTGCGCTGGCTGCTGATGGAATTGTTCGGCCGTAGCGCGGTGCCGCTGCTGGGCCTCATCTCCGGCTGGCTCGTCGCCAAGTCGCAGACGACACGCGACTGGGGGCGCCATGTGCGGCGCAAGGCGCGGACCATCCTGCTGCCCATGGTGCTGTGGAATGTCATCGCGATCATCCTTGTGTCGGGCGCTGCCTGGCGGCTGGGCCTCTCCGCGCCGATGCCGCAATCGGGATGGTGGGTGGTCGACGAGATACTGATCCTGACCCGCAACCCCGACATCAATGTCCAGATGCCGTTCCTGCGCGACCTGTTCCTGTGCATGTTCGCCGCGCCTTTGCTGGTGCGGATGCCGGGATGGTCGCTGGCGCTGATCGCGGCGGCGGCGGCGGGGTGTCATATCGCCGGTTTCGGGCCGCCGGTGCTGATGCGGGCGTCGATCCTGGTCTTCTTCACGCTGGGTATCCTGGCGCAGCGGGGCGGCTGGGCCGAGCGGGTGGCGGGCAAGCCGACGCTGCTGATGGCGATCCCTTTCGCCCTGCTGATGGCGGCGCAGCTTTATCATGCCGTCACCGTCGGCGACGATGCCTGGCCGGTGGCGCAGCGGGCGTTGGACCTGACGCTGCGGATCGCAGCGGCGATCGCTTTCTGGCGGCTGGCCTGGGCGCTGGCGGACAGCCCGGCGCGGCCGATGCTGCTGCGGATCGAGCCTTATATGTTTTTCCTGTTCAGCGCCCACCTGATCCTGATCTGGCTGCTGGGGCCGGTGCTGGGCGGACTGTTCGGGAAGATGGGCACGCCCTTCTATCCCTTCTACCTGATCGCGCAGCCGCTGATAGTGCTGGGCGCGGTGGTGGCGATCGGTGCGACATTGCGCCGCGTTGCGCCCGGCGCGGCGGCGCTGCTCAGCGGCGGGCGGTTGAAACGGCCGGAGCCTCAGGCGATCTCGCGGGCCGTGACCGTCTGAGCCGCCGCCATGGCGATGGCGAAGCTGTGCTTCCGCGCGGCGGGGTCGAAAATCTGGCCGGTCAGCATGAGTTCGTCCGCCTGGGTGCGGCGCAGGAACGCCGCGATGTCGCGCTCCACATCGGCCTGCGTGCCGATACTGGAGACGCTGAGTACATCCGACAGCATCGCCTGCGCCTGGGCAGGCAGCGCGTCATAATAACCCGGCACCGGCGGTTGCAGTTTGCCCGGTTGACCGGTGCGCAGCCGCACGAAGGACTGCTGCATCGAACTGGCGAGCAGCTGGGCTTCCTCCGCCGTATCGGCGGCAAAGACATTATAGCCGGCCATCACATAGGGATATTTCAGCTGGGCCGAGGGGCGGAAGTCGCGGCGATAGATGGCGATCGCCTCATCCAGCGCGGCGGGCGCGAAATGCGAGGCGAAGGCGTAGGGCAAGCCCAGCATAGCCGCCAGCTGCGCGCCATAGAGGCTGGAGCCGAGTATCCAGAGCGGCACATCGGCACCCGCGCCCGGCGTCGCCTGGATGCTGAGCCGCTCGTCCTCGCTGAAATAGGCCTGTAATTCCATCACGTCGCGCGGGAACTGATCCGCGCCGCCGGACAGGTTGCGGCGGATCGCCTGCGCCACCCGCTGATCCGAACCGGGCGCACGACCCAGGCCCAGGTCGATGCGGCCGGGGAAAAGGGCGTCCAGCGTGCCGAACTGTTCCGCGATCACCAGCGGCGCGTGATTGGGCAGCATGATGCCGCCCGCGCCGATGCGGATGGTCGATGTCGCATGGCCGATATGCGCCAGAACGACCGCCGTCGCGGCCGACGCAATGCCCGCCATGCCATGATGTTCAGCGAGCCAGAATCGGTGATAGCCCAGCCTTTCGGCATGGGCGGCAAGATCCGCGGCGTTGGCGAGCGCCGTGGCGACAGTGTCGCCTTCACGGACGGGGACGAGGTCGAGCAGGGAGAAAAGGGTCATGCCCGCCATATGGGGGCATGATCGGTTTTACTTCAAGACCTATAAGATGGTCGTGCTGCAGTTTGCGATCGACAGCGGCAGATCAGACCGCCCGGCCAAAGCCCTGTACGGGCACTTCGGCGCGGCGACCGAACGTGGCGGGCCGACGAGCGACCAGCGGGTTGGCATCGCGATCGAGCAGCGCCATCGTTTCGGTGAAGCAGGGGCGCAGCGCGACGACGACCTCGATCAGTTCGTCCGGTCCTTCATGCGTTTCCACGCAGCGGCGGGCGACCATCTCGATCTCTTCGGCCATGGCGCTCAGGCGATAAGCGCCGAACTGGGCCGATTCGCCCTTCAGCGTATGGGCGGGCGTGACCAGCGCAGCGGCGTTGCGGGCGCGAAAGGCCTCCTCGACAGCGCCGATGGATTTCGCGCCATCTTCCCGAAAATAGCCCAGGATACGAAGAAAGGCGGTCCCCAACTCGCTGCGGGTCCGCGTAAATTCGTTCCAACTGACCAGTTCGGTATCGTGATAGGACACCCACGCCGCTCCTTCATTCGCCCGATGTCAAAATAGACGGAGCGCGTAAACAGGGAGTTAAAGCGTAGCGGAAAGCCACCCGATATGGATCATATTCACGCCGGGTGGGACAGGGCGAACCGATGGTCGCCCAAAGTCGCGAAGGTCCAGCCTTGCGCCTGGGCGAGCGCCGCCAATTCGCGCGCGGCGATCGGGTCGTCCGCCTCGATCACGATGGCGTCGGCGTCGCGCAATGCACGGGCGGCGCGCAGCGCGGGCCAGGGACATTTCATGCCCCTGGCGTTCACGGACACGGGATCGGCCGCCATCGCCTTATTTGGTCGCGAAGGGGTTCTTCTGGCTGCGCAGCGTCAGGCGCACCGGCACCGCGCCGAACCCCAACTCCCGGCGAATGCCGTTCACCAGATAGCGGCGATAGCTTTCGGGCAGGTCGTCCAGCCGCGTGCCGAACAGCACGAAGGTCGGCGGGCGAGTCTTGTTCTGGGTGATGTATCGCAGCTTGATCCGCTTGCCGCCGGGTGCGGGCGGGGGATTGGCCTCCAGCGCGGTTTCGAACCAGCGGTTGAGGATGCCGGTGGACACGCGCTGCGACCAAGCGGTGCGGGTTTCGAAGGCGACATGGATCAGGTCGTCCAGCCCCTTTCCGGTGGACCCGGAAATGGTCATGATCGGTACGCCGCGCACCTGCGCCAGACCCTCGTCCAGGGCCTTCTTGATGCCCTGATACAGCGCCGACCCATGTTCGACGGTATCCCATTTGTTGAGCGCGACGACGAGGGCGCGGCCCTCCTCCAGCACGCGGTCGGCGATGCGCAGATCCTGCGCCTCCAGACCGCGGGTGGAATCAATCATCAGCACGACGACTTCGGCGAAATTGACGGCGTTGATGCCGTCCGACACGGCCAGCTTTTCCAGCTTTTCCTGCACCTTGGCGCGCTTGCGCATGCCCGCCGTGTCGATCAGGCGGACGGGGCGCTCCACGCCTTCACGGCTGGTCCACATCCAGTCGACGGCGATGCTGTCGCGGGTGATGCCCGCTTCCGGCCCGGTCAGCAGGCGGTTTTCGCCCAGCAGCCGGTTGATGAGCGTGGACTTGCCTGCATTGGGACGGCCGACGATGGCGAGCTTGAGCGGAGCGCTCTCGTCATCCTCGTAAAATTCCTTTTCATAGGGCTCGTCGCCCTCGCGCTCCACATGGGGGAGCAGCGCCTGGAACAGGTCGGCCATGCCCTGCCCATGTTCCGCGGAAAAGGGGACAGGTTCGCCAAGGCCCAGCGAAAAGGATTCCATCACGCCATCGTCGGCCGCTTTGCCCTCCGCCTTGTTGGCGACTAGAATAACCGGCGCGTCGTTGGCGCGCAGCCAGCGGGCGATTTCCTCGTCCAGCGGGGTGATCCCCGCACGGGCGTCGATCATGAACAGGGCGACGTCGCAATTTTCCACCGCCGCTTCGGTCTGCATCCGCATCCGGCCGGGCAAGGTATTGGCGTCCTCATCCTCATAGCCTGCGGTATCGACGATGATGAAGTCGAGGCCCAGCAGATGCGCCTCGCCTTCACGCCGGTCGCGCGTCACGCCGGGCTGGTCGTCGACCAGCGCCAGCTTCTTGCCGACCAGGCGGTTGAAGAGGGTGGACTTGCCCACATTGGGACGCCCGACAATGGCTACTGTGGGCAGCATGGAGGCCCGTTCCTTCTTAAAAATTCAAAATCGATAAACGCCGTACTCCCGCGCAGGCGGGAATCCAGTCCAGACGGAGGAACTGGACCCCCGCCTGCGCGGGAGTAGGCTTAGCATATTTGCGTCGCTTAACGGAACGCCGTCAATTTCCCGTCGTCGGCCAGCACATAGAGCATGTTGTTGGCGACGATCGGCGACAGCGACATGGACCGATCCATGTCCACCGTCGATTGCACCGATCCAGTGGTGGGATCGACATAGACCATCTCGCCGCGGGTCGATACGACGATCAGGCGACCGCCAGCCAGCAGCGGGCCGGTCCAGCGGATCGCCTTGTCCTTCTTCTTTTCCTTCTGCCAGCGGCGCAACTGGCTGACCCAGCGGATCTTGCCGGTGGCGCGCGCGACGCAGAGCAGCCGGGCGTCGCTGGTCACCGCGAACACCCATTCGCCGACGACAGCGGGGGTGGAGATGCCCGCAATGTTGATTTCCCACAGGCGCTGGCCGCTGGTCAGTTCGTAAGATGCCATGCGGCCGCCCTGGCCGATCGCGAAGACCCGGCCGCGGTCGATCACCGGATCGGCGTCGATGTCGGTCAGCGACGCCACGGCGGTCGAAATGCTGGTGCGCGACAAGGCGTCGCCCCAGAGCGTGCGGCCGTTTTCGTAACGATAGGCGTTGATTTCGCCTGAGCTATAACCTGCGATCACGGTGCCCTGCGCAGCGGCGGGGGCCGCGACGCCGAAAATGCCGGTAACCTGCAAGGTGCCGCTATCGGTCCACTGGGTTTCGCCGTCGGACTGGTTGAGCGCGAAGACCTGATTATCCTGGCCCATCACATAGACATGGCCGTTTTCCAGCGTCGGCGCGCCGCGCAGCGGGCCGGAAAGATGCTTTTTCCAGAGGATCGCGCCGTCGGCGCCATTCAGCGCGAAGACGTCGCCGAAACCGGTGCTGGCGAACACCCGGTCGCCCAGAACGCTGACGCCGCCGCCGAACAGCACGCGGCCATTGCCCTTGCCTTCGGACGGGAGGTTGGTCTGCCACAGCTTCGCGCCGCTGGCGGCGTCGAAGGCGATGACATGTGCGCCCGCGTCGGTCACGAACAGCTTGCCGCCAGCGACCACCGGCGATGCGGCCAGGCGCGCCTGGGGCGAGCTGCCCTCGATCGAGGCGGTCCAGACTTGCGAGGGCGATCCGCCCAGCGAGACATGGCCCATCGCCTTGGACGGGTCACCGCCCGGCTGCGACCAGCTTTCGTTGACATAGGGGGCGGGCAGGGTGACCTGCACATCGGCCAGACTGGGCTCGATCTCGACGCCTTGTTCGTTGTTCAGAATCGACGTGCGGTTGCCGACGACGGGCGTCTTGGGGCCGCCCTTCTTGCCGCCGATCACGCCGCAGCCAGCCAGCAGGGCGACCATCGCGGCCATCGTTACGACACGGCCTATCGGCGCGAATTTCATGCTGGTCATTCCCATCCGCTCGGTCATCCTTCGCTCGGCTCGGCCGGAATCTCGACCGCGTCGATCCCCATTAATCCTGCCATCTGTCGCGCGCGTGAACGGATCGACTGCGGCACATTGGCGTCCTTTGCGATTCCGGCGAACATAGGCCCGGCCAGGTCGGTCTTGCCCATCTTCATATAGGCGATCGCCACCAGTTCACCGGCGCTGCCGAACCAGGGTGCGCCCTCGATCGCCAGGGGCTTCAATCGATCGACCACCTGCTGGGGCTTCAAGCTTTCGAACTCCAGCGCAGTCTGGCGGATCAGCGCCAGGTCGCGATAGGGCTGGTCCAGCTTGGTATCGGCGGCCATCGCGGCATAAAGCGCGATCGCACCTTTGGCGTCGCCCTTGCGCGAGGCGACGCCCGCCTGCGTCAGCAGCGCGGATGCGCGATAGCCCGGCTGGTCGGCCTTGGTCAGCGCGTCGAGTTGCTTGGCGTCGGGCGTGCCGCCGCCGGCCGCCGTCGTCAGCACCGCGTCCATCTGCTCGGATACGACTTGCGATTGCGTCTTGCTGTAATGCTGCCAGTAGAGCCAGCCGCCGAAGGCGACCAGGCCCAGTATGACGGCGACCAGAATCCAGCGGCCATAGCGCTGCCAGAAGCCCAGAAGCTGGTCCTGGCGGACGGCGTCGTCCACCTCGCGCATGAAGGCTTGGCTGTTTTGCGGCGTCAGGGCCACGATATTCTCCGAGAAATGGATCAGAAACTAAGCGCAGAAGGCGCGATCAATAGCGGTGCTTATGCCACAGGCAAATCAATTTTTGGGTCGATAGACCTGATCGTCGGTGGGAAAGGCGCGGGTCCGTACTTCGGCGGCATAGCGGGCGGCTGCGCCGTCGATGGTCTGCGCCAGATTTTCATAGCGCTTTACGAAGCGGGGCACGCGATCGAACATGCCCAGCATGTCCTCCGTCACCAGCACCTGCCCGTCGCAATGGGCCGATGCGCCGATGCCGATCACCGGCACGTCTACGCTGTCGGTGATGGCCACGGCCAATTCCTCCATCACGCCTTCCAGCACCATGGCGAAGGCGCCGGCCTGCGCCACCGCGCGGGCGTCGGCCATGATCTTGGCATGTTCCTGCTGGCTCTTGCCGCGTGCGCCATAGCCGCCCAGCGCGTTCACCGCCTGCGGCGTCAGGCCGATATGCGCCATCACCGGGATGCCGCGCTGGCTGAGGAAGGAAATCGTCTCCGCCATCGCCTCGCCGCCCTCCAGCTTGACGGCAGCGCAACCGGTTTCGGCCATCACCCGGCTGGCGCTGGCGAAGGCGTGCTGGGGCGAAGATTCGTAGCTACCAAAGGGCATGTCGACCAGGACGACGCTGTGATAGCTGCCCCGCACCACCGCCGCGCCATGGGCGATCATCATGTCGAGCGTGACGGCAAGCGTGGAGGGCAGGCCGTAAATCACCTGGCCCAGCGAATCGCCCACCAGCAGCATGTCGCAATGCGGGTCGAGCAACTGCGCCTGGCGCGCGGTATAGGCGGTCAGCATGACCAGCGGTTCGGCCGTCTTCCCCTCGAACTTGCGCCGCTGGATGGCGGGCACGGTCAGGCGCTTCATCGGCGCGGGCGTGGGGTTGGCGCGGCTGGTCGCGGTGTCGATCGTGAAGGTCGTGGACATGGACGCGCTCTACCGCAGCGCGGCGCGGCGCGCAAATGCCGGACGGGCCGGAGCGGCATGATGCGCCGCCCCGGCCCGCGCCGCCATGATCAGAACGAAACCTTGATCGTGCCGCCCCAGGTCTGCGGATCGCCGACCTGACCGGCGATCAGGCCGGTGTTGCCCGGCGCGACCTGGAGATTTTCGATATAATCGACGTCGAAGGCGTTGCGCACCCAGCCGAAGATGTCGAACCCATCGCCACGGAAGCCGGCGCGGAAGTTGGTCAGGGCATAGCCCTTTACGTCGGTATAGATGGACGGCGAAGCGTTGCTGTTCCAGTGCGACCGGTAATTGCCATCGACGCCCAGATAGGCCTGACCCTCCTTCGCCAGCAGCGTGAGCGGAATGTTATATTCCGCGCCGTAGGAGAAGGCCCATTTCGACACGCCGGGCAGGGTCTGGCCGGAAATGTCGCACTGGCGCGGGCTGAGCGCACCGGGGACGCCCGGCTGCGAATAATCGGCCGCCTGGCCGGAAGGCTGCAACGTGCCGCCCGACAATTCGGGCGGGCAGGGGGCGTTGGTGAACTTCTTATATTGGGCGTCGGTGTAGGCGCCATTGGCATAGGCGGTGAAACGGTCGCTGGCGACGATCTTGAGGTCCGCCTCGATCCCCTGCGACCGGACCTTTTCCGCATTGGCGAGGTAGCCACGCACGGTGCCGAACTGACCGCCATTCACGGTCGCCTGGAAATTCTTGATGTCGGTGCGGAAGGCGGAGAGGTTGAAGGTTGCCCGGCGATCCCAGAACTGGGTCTTGAGGCCGATTTCATAATGGTTGACCGATTCCGGCTTCACCGTGCCGGCGTCGTAATTGACCGTGTTGTCGGCGTTGAGCGGCAGGCCGTTCTGGTTGATGCCCAGCGTCTTGAAGCTCTTGGCATAGGTCGCATAGGCCAGCACATCGCGGGCGACCTTGTAGTTGACGTTGAAGTCGTAGGTGAAGTTCCACGCGCTGTCGGACGGCGCGCTGACCTGCGGCTGATAGACGCCGCACTGGGCGGCCAGCACCGATCCGGCGGCAGGCGTGGGGGTGCAACTGATGACCGCGCCCGCGCCATTGGTGACGATGCGTTCGTAGAAGCCCGATTTCTTGTCATAGTTGATGCGCGCGCCCGGCTGGATCGTCAGCGCGTCGGTCACTTTCCAGCTGACCTGGCCGAACAGGGCTGCGCTGGTGCTCTTGAGCCATTGCGTGTTGCTGGCGGTCAGCCCTTCCAAGACGCTGGGATCGTTCGCCAATGCGCCGGTCAGGCTCCACTTGCTCGCGGCGCTGCCCTGCTGTTCGGTGCCCTGCGTGTCGATCCGCTGCTTGAAGCCGAACAGGCCGAGGACGAAATCGACCTTCTCGCTTTCGTAATTATAGCGAAATTCCTGGCTATACTGGTCCTGCTGCGACGGGTTTTGCGATTTGGCGACGATCGACAGGCCGGTGAAGTCGCGGTCGTTTTCCGGCTTCCAGTCCCAGAAGCGCCAGGCGGTGACCGAGGTCAACGTGCCGGGGCCGACATCCCATTTGATCTTGGCCGACACGCCGCCGATCTTGTTGCCGGCGTTCAGGTTGCTGTCGAGGTCGGATAGCCGATCATAGGGATTGCGGCTGGGGACGACATAATTTTGCGCGGCGGCCAATGCGTCATATTGACGGGCGAGCGCGCGCTGGGTCTTGCCGACGCGCACGAAGGTCGTGCCGCAGCATTCCGGGTCTTGCTTGCTATAGTCGCCCGACAGGGTGACGCTGAAATCGTCATTGGGCTTGAACAGCAACTGGCCGCGAATGCCCAGATTATCCTGTTCGTTGATCCAGCGCTGGCTCGTCACATTGTAGAGCGTGCCGCGGCGGCTGGTCGCGGCGATCGCGATGCGGGCGGCGATCGTGTCGGTCAACGGACCGGACACGGCGGCCTTGGCCTGCTTGTAATTGAGGTTGCCGACGGTCAGTTCGGCGCGGCCTTCGAAATCGAAGGTCGGCTGGTTGGTCGTGATGTTGATCGCGCCGGCCGTGGTGTTCTTGCCATAGAGCGTACCCTGCGGCCCGCGCAGCACTTCGACCTGGGCCACGTCGAGGAAGTCGAAGGTCGCAGCGGCCACGCGGCTGTTATAAACGTCATCGACATAGATGCCGACGCCCTGTTCGAAGCCGTCGCTGGTCAGGCCGAAAGGCACGCCCAGGCCGCGGATGTTGACCGACGTGTTGCGCGGGTTGGTGGTGTAAACCTGCAATGTCGGCGCGAGTTGCTGTAGCTTCACGATATTGAAGTTGCCGGTCGCCTCGATGCTGTCACCGCGGATCACGGATATCGCCAGCGGCACTTCCTGCGCGGTTTCCTGACGGCGGCGAGCGGTGACGACGATCACATCGCCGCGCACATTGGGTTGCTGAACGTCATCGGCGGCCGGCTGAGCCGTATCCTGCGCAAAGGCGTCGGGCGTGATGATGGAAGCGCCCGCGACGCTCGCGAGCAACAGAAAACGCGCAATCATGATATTCCCCTTTATCCGGCTGTCCGGTGATCATTTTATCGCGGCGTTTCCGGTGGTCCGGTCAAAGCCGATACTATGGGAATGAAATGGCAATGCGGCTCACCCCCTGCCGCCTGGGCCGCTTGTCGCAGCCCGAAACTCTATGGCCCCCACCTGATCGCTCAGTTGGACAGGCGCGTCTTTTCCGTCACGTCGATCTGGACCACGCGCGCATCATGTACGGTCAGCGTGATCGATCCGAAACGCAGCGCCTCCAGCACGCTGCGCACCTTGTCGACGCTGGCGGCGATATCGGGACGCAGCTCTGCGCGAGCGCCGTCGATGCGGGCGTGGCGGAGTTCAATCGGTTTATGTTCGCTCATGGGCACCTCTGGCTCCGCCTAATATCTCAACTACAAAGATAGACAAAAAAGCAAATATAAGGGGCGCGCAAGTTTGTCTTGTCGCGCCCCTCTGGGGTGAGTCTCTACGGGTGGATGGTCGGGCGCACGGCCTGCGCCATGGGCAGCGCCGGGCGCATTTGGCGCATGGCCGACGCCTGTTCCTGCGCATTGTCGATCAGCCGTTCGAGCAGCGATTGGCCGAATTGCCAGTCGCCCAGGCCCGATTGCGCGTTGATGTGGCCGGCATGGCCCGCATCGACAAATTGACTGCCCCAATATTTGCCGACGCTATGGGCGCGTTCGAAGAAGATATAGGGGTCGTCGCGACTGCCCACCAGGATCGAGGGGAAGGGCAGTTGCGCGCGCGGGGTTGGGCCAAATCCGCCGATCGTCTCTGGCGTTTCCATCCGGTCGCAATCGGGCGGCGCGACCAGCAATGCGCCGGTCACCGGCCAGCCATAGGCCTGGCTTTGCAAGGCACCCCACCAAGCGACGGCCAGGCAACCCAGGCTGTGCGCCGCCAGAATCACCGGGCCGTTCGCTTCGCGAATGGCGGCGTCGAGCCGCGTCACCCAGGCATTGCGATTGGGGCTGGCCCAACTGCCCAGG
This sequence comes from Pseudomonadota bacterium, assembly GCA_040389985.1. GTDB lineage: Bacteria > Pseudomonadota > Alphaproteobacteria > Sphingomonadales > Sphingomonadaceae > Sphingobium. The sequence goes on from JAZJZH010000005.1 coordinate 59,757, forward strand.
TCCACCCGCTCGCAATCGCCGCGCGTTTCTTCCCAGATTGTCTGCCAGTGACCCGGCCCGCTATTGTTGAGGCCGGGGATGGTCAGCACGACCGGCTGGCGCGTGTCACCCGAAAAACCGAATCGCTCCATGGTCTGATCCTCATCCTTGCTATCGAGGCTCTGACAGTAATTCTATTTATCTAGTAGACAATGGGCAAGCGGCGAAATGTGGTGAAATCTAGGCAGCCGGAAAAACGTCCTCAAAGCCGGATCGTCAACAGCGATGCGGCCGGCCCGGCATGACGCCGCCCCGGCCGCATCGGTGGTGCTTGGCGGTGATTTACCAAGGGTAGATCAGGCCATAATATTGGTAGACGTTGCGGCCATAGCCGTCGTCATAATCCGGCCGCTGGTCGGCGCCGTAGCGCGGCGCATCGTCGAGCAGTTTCTTGTCGAGGTCGACGACATAGCCGTGCTGGCCGGTGTCATAGGCCAGCATCGACCAGGGCAAAGGATAATGGTCGTGCCCAATGCCCAGAAAGCCGCCGAAGGAGAGGACGGCGTAGCGCACCTGTCCGCTGCGCTTGTCCACCATGAAGTTGGAGATCTTACCGAGGCGGTCGCCCTGGCGGTTGTAGACGGCCGTGCCTTCGACCCGGTCGGACGCGATAAGGTCGCCATGATTTTCCATCGTCAGGTCAGTCATTGTCATGCTCCTGTGAGAAATGACGCTATGATGATGCAACCATGGGGAACCGCCGGGGTTCCTCCGGCTCATACAACCACGCATCATCGGGAGCATAGGCCATGAAAATCAATCGCAGCGGTTCGGCAGTGTGGACGGGCGGCCTGAAGGACGGGAAGGGCGCAATCTCTACCCAGAGCGGCGCGCTGGACGCCTATCCCTATGGTTTTGCGACGCGCTTCGAAGGACAGCCGGGCAGCAACCCGGAGGAGTTGATCGCCGCCGCTCATGCATCCTGCTTCACCATGGCGCTGTCGCTGATCCTGGGCGAAGCCGGGTTGACGGCGGAGAAGATGGAGACGACCGCGGTCGTGACGCTGGAAAAGCAGGATGACGGTTTCGCCGTGACCGCGAGCAAACTGACGCTCAAGGCGACCATCCCCCGCACGGACGACGCGACGTTCCAGGAACTGGCGGGCAAGGCCAAGGCGAATTGCCCGATCTCCAAGCTGCTGAAGGCTGATATCAGCCTTGAGGCGGAACTGCTGAGCTAACCACCGGACGCCTGGCGCGGACATGTTCGCGCCAGGCGATATAGAGGCCGCTGGCGACAATCAGCGCCGCGCCGGCCCAGGTCGTCGCCATCGGCCAATTCTCTCCGATCGCTACGCCCAACAGGGTGGTCCAGATGATCGTCGTATAGTCCATCGGCAGCACCACCGACACCGGTGCCCAGCGCAGCGCCGCGGTCAGGCAGAGTTGCGCGATGCCGCCGAACAGGCCGATCACCAGCAGCAAGCCCCATGTCAGCGCATCATGCGCTTGTGCGACGAAGGGCATGGCGATGCCCAGCGGGATCATCGACAAAATGGTGAACCAGAAGACGACGACGCCCGCCGATTCGGTCCGGCCCAATTCGCGTAGCACCAGGCTGACGCTGGCGGTCACCAGCGCGGCGGCGATGGCGACCGCGACGCCCTGGATCGGGAAATGGCCCGCATCCGGGCGGACGATCACCAGCACGCCGACGAAGCCGACCAGCACTGCGGCCCAGCGATGGATGCCGGTCGCCTCCCGCAGGATCAGCGCCGACAATATCGTGCCGAAGATCGGCATGGTGAACCCGATCGTCGCGGCTTCTGCCGGGGGCAGCAGGATGTAGGATAAGAAATTGAGCAGCATTCCCGTCAGCCCCAGCATCATGCGGCTGGCATGGATGCCGATTCTCTGGGTGCGCACGGTGCGCAGGCCGCCCGCCAGAGCGACCCAGAGGAGGATCATCGGCAGCGCCAGCGCCTGCCGGTAGAAGAGCGATTCAACGACATGGACGCCATGTTCGCTCGCCACCCTGACGGTCACGAACATCACCGACAGGCACAATACGGCGATCAGGCGCAGCCCGATAGCGAAGAGCGGGCGATGGGGGCGGGCAGGGGCGGTCACGCCGCCGCCTTAGAGCGATTTCTAATCAGATGGAATCATCTCATGACTCGGAAATCGCGGTAAACCATAAACCTTGAGCGGTTGATCCGATGTAATCGGATCACAAACCGCTCTAGCCCGGTTGCGCCGTGACGCAACCGGGCCTTTGCTTATTTAGCCGGCTTGCGGAATTTCAGCGTCATCCGGTCGCTTTCGCCGATGGCCAGATATTTGTCCTTGTCGACATCCTTCTGGCTGAGCGAGGGGGGCAGGGTCCATACGCCCTTGGGCCAGTCGGCGGTGTCCTTGGGGTTGGCGTTCACTTCGGACGCGCCGACATATTCGAAGCCCGCCGCCTGCGCGATGCGGCGGATGGTCGATACTTTGAGGTAACCGCTGCTCTTTTCCAGCGCGCTGTCGCGATCTTCGGGCAGGCGATGATCTACCACGCCCAGCGTGCCGCCGGGCTTGAGCATGTCGAAAAACGCCTTGAAGGTCGCGGCCTCGCTCCCGGCCATGACCATGTTGTGGACGTTGCGGAAGGTCAGCACCGTGTCGACGCTGCCAGCGGGGATACTGGCGGCTTCTTCGGGATAGGCGGCGACCTTCACCTTGTCATAGACGGCCGGATTGGCGGCGAGGAACGTCTTGTAGCCGTCCAGATAGCGGCCGGTGGGCTGGAGCGCATAGAAAGTGCCATGGTCGCGCAGCAGCGGCGCCAGGACTTCGGTGTACCAGCCACCGCTCGGGCTATATTCCACAACTGTCTGACTCGGTGTCACACCGAAAAAGGCGAGCGTTTCGGCCGGGTGGCGATATGGGTCGCGGGCGACATTTTTGGGCGTGCGGCTGGGGGCCGCAATGGCGGCGGCGATCGGGTCTGTCGCCTGGTGGGCGGCGTGATCGGCATGTTGCGCGGCGAGCGGCAGCAGCGGGAGGGCAAGGCCAGTCAGCAGCAGGGCGGTGCGGGCGAGACGATTCATCGGGGGCATCCTCTCTTTTCAGGGAGAGGGTGATGTGCCGGTCCCTTGTGCCGGGCGCAAGGGGGCGGCGGGGACAAATCCCCGCCAGCCACATAATCTTACAGCGAGTATGTCAGAGACAGGCTTCCAGGAACGGCTGGTCGAAGCCGAACATGCGCGCCTTGTCGAGCGTATAGGGACGCAGGCCCATCGAGCGATATTCGCCGATGATCTTCCCGCTGTCATCCTCGTCATGATATTCGAACTTGAACAGTTCCTGGGTGACGATGACGTCGCCTTCCATGCCGATGACTTCGGTAATGTTGGTGATGCGGCGCGAACCGTCGCGCAGGCGCTTCACCTGGATGATGAGGTCGACCGAATCGGCGATCTGCTTGGAAATGGCTTCCTTGGGGATCTTGATGTCGCCCATCAGGATCATGTTTTCCATACGGCCCAGACATTCGCGGGGCGAGTTGGCGTGGAGCGTACACATGGAGCCGTCATGGCCGGTGTTCATGGCGGCAAGTAGATCGAAACATTCCGCGCCACGAATTTCGCCCAGAATGATGCGGTCAGGGCGCATACGCAGGGCGTTCTTGACCAGGTCGCCGATGGTGATCGCACCATTGCCTTCCAGGTTTGGCGGACGGGTTTCCAGCGGCAGCCAATGCGGCTGTTGCAGGCGCAGTTCCGCCGCATCCTCGATCGTCAGCACGCGCTCGCCCGGATCGATCATCTTCGACAGGGCATTGAGCATCGTCGTCTTGCCCGAACCCGTGCCGCCCGAAATGACCACGTTGAAGCGGCAGGCGCCGGCGATCTTGAGCGCCGTCGCCATTTTCGGGCTCATCGCGCCCCATTGGGCCAGCATGTCGATGGTGATCGGCTTGGCCGAGAATTTACGGATCGAGATCGCCGTGCCCTTCAGGCTGAGCGGCGGCACGATCACGTTTACGCGGGAACCGTCGGGCAGGCGGGCGTCGGCCAGCGGCGTGGTCTGGTCGACGCGGCGACCAACCTTGTTCACGATCCGCTGCGCGATCTGGAACAGATGCTCCTCGTCGCGGAACTTGATCGGGGCGATGATCAGCTTGCCCTTTTTTTCGATATAGGTCTGGTCCGGCCCGTTCACCATGATGTCGGTGATGTCTGGGTCGTTCAGCAATTCTTCGAGCGGGCCAAGGCCGAGCAACTCGTCGACCAGCACCTTTTCCAGCGCGAACTGCTCGCGCCGGTTGAGGGTCAGCTTCAACTCCGCCAGCACTTCCATGATGATCGGGCGGAATTCCTCCGCCAGCTCATCCTTGGTCAGCGTTGCGGCGGCTTCGGGGTCGACCCGTTCCAGCAGGCGGGGGAGTACCTGCTCCTTGATCTTGTGGACGCTGGCTTCGAACCCCTGCGGCCCGGCGTCGGGCACATGGTCGGCATTGGCGCGGTCCGACAGGCGGGCCATCGCGTCGGAATTGCGCTGCATCTGGCTGGTCGGAGCTGCCAAGGGGTCGAACGGGATTTCGCCCGGCAACGACGCGATGTCGAGCGGGGGGAACTGGTCGCCGCCGCGCGGCGCTTCCTCTTTGGGGCTGCCGCCCTGCATCGGGCGGGCAACGCCAAAGCCGGGCTTGATACCGGCGGGTCCATTTTTCCGTCCAAAGGCGCTCATATTTCTCCGCCATCTCGTCGCGATCGTTCCGGTCAGTCCTTGAGGGTGCCGACCCGATCTGGGTGATCAAGGTGAATAAGCTGGAAACTTTGACAAATGGCTAATGCGTCGGAAAGGTAAGGAAAGTCCGATTAGCAATATAAGGGCAAGGAGGCTGATCGCGCAGCCTGCGACTTCCTGCCAAATCAAAACGCGCGCGATTCGGTAGGTGCCGGGCAAGCGCGCCTCGAAATGCAGTATTGGGCCGGCGGACGGAATCGTCACTCCGTCCCGTTCAACCCGCCATATCGGAAAGGCGGCGTGACCCACTTCGACCAGGCCCGGCCGATCCACCGTTATGATATCGCCGCGCGGCAGGGCTTGCCATTGGCGCAGATCGACCATCCGATCCGTTTTTCGGATGACGGTGCTGTCGAAGCCTGCCGGCAGATATTCGGCGGCATCGGGCAGGTCGCGCGCGATCGAGGCGAAGTCCACCGGCCTGGAAAAATTTTCCACCGTCGTTTTGGTCCAGTTTCCATAAGCGAAAACGGCAAGAATGGCGGCAAGCCGCGCCGCCCAAGGTCGCGGCCGGGCTGACATCAAGGCTGTGATGGCGGCGAATTCCACGATGGCCAGGAGCCGCCAGGGGAATTGCACCTGACCCAGTAGCGGCAGATCCCAAAGAAACGGGATCAGCCCGACCGAGGCAAGACCGGTCCCCCATGTGATGAGCCGCCAAGGCGGCTGCGCTGCCGATGCGACGAGCATGGCAGCGGGCGCAATGGCGAGAAACGCAGGAAAATTATAGATCAGCGAGTCCGGCGACAGCGCAGACCAGGACGACGGCTGGTGCCACGGGCCCCAAAGCCACTGGATCGACGCATGGCGCTGGAGCGTCAGGGCGGGAATGAGGTAGAAGGCCGCCAATCCTAACGCCAGCGCGCCGGCCGACGCTGCGGGCAGTAGGATGCGCGGATCGGTTCGCAACCGACTAAGAAGCAGCGGCAAGATAAGGAAGACGCCGGTCAGCAGCGCCATCGGTAGATGGGTGATCAATAGTCCGGCGAAGGACAGGCATAGCAGGATGAAGCCGTTGCGCCTGGGCAGACGCGCGATGCCCAAGGCGATCAATGGCAGCAATGGGAAGGCCGCCGACTCCGCCAGCGCGCCGCGCACATAAATGTCTATCAGGTGATAGGGTGCCGCCATATAGAGCAAAGCGCCGATCATCGGGCGGGTGCCGCGATCGGCCAGCCATGCGTGCATTGTCATGCCCGACAGGGCCAGCAAGATCGTGAAGCTGGCGGTGAGCGCCAATGGGATATTCAGCCCGATCGCCCGTATGCCTCCGGCGAGCCAATAGCTGGCGGGCGGATAGAAATAAAAGGCCGCGCTGCCCAATCCCTGAAAACTGTCCGGCAGCCAGCGAGGATAGAGGTCGCCGGCCGCCATCGCCTTGCCGAACTGCGCCGTCCAAACGAGGCTGTATCGCAGATCGTCGGTATCGCCCGGTCCCCACAGCAGATTGGGCAGCATAATGAGGATCGCCGCAAGGGCGATGAAAGCCAGACGGCCGTATATCGACTTCACCCACCACGTCCTTTTAGTTGCCGTGGCCAGAAGCCTTGACGAACAATGGTTAATAGACGCCCAACGAATGGACAGGCGTAGGCCTTTATTAACCATTGTAAGCCGATATGGGCAGGAACCGCGGATAGCCCCGCACAGGCAAATGGACGCCGCTCATGCCATCGCTTTCGATCGTCATCCCCGTCTATAATGAACAGGACGCGATCTCCCTGTTCCTGGACGCGGCGCGCCCGGCGGTGACGGCGGCGCTCGCGCTGATCGGGCCGGATGCCCGCGCCGAATATCTGTTCGTCGACGATGGCAGTTCGGATCGGACCGCCGACATATTGGCGATCCTGGCGCGCCTGAACCCAGACATACGCTGCCTGTCGCTATCCCGCAATTTCGGCAAGGAAGCGGCGCTCGCCGCCGGCATTGACCATGCCGCGGGTGACGCCGTCATCCCGATCGACGTCGATCTGCAGGACCCGCCGGGCGTGATCGTGGACATGGTGCGCGCCTGGCTGGCCGGGGCGCAGGTGGTCAACGCCCGCCGCGCCGACCGGTCAAGCGACAGCTGGCTAAAGCGCACGAGCGCGCAGGGCTTCTATGCGCTGCTCAACCGATTGTCCGATTATCCGATTCCCGAAAATGTAGGCGATTTCCGCCTGCTGGACCGGCAGGCGGTCGATGTCATCAAGCAACTGGGCGAACAGGCCCGTTTCAACAAAGGCCTTTTTTCGTGGATCGGCTTTCGCGTCGCGACGGTGGACTATGTCCGTGCCGCGCGCGGAGCGGGCACGACCAAATGGCGGCTGGGCAAGCTCTGGTCGCTGGCGATCGACGGGATCACGACATCCACCACCATGCCGCTGCGCATCTGGTCCTATATCGGCGGCGGGATTGCGCTGTTGGCCTTCGCCTATGCCACCGTCCTGGTGCTGCATACGATCGTCACCGGGGTCGATGTGCCCGGCTATGCGTCGATCATGGTCGCGGTGCTGATGCTGGGCGGCCTCAACTTGCTCAGCTTGGGGATTATCGGGGAATATCTGGGACGGGTCGCGCGCGAAGTCCGCAAGCGGCCGCTTTATGTCGTGGATGCGCCCATCGCGCACGCTGCGCACCAACCGCCCGAGGAAGAGGGATTATGGACCGATCAGCCTATGCGAGCATGAGCGCGCAGGAGGGGAGCCATTGGTGGTTCGTCGCCCGTCGCGCCATATTGGATCGGTTGATCCGCACCCAGGTCGCGCCGCGTGCCGACGCGCGTATCCTGGAAGCGGGGTGCGGCACCGGCGGCAATCTGGCGATGCTGGCCCGCCATGGCAGGGTGGAAGCGCTGGAATATGATGGCGAGGCGCGCGCGCTGGCGACGGCGCGCGGGGTTGCGCAGGTGGAACCGGGCATGTTGCCGGGCCGGATCGGCTTTGGTGAGCAGCGCTATGACCTGATCGCGCTACTAGACGTGCTGGAACATGTGGAGGAGGATCGCGCATCGCTGGACGCCCTGCGGGAGCGACTGGCAGATGGGGGGCGTATCCTGCTCACCGTGCCGGCGGTGCCCTGGCTCTGGTCCGATCATGACGTGCTGCATCATCACAAGCGCCGCTATACGCTGTCGGGATTGCGCAGCGTGGCGGAAGCGGCCGGGCTGAAAGTGGAATCCGTCGGCTATTTCAACAGCCTGCTGTTCCCGATCGCCGTCGCCACGCGGACGGCGCATCGTCTGCTCCGCCGCAAGGGCGGGCTGGATGCGGAGCCTTCACCGATGGTCAATGGTGCCTTGCGGACGATATTCGGGTGGGAACGCCATGTGCTGGGCCGTTTCCGCTTTCCGATCGGCCTGTCGCTCTACGCGATATTGTCAGCGTAGAAATTCGTCGGGATGATACCAATGCCCGTCCCAGCAGCGGGCGGGTTCGTCGGCGCTGACGCGCGTGGGATTGATCGGCCGTATCAGCCCCGGCATGGCGTCCAGCGGGGCAAGATACGACCCCATCGGGAAATAGGCGAAGGTCTGCTGCCAGGCCTTCACCACGGTACAGCGAACTTCAGGCGCGGCGGGGTGGACGAGCGCACGGCGCACCTCATGAAAGCCGGTGACGGTGCCGATCAGCAGCGGCACGATTAGCCAGGGGCGGCTGCGCGGTACGTGGATCAGCGCGTCGGCGACCATCACCGCCAATATGGCGAGCGCGCTGATCGATGCGCGCATCATGAAGTCGATCGACCAGCCGATCTGGACGAAAGGAATGGCAAGCAGTAGCAGGGCGAGCAGCGCCAGCGTGTCGCGCCCGAAGCGCGGTTGGCGCACTAGGAGGGCGAGCGGCACGACATAGACCAGCACCTCCAGCAGTTCGAACAGGCCCCATTGCAGCGGCACGAACGTCATCAGCCGTGCGCCCACGCCGTCATTCGCCGCGCCGAGATAGAGGAGGCCGGGGATGCAGAATAGGGTGGCCAGCGCCGGGACACCGATGTCGCGCAAGCGCAATTCGCGTCGCAGAAGCGATCGCACCCCGGCAAGCGCGGCGAACGGCATCGCTCCCATCAATCCCAGCGGCGACCATAATGCGGTGAGCGGCAGCAGCGCCAACACCGCGCCCAGCGGTGCCTTGCCGCTGCGCCAGAGCAGATAGGCCAGCGCCCCGATCCATCCCGACAGCGCATGTTGCGGCACCCAGAAGGCGAGCGTGATGGTGGAACTATATTGGAGATAGGCCCAGTTTTCGAGATGATCGGATAGGCCGCCGCGAAATAGGATACGGCCCAGCGCGTCCAGGCCCGAAAAGCCGATGACGACGGCCAGCGCCACCAGCCTGGCGCGGCGCGTGTCGAACAGGGTGGAGCCGAGCGCCAGCACCGTGCCCAGCATCAGGGTATTCTGCACCAGGAGGGCAATGTCGCCCGCCCGCCCGCCCAGCGCCTTGGCGATCAGCGCCGGGGCCAGGAACATGCCGATCGGCGCGCGCAGCACATCGGGCGCGCCGCGGGCGGTGTAGACGTAGGGCCAGGGGTTGACGACCATGTCCCGCATCGCCGCCAACCGCACCTGCCAGTCGAGATTGGCGTAGAATAAGCGCCCCTCGCCACCCAGCAGAAGCAAGAGCAGCGCGATGGCGATGCATGTCAGCAGCGTTGCGGGCGGTGGTCCGGCAAAGCCGCGTGCGGCGCGTACGATCAGGACGCAGAGCGTCGCTAACAGGACAGCGCCCAGCGCATAGGCCCATAAGGGCATGACATTGAGAAAGCGCCACAGCAGCAACTGGCCGACCCCCAGCCAGCCGGCCATCCCCGCGACCAGCCAACCGCCCGGCAGGGGACGGGCGATCGGGGACGAGATGGGTATGGCAGGGGCAGAGGTGGTCATCTGCATCGTTTCATGACAAGGATGCGGCGGCGCGGCAATGCGGGAAATGGTCAAGTCGTAGGCTTGGCACCCTTCGTGACCGGGCGGGGGCAGGCGATGGCCTTCCGGCAAAATATTTCCATTATATTTCTGTTGCTTTTCCTACATCGGTCCGTTCATTGCCCTGCAATTGACACCTCCCATAGCCAAGCATAGAGTTTCGCCGTGCCAGAATGGTTTCGTCAACGGTATGTCGACTTACTTGGGTCGATCTACATTTATAACGAGCATCGCGGCTATACGGCCATCGATCGCGTGCTAGATGCCATTCGCGTCCGCTCGCCGGAAGATTTTGCGCTGATTGCCGCGGTAGAGAAGCACCGCGCCGACGAACGCAAACATTATCTCATGTTCCGGCGCTGGTTCGAATTGCGCGGCACCATGCCCCTGTTCGTCGATCGCGCCTGCGGGCATATCGATCGCTTCGTGGAGATCATGTTCCGAACCGGGATCGACCAGCTCGATACGCAAAAGATCATCGATAGCGACGATCAGTTCGAAAAACTGTGCCGTGTAATCTCGCTGACGGAAAAACGCGGTTTCAAGCAGGTCGAGATATTGCTCACCCATCCGCTGGTGCGCAACGACAAGGTGCTGATGAAAATCCTGGCGATCGTCCACAAAAACGAGCCGAGCCATTGGGCACCTTATGACGGCTGGCTGCTGCATCATCGCCGGGGCGGATCGACGCGGTGGGAACGGGCGATCGACGGCTTCATCCATTCCGAATTGCTGTTCGTCAAACTGCCGCTTCTGTTCCTTAGCCCATTTCTGCGCCGGCGCGCGGACTGGCCCGACGCCGCCGACCGAGTCGAGGCGGGGGCGGCGCATTTCGACTTGGCGTGAGCCTGTCGTGCTACGCAAAAGGGGCGCAAAAGGCGCCCCTGATGACGACCATACCACTTGCGGCCGGTCGATTGCATGTTCAGCGATGGCTGCCGCGGTCAGCCGGCCTTTTCGGCCAGGACCGTCAGGCCCTTTTCATTCACTTCGGCAAAGCCGCCTTCGACCGGGATGATTTCCGGCGCGGCACCAGCCGATGCGAAAATCTGGATGCTGCCGTCGCGGACCGTCGACATGAAGGGCGCATGCCCCTCCAGCACGCCGAAATCACCGTCGGTGCCGGGCACCACGACCTGCCAGACGTCAACCGAACGGACGAGCTTTTCCGGGGTTACGAGTTCGAAATGCAGTGCCACTATCCAAGTTCCAGCCCCTGATCGACGGCGAGGCGCCCTGAATGAGGAGGGAGGCTCGCTTCGCTCGCGACCCACCCCAACCCCTCCCTTGGAAGGGAGGGGCCATTTGGTTCAGCTTACGCCGCTTCGGCCGCCAGCTTCTTGGCCTTTTCGACCGCTTCGTCGATGCCGCCGACCATGTAGAAGGCGTTCTCCGGCAGATGGTCATATTCGCCATCGACCACGGCCTTGAACGACTTCACCGTGTCTTCGATCTGGACGAACTTGCCGCTGATGCCAGTGAAGACTTCGGCGACGTGGAAGGGCTGCGACAGGAACTTCTGGATCTTGCGCGCGCGGGCGACGGTCAGCTTGTCCTCTTCCGACAGCTCGTCCATGCCCAGGATCGCGATGATGTCCTGCAAAGACTTATACTTTTGCAGGATCGACTGGACTGCGCGGGCGGTGTCATAATGTTCCTGGCCCACGGTGCGCGGCTCCAGCACGCGGCTGGTGGAGTCGAGCGGATCGACCGCCGGGTAGATGCCCAGTTCCGAAATGGCGCGGTTGAGAACGGTCGTCGCATCGAGATGCGCGAACGAGGTCGCCGGCGCCGGATCGGTCAGATCGTCCGCGGGAACATAGACGGCCTGAACCGAGGTGATCGACCCCTTGTTGGTGGAGGTGATGCGCTCCTGCAACTGGCCCATGTCGGTCGACAGGGTCGGCTGGTAACCCACGGCCGACGGAATACGGCCGAGCAGAGCGGACACTTCCGCGCCCGCCTGGGTAAAGCGGAAGATGTTGTCCACGAAGAACAGCACGTCCTGATTTTCGACGTCGCGGAAATATTCGGCGATGGTCAGGCCCGACAGGGCGACGCGGGCACGCGCGCCCGGCGGCTCGTTCATCTGACCATAGACCAGCGCGACCTTGGAGCCTTCGCTGATGGCGTTGCCGTCGGCGTCCTTGGCGATGACGCCTGCGTCGAGGAACTCGTGATAGAGATCGTTACCCTCGCGGGTACGTTCACCGACGCCTGCAAAGACCGAGGTGCCGCCATGGCCCTTGGCGATGTTGTTGATCAGTTCCTGAATCAGAACCGTCTTGCCGACGCCCGCGCCGCCGAACAGGCCGATCTTGCCGCCCTTCGCATAAGGGGCGAGCAGATCGATGACCTTGATACCGGTGACCAGGATGGAGCTTTCGGTCGACTGGTCGACGAACAGCGGTGCCAGCGCGTGGATGGGCGAGCGCATGTCGGTCTGCACCGGGCCGCGCTCGTCGATCGGCTCGCCGATGACGTTGAGGATGCGGCCGAGCGTGGCGGGGCCGACGGGGACGCTGATCTGCGCGCCGGTGTCGGTCACTTCCTGGCCGCGGGTCAGACCCTCGGTCGAGTCCATCGCGATCGTGCGGACGGTGTTCTCACCCAGATGCTGGGCGACTTCCAGCACCAGGCGCTGGCCGTTGTTGCTGGTTTCCAGCGCCGACAGGATCGACGGGAGCGCATCGGGGAAGGTCACGTCGACGACAGCGCCGATGACCTGCGAAATGCGGCCTACATTGTTGGTGGTTGCCATGACTTCTGTCCTTGCCTGCACTTAGAGGGCTTCGGCGCCCGAGATGATTTCAACGAGTTCGGTGGTGATTGCGGCCTGGCGGCTACGGTTATACTGGATCGTCAGCTTGCTGATGAGGTCGCCCGCGTTGCGCGTGGCATTGTCCATCGCGGTCATCGATGCGCCCTGTTCGGATGCATTGTTTTCCAGCAGCGCCTTGAACAGCTGTATCGAGATGTTGCGCGGCAACAGATCGTCCAGAATGGCTTCCTCGCTCGGCTCATATTCCACCGTGGCGGGGATGGCGTTGCGGTCGGCATCGGCCGGGATCTTGACCGGGATGATCTGCTGCTCGGTCGGGATCTGCGCCAGCGCGGACTTGAAGCGCGAATAGAAGAGGTGGGCGACGTCGAACTTGCCGTCGAGGAACATCTTGCTGAGTTCCTGCCCGATTGCCTGCGCCTGATCATAGCCGGGCTGCTTGGCGCCCGTGGTGTCATATTGCGCGACGATCTTGCCCGGATAGGCGCGGTTGATGACCGGGCGACCCTTGCGACCGATCAGGTAGAATTGCACCTTCTTGCCGTCCAGCTCCAGCGCGCGCGCCTTGGCCAGCGCGGCCTTGACGATATTGGCGTTGAACGCACCGGCCAGGCCGCGATCGGAGTTTGCGACGACCAGCAGATGAACCTCGTCCTTGCCGGTGCCGGCCAGCAGCGGGGAGGCACCTTCGCCGGTGCCGCCCGCAATTTTCGATGCCAGGCTTGCGACGACCGCTTCCAGACGGCTGCTGTAGGGGCGTGCGGCCTCAGCCGCGGCCTGCGCCTTGCGCAGTTTCGCGGCGGCGACCATCTGCTTCGCCTTGGTGATCTTCTGGGTCGATTTCACCGACCCGATGCGGATCTTCAATTCTTTGAGGCTAGCCATGACGAACCCTTCAGTTCGTCATCCCAGTTTTCGCTGGGATGACGAAATTTATCTTATGCAAACGTCTTGCCGAAGCTGTCGAGCGCGGCTTTCAGCTTGCCCTTGGCGTCGTCGCCCAGATCCTTGGTATCGCGAATCAGGGTCAGCACATCGGCATGCTCGTGACGCAGATAGGCGAGCATCAGCTCTTCATAACGGGTCACGTCCTTGACCGGGACGGTGTCCAGATAGCCGTTGGTGCCTGCGAAGATCGACGCGGTCTGCTCTTCGAACGGCAGCGGCGAAAACTGGCCTTGCTTGAGCAGCTCGGTCAGGCGCGCACCACGGTTCAGCAGCTTCTGGGTCGAAGCGTCGAGATCAGACCCGAACTGGGCGAAGGCGGCCATTTCGCGATACTGGGCCAGCTCCAGCTTGATCGAGCCGGACACCTTCTTCATGGCCTTGGTCTGCGCGGCGGAACCGACGCGCGACACCGAGAGGCCGACGTTGATGGCCGGGCGGATACCCTGGTAGAAGAGGTTGGTTTCCAGGAAGATCTGGCCGTCGGTGATCGAAATCACGTTGGTCGGGATGTA
>JAZJZH010000006.1:0-88229 GCA_040389985.1 Pseudomonadota bacterium
TGATGACCTTCGAAATTTCTGCGGCGTTGATATCCATGTTCAGCCTTTCATCGCCTTAGCGAGACTATTCAAACGGGTACGAATGGAGCTGTCGATCATCTGGCTGCCGATCTTGACGACCAGCCCGCCCAGGATCGCTGGGTCGACCTTCGCATCGAGCATGACGTCGCGGCCGACGCGCGCCTTCAGGCTCTTGGTCAGGGCGCCGATCTGGGTCTTGGTGAGGGGGTGGGCGCTCGTCACTTCGGCGCGGACCTCGCCCTTGTGATTCGACAGCAGCGTTTCATAGGCGCGGATGACCGCGGGCAACTGAGCGAGGCGACGGTTTTCGGCAAGGACGCCGAGAAATTTCGTCGTCAGCGGGTCGGTCCCCATGGAGGATGCGACGGCGGCGATCGTCTTGCCGCTTACATCCCGGCTGAGCACGGGGCTGTTGATCAGGCCCTTGAAATCGGGGGATTGGGCGACAGCCGCCTTCAATCCGGCCAGGCTGCCTGCCACCGTGTCGAGTGCGTTCGCGTCGCGGGCCAGATCAAACAGCGCCACCGCGTAGCGGCCGCTGAGGCTAGCCTGAATGCCGCTGTTAATCTCCACGCGCTTGCCGTCCTCCGTAATTGCGGGTCATGCAAAAAGAGGGCGCGGTCTGATCCCGTCCCGTGCCCCTGTTGCCCGGCCGGTTAGCAGCGGGATTATGACTATGCAAGTCATGTGACGCGATTCCATCGATAGTGCGAAATCGCAGCTATTTGCCTGAGTATTTCAGCCGCGACGAATCGGTTATTCAGCAGGATCGGCCGGGGCAAGCCGTCCTTTTTGGCAATGATACACAATCCGTTCATTGGGCTGGGCCGGAAGCAACGCTGTCAGGTCGCTCTGGAGCGTGGCGATCCGGGCGAGCCTGTCGGAGTCGGCACCGCAGCCCTTGATCGGCCCCTTGCCCGTCTCGTCCTTCAAAAGCGCGCGCGCCTTGTCCATCGTATCGAGATCGGGCAGCCAGCGCTGCACCCGCAGCGTCCCGGTCGCCGGGTCGAACTGGCTGGTGGACACATAATTGGCCTCGTCGGGTACGCTTGCCCGCTGCCATAGCGTGCCCGACGCGACATATTGTGTGTCGCCATTGACGCAGCCGCCTTCGGCCCAGTTGAGGCCGACGTCGTTGGGCTGCGATATGGTCAGCCTGCTGCGCGCCAGGTCGATCTTGCAGATATTCTCACCAGCCCAGGCGAAGGCGGTGTTGCCGACGATCGACGTGTCCGCGGGCAGTTTCACTTTTTCGTCGATGCTGGAAAAACTGGGCTTGAGGAAGAAGAGGCCCAGCGCCGCGAACAGCAGCACGCCGCCACCCGCCAGGAACCAGGTCGACTGTTTTTCCTTGCCTTGGGTGTAAAACAGCCCGCCAGCGCCCATGCCCAGCACGGCGAGCGCCAGCAGCACGGCGGCACCCGCCATCGCATTTTCGCGCGCGGTGATGACGTCGCGTTCCGCCGCGTCGCGGGCGCGGGTCATGGCGTCTTCGCGCGCATCGGCGCTGGCCCGGCTCTTCTGCTCGGTCGCCTGCGATTCGCGCTGGGTGATGCTGGATTCCGCCGCGTCGGCTTCCGCCATGGAGCGGCAGGGGACGATGGTGTGGAGCGAGGAGACGCCGGCCTGGCGCAGAAAGGACGCGACCTCCCGCCAGGATACGGCGAATCCGAACTCCGCGTCGTTGCCGTCCGATACGGACCCGAAGCTGTTGACGCCCAGCACCCGGCCGCAATCGTCGGTCAGCGGGCCGCCGCTATTGCCGGCCGCGAGCGGGGCGGTGTGGAGCAGCGTGTCGAAACTCTGGCTGGCGCGGCCGGACGAGATATTGCCGCTGGTCTTCACCGTCGCGAGCGGCTCGACCATCTGCTTGAGGCCCAGGCCCTGCGCCCGGTCGACCGTGCCGGGATAGCCGATCGCGGTGACATGCTGCCCGTCGCTCACCGCGCCGGCATAGAAGGTCGATACCGGCAGGCGGCCTTCTTCCAACTGGATCAGGGCCAGGTCGTTGCCCGGCGAATAGGCAATGATTCGCCCGCCATAGGTCTTGCGCCCTTCGGACGGGATCACGCCGATGACGAGATTTTTCTCCTCGCGCGCCAGTTCGACGACATGGGCGTTGGTCAGCACTTTGTCCGGGGCGACGGCAAAGCCGCTGCCATGGCCGACGAAATAGGCGTCCGATCCGTCGGTCGCGACCAGCGCAACCCGCACCACCCCGCGCGCGGCGGCGGCGATGTCCTGCTGTTCGGCATGGAGCAAGGCTGGCGCAAGCAGCGCGAGCGCGCAGGCGAAGGCAGGGGTGAAGCGGCGGAGCAGGGCGACCATAGATGCGCGCATACATATTGGAAGGCGGGCGCGGCGCAATCGGGAAATGCGCGCAGCGTTTTGACAGCAAGGCGCGGGAAGCATGGTCAAGCGCGCAGGGCTATCCCATATGCATGAACCAGATGACTCGCCTTAAAGCCGCCCCGACCCCCTATGCCGACGCCATGCCGGACGATGACGCCTGCTGGGACGCTTTCCTGGCGCGCGACCGGGCGATGGATGGGCGCTTCGTCGGCTGCGTCGCGACGACCGGCATCTATTGCAAGCCCAGTTGCGCCGCGCGGCACCCGAAGCGTGAAAATATAGCCTTCCTGCTCGATCCGGCGGCGGCGCAGGCGGCGGGCTATCGCGCCTGCCTGCGCTGCCATCCAGACGCGGTCGGGCGCGATCGGCGGGCGGTGGCGGCGGCGATCGCCTTTATCGAAGCGGCCGAGGAAGCCCCCCGGCTGGAGGCGATCGCCGCCCATGCCGGCTATGCGCCGCATCATTTTCACCGCCTGTTCAAGCGCGAGACGGGGCTGACCCCCGCCGCCTATGCGCGCGGCGTGCGGGCCGGGCGGCTGAAGGCAGCGCTGGCGCAGCCGGGCAGCGTGACCGCCGCCATCTACGAGGCCGGCTATAGCGCGCCCAGCCGCGCCTATGCCGATGCGCAGCAGCATCTGGGCATGACGCCCAGCGCCTGGAAGGATGGCGGACGCGGCGCGGCGATTCGCTGGCGCGTGGTGGATAGCAGCCTGGGTCCGATGCTGGTGGCGGCGACGGAGAAAGGGCTGTGCCGGATCAGTTTCGGCGAAGAGGAGGCGGAACTGCGCGCCCGCTTCCCGCACGCCTCGCTGCTTCCCGCGGACGAGGCGCTCGACGCGATGGCGCAGCGGGTGGCGGCGCTGGTCGATGATCCTGCGGCGGGCGCCGACCTGCCGATCGATGTGCGCGGCACGGCGTTTCAGCAGGCGGTCTGGGCGGCGTTGCGCGCCATCCCGCCGGGCGAGACGCGCAGCTATGGCGAGATCGCCGCGGCGATCGGACGCCCCGGCGCGGTCCGGGCGGCGGGGACGGCGTGCGGCGGCAACAATCTGGCCGTCCTCATCCCCTGCCACCGCGTCGTGCGAGGGGACGGTAGTCTCGGGGGCTATGCTTGGGGCGTCGAAAAGAAGCAGGCGCTTCTGGCGCACGAAAAGCGCAAGTAATGGATTAAATGCATCTTTTCATTTCCGCTGCGCTCCCCCAACTTGGCCATGGTCTTTGGGAGACATGGGCGGATGATGCGATTCTGGGTGAAGGCGCTGGCCGGGTTGGTGCTGGCGCTGTGCGGGATGGGAACGGCGCAGGCGGCGTGGTTCCAAGCCCAATCGCGGCATTTTACCGTATATAGCGAAGGCAATGACGAGAAGCTACGAGGCTTTGCCGAACGCCTGGAGAAGTTCGACTTCCTGCTGCGGCGATTGACCGGCGTAGCCAGCCCGGAAGCAGGCAGCCCGGTCAAGGTCTATCTGCTGTCCAGCGAGGCCAAGGTGAAGGAGCTGGCGCGCAATCCCAATATTGCGGGCTATTATACGACATCGGAACGCACGGCCTATGCGTTCCTGTCGCGCGGAGGGAAGGACAGCAAGTTCGACATGGGCGCGGAAGAAGTGCTCTTCCACGAATATACCCATCATTTCATGCTGCACCATTTTCCGGCCGCCTATCCGACATGGTATGTCGAGGGGTTCGCGGAGTTTTTTTCGGTCGTGAAGTTCCCGAAGGATGGCTCGATCCAGTTCGCCCATATCCCCATGGCGCGGGTGCCGGGGCTGGTGCTGGGCCAACCCTATCCGCTCAAGCAACTATTCGCCCGCGACACCGAAGGACTGAGCCTGCGCGATGGCGATCGCTATTATGGCACGGCATGGTTGCTGACCCATTATTATTTTCAGCAGAAAAATGCGCGAACCGCAGAAATGACGCGATATTTGAGGGATCTGGCTGGCGGGGTGCCAGACATCCAGCCGGACCGCTATTTCGATGGCGGACTGGACGCTCTGGAGAAGGATCTGAAGGCCTATATGCGCCATCGGCTCAATATTTCGGTGCTGACCCCCAAGGAAATGGTGATCGGTGAGATCGCCATCAGCCCGGTCGATCCAGCTCAGGGCGCGCTGATGGAGGATGAATTACGGCTTATCCACCGCCCACCCGCGGAAGAACTGCCTGGAATTGCCACCATGATCCGCACCGAGGCGGCGCAATATCCCGGCAGCGCCTATGCGCAGGCCCTGCTCGCCGAAGCAGAATGGGCGGTCGAACAAAAGGAGGATGCGCTGGCCGCCGCCGACCGGGCCATCGCGCTCGATCCCCAATCGGCGCGCGCCTATGCGGTGCGGGCAAATGTGCTGCTGGAACGTGCGCAGGATAGCGATGCGGAAGGCGACTGGAAGGCCGCGCTCACATCCATCGTGCGCGCCAATCGGGCCGATACCGAAGATCCAGTGCCGCTGGCGCTTTTCTATCGCTATCACGCGATGCGCGGGGGCAAGATGCCGGACCTGGGCTATGACGGCCTCTACAAGGCGTTCACCCTGTTGCCGCAAAATCCCAATTATCGTTTCAACATGGCGCAGGCGATGGCGTTTCGCGGCGAATATCAGGCCGCATCGATCCTTCTCGATCCGATCGCCTTTTCACCCCATGGGTCGGGCATGCGCGACGCGGCGCTGAAGATGAAGGCGCAATATGATGCGCGAGGTGAGAAGAAGGCCGCTGCTAAGCCCGGAGTTGGGCCGGCTGGAAATCCCGCACCCGCTTCATGACGGCGGCGCGTGCCGCTTCTGTCATGCTGCGCCAATGGACGATCTCCTCGATCGTCCGGCCGCATCCGGTGCAGCTTTTCCGCTCCCGGTCGAGGGCACATAGATTACGGCACGGCGTCTCCATCACATGAAGCTGTAGGGATCGACGTCCACCGCGACGCGCGTTCCCGATTTCCAGGCCAGATTGCCCAGCCATTCGCGGATCGCCGCCTGGATATCCACCGATCGCGTCGCATGGATCAGCAGCCGATGGCGATGCCGCCCGCGCAGGACGGACAGCGGCGCAGGCGCAGGGCCATAGACGCGCATCCCCTCGATCACCGGGGCCGACTTGCCGATCAGCCGCGCGGTCTGCGCCGCCTCGTCCGCATTCTCGCTGGATATGATGATCGCGGCGAAGCGGCCGAAGGGCGGGGCGTTGGCGCGCCGCCTGTTCTCCGTCTCGACCGCATAGAAGCGCTCGGTATCGCCCTCGATCAGCGATTCGATAACTTCGCTGGTCGGCATCCGCGTCTGGATGAACACCTTCCCCGGCTTGGCTCCACGCCCGGCGCGGCCTGCGACCTGCACGATCTGCTGAAAGGTGCGCTCCGCGGCACGCAGGTCGCCGCCTTCCAGCCCCAGGTCCGCGTCGATCACGCCGACCAGGGTCAGGTTGGGGAAATGATAGCCTTTGGTTATCAATTGCGTGCCGACGATGATGTCGATGTCGCCCGCCTCCACCGACTTGACGAAATCGGCGGCGCGGGCGGGGGAGGACAAAGTGTCGGACGTAGCGATCGCGGTACGCGCCTGCGGCCAGAGCGCCTTCACCTCGTCGGCGATGCGCTCGACGCCCGGACCGCAGGCGACCAGGCTGTCCTCCTCCTTGCAATCCGGGCAACGGCGCGGGGCAGGGATCACATGGCCGCAATGATGGCAGGCGAGCCGATGGGTCAGCCGATGTTCGACCATCCAGGCCGTACAATTGGGGCATTGGAAGCGATAGCCGCAATGGCGGCACAGCGTCAGCGGCGCATAGCCACGCCGGTTGAGGAACAGCAGGCTCTGCTCGCCCTTCGCCATCACCTCGTCGATCGCCTTGACCAAAGGCGGCGCGATCCAGCGGCCGCGTTCGGGCGGATCGGTCAGCAAGTTGATGCCTTCGATGCTCGGCATCTCTGCCCCGCCATAGCGCGACGGCAGCTTGATTTCGGCATAACGGCCCAGTTCCACCTGATGCCGCGTTTCGATCGCGGGGGTGGCGGACGCCAGGATGACCGGGAATTTCTCTATGAGGCCACGCATAACCGCCACGTCGCGGGCATGATAATGGACGCCATCCTCCTGCTTGAAGCTCGCCTCATGCGCTTCATCCACGACGATGAGGCCGAGGTTCGGATAGGGCAGGAACAGTGCCGAACGCGCGCCTACCACGACTTGCGCCTGACCCGTCGCGATCGCGCGCCAGGCGCGCCGCCGCTCGCTCTGGCGCAGGCCGCTATGCCAGTTGACCGGTATAGTGCCGAACCGCTTCTCGAACCGTTCCAGAAAAGGTTCGGTCAGCGCGATTTCGGGCAGCAGCACCAGCACCTGCCGGTCCGCGCGGATCGCCGCCGCGATCGCCTCGAAATAGACCTCCGTCTTGCCGGACCCGGTGACGCCATCCAGCAGGAACGGCGCGAAGTCATGTGCCCGAACCGCATCTGCCATGATGGTCGCGGCACTGGTCTGCGCTTCCGACAGGAGGGGTTGCGCATGGCCGGGATCGGGCATGGGGAAGGGGGTGTCGACGCTCACCTCCACCGGCTCGAAAATATCCTGCTTGATGAGGCCGCGGATCACTGCGTCGCTGACCCCGCCGATCATCGCCAGCTCGCGGATCAGACCCTGCCGATCGCCGATCCGTTCCAATGCCTGCGTGCGCTGCTCGGTCATCCGTTCGGGCACCGCCCCGGTCGCCCGATATTCGATGACCGTGCGCGTCCCCTCCAGCGCGGCCATGGATGACAAGGCCATGCGCAGCACGGCGGCAGGGGGGCTAAGATAATAATCCGCCGTCCACTCGATCAGCCGGCGCAGCGTTTCGGGTAAGCGCGGCGCGTCCACCACCTCCAGCAGGTTACGCAGGCGATTGTCGCCGACCGTCTCGACATCGGGGAAACTATCCTCCTCCCACACCACGCCGATCAATTGGCGCGGCCCCAGCGGCGCGACGACGATGCTGCCGGGCCTGACGGTCATGCCATGGGGCACGCGATAGTCGAGCGGCCCAAGGGCGGCATTGAGAATGAGGACACGGGCGCGCGAAGACATGGACCGTCCTTTAGCGCGCCGGGCGCGCCAGGCAAATCGTCAGAGCCGCCAGCTCAGCGTCAGCCAGGGAATATGGGCGACTGTATCGGGCCGTCCGTCGCGAAAATTCTGCTGGCGCATATAGAGAAATTGGGCGTCCACCGCGCTGGCGATCGGGTGGCGCAGGCCGATCTGGTTGCGCATCGTCGCGAGGCCTGTCCGGTCGCTCGGCCGCGCGCGGTTGAGGTGGAAGAAGATTTCGGTCGCCGCGATCACGGTCCATCGCTTCGCCCGGTCGATCGGCACCGCCGCCTGCACCCGCTGGCGCAACCGCCAACTGGCATCGTTCGCCGTGCTGAAGAAACGCTGCTCGATCCGGGTGCGACTGATCCAGATGCCGCTGGTCAGCGTGGCTTGCTGAAACAGGCGCATTTCCTGGTCCACTTCGCTGCGCAGATAGGCAATGCCGCCGCCCAGTTGCAGCGCCGGGGTGATCCTGTGATCGATGGTGAGGCGGGCGAGAAACTGCTCGCCGCCGCTCTGGCCGTCGGACCGGATACGCTGGCTTGAATCGATAGTGACGATGTTTGTGTCGCCGGCATGCAGGATCGCCTGCTCCGTGGTCCAGGCCTGTGTTTCTTCCGTCGCGGCCCGTGCCGGCGATGCGCCCCACAGGGCCATCGGAATCGTCAGCAGACGGGCGTGGCGCTTCATATTTGGTCCTTTGGAAAGGTGCGTCGGCCTTAATCGCGCGCGTCAGGCGATGCAATTCATGCCGTCGCCATGGCGAATCCGGCCGCCAGCGGTTAAAGGAGCGCGATTCGCCCTATCCCCGGAGTCCCCCATGAAATTCTTCGTCGACACCGCCGACACCGCCGACATTCGCGAACTGGCCGCCACCGGCCTACTGGACGGCGTCACCACCAACCCGTCGCTGATTCACAAGTCGGGCCGCAAGTTTCTGGAAGTGGTCGAGGAAATCTGCGGCATCGTGGATGGCCCGGTGTCCGCCGAAGTCGTTGCGCTCGACCATGAGACGATGATGCAGGAAGCCGCCGTGCTGCGGAAGATCGCCGACAATGTGTGCATCAAGGTGCCTCTGACGATCGACGGCCTCAAGACCTGCAAGGCGCTGACGGACGACGGCGCGATGGTCAATGTCACGCTCTGCTTCTCGGCCAATCAGGCGCTGCTGGCGGCGAAGGCCGGCGCCAGCTTCATCTCGCCCTTCGTCGGCCGGCACGATGATAACGGGTTTGACGGCATGGCGCTGATCGCCGACATCCGCCTGATCTACGACAATTACGGCTTCGACACCGAAATCCTGGTCGCGTCGGTCCGGCACCCCATCCATGTGCTGGAAGCGGCCCGTATCGGTGCCGACGTCATGACCGCGCCGCCGTCGGTCATCAAGATGTTGTCCAAGCATGTGCTGACCGACAAGGGGCTGGAAGGCTTCGCCGCCGACTGGGCGAAGACCGGCCAGACGATTCTGTGATGTGACGGCACCGGCCAGCGGCCCCACCCGACTTTCCACAGTTTATCGTGGAAGGTCGGGTGGGGCCGCGAGCCGGTGCGGCCTTCAAACAAGATGCCGCTGGAACCAGCGGCCGGCCCCGCTCATTGTCCCTGGACAAGGGAGGATGCCGATGTTCGTCGCGGTCTATTGGTGGCGGGTCCATCCGGGCAAGGAGGATCAATTCCGCGCAGCCTGGCGGCGTGGCACCGATCTGATACGGGAAATTTATGGCAGCTATGGTTCACGACTGCATCGCGATGCCGACGGTCGCTTCGTGGGCTATGCCGAATGGCCGGATGAGGTGACATGGCGCAAGGCGTTCGACCAAAAAATGGTCTATGACGATCCCGCAAACCGGGCCGCCTTTGTCGATGCGATTGCGCAGGTGCCGACCGATGCCGATCCTATCTTCACGATGTCCGTGACCGACGATCTGCTGCTTCGTGCGACCAAATCCTACAGGCGCGATTGACCCATTCGCAATACCGACTCGCCAGATTTCGGCTTTTTGTGGTTCTATTTGCTGCTGACGGTCGTCGGCCTGTTCTTCATGCTGATCTACGGCTAAAAAACTGGTGACCCCGGCTGGATTCGAACCAGCGACCATTCGCTTAGAAGGCGAATGCTCTATCCAACTGAGCTACGGGGCCGTGCGCGTGTCGCGATAGCGGGCGTCACGCCAGCTTGCAATCACCTGACCACGCGATATGCAGGTACGCATGAGCGACGGGGCAGTTCACAAGGTCGATGCAGGGGCGCTGGGTGGGCGGCCGCTGCGCTATTATGACTTCTTCATGGCGGCTTTCGTCGCGATCCTGCTGCTGTCCAACCTGATCGGCGCGGCCAAGCTGTCGACGCTCGGCGGGTTCACCTTCGGTGCTGGCATTCTCTTTTTCCCCCTGGGCTATGTCATCGGCGACGTGCTGACCGAAGTCTATGGCTATGCCCGCGCCCGCCGCTGCGTCTGGGCGGGGTTTGGCGCGATGCTGTTCATGGCGTTGATGAGCTGGGTGGTCGTTGCGCTGCCGCCCGCGGACGGCTGGCCAGACCAGAAAGCCTATGAGGCGGTGTTTGGCAGCACGTGGCGCATCGTCTTCGCGTCGCTCGTCGCCTTCTGGGCGGGCGAACTGGCCAACAGCTTCGTTCTCGCTCGCATGAAAATACGGACGCAGGGGCGGCATTTGTGGATGCGCACCATCGGCTCTACCGTCATCGGCCAGGGGGTGGACAGCCTGATCTTCTATCCGCTCGCCTTCTGGGGCGATTGGAGCAATGCGCAGGTGCTGACGGTGATGGTCACCAATTGGGCGATGAAGGTTGGCTGGGAAGCGGCGTTGACGCCGGTCACCTATATGGTGGTCAATGGCCTCAAGCGCCGCGAAGGGCTGGACGTCTATGACAGTGGCACCGACTTCACGCCGTTTCGCACCCGCCTCTGACAATTATACGACCGCGCGGCGGCGTAATCGCCTGTTTACCATTTGCCGTGCAAGAGCAAAGGATGAGCAGGCAGTCGCACCGGCAGTTCACCGGAACATTTTTACGCAAACCTTTTCCCGCACCGGCTCAGGTCGTTGCGGTGGACGATACGGCGGCCTCTGCCCTCGCGCTGGCGCAGCGCCGGTTCGAGGCGACCTTTCTCCATGCCCCTGTCGGTATCGCCCATGTGGGACTCGACGGTCGCTTTATGCTGGTCAATCCGCGCTTCTGCGAAATTAGCGGCTATGACGCGGAAACGCTGATCCGCACCGGCTTCCAACAGATTACCCATCCGGACGATCTGAACGCGGACGAGGCGCTGCTGGCGCGGCTGAATGCGGGCGAATTGCCGCGTTACGCGATGGAAAAACGCTATATCCGTGCCGACGGAACGATCATCTGGATCAACCTGACCGTCGCGATGGTACGCGACGATGCTGACCGGCCCGAACTGTACGTGGCGGTGATCGAGGATATGTCGGACCTGCGCCAGGCCAGTTTTGAGGCAGTGCATGATCCGCTGACCGGGCTGCTCAACCGCCGTGGTTTCGCGTGCCGCGCGAAAGACGTGCTGGCTCATGCGGCCCATGCCCGGCACTGCATCAGCCTGCTGTTCCTCGATCTCGATGGCTTCAAACAGTTGAACGACGAGCAGGGCCATGCCGCCGGCGACGCCTGCCTGGTCGATATCGCGCAACTGCTGAAAGCGCAGGCCGATGCGGGCGATGTCGTTGCACGGATTGGGGGAGACGAATTTCTGGTCCTGCTGGCGGATCGGGACGCACAGGCGATCCAGGCCTTTGGCGAGGATGCGCGGCTGGCGCTCGCGGCCTATGGCATGGGCATCAGCGGCAGCTTCGGCCTAGTCACCGCAGACGCGCCCGATCTTGCCGATCTCGACCGGCTGATCGCCTGCGCCGACGATGCCATGCGCGCCGCCAAGCGGGCCGGCAAGAATCAGGTCTGCGCCGCCGCCTTCATCTGAAAGGCGCGTCAGGATAGGCCGCCTGCACGAAATACAGTCCGTCCGGCGGCGCGTTGAGGCCCAGTGCCGCGCGATCCTTCGCCTCCAGTGCCGCGCGCAGATCGTCCGCACGCCATCGCCCCATGCCGACCATCGCCAGGCACCCGACCATCGATCGCACCTGATGATGCAGGAAGGAGCGGGCCGCCGCATGGATCGCGATGCGATCGCCGTCGCGTGTCACATCCAGTCGGTCGAGCGACTTGACCGGGCTTTGCGCCTGGCAATGGGCCGACCGGAAAGTGGTGAAGTCGTGTCGCCCGACCAATAGCTGCGCCGCGTCCTGCATCGCGGGTACATCAAGCGGCTGGATCACCCGCCATGTCAGACCCCGCTCGAACGTCAGCGGCGCACGGCGGTTGGCGATGCGATAGATATAGGATCGCCCGATACAGGAAAAACGCGCGTGCCAGTCATCGTCCACCGGCTCGCACGCCAGGATGGAGACGGGGGCAGGGCGCATCCGGGCGTTGATCGCCCCCATCAGTCGAAAGGGCGCAATGGTCTTGTCGATATCGCCATGGGCGCGCATGGCCAGGCCGTGGACGCCAGCATCGGTGCGCCCGGCGGCATGGATCACGGCGCGCTCGCCGGTCACGGCGAAGATCGCATCCTCGATCGTCTGCTGCACGCTGGGGCCATGCGCCTGACGTTGCCAGCCCATGAAGGGGCGGCCATCAAATTCGACGGTGAAGGCGAAACGGGTCATGTCCGGGCTGCGTTCCGCCTATTCATGCACCCGGCTCCCGGCTGGCATTTCATAACCGCGCAGCAATTCGCCCGGCGACATCGCCGCCTTGCCCGCGCGCTGGATCAGCGTCGGGCGAATCGCATCATGGCCGCAGCCGATCAGCAGGCTGTCGTCCAGCAGTTCGCCCGCTGGCCCTGCATGATGTTCGACATGGGCGGCCAGGATGCGGAAGCGTTCGCCGAGATATTCGAAGAAGGCGCCGGGGAAGGGATTGAAGGCGCGCACCTGCCGTTCGACCTGATGCGCGGAGTGGCTGAAATCGATCCGCGCCTCCGCCTTGTCGATCTTCGACGCATAGGTGACGCCGTCTTCCGGCTGAGCCATGGGGGGATGCTGCGTGATATCGTCCAGCACCTCGACCATCAGCGCCGCGCCCGCCTGCGCCAGTTCGGCGGTCAGTGCGCCCGCGGTCTTGTCCTCGATCGGGGTGACATGCTTGGCGCGCATCGGCCCGGTGTCGAGGCCTGCTTCCATGTCCATGATCGTGATGCCGCTCAGATTGTCGCCGGACAGGATCGCCCGCTGGATTGGCGCGGCACCGCGCCAGCGGGGCAGCAGGGAGGCGTGGATATTCATGCAGCCATGGCGCGGCGCATCTAGCACGGCGCGTGGCAGGATCAGACCATAGGCCGCGACCACCGCGACATCGGCGTCGAGCGCGGCGAAGGCGGCCTGCACATCGCTGTCCTTCAGCGATATCGGCGTTCGGACCTCTATCCCCATCTCTTCGGCGCGGGCGTGGACAGGGGAGGGGCGCAACGCCTTGCCACGGCCGGCGGGGCGGGGCGGCTGGCTGTAGACCGCGACGATGTCATGACCTGCCTTGGCCAGCGCGTCGAGCGCCGGAACGGCGAAATCGGGTGTGCCCATGTAGATGATACGCATAGTCTGTTTCCAGTTTCCGCACCGGCGCGAAATGCGCGTTAAAACGCATTTCCAAAGAAGCTGCTCAAACCCCTTGTCTCGCCCGGTTGCAACCCCTTATCTCACGATATGGCTTCACCTGAAATCGAGACGCTGACCCAGGCGCTGTCCCGCCTGCCCGGCCTTGGCCCCCGTTCGGCCCGGCGCGCGGTGTTGCACCTGCTGAAAAAGCGCGAGGGCGCAATGGAGCCGCTGCTGCGCGCGCTGGAGGCGGTGAACGAGCGGCTGGTCACCTGCCACATCTGCGGCAATGTCGACACGGTCGACCCCTGCGGCATCTGCGCCGATCCGCGCCGCGACGCGCGTGCGCTGTGCGTAGTGGAGGATGTCGCGGACTTGTGGGCGCTCGACAAGTCGCGCCTGTTCCCCGGTCGCTTTCATGTGCTCGGCGGCCGGCTGTCCGCGCTGGAGGGAGTGCGGCCGGAAGATCTGACCATCGACGCGCTGGTCGCGCGGTTGGAACCGGGCGGCGTGGACGAGGTGGTGCTGGCGATGAACGCGACGCTGGAGGGCCAGACCACCGCCCATTATCTGGCCGAGCGGCTGGAGCGATTTCCCATCCGTCTGACCCAGCTCGCCCATGGCGTGCCGGTCGGCGGCGAGCTGGATTATCTTGACGAAGGCACGCTGGCCCAGGCGCTGCGGGCGCGCAGGCCGGTGGGTTAGCGGCTTTGGATGCGTGGCGATGGCTTGAAATATCGCACCGTTCCGTCTATGTTCGAACCATGGCAATCCTACCGATCCTTGAAGCGCCCGACCCGCGCCTGCGCACCATTTCGACCCCTGTCGACACGATTGACGACGACCTGCAAAGGTTGATCGATGACATGTTCGAGACGATGTATGACGCACCGGGCATCGGCCTGGCCGCGATCCAGGTCGGCGTGCCCAAGCGGGTGCTGGTTATGGACTTGCAGGAACCCGAATCGGAAGAAGAGGACGCCAAGCCGGTCAAGAAGCCGATGGTGTTTATCAATCCGCAGATTTTGAAGGGTTCGGAAGAACTGTCGGTCTATCAGGAAGGCTGCCTGTCGGTCCCCGACCAATATGCCGAGGTGGAGCGCCCCGCGGTGATCCGCGCCAGCTGGATGGACCGTGACGGTCGCATCCATGAGGAGCAGCTTGAAGGCCTGCTCGCCACCTGCCTCCAGCATGAGATGGATCATCTGGAAGGCGTGTTGTTCATCGACCATCTGTCGCGTCTGAAACGCGACATGCTACTCAAGAAACTGAACAAGGCGCGCCGCGCGGCCTGACCGGCGGAAGGGGCATGTAAATCCATAAAAAACGCCCCAAGGCGACTTGGGGCGTTTTTTATAGCCATCGTCGGGGATGGTTCAGCCGATCCCGTCGGTGTCCAGCGCATAACCCGCCGACCGCACCGTGCGGATGATATCCTGATATTGGCCATCGCCGTTGATCGCCTTGCGCAGGCGGCGGATATGGACGTCCACCGTGCGCAATTCGATGTCGCTGTCCTGGCCCCAGACGCTGTCGAGCAGCCGTTCGCGTGAAAAGACCCAGCCGGGATGCTCCAGGAAATGCTTGAGCAGGCGGAACTCGGTCGGGCCGAGTGGGATCACCTGGCCGCTGCGGCGGACCTTGTGGCCGACCGTATCCATCTCCACGTCGGAGAAGGTCAGCGTCTCGCCGGCCAGCGCCGGACGCACGCGGCGCAGCACCGCGCCCACGCGCGCTACCAGTTCGCGGGGGCTGAACGGCTTGGTGACATAATCGTCCGCGCCGGTTTCAAGGCCCCGGACCCGATCTTCTTCCTCACCACGCGCCGTTAGCATGATGATCGGAATGTTGGCGGTGCCGTTCATGCGGCGCAGACGGCGGCATACTTCGATGCCGGACAGGCTTTCGACCATCCAGTCGAGCAGCACGATGTCGGGCACATTTTCCTGCGCCATCAGCAACGCTTCTTCGCCGTCGACCGTGTGGGCGACCTCGAAATCCTCGCGCTTGAAATGCCAGATGAGGAGTTCGGCCAGTGCCGCATCATCCTCCACCAGCAGCATTTTCGCTCGTGCCATGGTCTAGTTCTCCGGCTGCATGTCGGCGCCGCGCTCACGCTCCGGCAGGGTCTGGCCGGTCGCGGCATAATAGACCATTTCCGCGACATTGGTCGCATGGTCGCCGATCCGCTCGATATTCTTGGCGATGAACAGCAGGTGCGCGCACTCGCTGATCGTCTTGGGATTTTCGACCATGAAGGTGACGAGCGTGCGGAACACGCTGTTGTAGAAATCGTCGACCACCGTGTCGCGCTCCACCACCGCCAACGCCAGGTCGGCGTCGCGCGCGGCGAAGGCGTTCAGGGCATCATGCACCATTTCGCCCGCGACCTGGCCCATGGAGGGCAGCAGCGAAATGGGTTCGAGGATACGGGTATTGGTTGCGATCAGCGGCACGCGCTTGGCGATATTCTTGGCATAGTCGCCGATGCGCTCGACCACGCTCACGATCTTCAATGCCGCGATCACGTCGCGCAGATCGTTGGCCATCGGCGCGCGGAGCGCAATCACCTGGATCACCAGCTTCTCGACTTCCGCCTCGATCGCGTCGATCCGCTTGTCGCCCTCGACCACCTCGGCGGCCAGCACCTTGTCCTGGCGTTGCAGCGCCAGCATCGCATTTTCGATCGCGGCTTCCGCGCGCCCGCCCATTTCGGCGATCAGCCCGCGCAGCCGGTCGATTTCCTCGTCAAATGCCTTGATCGTATGTTCAGCCATTGTCTCTCTCCCCCGGATCAGCCGTAGCGGCCGGTGATATAGTCCTTGGTCCGCTCCTGGCGGGGATTGGTGAAGATGTCGGACGTCACGCCATATTCGACCAAGTCGCCCAGGTGGAAGAAGGCGGTCCGCTGCGACACGCGCGCGGCCTGCTGCATGTTGTGCGTGACGATGACGATCGCGTAGCGGCCGCGTAGTTCGTGGATCAGTTCCTCGATCTTGGCCGTGGCGATGGGATCGAGCGCCGAGCAGGGTTCATCCATCAGGATGACTTCGGGTTCCACCGCGATCGCGCGCCCGATGCACAGACGCTGCTGCTGGCCGCCCGACAGCGCGGTGCCGCTTTCGGTCAGCCGATCTTTCACTTCTTCCCACAGGCCTGCACGGCGCAGCGACTTTTCGACGATCACGTCCATGTCCGCCTTGCCCGCGGCCAGCCCGTGGATGCGCGGTCCATAGGCGATATTTTCGTAGATCGACTTGGGGAAGGGATTGGGCTTCTGGAACACCATGCCGACCCGCGCGCGCAACTGCACCACGTCCATCGACGCAGCATAGATATTCTCGCCGTCCAGCGTGATTTCACCTTCGACCCGCGCCGATGCGACAGTGTCGTTCATGCGGTTGAGGGTCCGCAGGAAGGTGGATTTGCCGCAGCCCGACGGGCCGATGAAGGCGGTGACATGGTCCATGCCGACGTCGATCGACACACCCTTGATCGCCTGTTTTTCGCCATAAAAAACCTTGACGTCGCGTGCCGACATCTTCGGGTTTTCGATGGCCAGCTTGGTTTGTTCTTCTGTCATGGGTGCGTTTACCACCGTGTTTCAAACTTGTTGCGCAGATAGATGGCGAGGCCGTTCATCGCGAGCAGGAAGGCCAGCAAAACGATGATCGCGGCGGAGGTCTTTTCGACGAAACCCTTGGAGACTTCATCGGACCAGAGGAATATCTGCACCGGCAGCACGGTCGCAGGGTCGGTGATGCCGCCCGGCGGGGTGGCGATAAAGGCGCGCATGCCGATCATCAGCAGCGGCGCGGTTTCCCCCAGCGCGCGGGCCATGCCGATGATCGTGCCGGTCAGGATGCCGGGCAGGGCGAGCGGCAGGACATGCTGGAACACGACCTGCACGGGACTTGCCCCGATGCCAAGCGCCGCGTCGCGGATGCTGGGCGGGACCGATTTGATCGCGTTGCGCCCAGCGATGACGATGACCGGCATCGTCATCAGCGCCAGCGTCATGCCGCCGACCAGCGCCGCCGATCGCGGCAGATGCGCCAGGTTCAGGAAGATCGACAGTCCCAGCAGGCCGAAGATGATCGAAGGCACCGCGGCCAGATTGTTGATCGACACTTCGATAATGTCGGTCCACCAGCTTTTGCGGGCATATTCCTCCAGATAGAGCGCCGTGGCGACGCCGATCGGGAAGCTGAGCAGCAGCGTCACGATCATCGTCAGCAGCGACCCCTTGAACGCGCCCCAGATGCCGACCTGGGTCGGGTCGGTGCCGTCGCTGGCGGTCAGGAAACTGATGTTGAAGCCGGTCGACAGAACGCCTTGTTGCTTAAGCCGCGCAGCCGCGGCCTCCATCTCGGGCGAACCCTTGGTCTTGGCGGCCAGATCCAGCCCGGTCGAGGCGGGCACGCTGATCGTCTCGGTCCGGCTCAATATCTTCGGATCGGCCTTGATCGCATCGCGAATGCTGATCCAGGCAGTCGGCGACAGCAGCGCGTCGGCATCGGCGCCCAGCAGCTTTTTCGCGACCGTGTCCGTCACCATCGGCAGATTGGCCTGGTTCAGCGATTCATCGGTGATCGCGGCAGGATCGAGCAGCAGCGGCGAGGCCGGGAAGTCGATCTTCAGCGCGATTTCGGTCCGGGTGAAACCCCGCAGGCCGTTGCCCATCATGGTGAAAAGCAGGAAGGCCAGGAAGGAGGAGGACAGGACGACCGCGAACAGGCCCGCGAACTTGAAGCGGCGTTCGGCGGCGTAACGCCCCGCGATCCGCTTCTGCATAACATCCGACTTCCAGTCGGTGGGGGTGCGTGTCGCGCTCATTCGTAAGCCTCGCGATATTTCTTCACGACCCGAAGGGCCACGATGTTGAGCAGCAGGGTGACGATGAACAGCACCAGGCCCAGCGCAAAGGCGGCCAGCGTCTTGGCGCTGTCAAACTCCTGGTCGCCGGTCAGCAACTGGACGATCTGGGTCGTCACCGTCGTTACGCTGGCAAAGGGATTGAGCGTCATGTTGGCGGCAAGGCCTGCGGCCATCACCACGATCATGGTTTCACCGATGGCGCGGCTGACGGCCAGCAATACGCCGCCCACCACGCCGGGCAGCGCGGCGGGGATCAGCACCTTGCGGATCGTCTCGCTGGTGGTTGCGCCCATTGCCAGGCTGCCGTCGCGCATGGATTGCGGCACGGCGGCGATGCTGTCGTCGGCCATGGAGGAGACGAAGGGAATGATCATCACGCCCATGACGAGGCCGGCGGCGAGCGCGCTTTCGGACGATGCGCCGTGGATGCCGATCATCACCGCGAAATCGCGGAGTGCAGGGGCGATGGTGAGCGCGGCAAAATAGCCATAGACCACCGTGGGCACGCCAGCCAGCATCTCCAGCGTCGGCTTCATCCACTTACGGACCGTGGGACTGGCATATTGCGTCAGGTAGATGGCGCTCATCAGGCCCAGCGGGATGGCGACGATCATGGCGATGATCGCGCCGATGAAGATGGTGCCCCAGAATAGCGGCACTGCGCCGAACGCGTCGTCATTGCCATAGCCCATGGCGGCCGACTGCGGCGACCATTTGGTGCCGAACAGGAAGTCGATGGGATTGACCATCGAAAAGAAGCGGAAGCTTTCCCACAACAGCGAGGCGACGATGCCGACCGTCGTGACGATCGCGATCAGCGACGCGATCAGCAGCGACGCCATCACCAGCCGCTCGACCCGCGTACGCGCCCGGAAATCGGGGCGGACGCGGGTGAAGGCATAGGCGCCACCGGCAAAGGCCAGCACCAGCGCCAGCACCCCGCCGGCCACGCCATATTTGTTGAGGGCGGCGCGATAGGGTTCCACCAGCCCCTGCGACAGCGGGTTGAACGCCCCCGCCTGATCGCCGCTGGCGATCGCCCGCGCTTCGCCAAGGATGGCGGAGCGGGAGAAGCCGTCCAGCGGCAGGCTCTGGGCCGCCGGGTCCGCCAGCACGCTTTGCGTGACCAAGCCGGGGGCGACATTGGCCCAGATCGCCAGGAAGATGACCGCCGGGATCAGGGTCCATAGCGCGACATACCAGCCATGATAGCCCGGTAGCGAGTGGACGGCGTCGCGCCGCCCGGTCGCCCGCGCTACGGTCTGGAGCCGCATGGCGCGGGCGCGGGCGCTGACCCAGGCGATCGCGCCCAGGCCCGCCAGCAGCAGGATGATGGCTGGTCCGGTCATGTCGCCCTTACTTCAGCTGCGAACCGTCAAGGACGGTCAGCGCCTTGACGATCTCGGCGCTCTTCTTGCGCACGTCTTCGGGCGCGGCAACCATGCCCCGCTTGGTCAGCGCGCCATCCGGGTTCCAGTTGGCGGCGAAGGCGTTCAGGAAGCCCTGAAGACCGGGGATGGCCGTCATGTGCGCCTTCTTGACATAAATGTAGAGCGGACGGGCGCCAGGATATTGGCCGGTCGACACGGTTTCATAGGTCGCCTCTACGCCGTTGATCGATACGTCCTTCAACGTGTCCTTGTTTTCCTCAAGGAAGCTGTAGCCGAAGACGCCGACCGCATTGGGATTGGCGCCCAGCTTCTGCACGATCAGATTGTCGTTTTCACCGGAGTCGACATATTTGCCGTCTTCGCGAACGCGGGTGCAGGTCGCCTTATATTCGTCCTCGTTCTTTTCTTTCAGCGCCTTCATCGCCTCGTCCGACTGGCAACCCTTTTCCAGGATCAGTTCGGCGAGCGAATCGCGCGTGCCGCTGGTCGACGGCGGGCCAAAGACGGAGATGGCGATCGCGGGCAGGCTGGGGTCGACGTCCTTCCAGGTCTGGGCCTTGTTAGGCCCCTTGCCATAAGGATTGGCGGCCAGCGCCTCATAGACGATCTTGGGGGTCAGCTTCAGGCCCGGACCCTGCTTCGATTCGGCAAAGGCCAGGCCATCGACGCCGACCTGGATCTCGATGATATCTGTCACGCCGTTGGCGGCGCACATATCGAATTCTGCCTTCTTCATGCGGCGCGATGCGTCGGCGATGTCGGGATGCTGGGCACCCACGCCCGCGCAGAACAGCTTCATGCCACCGCCCGTGCCGGTCGATTCGATGATCGGCGACTTCATGCCGGCGTTGCTCTGCACGAACAGTTCGGCGACCGCGGTGGCAAAGGGATAGACGGTGGAGGAGCCGACCGCGCGGATCTGGTCGCGCGTCTGGCCTGCGCCGCCACCGGACTGGTCGCCGCAAGCGGCAAGGCTGAGAACGCTCACGGTCGTCGCGGCGAGCAAGGCGAATGTCTTCACGGGAACCTCCAAACAACAGAGCCGCGATTCGCTTGTCGCCGCCCCCTTGGGAAGCGCCCTAGTCGCGGACCATCGCGCCTTTGTGACAGTCAGGTTTCATTTTCATGACATAGTGCCCGAAAGCGCTGAGGGACGCCTTTTCTCGTCGCTTTTATTTGGCACGTCTTCCATCGGCGGGGGCAGCAGCACGGTGATAGTGGTGCCCTTGCCCAACGTGCTGGCAATGTCGAAGCGCCCGCGATGCCGCTCAACGATATGTTTGACGATGGCCAGGCCCAGGCCCGTGCCGCCCATCGCCCGGCTGCGCCCCGAATCGACGCGGTAGAAACGCTCGGTCAGGCGGGGCAGGTGATCGGGGCCGATGCCTTCGCCTTCATCGGCCACGGTCAGGCGCGTCATGCTACTCGGCCCCTCATTCAGGATAACCCGAATCGGCGTGCCGGGGCGGCCATATTTGACCGCATTGCCGATCAGATTGTGCAGCAGCTGTGACAATTGCGCCCTGTCGCCCTGCACGCTGGGCAATTGCGGCGCGATTTCCATCTCCACTTCGCGGCCGCGATCGCCATGGCTGGACCGGAACACACCGACGACTTCGGCCGCCAGTTCGGACAGGTCGACCAGCGTGTCGGGTGCGCGATATTTCTCCGCCTCGATCCGGCTGAGCGAAATAAGGTCGTCGATCAGCCGCTGCATCCGCCGCGCCTCGCCATCCATGATCTTCAGGAAGCGCTGGCGGGTTTCATCGTCCTTGCCCAGTTCGGGATCGGCCAGCGTTTCGATGAAGCCCAATATCCCGGCCAGCGGCGTGCGCAGTTCATGGCTGGCATTGGCGACGAAATCGACGCGCATCCGCTCGGCCGCATGGGTGCCGCTATGGTCGACGAGATGGACGAGGCGGCGCATATCGGCAACCTGCCCGATGGGCGCGATGCGCATCTGCCAGCGCTGGTCGCGGCTGCCCAGGCCGACCAGTTCGACCATGACCGGTTCGGCGAGCGGCGCGGTGCTGGCCAGCCGCTCGGCGGCGGCGGGGTGGCGGATCGCGATACGCGCATCCTCACCTTCGATATGCGTGCCCAGCAGGCGTTGGGCGGCGCGATTGGCGCGGACGATGCGGCTGCGCTCTACCAGCATCAGCGGGTCGGAAATCCCCTCCAGCAGGCTGGCGAAATCGGGATGGCCGATCAGGTCGGGCACCTCCTGCGCGACGGGGGCTGACTGCCGCGTCGCCACGCCCTGCGCGCAGATCAGCAGGACCAGCAGGCCGCCCAAAATCGGCAGGGCTATGGTGATGGGCGATGCGCCCAGCAATAAAGCGCCTCCGGTGCCAAGCAACAGCATGGCGAGGGAGGCGGTGATCTGCGAAGTTGTCAGTCGATTCATGGTTACCGCGCTGGATTTGTCGCGCAATTGCTGCGATGGCTTATTGCAATAGCGTGCAATCTTTACGCTTTGGCAAGCGTGACGAGCGGATCATGATGATATGAGCGACCCGAAGCCCGAACAAGATAGCCCCGAAGCCCGCGATGACGCGCCATCGCTGGCCGTACCGTCGCGTCGCCAATTGCTGATGGGCGGCGCGGCCGCGGCATCGGCGATCGTATCGATCCGTCCCGCGCTGGCCAACACCGCTGCGTCGGTGCTCAACTGCACCATTCCCGTGCCCGACCAAAGCCGCGCGGGTAATTTCATCGCGCCCAACGGCCAACTGGTCCCGGCCGGCACGCCCGGCGCCTATCCCGGCACCGGCCGCAGCTTCACCGGCGAGCAGGTCAAGCAGGCGCTGCGCGGCCGTCCGCTGCCCGGCACCGGCTATGAGCAGAACCAGGCCTATCTCAATTATATCCGCCGGCTACAGCGCGGAACGAGCGGATTTACCTGCTACGCCTCGCTGCAAATGCCGCGCTGAACCGATCGTCGCACCCGTAATGGTTTGAACGGATACGGATTGCCCGCGTTGACGACGTCGAACCTGAAATGGTTCGACGTTTGGCGAGGCACATTCCATGTTTCAGTTCGGCCGCCCTGCGGGGCGTGCTTTTTCGGTGGCGGTCTATCTGTACCAGCCGGGTGATGGGGGCCTTGATCGCGTCGCCATCCTGCTCGCCAATCATCTGCTCCAGCGCGGCGTCCCGGTCGAATTGTGGATGGCCCGCACTGATGGTCCGGCCGCGCACCTGATCGATCCCGCGCTACCGGTGCGGCGCGTGCCCGCGCCCGGCGGCAAGCGTCGCCTGTCGATGATCGCCCAATTCCCGGCGCTGGCCGCAATGGTGCGGCGCTATCGGCCCGACATCCTCTATTCGGCCGGTAACCAGAGCAATATGCTGGTCGCGCTCGCGGCACTGGGCACCGATACGAAAGCAGTGGGCCGCATTTCGAATCCCATCGTGCGGCCTGGCCAGCGCGGCCCCGGCGCAATAGCCCGCTTGCTTCGTTTCCGCGGCATCGCACGGCTGAGTGACCTCACCATCGTCATGGGCGAACATGACCGCGCCCTGCTGGCGCAAAGCGGCGACATCCGTCTGCTGCCCCGCCCAACGGTGACGCGCGCCATGGAACAGGCCCGCAACGGGCGAACCGCGCGCGATCCGGGCGATCCATGCCGGCTGTTGATGGTCGGGCGACTGACGCCGCAAAAGGATCAGGCGACAGCGCTGGCCGCGCTGGCGCGACTGCCCCATCTCGACTGGCGGTTGACCATCGCCGGGCAGGGGCCGCTCCGCGCCGATCTGGAGCGGCAATGCGCGGCGCTGGGCATTGCCGATCGTGTCGATTTTGCCGGCTATGTCTGCGACCCCGACGCCCTTGCCGCGCTGATGGCCGACGCGGACCTGTTGCTCCAGCCGTCGCGCTGGGAAGGTCTGTGCGCCACGCTGATCGAGGCGCTGGCCTGCGGCGCGGGCGTGGTGGCGACCGACAGCACGCCCAATATCGGCCCGCTGTTGGCGGCAGCGGGCCAGCATCCGGCGGTGTGCGTGGGTGACGCGGCGGCCTTTGCCCGCGCGATCGAGCGGGCATTGGCGCACCCTGCGCCGCCAGCGATGCTGGCGGCGGCGACGCGCGACCATGGCGTCCAGCGCGCGCTCGACCGCTATCTGCGCGCGTTCGAAGGCCTGGTCGGCGCGCCCGCGCCGCAACCCGTCCGGTCGCCAGCGCTATCCTGATGCGTTAGGCACTTGGCTACGTCTTTCGCGCTACAGCGAATGCGACAGTAGCAAGGGTGTCGATGTGGACGGAGCAACAGCCTATCGGCGGGACGAGGCGGACACGGTAATGACCTGCGTCCTCGATGATCTCGTCCTGCTCTACCATCATCGGTCGGGGCAGACCCATATGGTCATCAGCCCGGTGCCGGAGATATTGGAGCGCATGGCCGATGGCGCGCCGGTGAGCGCGCGGGCGATATACGACCGGCTGGCGCGCGACTATGATCTGGGGCCGGTGGACGATGCCATGGCGGAGATCGGCGTGCATCTCGACGCGCTCGTCGCGCTGGGACTGGTGCGTCCTGCATGAAGCACGCCATCACCTTGCGCATCGGCCCGGCGACCTTCCGCATCGGTTCTGCCTGGCGACAGCCGATCGCGGACCTGGCGCGGCTTTATGCCGCCTATCCCGATGTGCGGGGAGCCATCGCCGACTTCACCGTTCGCCTCCAGCCCACCAGTCTGGCGCGGCGCTGGGTGCGGCCATCCATCTTCATCACCGGCGATCATGGCCTGGCCGACGCCGCGCCCATGAGCCTGGCCCATGGGCTTCTGGCGGCCGAAATGGGCATGAACCTGCAAATGGCGCTGGGTTGGCGGCGGCACTTGCTGCTCCATGCGTCGAGCGTCGAGAAGGACGGGCGCGTGCTGGTGATGACCGGCGAATCGGGGTCGGGCAAATCGACGCTGGCGGCCTTGCTGGGCGAGCGCGGCTGGCGCTTCATGGGTGACGAATTCGCGCTGCTCGACATGGTTAGTGGCGCGATCCTGCCCTTTCCGCGCCTGGTAAGCCTCAAGAACCAGGCGATCGAGGTGGTGACGCAGGCGGTCGGCGACGCGCGCATGGGGCCGCTGCTGGCCGCGACGGCAAAGGGCGACATCCGCCATATGGTGCCGCGCGGGGACGCGGTGGCGCGCATGGGCGATGGCGGGATGCCCGCTTTGCTGCTCTTTCCCCGCTTTGGCCATGATACGGCGGTGCGACCGCTGGGGCAGGGCGAAATCTTCATGCGGCTGACCCAGGCATCGACCAATTATGTCGCGCTGGGCGAGGCTGCTTTCACCGCGCTCACCCGCTTCGTCGCCC
This sequence comes from Pseudomonadota bacterium, assembly GCA_040389985.1. Classification (GTDB taxonomy): domain Bacteria; phylum Pseudomonadota; class Alphaproteobacteria; order Sphingomonadales; family Sphingomonadaceae; genus Sphingobium. Next base: position 24,660 of record JAZJZH010000006.1, read on the forward strand.
ATGTTCCGGCGCGGGCGATCGATTTCCCCTCCGGCGACGATGCCATCGCCATGGTCGATCGGCTGTGGGAAGAACTGGCATGAGCGCGGCGCTGCTTGTGCGCACGCTGCGCGATCCGATCTCGGCCGCGGCGCTCGACGCGGATGGCTGGAACCGCCTGCTCGCTGCGGCGCGGGCGGAACGGCTGATCGGCACGCTCGCCTATCGGCTGGAGGGTGTCGCCCTGCCGGACGCGGTGCGGCCGATCCTGGACGACACCCGGCGCGACAGCGGGCGGGAGGCGCAGCAGGCGCTTTGGGAGGCGGATCGCGCGGCGCAGGCGTTGCGTGGCCTCGACGTCAAACTGGTGCTGCTCAAGGGCGCCGCCTATGTGGCGGCGGACCTGCGCGCCGGGCAGGGGCGGTTTATCGGCGATCTGGACATATTGGTGCCGCGCGACGCCATGCCTGCGGTCGAGCGCGCGCTGATCGCGGCGGGATGGGAATGGGTCAAGGAAGACCCCTATGACGACGCCTATTATCGCCAGTGGATGCACGAACTGCCGCCGATGATCCATGTCGATCGCGACCGGATGATCGACGTGCACCATACTATATTGCCGCTGACCGCGCGCCAGACGCCGGATGCGGCGGCGATGATCGCCGACGCTGTTCATATAACCGATGGGCTATATATTCTCTCGGTCGAGGACCGGATCGTCCATTCGGTCGCGCATATGCTGGCGGATGGCGACATGCAGGGTGGTCTGCGCAACCTGTGGGACATATATTGCCTGCTGCCCGATGCCGATCCCGCGGCGCTGGCCGCGCGCGCGAAACGCCATGGTCTTACCGCCCATGTCCGGCAGGCGCAGCGACTGGCGCGTGCGATCTATGGCGCGGGCACGCGCCTGACCCTGTGGGACCGGCTGGTGCGCGCGCGATTGCTCGCACGCGACGGATGGGGCCGGGAAAGCCGCAAGCTGCTGGTCTTCGCCTTTTTCGTGCGGTCGCATTGGCTGCGGATGCCGCCGCTGATGCTGGCGCGGCACCTGCTTACCAAATGGCGCAAGGGGCATCGCCCGCAATAGGCGAATCGCCCAGACAGGTGATCAGCCTTCGGTCAGCACGTCCGCGATCGCCAGCCCCGCCATGTCCGCGACCGCGACCAGTCGATCCGTGGGCGTCCCTGCGCGCGCGTCCGCCGACAGGCCCGACATGACCGTCACCATATAGTCGGCCACGACCTGCGCCTTGTCGGCATGGGTCGGGATCAGGAAATCGCGCACCCGCTGCGCGCTCGCCGCCTTCCAGTTGCGGGCGCAGCAGGCGGCTTGCGCATCCGCGCCGCGCGCGCCTTCCAACACCATGCAGCCGGCCGTCTGCGGATCAGCGGCGTAGATGTTCGCAGCCTCGCGCAGCAGCGCCCGGAGCGCCGGGGCGGGCGGCGCCCCCGGCGCGAGCAAGGCGTCGATCGGCAGTCCGTTGCGCGCATAACGGCCCAGCACCTCGTCGAACAAGGCGGCCTTGCTGCCGAAGGCGGCGTAAAGGCTGGGCGGATTGACGCCCATCGCCTGCGCCAGCGCGGCCACGCCGACTCCGTCATAGCCCTGCGCATGGAACAGCGCCTGCGCCTGGCCAAGCGCGGCATCCCGGTCGAAAGCGCGCGGGCGGCCGCGACCTTTCGATTTTTCTTTAACGGTCACTACATAATTCCTTGACCCAGTCGATTTTCAATTTATATAGCGATCATTACAAAAATACAAGGAACATGAAGATGACCGATTTCACCTCCAAAAAAGCCCTGGTCCTGGGCGGCAGCCGGGGCATTGGCGCGGCGATCGTGCGGCGTTTTGCGGCTGACGGCGCGCAGGTCGCCTTCACCTATGCCGGGTCGCACGATGCCGCGCAGGCGCTTGCCGCCGACACCGGGGCCAGCGCGATCCGCTCGGACGCGGCCGATCGCCAGGCGGTGATCGATGTCGTCGCAGGTCAGGGGCCGCTCGACATATTGGTGGTCAATGCCGGCGCTGCGATCCTGGGCGATCCGCTGGAGCAGGATGCCGACGCGATCGACCGAATGATCGATCTCAACGTCCGCGCGCCCTATCATGCCGCGGTCGAAGCGGCGCGGCGGATGCCGGACGGCGGCCGCATCATCGTGATCGGTTCGGTCAATGGCGACCGGATGCCGTTCGAAGGCGGGGCGGCCTATGCGCTCACCAAGTCGGCTCTGCAAGGCATGGCGCGCGGACTGGCGCGCGATTTCGGGGCGCGCGGCATCACCGTCAACATCATCCAGCCGGGTCCGACCGACACCGACATGAACCCGGCCGATGGCCCGATGAGCGGTCTGATGCACGGCTTCATGGCGATCAAGCGCCATGCGACGGGGGAAGAGATTGCTGGCCTGGCCGCTTATCTGGCGGGACCGGAAGCCGGCATCATCACCGGCGCGATGCACACGATCGACGGCGGCTTCGGCGCCTGATTATTCGTTAAGCTGCGGCGAGGCCCGGTGGTTGCAGGTCGTCGGACATCAGCCACATTTCCGCGGGCAATTGTGAGGAAAAGGCCGCGACGATCGCTTTGCCCAGCCGCGCGCGGACGTAAAGCTTGTCCGCGACATTGGCGACCAGGATCGCGACCCGGTCGGTGGGCCGATAGGTGCGATCCATATGCCACAGGATGCGCGCCTCGATATCGGGCGTTTGCCGCTCCGCCTCCGTCACGTCGGACAGGATGCGGATCGGCAAACCGTTGCGTCGCCTGTCCTCCAATATGAGGCCGAGATGGCTGTAATGGCGATCGACGTCGGCGATCGTCCATACGCCGGTAGCGTGCACGAAGATGATTCCGTCGGGATCGTCCAGTTCACATGCGATCATAGGGCACCTTAAGGATCGCGGTGAGCATAACGCTGAATATGTTTCGGTAGCAAACGGCTTTCCACCATGGTTGCAGGAAAATATCGTCCTGCAACCATGGCTGCGCAGTCTTATTTCTTCATTATATCGAGCGCCAGCATTGTCATAGCCTCGCTGGCGGTCGCGATCACCTTATCGGCTTCCGGTGCCCAGAACGGGCTGTGCAGCGAGGGCAGGCTGGTCTGGCCCGCCTGCGCCGCCGCCAGCTTTTCCGCTGGAACGCCGCCAACCCAGAAGATGAAGCTGTTGATGCTCTTGTCGGCGCGATAGAAACGGCTGAAATCTTCGCCGCCCATTACTGCGCTCGTCTTGATCACCCGGCCGTCTGGGAAATGGCTTTTGAGCAGGCCCGCCATCTGTTCGGCAAATTCGGGCGGGTTGAAGGTGGAGGGGGTGAATTCGTCTTTCACGCTCACCACCGGCATCTTGTCCTCCGGCACGCCCGCCGCGATCGCCTCGCCCCGGCTGATCCGCCTGATCCCCTCGATCAGCTTTTCGCGCGTCTCATCCGAATAGCTGCGGATGGTGAGCAGCAGATTCGCCTCGTCGGGAATGATATTATGCTTGGCCCCGGCCTGGAAGCTGCCGACGGTGACGACGGCTGGGTCTTGCGGGTCCTGCTCGCGGCTGACCAGGGTCTGGAGCGAGGTGACGATGCGCGACGCCAGCACGATCGGGTCGCGGGTCGTTTGGGGATAGGCGCCGTGACCGCCCACGCCCTTGACCAATATGTCGACGCTGTCGACATTGGCCAGCGCATAGCCGGGGGTGTAGCCGATCTGCCCCGCCGCCATATTGGCCGCGTCGTGGAAGGCGATGGCGTGGGTCGGCTTGGGGAAGCGGGTGTAAAGCCCGTCCTCCAGCATCATCCGCGCGCCCTTGCCGACTTCCTCGGCCGGTTGCAGGATCATGACCAGCGTGCCCTTCCACTCGTCCTTGCGGGCCGCGAGCAGCTTGGCCGTCTCGATAAAGGCGGTCATGTGCGTGTCATGGCCGCAGGCGTGCATGACGCCGGTTTCAACGCCTTCGGGCGTCTTGGTGCGGACCTTGGACGCGAAGGCGAGGCCCGTCTGCTCGACTACCGGCAGCCCGTCCATGTCGGCGCGGATCAGCAGGGTCGGGCCGGACCCGTTCTTCATCACCGCGACGACGCCGGTGCCGCCGACCTTCTCGGTCACGTCGAACTTGAGTGCTTTCAACCGCTTGGCGAGCTTGGCCGCGGTGTTGACTTCCTGCAACGACAATTCGGGATTGGCGTGCAGGTCGCGATAAAGCGTCATCAGGCTGTCCATGTCCTTGGCCACGTCCTTGGCCACCGCCGCGCCGATGGCGCTCTGCGCGGGCGGAGCAGGCGGCGTGGTCGGGGCCGGGGTCGTCTGGGCGGTGGCGATGGACGAAAGGCTGGCGGCGGCCAGAACGGCCGTGAGCGCATGGCGCATGTTGATAATCTCCCTTGCTGCGGCAGAGCATAAGGGGATTTTACGACTGTTAAAGGGGGAGTTTCGCCGGCGACGCGGTGCAGCAGTCCCGAGATGGCCGCGGCTGCGCAGCGACGGCATGGCACGTCCTTGCAATTTTGCCGTCGCGACACTATTTCGCAAGTGAAAGGAACAATCTGGCGCGTCATGCGTCTTTATGATTGTCCGCCCGTGTTGCGCCATGGCTGCGTCTGCGCTGATCCTCATGCGCCTCCCTGCCGCCGCTCCGTTCTCTAATCCCTCGCTCGAAAAAAGGAGCCTGTCCCATGGCCCAGACATCCGCATTCTGCCTCGCGCAGCAATCGCTGCATCAGGCGCGCGCGTCGTCCGAAACCCTGCCTAATGCACGTCAGATCGCGCAGCAGGCGGCCAATGCCTGGGGACGGGAGGCGGAATTGGCCGCTGGCGCCGAACGCCGCCGCGCCACCCGCGCGGTCCTGTCGGAAGACGAAGCGATCGCCGCTGAATTTCGCGCCGAAGACGATGCTGCGCTAATCGCTGCGCGCTGATATTTGCTGATTTTCAGGAAGGACTGACCATGGCCAAGAGCCAGAAGAAATCGAATCGTGAAGTGCGCAAGCCCAAAGCGGAAAAACCGCCCAAGGGCAATGCCTCCAACCCGTCGTCCAAGCCCGGCGTGGTCGGCATCGTGACGTTGAAGAGCTGAACATGGCGGACGATATACCTGCCGATCAGACCCAGGCCCCTTCCACCGGAGGGCGCAGCATGTCCGGGCGGCGCTTTACCCCGCGCAACGCCGTACGCTTGGCTCCCGATGCCGCCGAACGGCAGGGGCGCATCACCCGCATGGCGATAGAGACGCTGGGCGCCTCGGACGCCATCCTGTTTCTCAACAGCCAGCATGACGGCCTGGCCGATCGCCCGCTGGCGCTGGCGACAACCAGCGAGGACGGGTTGCAATCAGTGCTGCGCCTGCTGACGCCGGCAGCGACCTGATAGCTATGAAGCCCATCGGCCGGTCAAAGGCCGATGGGCATTTCTATCCTACTGCGCGGTCCAGCCGCCATCAACGCTCAGATTGGCACCGGTGATGTTGGCCGCGAAATCGCTGCACAGGAACAAAGCGGTGGCCGCGACCTGCTCGGCGGTCACGAATGCCTTGGTCGGCTGACCCGCCAGCAGCACATCGTTCATCACCTGATCGCGCGTCATGTTCCGCGCCTTCATCGTGTCGGGGATCTGGTTCTCGACCAGCGGCGTCCAGACATAGCCCGGCGAAATGCAGTTGGCGGTGATGCCGTCGGTCGCCACCTCCAGCGCCACCGTTTTGGTAAAGCCGGCCAGCCCGTGCTTGGCGGTCACATAGGCGCTCTTATACGGTGACGCGACCAGCGAATGGGCCGACGCGGTCTGGATGATGCGCCCCCATTTTTTCGATTTCATATAGGGAATGGCCAGCCGGCTGGTGTGGAAGGCCGCGTTCAAATTGAGTGCGATGATGAGATCCCATTTGTCGATCGGGAATTCTTCGACCGGCGCGACATGCTGCATCCCGGCATTGTTGATAAGGATATCGACCCCGCCGAACATGTCGGCGGCTTGCCTCATCATCGCCTCGATCTGGTCGACCTTGGTCAGGTCGTGGCCGCAATAGAGCGCCTTGGCACCGCTGAGCGCCTCCAGCCCGACGCGCTCCGTCTCGATCGCGTCAGAGTCGCCGAACCCGTTGATGACGATATTGGCGCCTTCGCCCGCCAGCGCCTTGGCATAGGCCAGGCCGATGCCGGATGTGGACCCGGTGATCAGCGCGGTCTTGCCTGACAAGCTCTTGCTCATGCCTTTTTCTCCTTGAGATGATCCGGTTCGTCGAGGTCGAACGTCGCGCTCTTGCCGTCGAGGATGTTGCGCGCGATCAGATCGCCCTTGTGCATGACTTCCTCCACCGCCTCGCGGCCCTGGCTCCAATGGTCGAGCATGGTCGAACGGGAAAATTCGAAATCCTTCGCGCCGCTTTCCCAGGCGCGTGACCGGTAGATCAAGTGGACGATGTTGACCGATCCGCCATCCAGCATCGCGCGCAGCTTTTGCGCTTCGGCATTGTCGCACAGTTCGGGTGGCAGCTTGTCGAGCAACGCCTTGATCGCGCCATGCTCGCGCCGCAGCTGTAGATACTGGTCCGTCACCTGGCGGGTACGACTGCTATACTGGATGTCCTTCATGCGCGAATAGACATCGGTCATCTGCCGCGGCATCGGCCCTTCGGCGGGGAAGAGGTCGACCTGGAAGACGAGCATGTCTTCCGTCTGGCGGCTGAGCACATGGGACAGTGGCGTGTTGGACACCAGGCCGCCGTCCCAATACCAGCGCCCATCGATCTCGACCGGCGGCAGGCCGGGGGGCAGCGCGCCCGACGCCATGATGTGGCGCGCGTCGATCCGCGTGTTGCCGCCGGGACCGCGTGTATCCCAATAGGCAAAGTTGCCGGACTCCACATCAACCGCGCCCACGGACAGGCGGACCGGACCATCGTTGAGAAGATCCCAGTCGATGCAGGCGTCCAGCGTCTCCTTCAACGGCGCGCTGTCGTAGAAGCTGATCGCACCCTGTGAGCCTTCGGGCATCATCATCGCGGGCCACAGGCGCGGGCGAAACATGCCAGGCACGCCAAAGGTCGCGACCGTGCCCGCAGCGGCCAGATGCACCGCCTCGCGTACATGATCGATATCGGGCAGTAGGATATTGGGCATGCCGCCCGAGACGGTGTACCAGAATTTCTTGAGACGGCTGATCCGCCGATGCGGCAGGTTGCCGGCGATGATGGCGGCGTTGATCGCGCCGATGGATATGCCCGCGACCCAGCTGACATCGACCCCCAGTTCATCGAGCCGTTCATAGACGCCGGACTGGAACGATCCCAACGCCCCGCCGCCCTGCAGCAACAACGCGACTTCACGGGGGAGGGGGAGGGGTGTGCGGGCGCGGCGAAGCGGTTTCGCTTCCTGCGCCTTGGGTTCCATATCTGCCATGTCGCAGTGCAATATAGTCTTTGGCGTCATGATTCCAACTTAATGTATCGTAACAAATCACCTGTCGCCGCAACCTTCGCGTCGGCGGACTGTTCCCCGAACGCATTGAATCGCGTAGGCAACGATCAAGAGAAAGGGAGGGCGTCATGCGGCTCGACGACGAACAGGAAAGCAGCCATTACGAGGTGCAGGACGGCCGTGGCGGCGGCGGTGGTGGCCTGGGTGGCGGCCTTGGCATGTTGCTGCCGCTGATCGGCAGCCGTTTCGGATGCGGCGGGATCGCCGTGGTGCTGATCATAATGGTGGTGATGGGTATGAACCCGTTGAGCCTGATAGGCGGCGGCGGTGGCGGTGGACAGCAGGTCCAGACCGAACGACCGGCGACCGGCGAACTCAGCGCGGTTCAGCGTACCTCGCTCAAGGTGCTGGGATCGACCGAACGCCGCTGGACCGACATTTTCAAGGCGGAGGGGCAGCAATATCCGCCGCCGACACTGGTCTTCTTCAGCCAGAATGGCCAGTCGGGCTGCGGCGCGGCGCAATCGGCGATGGGGCCATTTTACTGCCCGGCCGACCAGCGCATCTATATCGACACCGACTTTTTCAACGAGATGGAAAGCCGCTTCAACGCGCCTGGCGATTTCCCGATCGGCTATATCATCGCGCATGAGGTCGGCCATCATATCCAGACCATCACCGGCGAGGCGGACAAGATCCGCAAGGCGCAGCAGCGCGCCAGTGAGGCGGAGGGCAATGCGTTACAGGTGAAGATGGAATTGCAGGCCGACTGCTATGCCGGGGTCTGGGCGGCGCGCGACACCAATTTGATGGAGGCGGGCGACCTGGAGGAAGGGATGCGTGCGGCGCAGGCGATCGGCGACGACACGCTCCAGAAATCGGCCGGGCGGCGGCCTGTACCCGAAAGCTTCACCCACGGCACCGGGGCGCAGCGGATGGAATGGTTGCGCAAGGGGCTGTCCACCGGCGATCCTGCCCAATGCGATACGTTCCAGGGCGCAATCTGACGCTTATTCCGAATTGGGCGATCCGGCGGGGGCGTCCTGCGGCGAGAAGCCGGGGGGCATCCCCCCGGTCATCGGTGGAGACGACGTGTCGGGCAGGCCGGCGCCGGGCGCCATCGCCGGCTGGTCGGCGCCGGCCATCGGCTGACCGAAGGCGGATGGGGTATCGATCGACGGAGCGCCGGGCGTGATCATTGGCGCGACCGGTATGGGCGGCGGCGGGGGCGGCACATCCGGTGTGATCGCCGACTCGCTCTGCTGCTGCGGGGCACCGGGTTTCGGCAGCAGGGCCTGAGTCGCCATGACGATCAACGGCGCGGCCAGCAGCGTGGCGATGGCGAAATTACGATACATCATAAGTGTGCGACTTTTCTGGAACGATAATCGCCGACTTTTATCCGAAATGGGTAAATAAAGCCCTGCCATGCCATCGCTCTGGACGGCTGGTCGCTTCCGTTAGTGGCGGTCGAGCTTCGCCAGCAGAGCCATCATGTCATCCGGCACGCCATCGCGTCCGGGCGCATAAGTGGCGCGCAAGGCGTTGCCAACGCCTTCATAAGGCTCCGGCAAAGCGACGGTCACGATGCGGCTGCAGCCGCCATCGCGTCCCGGTGCCGATCGGCCATAGGCTTTGCGCTGGATATCCATGCAACCTGAACGGCCAGAGAGGCCAAAAGTTTCTGGCATTCGTCGCAAGCCCAAGCGATAGCGCCCCGAGATAAGGGAGAGCAGACGTGACCGACTGGCTGGAAACGCAGGCCCGGATCAGGGGCCATTCGCCTTTTTTGACTCGCGCGCTGGATCGTTTTCCGGCCGTGACCGAAAGGCTGGCGGCCGGTGACCATGACGGCGCGCTGGCCGCGGCGCAGGCGGCGGGAAGCCCGGAAGACGGCGTGGCCCGGTCTCTGCGCCGCCGTCGCGGGGCGATCGCGCTGGCGGTGGCCGCCGCTGACCTGGCGGGCGCCTGGGACATGGATCGCGTCACCCGCATCCTCTCCGACTTTGCCGACCAGGCGCTGGAGGAAGCGCTCGCCGCCGCAATGCAGGAACGCTATCCCGACGCCGAGCATCGCGGCTTCGTTGTGCTCGCGCTGGGCAAGCATGGCAGTCGCGAGCTGAATTACTCGTCGGATATCGACCCGATCCTGCTCTACGATCCCGCCACCCTGCCGCATCGCGAGCGGGAGGATGTGGCCGACGCCGCCGTGCGTATCGGCCGCCGGATGAGCGAGTTGCTCAGCGCCCGAGATGGCGATGGCTATGTCTTCCGCGTCGACCTTCGCCTGCGGCCCTCGCCCGAAGCCACGCCGATCGCGCTGCCGGTGGAGGCGGCGATCGGCTATTATGAATCGACCGCGATGGGATGGGAGCAGGCCGCCTTCATCCGCGCCCGCCCGGCGGCGGGCGACATCGCGCTCGGCGACTATTTCATGCGCCAGATCCGGCCCTTTGTCTGGCGACGCAGCCTGGATTTCGGCGCGATCGACGCGATCGTCGACATCAGCCGCCGCATCCGCGACCATTATGCGCAGGGGCAGGCGTTCGGGCCAGGCTATGACCTGAAACGTGGACGCGGCGGCATCCGCGAGGTGGAATTTTTCGCCCAGGTTCACCAGCTCATCCATGGCGGCCGCGACCCGTCGCTGCGATCGGGTAGCACGCGCGAGGCGCTGGCGGCACTCGCCGCGGCGAACGTGATCGAGGGCGACGTCGCCGCGCGGCTGGACGAGGCCTATATCCTGTTCCGCACCATCGAACATCGGCTCCAGATGGTGGAGGACCACCAGACCCATGAGCTGCCCAAGTCGCTCGCCAACCTCGACAATGTCGCGCGCTTGCATGGCCTGCCGGACGCCACGGCGCTGCTCGACCTGTTGCGCCCGCATGTGGAGTGGGTCGGCCGCAACTATGATCGCCTCAGCCCGCAAAAGGACGATGCTGGGCTCTCCCAGGACGAGGAGCGGCTGAAGGCGCAACTGATCGAGATCGGTTTCGCCGACCCCGAAACCCCGCTCGCCCGCATCGCCCACTGGCGCGGCGGCACGATCCGGGCGCTGCGCAGCGGGCCGTCGCGCGAGGCGCTGGAGGCGCTGATGCCCGGCCTGATGCGCGCGCTGGCCAAGGCGCCCGATCCCAGCCGCGCGCTCAACCGGCTGGACGATATGATCGGCCGCCTGCCCAGCGCGATCAACTTCTTCAAACTGCTGGCCGCACGCCCCGCTTTGGTCGAATTGCTGGCAGAGATATTGAGCCACGCCCCGACCTTGGCCGATGCGCTGGGGCGCCGCGCCGAACTGATCGACGGTCTGATCGACGCCACCGCCTTCGATCCGCCACCGTCCGTGCCGCAACTGGCGCAGCAACTGGGGGCGCTGGAGCCGGGCGAGGATTATCAGGCGCTGCTCGACCGGGTGCGACAGCGGGTCGGCGACCGCCGCTTCGCATTGGGCGCGCAGATCATCCGCGGGGGCGATCCGCTGGAGGCGGGCAGGGGCTATGGCCGTGTTGCCGAAGCCGCGATCGAGGCGCTGGCCGCCGCCACCGTCGCCGAATTTGAAATCGCCCATGGCAAGGTGCCGGGCGGCGAGATGGTGATCCTGGCGCTGGGCCGCATGGGCGGTGGGATACTCACCCACGCTTCAGACCTTGATCTCGTCTATCTTTTCACCGGCGATTTCTCCACCGAATCCGATGGTCGCAAGGCGCTCGGCGCGACCCAATATTTCAACCGCCTTGCGCAGCGCATCAGCAACGCCCTGTCGGTCGCCACGGCGTTCGGCCCGCTCTATGAGGTCGACACGCGGCTGCGCCCGTCCGGCGCGCAGGGACTGCTGGCGGTCAGCCTCGACAGTTTCGCCAAATATCAGCGGGAGGACGCCTGGACCTGGGAGCATCTGGCGCTCACCCGCGCCCGGCCTGTCTTCGGATCGCCCCATGCGCGCGCCGCGATCGATGCGGTGCTGACCGAAACCCTCCAGCGTCCGCGCGATTTCGACGATCTGGCGCGGCAAGCGGTGAAGATGCGCGGCGACATCGCCAAGCACAAACCGCCGGCCAGCGACCTCGACGTCAAACTGGTGCCGGGCGGCCTGATCGACCTGGAATTTCTGATCCATGTGAACCAGTTCCATTATCGCATGGCCTTCGACCCGGATCTGGGCCAGGCGCTCGGGCAATTGGTCGCGGCCGGCCACTTGCCTGTCGGCCTTATCGCCGCGCATGACCTCATCACCCGCTATCTGGTGGTGTCGCGTTTGGTGTCGCCCAAATCGATCGAGCCGGCGGAGGCCACCCGGCCTCTTGTCGCCCGCGCCTGTGGTGCGGCCGATTGGGAAGGGCTGCTTGCAAGCTATGCCAAGGCGCGGCAATGCGTAGGCGAGGCCTGGGCCGCGCTTGCCGCGCCCTATCAGGAGGAAATATGATGCTGGAACAGGGTGAATCCGTCCCCGCCGTGACGCTGACCGACGCCGATGGCGTGGACTTTGCGCTGGACGTCTATCAGGGCAAGCCGCTGGTCGTCTATTTCTATCCCAAGGCGGACACGCCCGGCTGCACCAACCAGGCGAAGGATTTTACCGCGCTGGCCGATGATTTCGCCGCCGCGGGCGTGCCGATCGTTGGCATTTCCAAGGACAAGCCGGCCAAGCTCAAGAAATTTGCCGACAAATATGGCCTGCGCGTCATCCTGGCGTCCGACGAATCGGGCGCCGCGTGCGAGGCGTTCGGCACCTGGGTCGAAAAGTCGCTCTATGGCCGCAAATATATGGGAATCGAGCGTGCGACCTTCCTGATCGGGGCGGACGGCGCGATCCTGCGGGTCTGGCCCAAGGTGAAGGTCAAGGGCCACGCCGCAGAGGTGCTGGAGGCGGTGCAGGCGCTTTGACCCTGCCCAGCGCTGTGACGAGCGTGGGCGCGGGTTGCGCCTATGTCCTGCTGACGCCCGACCCGCGCGCCAAGCTGATGGCGGCGCGCGCGGTCGCGCGGGCATGGCGGCAGGGGCGGCTGGCGCATCGGTTCGACGTCGCCTTGCCGGATCGCCCCGCGCGACCCGCCACGCCCGCATTGCTGCCGCCCGGCCAGATGCCCCGGCGCGGCAAGATCGGTTCGGACCGCGCGCGGATCGCCATGCTCCACGCGATCGCCCATATCGAATGCGTCGCGATCGACCTCGCCTTCGACCTGATCGGCCGGTTCGGCGGGCAGTTTCCCGCTGCCTTTACCGACGAATGGATGCAGGTCGGCGCGGAGGAGGCGATGCATTTCGCGCTGCTGGAACGCCGCCTGCGCCAGATGGGCAGCCATTATGGCGCGCTGCCCGCCCATGATGGCCTGTGGCAGGCGGCGGAGGAGACGGCGGGCGACGCGCTCGCCCGGCTTGCCATCGTGCCCATGGTGCTGGAAGCGCGCGCGCTCGACATCACGCCCGCCACCATCGACCGGTTCGAAGCGGTGGGTGACATGGCGTCCGGCCGCATGCTGCGACGCATCATGACGGACGAGATTCGCCATGTCGCGGCGGGGACGAAATGGTTCGTCGCGGCGACGAACAGATTGGGCGTCGATGCCCCCAACCATTACCAAATGCTTGTGAAACGCCATTTTCGGGGCAGCGTTAAGCCACCGTTCAACGACTCGGCGCGTCGACAGGCCGGTCTGACGGAAGAATTCTACGTTGCGCTTGCAACATGACCGGCGATTTGCAGTCTGCATCCGGCGGGGGCGATCCAGGTCGCCAATAAATTAAACACGGGAAGCGCCGAGGGGCATAAGCCTCCGGTCACATAGTCGGGGTCTGCATGTCGGTTCTTCACAATGTAAATGCTCGCGGTTCGCGTTGGTTCCAAACGAGCAAGGTTAAGACGATTTTAGCCAGTATCGGGATTGTCGGCGCGCTTTGCGCAACCGCCCCGGTCCACGCCACCGAAGGCGACGACCCCTATGGCGACGCTTCGGAAATCAACACCAGCGCGCTCGGCCCGTCCGACGTGGGCTTCTCCAACCTCTTCTCCAGCCTGCAGCGCCTCGACGGCAATGCCAAGACCGCGGCCTACATCCCGTCGGGCCGCCCGGTCGAAAAGCTGATCCTGACCTCGAACTTCGGCGTGCGGTCCGACCCGTTCAACCGCGCCGCCCGGATGCACAAGGGCATCGATATTCCTGGCCCGATCGGCACCCCGATCCACGCCACGGCCGACGGCATCATCAGCCGCGCCGGCTGGGCCAGCGGCTATGGCAATCTGGTTCAGATTTCGCACGGCAGCGGCATGGAAACGCGCTACGGCCATATGTCGAAGCTGCTGGTCGCCGAAAACTCCTATGTAAAGCGCGGCCAAATCATCGGCCTGATGGGTTCGACCGGCCGTTCGACTGGCAGCCACCTCCATTATGAAGTCCGCGTCGATGGTGCCGCGATCAACCCGCTGCCCTTCGTCGCCGGCCCCGACTATCTGGTCGCGATGAACACCAAGCCGCCGCTCGCCATGGGCGGCCCGACCAAGGCGCAGGAACAAGCCGCCGACTAAGGTCCGTTTTGCCGACATTCGTACAAGGCCCGGCGCCCTATGGGTTGCCGGGCCTTTTGCTTGACCCTATCTAGGCAGCATGGCCGACATTGATCTCACCCCTTCCGCTGCCGCGCGTGTCGCTGCGATCGCCGCAAAGCAGGGCAAGCCCGCGATTTTGCGGCTGGCGGTGGAGGGCGGCGGCTGTTCCGGTTTCCAATATCGCTTCGGCTTGGCGGATGCGGTGGAGGCCGAAGATCTGTCGGTCGAGCGCGACGGCGTGACCCTGGTGGTCGATGACGTCAGCCTGGACCTGGTTCGCGGCTGCGCCGTCGATTTCGTTTCCGATCTGGGTGGTCAGGCCTTCAAGGTGACCAATCCCAACGCGACCGCCGGCTGCGGTTGTGGGACCAGTTTCTCTGTCTGAATCCTTCCGTTTGAAAATCCGCGTGCGCCTGCGTAGGCAGGAGCCCAGACCAAACCTTGGAACTGGGCTCCTGCCTGCGCAGGAGCACGCATAGATTGAACGGATTGCCAGCCATGCGCATCGCCACCTTCAACATCAACGGCATCAAGGCGCGCTTGCCCCGCCTGCTGGAATGGCTGGGCGAAACGCAGCCCGACATCGCCTGCCTTCAGGAAATCAAGACCAGCGACGAAACCTTCCCGGTCAAGGATATCGAGGCGGCCGGCTATGGCGTGATCTGGCACGGGCAGAAGGGGTTCAACGGCGTCGCCATCCTCGCGCGCGGCGAAACCCCGGTCGAGGTGCGCCGCGGTCTGGAGGGCGAGCCGGAAGACGAGCATAGTCGCTATCTGGAAGCCGATGTGAAGGGCGTGCGCGTCGCGTCCATCTACCTGCCCAACGGCAATCCGCAGCCCGGCCCCAAATTCGATTACAAATTACGCTGGATGAAGCGCCTGCGCGACCGCGCGACGCAAATCTGGGCGGAGGAAATCCCGGCGATCCTGGCGGGCGATTATAATGTCATCCCGCGTGACGTGGACACTTTCTCGGTCAAGGCGATGCAGGACGACGCGCTGATGCAGCCGGAAAGCCGCGAGGCCTATCGCCGGCTGCTGGGCGACGGCTGGACCGATGCGCTGCTGACCCGCCATCCCGCAGGCGGGGTGTGGACCTTCTGGGACTATCAGGCGAACAGCTGGCCGCGCGACGCGGGCTTTCGCATCGACCATCTGCTCCTCAGCCCCGCCGCCGCCGACCGCTTGGTCGACGCGCAGGTCGACAAAGAATTTCGCGGCCGGGAAAAGGCCAGCGACCATGCCCCAACCTGGGTCGAACTGCGCGCCGGATAATTACCCGGATAAAATTGACTAAATTAAATCCGGGTAATAATAGCCGTGCCGAAGGAGATTCGGCATGGAACGCACTTTGACGGCTTTTGCAGGCGATCTGTGGATCGCCACCGGCGACGAAGCGGAGGTGAGGGAGGCTTTGCGCGCCATGGGGGACGATGCGCAGGCCGTCCTGCTGTTCGACGACGCCACCGGCCGTCAGGTCGATATCGACCTGCGCGCCGGATCGCCAGACGCGCCACGGGGCAGGGGCCGTCCGAAGCTGGGCGTGCAGCCGCGCGAAATCACGCTATTGCCGCGTCATTGGGATTGGCTCGCCACCCAGTCAGGCGGCGCATCCGCCACCGTGCGGCGACTGGTGGAAGCGGCGCGCAAGGCCAACGCGGACAATCCCAGCCCGCGTGCCGCCATGGATGCGGCCTATCATTTCATGACGGCGATGGCGGGCGACCGGCCCGGCTATGAAGCGGCGATCCGGGCGCTCTATGCAAAGGACGAACAACTGTTCAACTCGTTGTCTCAGGACTGGCCATCAGGCATCCGCGACCACGCCCGCGCGCTGGCGGGACCGGCGTTCCTGTAGGCCTCCCAAACCGTTCAGGTTCAGGGCGAACGGATCTAGGCTAGATAGAAACCTAAGCCGCCAGTCGCAGGAACGGCACCGGCTGGGTCGATCGCAGCACGATCGGCTTGCCTTCGGACGCTTCGAACAATTCGCCGTCCAGTATCACGCTGCTCCGGTCGCCCTCGATGCGGATCACGTCGCCTTGTTCCAGATGGATGCCCTGCATCTTGTGCTTGCCGACCCGCTTGAACAGGCTGGCCCATACCAGCCGCAGCAAGGATGGCAGATTCTGGTCCACCGCCATCAGTTTCATATTGCCGCTGCGGCTGTCGCCGGGGTCTACGCCCAGCAGTAGCCGTTCCAGCGTGGTCACGATCAGCACCGCAAAACGCCCGACCAACTGGCCGTCGCGAATCAGGGAAATCCGCACCGGGTTGCCTGACGGCGGCAAGAATTTGGCGCTGATGCCGAACAGCAGCGAAAACACCACCGCCAGTGCGGTAATGACATGGCTCAGCCCATTGGACAGGCCCAGCGGATAGATCTGGTTGCGGCAATAGAGCATGTAATCGGCAAGGCCCGCGCCGCCCAGAAACATGCCGAGCACCGGGCGGCTACCGACCGCGCCATCGGACAACGCGATCAGTTCGCGCGCGACGACATGATCGTCCACGCCCGCCTTGGCGATGGCCACGATCCGCTCCAGCGCCTTGATCGGATCGCCATGGATGCCAAGGTCCAGGGCGATCAGGTTGGTCTTGCCATTGGGCAGCACTGCGATAGGCGGCACCCGGCCCTTGAAATGCTCACCCTGATAGAGTTCGGTCAGCGATGCCTGCACCGTCCCGTCGCCGCCATTGATGACGATGACGACCGGATCGACGCGGGCGATCGTCTGGAACGCCCGGCCGATCTGGTCGACCTGCTCCACTTCATAATGGAAGATGTCGGGATTGCTGGCGCAATAGCTGCGCACGAGGGGAAGGGTCTGCCGGTTGCCCGTGGACTTCGGATTGGACAGGAGCGCGACGCAGACCATGGCTTTGGATCACATATATTTGAGGTTGATCGTGATTTTCGTCACGCCCGGTCCAACATGAAAGGCCGCCTTCTCCACGCCCGGTTTCCCCAGGTTGAAGATGCTGATCGATGGATTGTTGGAGAATCCACCGCCGTCGCGCGAAATATCCGTCTTGCCATTGCCGTCGCGGTCGTGCCGCACGGCGATGCCATATTCGCCTGCCTTGGGCACCGGGACGCAAAAGCGCATCGCGCCATTGGCCGGCCGTACCGCCGTGTCGATGCGGTTTATCCATTCACCCTTGGCCAGCCAAGCAGCCCTGGTGGCGGGATAGGACTGGACGCGCACCTTGCCGGTGGCGGCGGTGAAACCGCGCACATCGACCAGCACGGCCGGGCCTTTGGCGCTGCTCTCGCACCGCCCCAGATCGTTCGCGATTTCCTCGCCATGGGCCATGGCCGGTATCGCAGCGATCATCGCTGCACCCGCCATCACACCCATTGCAACTTTTACCATGACCATCAGACTCCTGGAAGCTATAGCCGCCGATATGGACCGGCGGACAAACCCCTGTTCGCCCCGCTTTTTACCTGACTCGCATATGAGATGGGTTTGCGGCCAAAACATGGTGATGGGACGACGACTTAGAGAATGCTGACCGCCACCGACCGTTATCTCGCCCGCCTGATCGCGGTGCCCATGCTGGGTACGCTTGTGATCGCCGCGATGCTGCTGGTGCTCGACAAGATGCTCAGCCTGTTCGATTTCGTCGCGGCGGAAGGAGGGCCGATCAGCGTCGTGTGGCGGATGCTCGCCAATATGCTGCCTGAATATCTCTCGCTCGGCATCCCGATCGGTTTGATGCTCGGCATCCTGCTCGCCTTCCGCAAGCTGGCCCTGTCGTCGGAACTGGACGTCATGCGCGCGGTCGGCCTGTCCTATGGCCGCCTGCTGCGCGTCCCCTATATGTACGCCATTGCGCTGGCGCTGCTCAATTTCGGGATCGTTGGTTTCGTTCAGCCGCTCTCGCGCCACGCCTATGAAGCGCTGCGATTCGAACTGCGATCGGGCGCGCTCGGCGCGTCGATCAAGGTCGGCGAGTTCACCAACCTTGGCAAGCGCATGACCCTGCGGATCGAGCGCAGCCTGGACGAAGGCCGCAATCTCCAGGGCATTTTCGTCCGCGCGGTGAGCCGCGATGGGCAGTCGGTCGCGGTCACGGCGGCGCAGGGCACCTTCCTGGCCACCGACGATCCCGACGTTATCATCTTCCGCCTGCGCAACGGCGTGCTGGTGAATGATGCGCCCAAGTATAAGACGCCGCGCATCCTCTCCTTCTCCAGCCATGACCTGCCGATCGACCTGCCGCAGATCGAAAATTTCCGCGGCCGCGACGTCGACAGGGAAAAGACGATTCCCGAATTGATGGTGATCGGCAAAAATCCCGCCACGCCGGAAAAATTGAAGGATGAAGTGCGCGCCAATTTCCATTTCCGCATGGTCGAGGTCGTGTTCATGTTCCTGCTGCCGCTTGCAGCGCTGGCCTTCGCCATCCCGCCCAAGCGATCGACCTCGGCGCTCGGCGTCTTCCTCTCGATCGTCTTCATCGTCACCTATCATAAGGTGAACCAATATGGCGAAGGCATCGGCGCGCTGGGGAAGGTGGACCCGATCATCGCGCTGTGGGGACCGTTCCTGCTCGCCTCTGGCCTGGTGCTATGGATGTATCATGTGATCGCCAACCGACCCGGCGGCCAGCCGATCGGCGCGCTGGAAGTCGCTTTCTCCAAGCTTGGCAAGCAGATCGTCCGGCTGCTGCGCTTCGGGCGGCGACGTCCCGTTGCGCAAGGAGCGGCCTGACCCATGCAGTTCAACTTCTTTCCGTCGCGCCAGATCAGCTGGTATATGGCGCGCCTGTTCCTGACCCGCACCTTCGCCGTGCTGATGCTGCTGGTGGTCGTCCTCCAGACGCTAGACCTGCTAGGTAATTCGGGCGACGTGCTGTCCTATCCCGGCAACGGCGACCCGGAACTATGGCATTATGTCGGCCTGCGCGCGCCGCAGATCGTCGCGCGCTTCCTGCCATTCTCAGTACTGCTGGGTACGCTGGTGATGCTGGCGACGCTCAACCAGAATAGCGAAATCATCTCGATGAAGGCGGCGGGCCTTTCCGCGCACCAGATACTGGCGCCGCTGATCGCGACAGCGCTCGGCGTATCTGTCATCAGCTTCGTCTTCAACGAACGGATCGTCGCCCGCTCGACCGCGGCGCTCAGCGCCTGGCAGGCGGTCGATTATGGCTCGATCCCGCGCGACAGCGGGGTCAAGAGCAATCCCTGGGTTCGCGATGGCAATAATCTGGTCAACGCCGCGATCGTCGCGGGGCGCGGCAATGAAGTGCAACTGCGCAAGGTGCAGATCTACAATCGCATCAACAACAGCCTGACGACCATCGTCCAGGCGCCCAAGGGCCGTTATGACGCCGCCAGCAAAAGCTGGCTGCTGGAAGGCGCGCGCCAGTTCGACGTGGCGCGCGGCACGGTCCGCAATGTCGGCACCGTCCGCTTCGGCCGCGACATCCGCCCAGACCAGTTCACCCTGGCGAAGGTCGATCCTGACGCGCTGACCTTCCGCGAACTGGAGGCGGCGATCTCCGACCTGCATGACGCTGGCCGTCCGACAGCGGAGTTGGAGGGCAGCCTGTGGCACAAGCTGTCGGGGCCGCTGTCCGCGCTGCTTATGCCGATCCTGGGGTCGGTCGCGGCCTTTGGCCTCGCGCGATCGGGCCAGTTGTTCATGCGCGCGGTGCTGGGCATGGCCTTGGGCTTCGCTTATTTCGTCGCCGACAATTTCTCGCTCGCGATGGGCAGCCTGGGCGCCTATCCGCCGGTGCTCGCCGCCTGGGCACCCTTCTTCCTGTTCCTGCTGGTCGGGGAAACTGTGCTGTTCAGGACGGAAGAATAGAGAGAAATAAAAAGGCCCCGGCGACCAAGGGACGTCGCGCGGGGCCTCCAGAGGGGGCGTTCCGATCCTCATAGGGGGAGGGGAAAGAGACCGGAACAGCCCTGATATAGGTCGGACAAAATCGGGTTTCAACAGGCAACTGAAATAATATCCAGGCCTCTTCCCCGTATCTTACCCCCACAACCTCGCTAGGCTCGCCAACAGGCCGCGTTCATCCGCAGCGTTGCCTGCCCTTGGCGCGCCATAGCCGCGACATTCCAGGCAGTCGGCGCGGACGCCTGCGCCCATGACCAGCGCCCTGACGTCCGACACCGCCTGCATCGCCCAGCCGCGCTGGATCAGCGCTTGGCGCGCGAGCATGTCGCGTGGGGCGCTGGCGTCGCCCTGTTCGCGGTCGGCGATCGACTGGACGAAGGCGGCGAAGCTGTCGGGCTGCTTTTCGATATAATAGGCTTTCGCCTTGGCGGGATCGAGTTTCGCCCGGCGCGCGGCTTCGGCGATGGCGTCCTCCAGCCCGCCGAACCGATCCACCAGGCCGATCTGGCGCGCGGTGCCACCGTCCCAGACGCGGCCCTGCGCGATGGCGTCGATCGCTTGCGGAGACTTCTTGCGTGATTGCGCGACGAGGCCCACGAAGCGGCGATAGATATCCTCGACGCCCAATTGCATGATCTGGTCGAATTCCGGCGTGGTGCCGCCGGTAACGTCGGGCTGGCCGGACAGCGGCGTGGTGCGCACGCCGTCGGTGGTGACACCGATCTTCGCCAGCGTCCCTTCGAAGCTGGGCAATATGCCGAACACGCCGATCGATCCTGTGATCGTGTCCGGTTCTGCGAAGATGATATCGGCCGGGGTCGATACCCAATAGCCGCCGCTGGCCGCGACATTGGCCATGGAAACGACCACGGGCAGCCCACTAGCCTTGGCCTTCAGGATCGCGCCGCGGATCTTCTCCGAAGCCATGACGGAGCCGCCGGGCGAATCGACGCGCACGACGAGCGCCTTCAATTCCTTGTCATCGAGCGCGGTCAGCAGCAGGTCGGATATGGTGTCGCCCGCCGCGGTGCCGGGACCGGCTTCGCCATCGACAATGTCGCCTGCGACGGTCAGCACGCCGATCTGGCCGTCATTGGCGGGCTTATGCGCCTTCACATAGGCGGCGAGGTCAATCGTGGCGAAACTGCCCGCCTTGGCGCTGGCCGCTTCGCCTGCGATTCGGGCGACATGTTCGCCGAAAGCGGCTTCGTCGCCCAGCTTGTCGACCAACCCGTTGGCCAGCGCCGCCTTGCCCATGTCGCCCCCGACCGCCTGCGCGGCGCCCAGCGGGTTGGCGGCATAGGCGGCGATCTTCGCCCTGGGTCGGGCCTTCGTCACATCGTCCTGCCAGTTTTGCCAGAGCGAACCGGCCAGCGCCTGATTGGCCTGCTTCGCTTCAGGCGATTGTTCGGTGCGGGTGAAGGGCTCGACGAAGCTCTTGTAGGTGCCGACGCGATAGACATGGGTGTTGATGCCCAGCCTGTCGATCAGCCCCTTATAATAGAGGTTCGATCCGCCCCAACCCATGATCGCGACGCCGCCCAGCGGGTCGCTCCACACTTCGCTGGCATGGGCGGCGATCTGGTAGCCGTCGTCGCTGTAGAGGGTGGCGTAGGCCAGCACCGGCTTTTTAGCGGCGCGCACCGCGTCCAGCGCCTTGCCCACGCGCGCCATCGCGACCTGACCGCCGCCCATGAAACCGTCAAGGTTCAGCACGACCGCCTTGACCTTGTCGTCGCCCTTGGCTGCGTCGAGCGCGGCGACGATGTCGGATAGGCGATATTCCTTCGCGTCCGGGCCGGAGCCGGAAAGTAGGGCCATCGCGCCGACTTGCGCGGGCTGCTCGACGATGCTGCCGTCCAGGTCGAGCAGCAGCGCGCCCGACGATTCGGTCTTGCCGGGCTTTGGCGAGTAGGAAAGGGCGGCATAAAGCGCACCGAAGAAGAGCAGCAGGAAGAGGAGGACGAGGCCGTCCTTGATCGCGACCAATATGCGCCAGGCGCCCTTCACAAATGCCAATTGCTGCTCCTGTTGTTATACCCTGCCGGGCTATCGTAACGACGCGCCGACTGCAATGTGGGGGGCGTAGATGGGGCGACAAGCTTGCGCGCGCGATTTAGCGCGTTATGGGAAGGCGATCATTCGCCGTTATCGTGCAGGAGACGCGCCCAATGCCCACTCTCGTCCTCATCCGCCATGGCCAGTCGTCGTGGAACCTGGAAAACCGCTTCACCGGATGGTGGGACGTGGACGTGACCGAGAAGGGCGCGGAAGAAGCGCGAGCCGCCGGTCGCCTGATGGCGGAGAAGGGGCTGGATTTCGACCAATGCTATACCAGTTTCCAAACCCGCGCGATCAAGACGCTCAATCTGGCGCTGGAGGAAATGGGGCGGCTGTGGCTTCCGGTCGAAAAGGACTGGCGCCTGAACGAGCGCCATTATGGCGGCCTGACCGGCCTCAACAAGGCGGAGACAGCCGCCAAGCACGGCGACGACCAGGTCAAGATCTGGCGCCGCAGCTTCGACATTCCGCCGCCGGTACTGGAGGCGGGCAGCGAGTTCGACCTGTCGAAGGACCGCCGCTATGCCGGCATCGCCATCCCCTCGACCGAGAGCCTGAAGGACACGATCGCGCGCGTTCTGCCCTATTGGGAGGCAACGATCGCGCCCGACCTGAAGGCGGGCAAGCGCGTGCTGATTTCCGCGCACGGCAATTCGCTGCGCGCGCTGGTCAAGCATCTGTCCAACATCCCCGACGACGAGATCACCCATCTGGAAATCCCCACCGGCCAGCCGATCGTCTATGAACTGGCGGACGATCTGAGCGCGACCGATCGCTATTATCTGTCGGAACGCTAAGCCTTTCAGCAGGCCGCAGCTGTCGGGAAGATGATAAAAAAGGCGCCCTTCCTGTCGGAAGAGCGCCTTTTTTCATGTCTGTTATCGGTTCAGAACTTCAGGCGGCTTTCCACGCCGATCACGCGCGGCTGCGCGACCGACTGGGCGTAGCCGCGATAGATGACGCCATCATTGACCTGGCCATAGCGGGTCAGGTCGTTGCCGATGCCGGTGATCGCATATTTGTCGAAGATGTTGTTGGCGAACACCCCGATTTCATAAGCGTCGGTCTTGTAGCTGATGTTCGCGCGGCTCATCGTATAGGCCGGGATGCGCTCGCCGCCGCCACGCAGGCCGGCGCGGCTGTAGATGCCCCCGGTGTAGGTGGTGGTCCAGCCCAGTACGACCGCATTGTCACCCATGGGGATGTCATAGGTGATGCCGATCGCGCCGCTGTTCTTGGTCGAACCGGGCAGGCGATCGCCCGCGAAGGCACCAACCAGATCGCCACCGGCGACGGACAGCAAGGCAGGGACGTCTTCGGTCAGCTTCGCGTCGAGGTAGCTATAGTTGCCGCGGATGGAGAGGCCCTGGATCGGGCGCGCATCGAAGGAGAATTCGATGCCCTTCGATTCCGCCGCGCCGCCATTGGTGATGATGCCGATCGCGCCATTGACGGTCTGGCCGTCCAGCTGGATGCCGTCCCATTTGATCTTGAACGCCGACAGGCTCATCGACAGTTTGCGGTCGAACAATTGGGCGCGAACGCCGATTTCCGCATTTTTCACCTTGTCCGGGCCGTAGGATAGTTCGTTATCCAATGCGCAGAGATTCTGGCCGGGTGGCAGTGGCAGGACGCAAGGCGCGACGCGGTTGACGCCGCCGATGCGATAGCCCTTCGAATAGGTGCCCCACACCATCAGATCAGGCGTGATGTTGTAGGAAGTGTTGAATTTCCAAACCGTGCCGTCCTTGCCGGTCGAACCGGCGCGCGAACGGAAATTGATGGCGGGGAAGGTCTGGAACAGCGGCAGGGCGGTGCCGCCCAGCACGTCGGCGGCATATTTGAAATAGCGGATACCGGCCGTAACCTGCCATTGCGGCGTGATCTTGAAGCTGCCTTCGCCGAAGATCGCCTTTTCGTCGAGCTTGGTCTTCACATAGGACGCATATTCGACTTCGTCTGGCCGGTTGATGCCCGCATAGGCCGGGTAGCCCGGCACGATCTCACGATAGTCGGAGTTAGTGTTCTGCCGATTCCAAAAGCCGCCCAAGACCCAGCTGAACGGTCCGCCATGGGTGGAAACCAGCCGCACTTCCTGATTATATTGTTCGTCCGTGCCACGCGATTGGGTGTAGCCAGAGAAGGCCGGGAACAGCTCATAATCATAGTCGAGGTCGAGCAGCAGATCGGTGACGTCGATCGAACTGCGGCGCTTCTTGTTGGTGTAAGCCGACACGAATATCGCCTGCGCCACGTCGGCGATATTGCCCTGCACTTCGAGCGAGACGAGCTGCGAAGTACGCTTGGACGGTTCGGCGGAGCGCCATGGCGCTTCATATTTGCCTTCGCCAATCACGTTGCCGCCAGTTGCCTGACGGCCCTGCGTCTTGGTCTGCTGGAAAGCGTAAGTGAAATAAGCCTGGAAATCCTCGCCCGTAAAACCGAGTTGGTTGCGGCTGGTGAAGGTCTTTTCGGAGTTGAGATCCTTGCGGCCAGCAAAGTTCGCCGCCTTGTCGGCATCGGTGCCGGTGGGGTTGGCGACGCTGCCGGGCTGGGGCAGGGACGTGCCGGGCGACTTCAGGATGAAGGGATAATCGATGAAGCCGGGATCGTAATAATAGCCGGTGACGGTGCGGAACGCGATCACGTCCTTGACGATCGGGATGTTGAGCACGCCATAACCGACATAGCCGATGCCCTTGCTGTGGGCGACGTCGTAGGCGCGACCATAGACTTCGCCGCTGAACTGGGTCGGATCGGGACGGTTGGGGATGTAGCGGATCGCGCCCGCCAGCGTGCCCAAGCCGTAAAGCGTACCTTGTGGCCCCAGCAGCGTTTCGACGCGCTCCAGATCGATCAGCTTGTAATCGACATAGAGCGGCACATCGCCCAGATAGATGCCGATCGCAGTGTCGCTGTTGCCGCCGGTCGAACTGGTGTCGCTGGCCGACAGGCCGCGCATGACGATGTTGGCCGCGCCATAGGGGCCGGTATCGGTGATGGTGATGCCTGGCGTGAAGGCGGCGATGTCGCGAATGTCATCGATCTGCTGGCTGGCCAACTGTTCGGCGCCCACGGCCGAAATATTGATCGGCGTTTCCATCAGCGTGGTGCTGCGGCGGGTGCCGGTGACGACGATGACGTCGCCGTCCGCTTCGGCCGCTGCCGCGGCGGGCGCGGTCTGGGCCATGGCGGGCATGGCCGCCGCAGCGCTGGATATGATCGTCGCGGACAATAGTCCCAGCTTGAGCTTTGCGCGATACGACATGGTCTTCCCCTTCATTTGCAATATTCTTCCCCGGTCGTGATCCTCTGCCTGGATCGGCCATGGCGCGCAGGTGACGCAGCCATGGCGCGGCGGGCGGTATGGCCTGCCGCCTCGTGATTTTCTGGCATGGTGGGAAGGCTATGGAGCGCGCAGGCACTCAAACATGGGGCATTTGACGTAGCCTGTCCGTCTCTCCCGTCATGGGGCGGTCCTACGTCAAACGCCCTATTGGGATGGGAGGGTCGGTCCGCCTACCAATTGGATCGAAGGCGGATTTTCCGTCCCTTATCTGACGCCTATGCCCGGTTGCGGGGCTGGAGAATGACATGCCGTCAATGACCGCCATCACCGGATGGAGCATGGCCGGGATCGCGGCGATCGGCGCTGCGGTGGCGGGCGTGCCCGATCGCAATGCCGGCACCCCCGCCATGCAGACGCCGCTGGAGGACGATATGGGCCGGCCCAAGCCGCTGGAACTGCCCAAGGATGTCGAGGCGAAGCTGGCAGGCGTCGACCAGGCGAAAGTCGATTTCCTGAAAAGCGGCGTAACTGGCCGCTATGTCGAGAAGGACGCGCTGTTCGACCGCATCCGCAAGGGCAAGCCGGAAGAGATCAGCACCTATATCGACGCGATGCAGGCGCTGCATGCGCAGGTCGAATATAAGGCCGGGCGCGATCTGGCCGCCATTCCGCTGGATACCAAATCTCTCTGGTTCAACGCCTGGAAGGCGAAGCGGTCGGGTGCGCTCGATCCCAAGCGGGCGGCAGGCCCAATCGAACTGACCCGTTATGTGGGTGGTTGGGGCGGCGGCTTCGCGACTTTTGCGGGTGCGCCGGTGGCGATGACGCCTGAAGACCTGAAAGCGGGCAAGGTCGATGTCGCGATCGTCGGCGCGCCGCTCGACATGGGGTCGGGCTGGCGCAATGCGATCGACGGGCCGCGTGCCATGCGCATGACCGGCGGCGCGGCTGGCAACGACATGTATTCCATGATCAACCCCAATGCCGCGCTCAAGATCGTGGATTATGGCGACATCGCCATTGACCAGAACAGCACCGAACGCAGCGTCGATCATGTCCGCGACATGGTGGGCGAGATCGCGAAGACCGGCGCCATCCCGATCGTCATCGGCGGCGACCACAGCCTGGAATATCCAAACGTCGCGGCGGCCGCGGACGTGCATGGCAAGGGCAATGTCAGCGTCATCCACTTCGACAGCCATTATGACATCGGCCGCGGGCGCGTGCATCTGCTCGACCATGGCCAGCCGGTCTATCGCGTCATCAGCGAAGGCCATGTGCGCGGCAGCGACTATATCCAGGTCGGCCTGCGCGCGCGCGGCCCGGACCTCGAAACCTTCGGCTGGATGCGCAACAAGGGAATGCGCTATCACACCATGGTCGAAGTCGAAAAATGGGGCTGGGACAAGGTGATGGCCCGCGCGCTCAAGGAAGCGCGCGAAAAGGCCAAGAAGCTGTGGATCAGCTTCGACGTGGACGTTCTCGATCCCGCCTTCATGCCCGGCACCGGCACGCCGGTCCCCGGTGGCCTGACGATGCGCGAAGCCCAGCCGATCATGCGTAACCTGTGTGCCCAGAACGATATCGCCGGCATCGATATCGTTGAAGTCGCGCCCTATCTCGACACCAGTTACAAGACGGCGCTCAACAGCAATTTCCTGCTGAACGCCTGCTTGGCGGGTATCGCCATGCGCAAGAAGGGGCTGAAGCCCGGCTATCTCAACCCTGTTTCGGTCGATCACGGGCTGGACAATTATCATGGGAAGAAGAACTGATGGCACGCTCCACCCTGCTGGCGCGCAGCGCCGCCGCCTGCCTTGCCCTTGCAACGCTCTCCGCGCCCGCATTCGCCCAGAGCGATCCGCTCGCCAGCTTGTCGCCTGAGAAGAAAGCGTTCCTCTCCGACCCGGCGACGCTGGAGCGCTTCGGCCTGACGCCGGAGAAATTGCAGATCGCGCTCGCTGGCCGCCCGGCCGCCGATGTCGATGCTTATGCGACCGCGCTGATGGCGGTCGTCGAGGACAGCAAATATAAGGCTGGCCGCGATCCGGCGGAAATCGCGCTCAACCCGCAGGCGCGTGGCTGGAACGCCAGCACCGTCGTCCGTCCCAAGATGTTCGACAAGCTGGCGCGCGACGACGGCCCGTTCAGCCTGAAACGCTATATGTTCCAGAAGGGCGGCATCCCGACCTTTGCCGACGCGCCGGTCGCGATCCGCAAGGAAGATCTTGTCGCGGGCAAGGTGGAGGTCGCGTTCGTTGGCGTGCCGCTCGATTTTTCGTCGGGCTGGCGTGACGCGAAACATGCGCCGATGGCGCTGCGCGGCATGGATGGGCTGGTCGGTGCGGATGCCGATGGCGGGGTCGATCCGGGCCTGGTCTTGTCGATCGCCGACTATGGCGACCTGACGCCCGACTATATGGCGCCCGACCGGGGCCTGGACCATATCCGCGCCATGATCGCCGAAATGGCGAGCGTGGGCGTGGTGCCCTTTATCGTTGGCGGCGACCATACGATCATGTTCCCCGATGTCGCTGCGATGGTCGATATCTATGGCGCGGGCAAGGTTGCGCTGGTGCAGTTTAATGCCCATGCCGACGCCGAACTGAACGGCGATCACCTGATTTCCGATAATCAGACGCTCACCCGCCTGCTGGAGCAGAATCTGCTCCGCGGCAGCGACGTAACGCTGGTCGGCCTGCATGGCCGCGACGCTGGCCCGGCTACGCAGAAGCGGTTGACCGATGCAGGCGCGAAGATCGTGCCGACCACGGCGATTCAGGAAAAGGGCTGGCAGGCGGTCACGACCGATCTGATCGCGGGCCTGAAGACGGGGCCGGAAAATGTCTTCGTTTCGTTCGACATGAGCGTGCTCGATCCGGGCGATGCGCCCGCATCCGGTCGCCCTGTGCCCGGTGGTATCACCATGCGCGAAGCAATCCCGATGATCCGCCAGATTTGCGCCCAGACCAAGGTGGTGGGCTTCGACCTGCTCGACGCCGCCCCAATTCTGGACCCGACCTATGTCAGCCGGATGAGCGCCAACTATATCTTGCACGCCTGCCTTAGCGGCATCGCGATGCGCAAGACGGGCGCGACGCCGGTCCAGACCGCCAAGCGCTGAACCGGGGAGAAGCGCCATGCCATCGATCAATGCGATAAGCGGATGGGGCATGGCGGCGGCCGCGGCGGCATCCGCCGTGGTGGCGGGCAACAGCTTCGACACGCCCAACCCGCCGCCGCCCCTGCCGCAGGAAGATATTATGGGCGAACCCAAGCCCATCGACATTCCGGCCGACGTGATGGCGAAACTGTCGGGCATCGCGCCGGAAAAGGTCGCGCTCATCAAGGAGGGGCGCACTGGCCGCTATGTCGAGAAGGAAGCGCTGTTCGGCCGCATCCGCACCATGCCGACGGCGGAGCTGACCGCCTATATCGACGCCATCGCCGCGCTTCATGCGCAGGTGGAATATAAGGAGGGGCGCGACGCCAAGACGATCCCGCTCGACACCCGGTCGGCTTGGTTCAATGCGTGGAAGGCCAAACGCCCGCTGGTGATGGACCCCAAACGCGATGCAGGCCCCATGGACCTGGGTCGCTATATCGGCGGGCGGCGCGGGGGTTTTGCGACCTTTGCCGGCGCGCCGGTCGCCATGACCCCGGAAGACCTGAAAGCGGGCAAGGTCGATGTCGCGATCGTCGGCGCACCGCTGGACATGGGATCGGGCTGGCGCAACGCGATCGACGGGCCGCGCGCCATGCGGATGACGGGCGGCGCGGGCGGCAACGACATGTACGCGATGATCAACCCCAGCTCCGCGCTGGAGATCGTAGATTATGGCGACATCGCCATCGATCAGAACAGCACTGAACGATCGGTCGCCCATGTGCGCGAGATGGTCCGTGAAATCGCCCAGACCGGCGCGATCCCGATCGTCATCGGCGGCGACCACAGCCTGGAATATCCCAATGTCGCCGCTGCCGCCGACGTGCATGGGAAAGGCAATGTAAGCGTCGTCCATTTCGACAGCCATTATGATGTCGGCCGCAATGGCGTCCACTGGATCACCCATGGATCGCCCGTCTATCGCGTGCTGCATGAAGGGCATGTGCGGCCGCAAGATTATATCCAGGTCGGCCTGCGCGCGCGCGGCCCTGACCTCGAAACCTTCGGCTAGATGCGCAACAAGGGGATGCGCTATCACACGATGGTCGAGGTGGAGAAATATGGCTGGGACAAGGTGATGGACCGCGCCATCGCCGAAGCGCGCCAGAATGCCAAGAAACTGTGGATCAGTTTCGACGTCGATGTGCTGGACCCCGCCTTCATGCCCAGCACCGGCACGCCGGTTCCCGGCGGCCTGACGATGCGCGAAGCGCAGCCGATCATGCGGCGTTTGTGCGCGGAAAACGACATTGCAGGCATCGATATCGTCGAAGTCGCGCCCTATCTCGACACCAGCTATAAGACCGCGCTGAACAGCAATTATCTGCTGAACGCCTGCCTGACCGGCATCGCCATGCGCAAGAAGGGGCTGCCGCCGCGATACTGGAGTCCGGTGTCGTCCGAACATGGGCAAGACGATTATTACGGCCCGAAAAAGAAATCCTGACGATCGTCAAGATTTTGATGGCGGATTGCGGAGCCGCCATACGTCATTTGGGCAATAGCGCCGTTCGAGCGCCTGCTTAGGCTTCGACATGCGCCCAGGGCAAATGGCCGGGTGCGAAGGGGGACATACAGGGTGAAGCGGCTTCCCGTCACGAAATTTGGCTTGGCTGCGCTGTTTTCCGCGTCGGTCGTGTTCGCCCAGGCCGATGGCGGCCCGAATGGCGCGACGCTGAAGGAATCGGAGGCGGGCATCCCTGTCGCCGATCCGCTCGTCACCGAAAAATGCAGCGCCTGTCACGCCGCCGATGCCAAGGGCAATTTGTCGCGGATCAGTTGGGTCCGCACTACGCCAGAGGGCTGGGCGCAGGCGATCAAGCGGATGGTGCGCTTGAATGGCCTGGCGATCACGCCGCAGGAAAGCCGGGCGATCGTCAAGTCTTTGTCCGCCTCGCACGGATTGGCGCCCGAAGAGGCGAGGCCGGTCATGTACCTGCCCGAAAAGCGGATGCTCGATGAGGTGCTTCCCAACGAAACCATGCGCGGCGCCTGCGCCAGCTGCCACAGCTTTGCCCAGCCCCTATCCTGGCGCCGGTCCAAGCTGGAATGGAAGACGTTGCAGGACTTGCACGTCGCCCTTTATTCGCAGGCCGACGCCCAATATCGCCGCCCGGCCGAGGACAGCGAACAGCCGGTCGGCCACGATCCCAAGGACAAGCTGACCCGCGGCGACTATGCGCTGACCTACATGCCCAAGGTTGCCCCGCTCCATACGCCCGAATGGGCCGCCTGGAGCGCGCGCCAGCGCAATCCGCGCCTGGCCGGCGAATGGCTGGTTGTCGCATCGGTGCCAGGCAAGGGCCGTTATGTCGGCGAACTTATCGTGGCACCGGGCAAGCAAACGGACGAGTTCACCACTAGCGCGACGCTGCGATCGCTGACGGACGGTGGCACGATCGGCCGCACCGGCACTGGCATCGTCTATGCCGGCTATAGCTGGCGCGGGTCGTCCACTGGCGCAGGCGCGGCCAAGCCGGATGACCTTAGCAGCGCCGCGCGCGAAGCGATGTGGTTCGCGCCCGACCAGCAAAGCGCGCAGGGTCGCTGGTTCTGGGGCGACTATCAGGAATTTGGCTATGACGTGAAACTGGTCCGCGCGACCGCTGCGCCTGCGATCCTGGCGGTGATGCCGGGGCCGGTGAAGGCTGGAACGAAGGGCGTGCAACTGCGCATCCTGGGCCATAATCTGCCTCCCTCGCTCAGCGCCGCCGATGTCGATCTGGGCGCAGGCGTGACGGTTACAAAGATCGTGTCCGCCAGCCCCAAAGAGCTGGTCGTTACCGCCGATGTTGCACCCGGCGCCTCGTCCGGCCAGCGCGACGTCGCCATAGCGGGCGCGGTGCTGGAGCAGGCCTTCCCGGTCTTCCACAAGATCGACTATATCAAGGCGACGCCCGAAACCGCATTGTCGCGGCTGGGCGGTATCAAATTCCCCAAGGGCTATCAGCAGTTCGAAGCGATCGGCTATGAAAACGGCCTCGACGGCAAGCCTAATACGTCCGACGACATCGCCGTGGGTCCGGTCGCTGCCGACTGGACGATGCAGGAATTTCTGTCGGTCTTTTACGACGACGACACCAAATATGTCGGCGCGCTTAGTCCCACCGCCTTCTTCACGCCCGCAGAAGAAGGCCCGAACCCGGCCCGCCGCTTCGGCCGCAACAATTATGGCGAAGTCTGGGTCGTCGCGACCGCAAAGACGGAGAAGGACAAGTTCGGCAAACCGCTGAGCGCCCGATCCTACATGGTCGTGACCGTGCCTGCCTATCAGAAATGGGATCAACCGGAGGTGTCACGATGACCGTCATGCAGGCACCCGCCTATCGCCGGGCCGAATATCACGGCTTCCAGGCCGGTGGCAGCCACTTTGTCTATCTGGTGAGCGCCGGCGCGATCTTCGAGATCGACGCGGATGTCCGCGCGGTGTTGACCCGATTGGATGGGCAGGAACTGTCCCATGCTGCGCTGGTGCGCGAATTGTCGAGCGACGGGACCGATCCGGCCGATGCCGAAGCGCTGGTCCGCGAACTGCGCGCCGCCCGGCTGATCCAGCTTGGCGCGGCCGCGCCGGTGATGCCACAGGCGCCGCCCGCCGATTTCCCGCTCCAGGCGTTGGTGCTGAACGTCACCAACCAGTGCAACCTCGCCTGCACCTATTGCTACGAGTTCGGCGCGGACAAGATCGCGACGCCGGCCGGCAAGCCCAAATATATGACGCTGGAAACGGCGCAGGCTTCGGTGGATCTGCTCATCAGAGAAGCCGTCGGCCGCAAGGCGGTGCATATCACCTTCTTCGGCGGCGAAACGCTGATGAATTTCAAGCTGCTGCGCGATGTAGTGGACTATGCCAACACGGCCACGGCCGCGGCGGGGAAGGGGATCACTTACAGCCTCACCACCAACGCCACGCTGCTGACGCCGGAGATCGTGACCTTTCTGTCCGACAACCGCATCGGCGTGACCGTGTCGATGGACGGTCCGCCGGAGATGCAGGACAAGCATCGCGTCTATAAAAATGGCAAGGGCAGCTATGCGGTGATCGAACCGCGGCTGCGCACGCTGATCGCCCATCACAAGACCCGCGCCATTACCGCGCGCGTGACGCTGACCGAAGGCGTCACCGACGTCGTGCGCATCTTTCGCCATCTCAAGGATGATCTGGGCTTCCACGAAGTCGGCTTCGCCCCGGTGACGACGGGGGAGGAGCGGGCCTATTCGCTGGACGATAATGGCATGGACAGCGTGCTGGCGCAGTTCAGCCTGCTGGCGGACGAATGGCTGGAATATGCGTTGCGCGGCGAATCGCATGGCTTCACCAATGTCAGCGAGACGATCAGCGAGCTGATTTCGGGCGTCAATAAATCGCATCCCTGCGGCGCGGGATTGGGCCTGATGGGCGTCAGCCCGTCGGGCGACCTGTCCCCCTGCCACCGCTTTACCGACGCCGACACGCACAGTATGGGCCATGTCTCCAGCGGCATCGACCGCGCCAAACAGGGCGCGTTCCTGAAAAAGGGCCATGTCGAGGCCAAATATGATTGCCAGAGCTGCTGGGCGCGGCCGCTTTGCGCGGGCGGATG
Organism: Pseudomonadota bacterium; assembly: GCA_040389985.1. Classification (GTDB taxonomy): domain Bacteria; phylum Pseudomonadota; class Alphaproteobacteria; order Sphingomonadales; family Sphingomonadaceae; genus Sphingobium. Next base: position 57,555 of record JAZJZH010000006.1, read on the forward strand.
CCATCATGAGGCGTTCGTGCGTTATGGCGACACCGGCCACGCCAACCTCCATTATTGCGACTGGATACGGCAATGGACCGACACCTGCCTGCGCATCTACGGTGTGCTGGCGGTGCAAAATCCCGGCTTCCTCGAACGCTTCGCTGAACGAAAGGGCCTGTCATGAAGCATCTTCGTGCCATCAATAAAAAGGCGCGCGCGATCGGCGAAGCAGTGGCCGAGATTGAAGCTGCGTCGGCCGGAACACCTGCGGACATGGAGGAGGATGTCGTCGCCCTCCAGCAGCAACCGCGGCCCCATGTGCCGATGGGCTGCACCCTGTCCTTCTCGCCCGGCTGGGAAGTCGATGCGGGCGGCGGCACGGCGGGGCTTTGTCAGCCGGTCGAACGCGATATCTACGACTGCTACGTCACCTGCTTCTGGCCCGTTCAGGTGCCCGACCATGTGAATTATTCGCCCGACTGGGCCAGCAACTGCGCCACCGCCACCAAGGACTGGCGCAGTCTCGATCTCGTTTTTCCATGAGGCGCGCCATGTCGATCTATCGCACTATCGTCGCTGCCGGGCTTGCGGCGCTTGCTGCGCTACCGGCTTCCGCGGCCACCCTGTTCATGGGTTCCTATCCCGACGAACTGCTGGTCTTCGACGAAGGCAAGGCAGCGGTGACGGGCAAGATAAAGCTCGACACCGGCCTGCCGACATCGATGCTCCTGTCCGACGATGGCAAACGCATCTATGTCACCACCATCACCACCAGCGGGATCGAAGTGATCGACACCGCGACGCGCAAGGTGATCAACAAGTTCAGCCTGAACGACGGCACGACCCGCTATCGTTTTTGGGGTGGGACGGCCGATCCGACAGGGCGCTATTTTTACACCGTCATCAGCCGCTTCGACAAGGAAATCGACCGCTACAAGGTTAGCAAGCCGATGTACGGCGTGGTCGATCTAAAGCTGCAAAAGGTCGTGCGCACCGTCGATATCGACAAGGAAGACGAGAAAGCGGGCGGGGGGTATCGCGCGGCCTATAAAGTGTCGCAGGACGGCAAATATCTCTACATCTTCGGCGACAAGGTGCTGATCCTGACCGTCGCGGACATGAAGGTCATCGATCGCATCGACCTGGCCAAGCCCGAAGGGACGGGCCTGGAGAATGTCGGTTTCGGCGGCGCGATCGACACGATCCGCACGCCGGGCCAGTTCGTGTCGCTGTTCAACGCGGCCGACCCCTATATCCACAACAAGATGTTCGGGCTCGCCCGTTTCGACCTGAACAGCCGCCAGTTCGATTTCACCCCGATCGGCCCTGCGCCGGACAATATGGCCGGCCTGCAAATGACGCCCGACGGCAGCCAGGCCTATACCGTCGTGACCAACGGGAAGCTCGGCAACAAGCGCTGCGAATTCTGGCACATGGACATGAAGACCAACGCGGTCGTGGACAAGGCGGAATTTCAGTGCCGCTCCCGCTTCCGCTTCGGCATGTCGATGGATGGGAAAAAGCTCTATATCTATGGCGCCAGCTATGACGTGGAAGTCTATGATGCCAAGACGCTGAAGCTGGAAGCGACCTGGGATCTGGGCAACGACACCACTGGCGCCGGCATGGTCGCGGTGGAATGAAGACGCCAGGGAATATGGGTAAACTATTCTGTCATATCGACTTTGGTCGAAGAACAAGATCTATTTATCATCCGCGTCTGGACTTGATCAGCAACGAACGGCAGGGCGGCAGATGAAGACTATCGCCATCCGGGGCAGCGGCATCGCCGCCAAAGGATGCGCGCATATATTGGCTGGCGCGGGCTTTCGGGTCGCAATCGAAGAACGCCGCCGCCCGTCCGTGCCGACGATCATGCTGAGCGATCCGGCCCTGCGCCTGATCCGCGGCGTGTTCGATCGGCCGGACCTGTTTGCCGACCGGCCGCGCGTAAAGCGGCGGCTGGTCGCTTGGGGTGGGGCACAAGTGACGGTGCCCCATGAAGCGGCGCTGGCGTCGGAGGAGCAGGTTCAGGTGGCCTTGCCATCCATCCCAGTGTCCGAAGCAGGCCCGGTTGATTTCACCATCCACGCCGCGCCGCCCGTGCCGCTGGGCGAGATGCACATTTTCGGCGAACGCAACGCGATGGCGACCAAGGTGAAATTGCGCGATCCCGCCTGCATCGAAGAGGCGCGGATCGAAGCCGTGGCGGCAGGCTGGCTCTATCTTGTGCCGGCAGAATCGGGTTTTGGCTGGCTGTTGGGCGTAGGCGGCTTGCTCGACAAGCTGTTGGGGCAGAGCGCGCTGATCGCGCCGGTCGTGGATGCGGTCGGCGCGACATCCACGCCCTTTCCGGCTGCGCCGCGCCTGCAATTGCCGCTCCACGGCGATGATTGGCTGGCCTGCGGCACGGCAGCCTTGGGCTTTGACCCGATCTGCGGCGATGGCACGGCGCAATCGGTGCGCGAAGCAATATTGGCGGCGGCGGTCCTCATCGCGATCGCCGAAGGTGGGGATCGCGCCGCGCTCCTCTCCCACTATCAATCGATGTTGATTGCGGCGATGCGTCGTCATCTGCTGCTCTGCGCGAAATTCTACGCCAATGGCGGGCAGGGCGATTGGTGGCGCGCGCAGCATGACGCGCTGATGGAGGGGCATCATATGTGCACCGGTTTGCTGGCCAGGCTGCCCGAACCAAGCTTTATGCTGGACGGTTTCAGGCTGGTGCCGCGGCAGGCCGCGGCGTGAGCGGCCAGCCCCCACCCCCCATCGCCGATTGGGGCACCTACAAACGGCTGACGCCTTTCCTGCGACCCTATCGCGGCGCACTGCTGGTCGTGCTCGCGATCAGCCTCGTTTCGACCATGCTCGGCCTCGCCCAGCCCTATCTCTCCAAGCTGATGATCGACCAGGCGCTGCTCAAGCGCGACATGACCGCGCTGGTCGACATCGCCGCGATCATGATCGCCGTCACCATAGCGGGCTTCGCCGTCAATATCCTCGCCAGCTATCGTTACGTCTCCCTTTCCGCCGCGATGCTCTACGACATTCGCGCCGCGCTGCTCCGCCATCTTCAGACCCTGTCGCCCCGTTTCTACGGCAGCTTCCGGCTGGGCGACCTCGTGTCCCGCATGAACAGCGACGTCAGCGATGTGCAGCGCATCGCGTCCGACACATTGCTGTCGGTGGTCAGCAACCTGCTTTTCTTCGTCGGCTGCGTCGCGATGATGCTCTGGCTCGACTGGCGGCTCTTCCTGGTGAGCGTCGTGCTGGTGCCCGCCAGCCTCGCGACGTTCAGCTATTACCAACGCCGCCTGACCGCACTGACCCGCGACATGCGCGAACGAGGCGCGGACCTGGGCAGTTTGCTCGTCGATACGGTCATGGGGATGCGCGTCGTCGCCTCGCTGCGTGCGGGCGAGCATGAGGTGGGTCGGTTCAAGACCAAGAACGACGCCTTCGTCACGTCGATGCTGCGGATGCAGGTCGCGTCCTTCATGACCGGCGCGCTGCCCGGCACGCTGATGACGGCGGCGACTTCGGCGGTTATCCTCTATGGCGGCTGGCGGATCATTCATGACGGGATGAGCATCGGCACGCTCGTCGCCTTCATGACCTATCATATGCGGCTGCTCTCACCGATCCAGACGCTGATGGGGCTGACGTCCGGCCTCGCGTCGGCGCGGGTATCGCTGGGACGCATCTTCGAACTGTTCGACACGAAGCCCGATGTCGTGGAGCGCAGCGAGGCCCTGCCCATGGCACGCGCGGGCGAGATGCGCTTCGAGCAGGTCGCGATGCGCTATGACCGCGATGCCGTGCTGCGCGAGATCGACCTGACGATCCCGGCGGGCAGCCTGTGCGCCATCCTCGGCCCCAGTGGCGTCGGCAAATCGACCATGGCCGATCTGATGGTCCGCTATCTCGATCCCGACAGCGGCCGTATCACGGTCGATGGCAGCGACCTGCGCGAATACGCCCTCGACGATCTGCGGCGGGAGATCATCCTGGTCGATCAGGCCCCCTATCTGTTCAACGACACGATCGCGGCCAATATCGGGTTCGCCATGGTCGATGTGTCGCAAGAGGCGATAGCAGCGGCGGCCCATGCGGCCGGGCTGGACGGCTTCATCGATAAACTGCCCGAAGGCTATGAAACGCGCGCGGGTGAGCGCGGCATGGCGCTGTCGGCGGGCGAGCGGCAACGGGTGGTGCTGGCCCGCGCCTTGCTGCGCCAGCCCAGCATCCTGATCCTCGATGAGCCGACATCGGCGCTGGACGGCGACACCGAACAACTGGTGGCGGGACGCCTGCGCGATGCGCTGCCCCATGCCACGATCATCGTGATCACCCATAAGCCCGCATTGGCGCGCATGGCCGACCATATCATCACGCTGGCGCAGGGACGGGCGCAGATGACGGCGCGTGCAGAGCCTGTCGATGCCTGATCCGATCCGTATCGCCATCATCGACAGTGGCGTGCATCCCGATCATTCGCATATCGATCCCGCCCGGTTGCTGCCCGGCATCGCTATAGCGGGCGACGGTGCGATCAGCGAGTGCGACACCATCGATGCCCTTGGCCATGGCACCGCCGTCACCGCCGCCATCCAGGGGCAGTCGCCGGACGCGCTATGCCTGCCGATCCGCGTTTTCCATGATGCGTTGCGCACCACCGCGCGCGCCTTGGTGACCGCGATCGATTGGGCCGTGGGGGCGCAGGTGGACATCATCAACCTTAGCCTTGGTACGGTGAACCCGGCGCATCGCGACCTGTTTGCGGCGGTCGCAGTTTGGGCACAGGCGGCCGGCGTGCTGATCGTTGCCGCGCGGGAGGCGGAAGGGACGCCCTGCTATCCGGGCAGCCTGGCCCACGTGCTGGGCGTGTCGCTCGACTGGGAGTGTCCGCGCGAAGAGCATGTCGTGCGCGACGGGGTCATCTTCGCCTCCGGCCATCCCCGGCCGATCCCCGGCGTGCCGCAGCGGCGCAACCTCCATGGTGTCTCGTTCGCTGTCGCGAATATGAGCGGTATCGTCGCGCGGGGCGGGCGACCGGCGATCGCCCGCTATCGCGATCAGGCGACGCCGAACCCCGCGACCCGCTCGACCATCCAGAAGCAGCCGATCGCGCCGACCGCATAAAGCGCTGCGACCCGCACCGGGGTCGCCAGCGATACCGCGCGCAATCCCGCCAGCGCGGCCAGGATCGCACCGACGAACAACAATTGTCCGACTTCCACACCGATGTTGAAGAAGACCAGCGCCGGCAGCTTCTCGCCAGCCTGCGCGCCCAGTTCGCCCAGCGCCGTCGCGAAGCCCAGGCCATGCAGGAGGCCGAATAGCGATACGACGATCGCCTGCCGCCGGAACGCAAAGGCCTGTTGTCCCTTGCCCACTAATAATGCTTCCCGCGCCATGAATGCGATGGACAGGGCGATGGCGGCCTCGACCGGCGGCACAGGCACGCGCACCAATTCGAAGAAGGCGATGGCCAGCGATATGGAGTGGCCCGCGGTAAAGGCGCTCACCAGCCAGAGCAGTTCGCGTCCGCGCGCCAGCAGCGCCAGGCACAGGACGAAGGCCAGGTGATCCCAGCCCAGCCAGATATGCCAAACGCCCTGCGCCAGAAATTCCGGGGCAATCCGGGCGATCGGCCGCGCCGTCGCGGCGGTTTCGCCCACCGGCAAGGCGATGCCTTGCGCGTCGCCGGTCAGGCTGCGATCGACCTGCGCGCCCATGACATTGGTGACGAAGCGCCCGCCATCGGCCTTCCAAGGCGTCTGGATGATGTCGCCCGCGGCAAAGGGCCGATCGCAAGCCAGTTCAAAGGCATATTGCGCCCGCCCGCCGCCGGTCTGGCGGCTCATGCCGGTCTGGCGGCAACCATCGGGCAGGGTCAGCGGCGCGGGCTGGCCCACCGCTTCGGGGACGGCAGCGGTAAATTCATAGGTATTCGGGTCTTCGCCGCGGGTCAGGGCGAAGTCCGCGGACAGGAAGATGTCGGCCATCGCCGTGCCTGGCACCAGCGCCGCCAGCGCGAGCAGCAGCAGGGCGAACAGCTTATTCCTCGACATCGAACTTCTCCTTCAGGCCCGCCAGCGCTTGTTGAATGGCGGCATTGCTGTGGGCGATCATATAATCCTGCCGCACCTGGTCCTTGATCGCGGGGAAGGGGATCATGGCGGATGGGATGCTCTCACTCTTCTTTACGAAATGCCAGCCACGCGGGGATGGGATTGGGCCGATCCACCGGCCTTCCGGCGCGGTCTTGAGCGTGTCGACGAAGGGCTGGCCGAAAATGCCGCGCACCATGGAATCGCCATAGCGGGGGAAGTCGCGGCCCAGCCAGAAATCCTCGCCGCCGATCGTCTCGCCCGCATTGAGCTGCGCCAGCAGGACGCCCGCGTCGGCGGGCTTTTGTTGGCGGAAAATCTGGGTGAAGCTGGTGCGCGGTTCGGCGCGATACAGGTTCAGATGCTCCGAATAATGATCGACCAGTTGCTCTTCGCTTGGTTCGGGCGGGGCGCCGGCGATCAGGTAGCGGACCTTGTCGACCAGCCGCTTGCGCGTCTCGCCATCGGTCAGGTGCATGTTGCGGTCGATCGCTTCGCGGAACAGCAATTCTTCGGCCACATATTCTGCCTTTAGCTGCGCGCGGTCCTGCGCCGTCGCCTTGCGTCCGGTCAGCGTCTCCAGATCGGCGACCTGCGCCTGCTCGATCTCCGGCGTGAAGATGACGGGCGGCTTTTCGAAATGCTGGACGACTTGATAACCGCCGAACAGCGCAACGCCGGCCAGCAGAAAGGCGAAGAGCGGATCGCGCGCCACCCGGCCGATCCCCTGCATCGGATTGCGCCATGGACGCGGCAACGTCGCCGCCTTGCCCGTCGCCATGATATCCATGGATTCCGCCCTGTTCGCCATGTCCGCAATATTAGAGGGAAGCGGAGCGGCCAAGCCTACGTCAAATGACGCATACGGGGGCTAGGCGGCTTTCCATAGCCTTTAGCCACCAGATTGCTGCGGTGCCGCATTCGGTCCTGCCCCAGGGAGACCTTCAAATCATGATCCGTTCCAGGCTGCTTTTGCTTGCCACTTCCGCCTGCGCCCTGGCGCTGACCGCCTGTTCGGGCGGCGGCGGCAACGCCAGCGCGCCAGCTGGTGATACTGTCTCGGTCGGTGTTCTCCAGTCGCTGACCGGCACCATGGCGATCAGTGAGATCACGGTGAAAAATGCCGAGATGCTGGCGATCGAGGAGATCAATGCGGCCGGCGGCGTGATGGGTAAGCAGATCAACGCCCTGGTTGAGGATGGCGCATCCGACCCCTCCACCTTCGCGCAGAAGGCGTCCAAGCTGATCGAGAGCGACGGCGTGTCGACCGTGTTCGGCGGCTGGACCTCGGCCAGCCGCAAGGCGATGCTGCCGGTGTTCGAGCGGACCAAGAACCTGCTCTGGTATCCGGTACAGTTCGAGGGCAATGAATGTTCGCCCAACATCATGTATTCAGGCGCGCAGCCCAACCAGCAGGCGCTGCCCGCATTGGAATGGGCCGTGGCGCAGGGGCATAAGAGCTTCTTCTTGGTCGGCTCCGACTATGTCTATCCCCGCACCGCCAACCTGATCCTGAAAAAGCATATCGAAAAGGGCGGGATGCAGGTGCTGGGCGAAGCCTATGTGCCCTTGGGCGGCACCGACTTTTCCGGTGTCATCGCCAAGATCGCGCAGGCCAAGCCCGCGATGATCATCAACACGCTGAACGGCGACAGCAACGTCGCCTTCTTCAAGCAGTTGCAGGCGGCGGGCATCAATACCAAAACCATGCCGGTCATGTCCTTCTCCATCGGCGAGCAGGAAGCACAGGCGATGGGCGCGGGCCTGGTCGAGGGCAGCTATGCCGCCTGGAATTATTTCCAGAGCCTGCCCAGCGACGCCAACAGCAAGTTCATAGCCGCCTATAAAGCGAAGTTCGGCAAGGACGCGGCGATCACCGATCCGATGGTCCATGGCTATCTCGACGTCTATGCGTGGAAGGCGGCGGTGGAGAAGGCCAAGAGCTTCGACCCGCAAGCGGTGCGCAAGGCTGCGGCGTCGCTCGGCGGTTTCGACACGCCGATGGGCAAGGTCAGCTTCGCGGCCAACCAGAGCCTGGTGCAGAAGGCCTATATCGGCAAGCTGAAGGCCGACGGGCAGTTCGAGATCATTGCCGACAGCGGCAAGGACATCGCGCCGGAACCTTATGACGCGCTCGCCTTCCCTGGCAAGACCTGCAAGCTTTGATGTGAAGGTGGGCGATGCCCTTTCTTCTCCCCTCCCTTCCAGGGAGGGGTTGGGGGTGGGTAGCCTCCACAGGAGGCTCGCTTCGCTCGCCACCCACCCCCTGCCCCCTCCCTGGAAGGGAGGGGGGGAGTAGGTTATGGACGCCCTTTTCCTCAACCAGCTATTCAACGGCGCTTCGCTGGCTTCGCTGTATCTGCTCGCCGCACTGGGCCTTGCGCTCTCCTTCGGCCTGATGCGCGTCATCAACATGGCGCATGGCGAAATGCTGATGCTGGGCGGCTACCTTGCCTGGATGACGCTGCTCGTCGTGCCGGGGGCGCTTGGGATCATCCTCGCCATCCCGGTCGCCTTCATCGGTGCGGCTGCGATGGGCGGCCTTATCCAATCGACCCTGATCCGCCGGCTGTCCGCGCGCCCGCTCGACACGCTGCTTGCGACCTGGGGCGTCAGCCTGATCCTGCAACAGGGCGCACGCGACCTGTTCGGCGCGGTTGGGGTGGAGGTGCGCGCGCCCGAATGGCTGACCGGCAGCTTCGTGGCTTTTGGCGTCACCCTGCCGTCGGCGCGCTTGTTCATCATCCTGATCGCGGCGCTTGTGTTGGGCGGCCTGGCGCTGCTGCTGCTCAAGACCCGGATCGGCTTGCTGGTCCGCGCGGTCAATCAGGACCGGATGATGGCGTCGGCCTCCGGCATCGACGTCAAGCGGGTGGATTTTACTATCTTCTGCCTCGGCTCCGGCGTCGCGGGCCTGGCCGGCGTCATGCTGGCGCTGCTTGGCCCGGTCACGCCCAATGTCGGGCAAAGCTATATCATCCCGGCCTTCCTCGTCGTCGTGATGGGTGGCCTTGGCAGCATCGTCGGCACGACCGCCTCAGCGATCATTCTCGGCCTGTTCGCCGCGCTCGCCCAGATCTTCGTCGATGTGAGCGTCGCGCAGATGCTGCTGCTCGTCTTCGTCATCCTTTTCATCCAGGTCCGCCCGCAAGGGGTGATCGCCGTAAAGACCCGCCAGCTTGATGCCTGACCTGTCCCGCCTTGATCCGCTGAAACCGGTCCTGCCCTGGCTATTGCTGGCGCTGGGATTGGTGGCGCCCTTTGCGCTGTCGGCCTATGACCTCAACCTGCTCGCCCGCTTCATGGCGATGGGCATCCTTGCGCTCGGCCTCGTCGTCATTTGGGGGCATGGCGGCATATTGAGCCTGGGGCAGGGGGTCTTTTTCGGCCTGGGCGGTTACGCCATCGCCCTGCACATGAAACTGGCCGACCTGCCTTCGGGCGAAATCCCCGACTTCATGGTGTGGAGCGGCCGGGACAGCCTGCCCTTTTGGTGGACGCCCTTTTCCAGTCCCGCCTTCACCATCGCCGCGATCCTGATCGTGCCGACTTTGGTGGGTGCGCTCTTTTCCTGGGCGGTGTTCCACCGGCGCGTCGGCGGCACTTATTTCGCGCTCATTACGCAGGCGCTGGCGCTGGCCTTCTCCACCCTTATCATCAGCCGGCAGGATGTGACCGGCGGCTTCAACGGCCTCACCGACTTCTACTCCGTCTTCGGCTTCGGCCTCGCCAGCCCCGGAACCGGATCGGGCCTCTATTGGGTGACGCTGGTGGTCCTGTGCGTCGCTTTCGTGGCGCTGCGCTGGCTGCTGGCCTCGCGCTTCGGCATATTGCTGCGGGCAGCGCGTGACGGCGAGAACCGGGTGCGCTTCCTCGGTTACAGTCCAACCCCCTTCAAGGTCGTTGCCTTCGCCATCGCCGCGATGCTGGCCGGGATCGGGGGTGCGCTCTTCACCCTCCACGCGGGCGTGGTGTCGCCAGCCTTGATCGGCGTCGTCCCCTCGATCGAGATGGTCGTCTGGGTCGCGATCGGCGGCCGCTACAGCCTGGCGGGGGCGATCGTGGGCGCGCTGCTCGTGAATCTGGCGCGCGATGCCGTGTCGAGCGCCTTCCCCGAATTGTGGCTTTATCTGATGGGCGCGCTCTTCATCTTCGTCGTCACCCTGCTACCCCGCGGCCTTGCGGGGCTAGTCAAGGGGAGGGCGACATGAGCGGTTCAGCCATTTCCGACCTGCTGCTTAGTGTCGATGGCGTCACCATCGACTATAGCGGCTTCAAGGCGCTCGACAATTTCAGCATGACGCTCAATCGCGGCGAAACCCGCGTGGTGATCGGCCCCAATGGCGCGGGCAAATCGACACTCTGCGATACGATCATCGGCCGCGTCCGCCCCAGCCAAGGGCGCGTCCTGTTCAAGGGTGAAGAAATCCAGCGCCTGCCTGAGCAACAGATCGTCGCGCGCGGAATCTGTCGCAAATTCCAGGCACCCGGCGTCCTGCCGACGCTCAGCGTGCGCGACAATCTGGCGCTCGCCGCACGCAAGGACCGGCGCTGGTGGAAGAGTTTCGGCATCGGCATCCCGGCGGATGAGAAGCTGGCGGTGGAAGAAGCGCTGGAAAGCGTTGGCCTGACTCATCGCGCCGAAGTGGAGGCCGGGACGCTCGCCCATGGCGAGAAGCAATGGCTGGAGATAGCCATGGTCATGGCGACCGGGGCGGAATTGCTGCTGCTGGACGAGCCGACAGCCGGCATGGGACCGGCGGAAACCAGCCGCACCGCGCAATTGATCCTGGGGCTGGGGGACAGCCGCACCGTCCTGGTCATCGATCATGATATGAGCTTTGTCGAACAACTCGCCGCGCCCGTCACCGTCATGCACCAGGGCAAGTTCCTGAAACAGGGCAGCATCGCCGAAGTCCGCGCCGACGCAGAAGTCGCCGCCGTCTATCTTGGCCATACAGCATGAGCGCGCCGCTGATCGAAATCACTGCCCTATCGAGCGCCTATGGCCAGAGCCAGGTTCTGTGGGACGTGGACCTGACGCTGGAGCGGGGGCAGGTGATGGCTTTGATCGGCCGCAACGGCGTGGGTAAGACGACGCTGCTGCACGCGATCATGGGCACGCGCCCGTCGGTGGACGGCACGATCCGTTTCGACGGCCAGGAGATTACGAAGCTGCCCGCGCACAAGCGCTCGCGCGCCGGCATCGGCTTCGTGCCGCAGGGGCGGCATGTCTTTCCGCAACTGACCGTCATGGAAAATCTGGAGACGGGCCTGTCCGCGCTTGCTGGCCGGGGTAAAGGCGCGGCAAAAGTGCCGCAACATATCTTCGACCTGTTTCCCAAGCTTTACGACATCCGCGCACGCGCCGCCGGTTTCCTGTCCGGCGGCGAGCAGCAGCAGCTCGCCATCGGTCGCGCGCTGGCCGGGGAACCCAGCCTGCTGCTGCTTGACGAACCGACCGAGGGTATCCAGCCCAATGTAGTGCAGCAGATCGAGGCGGCGCTCGTCCATGTCCGCGACGAACTGGGCATGACCGTGTTGGTGGTCGAGCAATATCTCGACTTCGTCTGGCGCTTCGCCGACCGATACTGCGCGATGCAGAACGGCCGGATCATCCGCCACGGCAGCATCGCCGAAGAAAGCGCGAAGGATGTCGCGCACTTGGTCCAGATCTAGCGCACCGGCGTCCAGGTCTGGGTCTTGCACAGGAAGGATGCGATGCAGCCCTGCACCTTCAGCGTGCCATTGCCGTTGCGGGTCAGCTTGGACATATAGCTTTTGCCGCCTTCGGGATCGTAGATCGTCCCTTTCCAATGTTCGCCGGCATCCTCGAAGCCGGTGAGCAGGGCGAGGCCGACGAGCGGCTTCGACCGCAGCGCGGCATCCGGGTTCTTGATATCTGTCTGCGGGCGACCGGGCGTCGGTTTCACGATCTTTTCAATCTTCCCGCACAGATGCCTGCCGCATGGCGCGATCTGGACGATCGCCTTGCCATCGACGGTAGCCCAGCGGCCGGTGACGGGCTGGGCCGCCTGCGCGGGCAGGCTGGCAAAAGCGGCGGTCAGGGTTGCAATGGCGAAAACGGCCAGCTTCATGCGATCCACTCCTTGTGTTTGACGCAAGGATAGCCACGAAAAATCCCGCCCGCCACCGCCTTTTTGAGGCGGGGCGGGCGGGTCTTTCGGGCGACGCTACGGCAGCGCCGGTCCCTCTCCAACTTTTTTAGAAGGCGGTGCTGATCGAACAGGCAGCCGGACCCAAGATGACGACGAACAAGGTCGGCAGGATAAACAGAATCAGCGGCACCGTCATGATTGCGGGCAGGCGCGCGGCCTTTTCCTCGGCGCGCATCATGCGTTCATGGCGGAATTCGGCGGACAGTACGCGCAACGCGGAGGCGAGCGGCGTGCCATATTTTTCGGTCTGGATCATGGTCGTGACCACGCCCTTGACCGCATCCAGCTTCACGCGCGTCGCCAGATTTTCGAACGCCATGCGGCGTTCGGTGAGGAAGCTCAGCTCGATCGCGGTCAACTGGAATTCGTCGCCCAGTTCAGGATAGGCCTTGCCCAGTTCGCGCGACACGCGGTTGAACGCGGCATCGACGGTCAGGCCCGCCTCGGCGCAGATGACCAGCAGGTCGAGCGCATCGGGCAACCCCTTGCGGATCGCGGCCGACCGCTTCTGCACCTTGTTGTCGATGTAGATGTCTGGTGCCTTATAGGCGAGCAGTAGCGCTACGGCGAAGGCAAAGAAGCGTTTCAGCGGACCCCATTCAGGTTCGATGCCCACGCCATAGAGCATGATCGCGGCAAAGCCGCCGATCACGATCGGCAGGATCATCCGGCCGAAGATGACGGCGACAGCCCAGTCCTTGGAACGGATGCCGGCCTGCGCCAGGCGGATTTGCGCGTCTTTCAACTGGTCGTCCTGCAAGACCTTCAGGCTCGACAGGAAAGACCGCATATTGTCGGTGGTCTGGTTGCGTGTGACCAGTTTGGCGCGGCGCTTGGCGGTCGATGCGGTGATGCCCGCTTTCAACTGTTCGCGCCGGTCGTTGAGCGCCTTGACGCGCTTGGCCATGGGGTCGCGCACGGTCATGACCGCATAGAGCGCGAACAATATGGCAAGGGTGGCGAGCGCGGCGAGCAGCGTGCCGAAATCGGTCGCTGTCAGGCCAAAGAGCGTGCCGGCTGGGGTAGGGGCGTCCATATCTTTTATCCCTTCCCGATCAGATTTCGAAGTTGACCATCTGGGCCATGATGAACGCGCCGATGCCCATCCAACATGCGCCGCCGATGCCGATCACCTGCATCGTGCTCAGCCCGAACAAACCTGCCGGGTCCGGCGTGAAGAAGGGGGTCATGTAATTGAAGTTGATATAGCAGATCATGCCGAAAACCAACGGCGGCAGCGCACCGATGATATAGGCGGACGCTTTGGATTCCGATGACATGGCGCGGATTTTCAACTTCATCTGCGCCCGCTGGCGCAGCACAGTGGCGAGGTTGGAGAGGGTTTCGGCCAGGTTGCCGCCCGTTTCCCGCTGGATCGACAGGGTGATGACGAAGAACTGGAATTCGGCGGTGCCCAGCCGGTCGGCGGTTTCCTGCAGCGCCTGCTCCATGGTCCGGCCGATCTTGATGCGTTCGGTGATCAGCTTGAATTCTTCGCCCACCGGCCCAGGTATTTCGGTCGATACGATACCCAGCGTTTCGGCGATCGGCAGGCCCGACCGCAAACCGCGCGTCAGCAGTTCCAGCGCATCGGGAAATTTGGAGTTGAATTTCTGAACACGCTTGCCGATCAGCCGCCCGACCCACCAGTGCGGCAGGCCAAGCCCGGCGGCGAGGCCGAACATCACCGCGAACAGGAAGGGGAAGCCACGGACCATCAGCAACGCCGACAGCAGCAGGAATATGCCGGCGCTGGCCGTCATATACTGGCTGAGCGTCCACTTCTTGCCGGTCATTTTCAGACGCTTGGTCAGATTTTCCGGGTTGGGGATCAGCGACACCAGCATCTTGGCTTCGACGCCGGTCGCGCGATTGGAAATGACCTTGCGCATCCGCGCTTCCAGCAGGGCTTCGGCGGACTCGCTGTGGCGGCCGCGGATCATCGCGACGCGCCGCTTGCGCGCCTTGTCCGGCGACGGACCGGCGAACGCGATCACGCCCAGCCCCAGCAGGGTTGCGATCAGCACCGTTATCAGGATGAAATTGCCGTCCATCTCGTCGCCTGTCTTGTAAGATGCAGCGCCGCCCCTGTCGGGGCGACGGATGCGATCAATTGTCCAGCGCTGCCTTGTCCTTGCGGCGCGATGGCATCATCGACCGGAAGTCGCCGATCTTGCCGAGCAGGGAGTCGCCCTTTTTGCGCACGCCTTTCGGCACTGCGGCCTCATCCTCGCGTTCGGCGGCACCCAGTACCTCGTCCAGCAAACTGGCGCAGGCTGCACCGACCTTGCTGCCTTTGGCGGTTTCGGCCAGCGTCTTGCCCAGCTTCGCCGCTTGCGATGCGATCCGCAGGTCGAACGGTATGATGACATCGACCTTGCGCTCGATCGATTGCTCGAAATCCTTGCGGCTGATTTCCGGCGCGCCGGGATGGACGCGGTTGGCGATCACCAGCGTGCGGGTTTGCGGCGCATTGCTCTTAAGCCAGGACAGGATGCGAATGGTGTCGCGGGCCGAAGCCAGTGTCAGCTCCGTCACGACCAGCGTCACATTGACGTCGGTCATCAAGTGCGGATGCTGGATCAGCATGTTCCGCGGCAGATCGATGATGCTACATTCGAAGGCGAGGCGGAATTCTTCGAGCAATTGGTAGAAAGCCCCGCCATCAGTCATCATCGGCTGGCTGATCGGAGCCTCGGCCGACAGGATCGCCAGCGTGTCGCTCGCCCGCACCATGGCGCGTTCTATGAACAGCCCGTCGATGCGGCTGGGATTTTCGATCGCGTCGGTCAGGCCGCGGCCCGGCTCCAGGTCCATCGCCAGCGCATTGGTGCCGAAATGCACGTCGAGGTCGAGCAGCGCGGTCGGGCGCTTCTTCTTTTCCGACAGCATCCAGGCGAGCGAGGTGGCGATGCTGGACGCGCCCACGCCGCCACGGGTGCCGATCACGGCCATTGTGGCGTGCGGGCGTTCGGGTGCGGCATCGCGCGGGGCCATGAAGACGGCCTGCGCCTGCGCCAGTGCGTCGCGCAACTGATCCGCGCCGAAGGGCTTGAGCAGATAATCCTGAATGCCGCTGGCGACGAGATCGCGATAGAGGCGCACGTCATTGACCTGCCCCGCCGCGATGACGACCGTGCCGGGTTCGCAGACTTCCGCCAGGCTGTTGATATCGTTCAGAGGATCACCGCTTTCGGACATATCGACGAACAGAATCTGTGGGCTGGCGGTGATCGACAGGCTCTGCACCGCGTTACGCATGCCACCCTTGTTCACCTTTTCCGGCGCCCAACCCAGTTCGGCGGCGACGGCTCGCAGCATGTCGAAGCTATGATCGTCACAGACGAAGGCATGGAAGGGGTCGCGTGGCCCGGTAGCGCCGGGTTTCCAGGGTGCGTTCATCTTATTGCCCTCCCGCCGTCATCTGCTTGAGTTCGCCAGCGCCGGTCGGCGCCTTGTCACGATAGGTGGAAATGGCGCGGTTCGACGTCGCCGTGCGCAGGTCGCTGTCGGTGCCCTGGCCACGGACCAGATCTTCGGGATTGGCGACCATGGCGGCCAGGTTGCTGTTGATGCCGCAGCCGAAATTGGAGCTGGTGCCGAGGTTCATGTCGGTTTCCTGCTTTTCGTGCCAATCCGGGCAGCTGGGGACGCTGGCGGTGGCGCGACGGACGATCAGGCGGACGCTGCCAGCGGGCGCTTGGCCTGCTTCGGCCGAACTGTCGGTCGCGACCAGCAACCCATAGCGGGCCACCACATTGTCGATATCTTCCCGCAGGACGGGGCTGAAATAGCCGCCATCGGTAACGACGGCGATATTGTCGCCATAGCCAAGGGCGATCGAGGTGAACCAGTCGTTGAGCCGGATGGCTTCGTTCGGGGTCAGGCCGCCATTCGATCCTGCCTGCACGTCGAAGGTGTAGGCGCTATGTCCCACCACCGGCTGGTGGATGGAATCTACGGTGCGATTGGAACGGGGCAGAGCCTGGGCCGTCATGGGCAGCGTAAGGATCGCGATGGTCGCGAACGCTTTGATGGACAGAGAGGTCATGTCTTATTCCTTCCGTCAGAAGCTGAAGCCGGGCGCAACGGCTCCGGACTTCGCCTTGTTGTCGCTGCGCACGGTTGCTGCGGCCTGCGGGCCTACGGGCGTCGGAGAACCCGGCGCGCGCGTCGGGCCTTGGCCGCGTGCGCCGCTGATGCCGTCATTGCCCTGCTGCAACAGCAGCCCCTGCGCCTGTGTGGCGTTGCGGAAGCCGTCGGTCGGCAGGCGCACGTCCGACGCATTCATCGGTTTCGCCAGATAAGGCGTGACGATGATGACCAGTTCGGTTTCGGACCGCTGGAAGGAACGCGACTTGAACAGGCTGCCCAGGATCGGGATGTCGCCCAGACCTGGCACCTTGTTTATGCCGTTGCTGGTTTCATTGTTGAGCAAGCCCGCGATCATGAAGGCCTGACCCGATCCCAGTTCCACCGTCGTTTCGGCGGTACGGCTTTTGAGCGCAGGAACGCTGGCATTGAGCGTGAAATCCAGGCTCGACACCGTCGGGCGGACACGCAGCGAGATGCGGCCATCGGCCAGCACGGTCGGCGTGAAGGCCAGTTGCACGCCATATTGCTTGAATTCGATGCTGTTGCCCTGCGTCCCGTTGCTAACGGTGTAGGGATATTCGCCGCCGGCCAGGAAGCTGGCGGTTTCACCCGACAGGGCGGTCAGGTTCGGCTGGGCCAATGTCGTGGACAGGCCGCTCGATTCTGCCAGGTCCAGCGCCGCCGCGACGTCGATGCCCAAAAGCTTTGCAACGCCACCGATGCTGTAACCGCCATTGATGATGTTGTTGAACGTCCAGTAGCTAGGTGTGCCGGTGACGGTCGAGGTGCCGTCGGAGTTCGCCGTCACGGTCGTTTCGCCGCGGGTATAGTTCGCAAAATTGCGCGTGCCGCCGCCGATATAGCCCGACGTGCCTGTTCCGCGATCGACCGATGCGAGGTTGACGCCGATCTTGTGGCCCAGATCCCTGCTGACTTCGGCGATCTTGACCTGCAACATCACCTGCAACGGGGTCGCCATCCGCAGGCGGCTGACCACGGTCACATCTTTGCCGACAAAGGCCTGCGTCAGCCGTTCGGCTTCCGCTGCGTCCTCGGGTGCCTGGATCGTGCCGGTCAGCAGGACCATGCCGTTCATCTTGTTGACCGCGATTTCTGCGCCCGGCATCGCCAGGTCGAGCATATCATCGATGCTGGTCAGGTTGGTGCCGACCCGGACGGTGCCGGAAAACAGCACCTTGCCGTTGGGCGCGGTGGCGAACACGGTGGTTTCACCGGCCTTCTTCGCGATCAGGTAGAGCTGGTTCTGCGAACGGACATGAACGTCGACCACATCGGGGTTGGCGATCACCACGTCCGACATCTTGGCCGGGAGGTTGACGACCCGGCTGCCACCCACCGACATCAGGATCGCATTGTCCTGATTGCTGGCAGGGGCGGCGTTGAGGGCCGTAGCGGGCGCTGCGATCGTGGCGATGGCAAGGCCGAGGGCAATTGCCGGAGCGGCAAGCCGCGGAGCGCGATTGTGCAAGCTCTTCATCTTACTTCCCCCCGACCGGAACTTCGGTCACGTTGGTTCCGCGGGCCACGCGGATCACCGGCCCCTTGAAGGCGACGGTGCCCATGGGCGCACCATTGGCGATGGCCATCGGCGGCAAGGGCGCTTCGGCCTTGGCCGGGACCGAGCTGCGCTGGTAGCGCGACACGTCAGCACCGGTAGAATAGGTTGAGCCGCGATCGACCGGGCGTGAGGCGAGCTTCGCGATGATGGACTTTTCGGCGTTCGGATTGGCACCGTCGGGCAGGTCGACGTCAGTACCCGCAATGGCGGCGTCCAGATCCGACGCGGTGTCTGCGATCGACCGGAGCGACATGGAGAGCGACCCGATGGTCTGCGAAACCGCGATCTTCTCGGCGATCTTGGGCGTCACTTCGATCGTGACGTTGGAATAGGTGCGGACCTCCGGCTTGCCGTCGGCGCCCATCGCATCCATGCGCTGGTCGGTGGCGAGCACCCGCAGGTTGCGCAGGATGGTTTCGGATACCTTGAGCGGGTCGCCTTCGCCGCCGCCATTGACGCTCTGCGTCAGGACGAGGTCGATGCGGTCACCGGGGAAGACAAAGCCTGCGACCGAGCTTTGGGCCGATACCGGCACCGTCACGGCGCGCATGCCAGGGCCAAGCGCCGCAGCAAGGAAGCCGCGATCGCCGGGCTTGACGATGCCGCCCTGCGTCAGCGGCTGCCCGGCCGTGATGGCGGAGCGCACGACGCTGCCAGCCAGCTTGGCGGGGTCGGCCTGACCTTTGAGATAATAGACCTGTTCGATCAGATCCTTGGGCCAGGGCTGGAAGCGGAAGCTTTCCGCGTCCAATATGGTGCCCACGGGCAGAGCCTTGGTCGCCACCAGCACATGCGGCTGGTCGGCTTCGTTCGGCATCGCCGCAGCGTTCACCTGTGGCGCGCCCGACGAACTCAACATGCTGCGCGCAAGCAAGGCTGTAGTGACCGCTATGATAAGCGCCCCCACCAGCAGCACGATCTTCTTAGCATCCATGACGAAATTCGCCTCCCTCAAATGGGTGCACTGCCCCCAGTGCCCCACTCATCACGCAAAATGGTTAAAATATCGTTCGCCAAGCAACCACAGGGCTGCGATCGAGATGGCGACACCATAAGGTATTTCAGGCTGTCCGAGCCTTTTTGTCATCCGATGGTGGATGACCGTGACGATGGTGACCAGGCCGCCCAGGATCGCCATCAGGACGATCATCGACAGCACGGCCTGCCATGGAAACCACAGCGCCAGCGCACCAAGCAGCTTGACGTCGCCGCCGCCCATCATGCCGAACGCGAAGAGCGCGGCGAAGAGGGCGAAGACGATGGCGCCGACCAGCAATTGCACGGCAACGCCGGGCCAGAGGTCAAGGCCACTGGCCAGCCACCATAGCGGCGCCAGCGCCGCGACGGCCAGGTTCAACCGGTTGGAAATGATGCGGGACCGCAAATCCGTGATCGCCGCCGCAATCAGCAGCGCGGCCAAAGCGCCTAATAGCGCCAATCGGAAAATTTCCCCGTTCATGGGGCTTATCCCCTAGACCATATGGCTTACCAAAGGGTAACCACAGGGCAGATGGATTCACCCGACTTCCCCGTTGCCGCATTCGACCGGCGGGCCTGGCCGATGGGCGGGCGGCTGGACTATTGGACCGCGCCCGACGGCTGGCCGATCCGTCGCTATCGGCTGGGTTCGGGCACACGCGGCCGGATGATGGTCATGGGTGGCCGCGGCGACATGATCGAAAAATATCTGGAGGTCATCCACCACTGGGCGGCGCGCGGCTGGGCCGTGACCAGCTTCGACTGGCGCGGGCAGGGCGGATCGGGCCGACTGACCGACGATCCTCTATGTGGCCATATTGGCGATTTCGCCGACTGGATTGCGGATCTGAATGGGCTGGCGGCCGACTGGCGGGGGGAAGGCGACGGGCCGACCGCGATGGTGGCGCATAGCATGGGCGGTCATATGCTGTTGCGCGCGCTGGCGGAAGGGATGCCTTCGCCCGATGCTGCCGCGGTGGTCGCGCCGATGCTAGGCGTCCATAGCGCGCCGCTGCCGCGCTGGCTGGCCATGGCGATCGCTCGTTTCATGGTGCGTACGGGGCGGGGGGCGCTGGCCGCCTGGACGCAGAAGGAACAGTCGGACCGGCAGCGCCGGATGCGGCAGAAGCGACTGACGCATGATCCTGACCGCTATGCCGACGAAATCTGGTGGCGCGACCATAGCCGCGACATCGCGCTGGGGCCGCCGAGTTGGAACTGGGTACTCCAGGCGCTGGAATCGACGCAGGCTCTGGCGCAAGGCGACGCCATCGCCCGCATCGCCACGCCGCTGCTGATTCTCGCGACCAAGGCGGACCAGCTTGTGTCTACGCCCACCATCGTCAAGGTCGCGAGCCTGATTGCGGGCGCGCGGTTGCATGTTTATGGCCGGGAGGCGGCGCACGAGATATTGCGCGAGCTGGACCCGGTGCGGCGCGATGCGCTCCACCGGATCGATGCTTTTCTGGACGAGTTCCCCTGTTGAAACACCCCGACATCGTCATCATCGGCGGCGGCATCGCCGGGGCCAGCCTTGGCGCGCATCTGGCCGCAGACGCCCGCGTGCTGATTCTGGAGATGGAAGATCGGGCGGGCTATCACGCCACGGGTCGTTCGGTCGCCTTCTGGGAGGAAACCTATGGCGGGGCGGTGGTGCAGCCGCTGACCACGGCGTCGGGGCCTTTCCTCGCGACGCCCGATCCCGATTTTCACGACGGCACATTCCTGTCGCCGCGGCGGACGCTGCATATCGGACGGGCGGGTGATGAAGCACGACGCGATGCGTTGCTCGCGCAATTTGCCGGCAAGGTCGATTTGCGGCTTGTCGATCCCGCTGCGCTGGTGCCGGGGCTGCGGCCCGATTGGACGCTGGGCGTGCTGGAGGCGAGCTGCCAGGATATCGACGTGGCGGCGCTCCATGCGGCCTATTTGCGTCGCTTCCGGCGATTGGGCGGTGATATTCGGCTGAACACGCGGTTGGTGGCTGGTCAGGCCACAGCTGACGGCTGGCGGATCGAGACGAATGACGGGACGATCCAGTGCCGCCTGTTGGTCGATGCGGCGGGGGCATGGGCCGATGCGGTCGCGGTCGCCTGCGGCGTTGCGCCGATCGGTATCCAGCCGTTGCGGCGGACCGTGGCGCAGTTGCGTGTGCCCACCATACCCTCGGCCGACCTGCCGCTGGTCATGGACCTGTCCGAACGCTTCTACTTCAAGCCGGAGGGGCAGGGGCGGTTGTGGTTGACCCCGCATGACGAGGCATGGTCGCCGCCCTGTGATGCCGCGCCGGAGGAGCTGGCGGTGGCGGAGGCGATCGCCCGGTTCGAGGAGGCGGTCGACTGGCCCATCGCGGCGGTCGAGCGGAAATGGGCGGGACTGCGCAGTTTCGCCCCCGATCGCGCACCCGTCTATGGCTTCGATCCCGATGCTCCCGGCTTCTTCTGGTTTGCCGGGCAGGGCGGCTTCGGCATCCAGACCGCGCCCGCCGCGGCGCTGCTGGCGAGCGAGTTGATCCGGGGCGAAACGCCGCCGGCCGTCCTTGCCAGCCTTGATTGCCATGCTTATTCTCCAGCCCGGTTTCGGTGACGAAACGACTCTGGAGATAGACATGGCGCACAAGTTCGTGATCGAGAAGAACAAGGCCGGCGAGTTCGTCGCCAAGTTCAAATATAACAGCGAAACCATCTTCTGGACCGAAGGCTATAGCAGCAAGGCCGGGGCGAAGAATGCGATCGAATCGGTGCTGAAAAACGGCCCCGGCGCGCCGGTCGAAGAGGCGGAATAAGCGACCGGTCAGCCGCGCATGGCGCGTCGGCTGGCCAGTCCCATCATCGCAAAGCCCGCGAGCGCGGCGGCGACATTGGCGATCGCCGCGCCACGGGTGCCATAGAGCGGCAGCAGCGCCGATTGCAGCCCCAGCAGCAGCAGCGTCGAGACGAAGGTGATGCGCAGCGACAGCCCGGCCCGGTCGGTCGCCATCAGCAGCGGGCGGTAGCTGACCCCGATCAGCTCGATGCAGGCGGCGACCCCCAGCATCAGCAGCAGCGGATAGGCGGGCAGGAAATCCTGGCCCGCGATCAACCCCAGCAGCGGATGGCCGATGGTGACGATCAGGCCGATGATGACTGCGCCAGCCAGAAGCGCCAACCGATTGGTGCGGCGGAACAGCGCGCTCAGCGCTTCCTTGCCATGGCTATTGGTGCGCGACAGTTCGACGAAGATGCTGCGCGAGAGCAGGCTGGAAATCTTGGTCAGCGAATTGGCGAGTTGATTGGCGAGGCGGTATAGGCCTGCGCCCGCTGGCCCCACGAAGCCGCCGACGATCAGCACCGCGACCTGCTGGCCGATGGAGGACAGGCTGGTCTGGAGATTGGTGGCGGTCAGGAAGCCGATAATGCCGGGATTTTCGGTCCGCGCGTCCAGCGCCCGGCCCGCGCGCCAATTGCCGATCCGTCCACGCCCGACCTTCAGCGCAAGATACCAGTAGCTTATGGCGCAGAGCAGTTCGGCAAAGGCCCAGGCGATCAGGAAGCCGCTGATGTCGGGCATGACCGCCAGCGCCACGGCTGCGCCGATCATTCGCCCCACGGGAATCATGGTTTCGGCGAAGGCGGCCGAATCGAACCGGTCGAACAGGCGCAATATGCCGGTCGGGCTGGAGCGGATGGTGACCATCATGACCATACAGAAGGCCCAGACCTGCCACCCCATGTCCGGTCCGATCGCCAGCAGGTCGCCGAAGAGCAGGATGATAGCCGCGGCGATCAGCCCGCCTGCGACCGCCGAGGCGAGGTCGATCAGGATGCAGAAGCGCAGTACGCGGTTGAGGGCGTCGCCATTTCCATCGGTCAGATGTGGCTGGCCATAGCGGACGACGATCTGCCAACTGTCGAAGCTGACCAGTGTCTTGATGACGTTGGCGGCGCTCAGCACCAGGGCGAAACGGCCGAAATCCGCCACGCCCAGCGTGCGGGTGACGATGGCGAGATAGGCGAGGCTGAGCACCGCGCCCACGCCCTTGCCGCCCAGCAGCCAGCCGGTATTGGCCAGGATGCGGGCGAAACCGTCCCCCGCCGCGCCCGATCCGCGCTTGAACATCGTCACTCCGTCCAGCCTAAAAGTCGTTCGCCCTGTTTGAACAAGTTAACTGCCTCGTTCAAATGTCGAAGGGCCATCCTGCCTTGAAGAAAAGGAATGGGCTTCGACAGGCTCAGCCCGAACGGGCGGTGGTGTAGCTCGTTGCGCTTTAGGCGTGGGGCAGGGCGAGTGCAAACGCCGCCTTTTTTTTGGCCAAATTCCTCTCTAAAGCCCCCCTCATGACGATAACCAAAGCCATCATCCTGTCGGCGGGCCAAGGCTCGCGCCTGCTGCCGCTGACCCGCGACGTGCCCAAATGCATGATCGAATTCAACGGCCGCACCCTCATCAGCTGGCAGATCGCTGCGCTGGTGGCCAATGGTGTGACCGATATCGTGGTCGTCACCGGATTTCGCACCGAGCGGGTCGAGGATCATGCGCTGCAACTGTATCGCGAGACGGGCGCGCGCATCCGTTGCGTGTTCAACCCCTTCTTCCAGGTCGCCGATAATCTCGGCACCTGCTGGATCGTGCGGGAGGAGATGGACCGCGACTTCATCATCCTGAACGGCGACACCATCATGTCGGACGAGATCGTCGCGAAGCTGATCGCCGGGGCGCAGGACGCCATCACTGTCACCGTCGATATCAAGGCGGACGGGGATTATGACGATGACGACATGAAGGTGAACCGGGACGCGAGCGGCCGGCTGCACCATATCGGCAAGCGGCTGTTGCCGCCGGACACCAATGCCGAATCGATCGGGATGCTGGCCTTCACCGGCGAAGGACCGGCGATCTTCCGCAACCAGATCGACCAGATGATGCGCACCCCCGAAGGGGTAGAGCGCTGGTATCTGCGCGCCATCGACATCATCGCGAAGGGCAACCGCGTCGGCACCGCATCGATCGAGGGGCTGGAATGGCAGGAGGTCGATTTCCATCAGGATGTCGAGGCGGCGATGGCGCTGACGGCCAAGTGGGTGGCGGAAGGGCGCTACGGGAAATAGGACGTGCGTCGGGCGGCGCGATGAAGCGGCGGGCCGAAGTATACAGTGTCGTGGGGCGATTCCGGTCAATAGTATCGGTAAAGTCAGCGCGATGCCTCTGTGACGCTCTTGTGGGGTCACGACAGGGTCACGACTGAGCCGTGGGCAGGTCATATCCGGGTCACGCCGACGCGACAGGGACGCTATGCTTATGCGCCGGCGACGCGCCACCTGCGCGACGGCTGGACGCTGCTTGCGGTCATGGGGCAGGCGGAGCGGGTTCATCATTGAGGATAAACCAGACAAAATCCTACATTGGAAGGCTGTTTTGCGGGGTGACGGACGGGGGGGGACGACCATTTTCGGACATCCAACATCCGTTCGGGCTGAGCCTGTCGAAGCCCTATTCTTTCTTCAAATTCCTGAATTTTATAGAAGAGATGCCCTTCGACAGGCTCAGGGCGAACGGATGTTTGGAATTGGGGAACGGCAAGAAACCACCCTTCTTCGTCATTCCCGCGACCCGAAGGGCGGCCGTAGGCCAACGCGGGAACCCATCTCCCACCCTCTCGACACGGCGCAAAGTCTGGAGATGTTCAGAAGAGTCACGTGCCTCTTCTGAACCCGCCTCCGCGGGGATGACGGTATAGAAACGAGGCGTCCGCTCCCCACCCCTTTTTCGTCATGCCCGCCTGCGCAGGCGTGACGAGCGTTGGCGTTATGCCATTCCCCCGTCGAACCAGCTCTTCAGCCAATCCCGCACATCGTCCAACGCGCCGTCCAGTTTCACCGCCATGCTAAGGTCTGGCTGGCCCGGCCAGCCTGCGTCCGGCACCGTCACCCCCGCCGCGCTCCGTTCGCCCTCATAGCGCGGGATGACGTGGAAATGGACGTGGGGATCGACCATCATCAGCATCATATAGTTGATCTTCGCATAGTCCACCGCCTTGGCCAGCGCCGCCTCTATTGTCGCGGTGACGGTTTTGAGTTCGGCATGGGCCTCCACTGACAAGTCGCCGAAGGCGGTCGCGTCACTTTTCGCCGCCAGTATCAGCGACCCCAGCGTCGGCTGGGCTGGGCGCAGCAGGACGACCCAATGATCGAAATCCGCGATCAGGGTCGCGGGGTAGCCGAATTTTGCGATGGTGGCGTTCATAGCGCCGCCTCCGCTTCGTCCATCCAGCTGACGATCGGACGGCCGCTGCGCTGGACGGCATAGGCCTGGGCCAGCCGCACGGCGTGGACGACCAGCGATATGACCGTCCACCAGGCGAGCGCGATAAGCCCGATGTCAGGACGTCCGAACAGCAGAGAGGCGAACAGGATCACCATGTTGGGGTTGCGCCGCGCGGTGATGAGGCGGAACTGGCTGTCGAAGGCGCGCCAGACATGGATGTCCATCTTGAAGTCCTTGAGGAACATGCCCTCGATCAGCCGTTGCAGGATATAGCCTGCGATCACCGCGATCATGACCAGCGTGAAGGCCTGGGTCGAGAGCGACAGGCTCCAATAGGCAAGGCCGGTGCCCCAGAAATACCACCAGAAGGGCGGGTGGACGAGGTCGACGCCATGGTCGATCACATTGCCCCATTTGGACGAGGTGATGGTGCAGCGGGCGAGTTTGCCGTCCACCGTGTCCAGCACCATGAAGATGAAGCCGCTTAAGAAACCGGTCCAGTACATGCCTTCCGCAAACAGGAAGGTCGCGAGCAGGCAGAGGGTGACGCCGATCACCGACACCATGTTGGGCGTCATCTTCAACTGCGCGGCGATGCGGGTCAGGATCAGGGCGAGTTCGGGCCAGAGATATTTGGTCAGGATATCGGTGACGCCCTTATAGGCGCCGAAATAGCTTTGCCGCTCGATCGCGCGCCGGGTCGCTGGGGTCAGCTCGCGCGCCATCGGCTGTTCGAGCTTGCGCAGTTGGCGGTTGTAGAGTTTGCGGCCGTTCGACAGGTCGATGACATGGGGCGCGGCCAGCGGATCGCTGCCCTGCGGCACTTGGCCGACGATCGGCGTGCTGCCCCAGGCGAAGAGGGTGCCCGGCGTTTCCAGCACCAGCCGCAGCAACAGCGGGTCGAAGGCATAGGTCAGGTTGAAGAGCAGTTCATGCCCCGGCGCGAGGGTGCTGCCGTTCTTGGCGGCGCTTTCCGCCATGCGGCGATTGCGTTCGGCATTGGTCATGCCCCAGATCGGCGTCGCATTGTCGCCCAGCAGACGGACCGGGCCGAGGGTGGTGGTGAGGGTTTGGCTCATGATGGGTTCTTCGCAAAGTTCAGGATGAGGTCGGCCTGACGCTGCGAGGCGGGGACCGGGGACAGATCGATCGATTGCTGCATCGCGTCTTCCTGCGCAGTAACGAAGCCAGGTTGCAAGTCGGCGGCGCGAGCGAGCGCTTGGGGAAGGGCGTCGGCGCTGTCGATTACCTGGCCCAGGCGCCAATGGGCGAAGGCGTCCCCCGCGCCGTCGCGATGGTTAAGGTTGAGGAAGATGCAGGGGCGGGGGTGGAGCAGAAACTCATATACCTGGCTCGATACGTCGCCCAGATAGACGTCCGCGCTCATCGTATAGCTCATGTCGATCGAATGGCGGCTGCCCATGTCGACGCGGATATGGGGCGCGTGGCTGACGATCGGGGCGGCGGTGCGCGCCAGCTTGGTATGCGGCGCGATGATGACGTTCCAGCCGGTGAGCGATTCCAGCGCGCTGAGCATCTGCGGCTCATGATTGACCCAGGAGGACAGCGCCGGGTCGAAATGCGGATTATAGAGCAGCACCGGATCGTCATTGTAGAAATAGCGCTGGCGCGGCGCTTTCAGCTCGAACTTGGGATAGCCGCCGACGGCGACCATTTCGGGCGTGCAGAGGCCCCGGTCGATCATGCGGTGGCGGTCCTTTTCGCCCGCGACCAGGGTCAGGTCGAAATCGGCATGGCGCCGCTTATAGCCGCCTTCCCGGTCACCCGCGCCATGTTTGATAAGGATGAGGCGGGAGGCGAATCCGGGCACGCGGCGCAGCCAGGCGCTGCTGATCTCCGTCGTCACCAGAGTCGGGAAGCGAGCGATGGTCGCATAATTGAGCAGCAGCGTGGCAAGGCGCGATGGCTGGCGGAACAGCGAGTCAGGGCGGGAGGGCGGACGGCGCAGCCGGACCTGGTGCAAAATCCCTTGGGGATCATAGCTGGCGACCAGCGCCAATAGCTGGTCCGAAGGCGACAATATGCTGACCCGCACATCGGGGCGCCGGGCCAGTTCCAGCGCGGCGGGCAGCCAGTGATAGAGCTGTTGCGCTTCGGCGATGGCGAGAAAGGCGATGTCAGTGGGCAATGAAAGCAAGTCCTACAACGGGAAATCCTGCCCTAGCGATCAGGGCGTAGGACGCAAGCCGGGGCGGGCTTGGCTGCGTGCCCAAATGGGCAGGCTGCGCAGAAACATGGCTTAGGCGCTGGACCTTTGCTCAATTTTTGTTATGCGCAACGCCAACCTAACAGACATATTCGAAGAGGCTCGACGAGCGATGGCCGAATTTGCGTTGCCCAAGAACAGCAAGATCAGTGGCAAGGGTGTGTCCCACCCCGCACCCGCCGGCGCGTCTAATGTGCGCAGCTTCAAGGTCTATCGCTACGATCCCGACTCCGGACAGAACCCGCGTTACGACACGTTCGAGATCGATCTCGACACATGCGGACCGATGGTTCTGGACGCGCTGCTGAAGATCAAGAATGAATATGATCCGACGCTGACATTCCGCCGGTCGTGCCGCGAGGGCATTTGCGGCAGCTGTTCGATGAACATGAACGGCAAGAATGGCCTGGCCTGCACCACCGCGATCGACGAGTGCAGCGGCAAGGATGTGCGCATCACGCCGCTGCCGCATATGGACGTGATCAAGGATCTGGTGCCCGACTTCACCCATTTCTACGCCCAGTATAACTCGATCCAGCCCTGGCTGAAGACCGTGTCGCCGCCGCCGTCGGGCAAGGAGCGGCTCCAGTCGCCCGCGGACCGTGAGAAGCTGGACGGCCTGTACGAGTGCATCCTGTGCGCCTGCTGCTCGACCAGCTGCCCGTCCTACTGGTGGAACAGCGACAAGTTCCTCGGCCCCGCGATCCTGCTCCAGGCCTATCGCTGGCTGGCCGACAGCCGCGACGAATATACCGGCGAGCGGCTGGACGAGCTGGAAGATCCCTTCCGTCTCTATCGCTGCCACACCATCATGAACTGCGCGAATGTCTGCCCCAAGGGCCTGAGTCCGGCCAAGGCGATCGCCGAAACCAAGAAGATGATGGTCGAGCGGCAGCTCTGACGGCGTGAGCGCGGGTGAAAAGGCGATAGCGCGGCGCGTCACCGACGGGCCGCGCGCTGGCTGGCTGCAATGGATGGAGCCGGTGCCAGACACGTTCCTGACCCTGCTTGGTCCGATCTACTCGCAGCCCGAAGGCGCCGCGCGCGCCATCGTCGAGTTGGAACCCCGCGCCAATCATCGCAACCGGCTCGGCTCGCTGCATGGCGGCTTTCTCGCGGCTTTTGCCGATCATGCCTATTTTTCCGCGATGGTGGCCATCGGCCGTCCGGCACAGGCCAGCGCGGTCACGGTCGACTTGTCGATGCAATATTTGGCTGCGGGCCGGGCCGATTATATTCTGCGCGCGCAGGTCGAATTGCTGGGAGAAACCGGGCGGTTGCTGTTCCTGCGCATGACATTGGTGCAGGATGGGCGGACGATCGCCGCGTCCACCGCGACCTTGCGCAAGGCACCCGAAGCATGACGACCCATGTGATGGACCGCTACCGTGCGCTGGTGGCGGCGGGCGAGTTGCGCGCCGACCCCGACCAGGAGGCCGGCACCGCACGGCTGGACGCGCTGCAACGCGAACTGGAAGCAGCGCCCGCGCGTGGATCGACGCTGTGGAAGCTGCTGCGCAAAGCGCCCGAGCCGCCCCGCGGCCTCTATATGTGGGGCGGGGTGGGGCGCGGCAAATCGATGTTGATGGACCTGTTCTTCGACACGGTGCACATCCAGCGCAAGAAACGCGCGCATTTCCATGAGTTCATGCTCGACGTCCATGCCCGGCTGGCGCAGGCGCGCAAGTCGGAAACGGGCGATCCGATCCCGCCGGTGGTCGAGTCGCTGGCCGACGAAGCGCGATTGCTGTGCTTTGACGAGATGGTCGTCAACAATATGGCGGACGCCGCGATCATGTCGCGGCTGTTCACCGGCCTGCTGGAAAAGCGGGTGACGATCGTCACCACATCCAACCGTGAGCCGGACGAACTCTATAAGAATGGCCTCAACCGCCAGCTCTTCCTGCCCTTCATCGAGCTGATCAAGGTGAAGCTGGACGTGATGACGCTGAACGGGCCGGTCGATTACCGGCGCGACCGGCTGGGCGACGCGACGCTGTGGCATTGCCCCAATGGCGATGACGCGACCCAGGCGCTCAGCACCGCCTTCTTCCGCCTGACCGACTATCCGCCGTCCGACCGCGCCCATGTGCCGTCGGAGGATATCGCCGTGCAGGGCG
Source organism: Pseudomonadota bacterium (assembly GCA_040389985.1). GTDB lineage: Bacteria > Pseudomonadota > Alphaproteobacteria > Sphingomonadales > Sphingomonadaceae > Sphingobium. The sequence goes on from JAZJZH010000006.1 coordinate 87,071, forward strand.
GCAGGACGCTGCATGTGCCCAAGAGCCTGAAGGGCGTTGCGGTCTTCTCGTTCAAGCGGCTGTGCGCGGAAGCGCGGGGGGCGCCCGACTATCTGGCGATCGCGCGCAAATATCATACGGTCATCATCGTCGGCATTCCCGTGCTGGGGCCGGAAAACCGCAACGAGGCCGCGCGCTTCGTGACGCTGATCGACTCGCTCTATGAGTATAAGGTCAAATTGCTGGCGTCGGCCGATGCCGAGCCGGCCCGCCTCTACCCAGAAGGGGATGGCGCGTTCGAATTCGAGCGTACCGTGTCGCGGCTGATGGAAATGCAGTCGGACGACTATCTCGCTTTGGGTCACGGACCCAAATAGGCAAATGGTGTGCTCCCGCGAAGGCGGGAGTCCAGTTTACGCGTCTGGACTGGACTCCCGCCGTCGCGGGAGCACGTATCGCTGTGGATATGATGCATGCAACTCGTCGCCGGGTGGAATCCACCCGTCGGATGTCGTGCGGGCCATTCATCAGGCCGCAATCTTAAGATGCAAAACGGGCCGGGCGCCCCCGAGGAGAAAGGCGCCCGGCAGGATACCGCTGCAGGGAAGGCTGAGGACCAGGGTAGAAGTCCGCAGCGACAGGGTGTGAATCGCTTCTAATGCAATTGCGAATGAATTGCAAAGATAATTTGGACTTGCGGCTTTTGGCAGGTTGAAACCCCCGTCCGAAGGGCGTAGGCGAACCAGCAATTCCAGTAGTCATGGCTTGGAGGACGATTGCAATATGGCCCGTAAGAAGATTGCGCTGATCGGCGCTGGCAATATCGGCGGCACGCTGGCGCACCTGGCGGCGATCAAGGGACTGGGCGACGTCGTCCTGTTCGACGTTGCAGAAGGCGTGCCCCAGGGCAAGGCGCTCGACCTGTCGCAGTGCGCGTCGGTCGAAGGGTTCGACGCCAAGATCACCGGCAGCAACGATTATGCTGATATCGCAGGCGCGGACGTCATCATCGTCACCGCCGGTGTCGCCCGCAAGCCCGGCATGAGCCGCGACGATTTGCTGGGCATCAACCTGAAGGTCATGAAGGCTGTGGGCGAGGGCATCGCCGCCAATGCGCCCGACGCTTTCGTCATCTGCATCACCAACCCGCTCGACGCGATGGTGTGGGCGCTGCGCGAAT
>JAZJZH010000007.1:0-715725 GCA_040389985.1 Pseudomonadota bacterium
TGACGCCGGAAAACGCGGGGACCGCCCCAGCTACACCACGTCCTGGGACACCATCCAGATATGGGACAGCACTTAGTTCAATCCAATTAAAAAATTCGAAGGATGGCATGTTTTAAAGTACACATTAAGACAGATAATAATTTGGCAGCCTCCCTAAACCCGATCCGCCTGCACCACGACGTCGATCGCCCTTAGCGCCGACAATATCCGGTTCAAATGCTGCGCGTCGGCCACTTCCAGGTCGATGACGTCGGTGTGGAACGGCCCTTCGCGGTTGACCAGTTGCAGGTTCAGGATATTCGCCTTGGTCGCGCCGAAGAGGTTGGCGACGGCGGCCAGCGCGCCGGGCTGGTTCTTGACGATGACGGAGAGGCGGGCGGTCCCGCCCTTTGACTTGCCGTCCCAAGCGAGGTCGATCCAGTCGTCGTCCTGCTCCACCTCCAGCGAGCGGCAGTCGATGGTGTGGACCTCGATCGGTTCGCCGGTGCGGCGCACGCCGACGATGCGGTCGCCGGGGACGGGGTGGCAGCAGTCGCCCAGATGATAGGCGATGCCCGGCGTCAGGCCGCGGATCGAGACGGGTTCGTGCTGGCGGGGATGCGCTTCCTCCACGCCCTGCGCGCTGGTGGAGCCGGGCATCAGCGCCTCCATGACTTCGCGGTCGAGCAGGCGGTGCGTGGCGATCGCGACCATCAGCGAGGCGCGGTCGTCCAGCTTCAGCCGCTTGATCGCGGCGGTCAGCGCCTTGTCGCCCAGTTCCTTGGCGAGATCGGGGGAGAAGCGGCCGACGATTTCGGCATAGAGTTTCTCGCCCAGCGCGATTTCCTCACCGCGCTGTTTCTGGCGGATATAGCGGCGGATGGCGGCGCGGGCCTTGCCAGTGATGGCGAAGCTCAGCCAGCCGGGCTGCGGCTCCTGCCCCCCGGATTTGAGGATTTCGACCTGGTCGCCATTTTCAAGCGAGGTGCGCAGCGGCACGACGCGGCCGTTGACCTTCGCGCCGACGGTCTGGTTGCCGAGCGAGGTGTGGACGGCATAGGCGAAATCGACCGGGGTCGACCCCTTGGGCATCTGGTGCAGCTCACCCTTGGGCGAGAAGGCGAAGATGCGGTCCTGATACATGGCCATGCGGGTATGTTCGAGCAGTTCGTCGGCGTCCTGGCTCTGTTCCAGAATTTCGACCAAGTCGCGCAGCCAGGCGGCATGATGATCGGTGGCGTCGCCCTTCTGCTTGTACGCCCAATGCGCGGCGAGGCCGAGTTCGGCGTCGTTGTGCATGTCGCGGCTGCGGATCTGCACCTCGATCCGGGCATTGTCCTGGTGAATGACGGTGGTGTGCAGCGACTGATAGCCGTTGCGCTTGGGTGTGGAGATATAATCCTTGAACCGGCCGGGGACCATCTTGAAGGTCTGGTGGATGATGCCGAGCGCGTGGTAGCAGGCCTCATGGCTGTCGGTGATGACGCGGAAGGCCATGACGTCGGTCAGCTGTTCGAAGCTGATATGGCGTTCCTGCATCTTCTTCCAGATGGAGAAGGGGTGTTTTTCGCGGCCGGAGACGCTGACCGACATGCCCTTGCCCGCGAGCAGCAGTTGCAGTTCGGCACCGATCCGGTCGACCTTGTCATGGCCGCCTTCCTTGAGCTGCTCCAGGCGCTTGGTGATGCTGGCATAGGCTTCCGGCTCGATCTCGCGGAAGGCGAGCAGCTGCATTTCGCGCATGAAATCATACATGCCGATGCGTTCGGCCAGCGGGGCGTAGATATCCATCGTCTCGCGCGCGATGCGGCGGCGCTTGTCGGGGTTCTTGATGAAGTGCAGCGTGCGCATATTGTGCAGCCGGTCGGCGAGTTTCACCAGCAGCACCCGGATATCGTCCGACATGGCGAGCAGGAATTTGCGGAGATTTTCCGCGGCCCGCTCGTTCTCGGACATGGCCTCGATCTTCGACAGCTTGGTGACGCCGTCGACCATGCGGGCGACATCCTTGCCGAACGCGGCCTCTATCTCCTCATAGGTGACCAGCGTATCTTCGATCGTGTCGTGCAGCAGCGCGGTCACGATCGTCTGGTCGTCCAGGTTGAAGTCGGTCAGGATGCCGGCCACCTCGATCGGGTGGCTGAAATAGGGATCGCCGCTGGCGCGTTTCTGGCTGCCATGTTTCTGGACCGAAAACACATAGGCGCGGTTGATCATCGCTTCGTCCGCATCCGGATCGTAGCGCTTTACCCGTTCGACAAGTTCATACTGGCGTAACATCGTTTCCCGATTGTGTTGGAAGACCCTTGTCGTGCAACAAAAAAATCCCATCTTGCATGAATTAGGCGGCGATTTTGCAACGCCAACAGCTTTGCGCTATGCGGGGCGACATATGAAACATAATCTGGCCCAGGATCTGGAACAATGCGCGCTGCCCAGCGCGCTGGAAATGATGGGCGAACGCTGGTCGTTCCTCATCCTGCGCGGCGCATTGTCGGGCATCCGCCATTTCGAGGAGTTTCAATCGACCCTGGGGATCGCGCGCAACATATTGGCCAACCGGCTCGCCCGGCTGGTCGAAAACGGCATATTGGTGCGCGAACCGATGCAGTGCGACCGGCGCAAGGTCGAATATCGGCTGACCGAGAAGGGACAGGGGCTGGCCCCCGCCATGATCGCGCTGCGCCAGTGGGGCGAGCGGTGGGGCTGCGGCACGCCCGCCTGCCAGGTGTTGGCGGACAAGCGGGATGGCCAGCCGATCCGGCCGATCGGCATAGTGTCGCATGACGGCCGCACGCTGGACCTGTCCGACCTCGTATGGCTGTGCACCGACGAAGTGACGCCGATGGGCGAAGAACCGGCCGTCGCGGCCTGAAACCGGCTTTGACCAGAGGCCCAAATCGCCTAAGCCTGCACGCAATGTCCGTGACCGTGCCCCGTATCAAGCCTCAGCCCTTTTTCGCTGACAAGAACCGCGCCTTCTGGAATTTGCAGTCGGTCGGATGGGCCGGCGCCTTCCTGCTGCGCGGCTCCTCCACCATCGCCAACGGCCAGCCGCTCTCCAGCCTGGTGCCGGTGCTGATTTCGACCGTCACCGGCTATTCGGTGACGCTGCTGATCGCGGTGATGTTTCGTTTTCTGGTCAAGAAACGCCCGATCGTGACCTGGGGCGTGTCGATCATCACCGTGGTCGCGGCCGCGGGGCTGGTCGCCTTCATCGACGCCTGGGTCTTTTCGACGCAGAACCGGGGGAGCGAGACGGCGGGGCTGCAACTGTTCCTGGGCGCTTTCTACCTGTCGATGACGCTGCTGGGTGCCTGGTCGTCGCTTTATTATGCGATCAATTTCTATCTGACGGTCGAGGAGCAGGCGGATCAGCTGCTGCTGCTGGAGAACCAGGCGGCCAATGCGCAACTGGCGATGCTGCGCTATCAGCTCAATCCGCATTTCCTGTTCAATACGCTCAATAGCATATCGACGCTGGTGCTGCTCAAGCAGACCGACCGGGCCAATGCGATGCTGTCGCGGCTGTCTTCCTTCCTGCGCTATACGCTGATCAACGAGCCGACGGCGCAGGTGACGATCGAGCAGGAGATCGAGACGCTGAAACTCTATCTGGAGATAGAGAAGATGCGGTTCGAGGAGCGGTTGCGCCCGTCCTTCACCATCGATCCGGCGGTGGCGCATGCGCGGTTGCCATCGCTGCTGCTGCAACCGCTGGTCGAAAATGCGATCAAATATGCGGTGACGCCGAAGGAAGAAGGGGCCGAAATCGCCGTCAGCGCGCAGCCTGCCGGGGATAATGTCCGGATCGTCGTATCAGACAGCGGGCCGGGATTGAACGAAAGCGGAATGAGGCCGCACATCCCGATGAGCGAGGGGACCGGGATCGGCCTGCCGAACATTCGGGACCGGTTAATTCAGGCCTTCGGGGAACGACAGAGCTTCGAAACGCGTTCCACGCCGGGTGGATTTTCGGTTATCATCGAGATTCCGCTGAACATGGATGAAACATCGAAAGTGGCCGCATGACCATCAGAACAATCCTCGTCGATGACGAAAGCCTGGCCATTCAAGGGCTGGCGCTGCGTCTGCAAGTGCATGAGGATGTCGACATTATCGAAACCTGCAATAACGGCCGTGAAGCGATCCGCGCGATCAAGACGCACAAACCCGACCTTGTGTTCCTTGATATCCAGATGCCCGGTTTCGATGGCTTTTCCGTCGTCCAGGGGTTGATGGAAGTCGAGCCGCCGCTCGTCATCTTCTGCACCGCCTATAGCGACCATGCGATCCGAGCGTTCGAGGCGCAGGCGATCGATTATCTGATGAAGCCGGTGGACGAAGGGCGGCTGGCCGATGCGCTGGACCGGGTACGCCAGCGGCTGACCGAAAAGCGGCAGGTGCAGGAGATCGAGAAGCTGCGCGAAGTGCTGGCCGAGGTCGCGCCCCAGGCGATGACTGATTTTGCCGCCGATGATGATGCGCCCGCGTCCAACCGCTTCGAAAAGCTGATCAATATCAAGGATCGCGGCCAGATTTTCCGGGTCGATGTCGATTCGATCGAGCGGATCGATGCGGCGGGCGACTATATGTGCATCTACACCGCAGACAACAGCCTGATCCTTCGCGAAACGATGAAGGATCTGGAAAAGCGGCTCGACCCGCGCAATTTCCAGCGCGTCCATCGGTCTACCATCGTGAATTTGTCGCAGGTGCGGCAGGTCAAGCCACATACCAATGGCGAATGTTTCCTGGTGCTGGAAAGCGGCGCGCAGGTGAAGGTCAGCCGGTCCTACCGCGATGTGGTGGCTCGGTTCGTGCATTGACGCATTGATCCAGGGATAGTGACAATGTATATACGTTGTCACTATCCCTGGAGACGACATGGTCAAAGCCGCAGTCTTTACGATGAAACTGGAAGCGGACCTCCGCGACGATTTCATGGCAGAGGCCGATGCCTTGCATCGCCCGGCATCGCAGCTGGTGCGTGAATTGATGCGGGATTTTGTCGATCGGCAGCGTCAGGCGCGCGATCACGCAGACTTTCTGGAACAAAAGGTTGCGGTGGCGCGGCGGTCTGTCCTGGCCGGGCAGGGGCATTCCCATGATGCAGTCGAGGCGGAATTTGCAGCGCGCCGCGCGCGGGTTGCCGATCAGGGGTGATCGTCCGTTGGACGCCGGAGGCGCGGCAGGACAGATCGGACATCTGGGACTATCTGGTAGCGCTTGATCCGGGTGCTGCCATGCGGATGGACGCACAGTTCAGCGTCGCTGTGGCGCGGCCGGCGGACTTTCCGATGCTTGGCCATGAAGGCGCAGTGCCGGGCACGCGCGAACTCACGCCGCATTCCAGTTATCGTCTGGTATATGAGGTGGAGGACGACACAGTCTGGATATTGACGCTGGTCCACGCCATGCGCCTGTGGCCGCCGCTTTGATAGCTACTTAAACACCCATTGCCGGTTCAGCCCGAACATCACCGCCGGCGTGACGAAGACCATCGCCGGGATGGGCGACCATGCGGGCCAGCGCATATGGGTGACGCACAGATAGACCCAGAGCGCGTTGAGCGCATAGCTGATGAGCGACACGGCGACGAATTTCGCCCCGCGCGTCGCATGGCTCGCCTCGCCGCCATGGCCGCGGAAGGTGAAGAGGCTGTGGCTGACATAGCCGATGGCGACCGCCGCGAGATAACCGATCAGGTTGGCGGCCTGCGGATGGAAGCCGGCCAGCGCCGCGAGGCTCCAGTAGATCGCCGCCTGGCAGGCGGTGACGAACAGGCCGGTCACGCCATAGCGGACGATCTGCCAGAACAGCGCGCCATGGTCTGCATAATATCGTGACAGGATTTTCATGGGCACCCCGTTGCGCTTTGGTTCGCAGCCTCTAATCCACAGCCATGACCTTGCATAGTCGCGATACCCTGCGCGCCCGCGCCCTTTATTGGATAGCGATCCTGACCGCTTACGCCCAACGGCACTGGAAATGGCTGACCCTGCTGATCTGGATCGTGATCGCGGTTACCATGGTCGCGACCCGCTGGCCCGCCATCCACTGGCTGGTGCTGAGCGATACCGACGACAATATCCGCTATGTGCAGGTGAAGGACTGGCTGGCCGGTCAGGGCTGGTATGATCTGCGCCAATATCGGCTCGATCCGCCGGGCGGGGCCAATATCCACTGGTCGCGGCTGGTCGATTTGCCGATTGCGGGCCTGATCCTGTTTTTCCGGGCCTTTGTCGATCAGGGGCTGGCCGATCGTCTGGCTTGCGGCATCGCGCCGCTGCTGCCGTTGTTGCTGCTGATGCTGAGCCTGGGCTTTATCGGGCGGCGGCTGGCCCGGCCGAACGGCTGGCTGCTGGCGGTGCTGGCACCGCTGGCCGCGCAAATGGGGCTGGGCATGTATGCGCCGATGCGGATCGACCATCATGGGTGGCAACTGGCGCTGGCGGTGACGATGCTGGCAGGTGTGATCGACACCAACCGGCTGCGCGGCGGGGTGATGGCGGGGGTCAGCAGCGCGCTGTCGATCGCAATCGGCATGGAGATGATCGTCTATCTTGCGGCGGGCGGCGGGTTGATCGCGCTGCGATGGGTATTCCGGCCGGGGGCGGAGCGGCGGATGCTGCCCTATGCGCTGAGCCTGGGGGGCGCGACGTCGCTCTGTTATCTGCTGTTCGCCAGCTATGCCAATCGCGAAATGGTGTGCGATGCGCTCTCGCCCATCTGGGTCGCCGTGTTCGGCGCGGCGTCGGCGGGCATGGTGCTGTTGTCGCTGGCGCCGCTTCGTGGTTGGGCGGCGCGGCTGGCGGCGGGCGCGGTGGTGGGCGGGGCGGTTGCCCTCTTCTTCTGGCTGAACTGGCCGCAATGCCTGTCCCCCTATCAGATTTCGCCGGAGCTGGAGCGGTTGTGGCTGGCCAATATCCGCGAGGCCAAGCCGATCACGGCGCAGGCGCAGAGCATGGTCGTGCCGCTGCTGGCGATCCCGCTGGCGGGGTTGATCGGGCTGGTCTGGGCGCTGTGGGATGCGCGGCGCGACGGCGAGCGGCTCTGGGCCTGGGCGACGGTGGGCTTGATGATGGTCTTTGCGACCGCGTTGCTCTTCTGGCAGTTGCGCGCTGGGCCGGCGGCGCAATTGCTGGCGATCCCGCCTGCCGCCTGGGCCGCGCACCGGCTGATCGCGATGATCCTGACGGGGCCGCGCCGGGCGCGCATAGGGGCGGGGGCAGGGGTGGCGTTGCTGGCGGCGATCGCCTGCGCCTATCCGCTTTATCCGCAGGTGGTGAAGCTTTATCAGGACGCTACGGGCACGAAGCCCAAGCCGTGGCGGCCGTCCGCCATCGCCCGCACCGATGCGATCAAGAAGGCGAACGGGCGGTGTCGCACCCTGCCCGCGCTGGAGGTGCTGGACCAGTTGCCGCCCGCGACGATCTTCACCATGGTCGATCTGGGGCCGCGGCTGATCGCGACGACCCATCATAGCGCGCTGGCCGGTCCCTATCATCGCAACGGGGCGACGATATTGGACATCCATCATGCCTATGACGGCCCGGCCGAGGCCTTCCGCCCGATCGCGGCGAAGCATCATGCGACCTATCTGCTGGTTTGCCCGAACTTCCCGGAAGGCACCATCTATCAGTCGCGCAGCCCGCGCGGCTTCTATGCCGGGCTGATGCGGGGGACGATCCCTCGCTGGCTGGCGCCGGTGGCGCTCAAGACCGGCATGACTTTGCCCTATCAGCTTTATCGCATCGATTATTCAGCGCCGGGCGGCGAAAAAGGCGCGGAGCAGCGCTGAGGCTTCGGCCTCCGCCAGGCCGCCATACACGTCCGGTCGGTGCAGGCATTGCGGCTGGGCGAAGAGGCGCGGCCCCTGTTCGATCGCGCCACCCTTGGGATCGCCGACGGCGTAATAAAGCCGCGCGATGCGGGCGTGGGATATGGCGCCCGCGCACATGGGGCACGGCTCCAGCGTAACCCACAGGTCGCAGCCAGTGAGGCGATAGTCGTTCAGATGGGTGGCCGCCGCACGCATGGCGACGATTTCGGCATGGGCGGTCGGATCATTGTCGCGGCGATTGCGATTCTGGCCCTCGCCGATGATCGCACCATCCTTCGTCACGACCGCGCCGATCGGCACTTCGCCCGCCGCCTGCGCCAGTAGGGCGAGGTCGAGCGCGCGACGCATGGGCATGGGGAGGGGAAAGGGCGGGGCCATGAGCCCCGCCGTTACAGGATCGATGCGCGTCGCGAAAGTATCAGGGCTTCCTGACCGCGACGGTGGGCACTTCGACCGTTTCGTTGCGGGTGCCGACTTCGACCTTGGCGACGTTAGCTTCATATTTAGGGAGCGCGCCTTCCTTGACCGCGATTTCGGGCAAGCGGCCCTCGGCGGTTTTCTGGAGATCGATGAATCCGGTTGCTATCCCGACGCCGACCACGATAAGCGCGATCAGCAACAGTCCGCCGATGAAACGCATAAATTCCTCCTGTATCCGATTGGAGGAAAGAACGCCGGGGCAGGCGAAATGGTTGCGCAAGCGCCACGATCGACAGCTAAGACCGGCAGGGCAAATTTACGCGCGTGGTTGACGCTGGCCGCGAATCTGTTTATCGGCGCGGCTTTCCGAACGAACCCGAATTCAAAGGTTGAATGACTATGTCGCGCATTTGCGAGCTGACCGGCAAGGGTCGCCAGGTGGGTCACAATGTTTCCCACGCCAATAACAAGACCAAGCGCGTGTTCCTGCCGAACCTGCAGAACGTGTCGCTGATCTCCGAATCCCTGGAAACCAGCGTCAAGCTGCGCGTGTCGACCCATGGTCTGCGTTCGGTCGAACATAATGGCGGTCTGGACAACTGGCTGGTCAAGACCAGCGACGACAAGCTGTCGCTGAAGGCCCGTCGCCTGAAGCGCGACATCGTCAAGAAGAAGGCTGCCGTCGCAGCCTGATTTCTTCCGATTCGTTTCGGTATAAGAGCGGCCTGGCGACAGGCCGCTTTTTTGCGTCGGGTGACGCCCTCTCTTTGCCCTCTCCCGTTCTCACGGGAGAGGCTAGGGAGACTTGGCAGCTTGCTGCCTAGTCGATGTCGGTGAGGGTCTTTTTTCTGTCTGCGGGCCTGCCGGGGCGAAGTCTAAAAGACCCTCACCCAACCCTCTCCCGTGAAGACGGGAGAGGGCTAAGTAGACGCCATCCACGCTTCGAGATCGTTCTGCCGTTCAATCCATCCCGAATTTCAGCAGCCCTAACTTCAGCAGCAGCGTGCGCTGGAAAAATTCGTGATTGTCGTCCGACACGATCCAGATGATCGGCCGGCCGTCTTCGTGGCTGACCGCGATCCCTTCGAAATTGTCGGCCAGCAACGGCGGGGCCAGCCGGGCGAGGGTGCGGGCTTTCAACGCCGTGCCCGGTGCCAGCCGCTCAGGCAGCTCCACGATCGCGATCGTGGCGGTGAACAGTTGCTCCACCGTCAGGCGGCGGTTGAGCACCAGCAGGTGGCGGGCGTCCAGCGCGACCGCATCGGTCGGGCGATAGCCGCGCGGCGGGGTGTAGCGCAGGTGGATGGGGGCGGGCGTGTCCTTTTCCGCCGGGTCGCCCGCGAACAACAAGGTGTCGTGCCGTCCGTCGGGCGTCATCCCCATTTCACCGATCGCCAGGAAACGGCCGTCGGGCAGGCGGGCGAGCGATTCGATCGATCCGGTCTTGGGCCAGGCGAGGATTTCGGGCCAGGTCCGGCACGCCTCCACCCGCGCAAAGCCGGGCGCGTAGCGGCAGATCGCCTGTTGTAGTTCGAACCCCACCCAATAGCGGCCGGTCGCCGGATCGCGGGTCATCGATTCCGAATCCCAGGCCCACCAGGGACGATGGCGATCCTGCGCGCGGACGGGCAGGGGGGCGATGAAGGGATGGCCTTCGCCATCGCCTGGGCCGACGTGAAAGCCCATCAAGATGCCGGAATCGCTGAGGCCCAACAGGTCGCCTGCGGGTGACACCAGCAGCGCCGACAGGCCGCCAAAGCCGGGATTGGCGCTCTTCAGTTCCCAGCCGCCCAGATAGGCGAGTGCGCCAACATGATTGAGCGCAGGATCGATGCTGCTGAGCGGCAAGGCGCGCGCCGTGACCAGCAGCGCCCCTGCCTGGACCGTTCTAGGCTTGCTCATATGCGGGGCCGGCAGCAGCAGGAGGGCAAGGGCGAGGACGATCAGGATTCGCTGCATCGCGCCTGCCATAGGGCATAATCCGGCAGGACGCAGCAGGGCTGTGACGGGTCGTTTCCATCTGAACGGCGGCTGTCACCCTTATTCAGGCTCGGCTCAAGCCGACTCAGTCATAAGGACGTCAATCGAAGGGCAATCCCGTGTTTTTTCATGCGACCGCCCAAGAGGATGGTAATTGAGGAGCAACGCCATGAAGATGCAATTTCTGATGAAGATGGGAGCCGCTCTGGCATTGGGCGCTGCATCCCTGACGGCCATGACCGCCACCCCGGCGATGGCGCGCGATCATTATTCGCGCGGCTATGATCGCGGCGATTATTATCGCGGTGGTTATGACCGTGGTGGTTATGACCGGGGTTATCGCGGCTATGACCGTGGCGATCGCTACCGCGGCAACAATCGCGGTTATCGCGGCGATGGCTATTATCGCAACAGCTATCGCGGTGGATATCGTGGCGGCTATCGCTGCCGGGACAATGGCACCGGCGGCACCATCATCGGCGCGATCGCCGGTGGCCTGCTGGGCAATGAAGTCGGCCGGGGTTCGGGCCGCTACGGACGCCGCGGCGACGGCACCGCGGGTGCCATCATCGGCGCAGGCGTAGGTGCGCTGGCCGGCCGCGCGATCGACCGCAACTGTTAAGATGCCGACGCATTGACGATCGGGAAGGGCCGTCCTGCAAGGGGCGGCCTTTTCCTATGTCAGGGGGCAGGCTGTGGCGGCGGCGGTGTGCGGTTCCGGTTGGCGCGTGCGGCCTCTACGGCGGCGGGATTGAGGCCGGGATCGGCGCTCTGAGCGGCGCCGGTGCGCGCGTCCAGTTGGGCGGCGGCTTCATTGAGCGCTTTGGCTTCACCGGCGCTGACGCCGCCGACGCCATCCGGCGACCCGGAACCGCAGGCCGCCAGCGCGAGTGCGGGGACCAGGGAGAAAAGGATACGGACCATAGACGGCGCTCCAAAGAAAAGGGCCGCGCCGTTGCCGGTGCGACCCCCTTCATAACTTCAAGACCCGAACGGGACCTGATTACATCGCGTTGGCGACGTTGTTGGTCGCGTTCGACGCTGCGTTCGCGGCGTTGTCGGCAGCGTTCAGCGCAGCGTTCATGGCGTTGTCGGCAGCGTTCGACGCGTTCTCGGCCGAGTTGGCGGCGTTGTTGGCGGCGTTTTCGGTGCCGCCCGAGCAAGCGGCCAGGCCGAGCGAAGCCGCGAGAACGAGCGAAAGAGCGATAGACTTGGTCATGGGCAGAAACCCCTCTCTGAGAAAAACAAATTGCAGACCACTCTCGGAGAAAAGCTCACCCCCCATTGCGCCTGCGCGCCGATTCGTAATGCTTTGAGCGGGGCAAGGCAATCCCATTCATGCGGGCGAAAGGTCGATCCTGCGCCGTTTTGTTGCAGTGCGGGCGAAAAATGCCCAATCAAACGACCGCATTGACGTATATAAAGATTTCTTTATATGATGCGGCCATGCAGGCGGCACTCGATATTTTCCGGGCACTTGGCGACCCGACGCGCTTGCGCATTATCCACCTGTTGCGGGCGATGGAGCTGGCGGTGGGGGAGATTGCGCAGGTCGTGGGGCAGAGCCAGCCGCGCGTGTCGCGCCATGTTCGCATCCTGGCGGAAGCGGGACTGGTGGAGCGGCGCAAGGAAGGCAATTGGGTGTTCCTGCGCCTGGGCAAGGCGCGGGTAGTCGCGCCCTTCCTGGCCCTGTTCGAGCGGTTGGAGCCATCCGACAGCGAGGCTTTGTGGCAGGCGGCCGACCTGGCGCGGCTGGCCGCGGTGCGCGCCGATCGCGCCCGCGCGGCCGAAAGCTATTTCGCCGAACATGCCGATGAATGGGACGCGATCCGCTCGCTCCATGTCGCCGAAGCCGAAGTGGAGGCGGCGATGACCGCGCTGCTGGGGCGCGAGCCGATCGGCCATCTGCTCGACATCGGCACCGGCACCGGCCGGATGATCGAATTGCTGGGCGATGCCGCGGATGCGGTGATGGCGCTCGACCGCAGCCCCGACATGTTGCGGCTGGCCCGCGCCAAGCTGCCGCAGGATGCGGGCGACAAATATGCGCTGTTGCTGGGCGATTTTTCCGCCTTGCCGCTGGAGCCGGGCAGCGCCGATACGGTGGTGCTGCATCAGGTGCTGCATTATGCGCAGGCGCCCGAATTGGTCATTGCGGAGGCCGCGCGCGTGACGGCGGCGAACGGCCGTGTGCTGATCGCCGATTTCGCGGCGCATGAACGGGAAGAGCTGCGGCTGCGCGACCAACATGCGCGGCTGGGCTTTTCTGACGAGCAAATCGAAAGCTGGTTCGCGCAGGCGGGCCTGGCGCTGGAGCGGGTGGAGACATTGCCTGGCCAGGAATTGACGGTGCAACTGTGGCTGGGGCGGCGCGGGAGCGCGCACATCCGGCAACAAGACGAACGGATTTCCGCATGACCCTGAATGATCCCGCGGCACCGCTTTATGCGGACCTGGCCGGCGACGCCCAAGTGAGTTTCGAATTCTTCCCGCCCAAGACGGAGAAGATGGAAGCGCAGCTGTGGTCGGCGATCGAGACATTGGCCCCGTTGGCTCCCAAATTCGTGTCCGTCACCTATGGCGCGGGCGGCTCCACGCGCGAGCGGACGCATAATACGGTGGCCCGCATCGCGCAGGAAACCCCGCTGGCGGCGGCGGCGCACCTGACCTGCGTGGGGGCGAGCAAGGATGAGATCGGCGAGATCGCCGACGCCTATTGGGAGGCGGGCGTGCGGCATATCGTTGCGCTGCGCGGCGATCCGCCGGAAGTGGGCGGCACGTTCGAGCCGCACCCGCACGGGTATAGCGGTGCGGCCGATCTGGTCGACGGGCTGATGAAGCGGCACCCGTTCGAGATTTCGGTGTCCGCCTATCCCGAGGTTCACCCCGAAGCGGCGAGCGCGCAGAGCGATCTCGATAATCTCAAGCGCAAGCTGGACGCCGGGGCGACCCGCGCGATCACGCAATTCTTCTTTTCGCCCGAAGCCTATTTCCGCTTCCTCGACAAGACGGCGGCGGCGGGCATCACGGCGGACATCGTGCCGGGCATCATGCCGGTCAGCAATTTCGCCGCGACCCAGCGCATGGCCGCCATGTGCAATACCCAGCTGCCCAGCTGGATGGCGCGGCTGTTCGAGGGGCTGGACGATCATCCCGGCTCGCGCCAGCTGGTATCGGCGACGATCGCGGCCGAACTGTGCCGCAGTCTTTATGCAGGCGGCGTGCGCGACTTTCATTTCTACACGCTCAACCGTGCGGAACTCAGCTTTGCGATCTGTCATTTGCTTGGGCTTCGCGCCAAGGCGGCGGCGGACGTAACTCTGTGATAATTTCCCCGTTCGTCCTGAGTAGCCATTGAGCGAAGTCGAAATGGCGTATCGAAGGATGCTTCGATACGAGGCTTCGACAAGCTCAGCCTCTACTCAGCACGAATGGATTTTAGTGGCGGGAAGAATACAATGAACGCTGAAGCACAATTGCGCGCCCTGGCGGCGGACAAGATCCTGATCTTCGACGGCGGCTATGGCACGTCGATCCAGAAACATGGGCTGACCGAAGCGGATTATCGCGGCGATCTGGACTTGGCCAAGGACCAGAAGGGCAATAACGATCTGCTGTGCCTGACACGGCCGGACATCGTGGAAGGCATCCACGCCGCCTATCTGGCCGCCGGCGCGGACATGATCGAGACGAACACGTTCAGCTCGACCAAGATCGCGATGGCGGATTATGGCTGCGAACATCTGGTGTGGGACATCAATATCGCGGCGGCCAAGCTGGCGCGATCGGCGTGTGAGAAGGCGACCGCGAAGGATGGCAAGCCGCGCTTCGTGTGCGGTTCGATAGGCCCGACCAACAAGACGCTGTCGATCTCGCCCGACGTCAACGACCCCGCCTATCGCGAGGTCGATTATGATACGCTGAAAGCCGATTATCGCGAACAGTGCGAGGCGCTGATCGCGGGCGGGGTCGACTTCCTGCTGGTGGAAACCTGTTTCGACACGTTGAACGCCAAGGCGGCGGGCATGGCCGCGCGGGAGGCGGAGGAAGCATCCGGCCGGTCCGTGCCGCTGATGCTGAGCTTCACCATCACCGACATGTCGGGCCGCAACCTGTCGGGCCATACGATCAACGCCTTCTGGTATTCGCTGCGCCATTTGAAACCGCTGACCATCGGCGTGAATTGCGCGTTCGGGGCGGATTTGCTGCGGCCGTATCTGGCGGAATTGTCGAAGAACGCCGACACGCTGATCCTGGCCTATCCCAATGCCGGCCTGCCCAACGAACTGGGGCAATATGACGAACTGCCGGAGACGACCGCGCGGCTGATCCGCGACTGGGTGGACGAAGGGCTGGTCAATATGGTCGGCGGTTGTTGCGGCACGACGCCGGCGCATATCGGCGCGGTGGCCAAGGCGCTGAGCGGGCATCGCCCACGCATCGTGCCGGAACTGCCGGTCGTGACCCGGCTTGCGGGGCTGGAACCGATGCATATTGCTGCCTGACGTATAGTTCCCCCTCCCGCTTGCGGGAGGGGGTTAGGGGGTGGGCCGATGCAGGCACCGTTCCCAGAAATGCCCACCCCCAGCCCCTCCCGCAAGCGGGAGGGGAGCAGGTAATAAAATGACCCAGAAATCGACCGCCACCTTCGTCAATATCGGCGAACGCACCAACGTCACCGGCTCGGCCAAGTTCAAGAAGCTGATCATGGCGGGCGATTATGCCGCCGCGATCGACATCGCGCGCGAGCAGGTGGAGAATGGCGCGCAGATCGTCGACGTGAACATGGACGAAGGGCTGCTCGACGCGGTCGAGGCGATGACGACCTTTCTGAAGCTGATGACGTCGGAGCCGGATATCAGCCGCGTGCCGGTGATGATCGACAGTTCCAAATGGGAGGTGATCGAGGCGGGGCTGAAATGCGTCAGCGGCAAGCCGATCGTCAATTCGATCAGCATGAAGGAGGGCGAGGAAGCCTTTCTGTTCCACGCCCGCAAATGCATGGCCTATGGCGCGGCCGCCGTCATCATGGCGTTCGACGAGACGGGGCAGGCCGACACGCAGGCCAGAAAAGTCGAGATTTGCGAGCGCGCCTACAAGCTGCTCATGACCGTCGGCTTCCCGCCCGAAGACATCATCTTCGATCCCAATATTTTCGCGGTTGCGACGGGGATCGAGGAGCACAACAACTACGGCGTGGACTTCATCGAGGCGTGCCGCGAGATCAAGAAGCGCTGCCCGCACGTCCATATTTCGGGCGGCCTGTCCAACTTCTCCTTCTCCTTCCGCGGCAACGAGCCGGTGCGCCGGGCGATGCACAGCGTCTTCCTCTATCACGCCATTCCCGCCGGCCTCGACATGGCGATCGTCAATGCAGGACAGCTCGACGTCTATGACACGATCGACCCGGCGCTGCGCAAGGCGTGCGAAGATGTGCTGCTGAACAGCGATCCCGAAGCGGGCGATCGCCTGGTGACGCTGGCCGAAAGCTATCGCGGCAAGGATGCGGCGGTCGAGAAGGCGGCGCAGGAATGGCGCGGCTGGCCGGTCGCCAAGCGGCTGGAACATGCGCTGGTCAAGGGCATCGACATGTATGTGGTCGACGATACCGAGGAAGCGCGGCTGGCCGCCGAAAAGCCGATCCATGTGATCGAAGGGCCGTTGATGGACGGCATGAACGTGGTCGGCGACCTGTTCGGCGCGGGCAAGATGTTCCTGCCCCAGGTGGTGAAATCCGCCCGCGTCATGAAGAAGGCGGTCGCCCATCTGCTCCCCTATATCGAGGCGGCCAAGGAACCGGGCGCCAAGGGCAAGGGCAAGATCATCATGGCCACGGTCAAGGGCGACGTCCATGACATCGGCAAGAATATCGTGGGCGTCGTGCTCCAGTGCAACGGCTTCGACGTGGTCGACATGGGCGTGATGGTGCCGTGGCAGGACATCATCAAGGCGGCGAACGACCATGACGCCGACATGATCGGCCTGTCGGGCCTTATCACGCCCTCGCTGGACGAGATGGTGACGGTGGCGCAGGAAATGCAGCGCGCGAACATGACCATGCCGCTGCTGATCGGCGGGGCCACGACATCGCGCGTGCATACCGCGCTGCGCATCGACCCGGCCTTTACCGGGCCTGTGGTCCATGTGCTGGACGCCAGCCGCGCGGTGGGCGTGGCGACGGCGCTCGTGTCCGAGACGCAGAAGGACGCCTTCGTGCAGAAGACGAAGGATGATTATGAGCATGTCCGTGTCGCCCGCGCGAACAAAGGGCAAAGCGCGCTGGTGAGCATCGAGGATGCCCGCGCCAATGGCTTCGAGATTGACGAGAGCCTGAAGGCGCCCCGGCCGCGCCTGCCTGGCGTGCATCGCTTTCCGAACTGGGATCTGGCGGATCTGGTGCCCTATATCGACTGGACGCCTTTCTTCCGCGCGTGGGAACTGGCGGGCAATTATCCCGCGATCCTGACCGATCCGGTGGTGGGTGAAAGCGCGTCCAGCCTGTTTGCGGACGCGCAGGCGATGCTGGACAAGATCGTCAACGACAAGTGGCTGACCGCGCGCGGCGTAGCCGGCCTGTGGCCGTGCCGCCGCGAGGGCGACGACATCATCGTCCATGTCGAGGATGAAAAGCATGTCACCCTGCCGATGCTGCGCCAGCAGATCCAGAAGAGGGAAGGGCGCGCGAACATGTGCCTGGCCGACTTCATCAGCCATGATGGCGACTGGATCGGCGGCTTTGCTGTGTCGATCCACGGTATCGAGCCGCATCTGGCGCGCTTCAAGAACGCGATCGACGATTATTCGGACATTTTGCTCAAGGCGCTGGCCGACCGTTTCGCCGAAGCCTTCGCCGAGCGGTTGCACCATTATGTCCGCACCGCGCTGTGGGGTTATGCGGAGGGCGAGCAGCTGACCAACGAGGCGCTGATCAAGGAACAATATCGCGGCATCCGCCCGGCGCCGGGCTATCCTGCCTGCCCGGAACATAGTTTGAAGCCGATCCTGTTCGACATGCTGGACGCCCATCATGCGACCGGCGCGACGCTGACGGAGAGTTTCGCGATGCTGCCCACCGCGGCGGTCAGCGGCTTTTACTTCGGCCATGCCCAAGCCGAATATTTCGGCGTCGCCCGTGTGGGTCGCGACCAGTTGGAGGAATATGCGACGCGGCGTGGCATCGACCTGGAGACGGCGGAGCGCTATCTGCGTCCCAATCTGGATTAAGACACGAAAAACAACCGCTTGTTGCCGTATCGAGAATAAATTATGCCCCTGGCGTCGATCCTGTTGATCGACATCGGGGGGGATTCCTATGAAGATCACGTCTATGGCCCTGGGCGCCTGCGCCCTGATGCTTGCCGCGCCTGCTGTTGCCGGCGACCAGGATTTCACGCTGTTCAACAAGACCGGCTATGATATCGCCGAAGTCTATGTTTCGCCCGCCAAGTCGAAAAACTGGGGCGAGGATGTGATGGAGGATGAGGTGCTGGAGGACGCGCACTCGGTGCCGATCACCTTCACGGCCAAGAACGCCGTCTGCAACTACGATCTCAAGGTGATTTTCACCGACGGCGACGAAGCCTATTGGACCAATTTCGACCTCTGCACGATCAGCAAGATCCAGATTTTCTGGAACCAGAAGACGCAGAAGGCGACCGCCAAGTGGGAATGATGCGGCGTTAACGCACTGAACCGCTTCCGTCCCGCGATGGGGCGGTTTTTCGTTAACCCTATCCGTGCGTTGGCGCATGGGGGCAGGCGCTGTAGGGCTGCCCCCCATGCGCATATTGTCCACGACTCTACTGCTGTCCGCAGCCATCACCGCCACCGCCTTTGCCCAGGGCGGCGGCGCGCCCTTCACCGTGGCGGAAACCGGCCGCGCCTATGCCCGGCTGGGCGATGCGCTGGCCGCGATCGGCGACGGGCGTGGGACCGTGGTCGTGGCACCCGGCACCTATCGCCAATGCGCGGTGCAGCAGGGCGGCGACGTCACCATCCGCGCGGCGACGCCGGGCACGGCGATTTTCGACGGCGTGGTATGCGAGGGCAAGGGTGGATTCGTCCTGCGGGGCCGGGCCAGCACGGTCGATGGCGTCATCTTCCAGAATATGCGCGTGCCCGATGGCAATGGCGCGGGCATCCGGCTGGAAAGCGGCAGCCTGACGGTGCGCAACAGCCTGTTCCGCAACAGCGAGGAAGGCATTTTGACCGGCGATTATGACGGCGGTCAGGTCGTCATCGACAAGTCCACTTTCCGCCATCTGGGGCGCTGCGACCGCGATCTGGATTGCGCGCATGGCATTTATATCGGGCGGCTCGCCAGCCTGACCGTCACCAACAGCCGGTTCGACCAGGGCGATGGCGGCCATTATCTGAAAACCCGCGCCGCCCGCGTCACCATCAGCGGCAACAGCTTCGACGACAGCGCCGGCAAGCTGACCAATTATATGATCGACCTGTCCAACGGCGCGACCGGCACGATCACGGGCAATGAAATGGTGCAGGGCAAGGACAAGGACAATTGGTCCGCCTTCATCACCGTGGCCCCCGAAGGCCGCGAACATAGCAGCGCTGGGCTGGTGGTCGAGGGGAATAAGGCCGGTTTCGTGCCGGGCGTCGATCGCAACTCGACCTTCGTCGCCAATTTCACCGATGACGCGGTGCGGATCGGCGCGAACCAGCTGGCGCCCAGCATGAAGGTCAAGGATCGGCGCTGACTTGGGCGCGACGTCGTGATAGGACGGCGTCATGCGAACCACCTATGACAGCGCGACCGTCCGCCTCTATCATCTGGGCGACGATGGCGCGGCCATGACGATCATGTACGGACCTTTCAGCGAGGCGATGCGCGTGGCCGAGCAGCAGCCGGAAGATGTGCAGGACGGGCTGTATCTGGCGACCGACAATGATGTGGTCGCCTATCTGGACCTGATCGAGGAATAATCAGCCGCCGCCCAGCAGCGCGAGCTGCTGGCGCAGGACGTCCAGATTATGCTGGGCGAGATGACTGCCGCGTCCTTCCACCGATCCTTCCAGGTCCGGCCGCTCGCCGATGGCCAGACAGCGTTCCCAGGCGGTCGCCGCCAAAGGCAGCCATTCGTCCAGCGCGTGGGCCGGATCGGCCAGCGCCCGGTCCATCGCCAGATTGCCGAGGACGAAGAAGAAGTCGGGCGAATCGGGCCAATGGGCGATCTGTCCGCCGGCGATGGCCATGGCGTCCTCCGCCGCGCCCGACTGACCCAGGCAATGGAGCCGGCGGATCAGCAGGGCGTGGGTCCAGGGCGCGCCGTCGGGCGTGCGGGCGGTGGCCTGTTCGTACCAAGCGGCGGCTTGCGGATAGTCTTTGGCGGACTCCGCCTCCTTGCCCAGCTGGTAAAGGACATAAGGGTTGTCAGGATCGTTGCTTAATTCCGCCAGCAGCATCGGCGTGTTGCGATCACGCTTCCCCGCCGCCTGCGCATCTTCATAGCCGTCATGGTCGATCATCAGGTCGATCCGCTCGACGGGCAGGACGGAAAGGGGCTGTTCATGGATGCGTCCGGCATAGCGGACGCCGCGCGGCAGCAGCCGGGCGATCCAGCTGCGGGTCGCGGTGGCAGGAGCGGCGGATGGTTGGGGCAGGTCGAAGCTGCTGCGGATGCAGAGCGCGCCCAGCCGTGGCGGGCCGTCGCACCAGCCGCGTAGCTCCTCGCCACCCGACGCGATCCATTCGTCGGCGTCGATCACCAGATTCCAGTCCGCGTCCGCCAGCGCCAGCACATGATTGCGCGCGGCGGCGAAATCGTCGGGCCAGTCGAGATGATGGACCTGCGCCCCGCAGGCCCGCGCGATCGCCACGCTGTCGTCGGTCGATCCGGTGTCCAGCACGACCATGGCGTCCACATAAGGCCGCACGCTGTCGAGGCAGCGGCGGAGGCAGCGCGCCTCGTTGCGCATGATGAGCGTCGCGGCGATCCGGGGCGGGGTGGCGGTCATGGCCCTGTGTCGCGCGTGCGGCCTAAAAAGCCGTTAACCATCAGCAAAGCCGAAAGGCGCGCGGGTGCGGCGATAATCGTCGGGGAGCATGTCGCGGCCGATCGGCGGGGCGGATCGTGCCATGCACTGGGCGCGGTGACAAAGGCGGCAGGTGACGCCGATCGGGGTTGGTTCGGGTGGCGGGGCGTCCTGGGCATAGATCAGGCGATGGGCGTGGTCGGCCGCGCAGCAGAGCGCGATGGCGCGTTCCACCCTGGGCGCACCCCAGCCGCCACCGCCCGCCGTCACCGTGCGCGCGATCGAAAAGAAGCGCTGGCCGTCGGGCAATTCCAGCCATTGCGTCACCACCTCCCGCGGGGTTTCGAACACGCGATGGACCGACCAGAGCGGGCAGGAGCCGCCATGGCGGGCGAAGGGGAAGCCCGCGCCGTCAAGCCGCTTCGACACGTTGCCGGCCGGATCGACGCGCAGGAAGAAGAAGGGGACGCGTTCCTGCCCCGGTTTTTGCAGGGTGGTGAGGCGATGGGCGGTCTGTTCGAAACTGGCGCCGAACTGGCGGGCAAGCGCTTCGACATCATAGCGGCGCGCTTCGACCGCCTTGGCGAAGGCGCTATAGGGCATCAGGATCGCGGCCGCGCCATAGCTGGCCAATGCGCGGCGGGCGAGGCGGCGACCACTTTCACTGTCGAATTGCCCGTCCTTCAGGATCGCGTCGAAGAGTTTGCGCATTTCCAGATAGGCGATCTGGAGCGCGAGTTGGAAGGAGGAACTCGCGCCGTCCAGCGTATCGTCCAGCAGCACCGCATCGCGGTGCCGGTCGTAGCGGCGCATCGACCCGGCCATGACGTCGGAGGGCAGGCGGCGGACGCGCAGATTGTGGCGCGATTTCAGCCAGGCGGTGAGGCCGCCTTCGGCCTCCGCCTCGGCCGCCAGCTTTTCCGCCGCGTCGTCTAGCAGGGGGAAGCTGTTGCGGCGGGCGGCGAGGAAGCGGCGCGATTCGGCGACGGGATCGGCGACATCCTCTTGTGGCTCGGACCCCGCGCCGCGATCGGCCAGCGCGAGATGCTCCTCGCGATAGCTGGTGTAGAGGCGCAGCAGCGCTTCTGTGATGCCGGGATAATTGACCGCGACGTCGCCGGTTGCCAAGCCCGGCAGGTCGATGTCCGCGAACATCGGGTCTTTCAGCACCGCGTGCAATCGCGCGGTCTGTTCCGCGCCGCCGTCGCCCGCAACCTCCGCCATGTCCAGCTTGTAGGTGCGCGCCAGGCGCAGCAGCATGTCGGCGGTCAACGGGCGCTGGTTGCGTTCCAGCAGCGCGACATAGGAGGCGGAAATGTCGAGGTCGGCAGCCATGTCGGCCTGCGTCAGGCCCAGGTCGCGCCGCAGCCGCCGCAAGCGCGGCCCCATATAGACGGGACGATCCTTGGCCATGAAATCCGACTCCTGTGCAGGCTTTACAACTTTACAGCAGAATTTTGTAAAGATCGACAACTGAACTTCAGGAGGACTGCCGCACCGCAACAAGGGGGATTAGGCGGGGGCAACAGATCACCGGACGCAAGGACAACGGCCATGACCTACCAGGATAATATCGCGCAGGCGCAGAGCCTCATCGGCAGCCATCCCGGCACCTGGGACGGCATCAACGCCGAATCGGTCGCGCGCATGAAGTTGCAGAACCGCTTCAACACCGGCCTGGACATCGCGAAATATACCGCAGGCATCATGCGCCGCGACATGGCCGCCTATGATCTGGACCCGGCCAACTACACCCAGTCGCTCGGCTGCTGGCACGGGTTCATCGGCCAGCAGAAGCTGATCGCGATCAAGAAGCATTTCGGCACGACCAAGCAGAAATATCTGTACCTGTCGGGCTGGATGGTCGCCGCCCTGCGCAGCGATTTCGGGCCGCTGCCCGACCAGTCGATGCATGAAAAGACCAGCGTCGCGGCGCTGATCGAGGAACTTTACACCTTCCTCAAGCAGGCCGACGCCCGCGAACTGGGGATGCTGTTCCGCGATCTCGACAAGGCGCGTGAGGCGGGCAACGAGGTCGAGGCCCAGCGCCTGACCCACGCCATTGACAATTTCGAAACCCATGTCGTCCCCATCATCGCGGACATCGATGCGGGCTTCGGCAATGCCGAGGCGACCTATCTGCTCGCCAAGAAGATGATCGAAGCGGGCGCTTGCGCGCTCCAGATCGAGAACCAGGTCAGCGACGAAAAGCAGTGCGGCCATCAGGACGGCAAGGTCACGGTGCCGCATGAGGACTTCCTGGCGAAGGTCCGCGCCTGCCGCTACGCCTTTCTGGAACTGGGTGTCGATGATGGCATCATCGTCACGCGGACGGACTCGCTGGGCGCTGGCCTGACCAAGCAGATCGCGGTCAGCAAGGAAGCGGGCGACATTGGCGACCAGTATAACAGCTTCCTCGATTGCGAGGAGATCGACCCGGCGACGGCGAAGAATGGCGACGTCATCCTGAACCGCGACGGCAAGCTGCTGCGTCCCAAGCGCCTGCCCAGCAACCTGTTCCAGTTCCGCGAAGGCACCGGCGCGGACCGCTGCGTCCTTGATTGCATCACTTCGCTCCAGAACGGCGCGGACCTGCTGTGGATCGAGACGGAAAAGCCCCATATCGAGCAGATCGCGTCGATGGTCGACCGCATCCGTGAGGTCATTCCGAACGCCAAGCTGGTTTACAACAACTCGCCCAGCTTCAACTGGACGCTGAATTTCCGCCAGCAGGTTTATGATGCGTGGGTCGAGGCGGGCAAGGATGTGTCGGCCTATGACCGCGCCCGGTTGATGAGCGCCGATTATGACGCGACCGACCTTGGCCAGGAAGCCGATGAAAAAATCCGCACCTTCCAGCGGGATGCGGCGGCGCGGGCGGGGATTTTCCACCACCTGATCACGCTGCCCACCTATCATACGGCGGCGCTGAGCACCGACAACCTAGCCAAGGAGTATTTCGGCGCGGCCGGGATGCTGGGCTATGTCGAGGGCGTCCAGCGCAAGGAAATCCGCCAGGGCATCGCCTGCGTGAAGCACCAGAATATGAGCGGCAGCGACATTGGCGACGATCATAAGGATTATTTCGCCGGGGAAGCCGCGCTCAAGGCCGGCGGCGCGCATAATACGATGAACCAATTCGCGGCCTGAGAAATAACGGGAATTTAGATCCGTTCGGGCTGAGCCTGTCGAAGCCCTGCACTTTTCTGAGATCAAGAAAAGCCCTTCGACAGGCTCAGGGCGAACGGAATTGGTAGCAGACGAGCTTTGCGGCCCCGGCCGTGAACAGAGCCAGTTCGCGGGCGCGTGCAGAGTGGCCCGCGATTTGGGTGGAAGAAACTGGACGACCCGGCGGCGCACCGCCGGGTCGTTTTTTCTGCCTCATACCTCCGTTCGTTTCGAGCGAAGTCGAGAAATGGATAGCGCGGCGCGCGCATTTCTCGACACGCTCGAAACGAACGGAGGTTGGGTTACGCGCCCCCCATCCGCTGCCGCACCGTCTGCTTCAATATGTCGAGCGGCATCGCGCCCATGGTCAGCACGTCGTGGAAGGCCTTGAGGTCGAACCGCGCGCCTTGCTTCGCCTTCACCTCGTCGCGCAACTGCGTCCAGACGGTATGGCCGATCTTGTAGCTGCACGCCTGGCCCGGCCAGACGGTGTAGCGGTCGATTTCGCCCTGGCTGCGGCCCCGCGCGATGCCGGTGGTGGCGATGAGGTAATCGGTCGCCTTTTCGCGGCTCCACCGCTTGGCGTGCATGCCGCTGTCCACCACCAGCCGCGTGGCGCGGAACAGCAGCGATTGCAGATAGCCGACCTGGCCCAGCGGATCGCCTTCATACATGCCCATTTCGTCGGCCAGTTGCTCGGAATAGAGCGCCCAGCCTTCCGAATAGCCGCTGTAGAAGCCGCGGCGGCGGATCATCGGAATCGAATCGGATTCCAGCGCTACCGTGACCTGAAGATGGTGGCCCGGCACCGCTTCATGATGGGTGAGCGTCGCCAGGCCGAATTTGGGCCGGTCGAATGTATCGCGCAGGTTGATGAAGTAGATGGCCGGGCGCGACCCGTCGAGCGAGGCGTTCTGATAATAGCCGCCGGGCGCGCCCGCCTGGATCGTCACCGGCACGCGGCGTACTTCCACCGGCGCCTTGGGCACGGTGTTGAAGGCTTCGCCCAGCCGGGCCTGCATCGCCTTGATCTGGGTATTGAGCTGCGCCAGCAGCGCTTCGCGGCCTGGATCGGTATTGGGGAACAGCTGGTCGGGGCGCTGGTTCAGCGCGACCAGCCGATCACCGACGCTGCCCTGGCTCATCCCTTCGCCCTTCAGGATCATATCGATCCGCGCGCTGATTTCGGCCACCTGGTCCAGGCCCAGCTGGTGAATTTCATCGCCGGTCAGTTTGGTGGTGGTCGCTGCCTCGGCGGCGGCGGCGTAGAAAGCCTCGCCGTCGGGCAGGCGCCAGCAGCCCGCGTCATGGCTGGCCTTGGCGCGTAACTGCTGCACCAATGCGCGCTGGCGATCGACGGCGGGGAAGATCTTTTCCGCGACGATCTTTTCCGCCTGGGCGGCGCGTTCGGGCGGCAGGCCGGCGGCGGCCAGTTTTTTCACGAAGGAAGCGACCAGCACGGTTTGCGCCGCGGGCTGATCGCGCAGCGAGGCCTGCATCTTCATCGTCGTGTCGAGAATATAGTCGGGCGCGAACACGCCCTTGGCCGCGTCCGCCTTTTGCCGGTCCAGTTCCCCGTCCATCGCGGCCGGGAAGGCTTCCAGGCGCGCGAGATAGGCGTCGGCGTCCGCGGCGTCCTTCACCCGATGCTGCGAATCGAGGAAATCGGGGACTTCGCGATAGCTGCCGGTCAATTGGCTAAGGATATAGGGCGCATAGCGGCCCGCCGTTTCGCCATAGCCGAAGCGCTCGCCGCCCACGGCGCGGTCGAGTTGATAGGCGACGACGTCATAATCCAGCTGACTGGGGGCGCTCAGCTTGGCGCGATCGACGCTGGCGAGTTGTTTCACCTGCGCCTTGGTGCGGGCGAGGTCGCGGGCCGCGCCGGCGGCGCTGGTGTCGGACAGCTTGCCGCGCAACGCCGCGCGCGCGCCGGTGTCGAGGCCGAGGCGCGTCGCCTGTTCAGGCGATTCGGCGAGGCGGCCGTAGAAGAAATCGTCCAGCATGGCGCGGAAACGGGTGTCGGCGCTGCTCGCCTGCGCAAAGGCGTTTGGCGTGGCGGCGACGATGGCGGTGGCGCCGCTGGTGGCGAGGAATTGGCGTCGGTTCACGACAAGGCTCCATGGATCAGGGAGGGGCGGCAAGGGGGCACCGCCCGCGATGACGCCTTGTGCCGTGATCAGAAGGGCTTGGCTAGGCCAACCACATCCGTTCGTTTCGAGCGTGGTCGAGAAACGGCGAGGGCCGGGGCTTTCGGAAACCGGGCGGACATGCCGTGCCACACACTTCTCGACTACGCTCGAAGCGAACGGGTGAGGGGGGGGCTGATCGATAAGCCCAGCTTGTAAGCTGCATGGGTCGTTGCGGCTGTTTCGCCGCCACCCGATACGCTAAAGCGCGCGCACCTTGCACAGGGAGGAACCGCATGTCCTACACGCTCATCACCGCCAATCGTAATTACAGCAGCTGGTCGCTGCGCCCCTGGGTGCTGATGACCGCGCTGGGCATCGCGTTCGAGGACCGGATCGAGCCGTTCGCATCCGCCACCAACTATGCGGCCTTCCGCAGTTTTACGCCGACCGGACAGGTGCCGGCACTGGTCGATGGGGAGCGGACGGTGTGGGATTCGCTCGGCATCATCCTTTATCTCGCCGATCGCCATCCCGGCGTCTGGCCGGCGGACGAGGCTGCGCGTGCCTTCGCCCAATGCGCAGCGGCGGAAATGCACAGCGGCTTTTCCACGCTGCGCAACGACTGCACCATGAATGTCGGCGTGCGCGTCGAGCCGCATATCCATTCGCCGGCGCTGGGCCGGGATATCGCCCGCCTGCGCGAACTGTGGGAGCAAGGGCTGGACCGGTTCGGCGGCCCTTTCCTGGCCGGTAGCGTCTTCACCGCGATCGACGCCTTCTACGCGCCGGTGGCGTTCCGCGTGCGCACCTATGGGCTGGATGTCGGCCCGCACGCACAGGCCTGGGTCGATCATATGCTGGCCCATCCCGCCATGCTGCGGTGGGAGGAAGCGGCGCTGGCCGAAACCTGGCGCGAGGATAGCCATGAGGCGGAGATGGGCGCGGCGGGGAAGATCATCGCGGACTATCGCGCGGTGTAACTTGGCGCGCACTGTAACATTCTTGCCCGCCTGGCGGCAAAACAGGGTATTTCGGTCGCTCACCCCCTTCCCCGATCGGTCCTACGGGTCTAGGGGGTGAGGACTATGGTTAAACCACGCACCCTCTACGAAAAGATCTGGGACGCGCACGTTGTCGAACGGCGTCCCGATGGCACCTGCCTCATCTATATCGACCGCCATCTCGTCCATGAAGTGACGAGCCCGCAGGCGTTCGAGGGGCTACGCCTTGCCGGCCGTAAGGTACGCCGGCCCGATCTGACGCTGGCGGTGCCTGACCATAATCTGCCCACCACGCCGCGCCGCGACGCGGATGGCAAGCGCATCCCGATCGCCGATCCCGAAAGCGCGCAGCAGCTCGAAGCGCTGGAGCGCAATGCGCCGGAGTTTGGCGTGCGCCTGATCGGCGACGCGGATGTGGAGCAAGGCATCGTCCATGTCGTCGGCCCGGAACAGGGCTTCACCCTGCCGGGCACCACGCTGGTCTGCGGCGACAGCCATACCTCCTCGCATGGCGCGCTGGGGGCGCTGGCGTTCGGCATCGGCACGTCGGAGGTCGAACATGTGCTGGCCACCCAAACGCTGCTGCTCAAGCAATCCAAGACCATGGCCGTCGTGGTGGATGGCGCACTGGCGCCGGGCGTCACCGCGAAGGATGTCGCGCTGGCGATCTGCGGCACCATCGGCACGGCGGGCGGCACTGGCTATGTGATGGAATATTGCGGATCGGTGTTCCGCGATATGTCGATCGAGGGGCGGCTGACCGTCGCCAACATGTCGATCGAGGCGGGCGCGCGGTCGGGGCTGTTCGCGCCGGATGAAAAGACCTTCGCCTATATTGAGGGCCGTCCGATGGCACCCAAGGGTGCGGACTTCGATGCGGCGGTCGCTTATTGGCGGACGCTGCATACGGACGAGGGTGCGGTCTTCGACAAGACCGTGGTGATCGACGCCGCCGACATCGTGCCCAACGTCACCTGGGGCACCAGCCCGGAGGACGTCGTCGCCGTGACCGGCATGGTCCCTGATCCGCTGAGCTTCGCTGATCCGTCCAAGCAGGCGGCGGCGCAGAAGTCGCTCGACTATATGGGGCTGACGGCGGGGCAGAAAATGGCGGACGTCGCCATTGAACATATCTTCATCGGCAGTTGCACCAACAGCCGGATCGAGGATCTGCGCGCCGCCGCCGCGCTGCTGAAGGGCCGCCATATTGCGGCGGGTATCAAGCATGCGATGGTCGTGCCCGGCTCCGGCCTGGTCAAGCGCCAGGCGGAGGAAGAAGGGCTGGACCGCGTCTTCCTGGACGCCGGATTCGAATGGCGCGAGCCGGGCTGTTCCGCGTGCCTGGGCATGAACCCGGACAAGGTGCCCGCGGGGGAACGCTGCGCATCGACCAGCAACCGCAACTT
Organism: Pseudomonadota bacterium; assembly: GCA_040389985.1. Classification (GTDB taxonomy): domain Bacteria; phylum Pseudomonadota; class Alphaproteobacteria; order Sphingomonadales; family Sphingomonadaceae; genus Sphingobium. The sequence continues at coordinate 27,926 of JAZJZH010000007.1, forward strand.
CATGGGCCGGCAGGGGCCGGGATCGCGCACCCATCTGGTGTCGCCCGCCATGGCGGCGGCGGCGGCCATCACCGGGCGGCTGACCGATGTGCGTGAACTGTTGAATGAAAAAAAGGGTGTGGTCGCATGAAGAAGATTTTCTGGCTGCTGACGCTGGGCGCACTGGCCAGCGCGGCGATGGCCGCGACCCTGGGCCGGGCCGAAGACACGCCGGCTGCTGAGGCGAAAAAGGTTCACTGATGGACAAGCTGACGACCGTCGATGGCCGGGCCTATCCGTTCGGGATGAAGAATGTCGATACCGACATCGTCATCCCGGCGCATTGGCTCAAGACGATTTCGCGCAACGGCCTGGGCCGCGGCGCGTTCGAAGTGCTGCGCAAGGAACCGGGCAACGTCTTTGACGATCCCGTCTATGCCGGCAGCCCGATCCTGATCGCAGGCGACAATTTCGGCTGCGGGTCCAGCCGCGAACATGCCGCCTGGGCGCTCGGCGACCTGGGCATCAAGGTGGTGATCGCGCCCAGCTTCTCCGACATTTTCTCCGGCAACGCCTTCAAGAACGGGATATTGACCGTTGTATTGCCGCAGGCGGCCATCGATCGGCTGATGGAAGTGGCCCGGGGCGTGAACGGGACGCCCGATCCGATCCATATCGACCTGGAATCGCAGACCGTCACCACCCAGTTTCAGGATCGCTTCGCGTTCGAGATCGATCCGTTCCGCAAACATTGCCTGCTGGGCGGGCTGGACGAGATCGGCCTGACGCTGGACCAGTCGGATATGATCGGCGGTTATGAGGCGAAACAGGCGCAGGATCGCCCCTGGATCGTGCCCGCAGCCGTTGCGTAACGACGCGCTTCTGCCTATCTTTCGTAACCAGACGGCATTTCAACGGGGCTTTGACGCATGACCACCTTTGACGATCGCGAACGGGCGTTCGAAAATATGTTCGCCAACGACCAGGAATTGCAGTTCCGCATCCAGGCGCGCCGCAACCGCCTGCTGGGCGAATGGGCGGCGGTGAAGATGGGCCTGACCCCGGAAGAAACCGACGCCTATGCCAAGGCGGTGGTGCAGGCCGATTTCGAGGAAGCGGGCGACGAGGACGTTATCCGCAAGCTGGTGGGCGACATGACGTCGGCCGGCATCGAGATCGACGAGCCGGGCGTGCGCGCCGCGCTGGATGAGCAGGCGGTGATCGCCCGCCGCATGTTCATCGAAGCGCAGTAAGGCAGCGCACCATGCCCATGGCTGCCGACGATATCGCGGACATGATCCGCTCCGCCATTCCCGATGCGCAGGTCGAGATTACCGACCTGGCCGGGGACGGCGATCATTATGCCGCGAAGGTCGTGGCGGAAAGTTTCCGGGGCATGAGCCGGGTCGCGCAGCAGCGCGCCGTCTATGCCGCGCTGGGCGGACGGATGGGGGGCGTGCTTCATGCCTTGCAACTGACCACCGCCGTTCCCAATTAATCCTCTGATAGATTTGCGCTCCGCGGACGGGGCGCCAGACAGGACTGGACCTTTAGACATGACCGACGCCGTGCATCAGCGGATTGCCGAACTTGTGGGCGCCCATGACGTGGTGCTGTTCATGAAGGGCACGCCGCTTTTCCCGCAATGCGGCTTTTCCAGCCGCGCCATCGCGATTCTGGAGCATCTGGGCGTCGCCTATGACACGGTAGACGTGTTGCAGGACCAGGGTGTGCGCCAGGGCATCAAGGCCTTTTCCGACTGGCCGACCATCCCCCAGCTTTATGTGAAGGGCGAGTTTGTCGGCGGCAGCGACATCATGATGGAAATGTATGAGGCGGGCGAGCTGGAGCAGTTGATGGCCGACCAGGGCGTCGCCGCTGCTGCGGGCTAAGCGCGGCGAGGTTTTACGGTTTTGAGAAGGGCGGTCCGGGTTCGGGCCGCCTTTTTTTGTTTGGTTTGGATCGGACTGAACCGTCGGCTTTGCGCAAAGTTACACGCTAAAGGCGACGTAATAATCCCGTCACCCCAGCGAAGGCTGGGGTCTCGTGCTGGGGCACGCAGCGGTTGAACTTAGCACTTATTCGAACGTAGTTCGCCGTCGCCTGAGACCCCAGCCTTCGCTGGGGTGACAGTAGTGAAGCCACTTGTCGGTCCCAAAGACCGGTCACTCAACACTGGCCGCACCTGGTCATATCGCGATCATAGCTGGGATGAATGGCAAATCGCCACCGGGTGGGGGATGCTAGCGGATAGGGCCTGCATCCCCCGATAGGTAAACGGTGGGAACGCGACTAAAGTCGCAAAGGCCATGCCAAAATGACGCGATTGCGGGAGAGCGCGGGTTCCAAAGGTTAACGCTTCAGCCGCCTTCACCCGCTCTGTCAAAATTTCCGACATATCGGCCCTTTTCAACGCTGAGGGCCATGTTAAACCCGCTGCGAACGGCTATTGACTACATCCGTAATCGATGCGACTACATCTGTGGTTGTTAAAAATGCGAGTCGGGTGAAGCGAAGTGAGCGAGAAGATCAGCGAAGCGGAACTGGTAGTGATGGAGGCGCTGTGGGAATCCGCGCCGCAGACCGCCAATGACGTATCCGATCGGGTCGCCGCCGACCGCGACTGGAGCCTGCAGACCGTCAAGACTTTGCTGTCGCGGTTGATGGCCAAGGATATCATCGCCGCCGACCAGGATGGTCGCCGCTTCCTCTATCGTCCGATGGTGGCGCGCGACGATTATGTCGCGGGCGAATCCGGGCGGCTGGTGAACCGGCTGTTCGGCGGGCGGGTGTCGCCGCTGGTCGCCCAGTTGGCGCAACAGGATCAATTGACGGCGGACGATATCGCCGAGCTTGAGGCCATCCTGAAGGGGTTGAAATCATGAGCGTCTGGCTGGCCGAAACGCTGATCGCCACCACATTGCTGATGGCGCTGGTCATGCTGTTGCGGCGGCCAGTGGCGCGCTGGCTGGGGGCGGGGGCGGCCTATCTGCTCTGGGCGTTGCCGCTGGCGCGGATGCTGTTGCCCACGCTGCCAAGCGATGTCGATCCCTCGCCGCTGCATGTCGCCGTCGATCAGGTCGGCCTGCCGGACCTGCTGACCGTCGCCCCCGCCACGTCGGTCGCTACGGCCGCGCCGTCCTTCCCCTGGCTGGAGGTCGGCATCGGCATCTGGTTTATCGGCTTCCTTTCTTTCCTGGCCTTGCAGGCGGTGGGCTATGCGCGATTCCGCCGTCTTATGCTGGACGGCGCGACGCCGATCGGGGAGGAAGGGCGCATCCGCCTCATCACCAGCCCCCATGCGTCCGGGCCGCTCGCCTTCGGCGTCTTGCGCCCCTACATCGTTTTGCCCGCCGATTTCGCCCTGCGCTACGACTGCCAAGAACAGGATATGGCGATCGCCCATGAGCGCGCGCATCATGAGCGCGGCGACCTGACCGCCAACATGATCGCGCTGCTGCTGCTGGCGGTCCATTGGTGCAATCCGGTCGCCTGGGCGGCCTATCGCGCCTATCGCGCCGATCAGGAAACCGCGTGCGACGCGCGCGTCCTTTCACTCTACGGCCGCGACCAGGCCCATGCCTATGGCCGCGCCATATTGAAGGCGGCGGGCGGTCGGCAATTTGCCGGCGCCTGCCATCTCACCCGTATCACGACGCTCAAAGGGAGGCTGAAAATGCTGTCCAACCATGATGTTTCGCTCCAGCGTATCAGCTGGGGCATGGCCGCCGTCGCGGTCGTCACCGCCGCCGGCCTCGCGCTCACCGCATCGGGCAGCCGCGCCGCGCAGCAAATGGCGGCGATCACCGACAAGGTGGAAAGCGCCGACTTCGCCAAACTGTCTGACTTGGTGTCTCAGCCTGCCGTAGCGAGCGTGCCGGAGGTGGCGGACGTACCTGCGGTCCCGGCGGTCGATGCGGTCGCCGACCCATGGCCGTCGCCTGCGCCCGTCGCCCCGACCGCGCCGATAGTGCCCGCCGCCGACATGATCGCCCCGGTGGCGCCGGTGCCGCCCGCTCCCCCCATCGTCCGCAACGAAAAGGGTCGGATGACCGTGACCCATACCGATGGCCGGGTCGAAACGCACCGTATCCCGACCGAGGCGGACATCGCCCGCATGGTGCCGGTGGTCGATGTGCGCGAAGGGTGCGATGGCGGTAAAGACGCCACCACCCGCCGCGAGAGCGTGGACGCCAATGGCCGCCGCCATATCCGGGTGCGCATCTGTAGCGTGGGGATCGAGCGGACGGCGCAGCGCTCCGCCGACATGGCCGGGATGCAGGCCGACCGGGCCGCGCGTTACGCCTCTGCCCAGGCGGATCGCAGCGCGCGTCAGGCGGCAGCGATCGCGGACCGCGCCACACGGCAGGCCACAGCCCAGGCCGATCTGGCAGCACGTCGGGCCGATGTCGAGGCAGCGCGTGCGGACGTGGCGGCGCGCTCCGCCGATGTCGCCGCGCTCAGTGGCCTGCGCGCGGCGCGGGCGCAGATCGCCGCCAACCGTTCCATGCCTGCCGACGATCGGGCGGAAGCGCTGCGCGAGATCGACCAGTCGATCGCCGAGATTCGCGCGGAATGGAACTAAGGGCGACCTGACGCCCTAAACCGCGACCACTTCTGGCAGGATGGCGTCGAGCAGCAACATGCCGGCCGGAGCCACCTGCAACCGGCTGCCGGTCAGGTGGATGAGGCCGAGGCCGGTGAGTTGGTCGATCGCCCGTTCGTCGACCAGCCGATCGGCCTTGATCCCCGACGCGGCGGCGATGTGGGCGAGGTCGACGCCTTCGCCCAGCCGCAATCCCATCAGCAGCGCCTCGCGCGCCCGGTCCTCGCCCGACAGCGGCTCTTCGCTCTGCGCGCCATGGCCGTTGCGGCCGACCGCGCCCATCCAGTTTTCCGGCTTTTTATGGCGCATCGTCGCCATGCCGCCGCGGCGGCCATGCGCCCCCGGCCCGATCCCGGCATAGTCGCCATAGCGCCAATAGGTCAGGTTATGGCGGCTTTCCTGGCCCGGCTGGGCATGGTTGCTGATCTCATAAGCGGGAATGCCGGCCGCGCCGGTCATCGCTTGCGTGAGTTCATACAGGGTCGCGCCATGATCCGGGTCGGCGGGCGTCAGCTTGCCCTGCGCGACCAAAGTGGCGAATCGCGTGCCCGGCTCGATCGTCAGTTGGTAGAGCGAGAGATGGCTGGTGCCGAAGGACAAGGCGCGGGCCAGTTCGGCCTGCCAGTGCGCCTCGCTCTGGCCGGGGCGGGCGTAGATGATGTCGAAGCTCACCCGGTCGAACACGGATTGTGCGGTCTCGAGCGCGGCCAGCCCCTCCGCCACGTCATGGGCGCGGCCCAGGAAATGCAGCGCGTCATTGTCGAGGGCCTGGAGGCCGAGCGAGGTGCGGTTGACCCCGGCGGCGGCCAGATCGGCAAAGCGCGCCGCCTCTACCGAATTGGGGTTGGCCTCCAGCGTGATCTCTATGTCGGGGGTGAAGCCCCAATGATCCTGCGCCGCGCCGATCAGCGTTTCGACCAAAGCGGGCGGCATCAGCGAAGGGGTGCCGCCGCCGAAGAAGATGGAGGAGAGGGGGCGGCCTGCGGTCAGTGCCGCCTCATACGCCATGTCGGCCAGCAGCGCAGCCCGCCACGCATCAATGTCCACGCCATCGCGGACATGACTGTTAAAATCGCAATAGGGACATTTGGATACGCAAAAGGGCCAATGAATATATAAGGCTTGGGCGTCGGCACGGACATTGGCTGGGGCCGTTGCGATTTGGGGGGAATGAGACGACATGGCTGGGGGCAGCCCTAAAGCGTTTTTGCGCACTTCGCTATGGGCAGCGATGCTGCCGGTTCTGCTGGTGACGGCGAGCGGCGCGCAGGCGGCGAGCGATAGCGACGGGGCAGGCGCGCCCAGGGCAGGTGCCGCGAGCGCTGTGATGCCGGCCGCCTATTATGGCATAGCGGAGGCCGCGCGAGGCGACAGGCTGCTGCGCGCGGTGATGATGGACGCGCATAATGGCGAGCGGGTGGCGCTGGGCCTGCCGCCGCTGGACTGGGACGATGCGCTGGCGGCCGATGCGGCGCGTTACGCCGGGGAGATGGCGCGCAGCGGCGTGTTTCGCCATTCGCCGCGCGCCGGCCGGGCCATCCCCAGCGGCGAAAATCTGTGGATGGGGCCGCGTCGGCTCTACGGCTATCAAGCGATGGTGGGATCGTTTCTGGACGAGAAGCGCTTCACGCGAATCGCGGGCAAGCTGCCCGACCTCAGCAGCACCGGGCGTTGGCAGGATGTCGGCCATTACACCCAGATGATCTGGCGCGGCACGCGGAAAATCGGCTGCGCGCTGGGCGAAGGGGCCAATGCCGATTATCTGGTGTGCCGCTATTTTCCGGCGGGTAACGCTTTCGGTCGCGGTCCGATGGACGCGGACGATGCGGCGCCGATGGCGGAAACGCAGGTCGCCAGCGTCGCCCAATAGGCGCGATGGATATTTCTCCCGGTGGCGCGCATTGGACAGGGGCCAGTCGCCAAAAGGAGAAGAGGATGCGCATTGCCCTGTTGTCATGGACCCTGTCGGGTTGCGCGCTGATCGGGCTGGCCGGGTGCGGCGCGCCGACGCCGCCCAAAGCGGACGGCGAGGCCGACAACGCCGCGGTTTCCGCCCCCGCCGCTCCCGTGATCGCGCCGGAGAATGGCGCGCAGACGCCCATGCCGGATGCGGCGTCGGCGGCTGACGCAGCTGCGGCCCCTGCGCCGCTATCCTGCGCGGCGGATATCGGGTCGGCCGCGGCGGCCAGGCGCGTCGCCATCTGCCGCAACGTGTCGCCCGCCACCCATCCGCCCTGCAACGCAGCCAATAGCTGCGCCATGATCGAGGATGAGATTGCGCGGAGCTGCGCGCTGTTCGATGGGCAGGGCGATCCGATGCCGGGATGCGATCCCGCGCCCAAGAGCATGGCGGCGGCCGTGGCGGTGGTGCAGCGTTATTATTCCGCGCTCAATGCCCGCGATTATGGGACTGCCTGGACGCAATGGGGTGAGGGTGGCCCGCCGAACCAGACGCTCGAAAAATTCCAGGCGGGCTTTGCGGGAACGCGCTCTACGCGGGTGACGATCGGGCGGCTGGAGCCGGGCGATGGTGGCGCGGGGTCGATTTACCAGACGGTGCCGGTGACGGTCGATTCGCAATTGCAGGACGGCACGCGCCAGCGTTTCGTCGGCGACTATGTCGTGCGGCGGGTCAATGATGTGGACGGCGCGTCGCCCGCCCAGTTGCGCTGGCATATCGGGCAGGCGAAGCTGAAGGCCGTGCCGGTGCGTTGAGAAGGATGATTGCACCCAATTTCCGTTCGTTTCGAGCCCTTCGACTGCCTGCTAAGGCAGGCGCTCAGGACAGGCCAAGGTAGAGAAACCAGGCATAGCGCCAAACGCTTCTCGACTTCGCTCGAAGCGAACGGGGTAGGATAACGTCATCTCATGCCTAGTTGCGGTCAGAAAACCGCGGCGACCAGCTTTTCGAAGGCCTTGGCACGGTGGCTCATGGCGTGCTTGGCGTCCGGGTCCATCTCGCCGAAGCTGATGTCATGGCCGTGGGGCACGAACATGGGGTCATAGCCAAAGCCCTTGTCGCCGCGCGGCGGCCAGATCAGCGTACCGTCGATCCGCCCCTCGAATGCCTCGACATGGCCGTCGGGCCAGGCGAGGGCGAGAGCGCAGATGAAATGGGCGCCATGGCCGGCATCTGGCCCCTTGGCCTCGATCCCGTCCCACACCGCCTGCATCGCCATCCCGAAATCCTTGGTCGGTCCGGCCCAGCGCGCGGAAAACAGCCCCGGATCGCCGCCTAGCGCCTCTACGCACAGCCCCGAATCATCGGCCAGCGCGGGCAGGCCGGACAGGTCGGCCGCCTGCATCGCCTTCAATTCCGCGTTCGCGATGAAGGTGGTGCCGGTTTCCTCCGGTTCGGGCAGGTCCAAAGACGCGGCGGAGATCGGCTCGATCCCATAGGGTCCAAGTAAGGCCGCGATTTCGCGCACCTTGCCGGGATTATGGCTGGCGATCACCAGCTTGCCCGGCGCGAGCTTGCGGATCGCCTGTTCCTGTCCGAAATTGTCGGTCATCGCCTTACCCTTGCTTCCCATGCCACGTCATCCCGGCTTTGAGCCGGGGTCGCGCTTCTTCATCCGCCACGCTTGATCAAAGAAAAAGCGGGACCCCGGGTCAAGCCCGGGGTGACGATCAAAGCTTACCGTCCCGTCGCTGCGTCCTGCGCCGCGAAGATTTTTGCGCAGCCGATGCGGGCGAGGCGGAGCAGGCGGAGCAGCTCTTCCTCGTCATAGGCCGCGCCCTCGGCCGTCGCCTGCACTTCGGCGAACTTGCCGTCGCCGGTCAGGATCAGGTTGGCGTCCGTTTCGGCATTGCTGTCCTCGGCATAGTCGAGGTCGAGGACTGGCGTGCCTTCGAAGATGCCGCAACTGATCGCCGCGACCTTCTGGATGATCGGGTCTTCCTTGAGCGCGCCCGATGCCAGCAGCTTGTCCACCGCGATTCGCAGCGCGACCCAGCTGCCCGAAATGGCCGCCGTCCGCGTGCCGCCATCAGCCTGGATCACGTCGCAATCGATGACGATCTGGCGCTCGCCCAGCTTCTTCATGTCGACCACGGTGCGCAGCGAGCGGCCGATCAGGCGCTGGATTTCCTGTGTGCGGCCCGACTGCTTGCCCTTGGCCGCTTCACGGCTGCCGCGCGTGTGGGTGGCGCGGGGCAACATGCCATATTCGGCCGTGACCCAACCCGACCCCTTGCCGCGCAGGAAGGGGGGCACCTTTTCCTCCACCGATGCGGTGCACAGCACGCGGGTATCGCCGAAGCTGATGAGGCAGCTGCCTTCGGCATGGATGGTGAAGCCAGGCTCCATGGTGATATCGCGCATCTGGTCGGGCGCGCGGCCGGAAGGACGCATAATTTTCTACTCCGAAGCGTTCAGTTGACGGCGCTTAACGTCCGATGGCGTGACTTGCCAGTGTCGCGAATGAATTAAGGCGTTAAAGAGAGATAATGACAAGATATGCAATGATGGCCGGGTTGGCGCTGCTGGCGGGCTGCGTGGGTGGCGGCGATACCGAACTGGAAAAGCCCAAGGCGCCCGGTGAGACGATCCGCTTTACCGCCGGACGCTGTTTCGGCGCATGTCCCGCCTACAGCCTGCGGGTGACGCCGGACGGTTCGGGTCTGCTGGAGCCGGAGAAATTCACCGCCGTTCCCGGCCCGACCCGCTTTGCCGTAACCATGGTGCAATATCGCCGCCTGCGCGCCGCGCTCGCGCCCTACCGTCCGGTGAGCGGGACGGCCAAGCGCATCGGCAATGGCGAAAACTGCACGCGCTTTGCCACAGACATGCCCGGCTACACGATCGAATGGACCGGCAATAGCGGCAAGTCGACCCGGCTGGAGTTCCAGTCCGGGTGCATGGATGCGCGCTATGGCAAATTGCGCACCACGATCGCGGCGATCCCCAAGATGCTGGACATCGAACCGATGATCAAACCCAAGCCCGCCCGATAGGAGTGCATGATGCGCGTTCTTTTACAGATTGTGGGCATCCTTCTCCTGCTGATGGGGCTTCTTTGGGTCGGCCAGGGCGCGGGCATTGTCCACTGGCCGCAATCCAGCTTCATGCTCGATCAAAGGCCATGGATGTGGCGTGGCGCGTTGCTCGCTGCGGTTGGCGTCGCGCTGATCCTCCTGGCGCGGCGCAGACGTTGAGCCTGCCCGCAACCCATCCTATATCACCGCCATGACGCTGACGACGCCGATCTCCGAACTGAACGACCGCGCGCGCGATGTCTTTCGCGTGGTGGTGGAAAGTTATCTCGGCACTGGCCTGCCGGTCGGATCGCGCACCATCAGCAAGATCGCATCGCTCAGCCTGTCGCCCGCGTCGATTCGCAACGTCATGCAGGATCTGGAGGAATTGGGCCTGCTGGCCGCGCCCCACACCTCGGCCGGGCGGATGCCGACCGAAACGGGGCTGCGCCTGTTCGTCGACGGCATGATGCAGGCCGCCGCGCCATCGGCGGAAGAACGGCGCGCGATCGAGGCCGGGCTGGTCGAAAGCGGCCCGATCGAAGAAGCGCTGTCCGCCGCCACCGCCGCGCTCTCCGGCCTGTCGGCCTGTGCCGGCATCGTCATGGTGCCGCGCCGCGAGCCGGTATTGCGCCAGTTCGGCTTCGTGCCCTTGAATGATCGTCAGGCGCTGGCGGTGCTGGTGGGGCAGGACGGATCGGTCGAAAACCGCGTGCTGGACCTGCCGCCTGGCGTCACCCCGTCCATGCTGAACGAGGCGGCGAATTTCATGTCGGCGCGCTTTGCCGGGATGACGCTGCGCCAGGCGGGCGACCAGTTGAGCCGCGAGATGGAGACGGAGCGTGGCCTGCTGGATGGCGCGGCGCGCGAACTGGTGGAGCGCGGCATTGCCATCTGGTCGCACGATGCCGACGACCGGCCCGTGCTGATCGTGCGCGGGCAGGCGCATCTGATCGATGACGGCACCGCCGCCGACCTGGAACGGGTGCGACAATTGCTGGAGCAGCTGGAGGGCAAGCAGGAGATTTCCCGTATCCTGGAAAGCGCATTGGCGGGCAGCGCGACCAAAATCTTCATCGGGTCGGAAAACAAGCTCTTTTCCCTGTCGGGTTCTTCGGTCATAGCCGCGCCCTACCGTGGCGCGGACGGCCGGGTCGTCGGCGTGGTCGGCGTGATCGGCCCCACGCGCTTGAACTATGCGCGGGTGATCCCCATGGTGGATTTCACAGCACAGACGCTATCGAGATTGATGAGATGAGCGAAGACAAACAGAATCTGGAAAATACCGAAGTCGTGGACGCATTGCCCGAAGAGGACGCGCCTGTGGCCGATGCCCATGTCGAGAAGATCGCTGCGCTGGAGGCGGAACTCGCCACCGCCAAGCAGGACATTCTCTACGCCCATGCCGACACGCAGAATGTGCGCCGTCGCCTGGAAAAGGAATTGGCCGATACGCGCGCTTATGCAGCGACCGCGTTCGCCCGCGACATGTTGTCCGTGGCCGACAATCTGAGCCGCGCGCTCGCCGCCATTCCCGCCGACCTGCGCGAGGATGAGAAGTTCAAGGGACTGGTCGTCGGCCTGGAAGCCACCGGCCGCGAACTGGACAGCGTGTTCGGCCGCAACGGCATTACGAAGATCGAATCGGTCGGCCAGCCGCTCGATCCCAACAAGCATCAGGCGATGATGGAAGTCCCGTCGGCCGACGCGGAGCCTGGCACGATCCTGATCGAGATGCAGGCCGGCTACATGATCAAGGACCGCCTGTTGCGGCCCGCCATGGTCAGCGTGGCGAAGAAGCCGGAATAAAGTCTTTCACCCGTTCGGGCTGAGCCTGTCGAAGCCCATTTCTTTCTTTAGAGAAGTGACGCCCTTCGACAGGCTCAGGGCGAACGGGATTATTCATGCTGCATAACGAAAACCTCACCACCGACCGCCCCACCTTTGTAACCCATCTCGAATGTTCGCTCACAGGCGAGCGTTATGCGGCGGATGAACTGCATGGGCTGTCGGCGGCGGGGAAGCCGTTGCTGGTGCGCTATGATCTGGACGCGGTGCGGGCGACGCTGACCAAGGCGGCGCTCAGCCAGCGGCCGATGGACCTGTGGCGCTGGCGCGAATTGCTGCCGGTGCGGCAGACATCCAATATCGTCAGCCTAGGCGAAAATGCGACGCCGCTGATCCCGCTGCCGCGCACCGCCGCGCGGCTGGGGGGCGCATATTTGCTGGCCAAGGATGAGGGGCGATTGCCCACCGCCTCCTTCAAGGCGCGCGGCCTGGTCATGGCCGTGTCCATGGCCAAGGAACTGGGCGTGACCCAGGTGGCGATGCCCACCAACGGCAATGCCGGCGCGGCGCTGGCCGCCTATGCCGCCGTCGCGGGGATGGAGGCGATCATCTTCTGCCCCGACGACACGCCGGAGATCAATGTGCGCGAAATCGCGGCGCAGGGCGCGCGCGTCTATCGCGTCAACGGCCTGATCGACGATTGCGGGGCGATCGTGGGGCAGGGGGCGAAGGCACGCGGCTGGTTCGACTTCTCGACGCTCAAGGAACCCTACCGGATCGAGGGCAAGAAGACGATGGGCCTGGAACTGGCCGAACAGTTGGGCTGGGAATTGCCCGACGCGATCTTCTACCCCACGGGCGGCGGCACTGGCCTGATCGGCATGTGGAAGGCGTTCGACGAACTGGAGGCAATCGGCTTCATCGGCTCCAAACGCCCCAAAATGTTCGCGGTGCAGGCCGAAGGCTGCGCGCCGATGGTCCGCGCCTTCGATGCTGGCGTCGAATTTGCCGAGCGCTGGGAGAACGCCCATACCATCGCCATGGGTATCCGCGTGCCCCGCGCGGTGGGCGACTTCCTGATCCTGCGCGCGGTGCGCGAGAGCGGCGGCGCGGCGCTGGCGGTGACCGATGCTGCGATCATGGCGGCGGTGCGCGATGTGGCGCGCGACGACGGGCTGCTGCTCTGCCCGGAGGGCGGGGCGACGCTGGCCGCCTATCAACGGGCGCTGGACGAGGGGCTGATCGGCCGTGACGATCGCGCGGTGCTGTTCAACTGCGCCAGTGGATTGAAATATCCGCTGGAGGACCAGAGCCGCACGCTGGACCGGCACGCGCCGATTGATTTTTCGGTCCTATAAACGTCGTTCCGTTCATTCGGGCCGCGTGTTCCCGCGCAGGCGGGAACCCAGTCCCCCGGTCTGAACTGGGTTCCCGCCTGCGCGGGAACACGCATATCTCTACCCTTGCCCGTAGTCGGGGATACAGATTGATACACTTAAGATATATCGCAACTCTTGACGGCGAATGTTTTTAAGATATATCGCAATGCATCATGAAACATATGAAAGACTCAATGATGCATTTTTCCCATTCTCATCGTGGCCGCCATGGCGGTCATCATCCCGGTGCTGGCCGCTACGGTTCGCCTGACGGCTTTGGTCGTGGTTTCGGTGGCGGGCGCGGTGGCCCGTTTGGCGGCGATCCTTTTGGCGGGGACGGCGTGCGCGGCGGCGGCCGTGGCGGTCGCGGTGGCGGCGGCGGTCGTCGGCGGTTGTTCGACAATGAAACGCTGCGCCTGATCCTGCTCAAGCTGATCGCCGACGAGCCGCGCCACGGCTATGAACTGATCCGCGCGATCGAGGCGCTGTCGGGGGAAGCCTATGCGCCCAGCCCCGGTGTCGTCTATCCCACCCTGACCATGCTCGCGGAAATGGACCTGATCGTCGAGGAACCCAGTGAGGGCAGCCGCAAGCGCTTTGCCATCACCGATGCCGGCCAGGCCCAGATCGAAGAGCGCAAGGCGGCACTGGACCTGGCGCTGGCCCGGCTGGCCGCGCTCGCCCAACATGCCGAGCGGGTCGATGGCGCGCCGGTGCGCCGCGCGCTGCACAATCTGCGCATCGCCATCCAGCATCGCCTTGAAAAGGAAGGTGCCGATAACCAGACCATGTTCGATGTCGCGTCGTTGATCGACGAGGCTGCGAGCAAGATCGAAAGGCTCTGACATGACCGTGACCGCAAGCGTGCCCACCACGAACGCCAGCCGCTATCTCCAGCAGCTGTGCAAACATTGGAGCCACAAGTTCGAAACGGATTTCAGCCCGGAAAAGGGCGTCATCGCCTTCCCGATGGGACCGATCCGCATGGCGGCGCAGGCCGACGCGCTGGTAGTGACGCTGGAGCCGAACGAAGACGCGGATGTCGAGAAGTTCAAGCAAGTGGTCGCCGACCATCTCGACCGCTTTGCCTTCAAGGAAGCGCCACTGCCGTTCGATTGGCAGTAGGTTGCGTGTTCCCGCGCAGGCGGGAACCCAGTCCAACCGTGTGAACTGTGTTCCCGCCTGCGCGGGAACACGGCATGTTCTCACATATCCTCGATCATCTCCGCCAGCACGGCCAGGCAATCCTTGGCGAGTTGCATCGAGCGCGCGGGGGACCAGCCGAAATCTGAGTCTGGCAGGTCGTCATTATCCTTGAACGGCATTTCCAGCGTCATCGCCACCGCGCCGAAGCGTTCGGCCAACTGGTTGGTGGACATGGACAGGTTCGCCTTGCCCGCGCGCGCCACCGGATAGCCCAGCCGCGTCTGGAAATCGGGGGTGCGGGCGGCCAGCGTGTCGCGATAGCGGTGATAGAGTGCGACCTGCCGATCGGTGATCGACGGGATGCCCTCGAACCCTGCAATGAACACCGCGGGAATCGCTTCGTCTCCATGCACGTCCATCGCGAAATCGACGCCGGTTTCGTCCATCGCATTGCGCGCCAGCAGCACTTCGGGGCTACGCTCGGCCGTCGGCTCATGCCATTCGCGGTTGAGGTTCACGCCGACCGCATTGGTGCGCAGGTGGCCGCGGCGGCTGCCGTCCGGGTTCATATTGGGGATGAGGTGGATCGTGGCCTGTCTGCGCAGCAAGCGGGCGACCGCATCCTCCTCGTCGCACAGCCGCTCCAGCGCGCCTTCCATCCACCATTCCGCCATCGTTTCGCCGGGATGCTGGCGCGCATAGAGCCACACCTGCTTTGGCCCCTCGCCGATCGTCAGCATGTCGAGCGGCTGGCCGTCCAGCGTCAGCCCCAATTCACGATGCGCGACGCCCGGCTGAGTCGCAGCCCAGGCGATCAGGTCATGATGCCGCTCCATCGAATAAGGCGCGAAATAGGCGATCCACACCGCATTGCTGTCCGGCTCCAGGCGGATCGTCAGCGTGCCGTCGGCATAGCTGGTGTCGGCCTGCACCCAGGTTTCGCGGTCCTCGCTGACCCGCGCACTATAGCCAGCCCAGCCGTCGGGATAGGCCGACTTGCCTGCGTTGACGATTCGCAGTTCCACCGCGCGGCCCGCCGCATTGGCGAGCCGGAAATGGAACCATTGGTAAAAGTCGCTCTGATGATCCGTCACGATCTCCAGATCGGCGCGGACGCCGGCCGGGGTGTCCGTGATGGAGAGGACGCGAATATTGCCGCTGTCGAAGCCGCTGGAAATGCTGATGGTCATTTGACCTTTATAGTGCGCCCCGATTCACCCGGATAGCCCCCGATCAGGGCCGCGGCGAGTTTCTGTGCAGCAATCCCCGGCTGCGCGGCGGGCGTGCCCTGCCGCGCCTGCGTCGATGCGCGGCCTTCCCACACCGCCGCCGAATCGGACCGGCGGCGCAACTGGACATGCAGTTCGGTGGTCACGATATCCTTTGGCTTGCCCGACAGGTTGATGCCGACACCCAGGCCCAGGCCGCCAAAGGAGCCGCCGCGACGCCCGCCGCCGCTGCCGATGCCGCCGCCCATTTCTACGCTGACCGGCCTGTCGCTGCTGCGATCGACGCCGGACGGGCGGAAGGACCGGCGGAAGCTGACCGATGCGATATAGTCGCTGGGGCCGCCGGCCTGCGCCGGGGTGAATCCCACACGCTGCAATTCCTGCGATACTGCTGCGGCATATGTACGAAATTCCAGGCTGATGTCGGGGTTGCCGGGCATTTCCTCTACCGCGACCGTGCCGGTGCGGGCGGGATCATTGACATGGAAGCGAGTCACTTCCACCGGCGGCACGGCGGTCGCGCAGGCCGCCAGAGTCAGGGATAGTGGCAGGGCAAGGCATGCGGCGAGAATCAGGCGCTTCGACATGGGTAAACTCCAACGGGCATATGCCGTAGTAACGGCGCGGAGAGCATAATCCCCTCCAACGCGTGAAGCCACGACCCGGCTGCATGGGGGATGAACGACGGTAAAAGAGCGCCTGCCACCCTTGACTTTGGCCCGCCCGACCCATAGGGGCTGCGCTTCGAAATTCGACCACACCAGATTCATCAAGGGCCGTCTGCCATGAAGATCCGCAACTCGCTCAAGTCGCTCAAGGGCCGCCACCGGGACAACCGCGTGATCCGTCGTCGCGGCCGCACCTACGTCATCAACAAGACCAACCGCCGCTTCAAGGCCCGCCAGGGCTAAAAGCCAAGCGCTTGTCGACCCTCCGGGGTGGCGGGTCTTTATGCAATGTGGCAGGCGCCCGGTCGATGATCGGGCGCCTTTCCGCGTTGGCGTAGCGGGCGATTGGCCGAATCGGTAATTCTCGTCATGGCGAGCGGCGCGGGCCTTCTGCCTTACTCCGCTCGCCATGACGATGTGATTCAGCCCTCGTCGCGCCCCTTCAACTCGTCGCCGCGAATCGCCGCCACATGGAGGACGTTCGTCGACCCCGGCGTGCCGAAGGGGACGCCGGCCAGCACCACGATCTTGCCACCCTTGTCGGCCAGGCCATGACGCAGCGCCATGCGCCGCGCCTTGCCGACCATTTCTTCGAACGTGCCGATATCCTTGGTGCGGATGGCATGGACACCCCAGGTCAGGCCCAGCTTGCGCGCTGTGTCGGTGCGCGGCGTCAGCGCCAGGATCGGCGCATTGGGCCGTTCGCGCGCCACGCGGCGCACGGTGCTGCCTGACAGGGTGAAACAGGTGATGGCGCTGGCCCCGACGACCGCGACGATATTGCCCGCCGCCTCGGCCAGTGCGTCGGCGGTGGTCGGGTCCGGCTTCGTCTCGGTATAATGAAGCCGGCCGAAATAGCCCGGATCGCGCTCCACGCTATGGGCGATGCTGTCCATCATCGTCACCGCCTCGACCGGCCAGTCGCCCGCCGCCGTTTCGGCCGACAGCATGATTGCGTCGGCCCCGTCATAGACCGCCGTTGCCACGTCCGACACTTCGGCGCGGGTGGGAGAGGGCGACTTGATCATCGATTCGAGCATCTGGGTCGCCACCACCACCGGACGGCCCATGCGCCGCGCGGTGGCGACGATCTGCTTCTGAAGCGGCGGCACGGCCTGCGGCGGCAGTTCGACGCCCAGATCGCCGCGTGCCACCATCACGCCATCGGCCATTTCGATGATCTCCTCCAGCCGTTGCACGGCCGAAGGCTTCTCGATCTTCGCCATCAGCGCGCCATAGCCGCCCATCAGCTTGCGCGCCTCGGCCAGATCCTCTGGCCGTTGCACGAAGCTCAAAGCGATCCAGTCGCAGCCCTGCTGTATGGCGAAGCTCAGGTCGCGCCGATCCTTGTCGGTCAGCGCGGGCACCGGCACCACCACGTCGGGCACGTTCACGCCCTTGCGATTGGACAGGGTGCCGCCGACTTCGACGATCGTGTCGATCCGGTCGTGGGCAATTCCCTTCACTCGCAGCACCATCTTGCCGTCGTCCAGCAGCAGCCGGGTTTCGGGCACCAGCGCGGCATAGATTTCAGGGTGGGGCAGGTTGACGCGATGGGCGTTGCCGGGCGTTTCATCCCGGTCGAGGATGAAAGGCGCGCCGCGTTCCAGGATCGCCAGCCCCTTTTCGAACGTCCCGACCCGCAATTTGGGGCCTTGCAGGTCGCCCAATATCGTCGTGGGCCGGTGAAATTCCTTTTCCAGATCGCGGATGATCGCGATGCGCGCAGCATGATCCCCATGGGCGCCATGGCTCATATTGATGCGGAAGGCGTCGGCCCCGGCGATGAACAAGGCCCTGATCATTTCGGGCGTATCGCTCGCCGGGCCAAGGGTCGCCAGGATGCGGACCTTGCGGGATCGGGGCGGTAACTTCGTCATGGTTTCTCCTGACCGTCATGATCGTCCTCGGCTTGGCCTTGTCGGCCTTGCCAGTACGTCGTTATGGGTTATCCGTGCTGCACGACAGGATGATGTAGATCAGCGAAAGGTTCCTCACGCCGATGACCGACACCATAGTCACAGATGCTGTGGCCGCAACCGCCTTCCGCCGTCTGGTGGCGCATTTGCAGCACCGAACCGATGTCCAGAATATCGATCTGATGGGGCTGGCCGGCTTTTGCCGCAATTGCCTGGCCGACTGGATCGCCGAGGCGGACGGCGATCTGACGCGCGATCAGGCGCGCGAGATCATCCATGGGATGCCCTTTGCCGAGTGGAAAGACCGGTATCAGGGCGAAGCAACGCCCGAGCAGTTGGCGCGGATGAAAGAGAGTGTGGCGAAGAACGCCGACAATCACTAGGACGCCCTCCAACCGATTCACATTCCTTGTTGGAGACACGACCCCATGACCGAACCCAATGTCGCCGCCGACCAACTCCGCCTGCTGATCGAACGCATCGAGCGCCTGGAAGAAGAGAAAAAGGGCATCGGCGACGATATCAAGGACGTCTATCTGGAAGCCAAGGCGACGGGTTATGACGCGAAAATAATTCGTCAGATCATCCGCCTCAGGAAAATGGCTCCGCACGATCGGCAGGAGATGGAAGCCATCCTTCAAACATATCTAGCGGCATTAGGGATGGAATAACCCATTTTATAAATCGCGATCCCGGTTCGTGCGATGATAGAGATCAAGTGCATCGGGATCGCCATCCGTCAGTTGCTGACCAAGTGCCTTTAAGTCGGACACAAGGCCTGAATATTCGGCAAGAGTATCTTCCATGATCCGCGTTGCGGTGTCGAGGAACCAGAAAAAGCCAAATTTTGCCTGATCAATGTCCTGATCAGATATTGTCAGGTCGTCCAAACTTTTTGGATGCGTTATTCTATTTCTCATTCTGATGGTGTGGTTCAGATGTACCCAACCGATCGTCCCAAAATCGACCGCCATATCTGGGCAGATCGTCTTGGCCAGTTTCGTAGTGAGTTTGATGAGGTCGGTTGATGAGATGTATCGGGCCTGTTCCTCTGAAAGGGCGTCTGGAACAGGCACGGCGTCGAATTCGCTAACGATAAATACGATATGTGCTCTGTAGGTCCAGGAAACCCCTTCAACTGCTGAAACAATGGTTCTCAGAAGGTTCCGCCGATCAGACGCTGTAGTCGAGGTATCAACCCGATCAAAAGCGTGTTGGACGTCTCCTGCCAGAGTGCGCAGAAACTGTGCTTGTGTGTTTTCCATACCCCTATGCACTCCAGCAATGCTTCAACCGAAAAGGAATATGATTTGGTTGAGGGATTTGCAATTTTCGGGTTTGAGCACTTCAAAAAACGGGGGTGAGTTGCGCGCGTCGCATCCCCTCGCTAGAGAGCGCCCTTCGGTTTCACAGAAATATTGGGGAGAAGGCCGTGGCCGGCCATTCCAAATTCAAGAACATCATGCATCGCAAGGGCGCGCAGGATAAGAAGCGCTCGTCGATGTTCTCCAAGCTCAGCCGCGAAATCACCGTCGCGGCCAAGATGGGCATGCCCGACCCGGACATGAACCCGCGTCTGCGCCTGGCGGTCAACGCCGCCAAGGCCCAGTCCATGCCCAAGGACAATATCCAGCGCGCCATCGACAAGGCGAACGCGGCGGGCGGCGAGAATTATGAGGAAGTGCGCTACGAGGGCTATGGCCCGGCCGGGATCGCCATCATCGTCGAGGCGCTGACCGACAACCGCAATCGCACCGCGACCAACGTGCGCACCGCTTTTTCCAAAAATGGCGGCAATCTGGGTGCGTCGGGCGCGGTCAGCCACGGCTTCGACCGGGTTGGCCTCATCACCTATCCGGCGAGCGCGGGGGACGCCGACGCGATCTTCGAAGCGGCGCTGGACGCGGGCGCGGAGGATGTGTCGTCCAACGAGGACGAACATGAAATCTGGACCGCGATGGACGCGCTCCATGAGGTCGCCAAGGCGCTGGAAGCCAAGCTCGGCGCAGCCGACAGCGCCAAGCTCGCCTGGAAGCCGCAGATCACCGTCGATGTCGATGAAGCCAATGCGGCCACGCTGATGAAGCTGGTCGACACGCTGGAGGATGATGACGACGTCCAGACCGTATGGGGCAATTATGAAGTGTCCGATGACGTGATGGAGAAGCTGGGCTAAACGCAAAAGCCCCTCTCGTTCAGGGGAGGGGTTGAGGTGGGGAATGGGTGATATTTCTAAACCGCCAAAAACAGCCAAATTGAGTATTGGCGTCTGGTTTAATGAACGGACGGATCACATTCATATCGCGGCGGCAGGCCAGTTTATTTCCACGGTCAGCCCCGATCCGGCATCCAAGCGCTATCATCCCAACCTGTATCGCAAACTCGCCCAATGCTTGCAGGACGCGGGATTGCCTCACCCAGACCCCATTGCACCCAAGCTGCCATGATCCTGCTCGGCCTGGACCCCGGCCTTGGCACGACCGGCTGGGGGCTGATCGCCGCGGATGGCAATCGGTTGACCCATATCGGCAATGGCCAGATCAAGACCGATAGCGGCATGGCGCTATCGACGCGGCTGCTGGCGCTCGACCTGGCGCTGACGGACCTCATCCTCGAACATCGGCCCGATGGCGCGGCGGTCGAGGAGGTGTTCGTCAATGTGAATCCGCAATCGACGCTGAAATTGGGGCAGGCGCGGGGCGTGATCCTGCTCAACGCCGCGCGATCGGGCATGGAGGTGGGCGAATATGCCGCGCGCCTTGTCAAGAAATCGGTGGTCGGCGTGGGCAATGCGTCCAAGGACCAGGTCCACGCCATGGTGTCGCGCCTGCTGCCCGGCGCGAAGATCGTGGGGCCGGATGCGTCGGACGCGCTGGCGGTGGCGATCACTCACGCCCATCATCTCGCCAGCGCCCGGCGCATTCCCACGCGATAGGGAATAGCGCCATTTTTTCGTCCGTTCGCCCTTAGCCCGAACGGGATTAAGATAGGCTATGGGATGGCGTCACCCAAATAACTCGCCCAGGAAATCGGCCATCGCGCGAAAGCTGCGCCGGTCGGCATCCGCGCTGTAGGCCAGACCCTTCTCAGGCATATTGACGCCTTCGTCGGTGAAGGCGTGGCCAGTGCCGCCATAGGCGTGGATTTGCCAGTCGCAGCGCGCGTCGGTCAGTTCGCGGGCCAGGCCGACGGTCGCCTCCGGCGGTGCGAACGGGTCGTCCCAGCCATGGCAGATCAGCAGTTTCGCGGTGATCGCCGCGTTAGGGAAGGGTGGCGCTTCATAAATGCCGTGGAAGCTGACGCCGCCGGCAATGTCCGCGCCGGAGCGGGCGAGGTCGAGCACGCATTTGCCGCCGAAGCAGAAGCCGATCGCTGCCGTGCGGCTGGCATCGACCTCCGCCAGCCCCTTGAGCACATCATGCGCGCCGTTCACCCGGTCGCGCAGCAGCGCGCGGTCGGCGTTGAGCTGTGCCATGTAGCGCCCGGCATCGGGATCGGCGCGGGTGGTGCGCTTGCCCTGGCCATATATGTCGGCGACCATCACGGCATAGCCGAGCGCCGCGACCTTCTCCGCATAGGCGAAGTCGGCCTCCTTGGCACCCAACACATTGGGGAAAAGCAGTACGCCCGGCAGCGGACCGGTGGCGGCGGTATCGACCACAGCCAGGCTTTCGAACGGTCCATCTGGACCATCATGCAGGGTGACGCGACGGATGACGGCCATGAACAGGCTCCTCTAAAATACAGTCAGATACTACCAAAGCCGGGGGCTTCGCCGCGGGCAGCGGGATTGATGCGACGGGGCCGCTTCCAGCCGATGCTGGGCCGCTTGCGCAGGCGCAACGTGGGCCATTCGCCCCGGTCGCTGCGTTCGGCCAGCCGCATGCCCTGCGCGCGATAGGCGGCGATAACCGCGTCCGCCTGTTCGTTCAGCAGGCCCGCGAGGACGATCGTGCCGCCATCCTCGACGAGGGCGCACAGTGTCGGCGCCAGTTCGATCAGCGGCCCGGCCAGGATGTTGGCGATCAGCAGGTCATAGGGCGCGCGGCCGATCAGCGCAGGATGGTTGCCGCCCGCCGCCGTCACCAGCGCCAGCCGGCCCGCGCCATCGCCCAGCGCCACGCCATTGGCGCGGGCATTGTCGGCGCTGATCTCCACCGCGACGGCGTCGATGTCGGACGCAATCGCATGGGCGCGCGGCCACAGGTTGAGCGCGGCGAAGGCAAGCAGGCCGGTGCCGGTGCCGATATCGGCGACATGGGCAAAACGCATCCCCACCCGGCGCATCCGGTCGAGCATGGCGAGGCAACCCGCGGTCGTTTCATGCTGCCCGGTGCCAAAGGCGCGGCCCGCCTCGATCAGCAGATTGACGTGGCCGGGCAGTTCGGGATCGCCGGCGATGTTGCGGACATGGAAGCGGCCGGCGGTCACCGGCTCCAGCCCCTGCTGGCTCAGCGTCACCCAATCCTCGTCGGGCAGCGCCTCTACCACAGGCTTGGCGCGACCGGCGCTGGGCACCAGCGTCTTGAGCAGTTTGATCGCGGCTGGACTGGGCTTGCCTTCGAAATAGGCGTCGAGTTGCCAGGCATCTTCGTCGTCGGGCGTCGCCTCGCTGGTCATCAGCACCGGCGGCTGCTCCATCATCGTGAAGGCGGCGATGTCCCCGTCCAGCGCCTCCGCTTCGGCACGGGTGCAGGGCAGGGTGACTTTCCAGCTTTGGACCGGCTTGGCGACATCGTTCATGCCGCCGCCTTTAGACCAGCGGAGGGGGGAGGGGAAGCATCGCAACAGCCGTGCACAAGCATCCGTTAGTTTCGAGCCCTTCGACTGCCTGCTAAGGCAGGCGCTCAGGACAGGCCAAGGTCAAGAAACGGTAGCGCTGAGTTTGCGTTTCTCGACTTCGCTCGAAACTAACGGAGATAAGGTTGTTTGAGCGCGCTGCTCAGGCGACCTGCCGCCCGAAGTCGGATGAGGCGTGGCGCAGGCTGGCGAGCTTGCCCTCGACGCTGACGAAGCCGCGTTCCAGCTGGTCGATTTCCGATGCCACGACTTCGGTGTCCTGGCGGATCGCTGAAATGGTGGTGGACATCGAATCGGCGGCCAGCGCGGTTTCATCGACCGCGGCGGTGATCATGGTGACGGTCTGCGCCTGCGCATCCATGGCGTGGCGGATGCGTTCGGCGCTGGCCTTCACTTCGCCCACCGTGTCGCGGATGCGTTCGTTGGTCTGGACGGACAGGCGAGTCGAGGCTTGGATATCGGCGATCTTGCCGGCGATCTCGTCAGTGGCGCGGGCGGTCTGGTTGGCCAGGCTTTTGACTTCCTGCGCGACGACAGCAAAGCCACGCCCGGCGTCGCCGGCGCGGGCGGCCTCGATCGTGGCGTTGAGCGCGAGCAGGTTGGTTTGCCCGGCAATGTCGCGGATCAGGCCCAGGATCGATTCGATCGACTTGGCATGGTCGGACAGGGTGGAGGACATGGACACCGCGTCGCTCGACTGGGCGGAGGCGCGCTGCGCCACTTCGGCCGCGCTTTCGACTTCGGTGCGGGCGTCCTCGATCGCGCGGATGAGGCCAGCGGAGGTGCGGGCGGCTTCGCGCATGGCGAGGGCGGATTGTTCGGCGGCGGCGGCGACTTCGGACGCCTTGCCCAACATGCCCCGCGTGGCGGCGGAGGCGTCTTTGGCCTGTTCGCGCAGCGATTCGCCCAGTTTGGACGCGCCGTCGATCTCGCCCACGATACGCTGTTCGAACAAGGTGCCGTAACGCTGGCGTTCGGCGCGCTGCGCTTCGGCCTGGTCGGTGGCCAGCACATTGCTCATGAAACCCGAATCGATCATCGCGATCTGCAACATGATGCGCAGCAGCCGGCGGCAACGCGGCCCGTCATCATGGCAGCGTTCCCAAATGATGTCGGTGACGCGCTCATTGGCCGCGGCGACGGCGTTCAGCACCGCGCGCACCGGCACGTCATGCTTGCGGGCGTGGCGCACGCAGTCGGATGCCGACCGCGTCCAGCGCGCTTCTGCAAAATGCAGCAGCTTTTCGCGGACATAGGTGTCTGCTTCTCGCTCGATACGGGCGATGACGGCGCTGTCCAGCTGATCCTGAAGCCCGGTTTCGCGCATATAGCTGGCGAAAAAGGCGGCGCCGACGCTGCCTATATCGTCGCCGATCAATTCGCCTACCTCGCGGGCGGCGCGGGCGATGTCGCCGGTGGAATCGACTTCCGCCAGAAAGTCCGATGTGGCGGAGGCGGAAGGAAGAATGGACGGCATGAAGGAACGGTCCCTGCTGATGACGTGATCGGTGCGTGTTCCTCTCTATAATGCGCGTTGGTTAATCACTTCTTATGCCTGGCCATATGCTTGGCGGGCCGACCTGACCAAAGGGGCAGCCGCAATCTCCCGCGCTCCGCTTCTTGCCCTCTTGGCGTATCGCTCTTAAGGGGGGCGGACTCAGGGACACGTATCAGGGACTAGGGTAGACATGGCGCGATCCAACAGCCGGCCGCTCTCGCCGCATTTGACGATCTGGAAATGGGGACCGGCGATGGCCGTCTCGATCATGCACCGCGTAACCGGCAATGGCTTGGCCACTGCCGGCGCGCTTGGCCTCATCTGGTGGCTGATGGCCGCCGCGACCGGGCCGGAGGCTTATGCGACCTTCGTAAAGTGCGCGACTTCGCCGATCGGCTATCTGGTGATGATCGGCCTTAGCTGGTTCTTCTTCCAGCATCTCTTCTCGGGCCTGCGGCATTTCGTGCTCGACATGGGCGCGGGTTACGAATTGCGGAACAACAAGATGTGGTCGATCGCGACTTTCGTCGCATCGCTGCTCGTGACCGGCTTCGTCTGGCTCACCATCTTCGGAAAGGCGCTCTGATGGGCAACGGTACTGGTATCGGTCGCGTCCGCGGCCTCGGCTCCGCTCGTCACGGCGCGCATCACTGGCTGGCGCAGCGTTATACCGCCGTCGGCAACCTGCTGCTGACGCTGTGGCTGCTGTTCAGCCTGCTCAGCCTGCCCGGCCTGGATTATGAAAGCGTCGTCGGCTGGATCGCCAACCCGGTGGTCGCGGTGCCGCTGATGCTGATGGTCGTCAGCATCTTCATGCACCTTCGCCTGGGTATGCAGGTGATGCTGGAGGATTATGTTCACGATAAGGGCCTGGCTTTCTTCTCCATGCTCGTACTGAATTTCTATGCCTTTGGCGGCGCGGCCGCGGGCGTCTTCGCGATCGCCAAGATCGCCTTCATTGGGGTCGTCAAGCCATGACCGAAGCCTATAAGATTATCGACCACACTTATGACACGGTCGTCGTGGGCGCGGGCGGCTCCGGTCTGCGCGCGACCATGGGCAGCGCCGAAGCGGGCCTGAAGACTGCCTGCATCACCAAGCTGTTCCCGACTCGGTCGCACACGGTTGCAGCGCAGGGCGGCATCGCTGCGTCGCTGGGCAACAACAGCCCGGACCACTGGACCTGGCACATGTACGACACCGTCAAGGGGTCCGACTGGCTGGGCGACCAGGACGCGATCGAATATATGGTGCGTGAAGCGCCCGCCGCCGTGATCGAACTCGAACATGCCGGCGTGCCGTTCAGCCGCAACGCGGATGGCACGATCTACCAGCGGCCCTTTGGCGGTCATATGCAGAATATGGGCGCTGGCCCGCCGGTGCAGCGCACCTGCGCCGCGGCCGACCGTACCGGCCACGCCATGCTGCACGCGCTCTATCAGCAGTCGCTGAAATATGACGCGGACTTCTACATCGAATATTTCGCCATCGACCTGATCATGGAAAATGGCGAATGCCGCGGCGTCATCGCCATCTGCATGGAAGATGGCTCGATCCATCGCTTCAAGGCACATGCGGTCGTGCTGGCGACGGGCGGCTATGGCCGCGCTTACTTCTCCGCCACCTCGGCGCATAGCTGCACCGGCGACGGCGGCGGCATGGTGTTGCGCGCGGGCCTGCCGTTGCAGGATCTGGAATTCGTTCAGTTCCACCCGACCGGCATCTACGGCGCGGGCGTGCTGATCACTGAAGGCGCGCGGGGCGAGGGCGGCTATCTCACCAATTCCGAAGGCGAGCGTTTCATGGAACGCTATGCCCCCTCGGCCAAGGATCTGGCGTCGCGCGACGTCGTGTCGCGTTCGATGGCGATGGAAATGCGCGAAGGGCGCGGCGTTGGCGAGCACAAGGATCATATCTTCCTGCACCTCGACCATATTGATCCCAAGGTGCTGGCCGAACGCCTGCCCGGCATCACCGAAAGCGGCAAGATTTTCGCGGGCGTGGACCTGACCCGCCAGCCGTTGCCGGTGACGCCGACCGTCCACTATAATATGGGCGGCATCCCCTGTAACTATCACGGCCAGGTCGTGACCAAGAAGGGCGACGATCCCGAAGTGATCGTGCCCGGCCTGTATTCGGTCGGCGAAGCAGCCTGCGTGTCGGTCCATGGCGCCAACCGCCTGGGTTCCAACTCGCTGATCGACCTTGTCGTGTTCGGTCGGGCGACGGGCCTGTTCCTCAAGGACAATCTCAAGCCCAACGCGCCGCACAAGCCGCTGCCCGCGGATTCGGCCGATCTGGCGCTTGCGCGCCTCGACCACTACCGCAACGCTACGGGCAGCACGCCGACGGCGGACATCCGCTTGGACATGCAACGCACGATGCAGAAGCACGCCGCCGTGTTCCGCGACAGCGCGCTCTTGTCCGAAGGCGTTACGCAGATGCAGGCGGTCAACAAGCGGTTGCAGGACGTCAAGGTTTCCGATCGCTCGCTGATCTGGAACACTGATTTGATCGAGACGCTGGAACTCGACAATCTGATGTGCCAGGCGATCTGCACGATGGAAGGTGCCGAAGCGCGCAAGGAATCGCGCGGCGCGCATGCGCATGAGGATTTCCCGAACCGCGACGACGAAAACTGGATGAAGCACACCATCAGCTGGTTCGAAGGCTGGGGCGGTTCGGGCGGCAAGGTGACGCTCGATTACCGGCCGGTCCACGACTATACGATGACCGACGAAGCGGAATATGTGAAGCCCAAGGCGCGCGTTTACTAAGGTCGCGATCGAGTGTGAATGAAGAAGAGGGCGGGCCGGAAGGTCTGCCCTTTTTTCATTGTAGCTTTGGCGGATGATCTGCGCGTTGATGCAGGACGCGGACTATTTCGATTCCTGTCCCGCTATCACGATAATATATATTATGCCGTTCAACGCGAAACTTGCGATATCCGCCGCGAACATCGTTGATGAGGCTACCTATGCCTGGATAGGCAGCGATCCGATCGATCGCATCGGCAATCGCAACCAAATAGGCCTTCGTCTGCGACGCACCCCATTCCGATTCGGTATAAATAGAGATTTCAGCCAGATCGCGTTCCGCAGCAGCGGCGAAACGGACAGCAATCGTCACGTGTCAGGAAACCGGCGATCAATCCATGCGCGCATGTCAAAGTCAGGAAGAATGCCGCTTTCTTCACCCTCGATCAGGGCCGCCCGCAAGGCTTCGAGCTTCTCCTCCTCCATCTCCAACAGCCGCAAACCTGCACGGACGACCTCGCTGGTCGATCCGAACCGGCCTTCGGCGACCTTGCGCTCTGCAAAGGCCCGGAAATGATCGCTCAATGCGACGGATGTAGATTTGCTCATGTCGGCATATTACCCGATTTGGGTAATCGCTTCAACCAAAGGGCAGCAACGCCTCATACACATCCAGCCCCGGCTTGCCCTTCACCGGGACGCCCCGCCGCAGCAAAAACGCATGGCGCACGATCTCCGCCTGCTGCTCGATCCCGTAGCGCGCGAACGGCCGCCCCGGCACGACGTCATAGCCATAGCGGCAGAAGGGATGTCGCATCAGCGGCAACCACCATTTACCCGACCGCTGCGCCTGCCACACATGGGTCATCTCATGGATGAAATGCCCCTGCAGATGCAGCGGCCCCTCGCAAAAATCGGCGCAGAACAGGCCGTCATCGGGATGAAACCACAGGTCGCCATCCGGCGCCATCGTCACGCCTTTGGGCTGCAATGGCCACCATTTGCGCGCATGCACCCGCACTCGGCCATAGTCGATCGCCCGGCCGAACATGCCGCGCGCCAGCGCAACCTCCTGCTCCGTCAGCGCGCGGCTGCTCAATGGCCCTCATGTCCTTCGGGCTTGGCGGCGGCGGTCGCACCAGCCGCCTCGGGCTTGCGGATCACCGCGTCGACCAGCAGCCGGTCGCCATTGCCCATCAGAAATGTCAGCTGCATCTTGCCCCGGCTGATCGCCGTATCGTTGACACCCCACAGCATCAGATGTTTGCCGCCCGGCGCGAAGGCGACTTGGGCCTTGGGCGGCACGTCGACCCGGTCGACCGCCTGCATCGTCATCATCCCGTCCTTGTCGATGCTTTCATGCATTTCGACCTTGAGCGCATAGTCGGTCAGCACGCCGCGCAATTGCGTGCCAGCGTCGCCGCCATGGATGACGAAATAGCCGGCCGATGGCGTTTCCTTATTGGGCGACAGCCGCACCCAGGCCTGATCGATATAGCTGGGGGCCGGATCGCCGCAGGCGCTCAGCAGCATCGGTGCGGCAAGGGCGAAGAGGATAAGGGGCGCGCGCATTGGATGCTCCATGACTGTCTCGTTTCCGGTCGGTGGCATAGGTAATCGCCACAACTTCTTGTGCCAAGCAAAAGCGCGCCTATATCCCACCTGCAAACCGGCCTTGCCTTGGCGCTTATGTGAGGTAATGGGCCGTCAACCGCTGAATGAAATTTGGGGTTCAAAGAGGACACAATGGCAAAAGTTATCGGTATCGATCTGGGCACCACCAACAGCTGCATCGCCGTCATGGACGGCGGCAAGCCCAAGGTCATCGAAAATGCAGAAGGTGCGCGCACCACGCCGTCGATCGTCGCCTTCGCCAAGGATGGCGAGCGCCTGATCGGCCAGCCGGCCAAGCGCCAGGCTGTCACCAATGGTGACAATACGATTTTCGCGGTGAAGCGCCTGATCGGCCGCCGCTTCGACGATCCCATGACCAAGAAGGACATGGAACTCGTCCCCTATGACATCGCCAAGGGTCCCAATGGCGACGCTTGGGTCAAGGCCGGTGGCGAAGATTACAGCCCGTCGCAGATCAGCGCCTTCATCCTGCAAAAGATGAAGGAAACCGCCGAGTCCTATCTGGGCGAAACGGTTACGCAGGCGGTCATCACCGTGCCCGCATACTTCAACGACGCCCAGCGTCAGGCGACCAAGGACGCCGGCCAGATTGCGGGCCTGGAAGTGCTGCGCATCATCAACGAGCCGACCGCGGCCGCGCTCGCATACGGCCTCGACAAGCAGGACGGCAAGACGATCGCGGTCTATGACCTTGGCGGCGGCACGTTCGACATCTCGATCCTGGAAATCGGCGATGGCGTGTTCGAGGTGAAATCGACCAATGGCGACACTTTCCTGGGCGGCGAAGATTTCGACGCCAAGGTCGTGCAGTTTCTGGCCGACGACTTCAAGAAGACCGAGAGCATTGACCTCACCAAGGACAAGCTGGCGCTCCAGCGTCTGAAGGAAGCCGCTGAGAAGGCGAAGATCGAGCTGTCCTCGGCCCAGTCGACCGAAGTCAACTTGCCCTTCATCACCGCCGACCAGAACGGTCCCAAGCATCTGGTGAAGACGATCACCCGCGCCGATCTGGAGCGTCTGGTCGCGGACCTGATCAAGCGCACGATGGAACCGTGCAAGAAGGCGATGGCCGACGCGGGCGTTTCGGCGAGCGAGATCAGCGAAGTGGTCCTGGTAGGCGGCATGACGCGGATGCCCAAGGTGCGTGAGGCCGTAAAGGAATTTTTCGGCAAGGAACCGCATACCGGCGTGAATCCGGACGAAGTCGTCGCCATGGGCGCGGCGATTCAGGCGGGCGTGTTGCAGGGCGACGTCAAGGACGTGCTGCTGCTCGACGTGACGCCGCTGTCGCTGGGCATCGAGACGCTGGGTGGGGTGTTCACCCGCATGATCGATCGCAACACGACGATCCCTGCGAAAAAGTCGCAGGTCTATTCGACCGCCGACGACAATCAGCAGGCGGTGACGATCCGCGTGTTCCAGGGCGAGCGTGAAATGGCAGCGGACAACAAGATCCTTGGCCAGTTCGACCTGCTCGGCATCCCGCCGGCCCCGCGCGGCGTGCCGCAGATCGAAGTCACGTTCGACATCGACGCCAACGGGCTTGTCAATGTCAGCGCCAAGGACAAGGGCACTGGCAAGGAGCAGCAGATCCGCATCCAGGCGTCGGGTGGCCTCAGCGACTCCGACATCGACCAGATGGTCAAGGATGCCGAACGCTTCGCCGAGGACGACAAGAAGCGTCGGGAGGCGGCCGAGGCGAAGAACAACGCCGAAAGCCTGGTCCACACGACCGAGGCGCAGCTGGCCGAACATGGCGATAAGGTCGACGCGAGCCTGAAGGGCGAGATCGAAACTGCGATCGCCGACACCAAGACGGCGATCGAGGGCGGCGAACCAGAAGCGATGAAGGCCAAGGCGCAGGAACTCGCGACCGTCGCGATGAAGCTCGGCCAGGCGATCTACGAGAAGGAGCAGGCTTCGGCCGCCGCTCCGGGTGCGGACGCGCCCAAGGCTGACGATGATGTCGTTGACGCCGAATTCTCGGAAGTTGACGAAAACAACAAGGCATAATCTATGCCCATCGCCCGTCATGCCGGTATGAACCGGGGTGACGGGCGAAGCGGGCGGGGGCCTCTATGACGACCGAAGTTGATTATTACGAGCTGCTCGAAATCGAGCGCACGGCCGATGGCGCTGCGATCAAAAGCGCCTATCGCAAAATGGCGATGAAATATCACCCGGACAAAACCGGGGGATGCACCGACAGCGAAGCCAAGTTCAAGGCCGTATCTGCGGCCTATGAATGTCTGAAAGACCCGCAGAAACGCGCGGCCTATGACCGGTTCGGCCATGCGGCCTACACCCAGCAACAGCAGGGCGGCGGCGGCGGCGGTTTCCATGGTGGCGGCGCGGGCGGCTTTTCCGACCTGGGCGATATTTTCGAAACGATCTTCGGCCAGTCCGGCTTTGGCGGGCAGGGCGGCGGGCGTCAGGCCAATCGTCGCGGCGCGGACCTGCGCTACGACTTGGAGATCACGCTCGACGAAGCCTATCATGGCAAGAAGACCGAGATTCAGATCGAGGTGTCCACGGCCTGCGACAGCTGCGAAGGGTCGGGCGCGCAGCCGGGCACCGGGGTCAAGACCTGCGCCACCTGTAAAGGGCACGGCCAGGTCCGTGCGCAGCAGGGCTTTTTCGTGGTCGAACGCACCTGCCCATCCTGCCATGGCGCAGGCCAGGTGATCGAAAGCCCCTGCCATTCCTGCCGCGGCGAAGGCCGGGTGGACAAGCCCAAGAGCCTGTCGGTCAATATCCCGGCCGGCGTCGATGAAGGCACTCGCATCCGCCTGTCGGGCGAGGGCGAGGCTGGTGCGCGCGGCGCGCCGGCGGGCGATCTCTATATCTTCCTGCATGTGAAGCGGCACTCGTTGTTCGAGCGCGACGGCACGACCCTGTTCTGCCGCTATCCGGTCAGCTTTACCACGGCGGCGCTGGGCGGATCGATTGAAGTGCCGGGCCTCGACGGCAACCGGCATGAAATCAAGATCCCGGTCGGCATCCAGTCGGGCAAGCAGATCCGTCAGCGTGGCGGCGGTATGCCGGTGCTGAACGGTCGCGGTCATGGCGACCTGGTCGTCCAGATCGACGTCGAAACCCCGACCCGCCTGACCGCCAAGCAGAAAGAACTGCTCGAAGCCTTCCGCGAGACGGAAACCGGCGAAGAATGTCCGCAGGTCAGCGGCTTCTTCTCCAAGCTCAAGGATTTGTGGGCGGATTGAGTGCCGCCTGGATTCCACTATCCGTCATCCCCGCGAAGGCGGGGATCCATCTCCCAACGTCACCTCTGCGGATAGCGCTGGAGATGGATTCCCGCCTACGCGGAAATGACGGCATTTTTGTTGAGAGCGCAGATATTCAGCTGATTGGTGCTTAAGCCCGCCCGCGCCGCGCCCACCAGTAGAAGGGCAATCCCACCGCCATCAGCAGGATGCTGGACCCGCTGGCCACCAGCCCCGCGCCCCACAATGTCCAGAGCGCATAACTAAGGCCGATGACCGCCGCCGGCACCACCAGTCGGAACCGCAGGCTCGCCAGCGCGCACCCCACATAGAGCCACAAAGTCGCCGACGTCGCCAGCAGCGCCATGGCCGTGAACAGCGCCACCAACCCCTGCAAACTATTGGCGACCAGCAGCAGGCTGGCCAATATCGTCGACAGGATCAATCCGCGCACCGGCGTCCCCTTGGCGTTGGTGCGCGCCAGCCAGCGCGGCAATTCGCCCGCCCGTGCCATCGCCAGCGGCACTTCCCCCTGCAACAGGGTCCAGCCGTTGAGCGCGCCCAGGCAACTGATGACCACGAAGATCGCGATATAGCGGGCCGGTCCTGCCGACCAATAATGGCTGACGAATGCGCCGAAGGGCGACCCGGTCTGCGTTTCCGCCGCGGGCAGGGTCAGCGCTATCCCCGAACACACCAGCAGATAGATCAGTCCCGTCGCCGCCGTGCCGATCAACGTCGCGCGCGGGATGGTGCGCGCGGGATCGCGCACCTTGTCCGCAGCGACGCTGGCGGATTCGAAGCCCAGCAGCGCCCATAATGTCAGCGCCGCCGATGCGGTGATGCCCGCCCCGGTCAGGCCCTGCGCGGGGAAGGGCGCAACCTGCGCCTCGCCGCTGCCCAGGATCAGCACCAGCAACACCATGACCACGATGATAGGGATCAGCTTGATGCAGGTGGTGGCGATCTGCGTCATCCCCGCCGCCCGTGCGCCGATCAGGTTGACGCCGGTCATCGCCCACAGGAACGCGATCGAGCAGAGCGCACCCGCCCCCGGCGCTGCGAGCGCGGGCAGCACGCTGCTCAGGTTCGCGGTCGCCGCCACCGCGATGGTGACGTTGGTGATGATGATCGACAGCCAGTAGATCCAGCCGATCGCGAACCCGGCCAGCGGCCCATAGGCGCGCGCGATCATCTGCGACGCGCTGGCGTCAGGCAGGGCTACGGTCAGCCGGGCGATGACGAAGGCCAGGACCAGCGACCCGGCTATGGTGAACACCCAGCCCGCCACCGCATCCCAGCCGAACGGCGCGAGCGCGGCGGGCAGCAGGAACACGCCCGACCCGATCATATTGCCCATGACCAGCGCGATGCAGGCGGCCAGGCCGAGGGTTCGGGCGGATGAGGGCGCTGGAGGCGCGGCGATGTCGGGGGTTGGCATGGGGGAATGCTAACGAGGGTGGGGAGCGATGGCTAGGGGAGCGTTGTTGCACAGGAAGGGCGGGGTGAGTGGATGGATTGCGGACTATTTGCTTTGCGCGCGCCTTAACGCGGAAGGCGACGAAAAAATCCCGTCACCCCAGCGAAGGCTGGGGTCCCAGGCGACGGCGCGATATGTTTGAGTAGGTGCCAAGTTCACCGCTGCGCACCTCCGCATGAGACCCCAGCCTTCGCTGGGGTGACGGTAGTGGCGCAGCAGTTTACCAGTTATGCAACCTATCTGGTGAGCGTCCACCTTTGATAGCTGCCAGACCAACCCGCTACGCCGACTTACGCTAACTGCAATCGCCTCGACCCGCATTGCATTTGCGAACGCGCGCGCGGAAGCCCAAATGGACCTCGATGCTGCAACGCAGCAAAATCCATCAATCGAGGCTCTACGATGTTTTCCCTGCTGTCGCTCTATTTCGCCTATCGCCGTGACGTCGTCACCGCCGAACGCTATATCGCCGGCCTCGCCAAGGCGCAGGTGCCGGTCGCGGACGATGTGACGCCGACCCCGGTCGAAGAACAGCTGCCGCTCGCGGCCTGACGCAAAAAAGGGCGACCCATGGGCCGCCCTTCCTTGCGCTGACGCCGGTCGCCGGATCAGGCCGCCAGAAACATGTCCGGGTCCAGCGCCATCAGCGCATCGGCACCGCCCTCGATCTTGCGACGCAGCGATCCCGCGTCGGGCATGATCCGTTCCGCGTAGAAGCGCGCCGTCACCAGCTTGGCCTCCAGATACTTCGCGTCCCCTTCGCCCGCTTCCAGCAGCGTCACCGCCGCCTTGCTCATGCGCAGCCACATCAGGCCGGTCGCAACGATCCCCATGATGTGCATATAGTGATGCGCCCCGGCCCCGGCATGGTCGGGGTTCTTCATCGCGTTCTGCATCAGCCACATGGTCGCCGCGCCCAGCTGGCCGCTCGCCTTCTCCAGCGCTTCGGCAAAGCCGCTCAGCTTCTCATGCCCCTTGGCGTCGGCCACTTCGTCCGCCACGATCTTCAGGAAGGCCTGGAGCGCCCGCCCGCCGTTCATCGGCAGCTTGCGACCGACCAGATCCATCGCCTGCACGCCATTGGTGCCTTCGTAAATCTGGGCGATGCGGGCGTCGCGCACATACTGCTCCACGCCATTTTCCCAGATATAGCCATGACCGCCGAACACCTGCTGGCAGGCGACCGCGACGTCGAAGCCCTTGTCAGTGCCGTATCCCTTGATGACCGGGGTCAGCAGGCTGATGAGGTCGTCGGCGGTCTGGCGCTCTTCTTCCGTGGCGGCATGATGCGAGAGGTCCACCTGCAACGCGCCCCACAGGATGAAGGCGCGCAGGCCTTCGGTAATCGCCTTGGCCTCCATCAGCATCCGGCGCACATCGGGATGGACGAACAGCGTGTCGGCCTTCTCGTTCGGCTCCTTGGGGCCAGTTAGCGCGCGGCCCTGGCGGCGATCGCGGGCATAATGAACGGCGTTCTGGAACGCGATCTCCGCCTGGCCCAGCCCCTGGAGGCCAACGCCCAGCCGCGCCGCGTTCATCATGATGAACATCGCGGCCAGGCCCTTATTCTCCTCGCCCACGATCCAGCCGGTCGCGCCGTCATAATTCATGACGCAGGTGGCGTTGCCGTGAATACCCATCTTATGTTCGATCGACCCGCACGACACCGCATTGCGATCGCCCACCGACCCGTCGTCGCCGACGAAATATTTGGGCACCACGAACAGCGAAATGCCCTTGCTGCCTTCGGGCGCGTCGGGTGTCTTGGCCAGAACCAAGTGGATGATATTTTCCGACAGGTCATGTTCGCCCGCCGAAATGAAGATCTTGGTGCCGGTGATGGAGTAGCTGCCGTCAGCCTGCGGCACGGCCTTGCTCTTGATAAGGCCCAGGTCCGTGCCACAATGCGGTTCGGTCAGGTTCATCGTGCCGGTCCATTCGCCTGACACCATCTTGGGAATATAGCGCTGCTGCAATTCGGCGCTGCCCTTGGCGATCAGCGCCGCAACCGCGCCGGCGGTCAGGCCGTGATACATTTCGAACGCCTGGTTGGCCGACAGCACATATTCGTCTACCGCCGTCGCCAGCACGCTGGGCAGGCCCTGGCCGCCAAATTCCGCCGGGCCGTGGATGGTGGTCCAACCGCCCGCGACGAACTGGTCGAACGCTGCCTTGAAGCCGGTCGGCGTCGTCACGCTGCCGTCGGGGTGCCGGGTGCAGCCTTCCTTGTCGCCGACCGCGTTCAGCGGGAACAGCACTTCGGCCGCCATCTTGCCGCCTTCGGTCAGGATCGCCTCGACCAGGTCGGGGGTGGCGTTCTCAAAACCGGGCAGGTTGGCATAGCGGTCCAACCCGACCACATGGTCCAGCACGAAACGGGTGTCGCGAACGGGGGCGGCATAGCTGGGCATGATCTTCTCCTGCGATATTTTTATGGGTAGGGTAGGGAATTAGCGCTGTTCGATGGCCACGACGAAGGCGTCCAGTTCGGCGATGGCGGCGTCGATATCCTCTTTCTGCCGGGTCAAAAGGTCGATTCGCGCCTTGCACTTGTCCACGGTGACGCGGCGCTGGGCCTCATGCTCCTCGTCGGCGTCGTAAAGGTCGATCATCTCGCGAATTTCGGTCAGGCTGAAGCCCACGCGCTTGCCGCGCAAAATCCAGGCGAGTCGGGCGCGGTCGCGCCGCGAATAGATACGGGAGAGGCCGTGCCGTTCGGGCGAGATCAGCCCCTCATCCTCATAGAAGCGCAGCGCGCGCGCGGTCACACCGAACTCTTCGGACAGATCGGTGATGCTGTAGCTCTGCCGTTCGCTATGGTCGGGCAGTTCGATGCCGGCGATGCTGCTGCGCGTGTTCATGAGAGGGAATGTAATCAAGCTTTACGTTTACGTCAAGGTGAGTGAAGGGACAGGTTGGACCTTTTGACCGGATGACAGAACGCCCCGTCGCCGCTAGGGAAGCGCGATGATGGGAGCGATCAGACAATCGGAGAGGGCGCGCGGGCTGTTGACCGCACTGGCTCTTCTCGTCCTCGCCATCCAACTGCTCGCCCCTACCGGCTTTATGCCGGTGCGCACGGACAAGGGCGTCGTGGTGACGCTCTGCACCGGGCAGGGCGCGGTCAATGTCGTGGTCCCGCGCGAGGATGCGCCGGGCAAACATGGCGAGCCCAACGATGGCATCACCGGCCAGCAACATTGCCCCTTCGCGGCCTCGGTCCAGCCGGTCGTACCGCCACTCATCGTCGCCGACCTGTTGCTCCCGGCCTGGCAGATTGCCTTCGGCCCGATCGCCTTCGCGCTCAAGACGGGCGTCATCGCCCGCCTCGCCGCGCCGCCGCCGCCATCATCGGGGCCGCCCAAGACTTTCTGATTTCCAACGCGCTTTCCGGTCAAGACGGCGTGTTCCCGCGAAGGCGGGAACCCAGTCCTGCCGTCCGAACTGGGTTCCCGCCTTCGCGGGAACACGGAGCGCGCATGACCTGATCGCCGCTGCCCAGCGCGCGCGATCACGAATCCCCCGTTTTCAGAAAGTCGTTCCATGCGTTCCATCCACGCCACGCGCAGCCTCCCGCTGTGCGCCCTCATCCTCGCCCTGTCCGCCGTTCCCGCCGTCGCCGACGAAGCCGAACACAGCCCCATCATCGTCACCGCCAGTCCCGCCGTCGAAGCCGCCGCCGCCCGCGCGCAGCGCACACCGGGCGGCGTCGATGTCGTCGCCGCGGAGGCGTTCGAAAACAAACTCGCCGTCTCGCTGCGCGACGCGCTGGCCTTTTCCCCCGGCGTCTATACCCAGCCGCGCTTCGGGCAGGAGGTGCGGATATCGATCCGCGGATCGGGCCTGTCGCGCGGCTATCATATGCGCGGCCTCACCTTGTTGCAGGATGGCGTGCCCATCAACATGGCCGACGACAATGGCGATTTTCAGGAACTGGACCCGCAGGTCTTCCAGCATCTCGAAGTCTATCGCGGCGGCAATGCCCTGCGCTACGGCGGCTCCACCCTGGGCGGGGCGATCAACGCGGTTACCCCGACCGGCCGCAGCACGCCCGGCGCGGAACTCCGCATCGATGGCGGCAGCTTCGACACGCTGCGCGGCAAGATCGCCTATGGCTATGCCGACGATCATGGTGACGCCTATGCCGCCATCACCGCCGACCGGTCCGACAGCGACCGCGCCCATGGCGACCGCAAGGCGCTGCGCTTCAACGGCAATATCGGGCTGAAACTGAGCGAGCGTATCGAAACCCGCTTCTATGCCAGCGCCCAGACGATCTGTCAGGAACTGGCTGGCGCGCTCAGTGAAAAAGATGTGCTGAATAACCCGCGCAAGGGCAATGTCGTTGGCGATCAGGCGCGCGACATCGATTCGTTCCGGCTTCAGAATCGCACCACCATCGATCTGGAGCAGGGCAGCCTGGCCTTCGGTCTGTTCTACAACGCCAAACAGCTGTTTCACCCGATCTTCCAAGTGATCGACCAGAAGTCGGAGGATCGCGGCGTCTTCGCCAGCCTCGATCTTGCGGGCGATCTGGGCGGGGTGCCGGTCGCACTAACGCTCGGCAGTCAGGCCCGATTCGGCGAAGTGCAGGCGCGCCAATTCGTCAATATCGGCGGGCGCAGCGGGGCGATCACCGCCAATGTCCGGCAAAAGGCGCAGACGATCAACAGCTATGGCGAAGCGCGGATCGCGCCGGTCGCCCATCTCTGGCTGATCGCCGGCGGCCTCTACAGCCACGGCGAGCGCTACATCGCCAATCGTTTCGTCCAGGCGCGCAGTGGTGACGCGGATTTCGACGCCTTCGCGCCCAAGATCGGCCTGCTCTACCAACCGTTGGAGGC
Source organism: Pseudomonadota bacterium (assembly GCA_040389985.1). GTDB lineage: Bacteria > Pseudomonadota > Alphaproteobacteria > Sphingomonadales > Sphingomonadaceae > Sphingobium. The sequence continues at coordinate 65,851 of JAZJZH010000007.1, forward strand.
GGTCCAGGTCTATGCCAATTACAGCCGGTCCGTCGAAATGCCCGGCTTTAGCGAACTCAGCCAGACGCCGGCGGGCGGGCTTCCCGGCTTCACCCCGGTCGGCCTGCAAAAGGCGTGGACGGCCGAAGTCGGCACGCGCGGCCGGATGGGCATCGTCGGTTGGGACATCAGCCTCTATCGCGCCGACATACGGGGCGAGATGCTGCAATATAGCGTCGTCGCCGGCACCATTCCGGCCGCGACCTTCAACGCTGACCGCACCCGGCATCAGGGGGTGGAGGCGGGACTGGACCTGACCCTGACGCCTTGGGCGACGCTGCGGCAGGTCTATCAATATAGCGACTTCCGTTTCCGCGACGACATCCAGTTCGGGGACAATCGCTTGCCGGTGATCCCGCGCCACTTTTACCGCGCGGAACTCCGGCTGGGCACGGATCGCCTCAGCCTGTCGCCCGCCGTCGAGTGGCTGCCGCAGGGCGCCTGGGTCGATTATGCCAACACGAAGCGGGTGGGCCGCTATGCGATGCTGAACCTGAACGCGCAGGCGCAGTTGCGCGATGGCGTTACCCTGTTCCTCGACGCCCGCAACCTGACCGCCCGGCGCGCGATCGGCGATATCAGCGCGCTCATCCGCTATACGTCTGACAATGCCGCCACCGCCGCAGACGAAGGCAGCGTCGCCTTCTATCCTATCGAACATCGTGCATTCTATGCCGGCGTCCGCGCGCGTTTCTGACGGGAGGCGGACGATGGAAGACCGAACTTTCTACCGGGCGATGTGGCGCTGGCATTTCTATGCCGGGCTGATCGTCCTGCCCATATTGGCGCTGATGGCGGTGACGGGCGCGCTCTATCTCTACAAGCCGGAGGTGGAGGCTTTGCTCTATCCGGTGCGGATCACAGCTCCGCCCAATGCGCAGCCCTTGCCGCCATCACATATCATTACGATATCGCAACGATATTCGGGCGATCCCGTCACCCAGCTCCTGAGCCCGGCTGATCGGACAGAAAGCTGGCGGGTCACGACTAAAGCCGAAAATGGCGATTCAACTGTCCAACTCGTTGATGCATTTGACGGTCGCGTCCTCGGCGTCATCCATAATGGTGGCATCATGAAGACGATCAAGGATCTGCACAGCCTGGCGCTGACCGGCTCGATCGGCAACCGGCTGGTGGAGGTCGTGGCGGGCTGGGCGATCATCCTGTGCGTCACCGGCCTCTATCTGCGCTGGCCCCGGCGCGGCCAGCCCGCGCTGGCGATCCGGGGCCGGGCCGGGGGCCGGATCTTCTGGCGCAACCTGCATGGCACGCTGGGGTTCCTGTCGGCGGGCGTCATCCTGTTCCTGGCCGTCACCGGAATGCCCTGGACTGAGGTCTGGGGCGGCGGGCTTCGATCGATCGTCGCCGCCAACGACTGGGGCCGCCCCAAGATCGCGGTCATCCCCTGGGCCGCCCCGGCCAAGGACGCGCTGCCCTGGACCCTGCGCGAAGGAGGCGGCGCGGTCGGCGCGCCGGGCGACATCGGCGTCGATGCGGTCGCGCGCATCGCCGCCCGCCACGGCCTGGTGCGCGGCTATCAGATCATCCTGCCCGCCACCCCCGGCGCGCCCTATCTGGTCGCGACCCTGGTGCAGCGCGCCGACGACGCCCGCGCCCTCACCATCGACGCGGCCAGCGGCGCGGTGGTGCAGGATATCGACTGGCGCATGTTCGGTCCGGGCGCAAAGGCGGTCGAATGGGGCATCGCCACTCATCAGGGCCAGCAATATGGGGAGGCCAATCGGTTGCTGATGCTGGCGGGTTGCCTCTGCCTGCTGACGCTGTGCGTCACCGCGCCAGTGCTCTGGTGGAAGCGGCGCAAGCATGGCCGCCTGCACCGGCCGCCCGCCGCCACGCCTGCGGCCCGGCGCATGGTCGCCGCGCTGATGCTGGGGCTTGGCATCCTCTTTCCGCTTACGGGCCTGTCGATGCTGGTCGCGTTGGGTGGGGAAGGACTGGTCGCGCGGATGCGAAGGGCCTGACCGCCATTTCTTTTCCGGTCCTGACGCACTATGGGCGATCGCATGATCCGTGTGTCCGGCCTGAAATTGCCCCTCGACCATCCGGCCGAGGCGATGCCCGCCGCCATCTGCGACCGCCTGGGCATCGAACCGCACGACCTGCGCAGCCATAGCCTGGTGCGGCGCGGCAACGACGCCCGCCGCCGCAGCGCGATCCTGCTGGTCTATACGCTCGACGTCGATGTGGTGGACGAAGCCGCCGTACTGGCCCGCTTCGCCAACGATCATGATGTTCGGCCGACGCCCGACACCAGCTACAAATTCGTCACCCATGCCCCCGACGGCTGGCAGGGTAAGCGCCCGGTCGTGATCGGCGCGGGGCCATGCGGCCTGTTCGCGGGCTTGATCCTGGCGCAAATGGGTTTCCGCCCGATCATCCTCGATCGCGGCAAAGTGGTGCGCGAACGGACCAAGGACACATGGGGCCTGTGGCGCCGCGCCGAATTGAACCCCGACAGCAACGTCCAGTTCGGCGAGGGCGGCGCGGGCACCTTCTCCGACGGCAAGCTCTATTGCCGCGTCAAAGACCCGCGCTTCCTGGGCCGCAAGGTGCTGGAAGAGTTCGTCGCCGCCGGCGCGCCCGACGATATCCTCTGGGAAGCCCATCCCCATATCGGCACCTTCCGCCTCGTCACCATGGTCGAGGCGATGCGGCGGCAGATCGAGGCGCTAGGCGGCGAATATCGCTGGCAACACCGCGTCGACGATCTGGTGCTGGAACGCACGGCCGCGGGCGAACAGCGGTTGCGCGGCCTCGTCCTCCACGACGGCAGCGTGATCGATACCGACCATGTCGTGCTGGCCGTCGGCCATAGTGCCCGGCCCACATTCGAGATGCTCCACGGCCGCGGCGTCCATATAGAACCCAAGCCCTTTTCCATCGGCGTGCGGATCGAACATCCGCAAAGCTGGGTCGACCAGGCCCGCTACGGAAATTGCGCGGGCCATCCCGACCTGGGATCGGCCTCCTACAGCTTGGCCCATCACTGCGCCAATGGCCGCACCGTCTACAGCTTCTGCATGTGCCCCGGCGGCCGGGTCGTCGCCGCCACCTCGGAAGAAGGGCGCGTGGTGACCAACGGCATGAGCCAATATAGCCGCGCGGAATTTAACGCCAATTCCGGCCTGGTCGTCGGCATCGATCCAGCGCGCGACTATCCTGACGGGCCGCTGGCCGGGATCGATCTGCAACGCCATTGGGAATCGATGGCCTATGTCGCGGGCGGTTCCTCCTATTGGGCACCCGGCCAGACGGTCGGCGACTTCCTCGCCCGCCGCCCCTCGACCCAGCTTGGCGACGTCGTGCCCTCCTACAAGCCGGGCGTGACCCCCACCGACTTGGCGCGCTGCCTGCCCGACTATGTGATAGAGGCCTTCCACGAAGCGCTGCCCGCCTTCGGCCGCCAAATCGCCCATTATGACCATCCCGACGCGGTGATGACGGGCGTGGAGACGCGAACCTCTTCCCCCATCCGCATCACCCGCGGCAAGGATTTTCAGAGCCTCAATGTTGTGGGCCTATACCCGGCAGGCGAGGGTGCAGGCTATGCCGGCGGCATCCTGTCCGCCGCGATCGACGGCATCAAGGTCGCCGAAGCGGTGGCGCGCACGCTGGTTTGATATCGGAGATATTGCGGGCATGAGCCGCGCCTGTCGGCCTGCGACATTGTCGCGAGCCACGCCCAAGGCATGAGGCCGCGTTTTCAGGTTAGCGACAGATCGGATATTTAGGTGGTTGTATTTGGATGCCCGACAAGGACTCGAACCTTGATTGACGGAGTCAGAGTCCGCTCTCTTACCATTAGAGGATCGGGCATCAATCCCTAGCGCGTCGCGCTTGGGAGGCCGCAAATAAGCGCGGTTTTTGTCCCGGTCAAGAGAAAATTCTGAGAGCCGGACCGAGTGTTGAAAACTCGGTCTGACCGAGTTTTGCCCGCAAAAAGAAAGCCCGCCGGGCGCATGATGCATCCGGCGGGCATAAGCTTCTCTCCCTTGCGGGAGCGAAGGGCATGGGAGCCACCATCCATATAGGAAGCGGCTCCCATGCTTTCAAAGGGCTTATTCGCCGTCGCTCTTCAGCAGGTAATCGCCCGCATCCGCGTCGGTGCCGTGGGTTTCCCCTTCGACCGCAGCCAACGGATCATTGCCGATCGCCGCTTCCGGACCTTGCGCCAGTTCGGCCGCACGTTCGGCGGCAGCCGACTTGGGCGCGATCAGGTCCACCTGGCTGGAGGCCCGCAGCGCGGCCCGCATCGCCGCATCGCGCGACGAGGCGGCGACGCGCAGGCGGTTCATGCCCGCGCCGGTGCCCGCCGGGATCAGCCGGCCGACGATGACATTCTCCTTCAGGCCGACCAGCGTGTCCTTCTTGCCCTGGACGGCTGCTTCCGTGAGGACGCGGGTGGTTTCCTGGAAGGACGCTGCCGAGATGAAGCTGCGGGTTTGCAGCGACGCCTTGGTGATGCCGAGCAGCACCGGCTTGCCAGCGGCGAACGCGAAGCCCGGCTGGAGCTTGGCGTTGATCTCGTCCATTTCCTCGCGGTCGATCTGCTCGCCCACCAACAGGGTGGTGTCGCCGGACTCGATGATCTCGACCTTTTGCAGCATCTGACGAACGATCGTTTCGATGTGCTTGTCGTTGATCTTCACGCCCTGCAAGCGATAGACTTCCTGGATTTCGGCGACCAGATATTCGGCCAGAGGCTCGATACCCAGCACTTCCAGAATGTCGTGCGGATCGGGCGAACCACCGATCAGGTTGTCGCCGCGCTTGACGAAATCGCCTTCCTGAACGTCGATCACCTTGCTCTTGGGGATCAGATATTCGACCGGCTCGCCGCCATCTTCGGGATTGATGGCGATCTTACGCTTCGCCTTATAATCCTTCAGGAACTGGACGCGGCCCGACACCTTGGCAATGATCGCATTGTCCTTGGGCTTGCGGGCTTCGAACAGTTCGGCGACGCGCGGCAGACCACCGGTGATGTCGCGGGTCTTGGCCGCTTCACGGCTGACACGCGCCAGCACGTCACCGGCCTGCACCTGGGCGCCATCATCGACCGACAGGGTAGCCCCCACCGCCAGCATGTAGCGCGCGGCTTCGCCGGACTGGTCGTCCAGCAGGGTGAGGCGCGGGCGAAGGTCTTCCTTGGTGCGGGCGGCACCACGATGTTCCGTCACGACGCGCTGGGCGATGCCGGTGGCTTCGTCGGTCTGTTCGGTCAGCGTCTTGCTGTCGATCAGGTCGACATACTTAACGATACCCGGTTTTTCCGTGATCACCGGCATGGTGAAGGGATCCCACTCGGCGAAACGCTCGCCCTTCTTCACGGTGTCGCCATCTGCAAACAGGATGGTGGCACCATAAGGCAGGCGATGGGTTTCGCGCTCGCGACCTTCGCTGTCGATGATCGCGATCTCGCCGTTGCGGGCGAGCGACAGGCGACGGCCAAGCTTGTCGGTGATGGTTGGCATGTCACGCAGTTCGATCGTGCCGTCCGCCATCGATTCCAGGTTCGACGTTTCGTTGAAGTTCGCCGCGCCGCCGATGTGGAAGGTACGCATGGTCAGCTGCGTGCCCGGTTCGCCGATGGACTGCGCCGCGATGACGCCGACCGCTTCACCGATGTTTACCGGCGTACCGCGAGCGAGGTCACGGCCGTAGCATTTGCCGCACACACCCATCTTGCTTTCGCAGATCAGGGGTGAGCGGATCTTCACGGCCTGGGTGCCGATCGCTTCGATCTGGGCGATCATCGGTTCGTCCAGCAGGGTGCCGATGGGGATGACGATTGTGCCATCCTTACTGTCGACAATGTCCTGCGCGGTGGTGCGGCCCAGGATGCGTTCGCCCAGCGAGGCGATGACGGAACCGCCCTGGACGATCGCCTTCATCTCCAGCGCCTTTTCGGTGCCGCAATCTTCCTCGACGATGGTGCAATCCTGCGACACGTCGACCAGACGGCGGGTCAGGTAACCCGAGTTCGCCGTCTTGAGCGCCGTATCCGCCAGGCCCTTACGCGCGCCGTGGGTGGAGTTGAAATATTCAAGGACGGTCAGGCCTTCCTTGAAGTTCGAGATGATCGGCGTTTCGATGATCTCGCCCGACGGCTTGGCCATCAGGCCGCGCATACCGGCCAGCTGCTTCATCTGTGCCTGCGAACCACGCGCACCGGAATGTGCCATCATGTAGATCGAGTTGATCTGCGCGAGGCGGCCGGTTGCGGGATCCCTGGGCTGGGCCTTGATCTCGTCCATCATGGCGTTCGCCACCTGGTCGCCGCAACGGCTCCAGGCGTCGATCACCTTGTTGTACTTTTCCTGCTGGGTGATCAGGCCGTCCTGATATTGCTGCTCGTAATCGGCCACCAGCGCCTTGGTTTCGGCAACGGTGCCTTCCTTCGAGTCAGGAATGACCATGTCGTCCTTGCCGAACGAAATGCCCGCCTGGAACGCATGCTTGAAGCCCAGCGCCATGATGGCGTCGGCGAACAGCACCGTGTCCTTCTGGCCGGTGTGACGATAGACCTCGTCGATCACGTCGCCGACGTCCTTCTTGGTCAGCAGGCGGTTGACGACGTCGAACGGAACCTTGTGGTTCTGCGGCAGGCATTCGCCCAGCAACATGCGGCCCGGCGTGGTTTCATACCGCTTGAGGTAGCTGTTGCCCGCCTCGTCGGTCTGCGGCACGCGGCTGATGATCTTGCTGTGCAGGGTCACCGCCTTGGCGAACAGCGCCTGATGGACTTCCGACATGTCGGACAGCAGCATGCCTTCACCCGGCTCGCCTTCGCGCTCCATCGACAGATAATAGATGCCCAGCACCATGTCCTGCGATGGCACGATGATCGGCTTGCCATTCGCGGGCGACAGGATGTTGTTGGTCGACATCATCAGCACGCGCGCTTCCAACTGGGCTTCCAGGCTCAGCGGAACGTGAACGGCCATCTGATCGCCATCGAAGTCGGCGTTGAAGGCGGAGCAGACCAGCGGGTGAAGCTGGATCGCCTTGCCCTCGATCAGCACGGGTTCGAACGCCTGGATACCCAGACGGTGAAGCGTGGGCGCACGGTTGAGCATCACGGGATGCTCGCGGATCACCTCGTCCAGAATGTCCCAGACTTCCTTGCGCTCTTTCTCGACCCACTTCTTGGCCTGCTTCAGGGTCATGGACAGACCCTTGGCGTCCAGGCGGGCGTAGATGAACGGCTTGAACAGTTCGAGCGCCATCTTCTTGGGCAGGCCGCACTGATGCAGCTTCAATTCCGGCCCGGTCACGATGACCGAACGACCCGAATAATCGACGCGCTTGCCGAGCAGGTTCTGACGGAAGCGGCCCTGCTTGCCCTTGAGCATGTCGGACAGCGACTTGAGCGGACGCTTGTTCGCACCGGTGATGACACGGCCGCGACGGCCATTGTCGAACAGGGCGTCGACGGCTTCCTGCAACATGCGCTTTTCGTTGCGGACGATGATGTCCGGCGCGCGCAGTTCCATCAGGCGCTTCAAGCGGTTGTTGCGGTTGATGACGCGGCGATACAGGTCGTTGAGATCCGACGTCGCGAAACGACCGCCGTCCAGCGGCACCAGCGGGCGCAGTTCCGGCGGGATGACCGGAACGACGTCCAGGATCATCCATTCGGGGCGATTGCCCGATTCCAGGAAGGATTCGACGACCTTCAGGCGCTTGATGATCTTCTTGGGCTTGAGTTCCGACTTGGTGACGGCCAGCTCGTCCAGCAGGATCTGCTTTTCGCCTTCCAGGTCGAGGTCCATCAGCATCTGCTTGACCGCTTCCGCGCCGATGCCGGCGGAGAAGGCGTCTTCGCCATATTGGTCCTGCGCGTCGAGCAGTTCGTCTTCGTTCAGCAGCTGATATTTGTCGAGCGAGGTCAGGCCCGGTTCGATGACGATATAGCTTTCGAAATACAGCACGCGCTCAAGCTGCTTGAGCTGCATGTCGAGCAGCAGGCCGATGCGCGATGGCAGCGACTTCAGGAACCAGATATGCGCAACCGGGGCGGCCAGTTCGATATGGCCCATGCGCTCACGGCGCACCTTGCTCACCGTGACTTCGACACCGCACTTCTCGCAGACGATGCCCTTGTACTTCATGCGCTTATATTTGCCGCACAGGCATTCATAATCCTTGATCGGACCAAAGATGCGCGCGCAGAACAGGCCGTCACGCTCGGGCTTGAACGTGCGATAGTTGATGGTCTCGGGCTTCTTGATCTCGCCAAAGGACCAGGACCGGATGCGCTCTGGCGAGGCAAGGCCGATCTGGATCTGGTCGAAAGTCTCGGCCTTGACTACCGGGTTCGCGAAGTTGGTCAGTTCATTCATATTTTTAGTCCCTCTAGAGGGTAAATTTCCGGGCGAAGCAGGGGAGGGGCGCTGCCAAAGGCTGCGCCCCCATCCTTATTCCGCCGCCAGCGCGACGCCGTCTTCGTCAACGACCGGATCGGCCGTCGCGAGTTCGACGTTGAGGCCCAGCGAGCGCATTTCCTTGACCAGCACGTTGAAGCTTTCGGGAATGCCGGCCTCGAACGTGTCGTCACCCTTGACGATCGCCTCATAGACCTTGGTGCGGCCGACCACGTCGTCCGACTTCACCGTCAGCATTTCCTGCAACGTATAGGCGGCGCCATAGGCCTGGAGCGCCCAGACCTCCATTTCACCGAAGCGCTGGCCACCGAACTGCGCCTTACCACCCAGCGGCTGCTGCGTGACGAGGCTGTAGGGGCCGATCGAACGGGCATGGATCTTGTCGTCGACCAAGTGATGCAGCTTCAACATGTAGATGATGCCGACGGTCACCTTGCGGTCGAACCGATCGCCGGTGCGGCCGTCATACAGGTCCGACTGGCCCGATGTAGCCAGCCCCGCCAGCGACAGCATCGCCGACACGTCCGCTTCACGCGCACCGTCAAACACCGGCGTCGCCATCGGGATACCCCGCTGGAGATGTTCGGCCAGATCGATGATCTGCTCTGGCGAGCGCGCCTCGATCTGTTCGGCATAGCGCGGACCATAGGAGGTCAGCAGCCGTTCCTTGACCGCGTCGGGCATGTCGCCCGCCGACGGGTTCGGATTGGCCTCACGCCAGTCTTCCAGCGCATGTTTGAGCTGCTGGCCAAGGCCACGGGCGGCCCAGCCGAGATGCGTTTCGAAGATCTGACCGACGTTCATGCGCGATGGCACGCCCAGCGGGTTCAGCACGATGTCGACATGGGTGCCGTCTTCCAGAAACGGCATGTCCTCTACGGGCAGGATGCGCGAAATGACGCCCTTGTTACCGTGACGGCCGGCCATCTTGTCGCCCGGTTGCAGCTTGCGCTTCACCGCCACGAACACCTTGACCATCTTGAGCACGCCCGGCGGCAGCTCGTCGCCGCGCTGCAGCTTGTCGACGCGATCCTCGAACTTGTCGACGATCGATTTCACGGCTTCGTCATACTGGCCCTTGATCGCTTCGATCTGAGCCTGGCGACTGTCGTCCTCGACCGCGAACTTCCACCATTCGTGACGCTCGACTTCGGCCAGCAGGGCCTCGTCGATCACGACGCCCTTCTTGACCCCCTTGGGAGCCGCAGAGGCGGTCTGAGTCAGCAGCATTTCGTGCAGACGGTTGAAGGTCGCCCGGTTGAGGATGGCGCGTTCGTCCTCGCGATCCTTGGCGAGGCGGTCGATTTCCTCCCGCTCGATCGCCATGGCGCGCTCGTCCTTGTCGATGCCGTGGCGGTTGAACACGCGCACTTCAACGACCGTACCGGCCACGCCCGGCGGCAGGCGCAGCGACGTGTCGCGCACGTCGGACGCCTTTTCACCGAAGATCGCGCGAAGCAGCTTTTCTTCCGGAGTCATCGGCGATTCACCCTTGGGGGTGATCTTGCCGACCAGGATGTCGCCCGGCTCCACTTCCGCGCCGATGTAAACGATGCCCGCCTCGTCGAGGTTGCGCAGCGCTTCTTCACCGACATTGGGAATGTCGCGGGTGATGTCCTCTGGACCCAGCTTGGTGTCGCGGGCCATGACCTCGAACTCCTCGATATGGATCGAGGTGAAGACGTCGTCCTTCACGATCCGCTCGGAGATCAGGATGGAGTCTTCGTAGTTGTAGCCGTTCCAGGGCATGAACGCGACGAGCGTGTTCCGGCCCAGCGCCAACTCGCCAAACTCGGTCGACGGGCCATCGGCGATGACGTCGCCGGCTTCGATCAGGTCGCCGACCTGCACCAGCGGACGCTGGTTGATGCAGGTGTCCTGGTTGGAACGCTGGAACTTCTGGAGCGTGTAGATGTCGACGCCCGACTGACCGGCTTCGATGTCGCCGGTCGCACGGATGACGATACGGGTCGCATCGACCTGATCGACGATACCCGCCCGCTTGGACGCGACGGCCGCGCCGGAGTCACGGGCGACCGTGCCTTCCATGCCGGTGCCCACGAACGGCGCTTCGGCCTGAACCAAAGGCACCGCCTGACGCTGCATGTTCGATCCCATGAGGGCGCGGTTGGCGTCATCATTTTCCAGGAAGGGAATGAGCGATGCGGCGACCGACACCAGCTGCTTGGGGCTGACGTCCATCAGGGTGATGTGGTCGCGCGGCGCCATCAGGAATTCGCCGGCTTCGCGCGAGGAAATCAGATCCTCGACGAAATGGCCGTCGGCATTCACTTCGGCGTTGGCCTGCGCAATCGTGTGCTTGGCCTCTTCCATCGCGGACAGGTACACGACGTCGTCGGTGACCTTGTTGTCCACGACCTTGCGGTACGGCGTTTCGATGAAGCCGTATTTGTTCACGCGGCTGAACGTCGCGAGGCTGTTGATCAGACCGATGTTCGGGCCTTCAGGCGTTTCGATCGGGCAGATACGGCCATAATGGGTCGGGTGAACGTCGCGGACTTCAAAGCCCGCACGTTCGCGGGTCAGACCGCCTGGGCCAAGCGCCGACACGCGGCGCTTGTGGGTGACTTCCGACAGCGGGTTGGTCTGATCCATGAACTGCGACAGCTGCGAGGAGCCGAAAAATTCACGCACGGCGGCCACGGCGGGCTTTGCGTTGATCAGGTCGTTGGGCATCACAGTCGATACATCGACGCTCGACATACGCTCCTTGACGGCGCGTTCCATGCGCAGCAGCCCGACGCGATACTGGTTTTCCAGAAGCTCGCCGACCGAACGGACGCGACGGTTGCCGAGGTTGTCGATATCGTCGATTTCGCCCTTGCCGTCCTTCAGGTTCACCAGTTCCTTGACCACGGCGAGGATGTCCTCGACGCGCAGGGTGGTGACCGTGTCTTCGGCGTCCAGGTCGAGACGCATGTTCAGCTTCACGCGGCCAACGGCCGAGAGGTCGTAGCGCTCGGGATCGAAGAACAGGCCAGCAAACAGGGCTTCGGCGGTTTCCTTCGTCGGCGGTTCACCGGGGCGCATGACGCGATAAATGTCGGACAGAGCCTGGTCGCGGTCTTCGGCTTTATCGGCCTTGAGCGTGTTACGAATCCAGGGGCCGGTGCCGACATGGTCGATGTCGAGCAGTTCGAGGCGGTCGATGCCCGCCTTGTCCAGCTTTTCCAGATTCTCAGGGCTGACTTCGTCGCCGGCCTCGATGTAGATTTCGCCGGTGCTCTCGTTGATGAGGTCAAAGGCGCTGTAGCGACCATAGACTTCCTCGGTCGGGATCAGCAGCGTTTGCAGGCCGTCCTTTTCCGCCTTGTTGGCGGCGCGGGGCGAAATCTTTGTGCCGGCGGGGAAGATGGCTTCGCCCGTCTTGGCGTCGACGATGTCGAACGCAGGCTTCAGGCCGCGCCAGGCTTCGGCGAGATAGGGGATGACCCAGCCGCCTTCACCGCGAACATAGGTCACCTTGTTGTAGAATTCGCCCAGGATATCTTCCGGCGTCAGGCCCAGCGCGAACAGCAGCGCCGTGACCGGCAGCTTGCGCTTGCGGTCGATACGGACGTTGACGATGTCCTTGGCGTCGAATTCGAAATCGAGCCACGAACCGCGATAGGGGATGACGCGCGCGGCGAACAGATATTTGCCCGACGAATGGGTCTTGCCCCGGTCATGGTCGAACAGAACGCCCGGCGAACGGTGCATCTGGCTGACGATGACGCGCTCGGTGCCGTTGACGATGAAGGTGCCGTTGCCCGTCATCAGGGGCATGTCGCCCATATAGACGTCCTGCTCCTTGATGTCCAAAACCGAACGGGTTTCGGTGTCCTGATCCACTTCGAACACGATCAGGCGCAGGGTTACGCGCATCGGCGCCGCATAGGTGATGCCGCGCTGACGGCATTCCTCGACGTCATATTTTGGGTCTTCCAGCTCATAATGGACGAAGTCCATTTCGGCGGTGCCGGCGAAATCGCGGATCGGGAACACGCTGCGCAGCGTCTTTTCCAGGCCCGACACATAGCCGATGGCGGGGTTCGAACGGAGGAACTGTTCATAGCTCTCCCGCTGGACCTCGATCAGGTTCGGCATCTGCACCACTTCGTGGATGTCGCCGAACACCTTCCTGATGCGCTTCTTCGCGCCGGTGTTGCTGATCGGGGGGAGAGCTTTGGTCGCCATGCGTTGTCCTTGCCTTCATTCGTCGCGTTTTTCCGCATCCCAGCGAAAACTCAGTCCATGCGCGATGGAATAGAGGGTGATTCGCACCCGCCATTCCACGCAAAAAAGTGCGGGCCGGGACTGTCCGATCCGCACTGTCAGCACCTGATGACCCATCAGAAGTCGCCCAATTCCGCCAGCTTCGCGCGCAATTCGAAGCTGGACCCCGAGCGATCCGGGGGACGGCCTATACCCTTACGCACAGCGCAGGGGACGACCGGATTGCCAGCCATATAGACGCCCGCTGGCGATTTGTGAAGGGGTGAAGGCGGTGTTCAAGGCGTCGCGTCGCTAGTCGCATTGGATGTGGCGCCCGATGCTGCATTCAATGGCGCAGCAGGTGGCGCGATCTTCACCGTCTCAAACCGCTCCTTACGCCGCACACCGCTCAACCCGGGATCGGTGGGAGAGGGAATGGCCAAGGTCGGCACGCGCTGGCGCATGCATTCTCTCTTGGCGACGCGGGGTGTTTGGGTGCAATTCCACAGGGCGCGTTGCAATCCTGTCGCCGCATCGTGGATGTAGGAAAAACGCATGGTGGTGAGATCGGTCAGGGATAGCGGCAATTCCTTGGGCGCACTGCCCGCCACCCATCCCATGATGCGGCATTGGCCGCGCCCGGCGCAAAAGGTCCGCGCCGTCGCCGGCCAACTGTCGGCGGCGCTGCCCCTTGGCAATTCGACCAGAAAACTTTGGCCGCCGATGATGGAAATCAGGCGCACGCCTGCGATCGTCTTGCCCAGCATGCCCATTTCGATGGATTGTTGGGGCCGCGCAGCCAACGCAGCCGCGGCTTCGGCGGTCATCACCGGTTGCAGTAGCGACAGCATGCCCGATCCGCCCTGATGCGCGGGTGACAGACGCGCTAGCTGGCCTATCAGCGGTTCTCCTGTATCAATGGTCCGGCGAAAGGCGGGCGGCGTGCCCCACCAGCCGCGCCAGCGGAAGAACAGGTGCGTGCCGACCGCCCCGATCTTGTCCAGGCTGCTGCTCCAATAGGGCACGACCCAGTCGGTATGATAATGGGTCGCGTAGCCAACCGGCTTGTAGACCTTGCCCGCCAGCGCGGCGCGGGCGATGTCGCGCGCGCGGCCCCAAGCGGCTTCGCCGGGCGTGCGGGCCAGTGCGCCATCGCAACTGAAGGTGAACTGGCATCCGGTGCGCCGTTCCTGCCCCTGGAACACTACGCCGCACACCGTTTTGGGGAAGGCAGGATGCCGCACCCGGTTCAGCACCACCTGCGCTACTGCCTCTTCGCCCACGGCATCGTCACCCGCCTCGAAGATTTCGGCCGCCGCCAGGCAGTCGGTCGCGCGGGCGAGGTCTGTTTCGGACCCGGCGAAGAGGAAAGGCCGGGCGGCCGGGTTGGGATCGCGCGAAAAGGGGATGGTCGCGTTGAACGCGACCGCCTGGTCCCGCTCCAGCGCGAAGACTTGGACCGGCTCGACCGGCGGCGGGGGTGTGGCGGGCCGTCTCATCCGTGCGGCTTCCACCACGGCCATGCGGCGCGCCCCCGCTTCCGAAGACGCCCGCGTGTCCCAGGTGGCGACCAATGCGGGCAGGCCGGCGAACAGAAGCGCCCAGACCAGCCACATCAACGGATGTAGCCGGGCCGAGGGAGATGATTCGGTCATGCCGCGCCTGCCGTTATCACCTTATTCAGGCAGGAAATCGGGGACCGACAGATAGCGTTCGCCGGTGTCATAGTTGAAGCCCAGAACCCGGCTGCCTGCGGGGAGTTCCTTCAGCGTCTGCGCGATTGCCGCCAGCGTGCCGCCTGAAGAGATACCGACCAGCAGCCCTTCCTCGCTCGCAGAGCGCCGGGCATAGTCCTTGGCATCGGCCGGATCGACCTGGATCACGCCGTCCAGCAATTGGGTGTGCAGGTTCGCCGGGATGAAGCCCGCGCCGATGCCCTGGATCGGGTGCGGGCCGGGCTGGCCGCCACTGATGACCGGCGACAAGGTTGGTTCGACCGCAAAGATCTTGATCGCGGGCCACGCCTTTTTCAGCACCTCGGCGACGCCGGTGATGTGGCCGCCGGTGCCCACGCCGGTAATCAGCGCGTCGATCGGCGCATCGGCGAAATCGGCCAGGATTTCCTGCGCCGTGGTGCGGACATGCACGTCGATGTTGGCGGGATTTTCGAACTGCTGCGGCATCCAGCTGTTCGGCGTCTGCGACACCAACTCCAGCGCGCGTTCGATCGCGCCCTTCATGCCCTTTTCGCGCGGGGTCAGGTCGAAACTGGCGCCATAAGCCAGCATCAGGCGGCGGCGCTCGATCGACATGCTTTCGGGCATGACCAGCACCAGCTTGTAACCCTTGACCGCCGCGACCATGGCCAGGCCAACGCCGGTATTGCCCGACGTCGGTTCGATGATCGTGCCGCCGGGCTGCAATTCGCCGCTGGCCTCCGCCGCCTCGATCATCGCCAACGCGATGCGATCCTTGATCGACCCGCCGGGGTTGGATCGTTCCGACTTGATCCACACTTCTGCGTCTCCGAACAGCCGGTTGATGCGGACATGGGGCGTGTTGCCGATGGTTTCGAGAATCGTGGCAGCTTTCATGGGTTTTTCTCCTGGCTGTTCTCTTCTCGCCCGATGTCGGGTGGATCGAAGCTTCGTGCAAGGCGCAATTCGGGAAAGAGTCGCGCCCAATAAAGGGTGATGAGGATAGCGCCGACCCCGCCGCCGATCACCGCCGCGACTGGACCGACCAACGCGGCGAGAAAGCCGGATTCCGCCTCGCCCAGTTCGTTCGAGGCGGAAATGGTGAGTTGCGACAGGCTGGACACGCGCCCGCGCATCGCATCGGGCGTGTGCAACTGCACCAGCGACTGGCGCACGAACACCGACACCATGTCCGCGCCGCCCAGCACCACCAGCGCCGCGATGCCCACCTCGATCGCGATGCTGCGCGGCAGGAAGGCGGTGCAGCCAAAGGCGATGGTGGCCAGGCCGAACAGCATGACCGATCCCAGCATCTTGACCCCGACATTGGTCTTCATCGGGCGGAAGGAGAACCACAGCGCCGTCAACCCAGCGCCGATGCCCGGCGCGGCGGCCAGATGGCCCAGGCCCGCCGACCCAACATGCAATATGTCGCGGGCATAGACCGGCAGCAGCGCGGTCGCGCCCGCCAGCAGCACCGCGAAGAGGTCCAGCGTGATCGTCGCGAGCACCAGCCGGTTACCCCGGACATAGGCGAAGCCGTCGATCATCTGGCGGATGGGATGGCGGCTGGTGTCACGCGGCGGCTGCGGCACGGGACCGATCAGCATCATGGCGCCCAGCGCCACCCCGAACAGCGCCGACGCCAGCGCATAGGCGCCCCATGGCGTGGCTGCATAGGCATAACCACCCAGCGCCGGCCCGGCGATCGATCCGGCCTGCCACACGACGCTGGAAATCGCGATGGCATTGGGCAGGACCGCGGGCGGCACCAGATTAGGGGCAAGCGCGCCATAAGCGGGACCATTGAAGGCGCGCGCCGTGCCGACAATGACGGCGATGCCCAGGATCAATGGCAGGCTGACCCAGCCCTCATAGGTCGCAAAGGCCAGCAATCCTGCCG
Organism: Pseudomonadota bacterium; assembly: GCA_040389985.1. GTDB lineage: Bacteria > Pseudomonadota > Alphaproteobacteria > Sphingomonadales > Sphingomonadaceae > Sphingobium. The sequence goes on from JAZJZH010000007.1 coordinate 82,113, forward strand.
CGATCGCCAAGAGCGCGAGTGTGATGCGGGAAATCCACCGCCGGTCATAATGGTCCGCGACCCAGCCAGTGACGGGAGTCAGAAAGAAGAGCGGCAGGAATTGCGCCAGGCCGATCAGGCCCAGTTGCGCGGCGGCCCCCGATGTCGTCATCGTCTCGCGCGCGATATTATAAGCTTGCCACCCCAATATGATCATCATGCCATATTGCGCCAGCACGGCGCACAGCCGCCCGACCAGATAGGCGCGAAAATTGCCGAAATGCAGGGGGTGGCGGGGGGAGGGGGCAGCCGTCATGGCGAAGGCTTTAGCGGCGCTTATGTTGCCGAAGCAACAGGCGCGCGACCCACCATGCAACAAGATTTGCTTTGCGACCTATGAGCGGGGAGGGCAGCGATCCATCCTGCCCGCCCCATATGGCCGATCAGCGCTGCAACAGGACGCCGCTGACCGATCCGTTACGCACGGAACAGACGAAAGGCACGGTGCCGCCATCGGCAAAGCCGATCTCGCCCTCCACCTCCCACCCGGTCGCCATGGTGCTGGCGCGGGGGCGGCCGATCAACTTGCCGTCGTGACCGGCCTGGTAAAGCACCTTGGCCGCGCAGGCGTCGCGCGCGGCGGCGGCCGATGCGATCGGGCCATAGCCGGGCGAGGCATAAGGCGCGCGCCGGGCTTCGCGTTCGGCCTGCCGATCGCGCGCGATGTCGCTGGCGATCGCAGCGCCGATCACCTGATGCGGATCGAGCGTCTGGGCGTGGAGCGGACTGGACGCGACCAGCGCTACTATTGTCCAATTCGCTGTCTTTTGCATGGCGCGCCGCCTCCCAGCCGGCGCATCATCATAGCCTATTTGAACAGGCTTCCCAATATGCCGCGCACCAGCTTGCCCGCGATCCCGCCGGACGAGGATTTGCGGCTCGATCCGCCGAATACCGCGCGGCCCAGTTCGTTGGCGACCTGCCGGCCGACCGAAGATCCCGCCGCTCGCGTGGCCGACTGGATCGCCTTGTCGATCGCGCTGGGCCTGGCTGCTTCCCGCGCCTCCACCGTCGCGCGCCGGGCCTGCTCCTTCAATTCCGCCTCGCGCTGCTTGGCCTCTACCTTGGCCTGAGCGGCAGCGGTCTTGTCGGCTTCCGCCTGCGCCTTTTGCGCCTGTGCCGCCGCCGCGGCGGCCTGCCCGCGTGCCGCCAATATCTCTTCGGCCGACTCGCGATCGACCGCATCTTCATATTTGCCCGCGACCGGGGAGATCGACTGGATGATCGCCCTTTCCTTGGCATCGAGCGGTCCCAACCGCGACCGCGGCGGGGCGATCAGCGTGCGCTGCACGATGCCGGGCGACCCATCCTCCTGTAGCAGCGACACCAGCGCTTCGCCGACCTTCAACTGCGTGATCGCCGTCTCGACGTCCAGATCGGGATTGATGCGGAAGGTTTCCGCTGCGGCCTTGATCGCCCGCTGGTCGCGCGGGGTGAAGGCGCGCAGGGCGTGCTGTACCCGGTTGCCCAGTTGCCCCGCCACATCTTCGGGAATGTCAATCGGGTTCTGCGTGACGAAATAGACGCCCACGCCCTTGGATCGGATCAGGCGCACCACCTGTTCGATCTTGTCGGTCAGCGCCTTGGGCGCGTCGTCGAACAGCAGATGCGCCTCGTCGAAGAAGAAGACCAGCTTGGGTTTGTCCGGGTCGCCTACTTCGGGGAGCGTCTCGAACAGTTCGGACAGCAGCCATAGCAGGAATGTCGCGTAGAGTTTCGGGCTCTGCATGAGCTTGTCGGCGGCCAGCACGTTGACATAGCCGCGCCCCTTCTCGTCCACCTGCAACATGTCATGGATGTCGAGCGCCGGTTCGCCGAAGAAATGATCGCCGCCCTGGGATTCCAGTTGCAGCAACTGCCGCTGGATCGCGCCGACGCTGGCTTTGGTGACATTGCCGTAACGGGCGGACAGCGTGTCGGCATTTTCCGCGCAATAGGCCAGCATCGCCTGCAAATCGCCCAGGTCGAGCAGCAGCAGTCCTTCCTCGTCTGCATATTTGAAGGCGATGGTCAGCACGCCTTCCTGCGTTTCGTTGAGGCCCATCAGGCGCGCGAGCAGCAACGGCCCCATTTCGCTGACGGTGGTGCGGATCGGATGGCCCTGCTGCCCATACAGATCCCAGAAGATGGCCGGATTGTCGGCATAGCTGTAATCGGCGATGCCCACTTCGGCAGCGCGCGCCACCAGCTTGTCGGCATTTTTGGCGGTGGGCGATCCGGCCATGGCAATGCCGGCCAGGTCGCCCTTCACATCGGCCATGAACACCGGCACGCCGAGCGCGGAAAAGCTTTCGGCGATTCCTTGCAGGGTGACGGTCTTGCCGGTGCCGGTGGCGCCTGCGATCAATCCATGGCGGTTCGCGCGGCGCAGGTTCAGCATCTGCGGAACGCCCCCGTCCTTGTCCGGTGCGCCAAGCCCGATGAAGATACCGTCGCTCATTGCTGCAACTCCGAAAAGAAAAACCCGTTCGCCCTGAGCCTGTCGAAGGGCCTTTCTATCTTCGAAGGAAGAAGAGGGCTTCGACAGGCTCAGCCCGAGCGGGTCTGATAGGACGTCCTCACTCTACCGGGCAAGAACGGTTCGGCAAGTGCCGCTTACTTGTCGCGCAAGCGGATCGGCAGGAAGATGGCGGGCTGGCCGCGACGCAGCACCTGCAACAGGATGGCTGCGCGACCCTGGGCTGCGACGGCCTTCGCCTGCGCGTCCAGTTCCGCCTGGCTTGCGATCGGCCGGTTGTTGGCGCTGATGATCACGTCGCCGCGACGCAGGCCCTTGGTGCCGGCATCGGTCGATCCGTCGACGGCGGTGATGACGACGCCCTTCGTGTCGGCGGCGATGCCCAGTTGGCGGATGATGCCGGGCGTCAGCGGGATCGCCGAAATGCCCAGCGCCTGCTGCGTCGCCTGACCCGGATTCTGGTCCTGCTGGCTGAAATCCTCGTCGCCTTGCGGTTGAGCAAAGTTATTCAGTTCGTCTTCGGACGGGCGCTCACCGACGATGGCGGTGACCGTTTGACGCTGGCCGTTGCGGATCAGGACGATGGGCACGCGCGCGCCAATATCCTGATTGGCGACGATCGAGGAGAGATTCTGATCCGCGGTCACTTCCTGGCCTGCCACGCTGACGATCACGTCGCCCGCCTTGATCCCGGCCTTTTCAGCGCCCTTGCCCGGTTCGACACCCTGAACGAACTCGCCGCGATTCTTGGCAAGGCCAAGCGAATCGGCCAGGTCTTCACCCAGCGGGCTGATCTGCACGCCCAGATAGCCGCGCTTGATCGCCTGACCCTTACGCAGCGTATCAACGATCGGCGCCGCCTGTTCGGACGGGATGGCGAAGCCGATGCCGACATTGCCGCCCGACGGCGACAGAATCTGGCTGTTGATGCCGATGACATTGCCGCGCATGTCGAACATCGGGCCACCGGAGTTGCCCTGGTTGATCGACGCATCGGTCTGGATGAACTTGTCATAGCTGCCGCCGGTGCCGCGATGCAGGGCGGAGATGATGCCCGCCGTCACCGTGCCCGACAGGGCGAAGGGGTTGCCGATCGCGACGACCCAGTCGCCCACGCGCGACTTGGTACTGTCGCCGAACTTCACGAAGGGCAGCGGCTTGGGAGACTCGATCTTCAGCACCGCCAGGTCGGTCGCGGCATCGCGGCCAATCAGCTTGGCGGGAAACTCCTGCTTGTCGGTCATCGTAACCGTGATCGAATCGACGCTCGCGCCTTCTGCGCCGGCCGACACCACATGGTTGTTGGTGACGATATAGCCGTCGGCGGAGATCAGGAAGCCCGATCCCAGCGACTGGGCCTGGCGGGTCTGCGGCTGCGCGCCGCCCTGCTGGCCCTGGCCGAACAATTCGCCAAAGGGCGTGCCGGCGAACGGGTTCTGCACCTTCACCCGCTGCTTGGTGGAGATATTGACCACGGCGGGTTGCAGCTTTTCGACCATGTCGGCGAGGCTGGCGGGCGCGCCGGCGGGCGCTGCTGCCGTCAGGCCTTCATTCTGCGCGGTCTGCGCCCCGACATTGGAACTGGTCGTGACCGCGATGGCGGTGCCGCCGAGCAGCAGGGCGCCGGTGATGGCATAAGCGTAACGCACTCGTGACGGTCCTCTTCAAAGCTTCAGGGGTAAGGAAGGCGGGACTTTTAGGAAGCCCTCAGATGCTCCGCCTTGCCTTAACCCTCATTGAATGACGCTGGTTCCGTAATGATCCCCGTGGACATCATGACGAAAGTTTAACGCCGTCCCTGAAATTGCCGCAGGAATTCATTGTCCGGCGACAGGATGATATTGGTCTGGCCCGGCCGATCGGGCGCGAACGTGTAACGATAGCTCTGCATCCCCCGATAGAAATCGTAGAAGGAGGGGTCTTTGCCGAAGCTTTCGGCGTAGATGCGGGCGGCGTTGGCGTCGGCCTCGGCCCGGATGATCTGCGCTTGCTTCGCGCCCTGGGCGCGGATCGTCAGCGCTTCCTGTTCGCGCGCGGTGCGCATCCGGGTGAAAGCGCTTTCCAGCGGCGTGCCGTCGGGCAGGTCGGCGCGCTTGATCCGAACATCGACGATCTCCGCGCCATATTGGCGCGCGACCCGGTCCAGGCCCGCCTCGATATTCTGCATCACCTGGCCGCGTTCGGGGCTGAGCAGCGCGGCGAACGGCCGCTTGCCCAGTTCGTTGCGCAGCGCGGAACCCAGGATCGGGCGCAGCGCCTCGCCAACGCGCTCTTCGTTGCCCGCCGCGATATACATCCGCAGCGGATCGACGATGCGGTAACGGGCGAAGGCGTCGACCTGAAGCCGCAACTGGTCGGTCGACAGCACCTGTTGCCGCTCCATTTCGACCGACAGGACGCGCTTGTCGATCCAGACGATCTGATCGACAAACGGCCAGCGCCAGATGATACCGGCGCCGGTGTTGCCGAATGTTTCGTTGGGGCGATAGCGGTTGATGATCGCCTTTGGATCGCCGAAACGGACGACCACGCCCTGCTTGGTTTCGGGCACGATCGCCACGGTGCTGCCGATCATGATCAGCAGGGCCAGCAGGATCAGCGCAAGGGCGACGGGATGGCGCAATATGCCGGGCATCACTGGCCTCCCGTGCTGGCGGCATCGGGCGCCGGGGTGGGCTGCGCCCGACGCTTGATTTCGGGCAGCGGCAGATAGGGCGTCACATTGTTACCCTCGACGATTGTCTTATCGACGTTCGACAGCACGCCCTCCATGGTTTCATAATACATGCGGCGGCGGGTCACGTCGGGCGACAGCCTATATTGTTCATAGACCTTATCGAAGGCCGCGGCCTCGCCCTGCGCCTTGGCAGTCACCTGCTGGGCGGCGGCGCGCGCTTCGTTCAAGTAGGTCTGCGCCGTCTGCTGCGCGGCGGATACCGCCTTGAACGCATCGTTGACGGCGGTTGGCGGATCGGCCTGCTTGATCGCGACGCCCTGAATGCGGATGCCCGACTTGTAGCCGTCCAATATCTCCTGCATCCGCAACTCGACCTGTTGCTCGATCGCGGTGCGCCCGGCACCCAGCGCATCGTCCAGGCTGACACTGGCGAGCACGGAGCGCATTGCGCTCTCGGCGACTTCGCGCACGCTCGCGTCCGGGTCCGACAACTGGAACAGATAGAGTTCCGGATTGCGGATATTCCAGCGCACCGAATAAGCAAGGTCGATGATATTCTGGTCGCCAGTCAGCACCAGATTTTCGCTCTCTGCACTGGCGGAGCCGACATCGATGGTGCGGATTTCCTCGACATCGACCGTGGTCACCGCTTCGAACGGGGCGGGCAGGGTGAGGCTGATGCCCGGTGTCAGGGTGCGGCTATATTTGCCGAGCAGGGTGACGACGCCGCGTTCCTGCGGACCGACGCGATGGAAACTGGTCAGGACCAGCCACAATATCACCACAAGGGCGATGGCGATCGGCCAGAGCGCCTTGCCCGATGCACGCGGGGGAAGCCCGCCAAAGCCGCCGCCATTCCCGCCGCTGCCCTGGCCGAAGCTTTCGCGGCCGCGACGCAGCAGCTCTTCGATGGCCGATGGCCCCTTCTGGCCGCCGGACGGTCTGCCCGGCTGGGTCCACGGGTTGCGCGGGCCGCCGTCGCCGCCACCCTTCTGTCCGTCCCCTTCGGGTCCGTCATTCTTGCCGCCCCAGGGGCCTTGGACCATCGCTGCGATCGCGGGCATCCACCCGAACATTCTTCTCATGCCACCTTCTATAGGAAGGCTCTTCGCCGAAAAACAGTGCAAATGCCCTCGATTATTTCCTACAGGGCATCGCCATGACCGATCTTGCCGATTTCACCGCCCGTCTGACCGCCCTTACCGATGGCCGCGCCAGCGCGCCGCGGCTCAAGGAAGGGGTGATGACCATCGCCCTGGACGTGGGCGGACTGGACCCCGACCGGCGCGAAGGGCTGGCCGCCGCTATCCGCGAAGGCGCGCTGACCGTGCCCGGCGTCACCGACGTCCGCATCGCCATGACCGCGGAGCGGAAGCCCGAAGACGCTGTGGCCGCCCCAACACTCCCCCCCAAAGCGCCGCCGCGCATCCTGGCCGTCGCATCGGGCAAGGGCGGGGTGGGCAAATCGACCCTGTCGGCCAATCTCGCCGTCGCGCTGCACCGGCTGGGGCTGAAGGTCGGACTGGTAGATGCCGATATCTACGGTCCGTCGCAGGCACGGCTGATGGGGAGCGAGGATCAAAAGCCCCAGGCCCGCGACAAGAAGCTGATCCCGGTCACTGGCACGCTGGGCATCCCGATGCTGTCGATGGCGCATCTGGTGGAACCGGGCAAGGCGCTGGCCTGGCGTGGGCCGATGGTCGGCAATGCACTGACCCAGTTGATCGACGCGGAATGGGGGGAGACGGAATTGCTGGTGGTCGACATGCCGCCCGGCACCGGCGACATCCAATTGACCATGGTGCAGAAGCACAAGCCCGCTGGTGCTGTGATCGTGTCCACGCCGCAGGATCTGGCGCTGATCGACGCCACCCGCGCGGTCAGCCTGTTCCATCAGGCCGGCGTGCCGATGGTCGGCTTGGTCGAGAATATGGCCGGCTATGCCTGCCCGCATTGCGGCGAACTGTCCGATCCCTTCGGCCATGGCGGGGCGGAAAGCAAAGCGGGCGACCTGTCCATGCCCTTCCTGGGCCGTATCCCGCTGGCGATAGACATCCGCAGCCGCTCCGACGCGGGCGATCCGCCGGCGGCGGGCGAGGGCGTTCATGCCGACGCCTTCCACTCCATTGCGCGCAAGGTCGCCGACTGGCTCAAGGCATCGGCCTGATTACAGCATCAGGTGCAGATACTGGCTGAAACCGTTGGGTTCATAATGGCCGAATGCGTCGCCGTCGATGAAGCCATGGGCGCGATACAGCGCCAGCGCCGGTTCGAACGCCGCGCCCCTGCCGGTTTCCAGGCTCAGCCGCGCCATGCCGTGCTCGCGCGCGACCGTGACGATGTGCCGCAGCAGCGCGCCAGCCACGCCCCTGCGCAGATGGTCGGGATGGGTCCGCATCGACTTGATCTCCCCCTGATCGACCGACAGCGTCCGCAGCGCGCCGACCCCGGCGACTGCCGCGCCGTCCCATAAGGTCCACACGCTGATATCTGGCGTTTGCAAGGTCGACAGGTCGAGCGCAAACACCGCATCGGGCGGACTGTCCGCCTGCATCCCGGCCAGATGGAGCGCCAGCAGCGCGCGCGTCTGCGCATCGGTCAGGTCGTCGGAGCGGATGGCGAACATGGCCTGTGATTATAGCGAATGCGCGATGAAAGGAACGTCTTGCGTTCGCCTGCGTCCTTCCCATCTCAGTCGCAAAGGATTTACGCCATGCCGCTTACCGCCCCGCAGGACATTGCTGCGCTGCTTTCGGAAACCCGCACCATCGCACTGGTCGGCATTTCCGATCGCCCGGACCGCCCCAGCTATGGCGTGATGCAATTTCTCCAGGGCCATGGCTATCGCGTCCTGCCGGTCAATCCGCAGATTGCGGGCGAGCATGTCCATGGCGAATTTGTCTGGGGACGATTGTCCGACATCGGCGTGCCGATCGACATGGTGGACATTTTCCGCCGCAGCGAAGCCGCGGGGGAGGCTGTGGACGACGCTATCGCCGCCGGGGCCAAGGCGGTGTGGATGCAACTGGGTGTCGTCAATGACGCCGCGGCCGCTCGGGCGGAGGCGGCGGGACTGAAGGTGGTGATGGACCGTTGTCCCGCGATCGACATTCCGCGGCTCGGCGTTCCGCCGATCCTATCCGAATAACCCTAGGCAGGGCAGGCCTGGGCCTCTATCAGGCAGGGCATGGCGCGCACCCCGCGGAAGCAATCCGGCAAACATCAGGGCATCAACCGCCGCACGCTGCTGATCGGCGGCGGCGCAGCGGCGGGGCTGCTGCTCGCCTGGGGCGTATGGCCGCGCAGCTACCAGCCCAATCTCAGTGCCGGTCCCGGCGAAACCATCGTTAACGCTTTCCTGAAGATCGACGCATCCGGCCAGATCATTGTCGTCGTGCCGCAGACTGAAATGGGGCAGGGCGTTACCACCGTCCTGCCGCAGATATTGGCCGACGAACTGGGCGCGGACTGGCGCACCATCGCGGTGCAGAGCGCGCCGATCAGCCCACTCTACGCCAACACGCTGCTGGCACGCGAATGGCTGGCGAGCGACTGGACGCGGTTGCTGGGCGATGCCGGCGACTGGGTGATCGGCCAATATGCAACGCGCGGCGCGCTGATGCTGACCGGCGGCGGCACGTCCGTCCCGATGTTCCGCGACGCCTATCGCGATGCTGGTGCGGCAGCGCGCGTGCTGTTGTGCAAGGCGGCGGCGGCGCGCTGGGCCATTCCTTGGGAAAGCTGCGACATTCAGGAAGGCATCATCTCCGATGGTGGTGCCCACCGTATGAAGATCGGCGATGTGGTCGGGGATGCCGCCCGGTTCGACCTGCCCGATATCCTGCCCTATCGCCAGGGACAGGATGGCCGCCTGTCGGGGCAGGATCTGCCGCGCCTCGACACGCCGTCCAAGATCGACGGCAGCCATAATTTCACCGCCGACATTCGCCTGCCCGACATGGTCTATGCCTCGATCCGGCAAGGACCGATCGGGGACGCTGTGCTGGCCGGGCTGGACGAACGCGCCGCCGCCAGCGTCACCGGCTTCCTCAAGCTCGTGCGGCAGGAGCGCTGGGTCGCCGCGGTCGCCAGCAACTGGTGGGCCGCGAACAAGGCGCTCGACCTGGCCGACCCGGTCTTCACGCTGCGCGGCGAGCCGGTCAGCAGCGGTGGCATAGACGATGCGCTGGAGGCGGCCTTTTCCGGCTCGTCCGGCCGCCGCCTCTATGCGCAGGGCGATCTTGGCCCGGTGTTCGAAGGAGCGACCATCCTCGCCAGCGAATATCAGGTTGATGCCGGGCTGCACCTGGCGCTGGAACCCCTCTGCGCCACCGCCCGCGTGACCGATGACGGCGCGGAAATTTGGATGGCGACGCAGGCACCCGGTCTGGCCCGCGCGGCGATCGCCGATGCGCTGGGCCTGCCGGAACGGGCGGTAACGCTTTATCCGCTTCATGCCGGCGGCTCGTTCGGGCGCAAGATGGACTGGGATGCGGGCGTGCAGGCGGCGCTGCTGGCGCGCGACATGGGGCGGCCGGTGCAACTGCTCTGGTCGCGGCTGGAGGATGTGGTGCAGGATCGACCCAGCGCCCCCGCCCATGCCCGCATGGCGGCGAAGCTCGGCCGCAACGGCGCGATCGAGGGCTGGCTGGCGAAGGTCGCAGCGCCCTGCGCACTGAGGCAGACATGGGCGCGCATCGCCGACGGCGCTTTACCCCATGTCGCAGCGGCGGACGCGGCGGGGAAGGCGACCCGGCTGGCCGTGGCCGGCATGGTGCCACCCTATGCCATTCCCCACTGGGCGGTCGATCATTTCCCCGCTGATGTCGGCCTGCCGATCGGCTTCACGCGCGGCAATGCACATCTGCATGGGGCGTTCTTCACCGAAAGCTTCGTTGATGAACTGGCGCATCTGTCTGGGATGGAGGCTATGTCCTTCCGCATCCAGATGCTCGGTGGCAATCCGCGCATGGCCCATTGCCTGTCGACTGCGGCGTCGATGGGCGGCTGGCAGGGCGGCATAGCGGGCAGCGGGCAGGGGATATCCGCGCATATGATGGACGGCGCCTATGCCGCGATCATGGTGGAGGCGGCGATGAACGGCGACAAGCTGAGCGTCAGCCGCATCGTCGCCGCGGTCGATGCCGGCGATCAGGTCAATCCCGATATCGCCCGCCAGCAGATCGAAAGCGGGCTGGTCTATGGCCTCGCCTACGCCATGGGCGCATCCGTGCCCTATGAACGCGGCCTGCCCACCCGCGCTATCCTTGGTCGCATGAACCTTCCGCGCCTCGCCGACATTGGCGAGGTAACGGTGGAACTGATGCGCAGCACCGCCGATCCCGCCGGCATCAGCGATCTGGCCGCCCCGCTCGTCGCCCCCGCCATCGCCAACGCCCTGTACACATGGACAGGTCAGCGCATGCGCAGCCTGCCGCTAGTGGGAGCCGCATGAACAAGCCCGCCGATCATCCCGCCATCCCGACGCCCAAAGTGGGCGTCCTCCTCATCAATCTGGGTACGCCAGACGCGCCCGATCCAAAATCGGTGCGCCGTTATCTGGCGGAATTTCTGTCCGACCGGCGCGTGGTGGAAATCCCGCAATTGCTCTGGCAGCCGATCCTGCGCGGAGTGATCCTCACCACCCGTCCGAAGAAATCCGCCCATGCCTATCAGCAGGTATGGACGTCGGAGGGGTCGCCGCTTGCCGTCCATACCCGCGCGGCGGCCCATGCCCTTCAACAGGCGATGGGGGAGGGGGTGGTCGTCGAGTGGGCGATGCGCTACGGCAATCCCGCCATTGCGGAAAAGCTGTCGGCGATGAAGGCGCAGGGCTGCGAGCGCATTCTGCTCGCGCCACTCTATCCCCAATATTGCGCCGCGACCACGGCGACCGCCAATGACGCCGCCTTCGCCGCGCTGAGCGCGATGCGCTGGCAACCCGCCATCCGCACCCTGCCGCCCTATCATGACGATCCGGCCTATATCGCCGCAATCAAGGCGTCGATCGACCGGCATCTGGCTGCGCTGGATTTCGTGCCCGACGCCTTGCTCGCCAGTTTCCACGGCATGCCCGAACGCACCCTGCATCTGGGCGACCCCTATCATTGCCAGTCGGTCAAGACCGTCCGCCTGCTGCGCGAAGCCCTGTCTCTGAAAAACCCGCCGCTGCCGATCCATATGAGCTTCCAGTCGCGGTTCGGCCGCGCCAAATGGCTGGAACCGGAAACGGAGGCTACGCTCGCCAAATTGGTGAAGGAAGGTGTCCGCAATATTGCTGTAGTCACGCCAGGATTCTCGGCGGATTGCCTTGAAACCCTAGAGGAAATCGCCCTGCGTGCGAAAGATGTTTTTTTGGCCCAAGGTGGCGAGAAATTTGCCCTTTTGCCCTGTCTAAACGCATCGACGGAAGCTATCACTCTGTACCAGAGGCTTATGAGCCGCGAACTTTCGGGTTGGATCAACTGACCCGGTTGCAGGAAGAGGATACGCATATGTCGAGAGTAGCGATCGTGACCGGCGGAACGCGAGGCATAGGCGAGGCGATCAGTCTGGCATTGCAGGAAATGGGCTATACCGTCGCCGCCAACTATGGTGGCAATGAGGAGAAGGCGAAGGCCTTTACCGACAAGACCGGCATCGCGACCTTCAAATGGGACGTCGGCGATCATCAGGCCTGCCTCGACGGTTGCGCCGCGGTGGCGCAGGCGCTGGGTCCGATCGACATCGTCGTCAACAATGCCGGCATCACCCGCGACGGCGTGCTCGCCAAGATGAGCTTCGACGATTGGAACGAGGTGATGCGCATTAACCTCGGCGGTTGCTTCAACATGTCCAAGGCGACTTTTGGCGGGATGCGGGAACGCGGCTGGGGCCGGATCGTCAACATCGGTTCGATCAATGGCCAGGCCGGGCAATATGGCCAGGTCAATTATGCCGCCGCCAAGTCCGGCATCCATGGTTTCACCAAGGCGCTGGCGCAGGAGGGCGCCAAGTCCGGCATCACCGTCAATGCGATCGCGCCGGGCTATATCGACACCGACATGGTCGCCGCGGTCCCCGCCGCGGTGCTGGAGAAGATCGTTGCCAAGATCCCGGTCGGTCGCCTGGGCCAGGCCAGTGAAATCGCGCGCGGCGTCGCCTTCTTCTGTAGCGAGGAAGGCGGCTTCGTAACCGGGAGCACCTTGTCGATCAACGGCGGCCAGCACATGTATTGATGACGATGGGCGACCCTGACGATGGCTCGAACAAGCCGGAAGGGTCGCCCTTCGCTCCGCCGGTCAAGCGGAGCGTGACCATTGCCGGCCATCAGACGGCGATCAGCCTCGAACCGATCTTCTGGGACGCCTTGCGTGCCCATGCCTTGCAGCAAAATCTTCCGATCAACGCGCTGGTTGCCCGTATCGATGCGGCGCGATTGGCCGTGTCGCATCCGCCCAATCTGGCCAGCGCCATCCGGTCCTGGCTGTTCGCCAAGCAATCTTGCGACAGTGATAAGAATTACTCGCAATAGCGTTGACTCTGAGAAGGACTCTCAATAGCAGGCCCCCAACGATTAAAAGGGGATCTGTGAACATGTCGAAGTCTGGAAATATTCCATCCTTTCTGGCGCTGGGCTGCGTCGGCGCCATGGCTTTCGCAACGGGCGCCGGTGCGCAAGATACTGAACGCGGCCCGCGCTTGGGCGGCATGACCGTCACCGATACGGCGATCGACGAATCGGCGGGCAAGGTGGAAAAGGCGGAATCGCCCAAATATACCCGCCGCCTGCTCGACACGCCGCAGACGATCACGGTGGTCGGCAACCAGACCATTTCCAAACAGAATCTGTTGACCTTGCGCGACGTGCTGGCGACCGTGCCGGGCATCACCTTTGGCGCGGGCGAAGGCGGCGGCGGCTATGGCGACAGCATCAACCTGCGTGGCCAGAGCGCGAACACCGACATCACCATCGACGGCGTGCGCGACAGCGCCCAATATAGCCGCACCGACCCGTTCAACCTGGAGCAGATCGAGGTCATCAACGGTGCCAATTCCGTCTTCAGCGGATCGGGATCGATCGGCGGCACCATCAACCTGGTGACCAAGCGTCCCAAGGGCTATGACGAGACATTGTTGACCGCAGGCATCGGCACCGACGATTATTATCGCGCGACAATCGACAGCAATGTCAAGCTGTCGGACTTCGTGGCCGTGCGCCTCAACGCCATGTACCATGAAAATGACGTGCCGGCGCGCGATGTCGACCATTATAAGCGTTGGGGCGTGGCGCCTTCGGTCAAGTTCGGCGGCGACGGCCCGACCACCATGACGCTGCTCTTCTCGCATCAGGAAGACGAGAATACGCCGCTCTATGGCGTGCCCTATTATAAGAACGCGGTCTATGACGGCCCGCTGCCCGGTGTCCCCTATAGCGGCTATTATGGTTACAAGAATGTCGATCGTCAGGACCAGACGGTCGATCTGGCGACGATGATCTTCGAGCATCAGTTCAGCGACCTGCTGACCATTCGCGACCTCGCTCGCTGGCAGCGGGTCGAACAGAATCTGGTGGTCAATCCGCCGCAGGGCGGCACCTACTGCCTGGCCGATGGCACGACGCAGACGGGCGTCGCCTGCGCGGCCGGTCAGTTGGCCAACACCTATTATCCCGGTGGCCCGCGCGGCACCTATCGCTTCTCGGAAAACCAGTCGCTCTATAACCAACTCGACCTGACCTTCTCCATCCCCGGCGGCCACAAGCTGGTGCTCGGCACGTCGGCGCTGCATGAGGATTATACGCTGAGCAGCGGCAACCTCTTGCGCAATGCGGGCGGCGCGACACCCAACCCGACGCTGGACCCGATCAGCATCTCCAACCCCAATGCCATCTATACCGGTCCGATCAATCAGACCCAGACTGCCTATCAGGACAGCGTGCTCAACAATGTCGCGGCCTATGCCTTTGCCGCGGTAAAGTTGGCCGAGCAACTCGAACTGAATGGCGGCGTGCGGTACGAACATAACAAGGCGGTGTTCCGCTCCGACACGATCACGCCGTCCGCACTGCCGATCCCGGCCGGTCAGACGAGCCGTTACCTGACCGGCGTGAACCAGGTCGCGGTCGACGATCTCTTCTCCTACCGCATCGGCCTCGTCTACAAGCCGGTGCCCAATGCCAGCCTGTACCTTGCCTATGGCAACAGCAAGAACCCGACGGCGACCACGGTCCGGTCTGGTTGTGGCCTTGCGGCCGCAGCCAATTTCGGCGTCGATCCGTGCGAAGCGAAACCGGAGCAGGCGATCAATTACGAAATTGGCGGCAAGATCGACCTGTTCGACGCGAAGCTGCAACTGAGTGCGGCGCTGTTCCGCAACGAACGCACCAACTATCGCGTCGCCAGCAACGATCCGCTGATCGGCACGCTGCCGGTCAATGATGGCAAAAACCGGGTCGATGGCCTTACGCTCGGCGCGACCGGCAACATCACCGACTCCTGGTCGATCTTCGCCAATTACACCTATCTGGACAGCAAGGTGATCCAGAGCGTTTCCGACGCCTGTATCGCCAACCCCGGCCCGCGTACCGTGAGTGGCGTGACGACCAATGTGTGCGGCAACAACGCGGCCGTCCTCGACCCGCAGGCCGGGCAGGAATTGACCAACACGCCGAAACATTCGGGCAGCATCTGGACCACCTACACCCTGCCCTTCGGCCTGCAGGTCGGTTACGGCCTGACCTATCAGGGCAGCTTCCTGCTGACCAACCGGGCGCTGGTGACCCCGCTGGTGGCGGGCAGCACCGCGATCGTCCCGACCTATCGGTCCGACTCCTATCTGATCCATCGGGCGATGCTGTCCTATTCCTTCACGGAAAGTCTGACTGCGCAGCTCAATGTGCAGAACTTCACCAACAAGAAATATTATACCAGCATCCGCAACAATGGCTGGGCCAATCCCGGCGAAGGCCGGTCCTGGGTGCTGAGCCTGAACTACAAGATCTGATGGGTCCATCACCCCCGGTCCCAGCGGCCGGGGGTGGGATGGGGGGCGACACAGGCCCGGCATGTGGCCGGACCGCCCTGGTTCGCCACCCGTCCGCATCCGGTTCCTTGCCTCGCCGCAAACATCGCAATTGATTCGCATTAGGCTTCGCGCTATCGGAACCGACACAGGCTCACGCAAAGGGAGGCACTGGCATGTTGCAGGCGGCAAGCCAGCCGATTGAGGATTATGACGGTGCGTTGGAGCAGATCGTTGCCCCCATGCCCGTTGCTGCCTTGGCTGCGTCCTCCTCTGTGGCGTCGGCCGCCGAACGCTATGGCACCCGGTCCCGTCCGAACATTCCGGCCATCGTCGCCATTCTGGTCGTCCATGCGTTGCTGATCGGCGCGCTGATCCAGGTGCGCAACCATGTCCAGCGGACGGAGGCGGCCAAGCTGACGGTGGTGAACCTGTCGCCGCCGCCACCACCGCCGCCCGCAGCGGAAACCCCACCGCCGCCGCCTTCCGCGCCGCAGGTGGTCGCGCCGCCGCCGATCGTGCAAACGCCGATACCGCCGGTGCAGATCCAGACATCACCCGAACCCGTGCAGGCGGCCGCGCCGGTCACCGTCATCGCGCCGGGGCCAAGCCCATCGGTCGTCGCGCCGCCGGCACCGCCCAGCCCAGCGCCCCCCAGCATGGTGCAGGGCGGCGATCTGGGCACCCAGATGGTCGCGGGCAAGCCGCCCCGCTATCCGGTCGACAGCCGCCGCAAGCGCGAGCAGGGAACGGTGGTGCTGGCGATCACCTTGGCCCCGGATGGCGGGGTGGAGAGCATTGCCGTCAGTCAGAGCAGCGGCTTCGCCCGGCTCGACAATGCTGCCAGGGATGCAGTCAAGGGCTGGCGCTGGAAGCCGACGATCCGTGGCGGACAGCCAGTGCGGGTGCGGGGCGTGGTAGAAATCCCGTTCATCCTGCGCGCCGATGCCGCCTGACGGACGGACTTTTTCATGCTGATCGCCATACCCGACCTGATCGACGCCGCTGGCGTCGCCGCCGTTCGTAGCGTGATCGATGCCGCCGACTGGGTGGATGGCAACGTCACATCCGGCCATCAATCCGCGCTGGCCAAGCGCAACCTGCAATTGCCCGAAGACTCGCCCGCCGCGCAGGAAGCGCAGCAGATCGTGTTCGATGCCGTCGGCAAAAACCCGCTGTTCATCGCCGCCGCGCTGCCGCAGCGCATCTTCCCGCCCCTGTTCAACAGCTATGCCGGTGGACAGGCATTCGGCACCCATGTCGACAATGCGATCCGCATCCGCAAGGGTACGACATTCCGGGTGCGGTCCGACCTGTCGATCACCGTGTTTCTCGAAGACCCCGACGCCTATGATGGCGGGGAGCTGACGATCGAAACGCAATTCGGGGTGCAGCAGGTCAAGCTGCCCGCCGGCCATGCGGTGCTCTATCCCTCCTCTTCGCTGCACCGGGTCGAGCCGGTGACGCGCGGGCGGCGGGTGGCGAGCTTCTTCTGGATACAGTCGATGGTGCGGGACGATGGCGCGCGCCAGACTTTGTTCGATCTGGACAGCAGCATCCAGCAGCTTGCGCAAACGCTGGGCCACGACAATGCGCACGTGATCCGCCTGACCGGCGTCTATCATAATTTGCTGCGGCGCTGGGCCGACGCCTGACGGGCGGGGCAGGGGTCGTTGAGGTTCCATGATCGGGTGTGCGCCGAAGTTCACACCGTCGTCGGGCTTTTTCGGCCAATCGTGCCGCCCAAGCCCCTGTGACGCCATCGCTGCGTACCGTCGACGCGACAGCCGGGGCACGATCGGGTTACGCCGATGCGCCTCCTGCGCGACAGTGACG
Organism: Pseudomonadota bacterium; assembly: GCA_040389985.1. Taxonomy (GTDB): domain Bacteria; phylum Pseudomonadota; class Alphaproteobacteria; order Sphingomonadales; family Sphingomonadaceae; genus Sphingobium. The sequence continues at coordinate 99,125 of JAZJZH010000007.1, forward strand.
CGCCATGCGGGCGACTGGCGATGCGCGGGCGGTGGGGGAAGGCGGTGCTGCTCCATCGATCAGGATAGACCAGAGAAAATCCTACATTGGAAGGGGTGTGGTGATTGGGGCTGGTTTCGAGCAGAAGCGGGCTTTCTTACTCCCCTCCCTTCCAAGGGAGGGGCTGGGGGTGGGTGCGTCGCGATAGCGGCGCTCCGCCGTCGAAAGGGCAGGAGTTCGCTTCGCTCACTACCCACCCCAACCCCTCCCTTGGAAGGGAGGGGCTAATGGCAGCTATCCACCCAAACCCACCATGCCCAACCAACGGCTTAGCGCGATCACTCCAGCATCGCTGCCAGCGCGGGGGTCATATATTCCTGCGCGCCGTCGTCCGTGCGCACTACCAGGCGGGCGGCGAGATCGTGGCGGGTGGCCAGCGCCATGCCTTTGTCCGGCCCCATCACGGTGATCGCGGTGGCCCAGGCGTCGGCCAGCATGGCGCTGTCGTGCAGGACGGTGACGGACGCGACACCGGCGGCGATCGGCGCGCCGGTCGCGGGGTCGATGCTGTGGGACAGGCGCGTACCGTCTTCTATGCGGAAGCGACGATAGTCTCCGGAGGTGGCGACGCACTGGCCGCATAGCGCGATGCGGAGTATGGGGACGGCCAGGTCGGGCGGGGATTCGACATCGACCCACCAGGGCTGGATGTCGGGCTTGATGCCTTCGCCGCGCAACTCTCCGCCGATTTCGATCAGGAAATTGGCGACGCCCATGGCGCGCAATTGCGCGGCGGCGGCATCGACGGCGAACCCCTTGGCGATGCCGGAAAAATCGAGCGCGACGTCGGCGTGGCGGCGTGCGCTATCCCCTTCGACCTCGATATGGGTCCAGGGTGCGTTGACGGACGCGGCGGCCGGTCCATGATCAGGGCCAAAGCCCCATTGATCGACCAGCAGGCCGATTGCGGGATCGAAGGCGCCGCCCGAAAGCCGCGCCATGTCCAGTCCCGCGCGCAGCACGGTCAGCATGTCGGCGGGCAGCGGCATCCATGCGCCTATGGCGGCGCGGTTGAAGCGGCTGATCGCGGAATCCGCTTCCCAATTGCTCATCTGATCGATGATGCGGGCCAGTACCGCTTCGATGGCGCTCTCACATCGCGCGGGCGGATCGACGATCTGCGCCGACCAACTCGTCCCCATGGTCAGGCCGCCATAAGTGACGATAGCGCCCCTGCGCTGTCGCCCGACAAATTGGTCGGGCGACAGGCCGGGCGCTATCGCGATGCGGATGCCGTGGGGATTGGCCGGGTTCAGGGGGCCAGCACTTCCAGCGTGGTGATATAGGCGGCGCGGCGCTGCGGCGGGCCGGCCTGCGGGCGCGGCGCGGGCGGAGCGCCCGCGCCTGGCTTGGCGCCGGGACCACCCGCGCCACCTTCGCCGCCAGCACCGCCTTGGCCACCGGGGCCGCCTTCACGACCGCCGCCGATGCTGGCGTTCAACCAATACATCCCCGGCTGCGGCCAGGTGACGGCGACCTTGCCATCCTTGTCGGCGACAAGGTCCATCTGGCCCAGCGCGTCGCGGTAACGGATGCCGCCGGGGATGACGGTGACTTTCAGGCCAGCGGCAGGCTTGCCGTCGAGCAGGAACTGGAAGGTCGCCGCTTCACCCGACACCAGATCATTGGGGTGGGTGACGGGGACCAGCTCGATGCCGCTGCCAGTGGGTTTGAACAGGTTGGCTGTCGGCGCGCCCAGCGTCACGAAAATCTCGTTGCGGTTGGAGGCTTCGGCGGTCTGCACGTCGGTCGCGCCGGCGGGGATGACGCTGGCCAGCTTATCCTTGGTCGTGCCGCGCGGCAGTCGTTCCTGCTTGCCGTTCAGCATATAGCTGCCCATCACGCCGGTCGAAACGCTGGCGATGCGATAGGTGCCGGGCTTGGTCAGATGCACGTCGAAGGTGGAGCGATAGCGCCCCTTGGCGGCGTTCTCGATCTTGCCCACAGCGCCGTCCGGTTCGGTCACGACGATATTGTCGGTGCCCATCGGGAAATGTTCGAAATAGAAGACGTCGTTGGAAATGGCGGCGTCGACCGTGACCCAGCTTTCGGTGCCCGACAGGGTGGTGGAGGAGGGCAGCATCCATTGGCGGTGGGCCTGGGCCGCGCCGGAGAACATCAGGGCGGCGAGTGCGCCCGCGATCAGAAATTTGCTTTTCATGGTTTAATCCCCGTTACTTGCCGAAGGTGAGGGCGATCGCGCCCAATTCGCTGCTGCCCTGAACCTTGACGGTGGCACCGGGCTTTGGGGGCCAGGCGAAGGGGAGGCGCAGCACTTCGCGCCCGCCCACTTCGCGCGCGGCCTCTACGATCAATGTGTAGTTGCCGGGGCCGAGCGCGCCCAACGGGCCTTTGCCGGCGGTGAAGGCGATTTTCTGGTCGCCCGGCGCACGGGTCGCGCCAGAAACACCGTTGGCCGGGAAGCTGAGCGCACGGCCCGAAGCGCGCCACCACTGGCGCACGTCGCGCAGCCATTTCGTGCCTTCGCCCTTCGCCTTGTCGACATCATACCAGACCGACAGGGTGCGGGGGGCGGCCCCCTCCTTCTCGATCCAGATGGCGACATAGGGGCGGTGATATTCGGCGACCGACAAGCGCGGAATGGCGACACTGAGATTGAGCGTCTGCGCGGCGGCGGGCGTGGTCGCGGTTCCGGCCGCGCCGAGCGCTGCGACGCCGGTCAGAGCCAGGCGATGGCTGATCTGCATGGGTTTGTCCCCTTTAGTGGATGAAGATGATGGCGAGAAGCGCGGGAAGGGCGAGGCCGATCGCGACCAGCGGCCAGGTGCTGGGCCGTTTTTTGGCATGAAGCTGGAGCAGGACCAAGCCGGTCAGCGCGAAGACGAAGCAGGCGATGGAGAAGATGTCGATGAACCACTTCCACACGCCGCCCGCATTGCGGCCCTTGTGCAGATCGTTGAGATAGCTGATCCAGCCGCGGCTGGTGCTTTCGCTGGTGACCGCGCCGCTATGTCGGTCGATCGATACCCAGCCGTCGCCGCCAGGGCGGGGCAGGGCCAGGTAGATTTCGTCGGCCGACCATTCGGCATTGCCGGCGCCTGCTTGTCCCACGGATTGTTCGACCCATGTCGCGACGGGCGCTGGCAAGGGCTTCTTCGCGTCGGGCGCGTCATCGGCCGCGACCTGTTTCAGTAGGGCGGCGGGCAGGGTGGCGCTTTTTTCGATGGTCTGGGGCGATGCTTCGACATCGGCGGCGTGATTGAGGGTGATGCCGGTAAAGGCGAAGAGCAGCAGGCCGATCAGGCTGACAGCCGAACTCACCCAATGCCAGGTATGGAGCTGCTTCATCCAGAAGGCCTTGGCGCTCTTCTTTCGGGTCGTCTGGATGCGAGCGGTTCCGTGCATGGGGTGGGATATGTCCTGCGCTATGATGATCCTCGCATAACGCGAACGACTCGCAGTTGCAAACGAGTCGCAGCAGGAAAGTGTATCAAAATGTATGGACGCGCCGATTGGCTGCGATGAGTGGCCCCATCCGGCCGCTCACCCGCACGCCCTTGCTATTGACGGCCATGGCCACCACCTCTAGCCGCACTGTATGCCTGATGTAACACGGATTAACATGTCCGGTATGTCACGGATTTTGATGGCTGCGCGGGGGAGAGCGTGTGGCTGCTGCTAGGACATGACTATGCTATTGCCGGCCGTAGCTGCGGGAATGATGATGATCGGGACGCAGGCGGAAGCCGCCGCGCCGCAACTGGCCGTGGCCGCGGAGGTTGCAGGTGCGGCGCAAGATGCCGCGCCGTCCGTTCCGCCCGCCGCTCCGGCGCAGGCCCCCGCTGCCCCATCGCCCGAGCCGCAGGGCGACGCGGCGCAGGACATCGTCGTGACCGGTGACAAGGGCGCGCCCAAGGGCGATCCGCTGGAGCAGCTGAACGCCAAAAGTTTCGAGGCGGTGCAGTCGGTCGACAGGGCGGTCGTCGAGCCGGTGGCGAAGGCCTATAACAAGGGCCTGCCGCGCCCGGTGCGCAAGGGGTTGCGCAACTTCTTCTCCAATCTGGGCGAACCGATCGTAGCGGCGGCCTATCTGTTGCAGTTCAAGCCGGGCAAGGCGTTCGAGACGGCGGGACGTTTTGGCGTCAATTCGACGCTGGGCTTCGTCGGCCTGTTCGACGTCGCCAAGCGCAAGCCGTTCAACCTGCCCCATCGCGACAATGGCGTCGCCAATACGCTGGGATTCTATGGCGTGGGGCCGGGGCCGTATATGTATCTGCCGGTTGTCGGGCCGACGACGTTGCGCGACATCATCGGCGATACGGCGGACAAGATGATCCTGCCCTTCGCCCTGGGGGGCAAGTTCTTCAAGCCGGCCTATGTCATTCCCGCCACGATCCTGAACCAGCTGGGCGAGCGCGCTGCGTTCGACGAGACGATCACGGCGATCCGCAACGAGGACGACCCCTATACCGTCTACAAGACGCTGTACCTGAAGCAGCGCAAGGCGGAGATCGAGGCGTTGCACGGGCGCGTGTCGGACGAGCCGGTGGTGCCTATCTATGGCGACGCCCTGCGCACGCCGGGCAAGAAGGACGCGCCCAAGGTCGTGTTGCCCGATCCCTATGCGGACGATGATGCCGCCGAACCGGCGACGGATACACCGCAATAAAGGTTGCGTCGGTGCGACACAGAAAGGGCGTCATTCTCTTCGCGAGAATGACGCCCTTTCTGTTGGTGGCTGAAGCATGCCGTGTTCCCGCGCAGGCGGGAACCCAGTTCAGACGGTGGGACTGGGTTCCGGCCTTCGCCGGAACACGCCCGTTTTTTACCGTCCCAGCAGGCCGCGCGCCTGGCCCGCTATTTCGGCGAGCATGGCGACATTGGGGGTCGCGGCGGCCTTGGCGCGCTGGACCAGGGTGCGGAACTGGCGGACGCGGGCGCCCTTGGCCTGCAACCAGTCCTCGACATGGTTGGCGATATCCTTGCCCTTCCCCTGGGCCAGGAAATCGAGCCGAACCTGCTGCATGTCGCGGGCGACGCCGGAAATGAGCAGCCGTTCCCAAGGATCGGTCGGCTCCATGCGCGCGGCGGCGGACTGGACCCAGTCGATGCCGACCGCCTCGCCCAAATGGGTGAAGGCGCGGGTGAGCGCGACTTCCTCCACGCCCATGCGCGCGGCCAGCGCCGCGATGCCGACTGCGCCGTCGAGCTTGAACAGGCCCGCCGTGCGCACCGCCAGCGTTTCGGGCGCGCCAAGGCCGAGCAGCCGGTCGGTGACGGCATTGGTGCGACGCTGCGCCTCGCTGGTCAGCAGGTCATCGACCTGGGCGGCCAGGGTGCCGACGCCCTTGGATAGGCGATCATGCCCTTCGCTAGGCAGCGTGCCCGCAGGCAGGGCGCGCAATATGTCGGCGATCTGCGCGCGCATCCCGCTGGCGATGTCGCTGAACAGGGCGAGGCGGGCGCCTTCCGACATCTCCGCCGCATCGATATCCGCCCAGAGCGTGCGGATGTCATAGAGCCGCTCGGCGATCAGGAAGGCGCTGGCGAGATCCGCCATCGAACAGCCTTCCTCCTCCGCCAGTTCGAACGGATGGATGAGGCCGAGGCGGTTGACGATGCGGTTGGCGACCTTGGTGGCGATGATCTCCTTGCGCAGGGCATGGGCGGCGATGGCGTCGGCCTCCTTCTTCTGCATCGCAGCGGGGAAGGCGGCCATCAATTCGCCGGTCATGCTGTCGTCGCTGGCGAGGTCGCCATGTTCGATCGCATCCTGCAACGCCAGCTTGGCGGTGGAGAGCAGCACGGCGAGTTCAGGGCGGGTCAGTCCCTGGCCGTCCTGGCCGCGACGCAGCAACTGGTCGTTGGCGGCCAGCCCTTCGACCTGACGGTCCAGCCGCCCGGTTTCCTCGAACGTCTCGATCAGGCGGACATAGGAGGCAAGGTCGGCTGCGCCGCCCGCTTCGGCGATGGAGAGGCCGAGCGCCTGGAGGCGGTTATCCTCCAGCACGATGTCGCCGACCGCATCGGTCATGCTTTCGAGCAGCGCGTTGCGCTTTTCGAAGGGCAGGCGACCCTCGATCATCTCCTTGTTGAGCGCGATCTTGATGTTCACTTCGTTGTCCGAACAGTCGACGCCGGCGCTATTGTCGATGAAGTCGGTGTTGATCCGCCCGCCATGGAGCGAGAAGGCGATGCGGCCGGCCTGGGTGGTGCCCAGGTTCGCGCCTTCACCCACGACCTTGACGCGCAACTGTTCGGCGTTGATGCGCAGGCGGTCGTTGGCGGGATCGCCGACGTCGCCATGGCTTTGCGCCGCGGCCTTTACATAGGTGCCGATGCCGCCGAACCAGAGCAGGTCGGCCGGCGCCTTCAATATGGCGGAGATCAGCGCGGCCGGTTCCATTTCCTTGTCCGTGACGTCGAGCACAGCCTGCATTTGCGGCGTCAGCGCGATCCGCTTGAGGCTGCGCGAGAAGACGCCGCCGCCCTTGGAGATGAGTGCCTTGTCATAATCGTCCCAGCTGGAGCGGGGCAGGGCGAACATGCGGTTACGCTCTTCCCAGCTTGTCGCCGGATCGGGCGTGGGATCGAAGAAGATGTGGCGATGGTCGAAAGCGGCGACCAGTTTGATCGCCTTGCTGAGCAACATGCCGTTGCCGAACACGTCGCCCGACATGTCGCCGCAGCCCACGACGCTGACCGGTTCGTTCTGCACGTCCACGCCCATTTCGGCGAAGTGGCGCTGGACCGAAATCCAGGCACCCTTGGCGGTGATGCCCATCGCTTTGTGATCGTAACCGTTGGAGCCACCGCTGGCGAAGGCGTCGCCCAGCCAGAAGTCGCGTTCCAGCGCGATCGCGTTGGCGATGTCGGAAAAGGTGGCGGTGCCCTTGTCCGCGGCGACCACGAAATAGGGATCGTCGCCGTCATGAATGACGACCTGCGCCGGGTGCTTCACCTTGTTCTTCACGATATTGTCCGTGATCGACAGCAAAGACCGGATGAAGATGCGATAGCTTTCGGTGCCTTCCGCCAGCCAGGCGTCGCGATCAACCTGGGGGCTGGGCAATTGCTTGGGATAGAAGCCGCCCTTCGCACCCGTCGGCACGATCACGGCGTTCTTGACCCGCTGCGCCTTCATAAGGCCCAGGACTTCGGTGCGGAAATCGTCACGCCGGTCGGACCAGCGCAGGCCGCCACGCGCCACCGGACCGGCGCGCAGGTGGATGCCCTCCACGCGGGGGGAATAGACCCAGATTTCGCGCCAAGGGAGCGGCGCGGGCAGGCCGGGCACAGCCACGCTGTCGAGCTTGAACGCCAACGCTTCCTGCGCCGCGGGGGCATAGAAATTGGTGCGTAGCGTGGCGGTGATGACGGCGCGCAGCAGGCGCAGCACGCGGTCCTCATCGATTGCGGTGACCTGCTCCAGGCCCGCTTCGATTTCCGCCTGAGCCTGGGCGATGCGGTCGTCCGCGCCATCCCGTGCCGCCGGATCGTGCAGCGCTTCGAACAGGATGATGAGGTTGGCGGTCACGCCCTGCGCCTTGCGCAGCGTTTCGGCGAAGGTCGCCATGCCGTAGGCGACGCCGGTCTGACGCAGATAACGGTAGAGCGCGCGGAACAGCACGACCGAGCGCGGCGATAGGCTGGCGGTGACGATCAGTTCGTTGAACCGGTCGTTTTCAGCACGCCCTTCGAGCACTTGGGCGATCGCTTCGGTCACGATTTCGGCGCGGGCGATGACAGGCTGCGCATCGCCGCCGGCGGGCAATTCCAGCACGAAGCGCTGAACATGGCCGAGCGCGCCGCCATCGATGGCGGTGGTCATTTCCTCGATCACGCGGAAACCGAAATTCTCGAACACCGGCACCACTTCGGACAGGGCGACGGTATGGCTGCTATAGAGTTTGAGCCGCAAGCGTTCGCTGCTGTCCTCGGCGTTGCGGTAGATGCGGATCGATTTGTCGACGTCACCCGACAGGCCGTGCAGCAATCGGATGTCGATCGCGGCCTCGACCGGGCCAGCGCCGTTGCGATAAGCGAGTGGGAAGCCGGGGGCGAAACGCTGCGCCAGCGCGGCGGCGCGGCCGCCCTCCTCGGTTTCGGCCAGCGCCTCCTCGACGGCGGGCACCCAGCCGCGCACCATCTGCTTGAGCTGACGGTCGAGCGCCGCGTCATCGGGCACCACGCCGCCTTCGCGCAGGTCGAGCGTGATGCGCAGCAGCGCCAGGCCGCCTTCCTCCAGCGCGATCGACCAGCTGAGGACAGGGCCGTTCGCCGCCTGCGCCAGCATGTCCTGCACCGCGACGCGGCGGGCGGTCGACAGTTCGTCGCGCGGCAGCCAGACGAAGGCGTAGAGATGGCGGGCCAGCGCGCTGGTGGCCAGCGCCAGCTTGGGTCGCGGCCGGTCGGTCAGCGACATGAACGTCAGCGCCAGCCGCTCCAGCGTTTCGCGGTCGAAGCCGATGGTGATGTCGTGTGGCAGGGCGGTCAGCGCATGGGCCAGCGTCTTGCCCGCATGGCCGAGCGGATCGAAGCCGAATTTGTCCATGAGGGTCGAGAGCGCCGAGCGGAGTAGCGGCACCTTGTCCGGGGTCGCGGACAGGCCCGTGCTGGTCCACATGCCGGCATGGATCGACAGCGCCTTGACCTCCTTGCCCTCCCGAACCGGAATGATGACCAGATCCAGCAGCACCAGGCGATGCACGCGCGAAATGCGGCTGGACTTGATGATGAGCGGGGTGCGCTTGCCTTCCTCGAACCAGGTAAAGGCAGCCTCCAGCGAGGCAGGCGCTATCAGCGGCTTGTCATGGCGGGTGCAGATGCCGAGCGGCGTGCTGCTGCTGCCGTCGCGATGTAGCATCTCATGGCCGGTCTGGGTGAAATGTCGAGCCAGGAACCAACGCAGCAACGCCGCGCCTTCCTCGTCCGGCACGGCATCCGCATCGGCGGCCATGGCCGCCTGCATCTTGGGCCAGTCCACTACGGCTGCGCGGACGTCCGCCAGCGTCTCCTGCAACGCCTTTTCGAGCGCGCGACGCGCCTTTGCATCGGCGCGGTCGGTTTCGACATAGATCATGGATTCGCGCCGCGCGCCGGGCGTGTCGTCATCCAATATGGCGGACAGCGCACCGTCCCCGTCGCGCGTCACCGACAGAACGGGATGGAACAGGCGGTGGATGGTGATGTCGGCGGCGGCCAGCGCATTGGCGATCGAATCGACCAGGAACGGCATGTCGTCATTGACGATGGCCAGGCGCATGAAACGGCCATTGGCGCCTTCGCCCAGCGTCTCGACCACGATCGCGGCCTGGCCCGGCTTGCGGCCATTGGCGGTGCGCGCCAGGAAAGCGGCGGCGGCGGCCAGTGCGGCGGCATCAAACCCCTCGCTTTCGCCCGGCAGGGCACCCCGGCTGAGAGCACCTTCGAGTGCCTCACGGATGCCGTTGTCAACGTCCTTGTTCTTCGCTTCCGCCAGCGCCGTCATTCGCTCACCTCTCAACGCGGTTCTAACCGCTTCGATCTTAACGGAGGAGGTGCTGGATCGCCGCCATGCGACTCCTCGGCTTTAGGAGCGCCTATATGCCCCCGGCCGGGAGTCGGCTCAACCCTTGAAGGAAATAAAATTTCTGATTCTTGAAATTAAATGACGATATGCATCACGGCCCGCGCGGAGGGCGCGGGGCCTGTCACTGGAGGCGACTATCGACCAGCCTGCACCGTATGTCGAGCGTCGATGCGGCGCGATTTTCAGCATTTTCCCATGGATGCTGGAGGCGGCGCGGCGGGAGATGCCGTGTCAACGCGCGGCGGCGCTGATCACCCGCTGGTTAAGGTCGCTATCCCCCGGCAGCGCAGCGACGATCGCCAGCGTGCCGTCGGCTTCGCGCCGGGCGATGACTACGGCCAAGCCGTCCGCATCGGTGGGGACCGCGACCGGATCAAGCGCGACGGCGGCCTTGACCGCATCGCGCGCGACCTGGCTACGATCGGGCTTGGCCGGCTTTTGCGACCGGCGCAGCGCCCGCTCGTCACGCACCAGCGCCTTGAGGCCACCGGCATAAGCGGACAGATAGGCGGCGAGCGATCCGACGCTGAGCCGGGCGGCCAGCGCATGTTCCAGTGCGGTGGCATATTCGGTGATGCGGGTCTTGTCGTAAGTGGCGCCAAAAACCAGCTTGATGACCGCGGTCATGGGGCTGCGCGCCTGCGCCTTGATGCCATAATCGTGCAGCAGTTCGGCATAGTCGTCGGGCCGGACCTGGGCTACCTGCGCAAAGTCGTAGGACAGGCTGACGGCGCGATAGAGGGCGGCGTGGCTGCGCGCTTCGCTGATGCGCACGCGCGCGGCGCCATCACGGGCGAGCGCCAGCCAGTCGGCGAGCGGCGCATCCTGCGTCGGGCATTCCATGCCGGCCAGGTCGAGCGTGTCGTCCTCATCCTCTTCGATGTCGAACGCCAGGCTGTTGCTCTGCTGATCGGCGGCCGGGCCGTCGGCCCAGATCGGCGCGGCGTCGCGCGCGGCGGGCGCGCTGCGCATCGCCTCGTCGACTTCCAGTTCAAGCGCGTCGGACAGGCTGCGGCTGGCCAGTTCCTTCCAGTTGATGACGCCGAATACGAAGTCGATGGTCTCGTCATCGGAGGAGAAGGGCATCAATATGCCGCGATACATAATCTCCGCGCCGCGCTGGTTGACGAATTCGGCTTCGAAGCCGATCGGTGCAGCATTGGCGATGATCTGAAGATAATGGTCCGTCAGGCGGGACAGCAGCGAGCGGGCGGGGACGTCATCGATATAGTCGATGGCCCCCTCGATTTCACATTCCGCGCGCAGGGCGGTGCCGAGATAGACGATGGCGGGATTATCCATGCCGACGCTAAAGTCGAGCAGCACCGCATGCGGCCCGAAATCCTCCAGTTGATCAGGATTGAGATCCTCGATCGAGGGCAGGGCGCGATCACCCAGCAGTGACGCCCAATAATTATAGGCGCGCACCTGCATGCGCCGCTCGTCGGAAATGACGGCAGGCGGTGTTTCGATCAGCGCATCGCCGGCATAGTCGAAATCGTCCTCGTCATTGGCGGCATCATGCCCCCGCAGAGTGTCCATCCGATCGTCCTACCTCAGGTCAAAATACTATTCCGAGACTCGACAGTGGCATGGGATGGTAAATTTCCTGTAAACAGGCCGGTAGTGATCGGGCGGGAGGAGGCGGAAGCGGCGTGGCCCGAAAAAAGGGGCAGGGGCGGGAAATGTCCGCTTGTCCTTCGCCCCGTCCGCTGTTATCTGCCCGCCCGGACGCCGCTTTAGCTCAGTTGGTAGAGCATCGCATTCGTAATGCGGGGGTCACAGGTTCGAGTCCTGTAAGCGGCACCATTTTCCTTCATATTTGCCACGTTTAACGGCTTGTGACGGTTCGGTCCGTCGCGCCTGTCGCAGCGACGGACCGGGCGACTTGGATCAGCGTTCGATCTGGCTGACGTCGCGCACCGCACCCTTGGCGGCGTTGGTGGTCATCGCGGCATAGGCGCGCAGCGCAGGTGACACTTCGCGCTTGCGGCCGAAGGGCTTCCACGCCTTGGCCCCGCGCGCTTCCATTTCGGCGCGGCGTTCGGCCAGCAGCGCATCGTCCAGGTCGACCTTGATGACGCGGGCGGGGATGTCGATGACGATCGGGTCGCCGGTCTGGACGAGGGCGATCAGGCCGCCTTCGGCCGCTTCGGGCGAGACATGGCCGATCGACAGGCCCGACGTGCCGCCGGAAAAACGCCCGTCGGTGATGAGCGCGCAAGCCTTGCCCAGTCCCTTCGACTTCAGATAGCTGGTGGGATAGAGCATTTCCTGCATGCCGGGACCACCCTTAGGCCCTTCATAGCGGATGACGACGACGTCCTTTTCCTTGACCTCGTTGCCCAATATGCCCGCGACCGCCGCGTCCTGGCTCTCATAGACGCGCGCGGTGCCGTGGAAGACGAGGATGCTTTCGTCCACGCCCGCCGTCTTGACGATGCAGCCTTCGGGCGCGAGATTGCCGAACAGGACGGCCAGCCCGCCATCCTTGGAGAAGGCATGTTCGGCCGACCGGATGACGCCATTCTCACGGTCGGTGTCCAGTTCCTCCCAGCGCTCCGACTGGCTGAACGCGGTCTGGGTCGGCACGCCGCCGGGCGCCGCGCGGTAGAAGTTGCGCACTTCCTCGCTATTGGTGCGGCCGATGTCCCAGCGCGCAAGTGCGGCGGCCATGGTCGGCGCATGGACCGTCGGCAGGCTGGAATCGATCAGGCCCGCGCGTTCCAGTTCGCCCAATATCGCCATGATGCCGCCCGCGCGGTGGACATCCTCCATATGCACGTCGCTCTTGGCGGGCGCGACCTTGCACAGGCACGGCACGCGGCGCGACAGCCGGTCTATGTCGGCCATGGTGAAATCGATCCCGCCTTCATAGGCGGCGGCGAGCAGATGCAGCACCGTATTGGACGAACCGCCCATGGCGATGTCCAGGCTCATGGCGTTTTCGAACGCCGCGAAATTGGCGATATTGCGCGGCAGGACGCTGGTGTCGTCCTGCTCATAATAGCGCTTGGTGATATCCACGATGACATGGCCCGCTTCACGGAACAGGCGCTCGCGGTCGGCATGGGTCGCCAGCGTCGATCCATTGCCCGGCAGCGACAGGCCCAGCGCTTCGGTCAGGCAATTCATCGAATTGGCGGTGAACATGCCCGAACATGATCCGCAGGTGGGGCAGGCGGAGCGCTCGATCGTCGCCACTTCCTCGTCGGTATAGCTTTCGTCGGCGGCCACGACCATGGCGTCGACCAGGTCCAGCGCGACCTTCTTGCCGCGCAGTACGACCTTGCCCGCTTCCATCGGCCCGCCCGACACGAAGACGACGGGGATGTTGAGGCGCATCGCGGCCATCAACATGCCTGGCGTGATCTTGTCGCAATTGGAGATGCAGACGATCGCGTCGGCGCAATGGGCGTTGACCATATATTCGACGCTGTCGGCGATTAGATCGCGGCTGGGCAGCGAATAGAGCATCCCGCCATGGCCCATGGCGATGCCGTCATCGACCGCGATCGTGTTGAATTCCTTGGCGACGCCGCCCGCCGCCTCGATCTCGCGAGCGACCAGTTGGCCCAGATCCTTGAGGTGCACATGACCCGGCACGAACTGGGTGAAGCTGTTGGCGATGGCGATGATCGGCTTGCCGAAATCCTCGTCCTTCATGCCCGTCGCGCGCCAAAGGCCGCGCGCGCCCGCCATGTTGCGGCCGTGGGTGGTGGTGCGGGAGCGGTAGGCGGGCATTGCGCAGAGTCCTTCAGAAGATAGTCGCGGCCCCTCTACAGGGGCGGGCGGGGGTGTGAAACATATTATTCCTCTTGTGCCCCCTTGTCGCGCTTTTGGCGTGTCCGCTGTGGCTGGCGGGTCATTTTGTTGCGAGCAGTTGTCTCGAATGGACGACGCGATGCTTTGATGCGGTTCTTGTCCCATCATGGGATCGCGGCCTACGCCCGCGCAACAGCAGGCTGGCGTTGGCGAAGATCATGGTTAAGAAACGCTTATGCCTGCCGTCCGCCTACGCCTGTCCCTGCTGCGCCCCTTCATCCTGGCTGGCGCATGGGCGCTGATCATGCCTGCCACCGCGCCGGCGCAATCCCTGAACGGTGCGCAGCAACTGGCGCCGGGCGGCTATCGCTGGCTGAGGCAGGGGCCGTGGGATGGGCCGATCTACATGGTCATCAGCATCGAAAAGCAGAAGATCCATGTCTATAGCGGCGACCAACTGATCGGGCTGGCCAGCGTATCGACGGGGATGAAGGGGCATCGCACCCCGACCGGCGATTTTCCGATCCTCCAGAAGCGGCAATGGCACCGCTCCAACCTCTACAGCAATGCGCCCATGCCCTATATGCAGCGGCTGACCTGGGACGGGATCGCGCTCCATGCCGGGCATAATCCGGGCTATCCGGCCAGCCATGGCTGCATCCGCCTGCCCTATGCCTTTGCGCGCGACCTGTTCGCACTGACGAAGATGGGGACGTTGGTGGAGGTGACGCAGGCGCGCCTGACCGCGGCGCTGCAATATGACGCGCTGGTGCTGAGCGATCCGGGGAGCAAGGTCGTGACGTTCGGGGAGGGGCGGAGCGAGCGGATGGCGTTGCCGCCGGCGCGTGAAGGCGGGGATGGGGTGCCGAGGCTGGAAATCGACCCTGCGATTTTCAGGGGTTGGGATCGTCGGTAGCACGCGCTCTTCCTCACCGATTATCTGACGAACGGGGTGCCGGCTTTTAGCTTGGTATGAATTGGGCGGAATGTCTTGGAGCTACCAGAAGTGGCCATAGCCTCACCCTCTCCCGCTTTCGCGGGAGAGGGCTATGACGAAAAGCAGATCTTCCACTTCCCACCCATCCCGGCCATCGCAGTTCTCGCCACGGGGACGGATTGTCGGGCTGGGCGTTGTGGCTTCAGGATGGGCTTCCCGCGTGCCTCTTCCCATGCGGGAAGGATGGGGGCAGTTATGATCGTTCGGCAGCAAGGAAGGCGGGCTGATGGAGGTTGATCGTTTGCCCGCACGGCCGCTGCCCAACCGATCGCTGGTCGTCGCGGCGCTTTCCACCATCGTCGAATGGTATGATTTCACGCTTTATCTCTATTTCGCCACGGTGCTGTCGCGCACCTTTTTCGGTGGCGGGGCGGTGGGGTTGGGGGATGCGCTGGCGGGGTTTGCGCTCGCTTATCTGATGCGGCCGGTGGGCGCGATCGTGTTTGGGCATATCGGCGATCGCTATGGGCGGCGGGTGACGATGCTGCTGTCGATGGGGATGATGACGGCGGCGATGCTGGCGACCGCGATGCTGCCGACGCACGCGCAGGTGGGGCCGCTGGCGGGGTGGCTGATGATCGGGCTGCGCTGTATCATGGCCTTCTCCGTCGGCGGCGAATATACCGGCGTCGTCGCCTATCTGCTGGAGGGCGCGCGGGCTGAGCGGCGCGGGTTCGTGACGTCGCTGGCGTCGGCGGCGAGCGAGGTGGGCGCGCTGCTGGCCGCGGGGGTGTCGGCGATCACCGTCGCCTCGCTGGACACGCAGAGCCTGACCGACTGGGGGTGGCGGATACCCTTTCTGGTGGGGGCGGCATTGGCGGGCGTGATCCTGCTGGCGCGATCGACCATGGAGGAATCGCCCGATTTCCTGCGGCAACAGGCGCAGGCGACCACGCCGAAAAATCCGCTGCGGCACAGCCTGACCCATCATCGCGCGGCGATCGGCCGGGGCTTTGCGATTTCGGCGCTGGGATCGATCACCTATTATGTCGGCGTTACCTATGTGCCGAGTTTCCTGGCCGCCATGGGGACGACAGGGGAGGCGGACGCGCTGTGGCTGTCTACGCTCGCCGCGCTGGCGGTGATACTGGTCACGCCGATGATCGGATGGCTGACCGACCGGGTCGGGCGACGGCCGGTGCTGGTGGCCCTGGCGCTGGCGGGCATGGTCTTGCCGATGGCGATGTTCCTGCTGATGCAGGGCGGGTTCGGCGTGGCGCTGGCCGGCGCGGTGGTGCTGGCGTGCCTGGGCGGGGCGGTGAGTGCGGTCGGCGCTGTCGCCACGGCCGAGCAGTTTCCCGGCGAGGGGCGGCTAAGCGGCCTGGCGTTCGGCGCGACCAGCGCGACGGCCCTGTTCGGCGGTCTGACGCCATGGCTGGCGCACTGGCTGATAGAACGCAGCGGCTGGGCGCCTGCGCCGGGGGCGATGATAGCGCTGGTGGCGTTGTGCGTGCTGCCGGTGTTGGTGACGCTACCTGAAACCGCGCCGCTGATGCGCAAAAAGGCCGACCCGTCGCCGGATCGACCTTTCGCGTAAAACCCCGCTCAGGGTTATGCTTATGCGGCTTGCGCCGCCTCTTCGCTGGCGGGCAGGCGGATGAGGTAATCGAAGGCGGACAAGCCCGCCGTCGATCCCGCGCCCATCGCGATCACGATCTGCTTGTAGGGAACCGTGGTGCAATCGCCCGCCGCAAAGATGCCCGGCTGGCTGGTTTCGCCGCGCGCGTCGATCTCGATCTCGCCACGCGGCGACAGGGCGATCGCGTCCTTGAGCCATTCGGTGTTCGGCACCAAGCCGATCTGGACGAAAATACCCTCCAGTTCGACATCATGTTCGATGCCGCTGTTGCGGTCTTTGTAGGACAGACCCGTGACCCGTTCGCCATTGCCGTCCACCTTGGTCGTGAGGGCCGAGGTGATGATCTTGACGTTGGGCAGGCTGGCCAGCTTGCGCTGCAACACTGCGTCGGCGCGCAACTGGCTGTCGAACTCGATCAGCGTCACATGGGCGACGATGCCGGCCAGGTCGATGGCCGCTTCGACGCCGCTATTGCCGCCGCCGATCACCGCCACGCGCTTGCCCTTGTAGAGCGGACCGTCGCAATGCGGGCAATAGGCGACGCCCTTGTTGCGATATTCGTCCTCGCCCGGCACGCCCATCTGCCGCCAGCGCGCGCCGGTGGAGAGGATGACCGTGCGGCCCTTCAGCGATGCGCCGTTTTCCAGCACGACTTCGTGATAGCCGCCCTCGGTCTTGGCCGGGATCAGCTTCGCCGCCTTTTGTAGGTTCATGATCTCGACGTCATAATCCTTGACGTGGGCTTCGAGCGCGCTCGCCAGCTTTGGCCCTTCGGTGCGCGACACGGAGATGAAATTCTCGATATCCATGGTGTCGAGCACCTGACCACCGAAGCGTTCGGCCGCGACGCCGGTGCGAATGCCCTTGCGCGCCGCATAGATGGCGGCCGCCGCGCCGGCGGGGCCGCCGCCGACAATCAGCACTTCGAACGGCTCTTGTGCTTTGATCTTCTCGGCCGCGCGGATGGCCGCGCCGCTGTCGATCTTCGCGACGATCTGTTCCAGTTCCATGCGGCCGCTGGCGAAGGGTTCGCCGTTCAGGAAAATGGTGGGCACGGCCATCACCTTGCGGCTGTCCACCTCGTCCTTGAACAGTGCGCCATCGATGGCGACATGGCTGATGCGCGGATTGAGGACGCTCATCAGGTTCAGCGCCTGCACCACGTCGGGGCAGTTCTGGCAGGAGAGCGAGAAATAGGTTTCGAACGCGAAATCGCCGTCGATATCCTTGATCTGCTGGATCAGATCCTGCGCCGCCTTCGACGGATGGCCGCCGACCTGGAGCAGGGCAAGCACCAGCGATGTAAATTCATGGCCCATCGGCAGGCCTGCGAAGCGCACGCCGATGTCGGTGCCCACGCGGCGGATCATGAAGCTGGGGGTACGCTGATCTACGCCGGCGACAACCGTCACCTTGTCCGACAAGGCGGCAATGTCATTTAACAGTTCGCCCAGTTCGCGCGACTTTGCGCCATCATCCAGCGACGCCACCAGCTCGATCGGCTGGGTGATGTTCGCCAGATAGCCCTTGAGCTGTCCTTTGAGATTTGCGTCCAACATCGTTCTGGCTCCGTTGCGTGAAGAGAGCGGGCCGCCTTGCCCTGTCCAAGGGGAGAGGAAAGGATAGGCGCAAGACGGCCCGCCGCCGGGGATGGTGCGACCCTAAGGCCCCGGATGAAATATGGTTTGTCTGTGTAAGGGGTGGCCTGACCCGCCGGGTTCCGCACCTGTTGGCGGAACCCGGCGGGCCTGTACGCGGCCAGGCCTATGGTTAGATCTTGCCGACCAGGTCGAGCGACGGTGCAAGGGTGGCTTCGCCTTCTTCCCACTTGGCGGGGCAAACTTCACCGGGGTTGGCGGCGACATATTGCGCAGCCTTGACCTTGCGCAGCAGTTCGGTCGCGTTGCGGCCGACGCCTTCCGAAGTGATTTCCATGAACTGGATCACGCCTTCGGGATCGACCAGGAAGGTCGCGCGGTCGGCCAGGCCAACGCCCGGACGCATCACGTCGAAATTATTGGTGATCTGGCCCGACTGGTCGCCCAGCATGTAATAGTTGATCTTGCCGATCGCGGGCGAGGTGTCGTGCCAGGCCTTGTGGCTGAAATGGGTGTCGGTGGACACCGAATAGACTTCCACGCCCATCTTCTGCAGGGTCGGATAGATGTCCGCCAGGTCTTCCAGTTCGGTCGGGCAGACGAAGGTGAAGTCGGCCGGGTAGAAGAAGAAGACCGCCCATTTGCCCGTCACGTCAGCGTCAGTCACATCGACGAACTTGCCCTGCTTGTAGGCGGTCGCGGAGAACGGCTTGATGGTGGTGTTGATGAGAGCCATAGGCTTTCCGAATCCTCACATTGAATGTTGCAGTTGCGAACACCCATGTAGGGATGCGGTCGGGGCGGGGGAAATTGGTTTTCTGAGATGGCCTAAGTGAGAAAAACGATCACAGCCCGTCGGACTGATCGATCGCTTCGCCTATCTTCACGCGACAATCTATTTATGCGCCGGCCAGCACCTGCAACATCGCATCTTCGACCATGGCCTGCGCCTCTTCGGGCGAGAAGGTCGATCGGTCGAGGCAGAGTTCGAGCCAGAGCCCATCGACCAGCGCGGTCAGGCTGATCGCGGCGACCCGTATCCTTGCGTCGTGCATTGCCGGGGCAGCGGCGCGCAGCAGCGTTTCGAGCTGCGCCCGCGCGCCGCCATAGACGGCCGCATGGACCGCGGCGATCTTGGGGTCGGACTTGACCAGGCTCCAAAAGGCGATCCAGGTGGCGAGCAGATCGGGATCGAGCACCGGCGGCAGGAAATTGGCCTGAAGGCAGGCGCGCAGCCGGTCGCGCGGATCATCCCCCGCCGCCTCCATCGCGGCGTCGAGCGCGGCGGAGACTTTCGCGCCGACTTCGGCATAGGTGGCCAGGATCAGCGCATCGACGCCGTCGAAATAATGGGTCAGCAGCCCCGATGATACGCCGGCATGGGCGCAGATCGCGCGGACCGACGTGCCGCCCACGCCCTTTTCGGCGAGGCAGCGGGCCGTCGCCTCGATCAGCGCCTGACGCCGCACATCCGCCGTTTCCCGAACAAATCGCGCCCTGGGTCGCGCCTTGCCCATCCCATTATCCCTCTTGTCGTTCACGTCCATTCCCCCCGCGCCATCCTTTGCGCGCTGACGGTGCGGCTGGCAAGATGGCGTCTTGGGAGAGGGATCGAACCGGCGGCCCGGTTGGTTCTTCCTGCAACATAAAGGAGACTGACGGATGATGCGCGCCCTTTCCCCCCTGCTGCTACTGCCTCTGATGCTGGCCGGCTGCGCCAAGAGCGACGACAATGTCGCGGTCGCAAATAATGCCGCCAATGTCGCTGCGGTCGAGACGATTGAGGATATGGACACGGTGCCGGCCAATGCCCAGGCGGCCGATGCGCGCCTGCCGACCGATGATTGGGTCGGACGCTGGACCGGGCCAGAGGGGCTGTTCCTCGACATCCAGCCTTCGCCCGACGGGAAGCCCGGCCATTATGCGCTGACCAACAAGGATAATCTCGATCGGCAGGGCGATTACAGCGGCATCGCCGAAGGCACGACGATCCGCTTCGTGCGCGACGGCAAGGATCTGGCGATCCGGCCGGGCAGTGGCGATGGAACGGGGTTCAAATATCTGGCCGGCAAGCAGGACTGCCTGATCGTGATCGCGGGGCAGGAGGGTTATTGCCGATAGGGTGGCGCAAGCCCCTCCTATCCTGTCTTGTCGGGAGGGGCGAAATGGGTGGATAGCTGCCATTAGTCCCTCCCTTCCAAGGAGGGGTTGGGGTGGGTAGTGAGCGAAGCGAACTCCTGCCCTTTCGACGGCGGAGCGCCGCTATCGCGACGCACCCACCCCCAGCCCCTCCCTTGGAAGGGAGGGGAGTAAGAAAGCCCGCTTCTGCTCGTAATCCGCCATCCCCTCCATCACTCACCCAACCCCTCCAGCGCCGAAAAGCGCTGCGACCAGAGCGCGCCGTGGACGGCCATCCAGCCGATCACTGGCGCCAGCCCCTTCACCCGCGCGGCGTACCAGGTTTCGCGGCCGGTGCGGCGGGCGGTCACGAGGCCGGCACGTTTGAGCTTGGCCATGTGGCGCGACACCATCGGCTGCGATACGCCCGATTGCTGGGTCAGCGCCTGCACATTCTGTTCGCCATCGCGCACCAGCGCTTCCAGCAGGGCGCGGCGGGTGCCGTCGGACAGTGCCTTGAACAAGGCATCGGTTGCGTCGTCGCGCTCTGCGCTTCGTGAATCAATCATCATGGTTAACCCATAATCATAGGGTTATGTATTGGTCAAGTTTCTGCCCGCAAATCCACCCTGAACCGGCGTTAACCAAAAAAAGTTCGGCGGGGTGGGGGATAGAGTCTTTTGAGTAACACCGCCCGATATGGAGTCTGGCGCGAGTCGCATGACTCTATATATTGTGGGTCACGCTTCGTTCCCGGCCGCGTTAACCATTTCCTGAAGGCCCTGTGATAAGCTGCTGATCTTGACGGCGGACTCCCGAGGACTCATCGCTGGGCCTCAGAACGAATTCGGGGGCATTTGCATATGGGTGTGATGGAGCGCGTCGCGGCGCCGCGGCGGAAGAAAGCGGCACGGCCGATCGTGGTCGAGGGGGCTCATATCGCCACCGACACCTTGCTGCGGGGCGATTGCATTGCGGAAATGGCCAAGCTGCCCGACAATTGCATCGACATGATCTTCGCCGATCCGCCCTACAACCTGCAACTGGGTGGCGACCTGTTCCGGCCCGAAGGCGGACGTGTCGATGCGGTCGACAATGACTGGGACAAGTTCGATACCCTAGGCAGCTATGACCGCTTCACAAAGGCGTGGCTGCGCGAGGCGCGCCGGATATTGAAGCCCAACGGATCGATCTGGGTCATCGGCAGCTATCATAATATCTTCCGCGTCGGCACCGCGTTGCAGGACGAGGGCTTCTGGATCCTCAACGACATCATCTGGCGCAAATCCAACCCCATGCCCAATTTCAAGGGCACGCGCTTTACGAACGCGCATGAGACGCTGATCTGGGCGAGCCAGGGCGAAGACGCTAGATATACGTTCAACTACAAGGCGATGAAGACGCTCAATGACGAGTTGCAAATGCGCTCCGACTGGGTGCTGCCGATCTGTGGCGGGCAGGAGCGGCTGAAGCGCAACGGCACGAAGGCGCATCCGACGCAGAAGCCCGAGGCGCTGCTCTATCGCGTGATGCTGGCCTGCACCAAGCCGGGCGATGTCGTGCTCGACCCCTTTTTCGGCACCGGCACCACCGGCGCGGTCGCCAAGCGGCTGGGCCGCAAATGGATCGGCATCGAGCGCGAAGATGATTATATCGAGGTCGCGCTGGAGCGGATCGAGGCGGCGCTGCCGCTGGACGAAAGCGCGCTGACCATCATGCAGACCGCGCGTCAGCAGCCCAAGGTGGCGTTCGGCACGCTGGTCGAGACGGGCTATCTGACGCCCGGCGTGATATTGCGCGATGCCAAGCGCCGCTGGCAGGCGGAGGTGCGGGCGGACGGATCGCTGCTCGTGGGGACCGATACCGGGTCGATCCACAAGATGGGCGCGACCCTGCAAAATGCGCCAAGCTGCAACGGCTGGACCTTCTGGCATGTCGAGGTGGAGGGCAAATTGCAGCCGATCGACACGCTGCGGCAGACCTATTTGCTGGCCAATGAGCCTTGAAACACACCACCCAATTCCGTTCGGGCTGAGCCTGTCGAAGCCCTTTTCTTTTCTGCAAGAGAGAACAGCCCCCTTCGGCGAAGCTCAGGACAGGCTTCGACAGGCTCATGGCGAACGGAGTTGATATGTCATTGCCCAACATCCCCCCCCACGCCCGCCTCTACCTGAAGCCCACCTGGTTCGTGCCTACGCCGATCGGGTTGCCGGACGGGTCGGCGGCGCGGATGGGCAATGGGCTGATCTGGTTCCAGGGTTATGAACTGAGCGCCCTCGACGGCGCGCGGCGGATCGCACGCGTCGTGGTGCCGGTCACGGAGTTCGATGCTGCGATCGCCACCTTGCCCGATCCGCTGGCGGACCGGGCGCGGCGGCTGGCGGCGCATATCTCGGCGATCCGTGCGCCGCTAACACTAGGCGACCGGACGATCCGCTTCGACGCGCCGCAGGTGATGGCGATATTGAACGTCACGCCCGACAGTTTCTCCGATGGCGGCAAGCATATAAGTGATCCGCAGGCGGCGGCCGACGCGGGTTTCGCGATGGCAGCGGCGGGGGCGGCGTTGATCGACGTGGGCGGGGAATCGACCCGGCCGCGTGCGGCGAAGGTGTGGGAAGGAGACGAAATCGCCCGCATCGCCCCGGTGATCGAGCGGCTGGCCGCGGCTGGCGTGTCGGTGTCGGTCGACACGCGCAAGGCGGGCGTGATGGAGGCGGCGCTGGCGGCGGGCGCGCGAATCGTCAACGACGTCAGCGCGCTGGCGCATGATCCGCGCAGCCTGGAGGTCGTGGCGCGCGCGGGATGCCCGGTGATCCTCATGCACGCGCCATCGGCCGGGGATGACCCGCACGAGAATCCGAATGGCTATGGCGATGTGGTCGCCGATGTGTTCGACCATCTGGAAGCGCGGATCGCGGCCTGCGAGGCGGCCGGGATCGCGCGCGACCGGATTATGGTCGATCCGGGGCTGGGCTTCGGCAAGAGCCTGGCCGACAATTTGGCGCTGGTGAACGGCCTGGCGACTTTCCAGGCGCTTGGCGTCCCGCTGCTGTTCGCGGGGAGCCGCAAGCGGCTGATCGGCGCGCTATCGAACGAGGCGCCCGCGGCGGACCGCCTGGGCGGATCGGTCGCGCTCGCTTTCCGCGCGGCGCAACTGGGCGCGCAGATGGTGCGGGTGCATGACGTCCGCGAAAGCGTGCAGGCGCTGCACCTGTGGCGCGGACTGGCGGATGCGGGGTTGAGCGCGGTTTAGTTAGCGGCGCATGACCTTACTTTGATCCGTTCGTCCTGAGTAGCCCCTTCGACTGCCTGCCAAGGCCGGCGCTCAGGACAGGCATTGAGCGAAGTCGAAATGGCGTATCGAAGGATCATGGGCTATGCCTGATGCTTCGATACGGGTCTTCGACAAGCTCAGCCCCTACTCAGCACGAACGGGGGGTGGGCCAGATCGATGTCATCACGCTCCAAAAATATCGAAAAGAAGCGGCGCAGCATCAGTTAGGGTTAGCCGCCGGTGCGGGCACGGCCGCAGGTGCAGGTGCAGGTGCAGGTGCAGGCGTCGCCGCGCCCTTCGCCGCGAAGCTGCGCAGGCTGGCCAGCGTCTGTTCGGCGATGCCCTGATATTGTTCGCTCAGCATTTCGGGGTAGACGAAGGTGGCGGTCACGATCGCGCCGTCGGGCTGCTTGAGCAGGCGGATGGCGACATTATTGCCTTCGCCGTCATTGGCGGTGCCGCGATATTCATTCTCGCCGACGAAATCGCCGTCCACGCCTTCGGCGCTGTCGTTGACCGCCTCGACGATCTGCTGGAGCGTCTGGTCATTGTCGTTCTTCTGCCAGAACACGCGAACGTCCGCGCCAGCGCCGGGGTCTTGATAGACCGCGCCATCGGCGGTCCCGGCTGCCTTGTCGACGGTCCAGCCTTCGGGGAAGGTGATGGAAAAGCCACGCGCCTGGTTCACATAATTGCGGCTGTCCGTATCCTCCGCCGCGGCATTGGCAAGGGCGGTGGCCGCCGCGGCGTTGGCGGCGGCGGCAAGCTCCTCCTGGGTCGGCATGTCGGCGACCGGTTCGGACCGGCCGCAGGCGGCGAGCAGGAGGACGGGAAGGCAGGCGGCGAGAGCAACATGTTTCATGCCGCAATCCAAAGCATAGGCGCGCGGATAATTCAACGGCGCAGGTCGGCCGCGTCACTTATCCGTTCTTATCGGCGGTTCAGGCCGCGCTGTCGATGCCCAGTTCGGCCAGCTTGCGGTAGAGCGTCGAGCGGCCGATGCCCAGCCGCCGGGCGACTTCCGTCATGCGCCCGCGATAATGGCCGATGGCGAGGCGGATGACGTCGGCCTCTATCTCCGCCAGCTGGCGGACATGCCCGTCGCCTTCGAACAGGGTGATGCCCGCGCCGTCGCGATGCGGCTGGCTGGCGGCGCGCGGGCGCAGCGACAATATGGTGCCGCCTGCCTGTATCTGCGAGGCGATCTGCGGGAAATCCTGCGGCGTCAGGGCGTCGCCCTCGCACAGTACCGCGGCGCGGAAAAGGGCGTTTTGAAGCTGGCGGACATTGCCCGGCCAGCCATGTTGCATCAGCAGCGCCAGCGCATCGTCGGTGACGCCCAGGCCGCGCAGCCCCGGCTGGGTAGCAATGCGGGCGAGCAGGTGGCGGCAGAGCGCGGGAATGTCGCCCATGCGTTCGCGCAAGGGCGGCACGGTCAACTGGACGACGTTGAGGCGGTAATAGAGATCCTCGCGGAAATTACCGGCTTCCACCTCTTCGATTAGCCGCTTGTTGGTGGCGGCGATGACGCGGACGTCGACATGGACGGGTCTGCGCGCGCCGATCGGCTGGACTTCGCCGTCCTGCAATACGCGCAGCAGCTTGACCTGCGCGTCCAATGGCATTTCGCTGACTTCGTCCAGAAAGAGCGTGCCCATGTCCGCGCTGGCGAATTTACCGACATGCCGGTCGAACGCGCCGGTAAAGGCGCCGCGTTCATGGCCGAACAGCTCCGATTCGACGAGGTTGGCGGGAATGGCACCGCAATTGACAGTGACCATCGCCTGTTTGTGGCGCGGGGAGGCGGCGTGGATGGCTCTGGCGATGACATCCTTGCCGACGCCGCTTTCGCCCTCGATCAGCACGGGGACGCGGGCGCGGGCAGCCTTGGCCGCGATGGCCAGCGCGGCGCGGAATTGCGGGGCGGAGCCGACCACATCCTCGAAGGAGAGGGGGGCGGTGATTTTTTCGGTGAGCGGGCGTAGTTCGCCCGCGGCCGCGCCTTCGGCCAGCGTGGCGTTCAAAGCGGCCAGCAGCCGTTCGGGGGCGATTGGCTTGGACAGATAATCGGTGGCACCCGCGCGCATCGCCTCCACGGCGATGGCGACATTGTTATGCGCGGTCAGGATCAGGATCGGCAGCGCAGGGCGACGGCTGCGAATCTCGCGGATCAGGCCCGACGGTTCATAGTCGGGGCTCCATTGGTCGAGTATGATGGCATCAAGCTGCATCCCGTCCTGCGTGCCCAGCGTCGCAATGGCGGTTTCGCCGTCGGCGGCGAAGATGGTGCGCCAACCCGCACGCGCCCCCAGCGCCGACACCAGGCGTCGCTGCGCCGGTTCGTCGTCGATCAGCATCAGCATCGGTACGCCGTCGCGCGCCATCAAAACCCCTCATATGCAACCCAGGGACGATGGTAAGCGCAGGGGGTAAAGGCGGGCTTAACCGGAAAGCATTTTCTTGAAGGCGGCGGGTTGAGGGTGCGGCCCCCAGGCGATAAGAGGTGGACCAACATCGTCAGGACAAGGGGACAGGATATGGCGTCGGACAGCAATATGAAGGCCGCGACAGAAACTTACGGAAGCTTCGTCGGCTTCGTCAAATGGGGCACGATCGTCAGCGTCGCGGTCGCCGCGCTGGTGGTGCTGCTGATTTCCTGAGCCGCTTGCCGCAGGGCGTGGCGACAGGCGCGTGCGCATGATGGGCGCGCTGGCGTTGCTACCCCTGTTCCTGGCTGCTTGTGCGGGCGGCTATGTGGTCGCCCGGCCGCGGGCTGAATCCGATCGTTCGGCTTGGCAGTCGGGGGTTGGCGGCATGGCCGCCATCCTGCTTGTCGGTACCCTGATCGCCGCCGCCGAAGCGGGCAGCGCGACGGCGCGCTACATCGCCCTGATCGCCCTGCTATGCGCCAGCGTCGCGAGCGTCCTGCTGTTGGGGGTGCCCGAACGCCGCGTGTCGCCGGATGGTGACGGCGATGACGGGGCGGACGCATGATCCCCCCTGTCGGCGCAGCTTGGCTGGGCGTGCAACTGGACGGCATCGATCCGTCGCCCGTGGTCGCGGGCGCCTATCTCCTCTCCGGCCTATTGCTGTTCCTGGGACTATGGTTGCGCACCGGCCGCCGCGGCAATCGCTGGACGATGGCGGGCATCGTGACCGCGTCGGCGGCGGCGGTCTACAGCCATGATGTCGTTAACCTGCCGGAAATGGTCAGCGCGGTCGTGATCGGCGGCAGCATCGGGCTGCTATTGGCGCGGCGTAGCGCGGTCGCGGCCTTGCCCTGGCTTATGGTCGCGGGGCATGGCCTGCTGGGCGTGGCGGCAATGGCCATGGCTGCGACCCTGTGGCGCAATCCCGGCGCGTTCGGCCTGACCGCCGACGATGGCGCGTTGCTGACGGTCGGCTTTGCTTTGGGCGCGATGACGCTGGCGGGCGCGCTGGCCCTGGCGATCGGTCGCCGGCCGGGCGGACTTGCCCTGATCGGCAGCGGCGCGGGCTTCGCGGCGGCGATGCTGGGCTTTGCGATCGGCAACAGCGCGATGGTCATGGGCGGCGGCATGGCGGGCGTCGCCGGGCTGCGCCTGGCATGGCGCGCGCGGCGGATCGCATCAAGAGCCTTGCCCAGCGGGGCGGGCTTACCCTAACCCTACGGACAATTCATTCCCGCAGCGGAGACTTGCATGCACAAACTTGGCCTGATCGGCGGTCTTAGCTGGACCTCCACCGCGCGCTATTATGCGATCATCAACCAGGCGGTGCATCGCGCGCTGGGTGGGCAGCATAGCGCGCCGCTACTGATCGAGAGCCTGGATTTTGCCGAAGTCGCGCGTTGCGCCACGGAAAACGACTGGGATTGCGCGTCGGCCCAGTTGATCGGCGCGGCCCAACGGCTGGAGCAGGGCGGCGCAGGTGCACTATTAATCTGCGCCAATTCGATGCATCGCGTTTACGACCGGGTACAGGCGGCGGTCGGCATCCCCATCCTGCATATCGCCGACATCGTGGGCAAGACGATGAAGGCGGACGGCATTGAACGAGCGGCGCTGATCGGCACGCGCAACGTGATGACCGAGAAATTCTATCGCCAGCGGCTGGTCGGTCACGGCATTTCGCTGCTGCCCGCCGACATGGAACTGGCCGAGCGGATCGACCGGATCGTCTATGACGAACTGACCGTGGGCAAGGTCAACAAGGAATCCGAACGCTATATGAAATCGGAACTGACCGATATCGCCAAGGAGGATGTGCAGGCGGTGGTGCTGGCCTGCACCGAATTGGAGCTGATCGTGGACGTGAAGGCCAACGTCCTGCCGATCTATGATTGCACCAGCATTCATGCGCGGGCGGGGGTGAATTTCATTCTGGGGTGAGCGCTTACACTCCGTTCGCCCTGAGCGAAGTCGAAGGGTTCGACCGACCGTAGGGAGGTTACTTCGCCTTCGCTCAGTGATGGGCTTCGACTTCGCTCAGCCCGAACGGAGGGAAGCGGCGTGTTACCCGCCAGGCTCCGCCAGCGCGATATCCATGTCGGCCAGCGCCAGGCGTAGCAATTCCGCCATGGTCGTGCGCGCAGCGGCGGTGTCGCGGGCGGCGATCGCCTGAAACACGGCGCGATGGTCGGGCAGGGGATCGCGGGGCAACAGCTTCTTGCGATGCTTGAAGGTCGTGGTCCAGCTGACCGCCGCGCCGACCGAACTGGCCAGCGCCTCCAGCGCATCATTATGGGTGGCGGCCAGGATGGCGTGGTGGAAACGCTGGTCCGCGGCGCGGCCGTCGGGCGTCGACAGGCCAAAGCGGCCCATCTCCGCCAGCGCCGTCTCCATCGTTGCGATCTGATCGTCGGTGCGGCGACGGGCGGCGAATTCGGCGGCGGCCGGTTCGATCACGCCGCGCAATTCGAACAGGTCGCGGATGAAATTCGCGTCCGGTTCGCCCGCGAACATCCAGGCGAGCATTTCGGGGTCCAGCACGTTCCAGCGGTTGCGCGGCAGGACGCGGGTGCCTGCCTTGGGGCGGCTTTCCAGCATCCCCTTGGCGATCAGGATGCGCACAGCCTCGCGATAGGCGGTACGCGAGACGCCCAGGCGCTCCGACGCCTCGATCTCGCCTTCGAACAATTCGCCTGGGCGGTGCTTGCCCGTCAGGATCGCGGTGCCCAGGTTGCGGGCGATCGTCTGATGGATGCGCAGCACGCCTTCCTCCGATCCGATCTTGCGCCCGCTACCCAAATCCCCGCTCCCCTATATGTCAGTCCTCAAATGCTGCCGTAGGGCAATGCCGTCCGCAAAGGAAGGCGTCCGCCACCAGCCGTAGCGGCGCGGTGTCTGCATCGATGGCCTTGTCCGCCACCAGGCGCACGAAACGGCGGTACATGGCCGGATATTCCTCGTCCGGGGCCTTCATCTGCACTTCGCCGTCCAGACGCAGCGTGTTGCCGCCTTCGGACAGAAGCAGGCTGCCCTTGTCCGTCTCGACCGCGATGTCCCAAGTCTGCGGCCCAGTCTGGCGCCAGTCGAACACGGTGTCGATCGCCGCGCCCGATGCCGTCGCCATCTGGAGCGTCGCGCCGATCGGCGCCTGCTTGTTGGACGGAACTTCCAGTTCGGCCGACAGCACGGTGATCGGCTCGGCCACGATCTCGGTCAGGATCGACAGGGCGTTGATGCCTGGATCGAACACGCCGAAGCCGCCCGCTTCCCAGATCCAGGGCTGACCCGGATGCCAGTGACGGACATCCTCGCGCCACTGAATGTCGATCCGCTCGACCTTGCGCTCTGCGATCCAGGCTTTCGCCTGCGCCACGGCGGCGGCGTAGCGGCTGTGCCAGCTGGCGTAGAGGGTGACGCCCTGCGCCTTGGCGAGGGCCGTTAGCGCCTCCACTTCGGACACGGTCGCGCCCGGCGGCTTTTCCAGAAACACATGCTTGCCCGCCAGCAGCGCCTGGCGCGCGGCATGATAGCGGACCTGCGGCGGCTGGCACAGGATGACGGCGTCGAGGTCCGGTTCGCCCGCCAGCATCGCGCCCAGGTCGGGGTAATTATGCACCCCTTCCCCCTGCGCGTTGCGGCTGGCGACGGCGACCAGGTCGATGCCGTCGATCTTGAGAATCGCGGGCAGGTGCTGATCGCGCGCGATTTTACCCAGCCCTACCAGCCCTGCCCGGATCGTCATGCGGCGACTTCCAGCTTGCCTTCGTTGCGGCGCGTCAGGCCCCAGGGATTGGCGTCCTGCAATGCCGGCGGCAGCAGCGCATCGCTCAGATCCTGATAGCAGACGGGACGCAGGAAGCGCATCATCGCCAGCGTCCCGACCGAGGTGGAGCGGCCGTCCGAGGTGGACGGGAAGGGACCGCCATGGACCATGGCATGGGTCACTTCGACGCCGGTGGGCCAGCCATTCGCAAGCACGCGGCCGACCTTGCGCGACAGCGTAGGCAACAGCTTGGCGGCATGGTCCGCGTCGCTGGCTTCCATCTGGAGCGTGGCGGTCAGCTGGCCTTCCAGGTCAGCGATGGTGGCGATCACGTCTTCGATCGTGGCGCACTTCACCAGGATCGAGGATGCGCCGAACACCTCATGCGCCAGCGCCGGGTTGGCGCGGAACTGGTCGGACGCGGTGGCGAAGAAAGCGGACTGGCCCCGGTTGGCGCCGTCGGCTTCCGTGCCGCGGGCGATGGTGGTGACGCCGTCCGCGCTGGCCAGCGCCTCGACGCCCTTTTCATAGGCGGCGTGGATGCCAGGCGTCAGCATGACCTGCGCGGCGTTGGCCGACAGGGCGTTGGCGGCCGAAGCGACGAACGTATCGAGATCGGGGCTGTCGAGCGCGATCACCATGCCGGGGTTGGTGCAGAACTGACCGGCGAACAGCGACATGGAGCCGACGAACGCGGTGCCCAATGCTTCGGCACGCGCGGCGAGCGCGCCGGGCAGCAGGACGACCGGGTTGATGCTCGACATTTCCGAATAGACCGGGATCGGCTCGGCGCGCTTGGCCGCGATCTGCATCAACGCAATGCCGCCGCCGCGCGATCCGGTGAAGCCCACCGCTTTGATCCGCGGGTCGGCGACCAGCGCGCCGCCCAGATCATTGGTGGTGCCGGGCAGGTAGGAGAAGACGCCTTCGGGCAGGCCGCAGGCCGCGACCGCCGCGATGATCGCGCGGGCGACCAGTTCGCCGGTGCCGGGATGGGCGGGGTGGCCCTTCACCACCACCGGGCAACCGGCGGCGAAGGCGGACGCGGTGTCACCTCCCGCGACCGAGAAGGCGAGCGGGAAGTTGGACGCGCCGAACACGGCGACCGGGCCAAGCGCCTGATTGACGCGGCGCAGATCCGAACGGGGGAGCGGCGCGCGGTCGGGCAGCGCCTTGTCGATCGTGGCGTCCAGCCAGTCGCCCTGGCGGACATAGCTGGCGAACAGGCGCAACTGGCCGACGGTGCGGCCACGCTCGCCTTCCAGGCGACCGCGCGGCAGACCGGATTCACTCATCGCGGTGGTGATGAGCAGGTCGCCGATGGCGACGATCTGGTCGGCGGCGGTTTCCAGGAAGGTCGCGCGCGCGTCCGGGGTCAAAGTGGAGAAGGTTTCGAACGCGGCTTCGGCCAGCGCAGTGGCGTCCGCGACGTCGGTGGTCGAAGCGTTGGAGAAGGCGATCTCGCCCTTCGCGCCGGTCGATGGGTCGATCGCGTAGAAGGGCGCGCCGCCGGTGCGCTCGCTCGCGCCGATAAGGATGGCTCCGTTGAACATGGTCGTTCTCCTGAAATGGGGGCAATGGGTCTGGCTAGACGATCGCGCCGGGAAGCGCTGATCGATTTCCAGCGCAGGTGATGCAAAAGGGGGGGGGAAGGCGGGGGCGCCGCAAATGGCGATGGACGCCCCCGCCTTCAATGGGTCAATGATTGTCGCGTGGCAGGCCCATGGTCTGGGCAATGCGCTGATATTTCTCCGCGCCTTCCAATATGGCGCCGGTGTTCAACTGGCCGACGACCGAGCGCTGGATTTCCTGCCAGGGGGTCTGCGAGGCTGGATATTGGAAGCCGCCTGCGGCCTCCAGCTTCGCCCGGCGATCGGCCAGTTCCTCGTCGGAAATCAGGACGTTCACGACCCCGGCTTTCAGGTCCATGCGAACCCGGTCGCCGGTTTCCAGCAGCGCCAGCCCGCCCATCGCCGCCGCTTCGGGCGATGCGTTGAGGATCGAGGGGCTTCCGCTAGTCCCCGATTGGCGACCATCGCCGATGCAGGGCAGGGCGCTGACGCCTTCGGTGATGAGATAGGCTGGCGGACGCATGTTCACGACTTCCGCCGCGCCGGGATAGCCGATCGGCCCCGCGCCGCGCATGAACATCAGCGAGTTGGCGGTGATGCCGGTCGCCGGATCGTCGATGCGGTGATGATAATCCTCCGGCCCGTCGAACACGATCGCCGGGCCTTCAAAGGCTTCGGGATCGTCGGGGTTGGACAGGTAACGATCGCGGAACTCGGCGCTGATGACGCTGGTCTTCATGATAGCGGCATCGAACAGATTGCCCGACAGGACCAGGAAGCCGGCTTCCTCGACCAGCGGCTGGTCGAACGGACGGATGACCTTTTCGTCCTCAATTTCCACGCCCTTGCAATTTTCGCCCATGGTCTTGCCATTGACGGTCATCGCACCTTCGCGGATCAGGCCCTGGTCGATCAACTGGCTGACGACGGCGGGGACGCCGCCGGCGCGATAATAATCCTCGCCCAGATATTCGCCGGCGGGCTGGAGGTTGACCAGCAGCGGCACCTTATGACCGACCGTCTCCCAATCCTTCAGCGGCAATTCCACACCCATGTGGCGGGCGATGGCGGACAGATGGATCGGCGCGTTGGTCGATCCGCCGATCGCCGAATTGACGACGATGGCGTTGTGGAAGGCGTCCAGCGTCATGATTTCCGACGGCTTGAGATCCTCGGCGACCATTTCGACGATGCGCTTGCCGGTGAGGTAGGCGACTTCCTGGCGATCGCGATAGGGGGCGGGAATCGCGGCGGACCCTGGCAGCATCATGCCCAATGCTTCGGCCAGGCTGTTCATGGTCGATGCCGTGCCCATGGTGTTGCAATAGCCGGTCGATGGTGCCGAAGAGGCGACGAGCTTGATGAAGCCTTCGTCATCGATCTTGCCGGCGGCCAGCAACTCGCGCCCCTTCCAGACGATCGTGCCCGATCCGGTGCGTTCGCCCTTGAACCAGCCGTTCAGCATCGGGCCGACCGACAGGGCGATCGCGGGGATGTTGACGGTGGCGGCCGCCATCAGCAGCGCGGGCGTGGTCTTGTCGCAACCGGTGGTCAGGATCACGCCGTCCAGTGGATAGCCGTACATCGCTTCGACCAGGCCCAGATAAGCGAGGTTGCGGTCAAGGCCCGCGGTCGGGCGCTTGCCGGTTTCCTGGATCGGATGAACCGGAAATTCGAGCGCGATGCCGCCCATTTCGCGAATACCGTCGCGCATCCGTTCGGCCAGCACGATATGGTGGCGGTTGCAGGGCGACAGGTCGCTGCCGGTCTGGGCGATGCCGATGATCGGCTTGCCGCTGCGCAGTTCGTCCAGGCTCAGGCCGAAGTTCAGATAGCGCTCCAGATAGAGCGAGGTCATGTCGATATTGTCTGGGTTGTCGAACCAGGCGCGGCTGCGCAGCTTTGGGAAGGTCTTGGGCGAATCGCTCATCGGGGCATCCTGATTCAAGAAATGGCTGACGCAGAAATTGGGCATGGCGCGTTGACGCGCTTCGCCTCCTGATATACTCAGACAAATAGAAATTCAAGCACTCGAAATGAGAATATGTGAGCGCTACCATTCACAAGGGGCCGGCCGCGTGTCGATGAAGGGCTATGCCGTTGTCGGTGATTGGGGAACGAGCCGTCTGCGGCTGTTCCGGGTCGAAAATGGTGTCTTGGCGGCACGGTGCGACGGGCCGGGGATCGGCGTGGTGGGCGGCGCGGCGGAGGCGGCCTTTGTCGACACGATCGCGCCCTGGCTGGCCGACGGCCTGCCCGAATCGATCACCCTATGCGGCATGGCAGGCGCGCGCGACGGCTGGGTCGAGGCGCCCTATGCGGACTGCCCCGCCGACGCGGCCGCCTGGCGGAAGGCGGCGATGCGTTTCGACTGGCGCGGCGCACCGGTGGCCATCATGGCGGGCCTGGCCTGCGAGTGCGTGGACGGCATCCCCGATGTCATGCGGGGCGAGGAAACCCAGATGTTCGGGGCGATTGCCCGCGACCCAGCGCTGGGTACGGGGCGGCACATGATCGTCCTGCCCGGCACCCACAATAAATGGTCGCTGGTTGAGGATGGCCGCATCACCGCCTTTCGCACCATGCCCACCGGCGAAATCTTCGCGTTGCTGCGTGATCAGTCGACGCTGGGTCCGAAGGTCGACGCCACCAACCCGGTTGAGGAAGCCACAGGCTTTGCCGAGGGGCTGGACCGCGCGCATGATGGGAAGCTGTTGCAGTCGTTGTTCGCGGCGCGCGCCATGCGGCTGCGCCAGGGGCGCTCGCCCGACTGGGCACTGGGCTATTTGTCCGGCCTGTTGATCGGCTGCGAGATCGCGGAGATGCGCGGCATGCTGGGCACGACGGACAGCATCATCCTGATCGGCGACGCACGCCTGTCCGCCCGCTATGCGCAGGCACTGGACAGGCAGGGCGTGGCCACGCAGATGCTGGACGGCGACGCCTGCGCGCTCGCCGGCCTTGGCCTGACGGAGATTTGATAGCATGACCCTGGACGACCTGCTGGCCGATGGCGCGCCGCCCATCTGCGCGATCCTGCGCGGCATAAGGCCCGACGAAGCGATCGATGTCAGCGCCGCTTTGGTCGATGCGGGTATCCGCATCCTCGAAGTGCCGTTCAATTCGCCCGATCCGCTTGCCAGCATCGCAGCGATGCAGGCGGAATTTGGCGACCGCGCGCTGATTGGTGCCGGGACGGTGCTGAGTGTCGAGGCGGTCGAGGCGCTGCATACCGCTGGCGGGCGCATCATGGTCACGCCCAACACCAATCCGGCGGTGATCGCACGCGGCGCGGAACTGGGCCTGGACCTGTTGCCCGGCTTCATGACGCCGAGCGAGGCTTTTGCGGCCATCGCGGCGGGGGCGAAGCGGATCAAGCTGTTCCCGGCGGCCCGTCTGGGCGCGGCCTATGTGAAGGCGGTCAAGGACGTGCTGCCGCGCGACGTGGGCGTGTGGGCCGTGGGCGGCACCGGCGCGGACACGATCGGCGAATGGCTGGCGGGCGGCTGCGAAGGCATTGGCGTGGGCGGCGCGCTCTACAAGCCGGGCGATGACGCGGCGACCGTGGGGCAGCGCGGGCGCGATCTGGTCGCGGCGTGGCAGGCGACGCTGGGATAACCATTCTTCCGTTCGTTTCGAGCGAAGTCGAGAAACGTCGTGCAAGGCTTGTCGACTTCGCTCGAAACGAACGGACCTTGATCGTCATCCGGCGGGCTGCGCCATCTCCTCGGCGCGATCCAGCACGTCACGCACCTTGGCGGCCAGATCGCCATAGCTGAAAGGCTTGGTCAGCAGGTCGACGCCCTCGTCCAGCCGGCCATGATGGACGATGGCGTTGCGGGCATAGCCGGTGGTGAACAGGATTTTGAGGCCGGGCCAGCGCGCCTTGGCCGCGGCCGCCAGGTCGGCGCCGGTCATGCCGCCGGGCAACACGACATCGGTGAAGAGCAGATCGACCGGCCCGTCCGCCGCCGCCAGCGCCGCCAACGCCGCCGCGCCGTCCGCCGCAGGGATCACATGATAGCCAAGGTCGCGCAGCACTTCATGCGAATAGGCGCGGACATTATCGTCATCCTCGCACAGCAATATGGTTTCCTGTCCGCCCATGGCCGCCTGCGTCACGGTTTCCGGCGCGTCATCCACCGTCGCGCAACCATGATGGCGGGGCAGATAGAGCATGACGCTGGTGCCTTCGCCCGGCTCCGAATAGACGCGCATATGGCCGCCCGACTGTTTGATGAAGCCATAGACCATCGAAAGGCCAAGGCCGGTGCCGCGCCCGACGTCCTTGGTGGTGAAGAAAGGCTCGATCGCCTGCGCCAGCGTCGCGTCGTCCATCCCTTCTCCCGTGTCCGACACGCCGATCATCACATATTCGCCGGGCTTCAACCCGTCTTCGCGCGCGGCCTGTTCCGCCTCTATATAGCTGTTGGACACTTCGATCGTCAGCTTGCCGCCATCGGGCATGGCGTCGCGCGCGTTGACCGCCAGATTGAGCAGCGCATTTTCCATCTGGTTGACATCGACAGCGATCGGCCAGGGTTCGGGCGCCTCCATCGTCTTCACGGCGATGGTTTCGCCCAACGTCCGATGCAGCATGTCGGACATGCCCGCGACCAGCCGGTTGGGATCGGTCGGCCGGGGGTCGAGCGGCTGGCGGCGGGAGAAGGCGAGCAGCCGCTGCGTCAGCACAGCCGCGCGGTCTGCGCCCGCTGCGGCGCGCCCGACCATCCGCTGGAGCCGGGCGTCGTCGGCGGGCAAAGCGCGTTGCAGCAACTCCAGGTTGCCGGTGACGATCTGGAGCAGGTTATTGAAGTCGTGCGCCACGCCGCCGGTCAACTGGCCCAGCGTCTCCATCTTTTGCGCCTGGCGGAGCGCCGCCTCCGTATCGGCCAGCGCGCGGGCATGGGCGCGCTGTTCGGTGACGTCGCGGGCCACGGCATAGACGGTGCCGCCTTCCGACACGGCGGTCCAGCTAAAGGTGCGATAATCGCCGTCGCGGGCGCGAAAACGATTGTCGAAGCGCAGCACCGGCTGACCATGCGCCAGGCCGTCAATCTGATCGCGGGTCGGCTGGATGTCGTCGGGATGCTCCATCCATTCGGCGGTGCGACCGATCAATTCCGCCTCGCTCCAGCCCAATATGTCAGTCCAGGCGGGGCTGGCGGCGAGCCAGACGCCGGTCGTGTCGGCGATCAGAAACGGGTCGCGCGCCAGCGCCCAGAGGCGGTTGCGGTCGGCCAGCATCGCCCGTTCCGACAGCACGCGCTTCGTCGTCTCGCTGACGATGCACAGCACGCCGCCGATCGAACCGTCGCCTTCGAACACGGGTGAGTAGCTGATGTCGAAATAGACATCCTCGCCACGCCCGCCGTCGCGCTCGATATAGAAGGGCCGGTCCTTGGCATGGATAGTTTCGCCGGTGTCGAGCACCGATTGCAGCAGCGGACCCAGATCGTCCCATAATTCGCCCCAGCCTTCGCGCGCCGGGCGGCCCAGCGCCTGCGGATGCTTGTCGCCGATCGTGGGCGCGTAGCTTTCATTATAAAGCGCGCAGAAGTCCGGTCCCCAGAACAGGACGATCTCCGCCTTGGAAGACAGCATCAGCCGTACTGTCGAGACGAGTGTGGGTGACCATGCGTCCACAAGGCCAAGCGGTGAGGATGCGCCCAACGCGGCGGTAAGGGCACCCATCGGTCCCTGTGCGGCGATCATCGCGGCTGTTCCCGTCGATGCGGCGATCATCAAAAGCCCCTGCATGAATTTAAGTTGGGATGATACGCCTGCGGGGCGTTTTGTTTCCCGTCAACCGCCAGCGGCTGGTCTGTTTTGTCCACCCTTTATGCACCCGGCAACAGCTTGAAAAGGGCAGGACATAAGCGCATGGATCGGCCATGATCCTGTCTCCTTTCAACCGTTCCACGTCCGCTCCTCCGCGTCCGGCCGCCCCCCGTCCTGTCGCTATCGCCCGCTGGTTGCTGGTCGTGGCGCTGCTGGTCTTCTGCATGGTGGTGGTGGGCGGCATCACCCGGCTGACCGAATCCGGCCTGTCGATTACCCAGTGGAAGCCGATCACCGGTGCCATTCCGCCGCTGACCCATGACCAGTGGATGGAGGCGTTTCGCCTGTATCAACAAATTCCCGAATATCAGCAGATCAACCGGGGCATGACCCTGTCCGATTTCCAGTTCATCTTTTTCTGGGAATGGGCGCACCGGCTGCTCGGTCGCCTGATCGGCGTCGCCTTCGCCCTGCCGCTGGTCTGGTTCGCGGTGCGGCGGGCCATCCCGAAGGGCTACGGCGCAAGGCTGGTCGCCTTGCTGGCGCTGGGCGGGTTGCAGGGGGCGATCGGCTGGTGGATGGTGAAGTCGGGCCTGTCGGTGCGCACCGACGTCAGCCATTACCGGCTGGCGGTGCATCTGTTGACGGCGCTCTTCATCATCGGTGGGCTGGTATGGACCGCTCTTGATCTGCGCGCGCTGGCGCGGTCGCCGCGCGCGCAGCCGGCCGCGCTGCGCCCCTTCGCGCTGGTCGTGCTGCTGGTGCTGCTGGTCCAGCTGATGCTGGGCGCTTTCACCGCGGGGCTGGACGCGGGCTATGTGTCGAACACCTGGCCGCTGATGAACGACCATGTCGTGCCCGAAGGCATTCAGTGGCTTGGGTCGCTGTGGGCCACAGTGTCGAGTGATCCCTATCTCGTCCATTTCCTACATCGCTGGTGGGCGTGGGTCGCCGCGGTGGCGCTTATCCTGCTGGCGCGGCGGGCGAAGCAGGCCGGGCAGCGGGGCGCGTCGATCGCGATCAATGCGGCGCTGGGCACGCAGATCTTGCTGGGCATCGCCACGGTTATCAGCGGCATCGCGCTGCCGATCGCCGTGCTGCATCAGGCGGTCGGCGCTCTGCTCGTTGCCGCTGCCGCTTGGGGCGCTCATGCCGTCGGTGCGCGCCGTTGAGGCGTCTGCTCGCCGTCGCGCTTATCTTCCTCAGCCAGCCTGTAGCGGCGCAGGGCATCGCCATCCCCTTCGCGCCGCCGACGGACAGCGCGCTGGTCTATCGGATCGAGCAGCACCGGCCGGTGGAAGGCACGACGCGCCGGTTCAGCGCCACCCGCGACCTGCGGTTCGAACGGGCAGGCGAAGGCTATATCTTGCAGGCGACGTTGCGGGACATCGACAGCGATGCGCCGGCCGCCGGGGCCGAACCCTATCGCGCCGCGCTGACCCCGCTGGTCGGCGTGGTGCTGCGATTCCGGGTGGACGGGCAGGGGCGGATTGTCGGCCTGGACGATATCGACGCGGCCTGGGACGCGGTGCAGGCGGGGATCGACGGGATGCTGGCCAAGTTTCCGACTGATACGCCGCGGCACAAGGCGGCTGCCAATGTAAAGGCGCTGTTCGCTAGCCTGTCGCCCGACGGCCGGCTGTCGCTGCTGGCGGGCGAAGTCCAGCCGCTCTTCCTGTTCGCGGGCAGCAGCGTAGAGGGTGGCGAGGGGCGCGGGCTGCGCACCGTGGCGGGATCGCCGCTGGGTCGGCCGGTGCCGGTCGAAGGCACGCTGCGCGTTGTCGGGCAGCCGACCGATGCGCTGGAATTGGAGGAGAAGCTGGTGGGCGAGGGGGTGCAGGTCGGCATCTATTATCGCCTGTCGCGCACCAGCGGGCTGGTGGAAACGCAGCAGCGCAGCCTGGCCGTGGGATCGCTCGCCCTTACCGAAAGCCGGACGCTGACCCCGGCTAAATGAGGGGCGGTATTATTTTACCCGTCAGCAAAGCGGCCGAATCTCTTGACTTGTCGGGCCTCACCCGTCATTAGCGCCCCACTTCCGGGTGTCGGTGACGGCACCCGGTTTCATTTTATTCTGGAGTATTGGCACCATGAAGGCGCTGATGAAGACCACCAAGCCGGCGACCCCGGCAACGGTCGAAAAGAAGTGGATCCTGATCGACGCCGAAGGCGCCGTTGTGGGCCGTCTCGCTTCGACCGTCGCGAATATCCTGCGTGGCAAGCAC
Organism: Pseudomonadota bacterium; assembly: GCA_040389985.1. Lineage (GTDB taxonomy): Bacteria > Pseudomonadota > Alphaproteobacteria > Sphingomonadales > Sphingomonadaceae > Sphingobium. The sequence continues at coordinate 137,799 of JAZJZH010000007.1, forward strand.
AAGACCAGCTTCACGCCCCACGTCGATTGCGGTGACAATGTCATCATCATCAACGCGGGCAAGGTCAAGTTCACCGGCAAGAAGCTGACGGACAAGATCTATTACAAGCACACCGGCTATGCCGGCGGCATCAAGGAAACCACGCCTGCCAAGATTTTGGAAGGCCGTTTCCCCGAGCGCGTGCTTGAAAAGGCCATCGAACGCATGATCCCCCGTGGTCCGCTGGGCCGCCAGCAGATGCGCAACCTGCGCGTCTTCGCCGGCACCGAGCATCCCCACGAAGCCCAGAACCCTGAAGTGCTCGATTTTGCATCGCGCAACCGCAAGAACAAGGTGGGTGCATAATGTCCGATAACCGCCAGTCCCTGTCCGACCTCGCGCAGATCGCGGCCGACGCCGCTGCCGCGCCGGTCGCCGCACCTGCCGCTGCTGCGGCAGCGCCCGCCGCCGCCGAAGGTGAAGACGCCGTTGCTGCGCCGATCGCGCCGCCGGTTTCGACCATGCCGCTGCGCGAACAGGAAATCGACAATCTCGGCCGCGCCTATGCGACCGGGCGTCGTAAGGATGCCGTCGCCCGCGTGTGGGTGAAGCCCGGCACCGGCAAGATCACGGTCAATGGCCGCGATCAGGAAATCTACTTCGCGCGTCCTACCCTGCGTCTGGTGATCAACCAGCCGTTCGGCGTGACCGACCGTAGCGGTCAGTATGACGTCATCGCCACCGTCAAGGGCGGCGGTCTGTCGGGCCAGGCCGGCGCGGTCAAGCATGGCATCGCCCAGGCGCTGACCAAGTATGAGCCTGCGCTGCGCAGCGCCGTCAAGGCCGAAGGGTTCCTGACCCGCGACAGCCGCGTCGTCGAGCGTAAGAAGTACGGCAAGGCGAAGGCGCGCAAGAGCTTCCAGTTCTCGAAGCGCTAAGCTTTTCGAACAGCCGAAACAGAAAAGGGACCGGTTTACGGTCCCTTTTTTGTTGCCTGATCGACAAGAGGTCGGGCTATTCCGCGCGGGGCACCGCCACCTCGACCGCGCCCGGCGCGACCTTCACGGTTACCGGCGTGCTGGCCAGAACTTCGCCATCGATGGAAATCTTCTGGCGCGGCTTGGTTTCGATCCTGAACGACTTTCCATGAAATTCTTCGGTATGCGAATCGCGATCGCGCAGCTTGAAGAATTTGGCGTACCAGTCCCAGGCCAGGCGCGGCTTGCTGCGCCCGACCACCGCCTGAATCACGATTTCGCCGGTATCGACATCGGCATGGTCGGACAGTTCGACCCCGCCATGATAGGGACCGTTGAGGATGCGCACCTCGGTCGACCACATGCGGCGCTGGTTTTCGCCATCGTCGATGGTCAGGCGAAAGGCGCGGAAGCCGACCGAACATTTGACCGCCCACATCAGATAACCGATCCGGCCCAGATAGCGCTTCAGCTTGTGCGGCACGGTCTGGCCGATCTGCGGCGACAGGCCGAGCGCCGCGGCGTTGACGAAATAATCGCGCTCGATCATGCCCAGGTCGACGCGGCGGCGCTGGCCGGTCGCGATCGCCTGCACCGCGCCGTCCAGGTCTAGCGGCAGGCCCAGCGTCCGGGCGAAGCTGTTCGCGGTGCCCAATGGCAGCACGCCGAACACGCAATTCTTACCCACCAGTTCATCGACCGTGCCGGACATGGAGCCATCGCCGCCGCCCACGATCACCATCGGTGCGCCACTTGCCACCGCCTCTCGCACCATCTGCGCCATCTTTTCGGGTTCTTCGACCGCATGGGCGGCGATCAGGCGGACGCCCGCGGCCTCCAGCTTCTCTTTCGCCTGCGCGAAATTATCCTGCCCGCGGCGGCTATGGGCGTTGACGACCAATATGGCGTCCTTGGGGAGTGGTTTCGTTTCCATGCCGCAATAACTCCGCCAAATCGATTTCGGGTGCATCGAAATGCTTAGGGAAACCATAGGCCATGGATTCGTTACCCTGGCATGGCTCGCATCGCACATCTCTCCGACATTCATTTCGGCGCCAACGATCCCAAGATCGTAGATGCGGCGACCGCCTGGCTGGAGGAACGCCGCCCCGACCTTGTTGTCATCAGCGGCGACTTCACGCAACGGGCGCGGGTCGACCAGTTTAAGCAGGCCGCAGCCTGGTTGGGGCGGCTAAAGGCCGCGGGGCTGAAGACGCTGGTCATTCCGGGCAATCATGACGTGCCGCTTTACGATGTGGTGCGTCGCTTTACCCGACCGCTGACGCGCTACAAACGCTATATCAGCAACGACCTGTGCCCCTTTTACGAAGATGGCGAGGTGGCGATCCTGGGCCTCAACACAGCCCGGTCGCTGACGATAAAGGACGGGCGGATCAATCACGCCCAGATGGACATGTTGCGCGACCGCTTCGCCAAGGTCGCGCCCGACAAGACCCGCATCCTTGTCACCCACCATCCGCTCTTTTCCATGCCGATCGGCCGCGGCGGGGAGTTGAGCGAAGCGGTCGGCCAGCATGACGATGCGGTAAAGGCGGCCTGCGACGCTGGCGTGCATCTGGCGCTGGCGGGGCATTTCCATCGCACCTATGCCGAGTCCGCGCGCAAGATGGTGGAGCATAGCGGCGGCGCGCTGGTGATCCAGGCCGGCACCGCAACGTCGACCCGGCTGCGCAATGCCGAGCCGCAAAGCTTCAACTGGCTGCACGTCCGCCGCAACAACGAGATGGAGTTGCAGGTGATCGTGTGGGATGGCGCGGCATTCCGGCGCGCGAGCCATGTGGAATATTGCCGTCAGGATGAAGAATGGACATCGCGCGCTGTCGATGAAGCACCGGTGATCGGCGAACTGGCGCTGGGTTCTACGACCTGATGCCCGCCAACGGACTATATGCGACAGCAACGGTCTGACATCTCAAATCCAACATACCGATCGGAATATCATGACGGAAAAAACAGCCCTCGTCGTCGGCGCGAGCGGGATCGTGGGCGGCGCTACCGCTGCGCTTCTGGCCGCCGAAGGATGGACGGTGCATGGTCTGGCGCGGCGACCGGCAAGCCAGGCGGGCGTCCTGCCTGTCGTCGCCGACCTTCAGGATGCCGAGGCGACGGCCGCAGCGCTCGGTGATATCCGCCCTGATGCGGTGTTCATCACCACTTGGCTGCGGCAGGATAGCGAGGCGGAAAATATCCGGGTGAACGCCGCCATGGTGCGCAACCTGCTCGACGGCCTTCGCCCCGGCGGCAGCACGGGTCATGTCGCGCTGGTGACGGGCCTCAAACATTATCTCGGTCCTTTCGAAGCCTATGGAATGGGCGCGTTACCCCAGACCCCGTTTCGCGAAGAACAGGGGCGGCTGGATGTCGAGAATTTCTATTATGCCCAGGAGGACGAACTGTTCGCCGCCGCCGAACGCGACGGCTTCGGCTGGAGCGTGCATCGCCCGCATACGGTCATCGGCAAGGCGGTCGGCAATGCGATGAACATGGGCACGACGCTGGCCGTCTATGCGACCCTGTGCCGCGAAACGGGGCGTCCTTTCCGCTTTCCCGGCTCTGCGGCGCAATGGCATGGCTTGACCGACATGACCGACGCCACAGTGCTGGCGAAGCATCTGCTATGGGCCACGCAAACGGCGTCGGCGCGCAACGAAGCCTTCAACATCGTCAATGGCGACGTGTTTCGTTGGCAATGGCTGTGGGGCCGCATCGCGACGTGGTTCGGGCTGGAGGCCGCGCCGTTCGATGGCGAAGTCCTGCCGCTGGAACGGCAGATGGCACACGACGCGGCGATATGGCGCCGGATCGCCGAACGCGACGGTCTGGTCGAAACCGACATCACCCGCCTGGCGTCCCCCTGGCATACCGACGCCGATCTGGGTCGTCCGGTCGAAGTGGTGACCGACATGTCGAAAAGCCGCCGGATGGGTTTCACAACCTATCAGCCCACAGATGATGCTTTCTTCGCCCTGTTCGAACGCCTCCGCGCCGACCGCCTCATTCCTTGAGCGCGTGCGAAGGGGAGGGTCACGCCTTCCCCTTCAACGCCGCCGCCAGCGACACGGTCGCGCTGCCGCGCCGGGCCGGTCCCGCCTGGCTCGGATCGGGTTTCCAGCCTGACAGATAGACCAGCGCCATCTGTTCCGCGGTGCGCCCGTCCGGGTCGGCGGCGTCGGCGAAATGGCCGGCCGCGCGCATCAGCACCTCCCGCGTCAGGGCCGGCGCACGCATGTCCAACGCATTGCCCGCGCCCATGAAGCGCAGGTCGTGCATCAGGCGCACGATATCGCCATAGCGGATGGCCAGCATCTCGCCGTCCGCGACCGGCATGGCGAAGCCCGCGCGGCTCAAAAGGTCGCCGGCCGATCGCACATCGACCTGTGGATGAACATGCTGGCCCGGCCGGTCGCCCTCGGCCGCGAGCAGCGCGGATTTGAGGCGCGTCAGGCTGCCTGCGCCGGCAAAGGCCGCGAGCATCAATCCGTCGGGGCGCAGCACGCGCCGCATCAGGATCAGCGCGCCGGGCAAGTCGTTGACGCTGTCCAGCGTGCCGCAGGCGATCACCAGATCGAAACTGTCGTCGGCGAAGGGCAGGGCGTCCTCGTCCGCCTGCACGCCGCCAGCCGCTTTGGCCGCGAGGAAGCCCGGATCGGCGCAGGCGACGCGCTTGCCCATCGCTTCCAGCGCCGCCTTCGCGCTGCCGTCCGGGCAGCCGATCACCAGCGCTTCGGGCAAATCGCGCTGCACGTCTGTCAGGCGATCGAGCAGTTCGTCCAGCATCGCGCGATAGAGGAAGTCGTGATCGGCGAAAGCAGGCAGCATCCGGTCGCGCTGGCGCGCGCGCCGGGCGCGGTCGAAAATGTCGGGGCGGGAATCCATGGCGGGCCTTGTGCATCGGGCGCGAAGTGCGGACAAGGCAGATGATGTCGCTCCTCCCGCTTCTCAAGGGCGTTTTGCAGCCCGCGATCGATTATGCGCTGCCGCCGCGCTGCCCCGGTTGCGGTGCCATCGTAGGCGAGGATTTCGCCTTCTGCCTGTCGTGCTGGAGCGGGATGGAATTGCTGGGCGACCCTTGCTGCGCCCGATGCGGCGCGCCTTTCCCGCATGACATGGGCGCGGGGGCGGAGTGCGGCGCGTGCATGGCCGACCCGCCGCCCTGGGATGGCGCGCGGGCGGTGCTGGCCTATGGCGATGTGGCGAAGACGGTGGCGTTGCGGCTGAAATATGGGCGGCGCATCGGCTTGGCGCGGTTGATCGCGCGGCAGATGCTGCGCCATGTCGGGCGCGAGGAGGCGCTGATCGTGCCGGTGCCCTTGCATCGCTGGCGGCTGTGGCACCGGGGCTTCAACCAGTCGGCGTTGATCGCGGACCATCTGGGGTGGCTGACAGGCTGGCCGGTGGATAAGCACGCCCTGCGCCGGGTGAAGCGGACCGCGCCGCTGCGGGGCATGAATCCCGTCCAGCGAGCGAAAGCGGTGCGCGGAGCCTTTGCGCTGGCGCATGCCGCCGCGATCAGGGGGCGACGGGTGCTGCTGATCGACGATGTCCATACCAGCGGGGCGACGGCGGCGGCCTGCGCGCGAGTGCTCAAACGCGGCGGGGCGGGCGAGGTGCGGCTGCTGTGCTGGGCGCGGGTGCTGCCGGACGCCGATGTAGAATGATGCGCGGCGATTGACAAAGCCGCGCGTTCCCCCAATTTCAGGGCGATCTTATGTGTGTCGCGATTTCCGGGCCGGCGGATGTGCCATCCGCCTCGAAATCGCTCTGAGGAGCTATCATGGCGAAAGTCGAAATCTATACGAAGGCCTGGTGCGGCTATTGCGCCCGCGCAAAGGCGCTGCTGACCGACAAGGGCGTCGCGTTCGAGGAATATGACATTACGATGGGCGGCCCCAAGCGCGACGAGATGCTGGAGCGCGCGCCCGGCCGATCCACTGTTCCGCAAATCTTCATCGACGGCCAGCATATCGGCGGCAGCGACGATCTTGGGGCGCTGAACCGTGACGGCAAGCTGGACGCATTGCTGGGCCTGTGAGCGAAAGTATGCGCGCAGCCCTGTTCCAGATGACGAGCGGCATCGATCCCGCCGCCAACGCCGCCGCCATCGTGGAGACGGTGAAGCGCGCCAAGGGCGAGGGCGCGGACATGTTGTTCACGCCCGAAATGGCCGGATATCTGGACGGCGACCGCAAGCGCGCGGCGGATACGCTGCGGAGCGAGGCGGATGATGTGGTGCTGGCCGCCGTGCGCGAGGCCGCAGCGCGTGAGGGGTTGTGGGTGCATATCGGCTCGCTGCCGCTGAAGCACGAGCGGGCCGATGGGCGCTGGGCCAATCGCAGTTTCCTGATCGACGACAGCGGCGCGATCCGGGCGCGCTACGACAAGATCCACCTGTTCGACGTCGATCTGGCTACCGGTGAAAGCTGGCGGGAATCGTCGGTCTATGGGCCGGGCGAACAGGTGGTGGCGGCCGATACGCCTTGGGGCCGGATGGGCTTTTCGATCTGCTACGACATGCGCTTCCCCGATCTTTATCGCGCGCTGACCAATGCGGGTGCGACGATCCTACTCGCGCCGGCGGCCTTCACCGTGCCGACGGGGCAGGCGCATTGGCATGTGCTGCTGCGCGCGCGCGCGATCGAGGCGGGCTGCTATGTCATTGCGACGGCGCAGGTGGGAACCCATGCCGATGGGCGCGTCACTTATGGCCATAGCGTGGTGATCGATCCCTGGGGCGACGTGTTGCTCGATATGGGGGATCAGGCCGGGCTGGGGCTTGCAGACCTTGACCTGACGCGCATAGGGGATGTGCGCGGGCGCGTGCCGGCGATCGCCAACCGCCGTGTGATACCGAAGGATGTGACTGTTTCGTGATCGTATTCGACCTCAAATGCGCAGGCCAGGGCCATGTGTTCGAAGCTTGGTTCGGGTCCAGCGCCGATTATGAGGATCAGAAGGCGCGGGGCCTGCTCGCCTGCCCGCTATGTGGCGATGGTGATGTGACCAAGGCGGTGATGGCCCCGGCGGTGGGCGCAAAGGGCAATAGCCGCGCGGTCGCGGTGCGCGAGAAAGCTGGGCGCGATGAACCCGCCGCGCCGGCGATGAGCGGCGCGGATCAGGCGAAGATGAAGGCGCTGGTCCAGGCGCTGGCCACCGCCCAAAGCAAGGCGCTGGAGGACAGCACCTGGGTCGGCCGCGGTTTCGCCGAGCAGGCCCGCGCGATGCATTATGGCGAAAAGGACCGCACCAGCATCCATGGCGAGGTCGCCCCTGCCGAAGCCAAGGCGCTGATCGCGGAAGGGGTGGAGGTGGCGCCGCTGCCCTTTCCGGTGATCCCGCCGCAGGCCAAGAATTGAGCCATTATTTGCCTACCAAGAATTGACCGGGCTGTTCGCGCACAATAGAGCCGTCGCCGGGCACCCGTAGCTCAGCAGGATAGAGCATTAGATTCCTAATCTAAGGGCCATGGGTTCGAATCCCGTCGGGTGCACCACCTCCCCTTATCGCGAACGCCGCACTGGGCAGATGGTGATCGCGCCCAGCAGCGCAAAGCCGCATCCGACCACGTACAGCACTGCATAATCGTCGCCGCTTGCGCTGCCGATCGCCAGGATGATCGGCGCGATGGCGGGGGCGAGCGACTGGGGCAGGCTGTTGGCGATCTGGAACACACCCATATCCTTAGCGCTGTCCTCCGGCCGGGGCAGGATGGCCGCGAGCAGGGCCAGGTCGACCGCGAAATAGAGGCCTTTGCCAATCCCCGCCATCGCGACGCCGACCAGGAATTGCGGCACGGAGGGGGCATAGGCGATCGTCAGAAATCCCGCTGCCTCCAGCGTCGCGGCGAGGAAAACCAGCGGCTTGCGCCGGCCGGTCCAGTCGGTGATGAAACCGCCGATCAGCGAGATCGCGATGGTGGCGGTGGCGATGATCGCCATCGATTTGACCATGACCTGCGTGGCTTCCCCGCGGGGGAGCGACAACTGGTCGGTCAGGAAAAAGAGCTGGTAGGTCAGCAGGAACGACCAGGCCATCATGATGAGGAAGCGGCTGGTAAAGGCCCAGCTGAAATCCCAGTCGCGAAATGGCGCGCCGATCGCGCGCAGCAGGGCGAGCGGGCCAAGGCGGCGGTGATCGTCGCCTGTCGCCGGACGATCCGGCAGGATCAGGCACAGGGCGCCGATGGCGACCACGGTGATGGCGAACGGGACGAGGAACATCAGCAGCGACGACCCCTGCGTATATTGCGTGATCCAGCTGCCTGCGAACGTCCCCATGGTCGATGTCATGCCCAGCATGCCCGCGACCCGGCCCTGCCAGTGCACCGGGATGACGTCCGGCAGGATCGGCAGGCATCCCGCCTGCATCGCGTTGAAGCCGGCCTGACAGATGATCCAACCAATCCCCAGCAGCAGCAGGTTGGGGGCAAGGCCGAGCAGCAGCAAGCCCGAACCCGCTACCACCAGTCCACCCACCAGCCATGGCCGCCGGCGCCCGAAGCGGCTGCGCGTCCGGTCGGACAACGCGCCGCAAACGGGCGTGGCGACCAGCGCGACAAAACCGCCGATCGCCAGGATGATGCCCAGCCAGCGGCCCTTTTCCGCCTCGCTCGCAATGTCGCCGACGCGCAACGCCAGCGTCATCACCACCGGCGTCAGCAGCGCGACCCAGATGCCGAACTGCGCCAGCACATAGATGGCGATAAAGCCGATCGACACGGTGGGGCGGGTGGATTCTGGCAAAGGGGATGCTGTCATCGACGCGAACTTTCAGAAGGGCCGGCGGGCCAGTATCAGGGGTGGTAGCTCTTGCCTTCGGCCTCGGCCTTCGCCTTGGCGGGGCTGTCGGCGAACAGGTCGTTCATCTTGGTCGGCAGGTTGGGCTGAACATACCAGTCGGCCGGGAAGTCGGCGGCGTGCGGGCCGTCGATATTGCGGTTCACCAGACCTGAGCTGGTCTTGCGGGTGTAGGGGACGACATGCGCGCCCTTGCTGTTGCCCAACTGGTCGAACAGCGCCTTGCGCAACGTGATCTTGGTATCCAGCCATTTTGGATCTTCGATCAGATTGTGCATCTCGTCGGGATCACTTTTGAGGTCGTACAGTTCCTCCAGATCCCAGACGCCATGATATTGGATATATTTCACCCGGTCGCGCTCGATCGCGAAGGTGGTGGGGGTCTGGGGGAAGCTCCATTCCCAATAATATTCATAGACGAAATCGCCTGGGTTCCAGGTCTTTTCGTCGATCTTGCCCTCCACGACTGGCAGGAAGCTCTTACCCTCCATCTGCGCCGGTTTGGCGACATGAGCGATGTCGAGGAAGGTCGGCGCAAGGTCGAGATTGCGCACGACCGCCGGGTTGGTCACGCCCTTGGGCACCATGCCCGGCGCCCATACGATCATCGGCACGCGCACGGACGGTTCATAGGCGTTGCGCTTGTCGATCAGCCCATGTTCGCCGATCATGAAGCCATTGTCGGAATAGAAGACGACCATCGTATTTTTGTCGAGATGGTTCATCTTGAGATAAGCCAGGATGCGACCCAGGCTCTCATCCACAGGCGACAGGGTGCGATAATAGTCGCGGACCTGCTCCGTCATGGGATTGTTGGTATGATAGGGGAAGTCGGCCCCATGCCAGCTGTTGCGCTGGTTGCGCACCCACATGGGCTTGCCCGCATTGTTTTCGGGCGTGTTCGCCATGCTGGCGGGTAGCTTGATGGGCAGGTCGCTATATTGCGTCTTAAACCGGTCCGGCGGCAGCGGGTCGCTATGGACCGCCTTGTGGCTCAGATAGAGAAAGAAGGGCTTGGACTTGTCGCGCCCTTTCTCCAGCCAGTGCATCGCATAATCGGTCAGTTCGTCGGTGATATAGCCGGTGCGTTTAACGGGCGCGCCATCGACGTTGAGCATTTGGCGATCACCGGCGGCGATCTTTTCGGGCGATAGCTGTTCGGTCGGGAAATAGGTGCCTTGCCCTTTGAAGCTGACCCATTTGTCGAAGCCGGGGCGCGGGGCGTCCGTGTCGAAGCCCATATGCCATTTGCCGAAGAAGCCGGTCTGATAACCCGCTGCCTGAAGATATTTGGGGAAGAAGGTCAGCCCTTCCTCCGAACTGTTATTATTATCCACGACGCCATGATTGCGCGCGGTCTGGCCGGTCAGGATGGTGGCGCGGCTGGGCGAGCAGAGCGAGGAGGTGACGACGGCATTGGGGAAATAGACGCCGTCCTTGGCCAGCCGGTCGATATTCGGCGTCTGGAGGCCTGGAGTCAGGAAACCCATGGCGTCGTAACGCAGATCGTCCACCAGTACGAAGATCATGTTGGTCGGCTTTGGCTGCGGCGCGTTCACCGGTTTGGCCAGCGCGCCCGGCCCGAACAGGGTGCAGGCGGCGATCATGGCGGCGTTCAGCGTGCGACGGGCGTTCTTCATGGACGGGTTCCCTTCTTGTCCCGGATGATGCAGCGAAAGCCGATATGGCTGGTCGCACTGTCCACCGCCTGCGCATGGCGCGCGGCGGGGCGGTAGCGCTGGCAATAGTTGGCGGCGCATAGATGCGACCCGCCTTTCAAGACTTTGCGCGGGATGGGGATCTTGGGCATCGCCGGGTCCAGGCTCTCGCGCTTCGTGCCGCCGCGCGGATTGGCGGGGACGCAGCAGCTGCCTTTGGCCTTGCGCTCGATCCGGGGCTGGGCGAACCAGTCGGTCGTCCATTCCCAGACATTGCCGATCATGTCGAACAGGCCATGGCCGTTGGTAGCATAGGTGCGCACCGGCGATGTGCGCTCATATCCGTCCGCCAGCGTGTTGCCATAGGGGAAGGCGCCCTGCCAATAATTGGCCAACATCGCGCCGCCGGGGGCCAGTTCGTCGCCCCACGCATAGTCCGCATGGTCCAGGCCGCCGCGCGCGGCATATTCCCATTCCGCCTCGGTCGGCAGCGCCTTGCCCGCCCATCGGGCATAGGCCCCCGCATCCTGATAGGCGACATGGACGACAGGATGATCCTCCAGCCCCTCGATCCGGCTGTCCGGGCCATGGGGATGGCGCCAGTCGGTGCCGACGCTGAACTGCCACCACTGACTATAGTCATCGAGCGACACCGGCCCACCAGTGCGCTGGAAGAGGAGCGATCCCGCCTGCGCCATCGCCGGGTCCATGCCCGGATAGTCTTTGGGGTCGGGCGCGATCTCGGCCAGCGTGACATGGCCGGTTGCCTCCACGAAGCGGGCGAAGTCGCGGTTGGTGACCGGTGTTTCGTCGATCCGGAAGCCGTCCACCTGCACACGGCGCACTGGCGCTTCTTCAGGATAGAATCGATCCGACCCCATCAGGAAAGCGCCGCCGGGCAGGTGGATCATGCCGTCAGTCACGGCCGTCGGTGGCCTTGAGCAGGATGCCCGCGCCGCGGGGATAGGCTGGGGCGGGGCCATCGTCGGGCAGATCAGGGCTTTGCGCCTCGACATCGGCCATGGATCGGGGGAGCGAGAAGGGCAGGCGGCCCTTCGCCACGGCGCGGCCAGCCACGACATCCAGCACCGCCGCGTCGCTCGCGCCAAAGGTCACGATCAGCGCGCGGGCCATCGGCTCGATCGCGGTCAGGATCGCAGGGCGGTCCATCTCTACCGCGACGATCGTGGGGACATGGGCGGAAGCGCTTCTAATCGCCTGCACATCTTTGTCGTCGGCGCGGAAATCCAGCCGTCCTTCATGCTGGCGCGCGCCAAAGAAATGATGCGGATGCAGCGTTTCGAACGGGGTGGCGGTGCGGACCAGCGCGATGTCGGCCTGCGCCGGATCGTCCACTACCACGAAACCCGCCGCCCGCGCGGCGGCGGCATCGACATTGTGCAGCCAGATACGCTTGCCCGGAGCGACCGGCAGCGTGGCGCGATCGTTGCGCAACACGACCTGACTGGCGCGCTGAACGGCGTCGGCTTGCTGCTGCGCCTGTGCATTGCCGACGATCCGCGCGGCGGCGGCTTCATCGACATAGGGATTGTCGAACAGGCCCTGTTCGAATTTCAGGCGCAGCACGCGGCGGACGGACTCGTCTATCCGCGTCTCGCTGACCAAGCCCCTGGCGACGGCGTCCAGTATCGGCGCAGGATCGTCCGCGCCACCAAACTGGTCGATCCCGGCCTCAATACCCTTGGCGAAGCGAGCCGTCTTATCGGCCGTTTCCATGCCCCAGGGCGTACCGATCGACGCGGGCGTTTGTGGGTTGGCGGCGTCGGGCGCGACGCAGGCCTGCGGGCAGTCGCGGGTGATCGACCAGTCGGACACGATCAGGCCGCGATAGGCTTTCTCACCACGCAGCAGGCCGGCCAGCAATTGCTTGTTGAAACCAGCGGCGACCGGCTCGATCGGCTTGACCGCGATAGTCGGGCCGTGGACGATGACATAGGTCGGCATGATCCCGGCGCTGCGGACGGCCAGACTGTCGTCGAAGGCGCGGACATGTTGGGCGAAGGCGGCGTCGCTCAGCTTGGCGTTGCGGCCGTAATAATTATGGCCGTCAAAGCCTTCCGGTTCCGCGCCATAGCCGACCCAATGTTTGACCACTGTGGCGACGCCATCGGGACGGACGCCGGTGCGGCCATGCTGGAACCCCTCGACATAGGCGCCGGCGAGGCGCGAGACTTCGGCCGGATCGGACCCGAAGGTGGCGGCAAAGCGCGGCCAGCGCGGTTCGGTGGCAAGGTCGGCCTGGGGCGAGAGCGCCATATGGATGCCGACCGCGCGATATTCCTGCCGCGCAATGTCACCGAAGCGACGGACCGTATCGGCGTCGCCCAAGGCGGCGAAGCCCAGCGTGTCGGGCCAGAGCGAGAAGCCGCCGCCGGTGGTGCTGGCACCCAAGGTCGCCTGGAAATGATGGCGCGGATCGGTGCTGATCGTGGCGGGAATGCCAAGGCGGCTCGCCTCCGCCAGTGTCTGTACGGCGTTATTCTGGGCCGCCAGTTCGGAAGGCGACACGACGAGGCGTGTGATGAAACTGCTGATATGGCGATCGTTCAGCAGCTTCGCGGTCGCGTCGGCGTCATAAACCTTGCCCGCGAAGCCGATCGCGGAGCCGGGCGTCGGCAGGGTGCCGTGCAGCAGCATCCCGGCCTTTTCCGCCAGCGTCATCTGCCCCAGCAGATCCTCGACCCGCGTGTCGATCGGCGCACGCACATCTTCATAGCGGTCGAGCCGGCCATTATGATTGAGGTCGCGCCAGTCCTTGTGCGGTGCCGCCGCCCCCCCCAGCGCCAGCACGAAAAGCGACGCCGCTGCGATCCTGCGAGCGCTTACCATGTCAATTGCTCCTTCCCGCAAAAGGCGTCGACCGGGCTGACCCCGGTAAAGGGCGCATCGCCGACCAGCCGCTCCACCAGCGCCGACTGCACATCGGGCAGGGAGGCATAGGCGTTGATATAGGTCGCGAAATTCGGCGCGTCATACAGATAATAGGGCTGGCCGAAGGAGACGAGCAGGGTCGGGATTTCGCGGTTGAACTGGATCATCGCGTTGCGCGGCCCGGCATGCAGCTTGGTGAAATCGAGGAAGATATGGCTGAGCGAAGGCGTCGCCTCCTGCCCGATCAGATAGAGGATGAGGTCGGTGTCGTCCGGCGTCGGCATGGCGTCGGCATCGAAGCTGCGGACGTGGAAACCCCTGCCCTCCAGCACGCTGCGCAATGGCGTGAAGTCGCGGTCGGGCGCGCCGGAAAAGAAGCTCGTCCCCTCGTCCGAAATGACGACGATGCGGCAATGCCGCTGCGGATCGATCGGCAGCAGGGCTGCGCGATCCTTGACCAGGGTCAGGCTGCCCGCGGCGGCGCGTGTTGCGGTTTCCAAATGGTCGGGGCGACGCAACCCGTCGCGCACCCGGTCCAGCGGGGCGATCCGCTCGTCCAGCGTCATGCGGTGCAACCCCAGCTTCGCCTTCAATGACAGGAGGCGGGTGACGGCCTCGTTCAGGCGGCGCTCGGACAGCCGGCCTTCGCGCAGCCCTTGCAGCATCAGCGCCATATCTTCGGCTGGATCACGGCTGAACAGGAAAACATCGCAACCATTTTCGATCACCGCCGGCACCGCCTCGGCCCGGTCCATCCAACTGGTGAGGCCGCCCATGACGGTGGCGTCGGACACGATGAGGCCCGTGAAGCCCAGCTCCCCGCGCAGCAACTCTTCGTTCAGCAGGCGGGAGACGGACGCCGGCGCGAACGCCTGCGCGCCGGACTGCGCCAGTTTTTCGCGGACATAGGCGGGTAGCGCAATATGCGCCGACATGATCGTCATCACGCCATCATCGACCAATGTGCCGAAGATGCGGCCGAACGTCGCGCGCCACTCAGACATGTCTATGTCGTTGACGCTGGTGACCAGATGCTGGTCGCGATCGTCCAGCCCGTCGCCCGGCCAATGCTTGGCGCAGGCGGCAACGCCCTGCGCCTGTAGCGCGCGGACATAGGCACGCGCCTGCGCCAGGATACGGTCGGGGTCGGACCCATAGGATCGGGTGCCGACCACCGCATTGCGAAAGGCGCGGTTGATATCCACAACTGGGGTGAAGGACCAGTTATAGCCCAGCGCCCGGCTTTCGCGCCCGACGATGGCGGCCAGATCGGCGCTCAGGTCCAGGTCGTCGCACGCCGCGATGCCCATCTGGTTGGGGATAGCGGTGGTGAAGGGATAGCTGACGGTGCCGCCCTCGATATCGCCGGACAGAATCAGGGGGACGTTCGACCGTTCGATCGCGTGGCGTGTCGCGTCCCAGGCCGCGTCCAGATTATGCGTCGGGAAACGATGGATGCCGCCAGGCGCATGGGCCAGCAATCCCGCATTCTCTTCTGCGCTGTCATGGCGCGCCGACAGGACGAACAGTTGCGCGATCTGCGCCTCGACGCTCATCGCGTCGCGGGTGTTTTCCACCCAGGCCATGTCCTCGCGGGAGAGGGCGAGAGGACCGGCGCTGGGTGAAAGCGGAGAAGTCGGATTAGGAATGACGTTGCTCATTTCGGATCGCTGAAGGCGTCGTCGTAGCGGACGCGGCGACAGGCACCGCCGCGCCCGAAAGGATCAGAACTTCACGCCCAGCGTAGCGCCGAAATAGCGATCCGCATCCTTGTTGAAAGTGCCGACCAAATCGTAATTGCCGCCCAGGAAGGACGTGTGGCCGATGCTGGTCAGATAATTTTCGTCGAACAGATTTTTGACGAAAAGGGTCAGGCTGTAACGGCCGTCAATCTGCTTCACGCCGATGCTGGCGTCGACCAGCGTGTAGGCGGGCTGTTCCAGCAGCGGGTCTTGCTCGACCGAGAAATTCATCGCGCTCTGGAAGTTGACGCCCACCTGCGCGAAACCGGCATAGTCGGTGCCCGGAATCTGCGCTTCATAACGCGGCGCGATGCTGATCTTCCATTTCGGACTGACCGGCAGGGTGGCACCGCGCATATTCTGCGTCGGGGTAACGCCCGCCGCCGTGCGGTAGCAGACATTGATCGGCGTACCCGACATGATCGGCGCGGTGGCGGCGATCTGTTGCGGGCAGTTCAGGCCGTCGATATCGATCTTGGCGTCCGAATAGGTGACCGCGCCGGTCAGGCTGAAATGATCGTCGGGACGCACGGTCGCCTCGACCTCGAAGCCCTTGGTGCGCGACTTGCCCGCGTTGGTGGACACGAACTGGACCACGCCCGACGAAAGGTCGGACCGGTTAGCCTGCACCTGCAAATTGGTATAATCGGCCAGGAAAAGCGCGGTGCTGACGCTCAATACGCCATCGGCGGTGCGACCCTTGAAGCCGATTTCATAGGCGTTGACATGTTCTGGCTCCAGCACGGTCTGATCGGCCAGGTTGGTGGAGATTTCCATGTCATAGCCCAACCCCTTATAGCCGCGGGTATAGCTGCCATAAAGTTGCGCGTTGCGGCTGAATTCATATTGCAGGCCCGCCTTGCCAGTGACGGCGGTGTCGCTGGCGCTGATCGAACCGCTGGTCGATGCATTGCCGGGGAAGATCACATCGCCCGCCACGATCGGGGCGGTGCGAGTGCCGCTGTTGGTGCCCTTTTCATGCTGGACGCGCAGGCCGCCGATCAGCTTCAGGCCGCCGGTGATGCGATAGTCGAACTGGCCGAAGGCGGCTATGCTCTCCTGCTTCAGGCGGACGTCGCTGGATGCCGACTGCCACACGATGTTGGCCGGCGCGCAGGCTTCGCCGAAGGTGCCGGCGGTGCAGCGGGCGCGGCGGCGATCGAACGGCCGTTCGATGTCCGAATGCATGTAGAAGACGCCGGCGACATAGTTCAGGTCGCTATTGCCGTTATTGGCGATGCGCAGTTCCTGGCTGAAGGCGGACAGGTCCACAATGCCATGGTTCTGGCTGAAATAGGCGTAAGTGGCGCCCGCGCCGACGAACAAAGGCACATCGCTGTTGATGCGCTCGATCGGCTGGTTCACGTCCAGATGATATTTCTGATAAGCGGAAATGGACGTGATGGTCGCAGCGCCCAGATCCCAGTCGGCCTGCAACGAATAGGTTTGCTGATCGCTGTTGGACCGGGTGACCGTCTCGTCATTGAGCGTCCGGTTGTTCCGGGTGGCGTCGATCGGGCCGACGAGCGTTTGCAGATTGGGATTGGTGATCGCGATCCAGGTCGATGCGCAGCAATCCGCATCGGTCTTGCGATATTCGGCCGCGAAGAGCAGGTTCAGATTCTCGGTCGCATCCCATTCCAGCTTGCCGCGCACGCCCCAGCTTTTGGAGCCATTGTCCCAGCTGTCGGTGGCGATGTTGCGGGCGACGCCGCGCACATCATTGTAAAAGCCAGTGACGCGGGCGCGCAGCGTGTCGCTGATCGGGCCGGACACGGTGCCGCGGGCGCGATATTCGCCATGTTCGGCGATCGTCGCTTCGGCGCGCCCTTCAAAATCGCGCGAGGGACGCGCGGTGGTGACGCTGATGACGCCGGCGGTCGCATTCTTGCCGAACAGTGTGCCCTGTGGCCCGCGCAGCACTTCGACGCGCTCGATATCGGCCAGGTCGGTGAAGCCCTGCGTCTGGCGGACGGCGACGACGCCGTCGACCACGGTCGAAACGGAGGATTCGACGCCCTGTCCGAACAAAGCGGTGCCGATGCCGCGAATACGGAAGCTGCTGTTGGTCGGGGTCGCGCCCTGCTGGAAGGTCAGCGACGGCACGGCCTGGACCAGCGAGCTGCTGTCGTTGATCTGGCGATTGGCCAGCGTGTCGGCACCCACGGCGGTCACGGCCAGCGGCACGTCCTGCAAACGCTCGGCGCGCTTTTGCGCGGTCACCACGATGTCGGAGCCGTCCATCGGCGGCGATTGCGGCGCGGCGTCCTGCGCCATCGCGGCGGCAGGGACCAGGGCGACGCCCAGGCTGAAAGCAGACACCGCGGCGCGGCGCATCATCATGGTCTTGGAAAAGCGCATATATCCTCCCCTGTCCGGCGCCTGTATCGGCGCGCGGTCGTACAAAGTTAATCTCACCAGCGGTTGTCCGCTCGGTTGTAGCGCTAAATCTTCCTCTGCGGCGACGAAGTCAATATAGAAATTTTAGCGCTACATTTTTTAGCGGCGAAGCGGATTTTGTGTCACAGGGCATCGTCGGGGCATTTGCAACCACCCGGAATATAGCGTTAAACATGCGGCTGCGGCGCAACCGTGTCCGTCCGTTCGCAAGGAGTTTTCGCATGGCCCGTTCGGGTCGCCGCGCCAGCCAGGCCATCACTATCCAGACCGTGGCGGAGCGGGCCGGCGTATCGGCCATGACCGTGTCGAACGTCCTCAACAACAGCCCGCGGGTGCGTGACAGCACGCGCGAGGCGGTGATGACGGCCGTGCGCGACCTCAATTACATCCCCAATATGGCCGCGCGCTCGCTCGCCAGCGCCAGCGCGACGCGGATCGGGCTGCTCTATCGCAATATCGAAAACGCCTTTCTCAGTTCTATTCTGGTGGGGGCGCTGGACGCGACTAGTCGGCTGGGCGCGCAATTATTGCTGCGCCCGCTGGAAAGCGGCGATCCGAAAGAAATCGCGCAGCAGATGCAGGGGCTGGTGGAAAATGGCGCACATGCGATCCTGATCGTCCCGCCCTATTGCGAAGTCGCCAACCGCCATGGCCTGACCACCGATTTCCCGGTGCCGGTCGTGGCGATGTCGCCAGGCGACGACCTGCCGGACGATCATTGCGTGCGGATCGACGATTTTGGCGCGGCGCGGGACATGACCGCCTATCTGATCGGCTTGGGGCATCGGGACATCGGCTTCATCCGCGGCGGCACCGGCCACCTTATCCACCGGACCCGGTGCGAGGGCTATCAGGCGGCGCTGCGCGACGCGGGCCTGCCCATTCGCCCCGACCTGATCGTCAGCGGCGACATGAGTTTCGAATCGGGGTTGGCGGCTGGCGCGATGCTGCTGGACCTGTCCGACCGACCGACTGCCATCTTTGCCAGCAATGACGACATGGCCGCCGCAATCGTCTCACTAGCGCATCGGCGCGGGCTGGACGTGCCGCGCGACCTGTCCGTGGCGGGGTTTGACGACACGCCGATCGCGGTAAAGATCTGGCCGTCGCTGACGACCGTCAAGCATCCGGGCAAGCAGATTTCAGCGCAGGCCGCCACCCTGGCCGTCGCCCTGGCGCGGGGCGGGGACGCCACCGCCCGCGTGAACGACTATCTGGCGCATGAACTGGTAATACGCGAATCGGTCGCAGCGATTACAGCCACTTCAGCTTCTTGAACCGCGCATAAAGCAGCGAACAGACCACGCCGATCACGCCCAGCACCACGAAATAGCCGTAGCGGGTCTTGAGTTCGGGCATATGGTCGAAATTCATGCCGTAAATCCCGGCGATCGCGGTAGGCACGGCCAGGATCGCAGCCCAGGCGGCAAGCTGTCGGGTAATCTCGCCGGTGCGCTGCTGCTCCAACAAATTGCTCGATTCGAACACGCTGTTCAGGATTTCGCGCAGATCATCGACCATCGTCTGCACCCGGCGGACATGGTCGCGCACGTCGCTGAAATAGGGGCGGGCTTCGGGATCGATGCTGGGCAGGTCCATCTTCACAAATTTGGTCGCGACCTCCTGCATGGGCAGCAGGATGCGCTGGAAGCGGATGAGCTGGCGGCGCAGGCTGAAAATGCGGGTGATATCTTCCCGGCGCAGGAAATGGTCGATCATCTGCTGCTCCATTTCCAGCACCTCCTCCTCGATCCCCTCGATGATCGGCAGATAGCCGTCGACGATGAAGTCGAGGATGGCGTGCAGGACATAGTCGACCCCCTGGGCCAGGCGTGACGGCACCGCCTCCAACTCCTCGCGCAGCGCCAGATGGGCGCGGGCCGATCCGTGGCGAACGCTGACGATATGGCTGGGGCCAACGAAAAGGGCGGTTTCACCGTAGCAGATGGAGTCGCCCTCGACATGGGCGGTGCGGGCAACCACGAACAGCTGGTCGCCGTAGATGTCCACCTTGGGCAGCTGATTCGCCTTGATCGCATCCTCCACCGCCAGCGGATGCAGGCCATGGGTGCGGGCCAGCGTCTCCATCTCCGCCTCGGTGGGGTCGGCGACGCCGATCCAGATAAATTCAGACTTGTCGGGCGCGCACTCGACCCGTTCGTCGATCGCCACAGGGCGCACCCGCTGGCCGTTGCGATAGAGATAGGCGGCGACAACGGTCATGCGCGTGTTTCCCTTTGGTTTCCGCCGCCTAGCAGAAGATAATGCGCGCGTCCCGCGTTTCGACGCGCGCGTGCTTCACCGCATATGATTTTTGCCAAAGGGGGTGGCGATTGACTTTGGCATGACATAGTTGGGGCCGAAAGGGGCGCATGGAAGAACGCGCGGCACCGGCTTGGAGGGGGCAGGCCGTGCGAAATTTTGGAGTTGTGCCTTGCACATCATGACGATCGATTTCGAGGCGTCCTGCCTGCCGCGCCATGGCCGGTCCTTCCCGGTCGAAGTGGGCATAGCCGATGGGGACAGGTCGCGCAGCTGGCTGATCCGGCCGCATGACGACTGGTCCGGCTGGGACTGGACCGCGGAGGCTGAGGCGCTGCATGGCCTGACCCGCGATCGGATCATGCGCGAGGGGCAGCCCGCGGCGGTCGTGCTCGCTGAACTGGCCGCCGCGACGCAGGGGTGCCGGGTGATCGCCGACAGCCTGATCGATCAATATTGGCTCGATACGCTGGCCGCCGCGGCCGGGGCGACGACGCCCTTCAAAATCCAGCATGTCGTGACCCTGTTCGATGAGCAGCGTGCGGATGCGCGGCGGGTCGCCGCCGCCATGGCCTTTGCCGACGGGCAGGGCGCGACGCGCCATCACGCGGCCGGCGATGCGCTGTGGTTGTCGGCTTTGATCGCACATATGCGCGGCATTGCGACCCTGTCGCCCACGCCCACGCTGATCGCCGCGCAATGACGCGCGAATAATTGCGCTGGCAATGATTTGTTACATCCGGCAAATTACGGAGACATTTGCCAGTCCTAGTCTTTCGCCCATCCGCGATTTCACGGGCAGAATGTCCCGATCGCTTCTGCCGCGGAGGAGAAGTCCATGTACCCGATTCCCGCCCCTGTCGTGGCGGCCCTATCCGCCGCAGCTCTGTCCGCCCCCGTCCGTCGTGCTCATGCCGCGAATCAGATCTGGATCGCCACGCATGGCATCGTGCAGGGCGGATGAGTCCACCGTTGATACTGATCGCCGAATTGCACCAGGATTTGCGGCACAAGGTACGCGAATATCTTGAGCAGGGCGGGTTTCGCGCTCTGCCCGCGGCTTCGGCGACGGATATTTTCAGCGCCCTCACCAGCATGCCGGTTGGTGCCGTCGTGCTGGATGCGGCGCTGCGCGGCCCCGATGGGCTAGACCTGTGTCGCGATATTCGCGAACGCAGCGACGTCCCCATCATCCTGGTCGGATCGAACAGCTCCGAGGTAGACCGGGTGGTCGGGCTGGAACTGGGCGCGGACGATTATATGGCCAAACCCTATTCGATGCGCGAACTCGCCGCACGCCTGCGCGCCGTGTTGCGGCGTGGTCGGGGCGAACGGGCGCTCGGCCTGCGACGCCAGACGGAGGCTATTTTCGACGGCTGGATCGTGGATTTCGCCCGGCGGGAAGTGACCGATCCGCAGGGTCGGCTGGTGGAACTGACTGCTGCCGAATTCACGCTGCTGACGGTGTTTCTGGACCATGCCCAGACGGTGATCGCGCGCGCGCGGCTGATGGAGTTGGCGGGCGTGCGCGATGCGCCGTCGTCGGATCGCAGCATCGACGTACTGGTCAGCCGCCTGCGCCGAAAGCTGGGCGCGGGCGGGCAGCCTGCGCCAATTGTTACCGTTCGTGGCGCCGGCTATATGTTCAGCGCCGTGGTCGATCGGCGCTGACCGGCGGCTTCCTGCGCAGAACCGCGGATTTATGCGGCTCTGCATGGCAATCGCACAGTTCATGACCCAGACACAGTTTTTAACAAACCCGCTGCGCTGCAGCAAAACCATATCCCTATCCTTCATCATACATCGGTCCGCCCCCTGACCGGCACCCTATTGAGAAGAGGATAGACTCTATGAACGAGCTACTCGGTCGCGTATTCAGCTTCGAAACCAAGGTTTTCCCGAACGAAAGCGCCCTCTATAACCAGCTGGCCAGCCATGGCCAAAGCCCCAAGGCGCTGATGATTTCCTGCGCCGATTCGCGCATCGTCCCCGAACATATCATGCAGGCCGCGCCCGGCGATCTGTTCGTCTGCCGTAACGCCGGCAACATCGTGCCGCCCCACGCCACTCAGAATGGCGGCGTCACCTCTACCGTCGAATATGCGGTGATGGTGCTGGGCGTGCGCGACATCATCGTGTGTGGCCACAGCGATTGCGGCGCGATGAAGGCGCTGTCCACCAATGCCGACCTGACAAAGATGCCCAATGTCGCCGCCTGGCTGCGCCACAGCCACGCCGCCCAGATGGTCTGCCGCGAAAATTACCCCGATGATCTGAGCGACGCCGAAAAGCTGCGCAACATGGCGCTGGAAAATGTCGTCGCCCAACTCGCGCATCTGCGCACCCATCCGTCGGTCGCGTCGGGCATCGCGCGCGGCGAAATCGCGCTGCACGGCTGGTATGTCGATATCCATGCCGGTCAGATATTGGGCCTGGACGGCGAAACCGGCCATTTCTCGCCTCTGCGCGAAGGTCAGCCGATGCCGATCGCTCTTCCCCATGGCCGTCGCCTCACCGGCGAATCGGCCATCGCTCAAGCGGCGGAGTAACTCATGTTGAAGGCTCTTTCCGGCGGCAATTTCGGCCGCGACTTTACGGCGTCAATCGTCGTCTTCCTGGTGGCGATGCCGCTTTGCATGGGCATTGCGATTGCATCCGGCGTGCCGCCGGAAAAGGGCCTGATCACTGGTATCATCGGCGGTCTGGTCGTCGGCCTGCTGGCCGGTTCGCCCTTGCAGGTTAGCGGTCCTGCCGCCGGCCTCGCCGTCATCGTCTTCGAAATCGTGCGGGAACAGGGGCTTTCCGCTCTTGGACCCATCCTCATCCTGGCAGGCGCGATCCAGGTCGTTGCCGGTCTTTTGCGGGTTGGCGGATGGTTTCGCGCCATTTCACCGGCGGTCGTGCATGGCATGTTGGCGGGCATCGGCGTGTTGATCGTCGTAGGCCAGTTTCACGTCCTGTTCGATGACAAGCCGCTGTCGAGCGGATTGCATAACCTGATCGCCATGCCGGCGCAGATTTTCGGTCTGACCACCGGTGACACCGCCACGGCGTTCGCGGTCGGTCTGGTGACGATCTTCAGCATGTTGGGTTGGGAAAAATTCCGGCCCGCATCGCTCAAGCTGGTGCCAGGCGCGCTGGTCGGTGTGGTCGCCGCCACGTTGGTCGCCTTCTTCCTGGGGCTGCCTGTCGCCCGTGTGGTCGTGCCTGAATCGATAGTAGCTGCGATCGCTTTGCCTGAAGCCGGCCTGCTGGCCCAGTTGATGAACCCGGCGATCTTCACCACCGCAATCGCCATCGCCTTCATCGCCAGCGCCGAAACCCTGCTGTCGGCCGCCGCGGTCGACCGTATGCATGATGGCGTGCGCACCAATTATAACCGCGAACTCAGCGCCCAGGGCGTCGGCAACCTGCTTTGCGGCTTTGCCGGCGCGCTGCCGATGACCGGCGTCATCGTCCGCAGCTCCGCCAACGTGCAGGCCGGTGCCAAGACCCGCCTGTCGGCAATCCTGCACGGCGTCTGGATTTTGGGCTTCGTCGCGTTGCTGCCCTGGCTGCTGCGCGAAATCCCGATGGCGGCGCTGGCCGGCATCCTGGTTATCACCGGCGTCCGTCTGGTAAGCGTCGCGCATGTGAAGCATCTCTTCCACCTCTACGGCCCGCTGCCCGCGATCGTATGGGCAGCGACGCTGATCTGCGTGGTCACCACCGATCTGCTGACCGGCGTGCTGGTGGGTATCGGCCTGTCGCTGCTCGAACTCCTGCCTCACGCCACGCGCCTGCGCCTCAAGATGGTCGACGAGAGCCGGGGCGAAGCGCATGAAGTGGCGCTGCGCGGCACCGCCACCTTCCTCAGCCTGCCCAAGCTGTCGGCGAAGCTGGACTCGTTGCCCACGGCGGGCCTCGTCATCCTGAACGTCGAAAAGCTAGGCCATATCGACCATACCTGCGCGGAAATGCTGCGCGAATGGGTCGATCGCCGCCGCGGTGCTGGCGCGCCGGTCGAATTGTTCGGCGCCACAGGACGCATGCGTCAACTCGTCGCCTGATCCCCCCAACAAAATCGGGCGATGTCCTGAGCCGCCGCGCCTCCCCCCAGGCGCGGCGGCTTTTCTTTGGACTTCCGCGATCAGAAACATGATAGCAATATATTGTTACCAATTTGGCAAAGAACCGTGCCCGGCATATCACAGCCGCTCCGATCCGTTCGCAGTTGCAGTAAAAGCGGTTTGTGTCGCGGTCAGGACAGAATAGGGCAAGCCCATCCGCCGGTATCGAAGACGATCAACAACAGATCTTTGGGCCAGAGCGGATGCAGGACGGAACATTCCAACGTAAAGGGGAATGTTCATGAAGTATCAAATCGCCTGTGCCGCCCTCGCGCTTATGTCCAGCGTGCCGGCTTTCGCGCAGGAAGCGCCCGCCAGCCCCGTCACCGTTACCGGCAGCGTCGGCCTCGTGTCCGACTATCGCTTCCGTGGCGTGTCGCAGTCCGACAAGGCCATGGCGGTCCAGGGCGGCATCACCGCGACGCATGAAAGCGGCGTCTATGTCGGCACCTGGGCGTCGAACCTCGCTGGCTGGGGCACCTTCGGCGGCGCGGGCATCGAACTCGACCTGATCGCCGGCTACGCCATGCCGCTGGGTGAGGGCACCACGCTGGACGTCGGCCTGACCTGGTACATGTACCCGTCGGGCGCGGACGAAACCGATTTCGCCGAGCCCTATGTCAAGCTGTCGCACCAGATCGGCCCGGTCAAAGCGCTGGTCGGCGTCGCCTATGCCCCCAAGCAGGAAGCACTGGGCAAATGGTATAATGACGCTGCCGCCTACGGCACCGGCATCCCTGACAAGGCGGGCGACAAGGAAGACAATTTCTACGTCTGGGGCGACGTCAGCGGCGCCGTGCCCAACACGCCTGTCACGCTGAAGGCGCATCTGGGCTGGTCTAACGGCAATAGCGGCCTTGGCCCCAACGGCACGTCGGTTGCGCCGACCGGCAAATATCTGGACTGGCTGGTGGGTGCGGACCTCGCCATCCCCGGCACGCCGCTGACGCTGGGCGTGGCCTATGTCGACACCGACATCGCCCGCGTGGAGGAAAACTACCTCCGTCCCAACCTGTCGGTCGCCGACGCCGACAACGCCGGCAAGTCGATCGTGCGCAGCCAGGTCGTCTTCTCGCTGACCGCGGCCTTCTGATCCCCATGTCCGGGCCTGGTTCGCCAGGCCCGGACATTCTCCCTGCCGTGACAAATTGTTGCTACAGTTGCGTTTCGGGCCTTCCCGCCGCCGCCGTGGTTGACCCCCGATCCGCCGACCCCTATTTTGCGCGCATGACATTTTGTGCGCTGACGCCTTCATGACCGCCCCTTCGATCATCCTTGTCGAAGACGATCCGCCGCTGCGTACGCTGACCGCGCGGGCGTTGCAGGAACATGGCTATCAGGTGCGCCCCGCGTCCTCCGGCCCCGAAATGTGGGTGGCCTTCGACGCTGGCCCGGTCGATCTGGTCGTGCTCGACGTCATGCTGCCCGGCACCAATGGCATCGACCTGTGCCGCCAGATCCGCCGCAAGAGCGACGTCCCCATCATCTTCATCAGCGCCAAGGGCAGCGAGACGGACCGGATCGTGGGCCTTGAACTGGGCGCGGACGATTATCTTCCCAAGCCCTTCGGCACGCGCGAACTGATCGCCCGCATCCGCGCCATCTTGCGCCGCGTCGGCGTGGAGCGTGGCCCCGAAGAGCATCGCGAGAGCGAAGCGCATTTCGACGGCTGGAACGTCAACTTCCCCCGGCGCGAACTGCGCTCTCCCACCGGCGCAATCGTCGAACTGACCGGGGCGGAATTTGACCTTCTCGGCTCCTTCCTCAGCCACCCGCAGCGCGTGATCGCCCGCGAACGGTTGATCGAATTGTCGCGCACCCGCATGGGCGACAGCAGCGACCGCAGCATCGACGTCCTCGTCAGCCGCCTGCGCCGCAAATTGTCCACCGCCGACAAGGGCGCACCGATCACCACCGTCCGCGGTGTCGGCTATATGTTCAACGCAGAGGTCAGCCGCACTTGAGACGGCACTTCAGGGGATCGCTGGGGCTGGTCGGCCGCCTGTTTGCGATCCTGCTGCTGACGGTGATGCTGGAATTTGCGGTCGGCACGCTCATTTATGAGCGTACCAGCCAGATATCGTTGCAGGATGATGAAGCGCGGCGGCTGGCCGAACATCTCGTCATCGCCCGCAAGCTTCTAACGGAGCAGCCGCCGGCGGAGCGGCCCGCACTCGGCCTGCAACTGACCACCGATCGCTACGACGTCCATTGGTCGCCCGCCGCCCCGCCGCCGCCGCCGCTCTCGCCGGAACTGGAGCGGATGCGCCAGCAGATTATCGCCTGGGAACCCAGCCTGGAGCGGTCCCGCCTCTGGCTGCGCCTCGCCGCGCCCAACCGCCATTCGGAAATCAATGGCGGGCTGCAACTGCCCGATCGCAGCTGGCTCTATTTCGGTATGCACCATAGCGGCAGCAAATGGGCCTTCACCCTGGGTCGGCTGGGGCTGGCGCTGATCCCGGTGCTGGCGCTGCTGATCGCCGGCTGGCTGCTGATCCGCCGGACGCTCGCCCCGCTGCGCGACCTGACCCATGCGACCCATCGGATCGGCCTGGGATCGGCGGTGATGGTGCCCGAAGCGGGGACCAGCGACGTGCGCAATCTGATCGCGGCCTTCAACGCGATGCAGTCGCGCCTCCACCGCCTTATCAACGAACGTACCGAAACGCTGGCGGCGGTGGGCCATGATCTGCGCACCCCGCTCGCCCGGCTGCAATTGCGGCTGGAGGGGGTGAAGGACGATGATATCCAGCAGGCGATGGCCGGCGACCTGGAGGAAATGGGCGCGATGCTGGAATCGCTGCTGGCCTATCTGGGCGGCGAAAAAGACCCGGAACCGGCGGTGCGCACCGATGTCGCGGTCACCATCGCCACCATCGTCGACGCTTTTCAGGACCATGGTGACGACGTCGCCTATGATGGCCCCGATCATCTGGAAATGGCGGTGCGCGCCTTGTCGCTGCGCCGCGCGGTGCGCAACCTCATAGAAAATGCGCTCCACTATGGCGATCGCGCCCGCGTCTCGCTCGAACGGGTCGGGACGGAGATATTGATCCGCGTCGATGATGACGGCCCCGGCATCCCGCGCGAACGGCTGGAGGAGGTGCTGCGGCCCTTCGCCCGGCTGGACGATGCGCGCCAGCGCAACACGCGCGGCCTGGGCCTGGGCCTGGCCATTGTCGAAAAAGCGGTGCGGGCAGAAGGCGGGCAGCTGACGCTCGCCAATCGCCCCGAAGGCGGGCTGCGCGCCGAAATCTGCCTCCACCTCCCCAAGTCCGCTCTGCGCACCGGTCCTGTCGGCCGCAGCTAAAAGAGAAACTGTCAGACCCCAAGCAAAACTCGTTTATCGCTGCGCCTGTCGCCACGCTATGCCACGGCAACAGGCGCATGAGGCGGATATGATGGCAGACGGACAGGACGATGACGGAATCGTCGAGGGTTATTGGGACATAGCGGCGCTGACCGCGGAACTGGGCGCGGCGCGCAGTCGCTGGCGGCAGGCGCAGCAGCACCATGCCGAATATGGCGCAGAAGGCTTCCCGTCGCGCGACAATCTCACCAAGATCATGCAATCGCTGTGCGGCGCGCTGTTCCCACTGCGCCTTGGCCCCAGTTTCGTGCGCCTCCATAATGAGGATGCCTATGTCGCCGAAACGCTGCAAACCGTGCTCAGCCGCCTCTACGGCCAGATCCGCCTGGAACTCATCTACGCGCTGAAGGACGAGCCCGCTGACGCAGTCGATCGCGAAGCGGCCCGCATCATCGCTGCCTTCGCCCAGAGCCTGCCGACCTTGCGCGTGCTGCTCGACACCGATGTCGACGCCGCCTTTCTGGGCGACCCTGCGGCGCGCAGCGTGGACGAGGTGCTGATATGCTACCCCTCCATGCTGGCGATCATCCATCACCGGCTGGCGCATCGCCTGCACCAACTGGGGGCGCCGCTGGTGGCGCGGATCATGTCGGAAATCGCCCATGGCAAGACCGGGATCGATATCCATCCTGGCGCCACCATCGGCCAATCCTTCTTCATCGACCATGGCACCGGCGTCGTCATCGGCGAAACCGCGATCGTGGGCGATCGCGTGCGCCTGTATCAGGGCGTCACGCTGGGTGCGCGCAGCTTTCCGGCGGACGGGAAGGGCGCGCTGGAAAAGGCGCTGCCGCGTCATCCGATCATCGAGGATGATGTGGTCGTCTACGCCGGGGCCACGGTCCTGGGCCGGATCATCGTCGGCAGCCGCTCCGTCATCGGCGGCAATGTCTGGCTGACCGACAGCGTGCCGGCCGACAGCAATGTGCGCCAGGCCAAGGCGCATTATGAGGTCACAAGCCGCGCCCATGTATCCGCCCCGCACCGCGTCCATGCCATGCTGGAAAGCACGGACGGGGTAGGCGAGAATATTTAGAGTATGATGATCTTATTTGATCCGTTCGTCCCGAGTAGCCATTGAGCGAAGTCGAAATGGCGTATCGAAGGATCGCGCGCGCCTGATGCTTCGATGCGGGTCTTCGACAACTCATCCCCTACTCAGCACGTACGGGGATGGGTCACCTCGATGTCATCACGTTCTAACCCAAGACATCCGTTCGTTTCGAGCGTAGTCGAGAAACGCGGCGCTCACAGCTTATTGACTTCGCTCGAAGCGAACGGGCCTTCTTATCGCCCCGCGCAGCTATCCCCGTCGCCTGCCACCAGATCGAGGCACCGGCCATCGATCTCGCTCTTCGCCACCGGCAGTCCGATCAGCGCCGCCAGCGACGGCATGATATCCACCGTCTCGACCCCCAGCGGCTGTTCGAAATGCTGCATCCCCTTGCGCCAGAACAGAACCGGCACTCGGCGATCGGCGTCCCAGGGCGAACCATGGGTCGCGACCGATCCCATGGTCGCCTGTTCGGGGATCGACATGACGCGCGGCTTCAAAAGCAGCAAAAGGTCGCCCGACCTTTCGGCATAGAAGCTGGCCCGCGCCTCCTGAATCAGGGTCCAGCTTTCGGGCGGGCCGGACGGGGAAGGGGTGGCGGCGATCTGCGCCTTGGTGAACACCGTCTCGACTTGGCGGTGTGCGCGCAGCAGCTTGAGCGCTTCGGCCTCTACGCGCGCGCGCTGGGGCGCAGTCAGCCCCTTGTCGAAATACAGATCGCCCGACGGCCCGTCGCTCCAGATCACCTTCTTGCCCGGCAACCCCGCCTTGTCTGCGATGGCGGCATTCAGCGCCTTGGGCGTCAGCGCCATATCGACCCGGCTTTCCATCGGCATGGCGTTCAGGCGATGGCGTTCGGGCAGGTCATGGCCGCCATGGTCGGCGGTCAGCACAACGACATAATCGATGCCGTCCTTGTCGAGCCGATCGAAGAAGGCGCCCAGTTCCTGATCGAGCCGATCGACCTGGATACAGCTTTCCGTGCCTTCGGTGCCGTATGTGTGGCCGATATAGTCGGTCGCGGACAGGCCGATCGAGATGATGTCGGTCTGCGCCTGCTTGCCCAATTCCATATTTTCGATCGCCGCCGCGGCGAAGGCCAGGGTCATCGCGTCCTGTTCGGGCGAGATGCGGAACGCCTTATAGTCGCCAGCGGCGCGCGCGAAGCGGCCGGTGCCGACGGTCTTGTCGCCCGCCTGCACCGCGAAATCCTTCGACGCGCACTGGGCCGGCAGTTCGAAGCCCGGATTGGGTTGGGCCAGCCGCTGCGCCATCGCCGCATTGACCTTGGCGACCAGCGGCGGGGTGGCGATCCCTTTATAGCTGACATAGCCCTGCGGTCCGCCCAGCCACCACACATGGTCGGCGGTCGCGCCGCCCATCATGATAGCCGCGCGATCCTTGCCCGCGATCGACACGACGCGAGTGGCGGGGTTGGCGATCTTCATCCGGCCGCCCAGTGTCGGCACCTTCAGGTGCATCGGCGACGCATCATATTTGTCGCTGCTGCTGCCCGGCTGCGTCTCGTCCTCGGCGCAATAGACATTTTTATCCTCACGCGCGGCGCCCAGGTCGAACCAGTTGTTGGCGATGATGCCGGTGCGCGACGGGCGGCTGCCGGTCAGGATGGTCGAATGGCCGGGGCAGGTTTCGGTCGCGGCGTGGCTCTGATAGCCGCGCGGGAAGACCGCGCCTTCGCTCGTCAGACGCTTCAGGCCGCCGCTATAATATTGGCGATATTCGCTGAACAGGTCGGCGGAGAATTGATCCACGCTGATGGCGACGATCAGCTTTGGCGGCGTTGAAGGCGCGGCGGCCGGGGCCGGGGCCGGCTGCTGCGCCGCCAGCGGCATGGCGGTGGCGATCAACAGGGCGGCGGCGACTTGTCTCAACATCTACTGTACCTTCTCCAGCCTTGACGGCGAACGCCCCCGGACCTAGCCCGCTGACATCCACCAGACCAGAGGCCCGATGCGGATTTTTCAAGTCATATTGATGACGCTGGCATGGCTGGCTGCTCTTTCCCCCATGCAGGCCCCTGCACAGGCGCAAAGTGCGTTCGGCGGTGGCGCGGCCCATATCGCTGCGCAACTGGTCGCGGAAAGCCGCGCGCCCCGGCCGGGCGAGGGCACGACCATCGCCTTCGCCATGATCCCCGAAAGCGGATGGCACGGTTATTGGGAAAACCCCGGCGACGCGGGCCTGGGCATGACCGTCGACTGGACGCTGCCCAAGGGCGTCAGCGTCGGCCCGCTGCGTTATCCGGTGCCCGAAACGCTGCTGATTTCCGGCCTGATGAACCATGTCTATGAAGGGCCTTATGGCGTGCTGGCGACGCTCAAAGTCGCGCCCGGCATCGCGCCCGGCACGCGCCTGGCCGTGCGGGCGAAGGCGCAATGGCTGGCGTGCACCGACAAGGTCTGCGTGCCCGAAAGCGGCGAGATGAGGCTGGACCTGGTCGCGGGCGACGGCGCCGTGTCGGCGGCCGACCGGACGCGCTTCGACGCCTGGCGCACCCATCTGCCCCGGCCGCTGGGATCGGAAGCGACCTATGCGGTAAAGGAGGGCAAGCTGCGCCTGTCGGTGCCGTTCCCGGCCAGCGCGCAGGCGCGCGACATCCACCTCTTTCCGCTGGCCGAGGGGCTGGCGCGCTATGCCGCGCCTCAGGCGGTCACGCGCGACGGCGACACGCTGCTGATCGAAACGGACGCGGTAGAGGGCGGCAAGGGCGGTACGGTGCAGGCGGTGCTGCGCACCGGCGACCATGTCGGCTTCCTGCTGACGGCGAAACCCGGCGCGGTCGCGGGCGCATCGGACGGCGGCCAGTGGGGCGCCATTTTCGCCGCGCTGGGCGGCGCGTTGCTGGGCGGCCTGCTGCTCAACATCATGCCCTGCGTCTTCCCGATCCTGGGCCTCAAGGCCATGAAGCTGGCGAAGGCCGGCGGGGACGAGCGCACCGTGCGGCGGGAGGCGCTGGCCTATACGCTGGGCATCATCCTGACCTGTCTGGCGCTGGGCGGCGCGTTGTTGGTGCTGCGTGCGGCGGGCGGGGCGGTCGGCTGGGCGTTCCAGTTGCAGGACCCGCGCATCATATTGGCGCTGCTGCTGCTGGTGACCGGCATCGCCTTCAACCTGGCGGGTCTGTTCGATCTCAGCGCCTATGGCGGCGGCGAAGGCCTGGCGGGGAAGGGCGGCGTCGCGGGTTCGTTCTGGACCGGCGCGCTGGTCGCCTTCGTCGCGACACCCTGCACCGGGCCGTTCATGGCCGCGGCGATGGGCGCGGCGCTGCTGCTGCCCCTGGCGGCGGCGCTGGCGGTATTTGCCGGATTGGGGCTGGGTCTGGCGCTGCCCTTCCTATTGCTCGCCTATGTTCCCGCGCTTCGCAAACGATTGCCTAAGCCCGGCGGCTGGATGGGCCGTTTCCAGAAAATCCTCGCCATCCCGATGTTCCTGACCGCGCTCGGCCTCGCCTGGCTGCTGGGCCAGCAACGAGGCGTGCCCGGCATGACGATTGGGTTGGCCGCGGCGCTGTTGCTGGCGCTGTTGCTCTGGTGGCTGGGTGGTCGCCAGCGCTTGGGCAAGGGGGGCGGCTGGATCGCCGCGATCGCGGGCCTCGCCCTGATGGCTGGCGCCGCTTACGCCCTGCCGACCAGTGCGCCTGCCGCTATCGAAAAAGGCGATTCAACTGTCCATTTCGATGTCGCAAAACTCGCCGAACTGCGCACCGCCAACAAGCCGGTCTTTCTTTATTTCACCGCCGACTGGTGCCTGACCTGCAAGGCAAATGAGGCCGCCGCGATCGACCGCGCCGAAACACGCGCCGCCTTCGACAAGGCTGGCGTCACCGTCATGGTCGGCGACTGGACCAATGCCGATCCCGCCATCACCCGCTTCCTCGAAGCGCAGGGCCGCTCGGGTGTCCCCCTCTACCTCTTCTACGGGCCGGGGAAGGACGCGCAGACCCTGCCGCAACTCCTCACCCCCGCCACCCTTGCCGGATTGGTGCGCTGATGGCCAAGGTTCGCGCTGATCAGTTGCTCGTAGACAGCGGCTTGGCCGAAAGCCGCGCCCGCGCGCAGGCGCTGATCCTCGCCGGACTTGTCTTTCTGGGCGACAGGAAGGTCGAGAAGGCAGGGCAGCAGGTGCCCGAAGGCACGGAACTGGACGTGCGCGGCCGCGACCATCCCTGGGTATCGCGCGGCGGCATCAAGCTGGCCCATGCGCTCGAAGAATTTGCGATCGACGTCACCGGCTTCGTCGCCATCGACGTCGGTTCCTCGACCGGCGGATTTACCGACGTGTTGCTGACCAGGGGCGCGGCGAAGGTCTATGCGGTCGACAGCGGCACCAACCAGCTCGCCTGGAAAATCCGCTCCGACGATCGCGTCATCGTCCACGAACAAACCAGCGCCCGCATCCTGACCGACGCGCATATCCCCGAAGCCGTGGACATGATCGTGTGCGACGCCAGCTTCATCAGCCTCGCCAAAGTGCTGGAAAAGCCCATCAGCTTCGCCAAACCCGACGCGCAGATGATCGCGCTCATCAAACCGCAGTTCGAGGCGCGGCGGGAAGAAGTGGGCAAGAATGGCGTGGTGCGGGATACCCTCGTCCACCAGCGCGTTTGTGCCGAAGTGCAGGACTGGGTCGTGTCGCAGGGCTGGACCGTCGCGGGCCTGACGCAAAGCCCGATTA
Source organism: Pseudomonadota bacterium (assembly GCA_040389985.1). Lineage (GTDB taxonomy): Bacteria > Pseudomonadota > Alphaproteobacteria > Sphingomonadales > Sphingomonadaceae > Sphingobium. Next base: position 170,751 of record JAZJZH010000007.1, read on the forward strand.
CCGGCCCGCAGGGCAATGTCGAATTTCTCCTCTACGCCCGGCTTGGTGGATAATGGACGTATGTTCGTTCCCAACCCTACCATCATAAGGTGCGGCCCAAGCCCGATTGTCCCGCCAGAAAAGGCTCGTTACCCCTTCATCATGCGTCCCATTCTTCCCGTCCTCCTGCTCGCCCTGTCCCTCGCCGCCTGCGGTGGAGAAAAGGCGCAAAAGCCCCGCGCCGTGCCGTTGGTGGAGGTGCAGCCGATTGCGCCTGCCGCCTTCACCGACAATCTGGAAGCGGTCGGCACCGCGCTCGCCAATGAACAGGTGGTGCTGTCCGCGCCGGTGACTGAACGGATCGAGGCGCTCAATTTCTCCGACGGCGGCTATGTGGCCAAGGGGCAGGTGATCGCCCGGCTGGCGGTGGGGCAGGAACAGGCCGAACTCGCGTCGGCCGAGGCCACCGCGTTGCAGGCGACCCAGCAACTCCAGCGTATCCAGGCGCTCAAGAGCCGGGGCTTCGCCACCGGCGCGACGCTGGAGCAACAGGTCGCGCTCGCTAACTCTGCCCGCGCCAATGCACAACTCGCGCGCGCCTCGATCGGCGATCGGGTGATCCGCGCGCCCTTTTCCGGCTGGGTCAGCCTGCGCACCGTCTCGCCCGGCGCGATCGTGACGGCCGGCACGGCGATCGCCACCGTCAGCGACATCAGCCGCATCAAGCTGGACTTCACCATCCCCGAAACCCGGCTGGCGATGATCCGCGAAGGCATGACGATCAAGGCGGTGTCCGCCGCCTGGCCCGACCGCCCGTTCAACGGCACGATCGCCACCATCGATCCCGTCATCGACCCCGCCACCCGCGCGGTGCGGGTGCGCGCGATCCTGCCCAATCCCGACAAGGCGCTGAAACCCGGCATGTTGCTGACCGTCAGCGTGCTCGCGCGCCAGCGCCAATCCTTGTCCGTGCCGGAATTGGCGCTGGTCGGCGATGGCGACGATCGCTTCGTCTTCTTGATCGAGGATCGGACGGCGAAGCGGACCAAAGTCGAAACCGGCATCCGCCAGGATGGCCGGGTCGAGATATTGGGCGGCGTCAAGGCGGGGCAGAAAGTCGTGACCGAAGGCGTGGTCAAGCTGACCGACGGAGTGAAGATACGGTTGCCCGGCGACAAACCCGACCAGCGGGCTAAGGACGGTTCCGGCAAGGCGGCCGGCTGATGCAGCTATCCGACCTTTCGGTCCGCCGCCCGGTCTTCGCCGCGGTCGTCGCGGTGCTGATTTGCATCATCGGCGTCGTCGGCTGGATGAGCCTGTCGGTGCGCGAATATCCCGATACCGACCCGCCGATCGTATCGGTCGAAACCAGCTATACCGGCGCGGCTGCATCCGTGGTGGAAACCCGCATCACCCAGTTGATCGAGGATGCGGTCGCCGGCGTGCAGGGCATCCAGACCATCACGTCCACGTCGCAGGACGGCACGTCCAACATCAATATCGAATTTGATCCCTCGCGTGACATCGACACCGCCGCCAATGACGTGCGCGATCGGGTGGGATCGGTGGTGGAGGATCTGCCCGAAGACGCGCTGGCGCCCGAAATCCGCAAGGTCGATTCCGACGCGCGCGCTATCCTGTTCCTCGCCTTCTCGCGCCCCGGCTGGACGCCGATCCAGATCAGCGACTATCTCGACCGCAACGTGGCCGACCGGTTCGCCGCGATCGATGGCGTCGCCCGCGCCAACATCAGTGGCGAGGCGCGCCCTTCGACCCGCATCTGGTTCAACGCCGAAAAACTGGCCGCCTTTGGCCTGACCCCGGCCGATGTCGAAGCCGCGCTGCGCAGCCAGAATGTCGAGCTACCCGCGGGCCGTTTCGAATCGCGGGATCAGAACCAGACGCTTCGGGTGGAAAGGCCTTTCGCCACGCCCGATCAGTTCGCGCAGCTCGTCGTCGGCCGCGGCACGGATGGCTATCAGGTGAAGCTTGGCGACGTCGCCCGGATCGAGGAAGGCGCGGAAAACCCCTATAGCAGCTTCCGTTCCAACCAGGGGACGGCGATCGGCATCGGCATCATCCGCCAGTCGGGCGCGAACACGCTGGAGGTCGCGCAAAAGGCCAAGGTGCTGATCAAGGAATTGGAACCGACCCTGCCGCAGGGGATGCGGGTCGCCATCGGCACGGACGAATCGCTGTTCATCGAACGCGCCATCGCCAATGTCTATGACACGCTGATAGAGGCGGCCCTGCTGGTCATCCTCGTCATCTTCCTGTTCCTGGGGTCGGTGCGCGCGACGATTATCCCGGCGATCACCGTGCCGATCTGCCTGCTCGCGACCTGCGCGGTGATGTGGCTGCTGGGCCTGTCGATCAATCTGCTGACGCTGCTCGCCTTCGTGCTGGCGATCGGGCTGGTGGTCGATGACGCGATCGTCGTGCTGGAAAATGTCTATCACCGCATCGAACAGGGCGAAGACCCGCTCGTCGCCGCCTATCTTGGCACGCGGCAGGTCGGCTTTGCGATCATCTCGACCACGCTGGTCGTCTGCGCCGTGTTCGTGCCGGTCATGTTCCTGGCCGGCCAGACTGGCCTGTTGTTCCGCGAACTCGCCATCGCGATGATCGCCGCGATCGCTTTTTCCGGTTTCATTTCGCTCAGCCTTGCGCCGATGCTCTGTTCCAAGCTGCTGAAAAATGCCGAGCGCGGCCGGCTTGCGCGCTGGATAGATGATCGCTTTCAGCGTCTGGAAAATGGCTATGCGCGCTGGCTGGACGGCGCAATCCGCAAGCCGCTGCTTCCGCTGCTGGCCGTGGTGCTATTCCTGGTCGTCGCCGGCTTCTTCTTCACCCGCCTGCCGAGCGAACTCGCCCCGGCCGAGGATACCGGCGTGGTCGAAGCGCAGATCAGCGCGCCCGAAGGCACCGGCTTTCCCCGGATGATGGCCTATATGAAGAAGATCGAGGATGATCTCTCCTTCCTGCGCAAGGATGGGACGCTTCAGAATTTGGTCATCCGCACGCCTGCCGGCTTTGGCTCGACCGACGATTTCAACGGCGGCAACGTCATCGCCTTCCTGCGGCCATGGGAAGACCGGACCATCACGACGGCCGAGGTCGCGACCATCGTCAACAAGGTGATCGCCGACCAGCCCGGCGTGCGGGGCAATGCCGCGCCGCGATCGGGGCTGGGGCGTGGACGCGGCCTGCCGGTCAATATCGTGCTGGCGGGGTCCACCTATGAAGGGCTGGTCGCTGCGCGCGACCGGATCATGGCTGCGGCTGCCGACTATCCGGGCCTGATCAACGTCGACAGCGATTACAAGGAAACCAAGCCGCAGATGCGGATCGAAACGAACCTCGCCCGCGCAGGCGATCTGGGCGTGTCGGTCAACGATATCAGCCAGGCGTTGCAGAGCCTGCTCGGTTCCCGCCGGGTCGGCACTTATGTCGAACGGGGCGAGGAATATCGCGTGCTGGTGCAGGCGGAAGAAGAAGGGCGTCAGACCGCGGCCGACCTCGACCGCATCAACGTCCGCTCCCGCACCGGCGCGCTGGTGCCGCTGTCGACGCTGGTGACGTTGCGTGAAGTCGCCGGGCCGCGCCAGCTCAACCGTTACAACAAGCTGCGCGCCATCACCCTGACCGCCGCGCTCGCCCCTGGCACCTCGCTGGGGCAGGGTCTTGCCTTTCTGGAGGATCAGGCCCGCCAGTCACCCGAAGTGCTGGCCATCGGCTATCGCGGCGAAAGCCAGTCGCTGCGCGAAACCGGCGGATCGATCTGGCTGGTCTTCGGCCTCACAATCCTGATCGTCTATCTGCTGCTCGCCGCCCAGTTCGAAAGCTTCATCCATCCCGGCGTCATCATCGCCACAGTGCCGCTGGCGGTGGCGGGCGGCGCGCTGGGGCTGGCGATCACCGGCGGGTCGATCAACCTCTACAGCCAGATCGGCATCGTCATGCTGGTGGGACTGGCGGCCAAGAACGGCATCCTGATCGTGGAGTTCGCCAACCAGTTGCGTGACGAAGGAATGGATGTTGCCGAAGCGATCCGCGAAGCGGCCAAGCGCCGCCTACGCCCGATCCTGATGACCTCCATCGCGACCGTGATTGGCGCGGTGCCGCTGGTCATTCGCGGCGGCGCAGGGGCCGCGGCGCGCCATTCGATCGGTACGGTCGTGGTGTTCGGCGTCAGCCTCGCGACCCTCATCACCCTGTTCCTGATCCCGATCTTCTATTCCCGCGTTGCCAAGCGGACACTTTCTCCGCAAACCGTTGGCCGCAAGCTGGATTCGGCGCTCAAGGATTCGCCCGATCCCGCCGAATGACAGGCTTTTTGGAGCTGTGTTGCCGATGAACGAGATTGCGTCCCCCGGTCAGTTGCGTCTTGCCTATCTGCGCTGGGCGCTGGTTACGGTGCCGGCGATCGTCTTTCTGGGGTTCCTGTCGGGGCGGCTCGCCAATAGCGGCTATGGCAATCGCTGGTTCGACGCGCTGGAAAAGCCCGCACTGATGCCGCCCGGCTGGGCGTTCGGCGTCGCCTGGACGATCCTGTACGTCATGATGGCGCTGGCCTTCGCCATCGTCCTGCACGCGCGCGGGGCGAAGGGGCGGGGCGCGGCGATTGCCCTGTTCTTGATTCAGTTGCTGCTCAACCTTTGTTGGTCGCCGCTTTTCTTTCGCGCGCATCAGGTCGGCAGCGCGCTGGCGCTGATCCTTATCATTTTCGTATTGGTCGCCGTAACGACCGCGCTTTTCTGGCGCATCCGCCGTTTCGCCGGCGTGCTGCTGCTGCCCTATCTGGCGTGGCTGGCCTTCGCCTCCTTCCTCAACTATGAGATCGGCCGCCTGAACCCCGATGCGGCGACCCTTGTCGCCCCGGCGCTCAGAACCCAGATATGATATATGGGCGCGCCGATCGCGCGCCGCACAGAGGATAAAGTCAATGCAGAGCGAAAACCGCTTCTTCGATGATCTCGCCAAGCTGGTGAACGGGGCCGCCGGCACCGTGGCGGGCATGGGCCGCGAATTTGAAACCACCGCGCGCGAGCGGGCGAAGGAATGGATCGGCGGCATGGAGTTCGTGTCGCGCGAGGAATTTGACGCGGTCAAGGCGATGGCCGCCGCCGCGCGCGAAGAAGTCGAACTGCTCAAGGCCCGGCTCGACGCGCTGGAAGGCAAAGCCGGCGAACCCGTCACCAAGACCGTCAAGGCGGCCAAGCCCAAGCCGACGGACCCGGTCTGACCCTGCCATCCTTGCGTCTGTCCTTTCGCGGTAGGCGGTGATAAGGCGCGCCGATGATGGATAGCGACGAATTTGAACATGGCGGCGGGGAAGCCGCGCCGATCGATATGCTGGCCGCCTATTTCGAAGCGCATGGCTGGACGTTCGAGCAGGTCGGCGAAGATGAGATCGTCGCGAATACGCAAGGGTCGTGGGCGCAATATGAACTGCGCGGCATCTGGCGTGACGAGGATCAGGTGCTGCAACTGTTGGCGCTGCCCGACATCCGCGTGACCGAGGAGAAGCGCGGCGCCATCTATGAGACGCTGGGCCTCATCAATGAACAGCTGTGGCTCGGCCATTTCGAACTCTGGTCTTCGAGTGGCATCATCCTGTTCCGCCATGGCGCGCTGCTGGGCGCGGGCGGAACCTTGACGCTCGATCAGGCGCAGTTGCTGGTCGAAACCGCCATCGACGAGTGCGAGCGCTTCTATCCGGTGTTCCAGTTCGTGCTGTGGGGCGGCAAGTCGCCGGCGGAGGCGATTTCCGCCAGCCTGATCGAAACCCGCGGCGAGGCTTAAGGCGATGACGCCGGCCTGGCCCGATCATCTGTTCCTCGTAGGCTGCGGCAATATGGCGGGGCAGATGCTGTCCCGCTGGCTCGATTGCGGCCTCGACCCCGCGCGGGTCACCGTGTTACGCCCCAGTGGCAGGCCGGTGGCCGATGGCGTGGCGGTCGTGACCGACTATCCCGACGCGCTGCCCGCTGGAACGACGGTGCTGCTGGGGATGAAACCCTATCAGATCGCTGATGTTGCCGCTGCGCTGGCGCCGCACTGTAACGCCGATACGCGCATCGTCTCGATTCTAGCCGGCACGACGCTCGCCGATTTGCGCGCCCGTTTCTCCGTAGCCCGCGACATCGTGCGCGCCATGCCCAACCTGCCGGTCGGGTTGGGCGAGGGCGTGACGGCGCTGTTCACCGACGCGGTAACCGCGACGCAGGCCAAGGCGGACGTCGCCGCGTTGATCGAACCGCTGGGCCTGGTCGAATGGATCGCCGACGAAGCCCTGTTCAATCAGGTGACGGCGCTGTCGGGCTGCGGCCCCGCTTTCCTCTTCCGCTTCATCGACGCGCTGGCGCGCGCGGGCGAGGCGATCGGTATTCCCGCCGATCAGGCCGCGCGCATGGCGCTGGCGACGGTGCAGGGGTCAGCCAATATGGCGGCCCGCGCCATCGACGCTCCGGGCGTGCTGGCGGATCGCGTCGCCAGCCCCGGCGGCATGACGCGCGAGGGGCTGAACATGCTCGACGCCGATGACCGGCTGCTGACGCTGCTCACCGATACGCTGGCCGCGGCCCGCGACCGCGGCGAAGCGATGGCGCGCGGGGCATAAGGGCGGTTTCGAGGGGCAGGCTTTTGCGCTAAGGCGCGCGCTTACCGACCCCGGAGTCCGCCATGTTGTCCCCCGATACCCCCATCCTGCTGCTCACCACTGGCGGCACGATCGACAAAATCTATTTCGACGCCCTGTCCGACTATCAGGTCGGCGAAACCGTGATGGCCAAGCTGCTGGAGGTCGCGCGGGTGAAGCGCCCCTTCCGTATCGAGGAAGTGACGCGCAAGGATAGTCTGGAACTGAACGACACGGATCGCGCGCTGATCTACGCCCGCGTCGCCGCGGCGGCGGAACGCCATATCGTCATCACTCATGGCACCGATACCATGACCGATACGGCCAAGCAGCTGGCCGGGATCGAAGGCAAGACCATCGTACTCGTCGGCGCGCTCGCCCCCGCGCGCTTTGGGGAGAGCGACGCCAGCTTCAACCTCGGCATGGCCTTCGCCACGGCGCAGGTGGCGGAGCCGGGCGTCTATATAACCATGAGTGGCTCTGTCTTCCGCGCCGACAAGGTGATCAAGGACCGGGCCAAGGGTGCCTTCGTGCCGATCGCGGACTGACGCAGTCGTTTCTCTACCGGAACCTTGCCGCCCATTTGCGCATTGATCGCGCAGGGTACAGGTTGAGGAGGAAGAGATATGAGCGATTATCAGGAACGTCCGGTAACGACGACGACCGTAATCGAAAAGCGCAGCAGCGGCGGAACGATGTTCGCGGTCCTGTTGCTGGTTGTTGTTGTGGCGGTGGCCGCCTTCTTCCTGGTCAGCAGCCAGACGAGCAAGGACAATGCCATATCGAGCGCCGCGGGCCAGGTCGGTCAGGCCGCCAGCGATGTCGGCGATGCAGCCAAGGATGCCGCCGGCGCCGCCAAGGGCGAATGACCGCGATCTAATTCTGTATGATGCAGGCATGAAAAGGGGCGTTCCGATCACCGGAACGCCCCTTTTTCTGTCTCGACCTGACGTCGTGGGCCTGATCAGCCTTCGACCTTGGCATATTTGGGCGCGGCTTCGTTCAGGATGCGCAGGATCTTCTTCAGAGCGGTCGGCTCGTCCGTTTCTTCCATCGCCGCCAGTTCGCGGGCCAGGCGGCTGGACGCCGCTTCGAAGATCTGGCGTTCGGAATAGCTTTGTTCGGGCTGGTCGTCGGCACGGAACAGGTCGCGCGTCACTTCGGCGATCGACACCAGGTCGCCCGAATTGATCTTCGCTTCATATTCCTGGGCGCGGCGCGACCACATGGTCCGCTTGACCTTGGGCTTGCCCTTGAGCGTTTCCATCGATTCCTCCAGCGTCTTGTTGGAGGACAGCTTGCGCATGCCGACGCCTTCGGCTTTGTTGGTCGGCACGCGCAGCGTCATGCGCTCTTTTTCGAAACGGAGCACGTACAGCTCCAGCTCCATGCCCGCGATCTGCTCCTTTTGCAGTTCGATCACACGGCCAACGCCATGCTTGGGGTAAACGACATAATCACCAACGTCAAAGGACAGCGCTTTGGCAGCCATTTGATACCTTTCCAATTCGACCGGGGGACGGGCCGTCGCGGGGGCAGATGTGCAAGAGACATAAGCCGGGAGGTCCACGGCGCCACCGTCAAGACATGAAGCGTATTCTCCAAGGCTGGACAGGGGTATGTCCGGCCGTTGGAGCGCTATTTAGCAGATTCGTAACAAAATTACCACCCCCGGACATAGTGGCCGGGAGCGTGGCGCAAAACGGGACGCAGGATGGACGGCGCGGGCCGCCCGGATCAGTTGCCGGTGCCGGGCTCGGGCGAGAAGAATTTCTCCAGCTTGCCTTCCACGCCGTTCATCTCTTCGGCATCGGCGGGCGCGTCGCCCTTGACCGTGATGTTGGGCCATTCGGCGGAGAATTTCGTGTTGAGCTCCAGCCATTTTTCAAGGCCGTTCTCGGTATCGGGCAGGATCGCTTCGGCCGGGCATTCCGGCTCGCACACGCCGCAGTCGATGCACTCGCTGGGGTTGATGACCAGCATATTCTCGCCCTCGTAGAAACAATCGACAGGGCAGACCTCGACGCAATCCATGAATTTGCAGCGGATGCAGTTGTCGGTCACGACATAGGTCATTGTCAGGGCACTCTTGGCTTGGAAAAACGCGGTCCTGCTATGCTCAGGCAAGCCGAAGGTCAATGAGGATATTGTTGCCCGGTGTTTAGGACCGGTTTGGCAGGGCGGACGACCGAAGTTCACACCGTCGCAGGGCGACATTTTTCCGCGCGTTTGGATGAACGGATGGCGTTCCCCCAATCGCGCGCGCTCACGCGCCGATCGTCAGTTCCTCATAACAGTCCTGCGCTTCGGGGGCGGGGCCGCGGCGGGTGGGAAGCTGGATCACGCGCACCACGCGCACGGCGTCGCCATGGGGAAAGGTGATAAGGTCGCCCGCGCGCACCGGCGCGTGGGCGCGCTCGATGCGGCGGCCGTTGAGGCGGATATGGCCGGCTTCGGCCAGTTTTTGCGCGTTCGACCGGCTGGAACACAGCCGGACGAACCACAGATATTTATCGATGCGCAGGCTCGGCCCATGGCCGATGCCAGTCACCGGGTCAGCCATTGCGGCCCAGCAGGTCGGCAAGCCCCGCAAAGGCGTTGTTGACCGGGGTCGGGCTGCTGCGCCGGGCCGGAGCGTCCGCGCGATCGCGCGGCTGGCGCTCTCCGCCGGACTTGCCGCCGCCGGGCTTGCCGCCGGCGGGTTTCCCGCCACCGCGCTTGCCCTCATTGGGCTGGCCATCGCCCTGTTTGTCGGCGCGGCGCGGTCCGCGCGCCTGCTGCGCCCGTTCGGGCCGCGGCTTCTGTCGGCCCTTGAACACCCAGTTCGCCGCGTTGACGATCGGAGCCTCGGCCCCTTCGGCCGGCTCTGCGCCTTCGGTCGCTTCGACGCCTTCTGTGACCTCTACAGGCGCCGAGGCGGAGGCTTCTACAGGGCGGAAACCCGCGAGGCGCATTAGTTGCAGGAAGGCGGGTTCGGACAGGCCGAGCGACACGATCTGCGGGCTGACATGGGTGAAGGCTTCGTTCTTCGCGATGGCTTCATGCGCGGTGCGGGCCATGCGTTCGGCCATGTCGATACGCAGCATCTGCTCTCCAAAGCCGCGGAAGCCGGCGATACGCGCGCCCATCTGTTCGAATTTCTCGCCCGTCGGGATCAGGGTGATGCCGGGCAGCGGCAGCGGCAGGCAGGGCTTGCCGATGCGCGCGGCCAGCAGGGCGGAGCGCCAGCGCGCCGCGCCAGGCTTCAACAGGCCGGGATGATAGATGTCGAGCACGCCGATATCGATGCCCGCCTTGCGCAACAAATGGCGCTGGTCCTTGTCGAGATGGCCTAGCGCCGAATCGAGATCCGTCCGCGCGATCACGCCGCCGGCATCGCCCAGTTGCGCGAATACGGCGCGGACAACGGCGGGCGTTTCAGGATCGGACGCGCTTTCGCTCATTTTGACGAGGGGGAGGAGATGCTTCTGCTTCTGCGCCTCGACCCAGGCGGTCAGTCGCGTGGCGACCTGCTTCTGCACGTCCTGATCCAGGTCAAGAATCGCGCGATCCAGCCGAATTTCGGGCGCGAGCAAGTTTGGTCCCGCCAGCAGCGACGCTACCGGCGTTTCGCCCCAGGCGATGCCCGGTGCCTGTCCTGCTTCGTCCATGAGCGCGAAATCCGTATCCACAGCGCTCACCAGTTCGTCTGCCTTCACTCGCAATACCTTTCCAAGGCGCCGTTCCGCGGCCGCCAGCAACATCTTTCGATCCTGATGTCGCGTAGCGGGATCGACCGAGAATCGGAAGCCGTCAAGTTTTCCGATCGTCTCGCCATCGACACAGACGCTCCCGTCCGCCTCCACGACGACCGGCAGGTTGCTGGCATTCTGCCCGATATCGCGCAGCAGAACGGAGGTGCGCCGGTCCACGAAACGCTGCGTCAGCGCGGCGTGCAGCGCATCGGACAGCTTTTCCTCCAGCGCGCGGGTCCGTTCCGCCATCTCGGCGGGATATTCCAGCCAGTCGGGGCGATGGGCGATATAGGACCATGTGCGCGCCGCCGCGATCCGGCCCGACAGCGTGTCGATATCGCCCTGCACCGAATCGAGTCGCGCCAGATTCTGCGCGAACCAGTCGCGCGGGATGTAGCCGTTCGCCTCCGACAGGAAGCGCCAGATGCGGTTGACCGCGCGAGCATGATGGTCCGCGCCCAGCTTCTGGAAGTCGGGCAGGCTGCTGGCCGCCCAGAGCCGCTCGACCTGACGCTTCGTCCGCACCCGCTCGATCACCAGCGGGTCTTCGGCCAGCCGTTTGAGGACCGCGAGGTCGACCGCCTGCGGCGCGGCGCGCAATTCGGGACGGTCGGGGCGCTCCTCCAGATCGGCGATCAACTGGTCCAGCCGGTCGGTGCGGGGCGTGCCGTCGCGCCAGAATAATTGTTCGATCGGCGGAAAGCGATGGGCCTCGATCGCTTCTATTTCTTCGGGGGTGAAGGCGGCGTCGCCATCCTCTCCCCCTAAGCTGCCGAATGTGCCGTCCTTGTGGTGGCGGCCTGCGCGCCCGGCGATCTGCGCCATTTCACTGACGGTCAGGCGGCGGGTACGATGGCCATCATATTTCCGCAGCGACGCGAAGGCGACATGGGCGACGTCGAGGTTGAGGCCCATGCCGATCGCGTCGGTGGCGACCAGATAGTCAACGTCGCCGTTGAGGAACATCTGCACCTGCGCGTTGCGGGTGCGGGGACTGAGCGCCCCCATTACGACCGCCGCGCCGCCGCGAAAGCGCCGCAGCATTTCGGCGACGGCATAGACTTCCTCCGCGGAGAAGGCGACGATGGCGGAGCGTTTGGGCAGGCGCGACAGCTTCTTCGCACCGGCATAGGAGAGGGTCGAGAAGCGCGGGCGGCCGATGATGTCGATATCAGGGACCAGCGATTTGACGACGCGCGCGATGCTGGCGGACCCCAGGATCATCGTTTCTTCCCGGCCGCGGGCGCGCAGCAGCCGGTCGGTGAAGATATGGCCTCGTTCCGGGTCGGCACCCAGTTGCGCCTCGTCCAGCGCGACGAAGGCGAAATCCTTCAGGCCGTTTGTTGTTACGTCGGTGTCGCGCTGGCCCTGGCTGATCGGCATCGATTCGGCGGTGCAGAGGAAGTAGCGGGCACCCGGCGGCACGATCTTTTCCTCGCCGGTGATGAGCGCGACCTGCGCCGGTCCCTTGATCGCGACGACGCGGTCATAAACTTCGCGTGCCAGCAGCCGCAGCGGAAAGCCCATCATGCCGCTGCTATGGCCGCACATCCGCTCGACCGCGAGGTGAGTCTTGCCGGTATTGGTTGGACCCAGAACGGCGGTGATGGGGGAACGGGCGAACTGGACCATGGTCATCCCTATGTCGGGGAGGACAGAGCGGGGAGCAAGGGGATTATAGGGTTCCCTGGCGTTACGCGCGCCCGTCCGGCGATCGACACGCTTCGTCGCGCCTAGCAATGTCATCGCAACGTCTTTATTTGACTTTAACCCTGTGCGTTCACAACAGTCCCGCCCACGCATGGCGCGGGGGACGTTGCCAATGCAGCAATGCCGACGCAGCAACGAAAAAATGCCTTTGGGGTCGCGGGTTTGTTTCAGGAAAGCCAGTTCGGGTCGCAGCAGGGCGGCGCATCCATGTCGCTATGGATGGCCGATGCGCTGGGCCATGCGCCCGTGGCGGCACCCAAGCACTGGCGCGCCCGCCTGCGCGACTGGGCTGACGAGGTCGATCTGGTCCCAGACCTCGCCGAACGGGTTGGCAGCCGCACCTGGTTCCGCGGTCTGTTCACCTGTTTCGGCCTGTGCGCCACCGCTCTCTATCTCTCCCCCGATTTCCAGCCGATTCCCGGCCTGCCCGGCGCGCGGCTGAGCGAGGGGCATTATGACGAAGTGCGCAGCCAGATGATCACGCCGCTGGCGCTCGGCGCGGACAGCGGCCGGCATATGGGCGCGACCGACGCGGTGCAGCCGCTGCGCGAGACGCCCGAACGGCCACAGATCGAACTGAGCGCCCAGATCGGCAGCAGCGACACGCTCCCCCGCGCCCTGTCGCGCGCCGGCGTCAGCAGCGGCGACGTCGCGACCATTACGTCCATGGTGGGCGGCGACATCAGCGGCGGCGTGAAGCCAGGCACCCGGCTCGACATCATCCTGGGCCGCCGCGTCAGCCGCGACCGGCCGCGTCCGCTGGACAAGCTTGCCTTCCGCGCGCGGCTCGACCTGGCGCTGGAACTGACGCGCGCGGGCGGCGTGCTGTCGGTCAAGCGCATCCCCATCCGCGTCGACAACACGCCGCTGCGCATTCAGGGCGTGGTCGGCGACAGCATCTACCGCTCCGCCCGCGCGTCCGGCGCGCCGCCCAAGGCGGTGCAGGCCTTCCTGCGGGTGATCGCGGGGCAGGTCGATCTGGGTGGCATCGGCGCGGGCGACCGCTACGACATCGTCACCGAATATCGCCGCGCGGAAACCGGCGACGTGGAGGTGGGCGACCTGCTCTATGCTGGGTTGAAGCGTGCGCGCGGCAAGTCGGTCGACATGCTCAAATGGACCAGGGAAGGCCGCACCGAATGGTTCGAGGCGTCGGGCGTGGGCGAACGGCGTGGCGTGCTGTCCGCCCCGGTCGCCGGGCGCATGTCGTCGGGCTATGGCGCGCGGCGTCACCCGATATTGGGCTATACGCGGATGCATGCGGGCATCGATTTCGCGGCCCGTTATGGATCGCCCATCTATGCCGTCACCGACGGCGTGGTCGCCTTTGCCGGGCGGCATGGCGGCCATGGCAATTATGTCCGAATCCAGCATGGCGGCGGCCTCGCCACCGGCTATGCCCATATGAGCCGCATCGCTGCTGCGCCCGGCCAGCGGGTGCGGCGCGGCCAGGTGATCGGCTATGTCGGGTCAACCGGCCTGTCGACCGGGCCGCATCTCCATTACGAGCTGTATCGCAATGGCGCGACCGTCAATCCGCTGTCGGTGAAGTTCACCACCACCGCGCAGCTGGCGGGGGCGGAACTGGCGGCTTTCCGGGCGCGACTGGCGCAATATCAGGGACTGCGCGTGGGAAGCCACGAAGCATTTGCACAGAAGGCTGTGGCAGCGCCGGTGGCGTCGGGTAAGTAATAAACCCCGTTTGCCCTGCGCGAAGTCGAAGGGCATGGCTGAGCCTGCCGAAGCCACTTGGACTTCGCGCAGCCTGAACGGTTGGGCTGTTGCGCATAAACGCCCCTTCCCGTGCATCGTCGGCTCCGTTTTTCTTGTTTTTCCGCATTCTGCGAGTCGTCGGCTGTTCCAGCCGCCTTCAGAATGCTCTAGGGCGCGGCGATGACTGGTTCCATCACCGCCATCCTGCTCGCGGGCGCCCGCCCCATCGCCGATCCGCTGGCCATAGCCGCCGGCGTGCCGGTCAAGCCGCTGGTCCCGGTCGGGGGCGAACCGATGATCAACCGCCCGGCGCGCTCGCTGCTCGACCATCCTGCGATCGGGCAGGTGATCGTGCTGACGCAGCGGCCCGACGTCTTCGCCGCCGATCCCGCCACCGCCTGGCTTGCCGATCATCCGCGCATCCGCTTCGAGACGGGCGGGCAGGGGATCGCCTCGTCGCTGCTGGCGCTGCTGAAGACGGGCGATGTGCCGTTCCCGATCCTGCTGACCACGGCGGACCACGTGCTGCTCGACCGGGCGATGCTCGACCAGTTCGTTGGGGAAGCCAGCGGCGCGGACATCGCCGTCGCCATGGTGGAGCGCGCGACGTTGCTCGCGCGCTATCCCGATTCGCGCCGCACCTGGTTTAAATTCCGCGACGGCTGGTGGTCGGGCGCGAACATCTTCTGGTTCGGCAGCGCTAAGGCTCGGCCTGTCATCGCGCTGTGGCAGGAGGTCGAACAGGACCGCAAGAAAGGCTGGAAGATATTGGCCGCCTTCGGGCCGTTCGCGCTGCTGGGCGCTCTGCTGCGTATCGTCACCTTACGCGGCGGGATGGCGCGGATCGGGCGCAAGTTCGGCCTGACCGCGCGGTTGGTGGCGATGGACAGCCCGGAGGCGTGCATTGACGCCGACAAGCCGGCGGACGTGACGCTGATCGAGACGATTTTGCGGGGGTGAACACGGCATTCTCTCACCACTGTTCGTGCTGAGTAGCCATTGAGCGAAGTCGAAGACCCGTATCGAAGCATCCTTCGATACGCCATTTGCCCTTCGGTCGTCTTCGACTCCGACTTCGCTCAATGCCTGTCCTGAGCGTCGATGACAGGCACGTGACTGTCATCGACTTGGCAGGCAGTCGAAGGGGCTACTCAAGCCGAACGGTGCGTGTTTATTTTCTGAAACTCTCCGCCGCCGCGCAGGCCAGCGCGTCAGCACGTTCGTTTTCCGGGTGGCCGGCATGGCCCTTCACCCATTGCCAGGTCATCTGGTGCGGCGCGGCGGCCTTGACCAGCAATTGCCAGATTTCGACATTCTTCACCGGCTTGTTGTCGGCGGTGCGCCAGCCCTTTTTCTGCCAGCCGAAAATCCATTTGGTGATGCCGTCCAGCACATATTTGCTGTCGGTATAAATGGTCACGCGGCAGGGTTTCTTGAGCGCGTTCAACGCCTCCACCACGGCCATCATCTCCATGCGGTTATTGGTCGTCTGCGCCTCCCCGCCGGAAATCTCCTTCTCCGTGTCGCCAAAGCGCAGCACCGCGCCCCAGCCGCCCGGACCCGGATTGCCCTTGCAGGCGCCGTCGGTGAAAATGTCTACGGTGGGAAGGTCGGTCATTTAATCGGAAAACCTATAATCCCGTTCGCCCTGAGCCTGTCGAAGGGCCTTCCTTTCTTCAAGGGAAGAAAAGGGCTTCGACAGGCTCAGCCCGAACGGCTCGTCGTTATTGTCCCAGCAGTTCCGCGGGATCAGCCTTGGCGTAGAAGTCCAGCCGGCGCAGATAGGCGAGCGGGTCTTTGCGCGTCACCAGTGCGTCGGCCGGCGTGTTGATCCAGTCATAGGCGCGGGTCAGCAGGAAGCGCAGCGCCGCCCCCCGGCACAGGATCGGGAAGGCGGCGCGTTCGGCCTCGCTCAGCCCATGGGCTTGCCGGTAGCCCGCACCGATCGCTGCGCCGCGCGCGCCGAACCAGGTCGCGCCGTCATTGCTGAAGCACCAGGCGCTGTGGGTGACCGCCAGGTCATAAGCGCGGATGTCGGTGCAGCTGAAATAGAAATCGATCAGGCCCGTCACCTCTTCGCCCAGCATCAGCACATTATCGGGAAAGAGGTCGGCGTGGATGACCGAACGCGGCAGGTCGGCGGGCCAATGCGCGTCCAGAAACACCAGCTCCGCCGCCACGCGCGCGGCCAGGCCAGGCGCGATCTGGTCGAAATCCTCGCCGCATTTCGCCGCCAGATCGCGCCAGCCGGCGATGTCGAGCGCATTGCGCCGTTCGCCCGCAAAGCCCTGCGCCGCCCGGTGCAGTTCGCCCAGCGCCACCCCAGCGGCGCGGGCCTGTCCGGGAGTCGGCTCAGTGACGCTGATGCCGGTCAGAAATTCGATCAGGCAGGCCGGGCGGCCCGACAATTGCTGGAGCCGTTTGCCCTCCCGATCGGCGATGAAGCGCGGCACCAGGCAGCCGCGCGCGCCCAGATGGTCGAGCAGGTCCATGAAAAAGGGCAGGTCCGCCTCATCCACCCGCTTTTCATAGAGCGTCAGGATATAGCGATGGCCCGTTCCATCCGCGCCAGTAGTTTCCAGCAGGTAATTGCTATTCTCCACCCCCTCGGCGATCCCCTTGGCCGACACCAGCCGACCGGCGTCGTAGCGTGTCAGGAAGGCGTCGATCTCTTCGGCGGGGACATGGGTATAGACGGCCATGGTTCAGGCGGCTTCCAACCCGCGGGGCAGCTTGAAGGCGATCGTCTCGCGCGTGGTTTCCACCTGCTCCTCCTCGACCGTGAAACGCTCCGCCAGCCGATCGACCACTTCGCGGACCAATATCTCCGGTGCGGAGGCACCCGCGGTCAGGCCCAGCGTCCTCACGCCGTCCAGCCAGGCGAAGTCGATTTCCGATGCGCGCTGGATCAGCCGGGCGGGCGTGCCTTCGCGCTCCGCCACTTCCACCAGTCGCAGGGAGTTGGAACTGTTGGGCGCGCCGATGACGTAGAGCGCCTGGCAGCGGGCGGCGATCGCCTTCACCGCGGTCTGGCGGTTCGATGTCGCGTAGCAGATATCCTCGCCCTTGGGCGCTGCGATGGTGGGGAAACGGCGCTCCAGCGTCGCGACGATCGCGGCGGTATCGTCTACCGACAGCGTCGTTTGGGTCAGGAAAGCCAGATTGTCCGGGTCGGCGGCGACGAACGCTTCCGCATCTTCGACCGTCTCGACCAGGGTCATCGCACCGTCTGGCACCTGGCCGAAGGTGCCGATGACTTCGGGATGCCCCTTGTGCCCGATGAATAATATGTGGCGGCCGGCCTCCACCTGCCGTTCCGCCTGGCGATGGACCTTGCTGACCAGTGGGCAGGTGGCGTCCAGATAGTCCAGACCGCGCTGCTCCGCCTTGGCCGGCACCGCCTTGGGCACGCCATGGGCGGAAAAGACGACCGGCACGCCATCGGGCACCTGGTCCAGGCTTTCGACGAAGATCGCGCCCTTGGCCTTCAGCCCGTCCACGACATATTTATTGTGGACGATTTCATGGCGGACATAGACCGGCGCGCCATATTTCTCGATCGCCTTTTCGACGATGATGATCGCGCGGTCGACCCCTGCGCAAAAGCCGCGCGGCGCGGCGATCAGGAGCTTCATCGGCGGGCGGGCGGAGGGCGCGTGCGTCATGCCCTGCCGCTTAGGCGAATGTGCGGCCGGAAGAAAGAGCCAACCGGCCAAAGGAAAGAGCGAACCGGAAGAAGGCGCGAACCCGAAAGCCGCGTCCTTATGTGTGGAAAGGATGGGCGGTTGCGTGGCGGGCGGCGGATGGATAAGGAAGCGCAAAGCTTCTGGCCTGTCGCGCCATGTGAAGGAATATCTGCCTGTGAAAGTGTCTCATATCGCCGTGACTGCCATGCTGGCCCTCGCTCTGGCCGGCTGTTCGCGCCGGGGCGAGATCGACGCGACCGGCGGCATCGTCGCGGTGCGTTCGGCCTGCCCGACAGCGGCGATCCCGGCGCAAACCGGCGACATCACCCTGTTCACCGCGCCCGGCCGCACCGATGCCGCAGCGATCGACGTGGTGGCGGAGATCACCAACCTGCGCTCGACCTGCGCGGAGGCGGAGCAATTCTATACCGAGGCGACCTTCACCGTGAATGCGCGGCGCAGCGACGCCAGCTCGGCGCGGCAGGTGACCTTGCCCTATTTCTCCGCCGTGGTGCAGGCCGGCACCAATGTCGTCGCCAAGCGCGTCGGCCAGGTTACGCTGAATTTCGCGGCGGGCGATTATCGCGCCAGCACGCAGGCGAAGGCCGGATCCTATGTGAACAAGTCGGCCGCCACGCTGCCCGCCGACATCCAGACCAAGATCACGCAGAAGCGTAAGGCCGGCGACGCCGACGCCGCGATCGATCCCTTCGCCCAGCCCGACGTCAAAGCGGCGTTGCAGCGAACCAGCTTCGAGTTGCTCGTGGGTTTCAACCTGACCCAGGATCAGCTCCGCTATAACGCGACTCGTTAGTTTCTCGGGGACATTCCGCCCAGGCGGGCCTGCGAATGGCGATTTCCTGCGCTCCGGTGCTCACGTACTTAAGTACGCTGCGCTCCGGTGCTCGAAAATCACCATTCTCGCCTCCACCTGAACGAAATGTCCCCGAGAACTAGGCTTTGCTTATTTCCCGTTCGGGCTGAGCGAAGTCGAAGCCCGGCACTGAGCGGAGCGAAGTGGCTTCGTCTTCGGCTCTGCCAGGCGCTTCGACTTCGCTCAGGGCGAACGGACGTTGAAGGAAATACCTGTGTCCCTTTACACCCGTTTCACCGCCCATCTCGACGCCGTGCTGGACGCGCTGGAGGCCGAGGGCACATTGCCCGCCGGTATTAACCGCAAGCCGGTGACCGTGGAGCCGCCGCGCGACCCCCGCCATGGCGACCTGGCCACCAACGCCGCGATGGTCCTGGCGAAGCCCGCGGGCACCAATCCGCGCGCGCTGGCTGACGCGATCGTGACCAAGCTACAGGCGCTGGACGAGGTCGAGAGTGCGGCCATCGCCGGTCCCGGTTTCATCAACCTGACCCTGACCGATCCGACCTGGCGCGCGGAACTGGCCGCGATCCATGCGGATGCCGATGATTATGGCCGGTCGGACCTGGGCCAAGGCGTGACGGTCAATGTCGAATATGTCTCCGCCAACCCGACCGGTCCCATGCATATGGGCCATTGCCGCGGCGCGGTGGTGGGTGACGCGCTCGCCACGCTGCTGGAATATGCCGGGCATAAGGTGATCCGCGAATATTATATCAATGACGCGGGCGGTCAGGTGGATGTCCTCGCTCGCTCCGCCCATATCCGCTATCGCGAAGCGCTGGGCGAGGATGTGACCATTCCTGAAGGCCTGTATCCCGGCGACTATCTGGTGCCTGTCGGGCAGGCGCTGGCCGCCGAATATGGCGACAGGTTCGTCGGCGCGCCGGAGAGCGACTGGCTGGTCACCTTCCGCAGCTTCGCCGTGGCGCAGATGATGGACCTCATCCGCGCCGATCTGGCCCTGCTGGGCATCCATCACGACATTTTCTCGTCAGAGGCGGAATTGCAGGCGGCGGGCAAGCCGGAACAGGCCGAAGCCTGGCTGCGGGCGCATGATCTGGTCTATGACGGCGTGCTGGAAGCGCCCAAGGGCGAATTGCCCGACGATTGGGAGCCGGTCGAACTGCCGCTGTTCCGCTCCACAAAATTTGGCGACGATCAGGATCGGCCGATCAAGAAGTCTACGGGCGCGTGGACCTATTTCGGCGCTGACATGGCCTATCATTACCAGAAGGCGCAGTCCGCCGACCAGTTGATCGACATATGGGGCGCCGACCATGCCGGTACGGTCAAGCGCATCCAGGCCGCCGTCGCCGCGCTGACGGAGGGTAAGGCGCGCTTCGACGTGAAGCTCATTCAGATGGTCCGCCTGCTGCGCGATGGCGAGCCGGTGAAGATGTCCAAGCGCGCGGGCAATTTCGTGACGCTGGCCGATGTGGTGCAGGAAGTGGGCAAGGATGTCGTCCGCTTCACCATGCTGACGCGCAAGGCCGACGCCCAGATGGATTTCGATTTCGCCAAGGTGGTGGAGGCGTCGAAGGACAATCCGGTCTTCTACGTCCAGTACGCCCATGCGCGGATTGCCTCGCTCGGACGGCGGGCGGAAGAAGCCGGGATCGTGCTGCCCGCGCCCGACCTGTCCCTTCTTGGGACGGCGGAACTGGCCATCGTCAAGCTGGCGGCACAGTTCCCGCGCGTGGTGGAAGGGGCCGCAATGCAGCGCGAACCGCACCGGGTCGCCTTCTATCTCAATGACTTGGCTTCCGCCTTCCACGGCTGGTGGAATATGGGCAATGACGATCCGCGCGCCCGCGTCATTCTGGCCGACGATCCAGCGCTGACCGCCACGCGCCTTTTCCTGGCGCAAGGAATAGGGCAGATTATCCGCAACGGCCTCGCCCTGATGGGCGTTGCGGCCCTGACGGAAATGCAGTGAGGCGCTGGAAATGAGCGATTATGCGCGTGGGCGACTGGATCTGGACGATGAAGATCGTCTGCCCTGGCTGGAGCCGGCGATCGACGATGACGGTGACGAGCCGATCTCGCCGCTGCGGCTGCTCGGCCTGATCCTGCTCGGCCTCGCGCTGATCGGCGCAGTGGTTGCGGGCGTGTGGTGGGTACAGAACCGTAACGGCGCGGGTGGCGCTGGCGAGGGGCAGTTGATCGCCGCGCCGACGCAGGATTACAAGATAGCCGCCAACGAAGCCGACGCCAAGAAGTTCGACGGCGAAGGCGATGCCAGCTTCGCCGCCAGCGAGGGCGTGCTGCGCGATGGCCGGATCGATCCCAGCCGCGTGCCCGAAGCGCCGATCGCCAAGACCGCGCCCGCGCCGTCCGCGCCCGCACCCGCTGCGCCGAACAAGCCCGCCGCCAGCGTCACGGCGCGCGTTACCGATGAAACCGGAGTGCGCCAGGCTGAAACGCCAAAGGCCGCCGCCGGTGGTGCGATGATCCAGCTCGGCGCCTATGGCAGCGCGTCGGGCGCCAAGGATGCCTGGACCAAGTTGTCCAAGCGCTTCGCCTATCTCGCCCCCCTCGCCATGACGGTGGAACCCGCCCAGGTCGGCGGCGGCACCGTCTATCGCCTGCGCGCAAGCGCGGGCGGCCAGGCAAGCATGATCTGCGGCAAGCTGAAGGTCGCGGGCGAAAGCTGCCTGGTGGTCAATTAAAGGGGGAAGGGCGCTCTGCTCTTCTCCTTCGACAATGTCGTTCCGCCCCGCTAGTCTCACGCCCATGAAACCCGTCATCTTCGGCCTGTCCGGCGAAACCCTGACCGGCGACGAGCGCGCCTTCTTTGCGGACGCGCAGCCCGCTGGCTACATCCTGTTCAAACGCAATATCGCCGACCGGGCGCAGTTGCGCGCGCTGACCGACGATTTGCGCAGCCTGCACGGACGCGACGACCTTCTCATCATGATCGATCAGGAAGGCGGCCGGGTGGCGCGGATGCAGCCGCCGGTATGGCCGAGCTTCCCTGCGGGCGCGCAGTTCGACCGGCTCTATGACCTCGCCCCGTCCAGCGCCATTGCTGCCGCCCGCGCCAATGCCCGCGCCATCGCGCTGACTCTCGCGGAGGTCGGCATCACCGTCGATGCGCTGCCGCTGCTCGACGTGCGGCAGGATGGCGCGAGCGACATCATGGGCGACCGCACGCTGGGCGCAGACCCGATGCGCGTCGCGGCGCTGGGCCGCGCCACGCTGGAGGGCCTGGCCGAAGGCGGCGTGGTCGGCATCGTCAAACATATGCCGGGCCATGGCCGGGCGATGGTCGACAGCCATCTCGCCTTGCCGGTAGTGACCGCCAATCTCAATGCGCTGGAAACCGACCTGGCGCCGTTCCGCACGCTCAACCAGGCGCCGATCGGGATGACCGCCCATGTCGTCTATACCGAATGGGATGCGCAGCACCCCGCCAGCCTCTCGCCGACCATCATCGGGGAGATTATCCGGCAACGGATCGGCTTTAACGGGCTGCTGATGTCGGACGATCTGGACATGAAGGCGCTCAAGGGCGGCATCCCCGAACTCGCGGCCGGCGTGGTCGCGGCGGGATGCGATCTGGCGCTCAACTGCTGGGGCCGGATGGACGATATGGTCGGGATCGCAGACCTCTTGCCGGAAATCACGGACAAGGCGCGCGCGCGGCTCGACCGGGCGATGGCGTCGGTGACGCGCGGGACGGACCAGCCACCGATCGAGGAATTGCTGGCGACGCGGGATATGCTGCTGGGGCTGGTGGCGGCCTGAGCGTGGACGATCTCTTCATCGCGCCTGCCATCCCCAGCCCCGAAACGCTGACCGTCAGTTTCGACGCCTGGGAAGGGCCGCTCGACCTGCTGCTCAGCCTGGCGCGGACGCAGAAGGTCGACCTGCGGGAGATTTCCATCCTCGCGCTGACCGAACAATATCTGGACTTTATCGACGGCGCGCGGGAATTGCGGTTGGAACTGGCGGCCGACTATCTGGTGATGGCTGCCTGGCTCGCCTATCTCAAATCCTCGCTGCTGCTGCCACGGCAGGAACAGGCCGATCCCAGCCCCGAAGACCTGGCGCTGCGGCTGCAATTGCGGCTGCAACGGCTCCACGCCATGCGCGACGCCGCCGCCCGGCTGATGGCGCGCGACCGCGTCGGCCGCGATGTCTTTGCCCGGCGCAAGCCCGAAGGGCTGCGGCTGGTCAAAAAGACGCAATGGCGCGCCAGCCTCTATGACCTGATCCAGTCCTATGGCCAGATTCGCGCCCGTACCCAGCCGGCGGTCCACATCATCGCGGTGCGCCCGGTGATGACGCTGGACGAGGCGATCCAGCGGGTCGGTTCGCTGGTGGGCGCGGCGCTCGACTGGACCCGGCTCGAATCCTTCCTGCCGCCCGATCTCGACGCGCCCAAGGCGAAGTCGGCGCTGGCCAGCAGTTTCGTCGCGGCGCTGGAACTCGCGCGACAAGGGCGGTTGGAGATGCAGCAGGAGGGAATTTTCGCGCCGCTCTATCTGCGCGCGGCTAACCCGAATCAGGAGGCCGTGGCATGACCCCGGAACCCGACGATTTCCTGCGCGCGGTGGAGGCAGTCCTGTTCGTGGCGGAAACGCCGCTAACCCCGGCCGAAATAAAGCTGCATGTCGGGGAGGGCGGTAATCTTCCCGCAGCGCTGGCAACGCTGGCCGATCACTATGCCGGCCGCGGGATCAATCTGGTCGAACGGGGCGGACGCTGGCATTTCCAGACCGCACCCGACCTGGCCCATATCCTGCGCCGCGAAAAGGACGAGCCGCGCAAATTGTCGCGCGCGGCGATGGAGACGCTGGCGATCATCGCCTATCATGAGCCTGTGAGCCGCGCGGAAATAGAGGCGATCCGCGGGGTTCAGGTAGCCAAAGGCACGCTGGACGTGTTGATGGAGGCGGGCTGGGTGCGCCCGGCCGGACGACGCGAAGTGCCGGGTCGGCCGCTCATCTATGCGACGACCGTAGATTTTCTGTCACATTTCGGGCTTAGCAGCCGGCGCGACCTTCCGGGCGTGGACGATCTGCGCGCTGCGGGCCTGCTCGACCCGGTCGATTTGGCGCTGGAGGGTCTGGGCGGTCAATCCGTTGTGGAAAATGACGATGAAGACGCCTAGATAGGCCTTCTACTAGGAGTATAAAAAATGGGTTCCTTTTCGCTGATGCACTGGGTCATCGTGCTCCTGGTCGTCATGCTGCTGTTCGGCGGCGGCCGTATTTCCGGCCTGATGGGCGACGTCGCCAAGGGCATCAAGAGCTTCAAGAAGGGCATGGCCGACGATAGCGACGACGACGCGACGCCCGCCAAGCCCGCGACGCGCCTGGAAGGGCATCGCGTGCCGGAGCAGGACGCGCCGACCCCCAGCGCGACCGAAGAAAAGACCAAGGCCTGATCCTCTAGCGCAGGCCGGTAGTCCCGCATGTTTGGTATCGATTCGTCCGAATTTCTGGTGATCGTGATCATAGCCGTGATCGTGATCGGGCCGAAGGATCTGCCGCGCGCCTTGTACAAGGTGGGGCAGATCGTCGGCAAGGCGCAGGGCATGGCCCGGCATTTCCGCACCGGCATCGACGCCATGGTGCGCGAAGTGGAGCTGGAAGAGCTGGAAAAGAAATGGGCGGCGCAGAACAAGCGGATCATGGACGAGCATCCACCCGAAGGCGCCGCGACCGAAGCGCTGCCCGCGCCGGGCGAATCCGCAACCTCCGAATCCGCTGCGGAGGGCATACCGCCCTATGTGGCCGAAGCACCGGCGGAAAAGCCGGCCTTCGTCGCGCAATCGGCCCCCGTGGTGCCACCGGCGGCGGACGGTCCGCCCTATGTCGCAGAGGCATCGGCCGAGCCCGTCGCGCAGCCACGCAAAGGTGATGCAGCGGCATGATCGGGGACATCGATGACAGCAAGGCACCCTTGCTCGACCATCTGATCGAACTGCGCGGCCGTTTGCTCAAATGCGTCTATGCGCTGGTCGCGACCGGGGCGATCTGCTTCTATTTTTCCGAGCAGCTTTTCGCGATCCTGGTCCATCCGCTCAAGGAAGCGTTCGGCGACGGCGGGGGCAAGCTGGTCTATACCAAGCTGTACGAAGCCTTCTTCGTTCAGGTGAAGATCGCCTTTTTCGGCGCTTTCTGCCTGTCCTTCCCGATCATCGCCAACCAGCTCTGGGCCTTTGTGGCACCAGGCCTCTATGCCAAGGAAAAGAAGGCGCTGCTGCCCTTCATCCTGGCCACCCCCTTCCTGTTCGCGCTGGGGGCCAGCCTTGCCTATTTTGTGGTCATGCCGATGGCTTTCCACTTCTTTCTGGAATTTCAGGGGAATAGCAGCGGCTTGCAGGTCGAGGCGCTGCCCAGCGCGGACGCCTATCTCGGCCTCGTCATGCAATTCATTCTGGCCTTCGGCATCAGTTTCCTGATGCCGGTGCTGCTGATGCTGCTCAACCGCGCCGGCTTCGTCACGCGGGCGCAGTTGATCGGGATGCGGCGCTATATGATCGTTGCTGCCTTCATCCTGGCGGCCGTGCTGACCCCGCCCGATGTGGTGTCGCAACTGATGCTCGCGATCCCGCTGCTGCTGCTGTATGAAATCACCATCGTCGCGATCTGGTTCACCGATCGCCGGGCGGCCAAGCAAGAGGCGGCGGAAGAGGCTTCAGCGTAATTTGGCGCTGGATTGCCGGGTTTCAGGTAAGACGTCCTAAAAAACCGTCATGCCAGCGAAGGCTGGCATCTCAGGCCGACGGCTGTTGGGCAAGCCAGGATGACCGTGGCACGTCCGCTTCCATTCGGAACCCGTCAGCCCGCCTCGTCACCCCCAAAAAAAGGCCCGCCGTTTGACGGGCGGGCCATGCTAGGGAGCGGGGTAGTAAACTATCGGGTCTGTTCGACCCTTAGTTCGCAGTCTTTTCCACGGCCTTGCCGGCGCTCTGCACGTCGCGGCCTGCGCCTTCGACGGTGTTGCAAGCAGCGACCATCAGCGATCCGGTGAGCAGCACGGCGGCTAGAATTTTCTTGGTCATCGGAAATCTCCTCGTCAAAATCTGTGACCGGATGGCGACGCCATCACAGTGACACAGGAAGAACCCGCGCTGCCGCGATACGTTCCGCAGCCGAAAAGAATAAAGATTTCAAAGGGAAAAGCCCCGTAAAAAGTCTGAGCCCGGAACGTGTCGGGGGGGGAGACGTTCCGGGCTCATATTTTGCGGATAGCAAGAGCGGGGGGCAAAAGATTTGCTATCCGGAATATAGAACCCGTCATGGCCCAAATCGGTTCCCGCCAGCCTTCGAAAAAGCATTTTTTAATATGCCTTTTTTCCAGTCACTTCGATGATTATCGGATTCTGAACCGCAAGAAACCGTCGGTTCGGGCAAAAAAACGATGTCAGATGAGCGGACGGCCGCTGTTGCGATATTCCGGCCGGATGGTGGATTCCGGCAGGCCGTCATCGACACCCTGCGGTAGCGGCGCTGGTGTCCATCCGCTGCGCGGCGCGACCGGGGGTAGGGCTTGGGTGGGCGGCGTATAGGGCGCTGCCAGCATCTCGATCGGCTGCGCCGGGCGGGCGGGCCAGCTGGTGCGGGCCGGTCCCGATATCGTCTCGCGCCCCAGATAGGGGGCGGCGAAGGCCGCGGGTGTGCCGTTGAAGCCGGGATTGCGATAGAAGATATGCGCGCCGATCACCGCCACCGCCTGCAAGCTGGACGACCAGTCGGGCCGCACCGCCAGCGTATGATAATGGGTGGCCAGGCCGACCGGGGCATAGACCTTCCCCGCCAGCGCATCCTCGGCCACGCGCCGCGCCCGCACCCAGGCGGCGGCGGCGGGAACCCGCGCCATCGCCCCGTCGCAGCTGAAGGTGAACTGGCATCGATAGTCGGCCCGTTCCGACCCCTGATAGACGACGCCGCAGACCGTATCGGGCCAGAGCCGGCTGCGCACGCGGTTCAACACCACCTGCGCCACCGCGCGCTGTCCATCGTCCGGTTCGTTGGCGGCCTCATAATAGACGGCCGATGTCAGGCAGTTGAGCGCGCGATAGCTGTCGAGGCCGGTGAGGCCGCGAAAGACCATGGCGGGCGCGGCCTTCGCTTCGTCCAGGCCCAGAACATGCTCGCTCTGCACCGTGGCGACGCCGGGCACCGGATCGAACGCCCCTTGCGCATAAAAGAAAGCGGAGCCGGGGAAGTTCGCGCCCGAATCCTCGGCCGGGTCGGCCAGTGATCGGCTCTGTTCGCCGTCCAGCATGTCGAGCGGCGCGGCGGTGATGAGGCGCGGGGCGACGAGCAACAGCAGCGCGATCGCAAGGATCGCTCCATGGCCCTTCCATCCCCGCATCTGCGCAAAAAGCCGCATGCCAAACCCTGTCGTCGCGCGACCCCATGTCACCCAGCCCGCCCCTTACGCCAATTTCCTTGCGCTTTCCTCTATCCATTTGCGCCTGTGCCGCGATGGGACGCGGGGCGGGCCAAAGATTAACAGCGCGGTGAAATGGCCGCTTTCTTGGCGTCATCATTCCCTTGCTTGGCAAAGCCGCGCCCGCTCCGCTATGCGGGTGCCATGCTGCTTCAACCCAATAGTCTCGCGCTCATCGGTAACACGCCTATGGTGCGCCTCGCTGGTCCTTCGCAGGAAACCGGCTGCGATATTTTCGCCAAGTGCGAATTCGCCAATCCCGGCGCCTCGGTCAAGGACCGGGCGGCGCTGTTCATCGTCAATGATGCCGAGGAAAAGGGGTTGCTCCAGCCCGGCGGTACCATTGTTGAGGGCACGGCGGGCAATACCGGCATCGGCCTGGCGCTGGTCGCCAATGCCAAGGGGTATAAGACGATCATCGTCATGCCCGAAACGCAGAGCCGCGAGAAAATGGACACGCTGCGCGCACTGGGCGCCGAGCTGGTGACGGTGCCGGCCGCGCCTTATTCGAACCCCGGCCATTTCGTCCACACGTCACGTCGGCTGGCGGAGGAGACGGAAGGTGCGATCTGGGCCAACCAGTTCGACAATATCGCCAATCGCAAGGCGCATATCGTCGGCACCGCGGAAGAGATCTGGACCCAGATGGACGGCCGGATCGACGGCTTCACCTGCGCGGCCGGCACCGGCGGCACGATCGCGGGCGTGGGCCTGGGCCTGAAAGCCAAGGATGAGGCGATTACGATCGCGCTCAGCGATCCGCATGGCGCAGCGCTCTACAGCTATTATGCGACCGGCGAGTTGAAGTCTGAAGGCTCTTCGGTGGCGGAGGGCATCGGCCAGGGGCGCATCACCGCCAATCTGGAAGGCGCGCCGATCGACACCCAGTTCCGCATTTCCGACGCGGACGGCATGGAGTGGGTCCGACGCTTACTGGCGGAGGAGGGGCTGTGCCTGGGCCTGTCGTCGGGCATCAATGTCGCCGGCGCAGTCGCGCTGGCGCGGCAGCTGGGGCCGGGCAAGCGGATCGCCACGATCCTGTGCGACACCGGCTTCCGCTATCTGTCGACCCTCTACAACCGTCAGTGGCTGGAATCTAAGGGCTTGACGGTCTTCCCCTGGCTCGCGCAAACTACATGATCGCCGACACGGGTCGCGGCGAAGAGGTCCAGAGCGTCACCATGGCTGAGACACCCCGCCGACAGGAAGGGTTACAGCGCGTCCAGATTGGCTTGACCGGTCTGGCGGGTGTGGTGCTGCTGGTGGGCCTGGCCAATATCGTCATCGAAAAGGCGCGGATGGACGACGCCGCGCTGCCGCCGCCGGTGGTGCCGACGCTCAGCGCCAGCGGCAATGCCGTGTCGCCCCGCGATCCGCTGGCCGAACTGGGCGTGCAGCCAGCGCCGGAACAGGCGCCGATCGTTCCAGATCTGCAACCCGATCCCAATATCCGCAAACCCATGGATCGCGATCCCACGCAGCAGCAGCGCTGAGTGATGTTGCAGCCAGGCCGGGATCGCCGCCGATGAAGGCGGGGCTGAACCGATTCCTGTGGCTCTGGCTGCCGCCGCTGGCGATTGTCCTGACCGGCCTCTGGCGCGCCTGGCTGACGGGGCAGGCCGATCCCTGGGACTGGGCTTTGCCGACGGCGCTGGTGCTGACCGGGGCAGGCCTGCTGCTGGCGCGGCGCGGATGGGCGATGCTGGCCTGGGTGGCGATGGGCGGCATTGGGATGGCGCTGATCTTCTGCGCTATGGCCGCGGGACGTGCGCCGGATGGGATGGCGGCGCTAGGATTGTCGGCGGTGGCGGTGCTGGCCGTTTTCGGCGGGGCCTTCATACGCCATCATCCGTTCGCTTCGAGCGTAGTCGAGAAGCCTGGCGCGCACGCTTCTCGACTACGCTCGAAGCGAACGGGATTAGGGGCGCTTTTCCTCATACTTGCCGCGCTACTCCTTTGGCGCGGCCCCGCCCAGCCGTTGCAACCTGCCTCGGATCGCCCAATGCTCGCCGTCATCACCGCCCTGCCGCTCTTCTGGAGCGAATCGGCGCAGGTCGGGCCACGGGACGCGCCCATCGTCACGGTCCTGCGCACCCGCTTCACCGTGATCCCGATGGACGACCCTGCTCAGCTCAAGGCATCGGGCGCGCAGCGGCTGTTGCTGGCGCAGCCACGCGCGCTGACGCCCGCGCAACTGGTTGCGATTGATCGATGGGTGCGGGATGGCGGCACGGCGCTGGTGCTGGCCGATCCGCTGCTGCGCTGGCCGTCGGACCTGCCGCTGGGCGATCGCCGCCGCGCTCCGCCTACCAGCCTGCTGGGGCCGCCGCTCGAACATTGGGGCTTCGCGCCGTCGGGCGTCATGGAAGGATCGGAAATCCGGCATTTTCTACCCGATGGCCAGTTGATCACCATGTCCGGCGTGCAGCGATCGGGGGAGGCCCTGCTGCATCGCCAGCGCATCGGCCAGGGCTCGGTGATGGTGCTGGGAGACGCCGACCCGATCGACGACCGGCTCTGGCTCGCCGATCCCGCCCATCCGCTCGATCCCCGCTATTGGGTGGCCGATACGCCTGCGCTCGTCATCCGCTGGTTGGGCGGCGCATCCATCCCCGGCGACCGGCGCTGGATGCGCGACGCGCAAGATGTCACCCGCGCGCTCCGCTGGGCGCTTCTGGCCGGGACGATATGGGCGATACTGGGTGCGATCCTGCGGCGCCAGGAAAGGCGCGGGCCTGTGCCCAGAACAAAAGGAGTAGATGACAACCCAAAAGATAACAATTCCGGTTAGTCCCGTATTTCACCGTCTTTTCCCATCACTACCCATGCTTTCCCATTGCAGTGACCCCCCATGCTTGGTACGTAAACCAGCATTGGGGTTCGTCAGGCTTTTGTGCAGTCCTGTACGCTGGATGGTCTTCTCATGATTCCGGCGACAGGCGGCCTGTGCCCTGCATAAAAGGGGTCGGTTGCCAGCGTGTCGGACGTTATTCTCTATTCGGGCAACGCATTCAGCGTCGCGGACGGCAAGGGCCGTTTCGTGCTGCCCCTGGAGATGCGCAAGCTGGTGACTCAGGCCAGCGGCGGCCAGAATCGGCTGTGCCTGTCGATCCACATGGACAATGGCTGCGCCACCGGCTTCGGTCTGTCGCACAAGCAGTTCCTGTTCTATGAGGTCGAGAAACTGGAACGCCAGGCCTATGAAGCCGGGCGCGATTTCAACGCCGACCTGGAACGCGAAAACCGCCTCGGCACGATCGAGGACGTCAATTTCGACGATGCCGGCCGCTTCTTCCTGCACCCCGATATCAAGGACGAAGCCGGCATCACCGACGCGATCTTCTTCTATGGCGTTGGCCGCTACTTCCAGGTCTGGAAGCCCGAAGCGCTGGTCGAAAGCCCGGATCGCCCGGCGCTGATCCGCAACAAGGTCCGGCGATGGTTGGACGCGCGTGCGGAAGGGCCGGCCAAGTGAGCGATGCGCCTCATATCCCCGTCCTCCTTGCCGAAGTGCTCGACGCCCTCGCCATCACCCCTGGCGAGATCCATGTCGATGGCACCTTTGGCGCGGGCGGTTACAGCAGCGCCATGGCGCTGGCCCAGGCGCAGGTCTTCGCCTTCGATCGCGACCCCGATGCGATCCGCGAAGGGCAGGCCGTGGCCGATGCGCATGGCATCACGCTGATCGCGGGCGAATTTTCGCGCATGGTCGAATTGCTGGCGGAACGCGGCATCAGCCAGGTGTCGGGCATCACGCTCGACATCGGCGTCTCCTCGATGCAACTCGACCGGGCCGATCGTGGATTTTCTTTTCAGGCCGACGGCCCGCTCGACATGACGATGAGCCAGGACGGCATGAACGCCGCCGATTTCCTCAACACCGCGTCGGAAGAGGATATCGCCAACGTCATCTACCGCTATGGCGACGAACCGCGCTCGCGCCGCGTCGCGCACGCGATCGTGGCGGCGCGCCCGCTGGAGCGCACCGGCCAGCTGGCCGCCGTGGTCCGCCGCGCGCTGGGTCACAAGCCGCATGACAAGAAAGACCCCGCCACCCGCACCTTCCAGGCGATCCGCATCCATGTGAATCAGGAACTCGAAGAGCTGGAGCGGGCGCTCGACGCGGCCGAGGCGCTGCTGGAGGAAGGCGGTCGCCTGGCGATCGTCACCTTCCACAGCCTGGAGGATCGCATCGTCAAACAGTTCCTGCGCAATCGCAGCGGTGGCGAGGGGCCTGGGTCCAGGCATCTGCCCGAACGCGCCGCCGGACCGCAGCCGACCTTCTCCAAGCCCGCCAAGCCAGTGCGTGCAGGGGACGCAGAACTGGCGCGCAACCCCCGCGCCCGCTCCGCCACGCTGCGCTCCGCCATCCGCACCTCTGCCCCCGTCTCCTCGCCTCCCCGGAGTTCCAGCACATGATCGCCGTCAAGAGGTTGCAGAGCCTGATCTGGGTGATCCTGGTCGCACTGGGCGCGCTGGGCGCCTATATGGTGTCGCTCAAGGTCGCGACCGAGCGTAACGAGCTGATGAAGGTGCGCGCGCAAATCGCTGGGGCGAAGGGCGACATTCGCTATCTGGAAACGGAATTCAGCGCGCGCGCCTCGATGCGCCAGCTGGAAAGCTGGAACCAGCATGACTTCATGTACGCCACGCCCAGCGCCCAGCAATATCTGGGCGGCGAACGGGCGCTGGCGCATCTGGACGGCATCCAGCCCAACGGCCCCGACTATGTCGCGCCGCCGGTGATGGTGGCGATGGTCGAAACCCGCGCCGACCTGCCCTCCGCGCCGCAAAAAGGCCCAGAAAGCCCGGCCGCGACCCAGATCCGCAGCGATATCGCGGTGATTCGGGAGGCCCATGCCGCCGATATCGTCGACAAGCTGCCCAAGCCCGCGCCCCGCAGCCCGGCGCAGCAGGCCAAGGTTGATGCCGATGTGAGCAAGCCCAATCCGATCGCGCGCAAGGCGGAACGGATGGCGATGCTCGACGCCAAGCTGCTGGACGACAGCACGCTGGGCGACCTGTCCGCCAAGGCGGCGCGCGAGAAACGCAGGGAGCAGCGCTGATGGCGACGATCATTGTCCAGCCAGGTGGCGAACGGGCGGGGCGACAACGGCTCAACCTGACCGCCATCGCCCATAACCGGTTGATGCTGCTGCTGATCCTGTTCCTGGCTATCACCACTGTCCTGATCGGCCGACTCGCCTGGGTCGGCATTTTTGCGCAGGGGACGACGGGCGATGGCAGTCTGGCCGCTTTCCTGCCCGCGCGCGCCGATATCGTCGATCGCAACGGCGTGCCACTGGCGCGCACGATGGACGCCTATTCGGTCGCGGTCCGTCCGTCCAAGCTGATCGGCGATCCGGCCGAACTGGCGCGCAAGCTGCACGACATCTTTCCCGACGAACCCGAAGCGACCTTCTACAAGAAACTGACGGGACGAGGCTGGGCCTATCTGCGCCGCCGCGCGCTGCCCGAACAGGTGGCGGCGGTGAATGCGCTGGGCGAAATCGGCATCGAATTTCCGCGTGAGAAGGAGCGGCTCTACCCGCAGCGCACCCTTGCCGCGCATGTGCTGGGCTTCGCACCCGATTCCGCGGGCGTGGGCGGCATGGGGGTGGAGGCTGCCTTCAACGACCGGCTGACGGATGTAGCGCAGCGCGGCAAGCCCTTCGCCATATCGATCGACAGCCGGGTGCAGGGCGCGCTGGAAAGCGAACTCTATGCCCAGTTGGTGCAGACGCGGGCGAAGGGCGCGGGCGGCGTCATCATGGACGCCAATACCGGCGAGATCATCGCCATGGCTTCTATTCCCGTCTTTGACCCCAACAAGCTGCAAAATTATGCGGGCAAGAGTTGCAGCCAGTCGCCGCTCTGCAATCATATGGTGCAGGCCCGCTACGAAATGGGTTCCTCGTTCAAGCCGCTCGCCATCGCGGCGGCCATGGACGCCGGCGTCGTGACGTCGATGAGCAAGCGCTATGATGCGACCGCCCCACTTGCCGTCGCCGGCTTCCGCATCAAGGACGATCATGCGATGGGCCGCTGGATCAACGTGCCGGAAATCCTGGTCCACAGCTCCAATATCGGCACCGCGCGGATCGCTGACGAAATGGGCGCGGCACCGCTGCAAAAGATGTTCCGCAGCCTGGATTTCGACCAGCGCGCGCCGATCGAGTTTAACGAGCGCGCCAAGGGCATCTGGCCATCCAGCTGGGGCCGCATCACCAGCATGACCACCTCCTACGGCCATGGCATCGCGGTCACGCCGCTGCATCTGGCGGCTGCCTATGCCGCTTTGGTCAATGGTGGCATCTGGCGTCCCGCGACCGTGCGCAAGCTGAGCGCCGATGAAGTGCCCGACGGGCGGCGCGTGTTTTCCGCCGCCACCAGCGCGCGGATGCGGCAACTGTTGCGGATGATCGTGTCGGCGGGTACAGGACGTAGCGCCGACGCCAAGGGATTCCGGGTGGGCGGCAAGACGGGTTCCGCCGAAAAGCCTCAAGAGGGGCGCTATAACAAGACTTCGCTGGTGACGACTTTCGCTTCTGCCTTCCCGATGGACAATCCCCGCTACGTCGTCGTCGCGATCATGGACGAGGCGACGGGCCAATATGGCCTGCGCACGGCCGCCTGGACCGCCGCGCCCGTGGTCAAGCGGGTGGTGGAGCGGACCGGGCCGATGCTGGGGGTGATGCCGGACGAGAGCCGTGACGTCGATATTTCCGACCTGATGCCGCTGCTGCACGGCGACAAGGAGAAAGAATGATGCGCCTTGGCTCGCTGGTCGAAGGTCTGGACGCTGCGATATCGGGAGAGGCTGGCACGGGTGCTGGCCTTGATTCGTCCGTGACGGGCTTCGCCATCGACAATCGCAAGGTCGCGCCCGGCACCGTCTTCGGTGCCTTCCAGGGGCTGCGCGTCAATGGTGAGGATTATATCGCCGATGCGGTCAAGGCGGGTGCCGTAGCCGTCGTCGCCCGGCCGGAGGCGAAGGTCGAGGGCGCGATCCACATCGCCCATGCCAATCCCCGCCGCCTGCTGGCGCTGATGGCGGCCCGCTATTTCGCACCTTTTCCGGACGTGACCGTCGCCGTCACCGGCACCAATGGCAAGACCAGCACGGTCGAACTCGCCCGCCAGCTGTGGCGGATGATGGGGCATAAATCGGCGTCGATCGGCACGCTGGGCGTTACCACGGCGGTCGATCAGGTGTCGACCGGGCTGACCACGCCGGATATCGTCACTTTCCTCGCCAATATGTCGGGCCTGCGCCGCGAGGGGATCACCCATGCCGCGTTCGAGGCGTCGAGCCATGGCCTCGACCAGTATCGCACCGAAGGACTGCCGGTGATCGC
Source organism: Pseudomonadota bacterium (assembly GCA_040389985.1). GTDB lineage: Bacteria > Pseudomonadota > Alphaproteobacteria > Sphingomonadales > Sphingomonadaceae > Sphingobium. The sequence goes on from JAZJZH010000007.1 coordinate 204,857, forward strand.
TGGCGCCTTCACCAACCTGTCGCGCGACCATCTCGACTATCATGGCGACATGGACAGCTATTTCGACGCCAAGATGCGGCTGTTCGACGAAGTGGTGTCGGCCGATGGCGCGGCGGTCGTGTGGGCCGACGACGCCTGGTCCGCCAAGGTCATCGATCGGGTGCAGGCGCGCGGGCTGCGCCTTTTGACTGTCGGCACGCAGGGCGATGCGCTGCGCCTGGTCAACCGCACCCCGACCCATTTGGGACAAACGCTGGAGATCGAGGCGGAAGGAAAGCTCTACAAGGTTAACCTGCCGCTGATCGGTGCCTATCAGGCCGCCAACGCCCTGACCGCCGCCGGACTTGTCATCGCGACCGGCGGAGACACATCCAAGGTGCTGGAACTGCTCGGCCGGGTCCAGCCGGTACGCGGGCGGCTGGAGCGCGCCGTCATCAGCAAGGCGGGCGCGCCCGTCTATGTCGATTATGCCCATACCCCCGATGGCATGAAGGCCGCGATCGAGGCGTTGCGCCCGCATACGCGCGGCAAGCTCATCACCCTGTTCGGCGCAGGCGGCGATCGCGACGCGGGCAAACGGCCGCTGATGGGCAAGGTCGCGGCGGAATTGTCCGACCATGTCATCGTCACCGACGACAATCCCCGATCCGAAGAGCCTTCGGCAATCCGCGCCGCCGTGCTGGCGGGCGCTCGGCAAGCGCAGGAAATCGGCGGCCGCCGCGCCGCGATCGCCGCCGCGATCGCGCTGGCCGGGCCGGACGATATCGTCCTGCTCGCGGGCAAGGGGCATGAACAGGGCCAGATCATCGGCGACCGCGTGCTGCCCTTCGACGACGTCACCGTGGCGCGGGAGTGCGCGGGTTGATGCAAAATATGTGCTCAAATCCGCTCGCCCTGAGCCTGTCGAAGGGCCTTTCTTTTCTTGAAGGAAGAGAATGGCTTCGACAGGCTCAGCCCGAACGGGGTTTTGTTTCTGGAGCGTTGGATTGATGCCAGATCTCTGGACCTCCACCGAGATCGCTGAGGCCACAGGCGGCGCCGCGTCGGCGCCGTTCGCCGTTTCGGGCGTCGCCTTCGACAGTCGCGAAGTGGGGCAGGGCGACCTGTTCGTCGCGATGAAGGGTGAGGCGACCGACGGCCATAAATTCATCGACAAGGCGTTCGGCCAGGGCGCGGCCGGCGCGGTCGTCAGCGAACCCGTCGCCTATCCCCATATCCTGGTCCCAGACAGCGCCGCCGCGCTCGAAGCGTTGGGCAAAGCATCGCGCAAGCGCATGGATGGCAAGATGATCGGCGTCACCGGATCGGTCGGCAAGACCGGCACCAAGGAAGCGCTGTTTCAGGCGCTCGATCGCGCGGCGCGGGACCAGGTGCATCGCTCGGTCAAAAGCTATAACAACCATGTCGGCGTGCCGCTCAGCCTGGCCCGGATGCCACGCGGCTGCGCCTATGGCGTGTTCGAGATGGGCATGAACCACGCGGGCGAACTGGCGGCGCTGACCCGGCAGGTCCGCCCGCATGTCGCCATCGTCACCGCGATCGCGCCCGCCCATATCGAATTTTTCGGCACGGAAGCGAAGATCGCCGAGGCCAAGGCGGAGATTTTCGAGGGGCTGCAACCCGGCGGCACCGCGATCATCCCCTATGACAGCCCGCATGTCACCTTGCTCTATAACAAGGCGGAGCGCCACGCTGCCCGCATCCTGACCTTCGGCATCAGTCCGCAGGCGGATATCTGCGCCCGCGAAGCCGTGCCTGCGCCGGGCGGCGGCACGCTGGTCACCGCGACCCTGCCCGACGCGGAGCTTTGTTTCACCGTGGCCGCGCCGGGCGACCATTGGGTGTCGAACGCGCTGGCCGTACTGGCCGCGGTCGACGCGGTGGGTGGCGATCTGGCCGCAGCGGGCCTTGCGCTTGCCGAAATGCCGGGCCTGCCGGGCCGGGGCGAACGGCGCATCCTCCCCGTCGCGGGCGGGCAAGCGCTGCTGATCGACGAAAGCTACAACGCCAACCCGCTGTCGATGACTGCGACGCTCACGCAACTGGGCCGTGAAAAGGCCGACCGGCGCGTCGCCATATTGGGTGGGATGCGCGAACTGGGCGACCGCAGCATGGAACTCCATGCCGGCCTTGTCGAATCGCTCAGCGCGGGCCAGGTCGATTATGCCATATTGGTGGGCGCGGAAATGACGCCGCTGGCCGATGCCTTGGGCGGTACCATCCCCTTTGTGCATGTCGCCGATACGGCGGCCGCCATCCCCCTCATTCAAGCCGAAATGCGCGCGGGCGACGCGATATTGGTCAAGGGTTCGAACGGCGTGGGCCTGTCCCGTCTGGTCGCCGCCCTTGGCGAGAACGCCGGCGAAGGAAAGACGAACTGATGCTCTACTGGCTGGCCCAGAATATGGAATTTGCGGGGGTGTTCAACCTCATCCGCTATCTGTCCTTCCGCGCGGGCGCGGCGATCTTCACGTCGCTGATCATCGGCTTGGTGATCGGCCCCAAATTCATCGGCTGGCTGCGCATCCGTCAGGGCAAGGGGCAGCCGATCCGCGACGACGGTCCGCAGACCCACCTCGCCAAGCGCGGCACGCCCACCATGGGTGGCCTGATGATCCTGACATCCATGATCATTTCGGTGCTGCTGTGGATGGACCTCTCGTCCACCTATGTCTGGGCCTGCCTGTTCGTGACGCTGGGCTTCGGCGCGATCGGTTTTCTGGACGATTATGACAAGGTGACCAAGGCCAGCCACAAGGGGCTGTCGGGCAAGATGCGCCTGTTGTTCGAATTTCTGATCGCCGGTTTCGCGGCCTGGATGATCGTCAACCAGCATGGCAATACCGCGCTCTACGTGCCCTTCTACAACGGCCCGGCGATCGAACTGGGGCCGTTCTACTTCTGCTTCGCCGCCTTCGTCATCGTCGCGTTCGGCAATGCGGTGAACCTGACCGACGGCCTTGACGGCCTGGCCACCATGCCAGTCATCATCGCCAGCCTCGCCTTCATGCTGATCGTCTATCTCGTCGGCCGCGCGGATTTTGCCGAGTATCTGGGCATCCCGCATGTGCCCGGTGCGGGCAACCTCACTATCCTGTGCGGTGCGATCATCGGCGCGGGCCTGGCCTTCCTCTGGTTCAACGCGCCGCCCGCCGCCGTATTCATGGGGGACACCGGGTCGCTGGCGCTGGGCGGGACGATCGGCGTGATCGCCGTCACCGCCCATCATGAAATCGTCCTGGGCATCATCGGCGGCCTGTTCGTCGTGGAGGCGCTCAGCGTCATCATCCAGGTCTTCTTCTATAAGCGCACCGGCAGGCGCGTGTTCAAGATGGCGCCGATCCACCATCATTTCGAACAGCTGGGCTGGGCGGAGCCGACCGTGGTGATCCGTTTCTGGATCATCGCCTTCGTGCTGGCGCTCGCCGGTCTTGCCACGTTGAAGCTGCGATGATCGTTTCGGACGTCTTTGCGGGGAAGACCTACGCCGTGCTGGGCCTGGCGCGGTCGGGCCTTGCAACGGTTGAGACGCTGTTGGCCAGCGGGGCGCGGGTCGTGGCCTGGGACAGTCAGGAGACGGCGCGGGCGCAGGTCGAAGGCCGCGCTGAACTGGGCGATCCGATGGAGATCGACCTGGCTGGTTTCGACGGCATCGTCGTGTCGCCCGGCGTCCCGCTCAACCGCCATCCTATCACCATGCGCGCCAAGATCGCGGGCGTGCCGATCATCGGCGACATCGAGCTGTTCGCGCTCGCCCGCCCGACGCTCCCCCCGCACAAGGTCGTCGGCATCACCGGCACCAACGGCAAGTCGACCACGACCGCGCTGATCCATCATATCATCGAACAGGCCGGCTACCCCACGGTGATGGGCGGTAATATCGGCCTGCCGATCCTCAGCCAGCCGCCGTTGGAGCCGAACCTGCATGGCGTCGGCGTCTATGTGCTGGAACTGTCCAGCTACCAGATCGACCTGACCCATAGCCTGGACTGCGACGTCGCGGTGCTGCTGAATATCACGCCGGACCATCTGGATCGGTACGATGGGTTTGACGGCTATGTCGCGTCGAAGGCGCGATTGTTTGCAATGCAATCTGCGGAACATGTCGCGATCATTGCCGCAGACGATGAACCGAGCCGATCCGTTGTGGTGAACGTCGCTGGATTGCCGGTCTTGGTGCAATCTGCAGACATCGATCCCGTCGCCCAAATGACCTGGCCCGCTCTGCAAGGCCCACACAATGCTCAGAATGCAGCTGTCGCCATCGCTGTTGCAAAGGCGCTTGGCATCGACGAAGCCACCATCGCCAACGCCCTCGCCAGCTACGCCTCGCTCCCCCACCGGATGCAGGCGGTCGGCACTCGCAACGGCGTCCTTTACGTCAACGACAGCAAGGCGACCAACGCCGCCTCCACCGCGCCCGCGCTCGCCGCCTGGCCGCCGGTCGACGGACGCCCGCGCATCCACTGGATCTTGGGCGGCGTCGCCAAATCCGACAATCTGGACGAGTGCTTCCCCCATTTCGCCAATGTCGCCCACGCCTACACCATCGGCGAAGCGGGGCATATGTTCGCCGATCTGCTGCGCCCCGCTATGGCCGTGGACGACAGTGAGATGCTAAGCGCCGCCGTCCGCCGTGCTGCGCGCATCGCGCAGCCCGGCGACGTGGTGCTATTGTCGCCCGCTTGCGCCAGTTTCGACCAGTTTCGCGATTTCGAAGCGCGCGGCGATGCTTTCGTCGCCGCCGTCGCGGCGCTCGATTAAGGCTCCGGGGCGACGATGAGCAAAAGGGGAACAGGCATGTCCAGAGCAGGCGAACTGGTGAAGGGTTTCCGCACCCGCACCGTGCCGCGCGAACGCACCGCGCTCGCCATCTGGTTCTGGGAGATCGACCGTGTCCTCCTGTCGCTCATCGTCACGCTGATGGCGATCGGCCTGGTCGCCGTCGCGGCAGCCTCCCCCGTCGCCGCGATCGATCGATCGACTGCCTCGATCGCCGTCAACCCGCTCATCTATTTCTACCGCCAACTGATGTGGGTGTTCATCGGCCTGCCGATCATGCTCGTCATCTCCATGTTGCCCCGGCCGCAGGCGCGGCGGCTGGCCATTTTCGGCTGCGCCTTCTTCTTCATCATGCTGATGTTCGTGCCCATCCTGGGATCGACCGTGAACGGCGCGAAGCGTTGGATCGATCTGCCCGGCTTCCGTTTCCAGCCGTCTGAATTTCTGAAACCCGTCTTCGTCGTGGCGCTCGCCTGGCTGCTGTCTTTGCGCGCCAAGGACATGACCCTGCCGGTTGTGCCGCTTAGCTTCGCGGTCACAGGCCTGATCGCCATCATCCTGATGCGCCAGCCCGATTTCGGCCAGACCGTCATCTTCGCCGCCTGCCTCGGCGTATTGCTGCTGCTGTCGGGCGTGTCGATGCGCTTCATCGGCGGCATGGCCGGGGTCGCGCTGGCGGGGCTGGTCGCGGTCTATATGTTCTACGAAAATGGTCGCCAGCGGGTGAACGACTTCTTAGGGATAGGTGTCCAGCTCGACGCCGGGCCGGACCAGACTGACCTTGCCTTCCGCACCATTTCCCATGGCGGCTTCACCGGCGTAGGGCCGGGCGGCGGACAAAATAAATTCCGCCTGCCCGAAGCGCATACCGATTACATCTTTTCGGTCATCGGCGAAGAATTCGGCCTGCTCGCCTGCATCGCCATCGCCTGCGTCTATCTCGCCATCGTGGTGCGCGTGCTGCTGCGCCTGCTGGACGAGGAAGATGTGTTCACCATCCTGGCCGCCGCAGGCCTCACTACCCAGTTCGGGTTGCAGGCGATCATCAACATGGGCGTCAATGCGCAGATATTTCCATCAAAGGGTATGACGCTGCCCTTTATCAGCTATGGCGGCTCCTCTATGCTGGCGCTTTGCATCGGGGTCGGCCTGTTGCTCGCCTTTACCCGGCGCAATCCCTTCATGGGCCGGCATACCGTCGTCAAATGGAGTGGTCGATGAGCATTTCCCGTCACTTCGTCCTCGCCGCCGGCGGGACGGGGGGTCATATGATTCCAGCCCACGCCGTCGCCGAAGAGCTGATGGCGCGCGGTCATCATGTCGCGCTCGTCACCGATGAGCGCGGCGCGAAGATCCCTGGTATCTTCGACAAGGCGCCGGACAATCGGGCGCAGGTCCACATCATGCCCGCCGGTCGCATGACCAAGAACCCGACCAGCTGGCCGGGCGCCTTGAAGGCGATATGGGCAGGACGCGCCATGTCCCGGCGGCTCAACGAAACCTTCCGCCCCACCGCCGTCGTCGGCTTTGGCGGCTATCCCGCCATGCCCGCTTTGCTCGGCGCATTGGCCGATGGCATCCCGACCGCCATCCACGAACAAAATGCCGTGCTGGGCCGGGTCAATCGGTTGCTCGCAGGGCGCGTCGACGCCATCGCCACCGCCTATCCCGATGTCGAACGGCTGAAGGACGCTTATGCGTCTAAGGTCCACCTGATCGGCAATCCGGTGCGCGAAGAGGTAAAAGCGCTGCGCGAGGAGGATTTTCCCGCGCTGACCGACGAAAGCGTGTTCCGCGTGCTGGTGATCGGCGGCAGCCAGGGCGCGTCGATCTTGTCCAGTGTCGTGCCCGAAGGCCTGTCGATGCTGCCGGTCGCGCTCCGCCGTCGCCTGCAGGTGACGCAACAATGCCGCGCCGAAGATATCGACCGCGTGCGCAAGACCTATGCGGAGATGGAAATCCCCGCCGACCTCGCCACCTATTTCAACGACGTGCCTGAAAAGCTGGGCTGGTCGCATCTGGTGATCGCGCGGGCAGGGGCCTCGACGCTGGCCGAACTGACCTGCGCCGGCCGACCGGCGATCCTCATCCCGCTGCCCAGCGCGATGGACGATCACCAGACCGCCAATGCCAGGGAAATGACGCAAGCGGGCGGCGCGCGCACCATTACTCAGGCGCGCTTCACCGCGGTCGAACTGGCCAAGCAGATGCAGAAAATGGCGCTCGAACCCGGCGCGCTCCAGAACGCGGCTAAGCGCGCGCTCGGCTGCGGCCGCCCGCACGCGGCGCGCGACATGGCCGACCTGCTCGAAAGCATCGGCCATGCCCCGATCATGAACGACCCGGTGCGCGTCGGCCCGACGCCGACCACGCTCAATCTGGCGGGTGTCCCTGCATGACACATCAATGCAAAATCCTCCCCGATACGGGGAGGTGGCAGCCCAAAGGGCTGACGGAGGGGGCTATCGTCCGGGCATTGTGTGGGGGGCTAACCCCCTCCACCACCGCGTCGCGGCGGTCCCCCTCCCCATATTGGGGAGGAATAGCATGAAGGGTGTCGGCACGGACATCGGCACGATCCATTTCATCGGCATCGGCGGCATCGGCATGTCCGGCATCGCCGAGGTGATGCATAATCTGGGCTATGACGTTCAGGGGTCGGACGTGGCCGAAGGCTATGTGGTCGAAGGGCTGCGCGCCAAGGGTATCCGCGTGATGATAGGCCACAAGGTGGAAAATCTGGGCGATGCCGCCGTGGTCGTCACCTCCACCGCGATCAAGCGCGGCAACCCGGAAGTCGAACTGGCGCTGGAAAACCGCGTCCCCGTCATCCGCCGCGCCGAAATGCTGGCCGAACTGATGCGCCTCAAATCCACCGTCGCGGTGGCCGGCACACATGGCAAGACCACGACGACGTCGATGGTCGCCGCGCTGCTGGACGCTGGCGGGGTCGATCCCACCGTCATCAATGGCGGCATCATCAACAGCTATGGCTCCAACGCGCGGCTGGGCAATAGCGACTGGATGGTCGTTGAAGCCGACGAGAGCGACGGCAGCTTCCTGCGCCTCGACGGCACGATCGCGGTCGTCACCAATATCGATCCCGAACATCTCGACCATTATGGCAGTTTCGACCGGGTGAAGGACGCCTTTGTCGAATTCGTCGGCAACGTCCCCTTCTACGGCGCGGCGCTCTTGTGCCTCGACCATCCCGAAGTTCAGGCCATCCTGCCGCGCGTGCAGGACCGCCGCATCGTTACCTATGGCTTCTCCGCCCAGGCGGACATTCGCGGCGATAATGTCGTCAGCTTCCCCGGCGGCAACCGCTTCGACATTCAGGTGCGCGAGCGCGACGGATCGACGCGCAAGATCGAGGGTATCGAAATGCCGATGCCCGGCCGCCATAATGTACTGAACGCCATGGCGGCGATCGGCGTGGCGCTGCACATGGGCATTGACGACGCGACGATCCAGACCGGCTTCGCCAAGTTCGGCGGGGTTAAGCGCCGCTTCACCAATGTCGGCCAAATCGACGTGGCGGGCGGCACCGCCACCGTGATCGACGATTATGGCCACCACCCGGTCGAGATCAAGGCGGTCCTCGCCGCCGCGCGCGAAGGGGCTAAAGGCCGCGTCATCGCCGTAGTCCAGCCGCACCGCTTCACCCGCCTGCGTGACCTGATGGACGAGTTTCAGCAGGCGTTCAACGACGCCGACATCGTCTATGCCGCCCCGGTCTATACCGCGGGCGAGCAGCCGATCGAGGATGTGGACAGCGCTGCACTGGTCGCGGGCCTCAAGCGGCGCGGCCATCGTCATGCCTCGACCGTTGCCGATGCGGATGAACTGGCGGCGCTGGTCGCCGCCGATATCCAGCCCGACGACATGGTCATCTGCCTGGGCGCAGGTGACATCACCAAATGGGCGGCGGGGCTGGCATCGGCCGTCTCCGCCAAGGTGAAGGAAGCCGTCTGATGTTCGAACTGTTCGCCGTCGGCCTGGAAATGCAAAAGCGCATGATCGACGCCCAGATGCAGGGCGTGGAGGCTGCGCGCGACATGGTCGAGGCCGCGCAACGCCAGGTCGAAACCGGCATGGCCGCGACCCAGGCGAACGAAGCGGGCATGAAAGCCATGAAGAACTGGATGAACCTTTGGGGGATGCGCGGTTGAGCACGACGGTCGCCCTTCCGCCCGTTCGTGGCACGCTAAAGGCCGACGCCCCGCTGGCCCCGCTCGTCTGGTTCAAGGCGGGCGGTGCCGCACAATGGCTGTTCGAGCCGAAGGACGCGGACGACCTGTCCGATTTCCTCGCCATGCTCGATCCCGACGTGCCGGTGATGGCGCTGGGCCTCGGCTCCAACCTGATCGTCCGTGACGGCGGCGTACCGGGCGTCGTCGTGCGGCTGGGCAAGCCCTTTGCCAAGGTTGCGGCTTTGGACGAAACAACGCTGACCTGCGGCGGCGGCGCTTCGGGCATCCTCGTCTCCTCGACCGCGCGCGACGCAGGGATTGCGGGCCTTGAGTTTCTGCGCTCCATCCCCGGCACGGTCGGCGGCTTCGTACGCATGAACGGCGGCGCCTATGGCCGGGAGACGCGCGACATCTTGGTCTCGTGCGAAGTCGTGCTGCGCTCTGGCGAGCAGATCACGCTGCTCACCCGCGACCTTGGCTATACCTACCGTCATTCCAACCTGACTGACGGCGCGATCGTGGTGTCGGCGACGTTCCGCGGCGAACCGGGCGAGCCCGCCGCGATTCAGGCGGAAATGGACCGCATCGCCGCCGCGCGCGAGGAAAGCCAGCCGCTGCGCAGCAAGACCGGCGGCTCGACCTTCAAGAACCCGGAAGGGCAGAAGGCCTGGCAGCTTGTGGACGAAGCAGGCTGTCGCGGCCTCCAGATGGGCGGCGCGCAGGTCAGCGAAAAGCACACCAATTTCCTGCTCAACAGCGGCGACGCCACCAGCGCAGACATCGAAGCGCTAGGCGAAGAAGTGCGGCGAAGGGTGAAGGATAAGAGCGGCGTCGAACTGGAATGGGAAATTCAACGGGTTGGGGTGGCGAAGTGAGTTTTGCGATCGAATTCCTCCCCGGTACGGGGAGGTGGCAGGCCGAAGGCCTGACGGAGGGGGCTTGCCTCCTTCGCTACGATAGCCCCCTCCACCACTGGCTTCGCCAGCGGTCCCCCTCCCCGTGCCGGGGAGGAGTGGCATGACCCGTGGTCCCTGGCATGTCGCTGTCCTGATGGGCGGCTGGTCGGCGGAACGCCCCGTCTCTTTGTCGTCGGGCGAGGGCGTCGCCAAGGCGCTGGAATCGCGCGGCCACACCGTCACCCGCATCGACATGGACCGCAACGTCGCTGCGCGCCTGGCCGAGGCTAAGGCGGACGTCATCTTCAACGCGCTCCACGGCGTCCCCGGCGAAGACGGCACGGTGCAGGGCATGATGGACCTGATGGGCCTCACCTACACCCATAGCGGCCTCGCCACATCGGTCATCGCGATCGACAAGCAATTGACCAAGCAGGCGCTTGTTCCCCACGGCATCCCCATGCCCGGCGGTCATATCGTGTCCAGCGAAAGCCTATTCACCGCCGACCCGCTGCCGCGCCCCTATGTGCTCAAGCCCGTCAACGAAGGCAGTTCCGTCGGCGTCGCCATCGTCACGGCGGAGGGCAATTACGGCAACCCGATCGGCCGCGACAGTGTCGGCCCGTGGCAGGATTTCCCCGAACTGCTGGCCGAACCCTATATTCGCGGCCGCGAGTTGACGACCGCCGTGCTGGGCGACGAAGCGTTGCTCGTCACCGAACTGCGGCCCAAGAGCGGCTTCTACGATTTCGACGCCAAATATACCGACGGCATGACCGAACATGTCTGCCCCGCCGACTTGCCGCCCGAAATCACCAAGGCCTGCAAGGCGATCGCTCTGCGCGCCCATCAACTGCTGGGCTGCAAGGGCGCGTCGCGCGCCGATTTCCGCTGGGACGACACGCAGGGGATCGAGGGACTGTTCCTGCTGGAGGTCAATACCCAGCCGGGCATGACGCCGCTCAGCCTGGTCCCCGAACAGGCCGCCAAGCTGGGCATTGACTATGCCACGCTGGTAGAGACTATTGTCGAGGAAGCGCTGATGCGCGCCGGGGGTGGAACAGATGGCTGAAGCACGGATCAGGCGGGGCGGCACCGCGCGGCTGAGCAGCGCAAAGGGCAGGGCCAGCGCCGGCAAGTCCGGGGGTGGCCGCGGTCGCACCCTGAAACGCCAGAGCAGCCTCGACCGGCTGGTCGAAATGCTCCCGGTCAGCGAAGCCACGCTCCAGCGCATGGCCAGCTGGGCCATCGTCGGCATCTTCGGCGCGATCGTCATCGCCATCGCCATCTATATGGGCTTGCCCGGCATGGTCCGCCAGCAGGCGGCCGATCTTGCTGCCCGCGCCGGGTTCGAAGTCGACAAGGTCGAAGTGCGCGGCGTCGAACGGATGGACGAACTGCCGGTCTATAATATCGCGCTGGGTCAGGTGGACCGCTCCATGCTCTCGCTCGACCTGCCCAGGGTGCGCAGCGAAATGCTGAAACTCGGCTGGGTCAAGGATGCGCGCATTTCCCGCCGCCTGCCCGATACTTTGGTGGTCGATATCGTCGAGCGCGATCCCGTCGCGGTGTGGCAGCATGGCGGCCAACTCCAACTGATCGACGTCTCCGGCGTGGTGTTGCAGTCGGTGTCCGCCAGTGCGATGCCCGACCTGCCCTTGGTCGTCGGTCCCAACGCCAATCGCCAGACCGCGGGCCTTAATCGCCTGATGGAAAATGCCCCGGCCTTGAAGCCCATGCTGGCGGGCGCGACCTGGGTCGGGAACCGGCGCTGGGATCTGCGCTTTCAGTCCGGTGAAACCCTCTCCCTGCCGGAGGGTGACAAGGATTCGGCCGGTGCTTTGGTGAATTTCGCACGGATGGATGGCGTCAACCGCCTGCTCGGCCGCGGCATCGTCAAATTCGACATGCGCGATCCCGACCGCTTCGTCCTGCGCCTGCCACAGGGCCAGGTGGAGGAAAAGCCGATGGACGACGCCGCGAAGGATGCCGGGGCGAAAAATGACGGGGCGAAGGATGTCGCCGCCGCGACGCCGGGCGAGGAGGGCTAAAGCCCCATGGCGCAGCCCAAGGTCGAAAAGCTCATCACCGCGATCGACATCGGATCGTGGAAAGTGTCCGCGTTGATCGCGGGGCGCACCGATACGGGCGAACTGGCGATCCTGGGCACCGGCCAGCGCGAAAGCCGGGGCGTGCGGCGCGGCTTCATCGCGGACATGGAACGCACCGAACTGGCCGTGCGCGAAACGATCGAGCAGGCGGAGCGGGTCGCTGGCACCAATATCGAGGATGTCTGGGTCAGCTTTTCGGGCGGCAGCCTGGTCAGCGACGTCGTCACGGTCGAACGCGACATGGGCGGATACCGCATCGAGCAGCCCGATATCGACGACCTGCTGACCACCGGGCAGCAGGGCATCGACCCTGACGGCCGCATCGTCCTCCATGCCCAGCCGACCTGCTTCACCATCAACGGCAAGGTGCCGGTGAAAAAACCGCTGGGGATGCACGCCGATCTTTTGGGGGTCGACATTCATGTCGTGCTGGCCGACGGCGCGCCGCTCGCCAATCTCGACCTGTGCGTGCGCGGCGCTTATCTCAACGTGAATAGCATCGTAGCCGCGCCGATCGCCACTGGCCTTGCCTGCCTGTCGGAAGAGGAGCGCGACCTGGGCGTCGCGCTGGTCGAGATCGGGGCGGGGGTCACCAACGTCTCGCTCTATGCCGGCGGGATGCTGGTCGGCCTGCACTCGATCCCGCTCGGCGCGTCGGACATTACCGACGATATCGCCTCCTCCTTCGGCATCCGCCGCAGCCAGGCGGAACGGATCAAATGCTTCTATGGCTCCGCGATGCAAAATCCCCGCGATTTCCGCGAGATGATCGAGATCGCACCGCCGCATGGCGAAATGGCGGTGCCGGGGCAGGCGGCCGGGCCGAACGCGGAAGGAGGCAAGATCACCCGCGCCGCGCTGGTCGGCGTCATCTGCGAACGACTGAACCAGATCATGACCGAAGTGAATGCCGCGCTCGCCGGCATGGGCTTCAACTCGACCGGGCGGCAGGTGGTGTTGACCGGCGGCGGCGCGGAAATGAAGGGCATTGCCGATTATGCGCAAGGCGCTTTGGGCCGGGCCGTGCGGATCGGGCGACCCAGGGGCTTGTCCGCCATGCCCGAAGCGCATAGCGGCCCGGCCTTCGCGACATTGGCGGGACTCGCGCTTTACGGCGCTTCCAACCCGGTTGATCTCCGCACGATGGCGCCCGCGCCGCAAACGGTGCATCGTCTTGGAGCGCCGCTCTGGTGGCAACGCATGATGCGCGCAATGAAGACCAACTATTGAACGAAATTGGACCAAGACGAAAATAGGTGGTGAAATCCCCAATTTTCTGGTGTTAACATTTAATGACGGCGTTGCTTCCTGACGAGGAAGCTGAGGGAGCACTATATTATGAGCATTGAAATCAGCCCACCGCATGTGGACGAACTGAAGCCGCGGATCGCGGTGATCGGCGTCGGCGGCGCGGGCGGCAATGCCATCGCAAACATGATCGCCGCCCATGTCGAGGGCGTGGACTTCATCGTGGCCAACACCGATGCGCAGGCGCTCAACGCCTCGCCGGCCGAACGCCGCATCCAGCTTGGTCCGCAAATCACCGAAGGGCTGGGCGCTGGTTCGCGCCCCGAAATCGGCAAGGCGGCCGCTGAAGAAACCATCGCCATGGTCGAAGCCGCGCTGGAAGGCGCGCATATGTGCTTCATCGCCGCCGGCATGGGCGGCGGCACCGGCACCGGCGCAGCGCCCGTCATCGCCAAGGCGGCGCGTGAGCGCGGCATCCTGACCGTCGGCGTCGTGACCAAGCCCTTCACCTTCGAAGGCAATCGCCGCATGAAGTCGGCGGAAGCGGGCATCGACGAACTGCAAAAGCATGTCGACACGCTGATCGTCATTCCGAACCAGAATCTGTTCCTGATCGCCAACCCGAACACGACCTTCAAGGAAGCGTTCCAGATGGCGGACGAAGTGTTGCAGCAGGGCGTGCGCGGCATCACCGACCTGATGGTCATGCCCGGCCTCATCAACCTCGATTTCGCCGACGTCCGCTCCGTCATGGGAGAAATGGGCAAGGCGATGATGGGCACCGGCGAAGCCGAAGGCGACGGCCGGGCGCTCCAGGCCGCAGAAAAGGCGATCGCCAACCCGTTGCTCGATGGCGTTTCCATGCGCGGTGCCAAGGGCGTGATCGTATCGATCGTCGGCGGCGAAGACATGCGCCTGATGGAAGTGGACGAAGCCGCCAACCATATCCGCGAACTGGTGGACCCGGACGCGAACATCATCTGGGGGAGCGCCTTCAACGACAATCTGAATGGCAAGATCCGCGTGTCGGTGGTCGCCACCGGCATCGACAACGACATCGGCAACCACGCCGCGCCGCTGACCCAGCCGTTCAGCTTCGCCAACCGCCCCGCCGTGTCCGTGCCCCAGGCAGCAGCGCTCAAGCCCGCGCCGGTCGCGCAGCAGTCCGCTTCCGTCGCGGCCCCCGCGCCGACGCCCGCCCCTGCGCCGCAGCCCGAAACGCTGGAACTGGACGTGCCGACTGCGCCGGCTCAGCCGACCGCGGCACCCGCCTCTTTCGCGCCGGCCAAGCCTGCGGCGGTGTTCTCGGACGAAGGCCCCGAAGAGGATGAACTGATCCTGGGCGCAGACAGCGCCGAACCGGCCGCACCCATTGCGCCTGCGCCGCGCGTCGCCACTGGCGGCACGCTGTTCGAGCGGATGGCGGGCCTGACCCGCGGCACGGACAAAGCGCCGGGCGTTGCCGACGACGCCACGCCGGGCGTGGACATTCCCCGCTTCCTCAATCGCCAGAACAACCAGTAAGGCGGAACGGGCGCGCGACTTGGGTCGCGGGTAAGATAAAAGCGCGCTGTCGGTCGTCTGGGGCGACCCGGCGCGCTTTTTCGTTGGGCTAATTTCCCATTCATCCTGGGATCGGCTAAGGCGCGGATGTGACACGCACTTCTCCATGGATTCTCGGTCTTTGGCTGCCGGGCGCGCTGCTGCTCGCGGCCCCTGCGCATGCCCAGCTGGACCAATCGCAACTGGTCCGCCCGCTCGGCGCCGCCGACCTCAACAGCAATCTGGCGCGGCTTGCGTCCAATCCGCGGGATGTCGTCGCGCTGATCGGCGCGGGGGAGGCGGCGCTGGCGCTGGACGATCCGCGCGCGGCCACTGGCTTCTTCGCCCGCGCCGACGCGATCGAGAGCGGCAATGGCCGGATCAAGGCCGGGCTGGGGCGGGTGATGCTCAAGCTGCAAAACCCGGCCGAAGCGCTGCGTCTGTTCGACCAAGCGGGGCGGCTGGGTTATCCCGACGGAACGATCCTGTCCGACCGCGGCCTGGCGCGCGACATGACCGGCGATCAGGCCGGTGCCCAGCGCGACTATCAGGCCGCGCTTGCGCGTACCCCCCATGACGACGAAACGGTGCGCCGCTATGCCGCCTCGCTTGGCATAGCGGGGCAAATTGCGGCGTCCGACAAGGTCATGGAGCCGCTTTTCTACAAGAGCGACCGCGCCGCCTGGCGCTACCGCGCTTTCATCCTGGCGATGAACAACAAGCAGGCCGATGCCAAGAAAGTGGCGGAGCAGACCATGCCCGCTCAATTGGCCGCCGCCATCACGCCCTATATGCAGAAAATGCCCTATCTGACCGCGGCGCAAAAGGCCGCGGCCGTGCATTTCGGCCATTTTCCCGCCCAGATCGGGACCAGCATCGCCGCGATCATACCGACCCCGCCAGCGCCCGGCATCGCCATCGCCGCAGCGCCGGTCGCCGTCGCCTCCGCTACCCCGACCAAGACCAAGCCGCTCAGCCGGTCCGAACAGCGCCGCCAGCAGCGCGAAGCCGCCCGCCTGGCCCGCGCCGAAGGGCTTGCGGCATCCCGCCGCGCCGCCCAGCCGGAATTGGCCCAGGCCCAGACCACGATGCCTAAGACCCCGCCCAAGGCGATCCAGCCTCAGCCGGTTCAGTCGACACCGGCCCAATCCACACCGACCCCGCCACCCGCGCAGCAGCCGAGCGCACCGCCGCCGTCCCCGGTGGTGCAGCCTCTGCCCTCGTCCACCGCAGCCGCGCCGCCCCAGCAGACGCCGCCCGAACCGGCGCCTCTGCGTCAAGCGAGCGCATCGCCCGCCGCGCCCAACGCCGCCGTGCAGGGACCGCCTGCACCGGGCTTCGATTCGATCGATCGTGCGCCGCCCGCCGCCACGCCCCCGTCCAATGCCGGGTCGCAATTGAACGCGATCGCGCTGGCGCAGGCATCGGCCCCGTCCGAACCTGCCCTATCAGGGCCGCCTGCCGCCGCGGAAGATGCCACACCGCCCCCCGCGACGGTGCAGCTGCTCCCCGCCGCGCCGTCGCCCTCCACGCCTCAGCCGGACCCGGAGGCCACGCGCACGCTGGCGGACATCATCCGCGCGATCGATGTTCCCGAAACCGAGCGCCAGTCGAGCGTTGCCGCCGTCGACCTCAGCGAAATCGCCACGATCCAGGCCACCCGCCGCGCCGAGCGCCAGACCGCAGCCAGGGCCGCTGCCGACAAGGCGAAGAAGGATGCGATCGCGAAGGCCAAGGCGGAAGCCGAGGCCAAGGCGAAGAAGGACGCCGAGGAAAAGAAACGCCTGGCCGACAATCCCTCGCGCAACTGGCTCCAGATCGGCGTCGGGCAGAGCAAGTCCGCGCTGAGCTTCACCATGAAGGGTCTGCGCAAAAAATATACGATCCTGTCGCGGCAGGACGGATGGAGCACGGGCTGGGGCCGGACCAACCGCCTGCTGGTCGGCCCCTTCGCCAGCTTCGCCCGCGCCAGGGAGCTGGAGACCAGCCTGAAAAAGGACGGCGCCGACGCCTTCGCCTGGAAAAGCGAAGCCGGGGAGACGGTGGAGAAGCTGGGCGACTGAGCATTTTGCAGTCGGCTGTTTCGGCCGGCTGGAGAAGGCTCTAAGAGGGCGGGCATGACGATCCTCGCCTCCTATGCCTGCCACCCCGCCGCCAGCCGTGGCCGCCTCCATCCAGAAGCGGGCGGGGAGATGCGCGGGCCGCGCGACGTCTTCCAGCGCGACCGGGATCGCATCATCCACTCGATCGCCTTCCGCCGGCTGCGCCACAAGACGCAGGTGTTCGTCTCCCCCGATGGCGATCATTTCCGCGTCCGCCTGACCCACAGCCTGGAAGTCGCGCAGATCGGCCGCACCACGGCGCGCACTTTGGGCCTCAACGAAGACCTGACCGAAGCGCTTTGCCTCGCCCATGATATCGGCCATCCGCCCTTCGGCCATGCCGGCGAAGATGCCCTCGAACTGGCGCTCGAAGATCATGGCGGCTTCGATCACAACGCCCATACGCTGCGCACGCTGATGCTGCTGGAAAGCCCTTATCCGCGCTTTGCCGGGCTTAACCTCAGCTGGGAAATGCTGGAGGGGCTGGCCAAGCATAATGGCCCGATCGCCAAACCCGGCTGGGCGATGCGCGAACTGGACGCACTCTTCCAGCTCGACCTGACCAGCCATGCCTCGCTAGAGGCGCAACTGGCCGCGATTGCCGACGACATCGCCTATGACAATCACGATATCGACGATGGCCTGCGCGCCGGGCTGCTGACGCTGGAGCAGTTGATGGAGGTGCCCTTGGTCGCGACCTGCTGGAACCGGGTGCGCGCGCGCTATCCCGACGTGGAGGAAGACCGGCTGCTGCGCGAACTGGTGCGCGAACAGATCGGCGTGATGGCGACCGACCTGATCGAATCGACCCGCGCCAATATTGCCGCTTCGGGCGTGGAAACGGTCGAGGATGTTCGCGCGCTGGGGCGCACATTGGTCGCCTTCTCGCCCGAACTCGCCGCACAGGAACGCGACCTTAAGCGCTTCATGTATGCGACCCTCTATCACCACCCCGAACAGCTTGCCGCCGCCGATCGGGCGCGGGTCATCGTCACCGACCTGTTCCGCGCCTATCAGGCCGATCCCGCGTTGATGCCGCCGGAATGGCGCGATGATTGCGTGCGCGAAGAACCCACCCGCAGCCGCCACATCGCCGACTTCATCGCCGGCATGACCGACCGCTACGCCGAAAAGCGCCATGCGGAAATCTATGGGGCGATGGCGCTGGCCGATTGACGCGCCCCTGCGTTTGCCGCAATGCAGAAACGTCTCTGGCGGATTCGTCCGTCGGGCATGATGCGGGAGAGCATGGGAAGCCTTAAAGGCCACCCCATCACCGAAGGAGCAACCGCCCCGGAATCTCTCAGGTCAAAGGACCGCATCGCGCGCAAGGCACTCTGGAAAGCGGACAGTCGCATGATTGTCCCACCGAAGGGGTAAGCCATGGGACCGCAAGGTCGCTGGTCAAAGCTCTCAGGTTCCGTGACAGAGGGGGTGGCAGATAGGACAGGTCCGACTCCGGGCCTTTGCATCGGTCGCCATCAACCCCGCACGGAAAGGACGCTTCATGTCCGGCAATGACGATATCGCCACCCTCGCAGAGGAACTGCCGCTCGAAGCCCTGCCGCTCGACGCCTGGCACCGTGCCCGTGGCGCGCGCATGGTCGGCTTCGCCGGCTATCATATGCCGATCCAATATGAAGGCATCATGGCCGAACATGCCTGGACCCGCGAACATGCCGGCCTGTTCGACGTCAGCCATATGGGCCAGCTCAGCTTTTCAGGCGACGGCGTTGATGACGCGCTGGAACATCTGCTTCCCAGCGATATCAAGGGGCTAAAGCCCTTCCGCCAGCGCTACTCGATGCTGCTCGATCAGGAAGGCGGCATCCTCGACGATCTGATGGTGTCGCGTCTAGGTGACGACGCCTTCGACGGCGCGGCCATTTACATGGTCGTCAACGGCGCGACCAAATATGACGATATCGGCTGGATGATCGAACATCTGCCTGATGCGGTCGTGATGAATCATATGGCCGACCAGGCGCTGCTGGCGCTCCAAGGCCCGGAAGCGGGTGAGGCTCTGGCCACGCTCATCCCCGAAACCGCCGACCTTTTGTTCATGCAGTCCGGCCCCTTCACTTGGCGCGGTGTCCAGCTGTGGATCAGCCGATCGGGCTATACCGGCGAAGACGGTTTCGAAATCAGCATTCCCGCCGACGATGTCACCCTGCTGGCCGATGCGCTGTGCGCATTGCCGCAGGTCAAGCCGATCGGCCTGGGCGCACGCGATTCGCTGCGGCTGGAGGCGGGACTGCCGCTCTACGGCCATGACCTGTCGCCCGCCGTCAGCACGATCGGTGCGGACCTGGGCTTTGCTATCCAGAAGCGCCGCCGCGAGGAGGGGGGCTTCATCGGCCATGCCCGCGTGCTCAAGGAACTGGCCGACGGTCCAGGTTCCAGGCGCGTCGGCCTCAAGATCGAAGGCCGCCTGCCGGCCCGTGAAGGCGCGCAAATCTATGCCGGCGACGTGCTGGTTGGCGAAGTGACCTCAGGCGGCTTCGCGCCGTCCGTGGGCGCGCCGATCGCGATGGGTTGGGTCAGCCTGCCCCATGCGATAATCGGCGAAGCACTGGAAATCGACGTGCGTGGCAAGCGCATCGCCGCGGTGGTTGCGCCGATGCCGTTCGTTCCGCATCGTTACCGCCGCAAGGCCTGATCCAATTTTACCGACGGGAGTATATCCATGAGCCGTTATTTCACCGAAGAACATGAATGGATCGATGTCGAGGACGAGATCGCCACGGTCGGCATCACCGATTATGCGCAGGAGCAGTTGGGCGACATCGTGTTTGTCGAACTGCCTGTCGAAGGCGCGACTTTCGACAAGGGCGACGACGCCGCCGTCGTGGAATCGGTCAAGGCGGCATCCGACGTCTATGCGCCGATCTCCGGCGAAGTGGTCGAAGCCAACGCCGCGCTGGAAGACGAGCCGGCTCTGGTGAACAGCGATGCCGAGGAGGATGGCTGGTTCTTCAAGCTGCGCATCACCGATGCCAGCGAGCTGGAAGGCCTGATGAACGAAGCCGCCTATAAGAAGTTCGTGGCCGCGCTCTGACGCAACGCAATAAGCCCCTCCCTACTTAGGGAGGGGAAGGGGTGGGTCGCGACCGTAGGGAGCGTCCGCCCCTACCCCCACGGAGCAGCGCTCGCTCCGCTCGCCACCCACCCCCGGCCCCTCCCTTGAAAGGGAGGGGAGTGGAGACAGTTATGCGCTACCTACCCCTCACCGACACTGACCGCGCGGACATGCTAAGCGTAATCGGCGCGCCGTCCATCGACGACTTGTTCGTGGATGTGCCCGCCGAAGCCCGCCTGACCGGCACCATCGCCGGCCTGCCCGACCATGCCAGCGAACTGGCGGTCGAACGCCATATGGCGGCGCTGGCGCGGCAGAATCTGTCGGCGGGGGAGGCACCCTTCTTCCTGGGCGCGGGCGCGTACAAACATCACGTCCCCGCCAGCGTCGATCATCTGATCCAGCGTGGCGAGTTCCTGACCGCCTATACGCCCTATCAGCCCGAAATCGCGCAAGGCACGCTCCAGGTTCTGTTCGAATTTCAGACACAGGTGGCACGCCTGCTCGGCTGCGACGTCGCCAACGCCTCCATGTATGACGGCTCGACCGCCTGCTGGGAAGCGATCGGCATGGCGCGGCGCATCACCAAGCGCGGCAAGGCGCTGCTCTCGTCTGGCCTGCACCCCCATTATGTCTCGGTCGCCAGGACCATGGCGAAATTCACCGGCGACGCGCTGGTACATGATGCGCCCACGCTGGATGCGGCGACCGATATCGACGCGCTGATCGCGGCCATCGACAAGGACACAAGCTGCGTCGTCGTCCAATATCCCGACATTCTCGGCCGCATCGCCGACCTGACCCCGCTGGCCGAGGCCGCCCATGCCGCCGGTGCGCTGCTGGTCGCGGTGGTGACCGAACCGGTCGCGCTGGGCGCGATCCAGTCGCCGGGCGCCATGGGCGCGGACATCGTGGTGGGCGAAGGCCAGTCGATCGGCGTCGGCCTCCAGTTCGGCGGGCCTTATCTGGGCCTTTTCGCGTGCAAGCAGAAATATGTCCGCCAGATGCCGGGCCGCCTTTGTGGCGAGACGGTGGATGCGGCGGGCAAGCGAGGCTTCGTGCTGACGCTTTCGACCCGCGAACAGCATATCCGGCGGGAGAAGGCGACGTCGAACATCTGCACCAATTCAGGGCTTTGTGCGCTGGCTTTCAGCATCCATATGACCTTGCTGGGTGAACGCGGCCTGCGCGAACTGGCGACCCTGAACCACGGCCTCGCCGTACAGGCGGCCGATCGCCTGGCCCAGGTGCCGGGCGTGACGCTGCTCAACGACAACTTCTTCAACGAATTTACGCTGATCCTGAAGAAGGATGCGCGTGATGTCGTCCGCACCCTGGCCGACCGTGGCGTTCTGGCCGGCGTCTCGCTCGGCCGCCTGTTCCCACAGGCGCCGGACATTGGTAACGGCCTGGTCGTCGCGGTCACCGAAACCGTGACTGCGGAGGATATCGAAGCCCTGGCCACCGCGCTTGAGGAGGAACTGGCATGACCATGCTCAAGGAAGGCCGCCCCACTGCGCCAACCCCCGTCAAGGACGCCCATATGTCCCCCGTTACCGCCACCGGCAATCGCGCGCTGATGCTGGAGGAAAAGCTGATCTTCGAGATCGGGTCGACCGACACCACTGGCGTCGATTTCGCGCCAGCACCCAACGTCGCAAGCCGCCTCGGCACGCTCGCCCGCACCGACAGCATCGGGCTGCCGGGCCTGTCGGAACAGGAAACGGTGCGCCACTATACGCGCCTGTCGCGCCAGAATTACGCTATCGACCTGGGCCTGTTCCCGCTCGGCAGCTGCACGATGAAGCACAACCCGCGCCTCAACGAAAAGGTCGCGCGGATGCCCGGTTTCGCTGACCTCCATCCGCTCAGCCCCCAGTCGACGGTGCAGGGCGCGCTCGCCGTCATCCACGAACTGGCCCAGTGGCTGGTGACGCTGACCGGCATGCATTCGGTCGCGATGAGCCCCAAGGCGGGGGCCCATGGCGAACTCTGCGGTCTGCTCGCCATCCGCGCCGCGCTCGAAGCGCGCGGCGACGCCCGCAGCGTTGTCCTCGTCCCCGAAAGCGCCCACGGCACGAACCCCGCCACCGCCGCATTCTGCGGTTACCAGGTGGAGGATATTCCGGCGACCCCGGAAGGCCGCGTGGATCTGGAAGCGCTCAAAGCCCGCCTAGGCTCCGATGTCGCCGCGGTGATGATCACCAATCCCAACACCTGCGGCCTGTTCGAGCGCGACATGAAGACCATCTCCGACGCGGTCCATGCCGCCGGAGCTTTCGTCTATTGCGACGGCGCGAACTTCAACGCCATCGTCGGCCGGGTCCGCCCCGGTGACCTCGGCGTCGATGCGATGCACATCAACCTGCACAAGACCTTCTCCACTCCCCATGGCGGCGGCGGTCCCGGTTCCGGCCCTGTCGTGCTTTCCGAAGCGCTCGCTCCCTTTGCCCCGCTGCCCTTCGTGGAAAAGCAGGGCGACCAGTTCGTGCTGATCGAAGAGGAAACGGCGCAGGATCATCACGGCCAGACCTTTGGCCGCATGGTCGCCTTCCATGGTCAGATGGGCATGTTCACCCGTGCGCTCGCCTATATCCTGTCCCACGGCGCAGACGGCCTGCGCCAGGTGGCGGAGGACGCCGTCCTCAACGCCAATTACATCCTGCGCAGCCTGGACGATGTGCTGGACGCGCCATTCGGCACCAGCGGCCCGTGCATGCATGAGGCGCTGTTCAGCGACAAGGGGCTGGCTGATGGCTTCACCACGCTCGACATCGCCAAAGGGCTGATCGATGAGGGCTTCCACCCGATGACCATGTATTTCCCGCTGGTCGTCCATGGCGCGATGCTGATCGAACCGACCGAGACGGAAAGCAAGGCCGCGCTGGACCAGTTCATCCTGGCGCTGCGCAGCCTGGCGGAGCGGGCCAAGGCCGGTGATGAAGCGCTCAAGGGCGCGCCCTACCACGCCCCGCGCCGCCGCCTCGATGAAACGCTCGCGGCGCGCAAGCCGATCCTGACCTGGACCGAACCCGCGCTGGCGCAGGCCGCCGAATGATGGACGGGCCGGAGCCGTGGGAACCCGGTTCCGGCCCTGCCGTCGCGGACAAGCGTTTCGCCCCCGCGACCGAGCGAAACCGCGACGCCATCGTCGCGGTCCTGCGCGACGCACTCCCATCCTCCGGCCTGGTGCTGGAGGTGGCGAGCGGGAGCGGCGAACATGCTGTCAATTTCGCTGACTCATTCCCGTCGCTGGACTGGCAACCAAGCGATCCGGATCCCGCCGCGCTGGCGTCGATCGCGGTATGGCGGGCCGAAGCGGACCTGCCCAATCTCCTCCCGCCCATCCAGCTGGACGCGGTGGGTGACTGGCCGATCGCGCAGGCCGATGCCATTCTCTGCATCAATATGGTGCATATCAGCCCATGGGACGCGACATTGGGGCTGCTCAAGGGGGCAGGGCAGGCGCTGCCACCCGGCGGCCTGCTCTATCTTTACGGACCCTATACCCGCGATGGGGTGGATACCGCGCCTAGCAACCTCTCCTTCGACGCTTCGCTTAAGGCACGCGATCCGCGCTGGGGCCTGCGTCGGCTGGAGGATGTGGTCGCGGCAGCGGATGCACAGGGCTTGGTGTTGGACCAATTGATCGACATGCCCGCCAACAATCTCTCGCTGCTTTTCAGACGCCGCACATATTAGGGATTAATGCTAAACAACCTCCTCCCCCTCGTCACCGCTGAACTCAGCGCCCCGGCAGACCCCCGCGCCGCCGCCATGGCGGGTGCGCTCGCGGCCCAGTATCCGCAGGCGGCCCGCGCCGTGCTATTCTACGGTTCCTGCCTGCGGGAGGCCAATCTCGACGGGCTGATGCTCGATTTCTACCTGATCGTGTCGGATTATAGCGCCGCCTATGGCAAAAGCTGGCTGGCGCGCGCCAACCGCCTGATCCCGCCTAATGTCTTCCCGTTCGAACATCAGGGCCTGATCGCCAAATATGCGGTCCTGTCCGAGGCCGATTTCGCCCGGCTGAACAGCATGGATGCGGACAATGTCTCGGTCTGGGCGCGCTTCGCCCAACCCTCGCGCCTGCTCTGGGCGGCCGACGACCTCGCGCGCCAGCGTGCGATCGCGGCGGTGGCGCAGGCCGCACCGACCCTGCTTGCGCTGGCCCGGCCGATGGCGGAGGGGCAGGGCGATGCGCTCGCCTTATGGCGCACCGGCTTCACCCTTACCTATAATGCCGAGCTGCGCGCCGAGAAGACGGGCCGTTCGCTGTCGATCGTCGACGCCGATCCCGATCGCTATCGCCGCGTCGGCGACGCCGCGCTGGCCGATGGCCTGCCATCCTCGCCGGCCGATGCGCCCGCGCGCTGGCGCAGCCTTCAGCGCCGTGGCAAGCGCCTGTCGGTGATCCGCCTGGCCAAGGCCAGCTTCACATATGCCGGCGGCATCGATTATCTGGCGTGGAAGATCAACCGCCATGCCGGCACGCAGATCGCGATCAAGCCCTGGCAGCGGCGCTGGCCGCTGCTGGGCGCGGTCACTCTGCTGCCGCGGCTGTTCCGGGGTGGGGCGATTCGCTGAGGGCCTGATCGTTAAGGGCCTGGCCGCTCAGCGTGTGGGTCAGCGCCTGCCCCAACGCCATCAGCGTATAGGGTTTGCGCAGCACCTCATGCCCCTCGAAATCGGCGCTGTCATTGGCGTCGCCGGCATAGCCTGTGACGAACAGCACCGGCAGATGGCGGAACCGGGCCGGCAGCGCCTTCACCATTTCCGGCCCGGTCATGTCGGGCATCAACACGTCGCTGATGATCAGGGCGACATCGCCATTATTGGCCAGCAATTTGGCCGCTTTGGCCGGATGGTCGCAGGCGATCGGCAAATGGCCCAGTTCGCTGAGCGCCGCCATCGTCTGGTTCAATACGCGCGGATCATCCTCGACCACTAGGATGCGGGTTGGGGGCTGTTCCACCGGCGCGCGCGAAAAGCTGACCTCCGCATTGGCGACGTCCCCCGCGACGATGGACCGCGGCAGGTAGAGATGCACGCTGCTGCCCTGGCCCGGCTCCGATTCGATGCGAATTTCGCCGCGGCATTGGCGCACGAAACCGAAAATCTGGC
The DNA here is from genome assembly GCA_040389985.1 of Pseudomonadota bacterium. Taxonomy (GTDB): domain Bacteria; phylum Pseudomonadota; class Alphaproteobacteria; order Sphingomonadales; family Sphingomonadaceae; genus Sphingobium. The sequence continues at coordinate 229,934 of JAZJZH010000007.1, forward strand.
TGAGGCCCAGGCCCGTGCCCTTGCCGACTGGTTTGGTTGTAAAGAAGGGTTCGAACACGCGCGCCAGCACGTCCGGCGTCATGCCGCAGCCATCGTCGGTGACGGTCACGGTGACATAGTCGCCCGCCGCACATTCGCCAATCTCGCCCGCCGCCAGTACCGTCTGCCCGGTCGCCAGCGTCAACTGGCCACGCCCATCCATCGCGTCGCGGGCATTGACGCACAGGTTCAGGATCGCATTTTCCATCTGATGCTGGTCGACGAAGATGCACCAGCCGCTTGCCCCCTGCGCGAAGCGGACGGTGATCTGGTCCCCGATCGTGCGGTCGATTAGGTCGGCCATGCCCGATAGCAGCGCATCGGGATCAACCGCGCTGGGCAGCAGCGGTTCGGCGCGGGCAAAGGCCAGCAGCCGCCGTGTCAGCGCCGACGCGCGATTGGCACCCTCCATCGCATTGTCCAGATGGCGGCTGGCTTCTTCGGGCTTCGACCGGAATTTGCGCTTGGCCAGTTCCAGTCCGCCTACCACCACCGCCAGCATATTGTTGAAATCATGGGCGATGCCGCCGGTCAACTGGCCCACTGCGTCCATCTTCTGCATCTGGCGCAGATCATGTTCGGCCGCCGCGCGGTCCGCCGCTTCCAGCTTCAACTGCTCATAGGCATAGGATAGTTCGGCCGTTCGCGCCGCGACCGCCGCCTCCAGCCGATCGGCGCGCTCGGTTTCCGCCTCCGCCAGCCGCCGGGCGGTCCGCCGCTCGCGAAAGGCGGTGTTGGCGAACCAGACGCCGAACAGGATGCACACTAGCATCGCCAGCCCCACCAGCCGCGACGTCTTGCCCACCCATTCGCTGCGGTCGCCCGCCAGCGTTACGGCCAGGCTGCGTTCGCGCAGCCGGTCATTCTCCGCCTTGATCACCAGGTCGAGCAGCGCGGTGATGCGGCGCAGATCCTGGCTCTTGCCCGCCTGATGAAAGCGGCCCAGTGCCGCCATCTTCTGGTCGTAGGTGGTGCGCAGGCCGATTTCGCTCAGCGTCTTGCCGCGCTGGATGAAGGCATAGTGCAGCGCGTCCACATTGCCATGCTGCCAGCCCGACCGGCGCGTGGCAAAGCTGAGCGCCTTCAACTGGCTGGCGGCGCCGCGCCACTGGTCCTGAAACAGCCGCCCGGTATCGGGTTCCAGGCTGATGACATAGCGGGCCAGCGTCACTTCGGCGCGGGCCATGCGCGCCTCGAAGCCCCGCGCCAGCGCGACGACCTCGAAACTGCTCTGCTGTTCGGCCAGCGCCTGGGCATGTTCCTGCGAGGCATTGCTGGCGCTGTAGAGCAGGGCGCCCAATGACGTGATCAGCAAGGCGGCGAGCACCAGCGGCAGGACGCGCCGCGTCAGCGCGCGCCAGCTTCTGGCCCACCCGTCCTGGTCCTGTTCAAACTGATGGTCGCTGTCGGCCATGGACCGTTACACTAGACCAACAAGCTTAACCGCGAAACATCACGGATCAAAAGTTCCCCATTAAAATGATGACCCGTCGCGCCAACGGCTCTTTCGGGCGCGCATCGTGGCCCCATTGCCGTCAGCTGATCGAACCGGTCGCCTTGCCCGCCGCTTCGAACATGCCGATGATCTTTTCGACCTGTGCATCGCTATGTTCGGCGCATAGCGAACAGCGCAGCAGGAAGGTGCCGGCAGGGGTCGCCGGCGGGCGCGCCATGTTGACGTACAGACCCAGTTCCAACAGCGTCTGCCACATCGCCACCGCCTGGGCCTGATCTGTCAGGATGACGGCGATGATCGCCGACTGCGGCGTCTTCGTGCCCAGCGTAAAGCCAAGGTCGGTCAGCCCCTTGTGCAGCCGCTTGCTGTTCTTCCAGAGATGGGCGCGCTTCTCGCCCGCATGCATCAGCTTGCGGATGCTGGTCGCGGCGGTGGCGACGACGCTGGGCGGCAACGACGCCGTGAAGACATAGGGACGGCAGACGAGGCGCAGAATCTCGAACTTGGGGTGGTTGGATACGCAGAAGCCGCCGACGGTGCCGACCGACTTGGAAAAGGTGCCGACCACGAAGTCGACATCCGCCTCGACGCCCTGTTCCTCATAGACGCCCCGGCCATGTTCGCCGAAAAAGCCCATGCCATGGGCTTCGTCCACCAGGATCATGCAATTGGGATGCTGGCGGATCGCCGCGACCATCTCGGGCAGGGGGGCGACATCGCCCAGCATCGAATAGACGCCTTCCAGCACGACCAGTTTCAGCGCATCGGCGGGCAGGCGGGCCAGGCGCTTGGCCAGATCTTCGACGCTGTTGTGGCGGAACCGCACGATCTCCGCGTCGCCCAGGAAACAGCCGTCATAGATGGACGCATGGCTGTCGGCGTCCAGAATGACGTAGTCGCCCTTGCCCGCCAGCGTCGAAATGACGCCCAGATTGGCCTGGTAGCCGGTCGAAAAGACCATGGCGCCACTGGTGCCGTAAAATTCCCGCAGCGCCGTCTCGACCTCGGCATGGCCCTGATAGGTGCCGTTCAGCACGCGGCTGCCGGTCGTGCCGGCGCCAAATTCGTCCAGTGCCTTCTTGCCGGCCGCGACCACGTCCGGGTCGAACGTCATGCCCATATAATTATAGGTGCCCAGCAGGATCGTATCCTTGCCCTTGATGACGGCCCGGGTCGGCGACTTCACCTCGTCCATCACGATCGCGAAGGGATCGCGCACGCCGGTCGCCAGCAGCGCCTCGCGCTCCGCGATCAGGGCATCGAACTTGGAAAACAGGTCGCGCGTGGCAGGCGTTTCGGCCGGGGTATGCGCGTCGTTCGCGGTGGCGGCAGCGTCGGTCATAATCTCAATGATCCCTAAGCCGTTCGTGATGAGCGAAGGCGAAGCATGGAGCGTCGGCTCCGCTCGGCAATGGGCTTCGACTTCGTTCGGCGCGAACGGCAGTTAATATGTCAGGCGGTCTTCAGCTTGGCGACCGCGTCCACCAACTGGCCGACTGTCTCGATCTCGGCCTGCATGTTCATGGTGATGATGATGTCGAACTCATCCTCGATCGCCGCGACGAAATCCATCACCGTCAGGCTATCCCATTCCAGGTCGCCGGCAAAGGTGGTGGCTTCGGTCAGTGCGACGCCCTTCTTGTTGAAGGGCGCGACCTGGGTCGCGATGCTGTCGAAAATATCGGTGCGATCCGTCATTATCGTGAAAATCTTTCCGTCAAAGCGCGGCATTTGCCGCTCCGTCCAGCCCTATGGCAAGCGAATAAGGCGTCAATCGGGCAGCATCGCGCCCGAATATGAAGGAACGAAAGCGGGTATTTACCGGAAATTGTCGGCGTAGGCCTGTAATTTCAGCGTCTTGGGCGGCGTTGCGATGACGGTGTATGCAACGCCCTCTTTGTCGGCATAGGCGATCGCGGCCTCCTGCGACGGAAAGCTCAGCTTCAACTGCTGCTTGGTGTCGCCCGAACCGGCCCAGCCGGTCAGCGGATCGGCCTGCTTGGCTTCGGCGGGCGCATATTCCAGCACCCATTTATGGGTCAGCGCCTTGCCGGACTGGAGGGCGTTCTTCTGGATCTGGTAAATGCGCGCGCTCATCGCGAGAGACTCCGGTAATTCGTCATGCTGCGTTGCACCAGCGCGCGCGCCTAAGTCAAGACTTCCGGCGGGCATCCGCATTTTTGGTGCGCAATGTGGCGCTGGCTCCGGCCGGATCGTCGGGCCAGGGATGGCGCGGATAGCGCCCGCGCATTTCCTTGGCGACGTCGCGCCAGTTGCCCGCCCAGAAACCGGGCAGGTCGCGCGTCGTCTGGATCGGCCGTCCGGCAGGCGAGGTCAGCGACAGGACGAGCGGAATGCGCTGGCTGCCCACGGTTGGATGCTCGGCCAAACCGAAAAGGGCCTGCACCCGTAATTCCACTCGCGGCCCGCCCTCGGCCGCATAGTCGATCGCATGGCTGCTGCCCGCGGGCGACCGGAAATCGGGCGGGGCGAGCCGGTCGAGCTGGCTCTTGCCATCCCAGCCGATCAGCCCCTCCAGCACGCCCGACAGTTGCGAGCGGTCGATATCCGATAGCCGCCTTTTGCCCGTCAGCAGCGGCGGCAGCCAGTCGTCCAAGGTCGCGATCAAGGCCGCGTCGGACAGCGCCTCGATCCCGGCAAAGCCGCCCCGCATGCGGAGCGACTGGGCCGCCTCCGACCAGGGGAGCAGGTCGATCCCGCCTTGCCGCACGCCATCGACCAGCGCCGCTACCACGGCGTCCGGGTCGGGCCTGTCGTCGGACCCGGACGACAGCCGAACCGCACCCAGCCGTCGTTCGCGCAAGGCTTCGATACCGCCATTGGCGGCACGGAACTTCACCGTGCGATGCTCGGCGATGCGCGCGCCGAACAGGGCGATCACCTCGCCTTCGCCGATCGGCGCGGCGGACAATATGCGCGCGCCCGCCGCGCTACCCTGCACCTCACCGACCGCCAGCCAGTCCTCGCGCGCCAGCGGCGACAGCGGATCGAGCCGGAAGCCGCGCCCGCCCACGCTCGCCCAGTCCGCGCCGTCGGCGGACCGGCGTTTGGCGACGCGGTCGGGGAAGGCAAGGGCGAGGCACAGACCGACCGCATGGTCGCCGCCGCCATCGCCCGGCCCACGCTTCACCAGCTTCGCCCACCGCCGCGCCAACCCCCGCGCCGCCTCCGCCCGCTTGCCGCTCTCCCTCCGCCAGCGTTGCCGCCGCAGCGTCAGGTCCGTGTCCTGGCCGCCAACCCCGCGCTCGCCCAGCAGCACGGCGACCTCGGCCGCCACGTCCGCCAGCGCCATCTCGCCCGCCCGCACGAGCATATGGGCGATGCGCGGCGACAGCGGCAGGCTCGCCAGCGCTTTTCCATGCGAAGTGATCCGCCCGTCATCGTCCAGCGCCTCCAGCACGGTCAACCGCCTGCGCGCTTCCTCCACCGCCGCAGCGGGCGGCGGATCGAGCCAGCGGAGCGCGCCCGGATCGCTCACCCCCCACAGCGCGCAATCGAGCAGCAGGCTGGACAGGTCGCTCTCCAAAATCTCCGGCGGGTCGAACGGCACCATCCCCGCGCTCGCTGCCGCCTCCCACAGGCGGTAGGCAACGCCCGGCCGCTGCCGCGCCGCGCGACCCGCACGTTGCGTCGCGGACGCCTGGCTCGCCCGTTCCGTCACCAGCCGCGTTACCCCCGCCGCCCGGTCGTAGCGTGGCCGCCGCGCAAGGCCAGAGTCCACTACGATCCGCACGCCATCGATGGTCAGGCTGGTTTCCGCGATGCTGGTCGCCAGGATGACCTTTCGCGCGCCGGACCGGGAAGGCCGGATCGCCGCTCGCTGCGCACCGGGGTCGAGGCTGCCGTGCAGCATATGCACCTCAGCGATGCCCTCGATCCGCTCCGCCGTCCGCTCGATCTCCCGCACGCCGGGCAGGAAGGCGAGCAGGTCGCCCTCCGCCTCTTCGCTCAGCGCCCGGCGGATCGCCGCCGCCATCTCATCCTCGATCTTCTTTTCCGCCGCGCGCCCGATATGGCGCAACTCAAGCGGTTGGATGCGCCCCTCGCTCTCGATCACCGGCGCGCCGTCGAGCAGAGCCGCAAACCGCGCCCCGTCCAGCGTCGCTGACATCGGCACGATCCGCAAATCCGGCCGCAAAGCCCCCTGCGCATCCAGCGCCAGCGCGAGGCCGAAATCGCTGTCCAGGCTGCGCTCATGCACTTCATCGAACAGCACCGCCGACACGCCCGCCAGTTCCGGATCATCCTGTATCCGCCGCACGAAAATGCCCTCGGTCAGCACCAGCAGCCGCGTGCGCGCCGACAGCTTGCTGTCCATCCGCGTCGCATAGCCGACCGTGCCGCCGGGCTGCTCGCCCATCATCTCGGCGATCCGCTCCGCCGCCGCCCGCGCCGCCAGCCGTCGCGGCGACAGCAGCAACACCTGGCCGCTGCACCATGGTTCGCTCAGGAGCGCCGGCGCGACCGCCGTCGTCTTGCCCGCGCCCGGCGGCGCCACTAGCACGGCATTGCTGCCCGCCCGCAACGCGGCGAGCAGGTCGGGTAGCACATCATGGATTGGCAGGTCGCTCATCGCGCCCCCTCTCGCGCTGATTGCGGCAAATCGCAAGCCGCGCAAAAAGCAGGCGCACGTGGAAATAGTTGCCTTGCCATACGTTCCGCGGCCAAAGCTATTGATCCATATTTGTCTGTCGGCGAAGATGGACGTCGCGCAGATGAAGGGACGACACGGGGAATGGACAGCCTGATCGGGGACGCGGAACGCTATCGCATTCTGTTCGAAACGATGGAGGACGGATTCTGCATCATCGAATTTTTCGATGGTCCCCATGGTCCCTTAAGCGATTATATCCATGTCGAGGCAAACGCCGCCTATGAACGCAATGCGGGCATCCCCAATGTCGTGGGCCAGAAGCTGCGCGAAATGGTGCCAGATGAGGCGGACGGCTGGGTCGAACTCTATGGCAGCGTGCTCCGCACGGGCAAGCCGATCCGTTTCCAGCGTGAACTGGAAAAGACCGGCCATTATCTCGACGTCTCCTCCTTCCGCGTCGGGCCGTTCGAAAACCGCCAGGTCGCCGTCCTGTTCAAGGATGTCAGCGCCCAGGTGAAGGCGCAAAAGGCGCTGCACGACCTCAACGAAACGCTTGAAGCCCGTATCGAACAGGCGCTGGCCGAGCGGGAAGAGGTAGAAAGCGCGCTGCGCCAGGCGCAGAAGATGGAGGCGGTCGGCCAGCTGACCGGCGGCCTGGCCCATGATTTCAACAATCTGCTGGCCGGCATTTCCGGCGCGTTCGAAATGATCGGCGTGCGGCTGGCGCAGGGCAGAACAGGCGACGTCGACAAATATCTGACCGCCGGGCAGGGCGCGACCCGCCGCGCCGCCGCGCTCACCCACCGCCTGCTCGCTTTCTCCCGCCGCCAGACGCTCAGCCCCAAGCCGACCGTCGTCAACCGGCTGCTCGGCGATTTTTCCGAACTGGTGCGCCGCACGGTCGGCCCGCAGATAGAGGTGCAGACGATCGCCGCGTCCGGCCTCTGGCCTGCGCTGGTCGACGCGAACCAGCTGGAAAATGCGCTGCTCAACCTCTGCATCAACGCCCGTGACGCAATGCCGTCGGGGGGCAAGATTACGATCGAGACGGGCAACCGCTGGCTCGATGAGCGCACCGCGCGCGACCATGGCCTGACCCCCGGCCAATATGTGACCGTCTGCACCAGCGATACCGGGACGGGCATCGACAAGGCGATTCTGGACCGCGTGTTCGACCCCTTTTTCACCACCAAGCCGATCGGGCAGGGGACGGGTCTTGGCCTCTCCATGGTCTATGGCTTCGCGCGCCAGAGCAACGGCCATGTCCGCATCTATTCCGAACCCGGCGACGGCACGATGGTCTGCATCTACCTGCCCCGCCATCGCGGTGAGGAAGATGTGGATTCGCCTGACATCGCCAACCCGGCGGTCGCGGCGGAGGCGGGCGAAACGGTGCTGGTGATCGACGACGAACCGTCGGTGCGAATGCTGATCGTGGATGCGCTCAGCGACTTGGGCTATGCATGTCTGGAGGCTGCGGACGGACCATCGGGGCTGCGCATCTTGGAATCACGCGGCCGGATCGACTTGCTCATCACCGATGTCGGCCTGCCCGGCGGCCTGAACGGCCGTCAGGTCGCCGACGCCGCCCGCACGCTGCGCCCCGACCTTCGGATATTATTCGTCACCGGCTATGCGGAAAATGCCGTGCTGAACCATGGCCATATCGAACATGGCATGGAAGTGCTGACCAAGCCCTTCGCCGTGGACGAACTGCACCGCCGCGTCGCGACGCTGGTGCAGGCTGGCTGACGGGTCAGCTAAACAGATAGATATGGATCGGGTTTTTCGGGTCCAGCAGCATCTTGGCGGTCAGCGCCAGCGACATGACGATCAGCAGCGGCTTGATGAGCCGCGACCCGAAGCGCATCGCCAGATGCGACCCGATCTGACCGCCCGCGATGCTCCCCACCGCCATGCACAGCCCCGCCACCCAGATCACATGGCCGCCCGCCAGCATCGTCAGCAGGCCCGCGACATTGCTCGCGAAATTCGCGGCCTTGGTCTGGGCCGTCGCGCGCAGGATCGACAGGCCGCCCAGCGCCAGCAATATGGTGGTGTAGAAAGCGCCCGCGCCCGGCCCGAAAAAGCCGTCATAGAAACCGACCACGCCGACCAGCCCAGTCAGGCCCGCCATGCCGACGCGGGCATGGCGATCGGCATCGCCCAGCTTGGGCGAGAAAGTGAAATAGGCCGCCATGGCCACCAGCAGCGCAGGCATCAGTCCCGCCAGGATCGACGGATCGACCCGCTGCAACAGCCACGCCCCGCCGACCGACCCGACAAAGGCGGCGATGATCGGAGCCTTATAGGTCTTCAAATCCATATGCCCCCGCCGCGCATAGGCGACGCAAGCGCCGAACGTGCCGAAACAGCTTTGCAGCTTGTTGGTGGCCACCGCCTGCACCGGCGGTATGCCAACGGCCATCAGAGCGGGCAGGGTGATGAGGCCCCCGCCACCGGCCATCGCGTCGATGCACCCCGCCATCGTTGCTGCGGCCATGAGGAAGGCGATGGTTTCGGGGGACAGGATCAAGACTAGGAAGCCTTATACTCCCGTTCGTGCTGAGTAGGGGCTGAGCGAAGTCGAAGCCCCATATCGAAGCATCCATCCACGCTCAATCCTTCGATACGCCACTTCGACTTCGCTCAGTGGGTACTCAAGACGAACGGACTATTGAAGTCAGTATCGCGACAGGAAACGAGCGAAACCACCCATTCCCTCAATAAGCGCGCGCTATAGCGAACTCCACCGCTTCGGTAAGGGCCGCTTTCGCCTTGCCGGCATCAAAGCGCCCCAGCGCGTCGATCGCCCGCTGGCCATAATGGCGCGCCCGCGCCAGCGTGTCGGCGATCGCGCCGGTCTGGCGCAACAACCCGGTCGCATGGGCCAGATCTTCATCGCCGATCTTGTGGCCCGCAATCGCCGCCTTCCAGAAGGCGCGATCCTGCTCCGATCCGCGCGCATAGGCCAGGATCACCGGCAACGTCACCTTGCCATCGCGGAAGTCATCGCCCGCATCCTTGCCCATGGTCGCGCCGTCCGATTCATAATCGATCGCGTCGTCGATCAACTGGAACGCTATCCCTAAATTGCGGCCATAGACGTCCAGCGCCTGCTCCTCGCCCTCGTCCCGGTCGGCGACCACCGCGGAAATGCGGCACGCTGCGGCGAACAGAGCGGCGGTCTTCGCGCCGATGATATCCAGATACTGTTCTTCGCTGGTGTCGATCTTACGCTGGGCGGTCAGCTGGTTGACCTCGCCCTCGGCGATCACGGCAGACGCATTGGCCAGGATCTTGAGCACCTTCAGGGACTCGGCTTCCACCATCAGCTCAAAGGAACGCGAGAAGAGGAAATCGCCCACCAGCACGCTGGCGCTGTTGCCCCAGATGATGTTGGCGGTCTTGCGCCCCCGCCGAAGCCCCGATCCGTCGACCACATCGTCGTGCAGCAGCGTGGCGGTGTGGATGAACTCGACCGCGGCGGACAGCTTGTAATGGCGCGACCCGGCATAGCCGACCAAGTCGGCGCAGGCCAAGGTGAGCATCGGCCGCAGCCGCTTGCCGCCGCCCGCGATCAGATGCCCCGCCAGTTCCGGGATTAGCGGGATGCGCGACTGCATCCGGTCCAGAATCACGGCATTGACGTGATTCATGCCGTCGGCGACGAGCGCCATGATGGGGGCGAGCGAAGGCGCGCCTGTGGCGCGGCCGATCGGGTGGACGTTACCGGGGGCAGGTGCTGTCATGACCGCGCATGTGGCGATGCAAAATATGAAAGGCAAGCGGGAATAGCTTGCGCGACGCGCCGGATGCGGCAAAAAGCGCGCGATCTGGAACCGGAGGCCCCACGTGGACGAGACTTTGAACCGCTATCGCGAAAGCATCGACAATATCGACGCGGCGCTGGTGTTCATGCTGGCCGAACGGTTCAAGGTCACCCAGGCGGTCGGCGAGCATAAGGCGACTCACGATCTCCCCCCCGCCGACCCCGGCCGGGAGGAGCGCCAGATCACCCGCCTGCGCCAGTTGGCGCTCGACGCGAAGCTCGATCCCGACTTCACCGAAAAATTCCTGCGCTTCATCATCGACGAAGTGATCCGCCACCACGAGCAATTGCGCGAAGGGTAAGCTGGTGAACGCGGCGCTGGATCACCCCGCCGGATAGCCCTCATGCCCGCCATTGGGCCAATGAAATCCGGTATAGGTCAGCATGGTCGCGAAACTCTCCGACCGCACCTGATGCCACCAGCCTATGGGCACGAACAGCAGGTCGCCCGGCGTCAGCAGCACCTCATAGCGCAGCACATCGCGCGCCTGCGGATAGAGCGCCAGCCGCGCCTCATCGGTGATATCGCGCACCTCGCTGAACACATGCGATTTGTGCGCCAGCCGCTGCGTCTGCGACGGCGGGATCAGGATCACGCGCTTGGTCCCCGTCACCTGCGCCAGTAGATTGTTGGTCAGGTCGAAATGCAGCGGCGTAAACGTGCCTTCTCCGCCGATCCACAGCATCCCCGCCGCGCGCGTCAGATAGGCTTCCAGATGCCCCAGGTCGGCCTGGAGCGGGGCCAGCGCCGGGCCGTTGGCCGCGCTGTTATAGGCGGTCAGATAGGCGTTGTTGCCGCCCTGGCGCACCATCGCGATGAAGTCGCGGAAGCGGCCCCGCATCTTGTGCCGGTCCTTGGCCAGTTCATAATCGGCGGCCCGCGACCGATCGCCCTGGAATTCGATCATCGCGTCGCCGACCGTTTCGGCGAGATAGTCGGGCGTCCATAGGTCCAGCGCGGGCCACCCCGCCATCGCGCCCTTGATGAGCACCGGCCGTCCGGGCGCGTAGAAGCTGTGCAGGAAATCCTCCCCCGACAGATTTTCCGCGGTCAACAGGCCAGACGCATAGGGCGACAATGCCCGTTGCCGCTCCTGTACTTCCAACAGCCAGTCGCGCCGCTGTAGCGCCAGCGTTTCTTGGGGTGCCTGCGGCTTGGGTGCTGGCGTCGCCGGGCGGGGCGCTGCGCCGAAATCGATCTGCCGCAGCGCCATCTGCATCCGCATGTCATGGGCCTGGGCGGGAAGGGAAGGCGGGCGCTTGCTCATGCCACTCCTTATCGCGCGATCATGACAGCGCTATTGCAGAAGATGACGGTTCTGTGACGGGCTATCCCCACGCTGTGAAGTCAGGCCGGCTCGACCAGCGCCGCCTTCTTGCCCTGCGACCGCCCCAGCAACACGCCACCCAGCGCCAATGCGAATCCGACAAGCTGGACCGGCCCCAGCCGCTCCCCGAACAACAGCCATGCCTCGATCGCGGCCAGCGGCGGGACCAGCAGCAACAGCATAGACATGCGCGTCGGCCCCTGATGCCGCACCAGCCACACGAGCAGCGACAGCCCCGCCGCCGACAGCCCTAGCACCGACCAGCCAAGCCCGATCCACAATATCGGCGCATTGTCCCAGCGATATTCGCCCACGATCAGCGTCGCAGCGATCGCCACCAGTGCCCCGCCCAGATTCTGCGCCCCGCCCGACATCAGGATCGGGTCGCCGGCAATCTGCCCGCGCTGGATCAGCGTCCCGCCAGTCATCGCGATCACCGCAATCACCCCCGCCACGACTGGCACCAAGCCGACCGACCCTCCGCCGCTCCGCTCCAACGCCGGCAGCAGCACGCAGACGACGCCGCCGATGGCGATGGCCAGCCCCGCCCAGTTGCGCCCCGGCAACCGCTCGCCCAGCAGCGCGACGCTCGCCACAGCCACCATCAGTGGCTGCGTCGCGCCCAGCAGCGACATGATCCCGGCCGGCATCCCACGGCTGACGGCCCACCAACTGACGGTCAGGTACAGGCCATGCAGCATCGCCCCCGCCGCCAGATGCAGCCCCAGCCGTCGCCCCCGCGGCCATCCCTGCCGCGCGTAGAGCGCCGCCCCGCCCAGCAGCAGAGTCGTTGCGGTCAGCCGCACCGCTAGGATCAGCTCCGGCGCGCCATGCGGCACCACCGCCCGCGCGACGATGAAACCGGTAGACCAGATCAGGACGAATAGGATGGAAGCGACAATACCGAACATCAGCCGGCTTTGACGGATGGGCAGGGCGATGTCGAGCAGGCGCAAAGGAGGAGGGGACGGAGGTTTGCCCTTTCGCCCCGTCCCATCGGGCGGGTAGGCAGGCGATCCGCCTTGGTTATCGCGGCGGCGGCGTGTCCTGCGATTAGGGGATAAGAGCCATCGTCGCCGCCTGGATCATCTGCCGGTGCGCGTCGCTGCCGCGCGCCACGTCCGGCCAAGGCTGGCCGGTCGCTGATCCGCGGCTCTCATGCCATATCTTGCCGACGACAAGGTCGATCTCCTCGTCTGTGGGCTGATGCCGGTCAGCCAGGCATCGCATCAAAAGTGCATGAAAAATCTTGCCGGAATTCGTCTGAATGCGGTCCTTGGGCATCCTCTCCTGGCTCCGATGTTTCTCGAATGCCGTAGCGGCAGATGCCCGATTTTCCGCCGTTCGTCAATGAACGGAGGGCCGCATCGCGAAATGTCTATTCCCGCCCGGCCCGGATCGCCGCCCCGCCCGCAAACGGCGTGATCGCCACCAGCAGCAACGACGCCGCGCCCAGGAACTTCAGCGCCGCGCCGCTGCCATCGCCCAGCGTCCCCGCGCCAAAGATTAGCAGCGGCACCGCCAGCGGTAGCGCCAGCAACCCGGCCAGCGCCCCGCTCGATCGCAGTCCCGCCGTCAGCGTCGCCACCAGCAGTCCTAACGCCGCCAGCGCGGGCGTTCCGATCAACAGCCCGATCTCCAGTCGCACGATGAGCGCGCCGTCCAGCTTCAGCAGCGCTGCGGCGGGCAAAGTGGCGATCATCAGCGGCGGGCCGAAGCCCAGCCAGTGCGCCGCCAGCCGCGCGATTACGACCATTTCCTCGCCAATGCCGCGCAGCGCGATTTGGTCCAGCACGCCGCTATCCCTGTCCGGCGTGACCAGCCTATCGACCGGCAGCAGGCTGGCGAGCAGCGCGGCGATCCACAGCATCCCGCCGCCGGTGCGCCCCAGCAGCGCCGCATCCGGCCCGACCGCAAAGGGATAGAGGCTGGCGACCAGCAGCAGGAAGGCGACCGGCAGCCACAGCCCCGCCGACGCCCAGGCCTGGCGCAAATCCCGCGCGGCGAGCAGCCAGAGCAGCCTCATGCCGCCTCTTCCCCGTAATCGGCCAGCGCCAGCGTCACCGGCGCATCGATCGGCAGCGGCTGGTGCGACGCGGCCAGCACGATCCCGCCCGCCGCCAAATGCGCTGCCACCGCGGCACCCAGCAGCGCTGTCGACGCCGTGTCGAGCCCATTGCCCGGCTCGTCGAGCAGCCAGATCGCCGCTCCGCTGGCGATCACCCGCGCCAGCATCGCCCGCTTGCGCTGTCCGGTGGACAGCATCCGCACCGGCACGTCGGCCAGCGGCGTCAACGCCATAGCGTCCAGCGCCGCCGCTACCGCCCGCTCATCGGCTTGGTCCAGCCTCGCCCAGAAATCCAGCGCCCGCGCCAGCGGCACCTCCATGTCCAGCGCCAGCCGCTCGTCGGTCAGCGCGATGCCGCCCGTCCGCTCCACCGTGCCGGCAAAGGCGGGCAGCAGTCCGGCGACGACCCGCAAGAGGCTCGACTTGCCCACGCCATTGGGACCGGTCAGCAACGCGCCCCCGCCCGCCGCCAGCGCCAGGTTGACGCCCCGGAACAGCATCCGCCCCCCGCGCAGGCAGGCCAGGTCGGTCAGGCGTAGCGCCGCGCCGGTCATGAGGCGACCATATCCTCCAGCACATGCATGTCGATGTCGGACAGGCCGAAATGATGGCCGATCTCATGCACCACGACATGGGTGATGAGCGCGTCGAGCGGCACGCCGGTTTCGACCCATTCGTCCAGCAGCGGACGGCGGAACAGATGGACGGTCGGGGGTATGTCCCCGGTCTGCGCCTCTTGCCCCACCGGACGGCCGCTATACAGGCCGGTCAGCCCGAACGGGTCGTCAATCTCCATCTCTTTCAATATGTCGGCGGGCGCGAACTCCTCCACGAACAGGACGACGTCGGACAGATGCGCGTTGAACGGGTCCGGCAGGCGACTGAGCGCTTCCAGTGCAAGCGCCTCGATCTCCTGGGGGGTCGGGGCGAAGCGGGGCGGTTGACCGGGATGCGACATGCCTGCCACATACCGCATGGTATTTCATGAGGATAGGGACATGATTGGTAAACTGAGCGAAGAGGATCGCGCCGTGGCGTTGGCCGACCTGCCGCAATGGACGGTGGTGGCGGAGCCGGACGGGATATCACGCCGCTTCACCTTCACCGATTTCGTCGGCGCTTTCGGCTTCATGACGCGGGTCGCGATCTTGGCCGAAAAGGCGGATCATCATCCAGAATGGTCCAACGTCTATAACCGGGTGGATATCGTTCTCACCACCCATGACGCCGGCGGCCTGTCGCAACGCGACATCGCTCTCGCCCACGCGATCGACGCGCTGGCGGACTAAGGTCGCTGAATAAAATGGACAACTCTGGTTTAAATCATCCGTTCGTCCTGAGTAGCCATTGAGCTTGTCGAAATGGCGTATCGAAGGATGTCGCGCAGCGTGCCTTCGATACGGGCCTTCGACTGCGCTCAGTCCCTACTCAGGACGAACGGTTATTTAAAGTTGCCAAGCCTTAATAGTTCGACACGCCCTCGATCCGCTCCTCATAGCCGCGCAACGCCGCCGTCACCGATCGATCGCCCGCATAGCGCCGCCGCAACATCGCCAGCTTGGCATCGGTGCCGCTGCACAATTCGGCGATATTCTCGGCGATATAGGCGCGCCGTTCCGCATCATAGGGTTCTTCGCCGCGGAAATGGTCGCACCCGTCGCGGTCCACCATGAAGGTGGTGACTTCCTGCGGGAAGGGCAGGGCCAACCCGCCATCATCCGACGGCGGCAGGTCCAGCGCGTTGCGCGGCGCTGGCTGCGCGCGCACCGTCACGACCGGCGACGCCTTCACTGGCGCTACGACGGGTTCGATGGGGGGCAGCAGGGGGGCGGGTTCCGGCGCGATAGTGGCGACGGTTGTGATCGGCTGCGACGGGCCATTGTCGGCCTGCGCACTGTCGGCGGACGAGTCGCGACAGCCGGCGACCAAGGCCAGCATCAGCACCACAGGAACCAGACCCAAACGCCCGCTCACCCGATCTCCTCCCGCAAGCTGGCGATTAAATCGGCTACATGGGGCAGCCGCGACTCTTCTTCGTCCAAGATCGCCAGAAACGCCGCCCGCCTATAGTCCGCCAGCGTTTCGGGCGAAAGACGGCTTGCTGCGGGCATTGCCGAAATCACGATGTCCAGAAGCCGCTCGGCACCGTGCAGCCGGCCCCACAGATAGTCATTCTCACGATAGACCCTGCTAAAGAACGCACCGAAGTTATTGAATTCAATGCCCTTGAGTGTCGCACTCGCGCCGCCGCTACGGATTGCGCCGCAATCCTCCGGCGAAATCCGGTCGACCTTGACCGGATCATATTCATCCAGAGTGTCACCTTGGAGCAACGGTAGCGTGGCGATGTCAGTGAAGGGGAAACCCAGATAGGCGAGCAGCATCGTCCGCCGCCCCGCCTTGGGCAGCGCCGCCAGCGCTTCGGCCAGCATCAGGTCGGCCGCCTCGTCCCGCGCCTTCAGCCCGCGCGCCTGCGCCACCGCGGCCAGCGCCGTGGCGGCGTCGGTCGGCACCGCCTTGGCCGCCGCGACGACGTCGGCGTCATGGAAATCGCTATCCTCGCATTCGGCATAGAGCGTCAGCGCGCCATAGATGGCGTCGTGCATCCCCAGCACCGCCGGATCGTCGACTTGTGCCTCCAGTTCCAGCGTATCGGCCAGCCTCCGCGCCAGATAGCGCAGGCGGCGGATGCGAAAGGCGAGGTCATGGGCGCGAAAAAAGGCGACCGGGGCGGAGGCCGAACCGCTCTCCGCGCTCAACTGGTCCGCGCCATTCTTGCGGATATCGGCCCAGATCGCCTGGCGATAGCTTTCGCGCATCATCGCGCTGTCCTCACCGCTCAGACGGAACAGCAGCGAGCAGAGCGATTCGACGATGCCCGATAATTTGAGATGGCCATAGGCCGGATAGGCGAAGCCCGCCGCGCTCGCCGCCCGCTGCTGCGCCTTGGCGCGCCAGGCGGACAGGCGCGCGGGCGTCGGCCGGTCCAGGAACAGCATCTTGCCGATCGCGCTCTCGACCTCCGTCTCGATACCGGGGCGCAGAGCGTCCAAGATACGCCGCATCCGCCGGATGCGCGTGCTGTGCCGGTCGATCGCTTCCAGATTGTCGCGGATCGGCTGTTCGCGCGGAATGTCCGACAGCGCGCCGAAAATGGTGCGAAAAAATCCGGGCAGCGGCGTGTCCGCCCCGGTCGGCGCATCCTGCTGCTCGCCTTCCTTGTTCAGGCGGATGGAACGGTGCCCCGGCTTGGGATCGATATAGACGAAGCGCCGGTCCACCTCACGACGCGAGGGCCGATTACGCAGCGCGCCGATCGCCTGGGCGAAGGGCGCGTTGGCCAGCACCGACCCGTCGATCAGCACCGCGTCCTCGGCCGTCCCGCGGGACGCATGGCGGGGCAGGGCGCGGCCCAGGAAAGCGTCGCGCGTCGGCCATGCGCGATGGCGGCGCTTGAGCACTCGGTCCAGTTCGCGCACGGTGAAAGGGGGGAAGGCACCGGGGAAGCTGGCGGTCGCGCGCGCCGCGAACACCAGTTCGGCCGGATCGGCGAACGGCCGCTCCCCCCGCCCGCGCGCCTTGAAACCAATCGACAGCCTATGCTCCGTCTCGATCACCTGCGCCGGGCTGTTGAGGTTCAGGCTTTGCGGATGCCCTTCGAAATCGGTGACGGTCACGAACAGGTCGAGCGGATGCCCGTCGGGCAGCAGGGGCGGCCCATTCCCCGACGCCGCCATCGCATCGAAGGCATCGATCAACATGGTGGAGAATATTTCCCCGCCAAAGGGCGGCTCGAACCAGCGCGACCGGATGAAGCGGGATAGTTTCATCCGCACTTCCTCGCGGGTGTCCGGTGCGACGGTGCGCTCCACCGCATCGCCCGGCCGCCGCGCCGCCATCCACACGAGCGGCGTCGCCCAGAATTTGGTCATGGCGCGGGCCGGGCGCGCATCGGGGTCCAGCAACCGGTCGACATCGGCATTGTCCAGCCACATGGTCGTCAACGGCTCCAGCGACTGGCCCGTCTCGATCGCCTGCGCCAGGAAGATGCCGTTGATCCCGCCGGCGCTGGCACCCGCGATGATGTCCGGCATGACGCGCAGCCGCACGCCGCTGGCCGCTTCCATCGCCGCCAGCACCTGGGCATAGACCGCCTCGCTGCCGCCGCTGGCCGGCACGCCTTCATGGAAGGCGCGGCTGGCGCGCGCCAGATGCCACACCTCCTTGGTGATGCCATGCATGTAGATCGCCAGGCTGATGCCGCCATAGCAGACCAGCGCAAGCCGCAATTCCCGCTCCTTCATGGGGCGAACGTCGCAGAGGGTGGCGGACTTGTCGAGGCCGACAAGCCAAGTTCCGTTCGTTTCGAGCGAAGTCGAGAAACCGAAGCGCAGACGTTTCTCGACTTCGCGCGAAACGAACTGATGCAGTGACTACCCAACCGAAAACTCCGCCCAGATCGGCAGATGGTCGGACGCCTTTCTTGCCGCACCGCTTTCATGGACGCCGCAATCCTTGAGCGTCAGACGCTCGCAATGCATGATCCGGTCCAGCCGCGCCACCGGCCGCCGCGCATGGAAGCTGCGGCCGCACGGCGCGAAACTATAATGGCGCGCAAAATCGGCCAGGCAGCCGCGCCCGGCGCTCCATTCGTTGAGGTCGCCCATCAGCACCGTGGGCATCGCCACGCCCTGCGCCGCGGCATGAATGACCGCCGCGGCCTGCTTGCGTCGCCACAGGCCCGACAGGTCGAGATGCATGCCGAACACGCGCACGCTCGCGCCGCCCGTCGTCACTTCCGCCATGGTCGCGCCGCGCGGCTCCAGATAAGGCAGATGCAGCACGTCATGCGCGCCCAGTTCAGCGCTCTTGCGCACCAGCAGCGCATTGCCGTGCCAGCCCATCGAATCGGCCTGCACGTCCAGCGGCACCGCTTTATAGTCGCTCTGGCTGTCCATCAGCCGCGGCGGGATCGCCGCCGACCGCACGCCAAAGCGCCGGTCCGCCTCCTGCAATGCGATAATGTCGGCATCGACCTCCGCCAGCACCTCCAGCACCCGTTCGGGCATCCGCCGCCGGTCGGTGCCGATGGCCTTGCGGATATTATAGCTCGCGACACGGATTGTTTTCATGGCCGTAACAATGCGCCAGCGCGCCGGATGTTTCCAGTACTCGCCTCGATGTTCTTGCATTGTTCGCGCTTGCCCGCCATATCGGTGCCATGGCCAAGGCAAAGCGCAAATTCGTCTGTCAGCAATGCGGCACCGTTGCGGCCCGCTGGCAGGGCCAGTGCGAGGATTGCGGCGAGTGGAACAGCATCGTCGAGGAAGCGGCAGAAACCGTTTTCTCCTCGCGCCACGACCTGCAAAATGGCGGCCGCGCGATCACGCTGATTGGCCTCGACAGCAAGATCGAACTGCCGCCGCGCACCAGCACCGGCATCGCCGAATTCGACAGGGCTTTGGGCGGTGGCATCGTCGCTGGCTCCGCCACCCTGATCGGTGGTGATCCGGGCATCGGTAAATCGACGCTTTTGCTCCAGGCGGCGGCGCGGGTCGCGGCAAGGGGGCTGTCGGTGGCCTATATCAGCGGCGAGGAAGCGACCGACCAGGTCCGCTTGCGCGCGCAGCGGCTGGGCCTGGGCAACGCCCCGGTCATGCTCGCCAGCGCGACGTCGGTGCGCGACATCCTGACCACCTTGAGCGAAGGGCAGCCGCCCGCCCTGCTGGTGATCGATTCAATCCAGACGATGCATAGCGACCTGATCGAGGGCGCGCCGGGCACCGTCAGCCAGGTCCGCGCCTCGTCCCAGGAACTGATCAAATTCGCCAAGCAGCGCGGCACTGCGCTGATCCTGGTCGGCCATGTGACCAAGGATGGCAGCATCGCCGGCCCGCGCGTGCTGGAACATATGGTCGACACCGTGCTGGCGTTCGAGGGTGAACGCAGCCACCAATATCGCATCCTGCGCGCGATCAAGAATCGCTTCGGCGGCACCGATGAGATCGGCGTCTTCGCCATGGTCGCCGAAGGGTTGGAGGAGGTCGCCAATCCCTCCGCCCTGTTCCTGACCCAGCGCGACGAGACAGTGACGGGCGCGACCGTCTTTCCGGCGCTGGAAGGGACACGGCCGGTCTTGGTCGAAATCCAGGCGCTGGTCGTGCGCCTGTCGAGCGGCGCCACGCCCCGGCGCGCGGTGGTCGGCTGGGACAGCGGGCGGCTGGCCATGGTCCTCGCAGTGCTGGAGGCGCGCTGCGGCCTCAGTTTCTCGACCTGCGAAGTCTATCTGAACGTCGCGGGCGGCTATCGCCTGTCCGATCCCGCCGCCGATCTTGCCGTCGCAGCCGCCTTGGTATCGGCGCTGTCGGAAAAGCCGCTGCCCTCCGACGTCGTCCTGTTCGGGGAGATTGCGCTGTCGAGCGAGATCCGCCCCGTCGCCCACGCCCCGCTGCGCCTGCGCGAATCGGCCAAGCTCGGCTTCAACCGCGCCTTCATCCCTGCGGCGGCGGCCGACGGGGTGAAGGGAATCGCGGTCAGTGGTTTCCGCACCCTCGCGCAGCTTGTTGACCAGATGCTGGGACGCGGATAGCCACAGGCGCAATGAACGCCATCGACATATCCGTCCTGCTCGCCATCGGCGGTTGCGCCGTGCTGGGCCTCATGCGCGGTTTCGTGCTCGAAACCCTCTCGCTCATCGCCTGGGTGCTGGCGATCTTCTGCATCCGCCTGTTCCACGCCTCGGTCGCCGAAGTGCTGACACCCTTTATCGGCACCGCCAGCGGCGCGGCGATCCTGGCGCTGGCGCTGGTGTTCGGCGTGACCTTCGGTGCAGGCAAGCTGATCGCCCACGCCATCGGCCGCCGCACCCGCCAGTCGGTGCTGGGACCGGTCGATCGGGTGCTGGGCGCGGGCTTTGGCGCGGTGAAGGGCCTGATCGGCGCGACCCTGCTCTTCCTCGCCTTCAGCCTGGTCTATGACACATTCTACGGCAGCGGCGCGCGCCGCCCCGACTGGCTGTCGGACGCCCGCACCTATCCGCTGCTGAACGCCAGCGGCCAGGCGATCAGCGAATTTTTGGCCGAACAGCGCGCGAAGAAACCAGCGGCGCAGGGATAGGTGAATGATCCGTTCGTGCTGAGTAGGGCCTGAGCGAAGTCGAAGGGCCGTATCGAAGCATCGGGCGCTGCGGGTGATCCTTCGATACACCATTTCGACTTCGCTCAATGGCTACTCAGGACGAACGGGCTTCGGGAAAGATGGGCTGCCTCACAGCCACCCCTTCTCCCGATAGGCCGCGGCCGTCGCGGCCAACCCGTCCTGCGTCTTCACCTGCGGCAGCCACAGCCGCTTGGGCGGCTGCTTGCGCTTCGCCACCACCCAGTCGGGATGGCAGAAATAATCGACCCGATCCGGCGTCAGCTTGGCATTCCTGCCGCGCACCATCCGGTCGGTCCGCGCCGCGACGTTCAGCAGCCATTGCGGCGTGGCGAAGGTCCGCACCGTCCGCCCGACCGCCCGGCCGATCGCAACCCCGAAATCCCGATGATCCCATCCGCCCGGCGTGCCGTCATCCACTTCATAGGTGCGCGTCAGGCTGTTCTCGCGCTCCTGCGTCAACGCCAGCAATAGCGCCGACAGATCGCTTACATGGATCACCGACAGCCGCCCGCCCGGCGGCAGCAGCATGACGCCGCGCTTGGCCATGCGGAACAGTTCCAGCATCTCGCGGTCGCCCGGCCCGTAAATGGCGGGCGGTCGCACGATCGTCCAATCCAGGCCGCTCGCCTTCACATGTTTTTCGGCCAGTTCTTTGGACCAGCCATAATCGGACAGGCCCGGCTCCCGCGCCGCGAGCGACGAGACATGGATCAGCCTTTTGATTCCGCGCTTCCGCATCGCATCGACCACCGCCATGGTGCCACGCGCATTGCCGGCTTCAAACCCCTCGCGGTCGGGCGCGTTCACCACGCCTGCAATATGGATCACCGCATCGGCATCGCGCACCAGCGTATCGAGCGCGGCGCTATCCTCCAGCGACCCATGCACCCATTTCAGCCTGGCGCGCGGCGGCTGCGCCCGCCGCGTCAGCGCATTGATCCGCAACCCATCCGCCAACGCCTGCTCCAGCGTTTCGGCACCGACGAATCCCGTCGCGCCGGTCATGGCGATCCGCATCTGCTGCATGTCTCTCAGACCATCGCCATATGGTCGCGATGGACCAGCACCGATCGCGGCATTTCGCCCAGCAATGCGGCGATGTCGTCGCTGCGTTTGCCTGCGATCTTCGCCGCGGCCTCGCTGTCATATTCGATCAGCCCGCGCGCGATCACCCGGCCATCCTGCGCCACAATGTCGATCACGTCGCCCCGATCGAACACGCCCTCGACACTGGCGACCCCGGCGGGCAGCAGGCTGTTGCCCTTGCCCAGCGCCTTTTCCGCCCCCGCGTCCACGATGATCCGCCCGCGTGTGGTCAGACGCCCGGCCAGCCAACCCTTGCGCGCGCCTTTGCCTTGTGCGGCCAGGAAGATCGACCCCTTGCCGCCACCCGCCCAATGCGACAGCGGCGCATCGACCTTGCCCGAAATGATCGCCAGATGCGCGCCCGCGCCGGTCGCGATCCGCGCCGCCTGAATCTTCGACACCATGCCGCCCGACCCCATGCCGGACGCCGATCCGTCATCGGCCATCGCCGCGATCCGCGCGTCGATCTTTTCTATCGTCTCAATCAGCATGGCGCTGGCATCGGCGTGCGGGTTGGCGGTGTAAAGCCCGTCAATATCGGAAAGCAGTACAACCGCGTCAGCCCGTGCCGCCTGTCCGATGCGCGCCGCCAGCCGGTCATTGTCGCCAAAGCGGATTTCGGCCGTCGCCACGCTGTCATTCTCATTGACCACAGGCACGACATTCAGCGCCATCAGCCGCTCCAGCGTCGCTGACGCATTCAGGTAGCGGCGGCGATTTTCCAGATCGTCCAGCGTCACCAGCATCTGCGCGGCAGTGATGCCCCTTTCATCCAGCAGGCTTGCCCAGCATTGCGACAAAGCGATCTGCCCCGTCGCCGCCGCCGCCTGCGCATCCTCCAGCGACCCGCGTCCCCCCTTGGGCAGCTTCAGCCGCCGCGCGCCCAGCGCGATCGCGCCCGAAGACACGATGATGACCTGCTGGCCCGCCGCCCGGCGTGCCGCAACATCGGAAACCAGCGTGCGCAGCCAGTCCACCCGCACTGCGCCGGTTGGATCGACCAGCAGCGCCGACCCGATCTTGACTACCAGGCGGCGGATTAGGGCAGGAGGGAAGCCGGAAAGGGGAGAGGTCACAGGCAAATGGTCCGTTCGGTTCGAGCGAAGTCGAGAACCGTCATGCACCCGCGTAGCGACTTCGCTCGCAGCGAACGGGTGTCATACAAATCGCCTAGATCGGCGACCACGCTCCGTCGCTCTCTTTTCCAGCCTCTTCGGATGCCTCGCGCGCATCCTCGTCCATCATTAGCAGCACCGCGTCCAGCAGCGGACCCACGCCCTCGCCGGTCGCGCCGGAGATGATGAACACATCCTCCACGCCCGCTTCGTCGCGCAACTGGTCGGCGATGTCTTCCATCAACTCTTGCCCCAGCAAGTCGCCCTTGTTCAGCACCACGATCTGCGGCTTTTCGTCCAGCCCTTCGCCATAGGCGGCCAGTTCTTCGGTGACGATATGAAACGCCTCGACCGGATCGTCGACCGTGGCGTCAATGAGGTGGAGCAGCACGCGACACCGTTCGATATGGCCCAGGAACCGGTCGCCGATGCCCACGCCTTCGGCCGCGCCTGCGATCAGGCCGGGAATATCGGCCAGCACGAATTCGCGATCCTTGTGCAACACCACGCCCAACTGCGGCTTGGTGGTGGTAAAGGCATAGGCGCCCACCTTCGCCTTGGTATTGGTCACCTGGTTGATCAGGGTCGACTTGCCCGCATTGGGCATCCCCACTAGGCCGACATCGGCCAGCAGCTTGAGCCGCAGCCATACCCACAATTCCTGGCCCGGCCAGCCCGTGCCATGCTGGCGCGGCGCACGGTTGGTGCTGGTCTTGTAGGACATGTTGCCCCGGCCACCGTCGCCGCCGCGTAGGAATGTGACGCGCTGCCCGACTTCGGTGAAATCGGCCAGGACATCTTGATCCTCATAATCGGGGATGCCGTCCTCGTCCTCGCTGCCTTCGATCGGCTTGGGGTCGGACAGGATTTGCGTGCCCACCGGCACCTTGATGATCAAATCCTTGCCGCCCGCGCCATAGCGATTTTTGCCCATGCCGGGCGTGCCGCGTTGCGCCTTGAAATGCTGGGTGTAGCGGAAGTCGATCAGGGTGTTGAGGCCCTGCACCGCTTCGAAGATGATGTCGCCGCCCTTGCCGCCGTTACCGCCGTCGGGGCCGCCATATTCCTCATATTTTTCGCGACGAAAACTTACCGCGCCGGGGCCGCCCCAGCCGGATTTGATGTAGATTTTGGCTTGATCTAGAAAATGCATGGGCGGCCCATAACCGCAAAAGGCAAAAAGTTAAACCTTGGCTTGCGCCGCCATCGCCGCGGCCTCCTGCATCAGCGCGAATGTCAGGCTGCGCGTGGCGATTTCGCGCGCCTTTTCGCGCGGCAGGGCGAGCGCCGCGGCCATCGCGCCGCCCAGTTGCGAATCGCCCAGCGCCAGCAGCACCAGCATCAGCGTATTGTCGCGGATCAGTTCGGCCAGATGCGGGGTCCGCGCGGTCGCCGCCAGCTTGTCGACCAGCCGGTGGATCGCCTCCACCACCGGGTCCAGCGCATCCTCATTGCCCGACGCCAGCATCCAACTCGCCAGCGCGCCCGCACCCTCCCGGTCGAACGCATCGAACGTCATGTCGACGATGGTGCGCGGGCTGACCTCGCCGCGCCGCGCCGCATCCACCGCCTCGCCGATCTTGGAGGTGATCGTGTCGGCCAGATGCGCCGCCAGCGCCTTCTGCAATCCTGCCGCCGATCCGAAATGGTGCAGCAAATTGGCGTGCGTCCGCCCGACGCGCCCGGCCACAGCCTTCAGCGTCACCGCCTGCGGCCCCGCCTCGATCAGCAGATCGCGGGCCGCCTCTACGGCGACGAGGCGGCTTTCATCCGGGCTAAGGCGCGCGCGCTTTATTGACATGATTGTAAGCAACTCTTATTTACATCAATGTAAGTAACGACCGGAGACATATCCATGACCCCGACCGACCTCACCATCACGCCGCGCGACCGCCGTTTCGGACGGGACCGCGTGACGGCGCGACATTGGCTGAACGGCGATCCGATCGCCACGGCTTTCTTCAATGCGCTGTCGATCACCTTCCCCCGCGGCGAAGCCTATTTCATCGACAGCGTCCGCGCCTTCCGTGATGGCGCGCCGTCAAAGCTGGCGGGCGAAATCGCCGCCTTCACCAAGCAGGAAGTCGTCCACAGTCGCGAACATCTCGCCTTCAACCGCCAGGTGACCGATCATGGCTATGACGTCTCCCGCCTCGACGCCGACGTGGTGATGGTGCTCGAACTCGCCAAACAGCGTCCGCCGATTATCAGCCTGGCCGCGACCATGGCGCTGGAACATTTCACCGCCATCCTCGCCCATGAACTGCTGAGCGACCCGCGCAATCTCCACGGTGCCGACCCGGAGAGCGCGGCACTGTGGCGCTGGCACGCGATTGAGGAGATCGAGCATAAGGGCGTGGCTCACGACACCTGGGTCCACGCCACCCGCGACTGGAGCCGGCTCAAGCGCTGGTGGGTGAAGACCGCGATGATGCTGGTGGTGACCAAGCATTTCCTCCACCACCGCGCCCGCGGCATGATGGACCTGCTGCGGCAGGACGGCATCACCGGCCGCTGCGCCTGGGGCGGGTTGCTGCGCTATGCGCTGGTCCGGCCGGGCATCGTGCGCCGGGTGGCGCGACCGTGGCTCGGCTATTTCCTGCCCGGCTTTTATCCGTGGCAGGTCGACGACCGCGCGCTCATCGCCCTGGCCGACAGCCCCTATGCGTATGCGCGGCAAGGCGGCGGGCTCCCCTCCGCCGCTTGACCGGGGGAAAGCGGGGCGCTTTTATCAGCGCATGACCGATGCCCCGACACTCGAAACCATCCGCCTGATCCTCCGCCCTCACAGGGTCGAGGATTATGCCGCCTGCCGCGCGCTCTGGGCCGACCCGGATGTCGTGCGCCACATTGGCGGCGTCCCGCTCGACAGCCAGGCCGTCTGGTTCCGCATCCTGCGCTATGCCGGCATGTGGTCGTTGCTCGGCTACGGCATGTGGGTGATCGAGGAGCGCGACAGCGGCATGCTCCTGGGAGAAGCGGGCCTGCTGAACGCCGAAAGGGGCCTTGCCGAACTGGAGGGCGTGCCGGAAGCTGGCTGGGTGCTCGGTCCGCCGGCCTGGGGCAGGGGGATCGCCACCGAAGCGATGCAGGCGATCCTGGCTTGGGCCGACGCCCATCTCGAAGCCTCATCGCTCCGCTGCATCATCGATCCGGGCAATGCGGCGTCAATCAAGGTCGCGCAGAAGCTGGGCTTCCACGCGCTGACCGACACCGAACTGGGCGGAAAGCCGACGCGGGTATTCGATCGACTGAAAGCGCCTCCTTTATAAAAGGGAGGCGTCTTATCAGGCCGCCATCGGCACCACCGCATCGCGATAGAGGTCCATCGCCGGGTCGTTGCTCTGTCGCCCGGCATCGCCTTCTTCGAACATCAGGCAATCGACCAGGGCGTCGCGGCCCAGGCTATAGCGCTGCGTTGTCCGTCCGCTGAAGCGGAAGCCGAGCTTGCGCAGGACATTGCCCGACGCAGGGTTGTCGGCGAAATGGCTGGATCGGATGTCGCGCACGCCATTGGCGCGCGCCATGCCCAGGACGGCGCGCGCAGCCTCCGTCGCAAAGCCCAGCCCCCAATAGGGACGGGCGATCCAATAGCCCAGTTCCGGCGCGCCATCCTCGTCCAGATGCACGCCGCATCCGCCAACCAGGCGCGGCGCGCCCTGGGTACGGGTGAAGGCCAGCAGGCGCGGCAATTGCGGATGCTGGGGCAGCGCCAGGAACGCCTGCGCGTCGTCCAGTCCATAGGGGCTGGGCGCGCGGGTCAGGTTGCGCAGGATTGCGGGGTCGCCGATGGCCTGGGCCAGCGTGGCGGCATCTTCCATCCAGCCCGGACGCAGGAGCAGGCGGGGGGTACGGGCAAACATTCTCGTCTCTCCTCTTATCAGCGCGCTTAGCCGCCAATCATGACGACTTCGCGACGCATTGTTCTGGATGGTTCCCCGCCCGCAAGACGCGCGAGAAGGCGTGGAGCTCCAGAGGCTTGAGAGAAATCAGAAGAGAAATGCACCCTTGTTGGTCGGCCGCGTTCCAGCACAGAACAGGCAACGGAAAAAGGGGCGCTCCCATGAAAGGAGCGCCCCTTGTTTCCCTCGAAAACCGGCGGTTGCTGTCAAAGCCCTACCGGGAGGATCGCCCCTATTGCGGGGGACGATCCATCATCGATCGTCCGTTATTCGGCCGCCTGGGCTTGTCCATCGACCGACACATATTTGCGGCCGAGCTTGCCGGTGTGGAATACCACGCGGCCTTCGTTCAGCGCGAACAGCGTGTGGTCCTTGCCGATGCCGACATTGCGGCCCGGATAGACGCGCGTGCCGCGCTGGCGAATGATGATGTTGCCGCCGATCACTTCCTGACCGCCGAACTTCTTCACGCCAAGGCGCTTCGACTCAGAATCGCGACCGTTGCGCGACGAACCGCCAGCTTTTTTATGTGCCATTGTCTAAACTCCTGGAATATCTGGCCGGAAGCGATCAGGCTTCGGCAGCAGCCGGCGCTGCGTCTTGGGTCGTGGCAGCGGCCTTGTCGGCCTTCTTGCTTTCGCCACCGATCGACAGGATCCGCAGGATCGTGTGATTCTGGCGGTGGCCGTTCTTGCGGCGATAATTGTGACGGCGGCGCTTCTTGAAGACGATGACCTTCTCGCCCTTTGCCTGCGCGATGATTTCCGCCGCAACGGTCAGCTTGGCAACGTCCTTCAGGTCGCCGCCTTCGCCGGCCAGCAGGACATCACCCAGCGTCACCTGGTCGCCGGCTTCGCCAGCCATCTTTTCAACGACGATCTTGTCTCCGGCGGCGACGCGATACTGCTTGCCGCCTGTGCGCACGATAGCGAACATGGCTTGTCTCTTCTCGTTCAAATCTGCTTTACGCAGATCACCAAAGACATGACGCCTTAGCCGACCCGCGCGGGAATGTGGCCCGTTAGTGGAATGACTCGCACCTGTCAACCGATCGCGGTGCCGGACGGGGGTGGTTTTCCGGCTTTATCATGCCTATCTTGGCGGCAGACAAGGGAATAGCAACTATATGCGGCACGCCACGGGGCAGGGATGGAACGGGAAGGGCGCAACCCTGCGCCTGCCTGTCCTCATCGCCTTGTGGACGCTGATTCTGGTCACTTTATTGTCCGCGCTGGCACCGCTTGGGCCACCGCTCAGCCGCGCGACCGGTTCGGCTTTCAATCCCGCCACTACCGATGTCGTGCTGAAGGCGCGCACCCAGGCGATGCCGCCTATGGTGGCGGCACCACGCCCCGATGGCGACGGCACGCCACCCCTGATTCTGGCCTTCGCCGTCGCTATCATCCTGTTGGTCGGCCGGCATGTCCGGCCGATTGACCCTGCGGCTCGTTTTTCCCAAACCCCCCGTTCCTACGCCCCGGCCCGCACCCGTCGCGCCCGCGCGCCGCCCGCCGCTTCCTGACGATTCGCTTCTCCGCCCGTGCATCCCCGCGGGCTTTCGTCGGAAGAAGGAGCATCCCATGGCTCGCAGGAAAGCACGGCGCACCCGTCGCCGCCCGCCCTGGTGGTTCATGCCCGCCGTCATGTCCGGCCTCGCCGTCGCCGCCGCCGGTCTGTCCGCGGTGATGATGACCGTCGTAGAATAATCATGTTAGACTGCTCGGCGGCTCGGTTGAACCCGCGCCGTCGGCAGCCGCGTATCGAAAGCCACCCATGCCCCATCACACGCCCCTCATAGGCACTATCGTCGCCGGCCTTGTCGTCGCCTTCATCATGGGCGCCATCGCCCATCGCCTCAAACTCTCGCCGCTGGTCGGCTATCTCGTCGCCGGCATCATCGTTGGTCCCTTCACCCCCGGCTTCGTCGCCGATGCGGGGCTGGCCAACGAACTCGCCGAAATCGGCGTCATCCTGCTGATGTTCGGCGTCGGCCTGCATTTCTCGCTCAAGGATCTTTTGTCGGTCAAGAATATCGCGGTCCCCGGCGCGCTGGTGCAGATCGCGGTCGCAACCTTGCTCGGCATGGGCTTGTCTCACCTCATGGGATGGCCGCTGATGGGCGGGATCGTGTTCGGCCTCGCGCTCTCGGTCGCCAGTACCGTCGTGCTGCTGCGCGCCCTCCAGGGGGCAAATCTGGTCGAAACCCGGCGCGGCCGAATCGCGGTCGGCTGGCTGATCGTGGAGGATCTGATGATGGTCCTGGCGCTCGTCCTTCTGCCCGCGCTGGCCGCCGTCATGAACGATGCGGATTCAGGGGCCGGGGCATCTGCGCTCATCGCGCCGCTGGTCGGCACCCTGCTCAAGGTCGCGGGCTTCGTCGCGCTGATGCTGGTAGTGGGCCGCCGCGTCATCCCCTGGGCGCTGCACTGGGTCGTCCACACCGGATCGCGCGAACTGTTCCGCCTCGCCGTCCTGGCGATTGCCCTGGGCGTGGCATTCGGCGCGGCCTATGCATTCGACGTGTCGTTCGCCCTGGGCGCTTTCTTCGCCGGCATGATCCTGGGCGAAACCCCCTTGAGTCGCCGCGCGACCGAAGAAACTCTCCCCCTGCGCGACGCCTTCGCCGTGTTGTTCTTCGTATCGGTGGGCATGTTGTTCAACCCCAGCGTGCTGTGGGAACAGCCGCTGCCGCTGCTGGCCACCGTCGCGATCATCGTCGTTGGCAAATCGATCGCCGCTTATGCGATCGTTCGCCTGTTCCGCTACCCCAACGACACCGCGCTGACCATCGCGGTCAGCCTGGCGCAGATCGGGGAATTTTCGTTCATCCTGGCCTCGCTCGGCACAGGGCTTGGCGTCCTCCCCGCCGACGCCCGCGACCTGATCCTGGCCGGTGCGATCGTTTCGATCTTCCTCAATCCCATCCTCTTTTCGTTGGTCGTGCGCGACCGCAAGCAGGAGGAGGTGGACGATGAGGCCGCACGGGTCGCCGCGGCTGGGCCGGCGGTCGGCCACATCATCCTCATCGGCTATGGCCGGGTGGGCAAGCTGATCGCGCTCGGCCTCACCCAGCGCGACATCCCCTTCATCGTGATAGAGGATGACCCGGAAAAGGCGGAAGAGGCGCAGGAGGCCGGCCTGTCCGTCGTGCGCGGCAATGCGCTGGAGGACCGCCACCTCAACGCCGCCGGCGTGACCAAGGCGCGCCGCCTGCTGATCGCGGTGCCCGAAGGCTTTGAGGGCGGCGCGATCCACGAACATGCCCGCCACCTCAATCCCGATCTGGATGTCGTCGCCCGCGCGCACAGCGATGCGGAGGTCGATTATCTCCAGGGGCTGGGCGTCCCCCATGTCGTGATGGGCGAACGCGAATTGGCGAGCCGGATGCTGAAGCTCTGCGGGGCGGCCTAGTCGAGTGAAGACAGGAACCGCGCCGCCTGTTCCCGCGTGGCGGCGCGGTCCTGCTCGTCCATCCTAGCCCAGTTGCGGTACGGCATGGCGAGCCGGACATTGCGTCCCAGCAGCGGCTCGTTGCGCGCCAGGAAATCCCAGTAAAGCGCGTTGAACGGGCAGGCATCTTCGCCGACCCGCTTCTTCACATCATAGCGGCATGTGCCGCAATAATCCGACATCCGATTGATGTAAGCGCCGCCCGCGGCATAGGGTTTGGACCCTAGCAGGCCGCCATCGGCGAACTGGCTCATGCCGATCGTGTTGGGCAGCTCGACCCATTCATAGGCGTCGGCATAGACTTCCAGATACCAGACATGGACCTGATGCGGGTCGATCCCCGCCAGCATCGCGAAATTGCCCGTAATCATCAGCCGCTGGATATGATGGGCATAGGCATGGTCGATCGTCTGGCCGATCGCCTGGGCCATGCAATGCATGTCCGTCTCGCCGGTCCAGTAAAAGCCGGGCAGGGGCCGGGTGGCCCCCAGCGCGTTGCGCCGCGCATAATCCGGCCCCTCATGCCAATAGATGCCGCGCACATATTCGCGCCAGCCGATGATCTGTCGGATGAACCCTTCCGCGCAATTGAGCGGCACCTTCCCCGCCCGATAACGCGCCTCGGCTTCCCGGCACAGCGCCAGCGGATCGAGCAGCCCGGCGTTGATATAGGGCGACAGGATCGAATGCCACAGGAACGGCTCGTCCGTCAGCATCGCGTCCTGATAGTCGCCAAACCGCGGCAGCGCCTCGTCCAGAAAGCGCCGCTGTTGCCGAATCGCGTCCTCATGCGTCACCGCGAAATGGAAATGGTCCAGGCTGCCGATATGATCGGCAAAGCGATCCACCACCATGTCCAGCACCGCGCGGGTGATCGCATCAGGCGCGAACCGCAAAGGCTGCGGCATCAGCAGGTCGCGTCCCGGCGCAGGCTTGCGGTTCTCCGCGTCATAATTCCATTCACCGCCTTCGGGCTTCCCCTCCGCCGTCATCAGCAGGCCGGTCTTGCGCCGCATGTCACGATAGAAATACTCCATCCGCAACTGCTTACGCGCGGCTGCCCAGGTGTCGAACTCTGCATGGGAGCACAGGAAGCGATCATCCTCATGGATGACGACCGGCACGGCGAAGCGCGTCTCCCACGCTTCCAGCATCGCCTGCACCCGCCATTCCCCGGCCTCGGTGACGTGGATGGCGGCTGGCTGGTGCCGCTCCACGGCGCGGGCGACTTCGCCGGTGAAGCTGCCGCTATTGGCAGGATCGTCCAGCGTCACATAATCGACGGTCCACCCCAGCGCCCGCAACCGATCGGCATGATGGCGCATCGCGGACAGGATGAAGGCGATCTTGGCCTTGTGATGGCGGACATAGGTGGTTTCGTCCGCCACCTCCATCATCAGCACGACGCTGCGCGCCTTGTCGGCACCAGTCTTGCTCATGGCGCGCAACGACGCGATGTCAGGCGTCAACTGGTCGCCCAGGACGGGGATAAGCAAAGGGCCGTCGGTCATGCGGGATGCAATGACTGACGGCCCTGTTGGCTCCTAGCTGTCTTAAAGGGTGTTAGCCACGGCTGCGCGGCGGCCCTTTGCGCGGGCCACCCGCGCCAGCGCCCTTGAACGGGCGGGGGCTATGCGGCGCAGCGCCACCGCGCGAACCGGCGCCCGGACCGCCGCGGGGCGGGCCGCTGCGGTTGGGGCGGGCGTCGTTGGACGGGCGCAGCTGGCGACGATTTTCCCGCGCTTCTTCGCGCGGTGCGCCGTCAACGGGATCGAACATCACGTCCGCACCCTCGTCACCCGCCTCGCCGGAACGGCGCACAGCCGCCAGGAACTTGGCCGAAATCGCCTTGGGGATTTCGAACATCGTTTCACTGGCGGTGATGCGGATCGCGCCGATATCGCCGCGCGACACATGGCCACGACGGCAGATCAGCGGCAGTATCCAGCGCGGATCGGCATTCTGATTGCGGCCGATGTTCATCCGGAACCACTGGGTATCCTCAAAGCCCGGACGCGGTCCGTCACGGCGCGCCGGCGCTTCGCTGGCGTCCAGCAATTCTTCGGGCGCGGGCATGGCGGAGCGGGCGCTCTTGACCAGCATCGCGGCGATTTCCTTGGCGCTCTTGGCCTCCAGCAACTCGGCACCCAGCGCCCAGTCGGACTCTTCCAGTTCCACCGGTGCCAGCAACTGTGCGCGCAGACGCTCGCCATCCTGCTGGGCGATCGCTTCCTTGCTCGGCGCGGTCGTCCATTCGACCGGGATCTTCGCGCCCTTCAGCATCGATTCGACGCGGCGGCGACGCGGATAGGGCACGATCAGCACGGCCGTCCCCTTCTTACCCGCGCGGCCCGTGCGACCCGACCGATGCTGCATCGTCTCCGCGTCGCGCGGCAGCTCGACATGGACCACCAAAGTCAGCGAAGGCAGATCGATGCCGCGTGCGGCGACGTCGGTCGCTACGCACACCCGCGCCCGCTTGTCGCGCAACGCCTGCAACGCCTGGTTACGCTCATTCTGGCTATGCTCGCCCGACAGCGCCACGACGGCAAAGCCACGCTCGGTCAGGCTGGCATGCAGGTGGCGGACATTGTCACGCGTGGCGCAGAACAGCATGGCCGTCTCCGCCTCATGAAAGCGCAACAGATTGACGACGCTGTTCTCGATGTCGGCCGGGGCGACGGTCATCGCCTGATAGCTGATGTCGCCATGGCCGCGCTCACCGGCGGCCGACGTGATCTGGAATGCGTCCTTCTGGTAACGGCGGGCGAGCTGCACGATCGGCTTGGGCATCGTCGCCGAAAACAACAGGGTGCGGCGGCCCTCGGGCGTGGCGTCCAAAATGCCTTCCAGGTCTTCGCGGAAGCCCATGTCGAGCATCTCGTCGGCTTCGTCCAGCACGGCGGTCTTGAGCGCCGACAGGTCGAGCGCGCCACGCTCCAGATGGTCGCGCAGACGGCCCGGCGTGCCGACCACGATATGCGCGCCCTGCGCCAGGGCGCGGCGTTCCTTGGCGGCGTCCATGCCGCCGACGCAGGTGGCGATTCGGGCGCGCGCGCCGGCATAGAGCCATTCCAGCTCGCGGCTGACCTGCAACGCCAGTTCGCGCGTCGGCGCGATCACCAGTGCCAGCGGCCAGGCGGGCGGGGGCAGTCGATCGGCGTCGCCCAGCAATTCGCTGGCCATGGCCAGGCCGAATGCGACGGTCTTGCCCGAACCGGTCTGCGCCGACACGATCAGGTCGCGGCCAAAGGCTTCTTCCTGCGTCACCTCGGACTGGACCGGGGTCAGCGCTTCATAGCCCTTGGTGGTCAGCGCCTGGGCGAGCAGGGGGTGGAGAGTGTCAAATGCCATGTTATTGTTTTTCCATCGGATAAAGCGACCCGCCTTCTTCCGACGGAATCAACAAACCTTGCCTGTCCCCGCCTTGGCGAAGACCCGGAATGTCAGGTCAATCATTCCGGTTCATGCCCAAACCTCATCTGCCGTGCTCCCGCGAAGGCGGGAACCCAGTTCTAAGGCTGGATCTGGGCTCCTGCCTACGCAGGAGCACGTTGCGGAGAAATGCCGTTTTGCCGCCATCCCCCAAATAAGAAAGCCTCCTTCCCGCGTTCCCGAGGAAGGAGGCTTGCCTTAATAGTATAGCATAAAGATCAGACGGCGGCGACTTCCGCTACATCGACCTTCACGCCTGGACCCATCGAGGACGACAGGGCGATCTTGCGGACATATTTGCCCTTCGAACCGGTCGGCTTCGCCTTGACGATCGCATCGACGAAGGCGTCGAAATTCCGGCGAAGATCTTCGGCCGAGAAGCTCGACTTGCCCAGGCCCGCATGGATGATGCCGGCCTTTTCGACGCGGAATTCGATCTGGCCACCCTTGGCGGCCTTCACGGCTTCGGCGACGTTCGGCGTCACGGTGCCCAGCTTCGGGTTCGGCATCAGGCCCTTGGGGCCGAGAACCTTACCCAGGCGACCGACCAGGCCCATCATGTCCGGCGTCGCGATGACGCGCTGGAAGTCGATGTTGCCGGCCTGGATGCTCTCCAGCAGGTCTTCGGCACCCACGATGTCGGCGCCGGCGTCGAGCGCCTGCTGAGCCTTGTCGTTGCGGGCGAACACGGCGACGCGAACGTCCTTGCCGGTGCCGGCGGGCAGGGTGACGACGCCACGGACCATCTGGTCGGCGTGACGGGGATCGACGCCCAGGTTGATCGCGATTTCGACGCTCTCATCGAACTTGGCGGTCGCGTGGGTCTTGATCAGGCCCAGCGCTTCGTTGACGCCGTGCAGCTTTTCGCGGTCAACCGCGGTGGCCAGGGCCTTCGCCTTCTTGGTCAGCTTTGCCATGGTCTTAGCCCTCCACCACGTCGAGGCCCATCGCGCGAGCGGAGCCTTCGATGATCTTCGTTGCAGCGTCGATGTCGTTCGCGTTCAGATCGGCCATCTTGGCCTGCGCGACTTCGGCGAGCTGGGCGCGGGTGATCTTGCCAGCGACGATCTTGCCCGGTTCCTTGGAACCCGACTTCAGGTTGATCGCCTTCTTGATCAGGAACGTGGCCGGCGGCTGCTTCATCGTGAAGGTGAAGCTGCGATCCGCATAGACCGTGATGATCGTCGGCAGGGGCGTGCCCTTGTCGACATTGGCGGTCTGCGCGTTGAACGCCTTGCAGAATTCCATGATGTTCACGCCGCGCTGACCCAATGCTGGGCCGATCGGCGGGGCAGGCTTTGCGTCTCCAGCGGGCACCTGGAGCTTGATATAGCCCGTAATCTTCTTGGCCATTGTCACTCACTCTATAGCTGGGCGCGTCCAAAGATACGCCCGGTTCAAGTTTAGCGGTCGAACGGCTGCCTCGAAAACAGCCTCCCGCATAGAATCCGGCCGCCCAGGGGCAGCACGGAAGCGCGGGCCTATAGCGATGTTCCTTCAAAAAGGGAAGGGGGTCTGTCGCGTCTCTTGAAAAGGGAGTGCTCGACCGCGCGGCCGTCATCCACACGATGCCCTATGGCATGTAAGTCGGTTCGCACAGCGGCGCAGAAAGCGCAAAGAAGGACGTCTCCTCTATGCTCTCTGCGCCTCTGCGCGAACATCTTTCAACACCGTCATAAGGAACAAAAAGCACAAAGGGCCGCCGATCCGAAGACGGGCGACCCTTTTGAAACCTGCCTCACGGCGACTGGTTATTTCGACAGTTCGACCTGCTCGAAATCCAGTTCGACCGGCGTGGCGCGACCAAAGATAGACACCGACACCTTGACCCGGTTCTTTTCGAAATCCAGTTCCTCGACCACGCCGTTGAAGCTGGCGAAGGGACCGTCCAGCACCTTGACGCTGTCGCCGATTTCGTAATCGACGCTGACCTTGTGCTTGGGCGCGGCTTCGGCTTCCTTGCGGGCGCCGAAATAACGGGCGGCCTCGCCTTCGCTGATCGCCTGCGGCTTGCCCATCGATCCCAGGAAACCCGTTACCTTGGGGGTGTTCTTGATCAGATGGTAGATGTCGTCGTTCATCGCCAGCTTGGCCAGGACATAGCCGGGCATGAACTTGCGCTCGACCTGGACCTTCTTGCCGCGCTTGACCTCGGTCACCGTTTCGACAGGCACTTCGACCTGTTCGACCAGTTGGGTCAGGCCCATGCGCTCGGCTTCGGACAGGATCGATTCCTTGACCTTGTTTTCGAAGCCCGAATAGGCGTGGATGATGTACCAGCGCGCCATGTTACCCTTTCAAAATCCCAATCAGGCCGACCAGCAATTTCTGGGAAATCGCGGTGCCCAAAAACTCAGGCCCGGCCTGCCGCGACGCCCAGCAACCACTGGACGATCGCACCGAAGAAGGTATCGATGCCAAAGAAGAACAGGCCCAGCAGCGTCGTCATGATCACGACCATCACGCCGGTCATCATGGTTTCGCGGCCGGTGGGCCACACGATCTTCTTCGCCTCGGTCTGCACCTGATTGACGAATTCACCGGGGGAAACCTTCGCCATCGCCTGCCTCTGCACTTCTTAAACCAACACCAAATCGCGAAGCAACAGTCCGCCCTCCCGATCCCGCCCTGTTTGGCGTCCGGGGGTGCGGCCACTTGCTCCGCGACCAAATTCGCCAGCCTGTTCGGCCGCGATTTCTCGATCGGCCCGCTTCCGGCCACCTCGAAATCGCTACGCCGCACTTAGCCGCGAACCCCTGTATTTACAAGGGTTCGCGGCCAGTTCGCTTGGCAGGAGTGGAGGGACTCGAACCCACGGCATTCGGTTTTGGAGACCGACGCTCTACCAACTGAGCTACACTCCTACACTGGCCTAGCCAGCGAAGGAGGGCGCTTTAGCGCGGGCTGACGGGGAGGGCAAGCGCGATTATGCCGCTTTTGCGTCTTGCGGCGCGACGCTGGTGTCGGCGCTGGTCTGGCGTTCGGCCTCCGCGTTGATCTGCGCGCCCAGCAACACGATATAGGCGGACACGAACAGCCATAATTGCAGCACCACCACCGCGCCCAGCGATCCATAGGTCTTGTTGTAATTGCCGAATGTGGAGACGTAGAAGGACACGCCCAGCGTCGCGACCAGCCAGAACAGCGTCGCCGACACTGATCCCACGGTCAGCCATTGCCATTGCGCATGACGTCGGTTCGGGCCGAAACGGTAGATCAGGCCGAATATCACGCTGGCCAGCAACCCCGCGCACACCCATGTCGTCGCCTTGATCGCAAACAGCACGCCCGGTCCCCAATTGGTCAGGAAATCCTGCAACAGGCCGATGATCGTCGCGGTGAACACCCCTACGACCACGACCAGCACGGCGGAAAAAGTGATGCCCATCGACGTGCGATAGAAGCGGAAGATGTTACGCCCTTCCTTCTGCCCGTAGACGATGTTGAGCGCCTCCATGATCGCCGACGCGGCCCGCGTCGCGCCATAAACGGCGATCGCCAGCGCCAGCAGCAGGCCGAACCCGATCGCGGGCTTGCGCGTGCTGACCACGCCCAGCAGCTGGTCGTTGATCAGCGACGCAGCATCGGCCGGCACGACAGAAATGATCGCCTGCATATGCCGCTGCACCAATGCCGGATCGCCGAACAGCCCATAGGTCAGTACCACGGCGGCCAGCAGCGGCGCGATCGACAGGAAGGCGTAGTAAGCGACGCCAGCCGCCAGCAACCCGACATGATTGCCCGACAACGCGCCATGCACGCGCTTCAGAATCTCCCACCACGCCCGCGGCGGTATCTTCCACGGCGCATCCACATGCACCTGCTGCGCGACTCTCTGCGTCATCCACATCCCCTGCTCGTCATGAAAGGCAAGCGCGCGAGGGGGCGGGGGGTTCCCGTTATGTCCTAAAGGAACACCCCGCCCTTCATGATCCGCCGCGCCCGGCCCTGCACCGGCAGGCGGTCGAAGGGCGTGTTGCCCGCCGCGGCCGCCATCTTGGCCGAATCGACGATCCAGGGCGCATCGGGATCGACGAAGATCAGGTCAGCGGCGCTGCCGGCCGCAAAGCCGCCCGCATCGACACCCAAAATCTTCGCCGGATTGGCCGACAGCAGCGTCATCAACCGGTTGATCGTCACCTGCCCATCGCGCACCAGGTTGAGCGACAGCGCCAGCAGCGTCTCCGCCCCCGCCATGCCGGGCGAAGCGTCGGCAAAGGGCAGGCGCTTATCCTCCGGCCCGCGCGGATCGTGGCTGGATGTGATGACGTCGACCGTCCCGTCGGCAACCGCCGCAAGGCAGGCCTGCCGGTCGCGCTCATCCCGCAACGGCGGAGACAGCCGCGCAAAGGTGCGGAAATCCGTCACCGCTTGGTCGTTGAGATAGAGATAGGCGGGGCTGATGCCGCATGTGACCTTCAGCCCCTCCGCCTTGGCCGCGCGGATGCAGTCGAAGCCCGCGCTTGTCGTCACCAGCCGGAAATGGATCGCCGCGCCCGCTTCGCGCGCCAGCATGATGTCGCGCGCGATGGCCAGCGCCTCCGCGCAGGCCGGGGCGTGGGGCAGGCCCAACCGCGTCGCCGTCTCGCCGCTGGTCGCCACCGCCTTGGCGCTCAGCCCGCCATCCTCGGCATGGGCGATAACGGTCAGGCCCAGTCCGCTGGCATAGGACAGCACCCGCAGCATCACGCCCGAATCGCTAATCCACTGACGACCCGTGCCAACCGCCTTCGCGCCCGCCATCTGCATCAGGCCCATTTCGGCCATTTCCTGGC
This sequence comes from Pseudomonadota bacterium, assembly GCA_040389985.1. GTDB lineage: Bacteria > Pseudomonadota > Alphaproteobacteria > Sphingomonadales > Sphingomonadaceae > Sphingobium. Next base: position 268,193 of record JAZJZH010000007.1, read on the forward strand.
CCTGCAACCCGCGCGTCGCCGCCGCGATCGGATGGACCCAGAAATCGGGCTTGCCCGCCCGCGTCGCCTGCCGGATCAGGCCCACCTCGTCCAGCGGCGCACGCTGGTCGGGCATCAGCGCCGCGCGCGTGATCCCGCCGAAATGAAAGGCCGGCTTGTCGGTGGCGAAGACGCCCAGGTCAATGAGGCCCGGCGCGACCACCAGTCCCTGCGCATCCACCCGCTGCGCGTCATCCGGCACCGCAACATCGCCCGCCGCGACGATCCGGTCCCCCTCGATCAGCACGACGCCGGGCGTCAGCGCGTCACCCGCGGGATCGGCCAGCCTGCCGTTGATGATGGCGATCTTGCTCACGCTTTCATTCCCTCAAACCAAACACCGTCATTCCCGCGAAGGCGGGAATCTATCTCCAGACCGCGCGAAGATGGGCAGGGTGGGGGATGGATTGCCGCCTGCGCGGCAATGACTGAAAAGGATGGAAGGGTCATGCCCATCCCTCCACGCCCCGCGCCCCGCGCGTCAGCACGTCCAGGCACGCCATGCGCACCGCCACGCCCATAGCCACCTGCTCGGTGATCGCGGAGCGTTCGGGATGATCGGCGACCGAACTGCTGATCTCCACGCCCCGGTTCATCGGCCCCGGATGCATCACCAGCGCATCGGGCTTGGCGATGGCCAGCCGCTCCGGCGTCAGCCCGTACAGCGCATGATATTCGCGCGGGGAGGGGATGAAGGCCCCGTCCATTCGCTCATTTTGCAACCGCAGCATCATGACGACGTCGGCACCCTCCAGCCCCTCGTCCATCCGCGTAAAGGGCGTCGCCCCCAGCATCTCGACCTCTGGCGGCAACAGCGTCGGCGGCGCGACCGCGCGCACCTGCGCGCCCAGCGCGGCGAGGCACAGCATGTTCGACCGCGCCACCCGGCTATGCAGCACATCGCCGCAGATCGCGACCACCAGCCCCTCGAACCCGCCCTTGCGCCGCCGGATGGTCAGCGCGTCGAGCAGCGCTTGCGTGGGATGCTGATGCCAGCCATCGCCCGCGTTCAGCACCGGACAATCCACCTTGTCCGCGATCAGCCGCACCGCGCCCGAACTGGCATGGCGGATCACGATCACATCGGCCGCCATCGCGTTCAGCGTCATCGCCGTGTCGATCAGCGTTTCGCCCTTCTTCACGCTCGACGTGGCCGCTGCCATGTTGACGACATCCGCGCCCAGCCGCTTGCCGGCAATCTCGAACGACAGCAAAGTCCGGGTACTATTCTCAAAAAAGGCGTTGATCTGGGTCATCCCCGCCAACCGGTCGTCATGTTTGCGCGCCTGGCCCTTGTTCGCCTGCGCCCAATGTTCCGCCTCATCCAGCAGGAACCGAATTTCCCAGGGTTTCAGGTCCGCGATGGACAGAAGATGCTTGTGCGGAAACAACGCCCGGCCGGTCAGCGCGGGTGTGGCGTCGGGTATGAAGATATCGGGCATGAACCGGTGCTTTACGGAAGCGCGCAGGAGAGGGCAAGAAACGGATTGCGGATCACGATCTTCCCTTCCACCTCCATCCCGTCCTGCATATCTTCCGAATAGAGAATGTCGCATCGGGCATGGAGGGCGGAGGCGACGATCAGGCTGTCGTAGAAGGACAGTCTGTATCGCTCGGCGATAACGCGCGCGCTACTATGGATGCCGATATCGATGGGATGAACGGCCCGCACCAGCAATTGCAGATCGGCGATGGCGGTGCCGATCATTGCCCAGTCAAACCCCATCTTGCGCCGCGCGACATGGGTGAACTCGTTCAACACCTGCACGCTGATGTCGCCGCCCTGCAACAGCAGGGTCCCGGCGATCGACGCCCTGGCGTCGTCGCTAAAGGCGTAGATGACGATATTGGTGTCGAAAAAGGCCTTCGGCATTTATGGGTCTGCATCCTGATCCCGCACGTTCGCGTCATCGCGATCGAACCGCCAGCCGGGCGGCAGCGGACGGCGCATGGCCTCGATACGTTGCAGCGCGTTCAGTCGTGTCCGGTCCCGCGCAACGTCAAAGGCGCGCGCGCCAGCGACCTGCACCTCGACATCATCGCCTTCTTTCAGATCGAGCGCCTCGACCACCGATGCGGGGATGCGGATGGCCAGGCTGTTGCCCCAGCGGGTAACCTGCATGATCGACTCCTGATATACCATGAAAATGTATATCAGCGGCAGGGGACGGTCAACGCCCCCGCAACCGCCCGAACAACGTCCCGTCCTTCAACACTTCCCGCGCGGCATTATGCCCCGGCGCGCCGGTCACGCCGCCGCCCGGATGCGTGCCCGCGCCGCACATGTACAGCCCCTTCACCGGCCCGCGATAGGCGCCTTGACCCAACACCGGCCGCGCTGCCCACATCTGGTCCAGCGTCAGATTGCCATGCATGATGTCGCCGCCGACCAGCCCGAACTTGCGCTCCAGATCCAGCGGCGAATGAATCTGCCGCGCGATCACGCTCCTGGCGAAGCCCGGCGCTGCGGCCTCCACCGTCGCAATGATGTCATCCGCCGCCGCTTCCCGCTCGTCGTCCCACGATCGCCCATCGGGTAACTCCGGCGCGAACTGCTGGCAGAACAAGCTCGCTACATGGCATCCTTGCGGTGCGAGCGTATCGTCGATCGTGGACGGGATCAGCATCTCCACGATGGGCGCCTTCGACCAGCCATCGCGTTTCGCGTCCATGAAGGCCCGGTCCATATAATCTAGCGTCGGCGCGATGATGATGCCCGACTGGTGATGCTCGCTCACGCCGGGCAGGCAGGCGAAGTCGGGCAGGGCGTCCAGCGCCACATTCATGCGGAACGTCCCCGATCCCGCCTTGAACGCCTTGATCCGCTTGGTGAAATCTGCCGGCAGATCGCCCGGCTGCATCATCCGCTCATACAGCAGTTTCGGCCCGACATTGGCGATCACCGCGCCGCCCATCACCTCTTCGCCACTCTCCAGCCGCACGCCGACCGCGCGCGCACCATCCACCAGCACCGTCTCGACGGGTGTCTCCAGGCTGATTTCCACCCCCAACGCGGCCACCACCTTGGCCATGATCTGCGTGATCGCGCCCATGCCACCGACCGCATGGCCCCAAGCGCCCTTCTTGCCGTTCACCTCGCCGAACACATGATGCAGGAGCACATAGGCGCTGCCCGGCGTGTCCGGGCTGGCATAATTGCCGACCACCGCATCGAATCCGAACGCGGCCTTCACCGCGTCGCTCTCGAACCAGCTGTCGAGGAAGCTGCGCGCCGACTTGGTGAACAGGTCCAGCACGTCGCGCTGCTGCTCCAGTCCCAGCCCCGCGACCCGCCGACCCTGCTTCAACGCCTCGACGATCATGGTAAAGCCATCGCCGACATTGGGCGGCGCTTTAAGCACCAGGTCGCGCAGCACATCGGCCACCACTTCCAGCGCGTCATAATAAGCGGGCAGGGCGGCCGCATCCTGCGCGCTGAACTTGGCGAACTCCGCCTGCGTCCGCTCCAACCCGCCACCCAGCTTCAGGTAACCGCCATCGGGCTGGGGCAGGAAATTGCTGATCGGCCGCTCGATCACGCGATAGCCATGGCTCTCCAGCTTCATGTCGCGGATGACCTTGGGATTGAGCAGGCTGACCGTATAGCTGGCGGTCGAATTGCGGAACCCCGGATGGAACTCCTCCGTCACCGCCGCCCCGCCGACGACGACGCGCCGCTCCAATATGCGGACCGTATAGCCCGCCCGCGCCAGGTAGAAGGCGCAGACCAGCCCATTGTGCCCGCCCCCGATAATGACGGCGTCGTAGGATTTCGTCATGACATGCCTCCTACATCCGTTCGTTTCGAGCGAAGTCGAGAAACCCGCGCGCAACTCATATCGTGCCGCTCCACCCCATCCCCGGCGCGCGATGCAGCCGCGCCTGCGGGATCACATCGCGCACCCGACCGCAAAAATGCCGCAGCGCCACTTCCTGCTCGCTCAATGGCCCGACGGTGAAGCTGGCCGACCCCATCCCCGCCTGCACCCGCGCGACCAACGCCGTGTCCTCGGCATTGACCTGCCTGTTGACCCGCCAGTTGAGGTAGCGCGCCGCCTTCATTTCGCGCCGGTCATCCGGCAACGCATAGCTGATCTCGCGGATCAGCGTCTGCGTCGGCGACACCGGCAGCCAGGCCATGAAGTCCACCTGGTCGGGATAGATGTCGAACGCGAAATTGGGCCACAGCTTATAATAGGTCCACAGCCGCTGCCGATCGGGCGGCAGATGCGGCACGTTGGGCAGAAAATGCTGATAGGCGCGCTCGGACAGATTGGCTGAAGGCCGGTCCACTATCGGCCCCCACATCTTGTCGGCATGGGTGGACGCCGCCACCCCATAGCCATCGCCCATCAGCCGCTTGAGCCCCGGATGCGCCACCGCAATATGCAGTCCGTCCGAATAATTATCGCCGATATTCTTCCAGTTGACGCGGCGCGGCCGCACCGTCACCCGCCCCAGCGCGCGCATGTCCTCGAAGCGATAGGCGGCAACCTCCTCCATATAGGGCGACATCATCTGCGCCACCGACGGCCCGCCATCATTCGCCAGTCGCACGAACAGGAACCCCTGCCAGCTTTCCACCTCGACCGGCGCCAGTCCATGATCCGCCATTGCGAAGGCCGCGCCATAGCTGGCCTTCATCGGCACGCCGGTCAGCCGACCGTCCGTCTCATAGGTCCAGCCATGATAGGGGCAGACCAGCTTCTTCGCGCAGCCGCTGGAGCCGTCCACGATCCGCGCCCCCCGATGGCGGCAGACATTGGTGAAGGCGCGTACCACCCCATCTTCGCCCCGGATCACGACCACGCTCTCGCCTATATAATCTAGCGTATGGAAATTGCCGGACGCAGGGATGTCGCTCTGGTGGCAGACGATCTGCCAGGACGGGCGGAAAATGCGTTCCACCTCGACCGCGAAAAATTCCGGATCGCTATAGGTCCATGCGGGCAGGCTCCACCCGGCGTCCGGGTCCGCCATCCTGTCGATCTGCCCCGCCACTTTATCAGGATTCCCTAGCGTCAATTCACAATTTTACGATTGTATAATGTAAACACGCCGAACGCCATCCCAAATCGATTCACCAGATCGATTCAACTGTCCAACTCGGCGTCTCACCACATGCCATGGACACGCTCTCGCCCTGCTCCAGATCGAATTTTGCGCCATGCCGGAAAAAAGTAGCACGCTTCCCACGGCCGCGAAGATCCTTTCGACCTGAGCATAGCCATCCCGCGTCTGAAGCAAGGACGCTAGGGCACCGGTCGCCAGCGGCAATAACAGAAACGGGTGCAAGGCGCGGCGCAGGCGGTTCATCATCAGCTTCGGTCAGGCGACAGGATGGACGGGGGGATAGACGCCGGCCATGGGATGCGCCAACAACTTCGCCCTAAGCCAGGACAAGTTAGGCCAGGATAGGAAGGAGCTGACCATGAGCGACCATATCGCAATAGTGGACAAGGCCGGCGTGATCGAGATCCAGATCGATCGCCCGGACAAGAAGAATGCGCTGACCGCGACCATGTATCGCGCCATGACCGCCGCCCTGGCCGACGCATCGGCGCGCGCCGACATTGGCGCCGTGCTGATCGCGGGCCGGGGCGACGCCTTTTGCGCGGGCAACGATCTTAAGGATTTCACCGCCGGGCCGGAGGGCGGGGCCGCCGCCTTCGACTTCATCCGCGCCATCGCCGCCTTCGACAAACCGCTGGTCGCCGCGGTGCAGGGACTGGCCGTGGGCGTCGGCACGACGATGCTCTTCCACTGTGACCTCGTCTATGCTGCGCCCGACACGCGCTTCATCATGCCCTTCGTCAATCTGGGCATCGTGCCGGAAGCTGGCTCCAGCCTGCTCGCGCCTGCCATCATGGGCCATGCCAAAGCTGCGGCGATGCTGCTGCTCGGCGAACCGATGGATGCCGACGGCGCTGACCGCGCCGGGCTCATCACCGCGATCGTTCCGGCCGACCGCCTGCTCGATCATGCCCGCACCAAGGCGGCGGCGCTGATGGCCAAGCCGCCCCAGGCGCTGGCCGCCACCCGCCGCCTGATGAAGGGTGACCCCGCCGCGCTCACCGCCCGGATTGAAGAGGAAGCCTACCTGTTCCGCGAAACCCTGGCGTCCCCCGAAGCCCAGGAAGCCTTCGCCGCCTTCTTCGAAAAGCGCGCCCCGGTGTTCAAGCGGAGCTAACTTAAAAGCCTCCACTCGTTTCGAGCGAAGTCGAGAAACGCATAGCGCATGCCTTGCGCTTCTCGACGGCTCTCGAAGCGAACGGTCGGGATTAGGGCAGCAGGCTTTCCCTTGGTTCCAGCCGCGCCTTCTTCCGCTCGAAATTCATCTCGCTCACCACCACCGCCGCGACGATCAGCAGGCCGCCGACCAGCGCCGTCGGCGGCAGTCTTTCGCCGGCGATCCTGCCGATGATCCCGGCCCAGACCGGCTCGCCGGCATAGATCAGGGTCGCCCGCGTCGGCGACACGGTGCGTTGCGCCCAGTTCATCACCAACTGGATCAGCGCCGTCATTGCGCCCAGGCCACAAGCACTCAACATCACCAGCCAGGAAAAGGGCGGCACGCTCTCGCCCGCCGGTCCCATGCAGGCGAAAGCGAGCAGGGCGGTCACCGCCAGTTGCACCAAAGTCACCCGCGCGACATTGACCTGACCCGCCCACAGGCTGATGAAGATGATCTCCAGCGCGATCGCCACCGTGCTGAGCAAGGTCAGCATCTCGCCGGTCCCCAGCGCCAGCCCATCCTTGGGCGCGGCGATCAGCAGCAGCCCGACAAAGGCCAGCGCCACCCCGGCCCAACTCGCCAGCCTCGGCCGCCGCCGCAGGATCACCCACTGAAGGATCGGCACCAACGGCACATAGGCGGCGGTGATGAAGGCGGACGTGCTGCTGCTGATCGTCTGCAAGCCCCAGGTCTGGAGCGAATAGCCCACGAAGATGCCCAGCCCGATCACCAGTCCCGCTACCAGTTCGCGCCGGGTCAGCCCGCGCAGCACCGGCAGAGCGAGCGGCAGCGTCAGCAGCGCGGCGGTCGCAAAGCGCAGGCCGACGAAGAAAAGCGGCCCGGTTTCGCGCATCGCATGATGCACGATCAGGAAGGTGCCGCCCCACAGGACCGTCACCCCGATCAGCGCGAGTTCGGGACGGCCGATCATCAGGCGATGCTGGGCGGGCTTGTCGGAAGCGGCATTGTGCAACATAATGCGCATCGTCCTATGAGCACTATATTGCACAGTCAAGACGCGCCAGCGCAGGATCAGCGCCCGGACGTCCTCGCCCATGTCGCGGGCAATGTCCGCGCGCTGCGTGCCGAACGCGGCTTCAGCCAGGATGGGTTAGCGGCACAGGCTGGCGTCAGCCGCCGCATGATCTCCGGCATTGAAAGCGGGGAGGCGAATGTCAGCCTGTCGACGCTTGACCGGCTGGCCCAGGCGCTGGGCGTCAGTTTCTCGCGCCTCGTTCGCCCGCCCGACATGCGCGACAACAGCCGGATCGACAGCTTGGCCTGGCGCGGGCAAAGCTCCGACAGCCGCGCCACCCTGCTCGGCACCGTGCCCGCCGCGAGGGAGGCGGAGCTATGGACCTGGTCGCTGGCCGCGGGGGAAACCTACCCCGCGCAAGCGGACGCCGCCGACTGGCACGAGATGCTCTTCGTCATGGAAGGCGTGCTGACGGTCGAAAGGGAAGACGCCGACCCCCGGCAGGTGGTGGCCGGCGACTTCCTGATCTTCACCAGCGACCGGCCCTATCTCTTCGCGAATCACGAATCGAGGCCGGTGCGGTTCGTCCGGAATGTAGTTTTTTAGAGAAAAGGTTGTTCAGCGGCACCCGTGTTCCCGCGCAGGCGGGAACCCAGTTCCGCCGTCTGACCTAATCCACGGCACCTCATTCGTTGCGCAGGTCGCTGCCCGCCTCTTCCAGCGATGCACCGACGTCGCGCTTCGCTTCGCCAGCCTCCCGCTTCGCGTCTGCCGCGGCCTTGTCGGTCGCTGCGCCGATCTTGTCCGTCCCACGGTCGATCGCACGGCCGGCATCGTCCAGGCCGTTGTCGATCTTTGCGCCGGCGCTGTCGACCGCATTGGTCACGTCGCTGCCGATCGCCGATCCGGCATTGTCCAGATTGTCCTGCGCCTTTTCCGAGCAGGCGGACAGGCCGGCGACGGACAGCAGGGCGGCGGCGGCGATAAGGGAAATACGCATTGTGGCTCCTCTAGCCATTAAAAGGAGCGAGATAAGCGCAGGAGGCGGCAGAAGGTTTCCCGGCTGGTGCTTATCCACCGCGCAAGCCGAACACCATCGACCGGTCGGCTTCTGGGATCAACCCTTCCAGCACGCGCCAGAATCCAGTGACCGACCCCTGTCCCGCCTGCGCATAGGCCGTCGCCATCTTCTCACGCAGCGCGCGGAATAGTTCCGCCTCCAGCGCCTTGCCCGACGGGCTGAGTCGCAGCAATTTCTGCCGGCGATCGCTGGCACCCGCCCGCGTCTCGATATAGCCGCGCTCGACCAGGTCGCTCAGCACCCGGCCCAGCGATTGCTTGGTGATCGCCAGCAGCCGCAGCAAATCCTTGACCGTCAGGTCCGGCTGGCGCGAAATGAAATAGAGCGCGCGATGATGCGCCCGGCCCAGCCCCTGCGCCGACAGGCTCTCGTCGATCGACCGGGTCAGCGCGGAATAGCCGAAATAGAGCATCTCGATTCCGCGCCTGATCTCGTCCTCGCGCAGAAAGAGCGGCGAGGCGGGGGATATTGGCGCGGGCGAGGCGGGGGAACTGGAAACCGACATGAAGGGGTATGATCCGGCAAAGAGACAAAGCGCATAGTGGCGTCACGAAACTAGCATGACTAGGCTTTCCTTTCGCCGATGACACGTTATATGGCGGTCCGCGCCGATATGATCGGCCCTGCTGGGGCGTCGCCAAGTGGTAAGGCAGCGGCTTTTGATGCCGCCATTCGCAGGTTCGAATCCTGCCGCCCCAGCCAGTTTCCTTCCAAAATCGAAAAGTCAGCTTCGCGTCGTCGCGAAATCGGTCGACCTGATGCCCGCGATCTCGGCCGCCTGGCCGACAAGGCGCCCTAAGTCCAAAGGCGCAAGGTTGGCGCTTCTCCCTGACCCGGCCCGCGGCTAAAGCCAAGAGTCAAAGCAGGAGCAGCGCATGGATCAACCGCCCGCCATCACGATCGCCGACATCATCGACGCCGCCCGGATCATCGCGCCGGCAGCGGTGCGCACGCCGTTACTGGAAAATCACGCGCTCAACGACCGGCTGGGCCGCCGCGTCCTGCTGAAATTCGAAGGGGCGCAGCGCACCGGATCGTTCAAGTTCCGCGGCGCGTACAACCGTCTCGCGCGCCTTGATGCGCAGCAGCGGGCAGCGGGCGTTGTCGCCTGGTCGTCGGGCAATCATGCCCAGGGCGTGGCCGCCGCCGCGCAATTGCTCGCCATGCCGGCAACCATCGTGATGCCCACTGATGCCCCCGCGATCAAGCTCGCCAACACGCGCGCGCTGGGGGCGGAGATCGTCACCTACGACCGCCATACCGAAAGCCGGGAGGAGATTGCGACCGCTCTGGCGCAGGATCGCGGCGCGACCTTGGTACCCTCGTTCGACGATCCCTTCATCATCGCAGGGCAGGGGACGGCCGGCCTTGAAATCCTCGATCAGGCGGCAGAAGCGGGCACCGGCATCGGCCAGATCCTCGTCTGTTGCGGGGGCGGTGGCCTGACGGCGGGTATCGCGACGGCAGTTAAGGTGCGCGCGCCCGCAATCGCCCTCTACGCCGTCGAACCAGCCGGGTTCGATGACACCGCCCGTTCGCTCGTCAGCGGCATCCGCGAAAGCATTGCGTCCGACGCCCGCAGCATCTGCGACGCGCTGATGTCGCCCAGCCCCGGCGCAATAACCTTCCCCATCAACCATGCGCTGCTGTCGGGCGGCTTGGTCGTTAGCGACGATCAGGTGCGCGACGCCATGCGCTTCGCCTTCTCCACGCTCAAGCTGGTGGTGGAGCCGGGCGGGGCAGTCGCACTGGCGGCGATGCTGAGCGACCTTGCGCCGCCCTGCGACGGTGCCAGCGTCGTCCTGCTGTCCGGCAGCAACGTCGACCCCGCCGCCTATGCCGCCATTATCGGCGGAACAGCCGCATGATCGATCCGCGCGCCATCCGCACCTTCCTGGCGGTGTGCCGCGCCAACAGCATCAGCGGCGGGGCGCGCTCGCTCAACATTTCGCAACCATCCGTGTCGAACGCTATCGCGCAGCTGGAACAATCATTGGGCGTCTCCCTGTTCGAACGGTCGCGCAGCGGCATCCTGCTTACGCCCGAAGGGCAGGCGCTGCTCCGCCGCGCCGAGGCGATGGACAGCCTTCTGGCGGACGTGCAGGCGGAGGTGCAACTCGCGAGCCGGGGTATCACCGGGCCGCTCCGCGTCGGCGGTACGCCCGGTGCGCTCGTCAGCCTTCTGCCTGACGCGGTGCGGCGGCTGGAGGCGCGGATCGGCCGCTTCGCGCTGCATGTGGTCGAACGACCCGACCATGACCTGGCCGCCATGCTCCATCGCGGCGACATCGAACTGGCCTTCGTCACGACCGGCATCGATGAACCGCCGGAGGGGATCGAGGAGCGCACCTTTTCCCGCGACCCCTTTGCCCTGATCGTGGGCAAGCAGAACGACCATCTGCCCGCCAGCCTGTCCTTGCGCGACACCGCATTGATGCGCTGGGTCTTGCCCGAAGCGCGCGGCGCGTTCCGTCGTCAGGTCGATGCGCTGTTCATGGCCGCCGACATTCCGGTGCCGCAGGACATCATTCGCTGCGACTCCCTGCTCACCACCAAGGCGATGGTGCGGGGCAGCCAGCGCGTCACCATATTGCCGATGCAAGTGGCTTCGGCGGAACTGTCGATCGGCGTGCTGCGCGCCATCACGATTGCAGAGGCCGCCTTTCCGCGCAGTATCGGCGTGCGGATGCTGGCAGGCGGGCGGCTGTCGCGACTGGGCGATGCTTTACTGGACGTGCTCATCCATAGCTCCAAGCTATGACGTTCGAAAAAATCATTATTTTTCTTTGGGGCTTTGGCGGCGCATAAGCTGTGCCAACAAGAGCTTTCGGGAGAGACCATCGTGCGGCACATCATCCGCAATATCGCAATTTTCGACGGGACGGGCAGCGCCCCGGTCGCCGGAGCGGTGGTCGTAGAGGACGACAGGATCGCCGCCGTCCTGCATGACGAAGCTGCCATCGCTGCGGTCGATGCCGACAGCGTGATCGATGGCCAAGGCGGCACGCTGATGCCCGGCATGATCGATTCCCACACCCATCTGACCTGGGGCAGCTCGGTCGAAAAAATCTATCACCAGTTCATCCTGCCGCCCGAAGAGTTGAAGATCGCTGCCTGGCGCAATGCCCGCGTGCTGCTCGACCATGGTTTCACCAGTGTCTATTCCGCCGGCGCGCTGGGCGACCAGATCGAACCCGAACTCGCCCGCGCGATCGAGGCTGGCGAAACCCCTGGTCCGCGCCTGATCCCCTCGACGCTGGAGCGCAGCCCCGAAGGCGAGGAGGGCGTGGAAACCGGCGACGTATTCAACGGTCGCGGCCCTGACGCCATGCGCGCCTTCGTCGCTTATTGCGCGGCGGAAGGCGTGAAGTCTCTCAAGCTGGTCATCTCCGGCGAAGATGCGCTGAAGCCCGGATCGTCGGGGGATATCCTCTACACGGACGAGGAAATGCTGGCGGCGGGCGAAGCGGCGAAGGAAGCAGGCCTGTGGATCGCGACCCATGCCTATTCGCCCCGTGCGATCGAACTCGCGCTCGAAGCGGGCGCGCGCATCCTCTATCATTGCTCCTTCGCCGACGATGCCGCGATCGACGCGATGGCGGCGAAGAAGGACGCAATTTTCTATGCGCCTGGCCCCGGCGTATCGGTTGCCGCACTGGAAGCATTGCCGCCCCCCCATATCAATATGACGTCCATGAAGGCGAGCGCCGCCGAGCGGCTGGAACGGGAAAAGACCCTGGTTCCCAAGCTCAAGGCGCGCGGCGTGCGCATCCTGCCCGGGGGCGACTATGGTTTTCCCTTCAATCCCCATGGCCGCAACGCCCGCGATCTGGAGCATTTCGTCACATATTATGGCTTCACCCCGGCCGAGGCGCTGAGCGCCGCGACCATGTTGGGCGGACAGCTAATGGGACAGCAAGTTGGACAGGTGAAAGCCGGCTATCTGGCCGACCTGCTGCTGGTCGATGGCGATCCGACCCAGGACGTCCGCATCCTGCAGGACGCCAATAATATCAAGATGATCATGCTGGGCGGGCGGATGCATAAATCCCCCGCAGCGCAGCCCGTGACCGCCTGACCGGAAAGACGCCACCATGTTCGACGTTGCGATCATCGGCTGCGGGCCGGTAGGGGCCTTTGCGGCCAATCTCCTTGGGAAATCCGGCCTCTCGATTCTGGTGATCGAACAGGAAGCGCGCCCCTACCCGCTGCCGCGCGCGGTCCATTTGGACCATGAGATGATGCGGCTGTTCCAGTCGGCTGGCGTGATCGATCGGGTCGCGGGCGACATGCGCGACACCGAAGGGCATCTGCACGTCGGTGCCGACCACGGCGTCATCCGCTATATGGGCACGGTCGGCCGGGCGCGGCCGTTCAGCTGGTCGAACGACTATTTTTTCTACCAGCCGGAGCTGGAAAATCACCTGCGCGAGGCGCTGGCCGATTACCCCAATATAACTGTCCAACTCGGCGTCGCATTCGAGGGGCTGGAGCAGGACGAAAACGGCGTCACGCTGCGGCTTTCCGAAGGTCGGACGGAGCAGGCCCGCTATGTGATCGCGTGCGACGGATCGCGCAGCGCGGTGCGCAAGGCGCTAGGCATTACGCTTGACGACCTCGATTTCGAAGAACCCTGGCTGGTGGTCGATGCAGAGGTCGATGGCCCGGTCCGCTTCCCCGACCTGTGGGGCGTGCCGGGCGGCGCTGACCTGCAAAAGCTGTCGGTGATGATGTGCAATCCCAAGCGCCCGGCGACCATCGTGCCGGGGCGCGGCAACCATCGGCGCTGGGAATTCATGCTGCTGCCGGGCGAAGACGACCAGGCGATGATGGAACCGGATGCGGTCGCCGCCCTTGTCGAACCCTACCTCTCCGGGGTTCCGCACAAGGTCGTTCGCGCGGCGACCTATCGCTTTCATGGTCTGATTGCCGAGCGGTGGCGGATGGGCGGCGTCTTCCTGGCCGGCGATGCCGCGCACCAGACGCCGCCCTTTTTCGGGCAGGGCATGTGCCATGGCCTGCGCGACGTCGCCAACCTGGCTTGGAAGCTGCAGATGGTGGTGAAGGGCACGGCCCCCGAAACGCTGCTCGACAGCTATCAGCCGGAACGCGACCCCCATGTCCGCGCCGTCATCTCAGCCGCTGTCGGCGCGGGTCGCTATATCTGCATGCTCGATCCGCAAGCCGCCGCCGAGCGTGACGCCCAGATGCGCGAAGCCGCCAAGGGCGCGCAGCATGGCACCGCCGCCGACCTGATCCCCGCCATCGCCACCGGCATCGTCGCTGTTGGCACCACAGGCGCTGGCGAACGCTTCATCCAGCCGCGGGTTGGCGAGCGGCTGCTCGATGATGTCACCGGCCAAGGCTGGCGTCTCTTCAGCCGGACCCCAGTTGAGGGCGGCGACGTAACCGTCATCGATCTGGCTGGTCTGAACGATAGCGGCGCGATCGCCGCCTGGTTGGCCGATCGCAACGCCGACGCCGTATTGGTCCGCCCGGACCATTATGTCTTCGGCAGTGGCAAGCCATCTGATCTCATCACCCGCCGCGACGCGCTGATCGCTGGCCGCGCCGATCAGGAGATCGCCGCATGAGCCTGACCCTCGCCCACGCCCGCACGATCATCGACGCCGCGCTGGACAGGGGCCGCGCCGACGGCACCCAGCCGCTCGCCGTGGTCGTGCTGGACGCCGGCGCACATCCTGTCGCGACCGTCCGCGAGGATGGCGCCAGCCTGTTCCGTTTCGACATCGCGAAGGCCAAAGCCTCGGGCGCACTGGGGATGGGGGCGGACACGCGGGTTCTCGCCGCGCGCGCCGCCTCCAACCCGGTTTTCTTTCAGAGCGTCGTCGCCGCTACCGGCGGTCGGCTCGCTTTGTCCCCCGGCGGCGTTCTGATCCGTGACGTGGAAGGAACGGTGATGGGCGCCGTCGGGATCAGCGGCGACACCGGCGATTGCGACGAAGCCTGCGCCATCGCGGGCATTCTCGCCGCCGGCCTTTTTCACGGAGACGTAAAATGAAACTGCGCAGCATCGAACTGGCGCTGCCGGGCGCGGCTGATGCCGCCGCCTTCCTGACCGATATCTGGGGCATGGCCCCGGCAGCGGTCGAGGGCAACATCCATTTTCTGCGCGGATCGGGCAGCTTACCCTATCTGATCGCACTAGAGGAATCAGCCGACAGCTATGTCCGCTCGACCACCTTCGTCTGCACCGCCGAAAGGCTGGCGCAGTTGAAGCAGAGCGTTGCCGCCGCGGGTCTCGCTGCCGCGCCCGTCACGTCCAACGATCTGGGCGGCGGCCATGGCATCATTGTCGAACTGGCTGAAGGCGAACTGCTGCGCTTCCTGGTCGACGCGCAGGAGGTCGCGCCGATTGAGGGCGCGGACCTGCCGGTCAAGCTGACCCATGTGGTGTTCAATTCCGCCGACGCGGAAATGACCGGCCATCTGGTCGAGGACGCACTGGGCTTCCGTGTGTCCGACCGGACCAAGGGCATGGTGTTCGTGCGCTGCAACGATTCGCACCACAGCACCGCCTTCGCGCGCGCGGGGATTTCCAGCCTCAACCATATCGCCTTCGAGATGGAGGATCTGGACGCGGTGATGCGGGGCATCGGTCGCCTGCGCGATCAGGATATGGCACCGGCCTGGGGGCCGGGCCGTCATGGCCCCGGCGCCAATGTCTTCGCTTATTTCATCGCCCCCTTCGGCCCGGTGATCGAATTTTCGACCGCCGTGAACAAGGTGCCCGACGACTATCAGGCCGGCGCACCCGAAGACTGGACCTGGCCCGCCAGGCGAATCGACCAATGGGGCATGTCCGACAAGGATTTCGACGGACTGCGCGCCGCCGAAGAAAAATTCCGCCACCGCCGCGACTGGGAAGCCGCGCCGCTTGACGCTTGACCGCCGGACCGCGCTCGCCGCGATCGGCGGCGTGATGCTCGGCACGACAGGATTGAAGGCCGCCCCGCGCGGCAGAGGAGACAGAGACGTGACCCGATTTGTAAGTTTCCGCCGCCCCGACGGCACCCCCAGCTTCGGCCGCCAGGATGGCGCAACGATCGTGGAACTGGCGACCGACGCGACGCCCAGCCTGAAGGCGGCGTTGACCGAGGGTAGCCTCGCCGGCCTGAGCGATGGCGCGGCCTTCGCCGCCGCCGATGTCGTGCTGTTGCCGGTCATCCCCGATCCCGCCAAGATCCTCTGCGTCGGGCTGAACTATGCCGAGCATGTCAAGGAAACCGGGCGCGAGCAGAAGGCGCATCCTGCGATCTTCGTGCGCTACGCCGACAGCCTGGTCGCCGATGGCCAGCCGCTGGTGAAGCCGGCGGTGACCGAACGCTTCGATTATGAAGGCGAACTGGCGGTCATCATCGGCAAGCCGTGCCACAAGGTCGCTGCCGCCGACGCCATGGCCTATGTCGCGGGTTACGCCTGTTTCAACGACGGGTCGGCGCGCGATTGGCAGCGCCACAATATCCAGTTCACGCCGGGCAAGACCTTCCCCGGCACCGGCGGCTTTGGCCCCGCGCTGGTCACGCCCGACGCGATCGACGATCTGGGCGCGCTGCATGTTCAGACCCGCCTCAACGGCGAACTGGTGCAGGACCAGCCGATCGCCGACATGATCTGGGATATCCCGACAGTCATCGAATATATCAGCGCTTTCACGCCCCTGGCGCCGGGTGATGTCATCGCCACCGGCACGCCCGGCGGTGTCGGCGATAAGCGCACCCCGCCGCTTTACATGAAGGCGGGCGACAAGGTCGACGTCACCATCGGCACCATCGGAACGCTGACCAACCGCATCATCGACGAACAATAAGCCTAAATTACCCAATGATAAGAAGGGGAGGAGACACTATGCGTATATTCCACAAGTCCATCCTGGCCATGGCGAGCGTCAGCACGTTCGCCATCGTCGCGCCAGCCTTTGCCCAGGATGCCGCCGCGCCGCAGGAGCCGACGGAATCGGCTATGTCCGACATCATCGTGACCGCGCAGCGCCGTCAGGAAAAGGTGACGGAGGTGCCGATCTCCATCACCGTCGCCAGCCAGAAGCAGTTGGAGCGTCAGCAGGTCAACAATCTCAATGACCTGAATCGTGTCGCGCCCGCGCTGGAAATCCAGTCGGCGCCGTCGCAGAATACCGGCGGCGGCGGATCGATCCGCGGCATCGGTACGCAAAGCTTTTCGCCAGGCGCGGTCGCTTCGGTCGGCGTCGTCGTCGACCAGGTGAGCCAGGGCAACGCCAACATCTCCGACCTGTTCGACGTGTCGCGGATCGAAGTGCTCAAGGGGCCACAAGGCACCTTGTTCGGCCTGACCACATCGGCCGGCGTCATCAACATCACGACCAACGCGCCTGACCCTACCGAATTTAGCGGTCGCGTGCGCACCGAATTGTCCGATGCCGGCACCGCCGGCTCTAAATATGGGCAGCAGGTCGTTCAGGGCGTCATCAACGTCCCGTTCAGCCCCACCAGCGCGCTGCGCGTATCGGGCATGGCGAACACCCGCCAGGGCGTCAACCGCAATGCCGTCACCGGCGACTGGAACGACGTCAACCGCTATGCCGTGCGTGGCCGCTTCCTGTGGAATGCGAGCGAAGACCTGACCGTCAACTTGATCGGCGACTGGTCGAAGGGGTCGGCGGACAATGGTGGGGACTTTTTCACCTTCCTGGCCAATACGCCGGCCAACACCGCGCTGCTCAACAGCTGCGGCATCACGCCGGGCGAGGGGAACCAGACCTTCTGCGTCGGTGATGAATTCAGCAGCAAGGTCAAGGCATGGGGCGGGTCGGCGCAGGTCGATTATGATGCCGGTCCGCTGACGCTGACGTCGATCACCGCCTATCGCAAGACGGAAAGCAGCAATACGCTGGGCAACATCTATCGCGCCGATCCGCTGGCTTCGGAACTGATCAGCGGCCCGACCGGCACGAACATACGCCTGTTCACGCAGGAATTCCGCGCGTCGTCGCCCAGCAATTCGGTCTTCGAATATACGGTCGGTGCCTTCTATTCGAACCAGAAGACGGTGCAGCAGCCCGAACGCTTCACCATTTCGGTGACGCTGCCCAACGGCTTCGTCATCCGTCCGGTGGACTCGCCGGGCGCCCTGAACGAAATTACCGATGAATCGCTGGCGATCTTCGGCCAGGGTACGCTGCACGCCACCGACAAGCTGCGCCTGATCCTGGGCGGACGCTACACCGCCGGGCGCCTGTCGCTCGACCGGACAGATGCCGGTACCGGCGCGGAGAGCGTCCAGATCCTCAATGTCGACAAGATATCCTGGCGCACCGGCATCCAATATGACATCGACCGCTCGCTGATGGCCTATGTCACCGCCTCGCGCGGCTTCAAGGGCGGCCAGATCGCGGTGCCGACCGCGCCGCTGCTGCCCTATGTCGTCCAACCGGAAATCCCCATGTCCTATGAAGCGGGGATGAAGGCCACGCTGTTCGGCGGCGCGGTGCTGGACGTCAGCGTCTTCTACAGCAAGATCAAGAATTTCCAGGCGCAGGAATGTGACGTCAACCCCATCACCGCCCAGCTTGTCTGTGCTCAGACGAACATCGACGGGGTCAAGACCCGCGGCGCCGAAGTCAATCTGTTCGGCCAGATTTCCGACCGACTGTCGATGAATACCGGCTTCATCTATACCAAGGCGACCTATCCGGGCGGCTTCACCGGCAATGACAGCACGGATATCGGCGGCAGCCAGTTGGCATATTCGCCGCGGTACAAATTCACCCTGTCGGGTGAATATGAGCAGCCGCTGACCGGCGGCCTGAACGGCTTCCTGGCGGCGGACACCATCTGGAAATCGCGGGTCCGTTACCAGAACACCTCGACCCGCGCCGAAACCTTCCGTCCGCACTGGACGGTCGGTGGTCGCCTGGGCGTGCGCAGCGAGGATGAGCGCTATTCGGCGGGCGTGTTCGTGCGCAACCTGTTCAACGTCCACGAACCCTCCCTGCTGCAGAGCAATTTCGGTTCGGGCGTCGGCGCCATTTATGGCCCGCAATCCTTCCGCCAGGTCGGCCTGCAACTCGACGCGAAATTCTGATCGAAAAGGGGGCATGGCGGTTTTCCGCCATGTCCTCTTTCGTTGGCTACCAAGGTAGTTAGGGTGCAGAGATGAAGCCAGTCAGACAAGCCATCGCGGCCATGGGGACGGACCTTGGGCCGGAAGTCCTTGCGAAATGCCGCGTCCTGTTCGACGCCGAACAATCGGCCCTGCTGGCACAGGTGCCGGTGACGGCGGCGGACGTGGCCTATGGCACGCATGAGCGCCACCGTCTCGACATCTGTCGGCCGCAGGGTGATGGCCTCGCGCCGATCCTCGTGTTCGTCCATGGCGGCGGTTTCCTGAAGGGCGATAAGGGCGGGGTCGATGCCTGGCCCAACGCCAATGTCGGCCGCATGGCGGCGCAGGCGGGCTTTATGGGCATCGTCATCAACTATCGTCTGGCGCCCGACCATGTCTGGCCCGCCGGGTCGGAGGATGTCGCCGCCGTCGTCGCCTGGATCAAAAGTCATGCTGCGCAGCATGGCGGCGACCCGCAACGGGTCGTGCTGATGGGCACGTCCGCCGGATCAGTCCATGTGGCGGGCTATCTGAAACTGGCTGGCGATCGCGATATCCGCGCCGCGATCCTGCTGTCGGGCCTCTATGGCTACACGCCGCTCGATGCGCGCGACATGCTCTATTATGGCGACCCGGCGCTCTATCCCGATCGGATGCCGATGGAGGCGGTCGCCGCCACGCCATTGCCGCTGATGCTCGCCTGCGCCGAGTTCGACCCGCCGCGTTTTCAGGCCGAGTTTCTGGGGCTGATGCAGGACCGGCTCGCCCGCCATGGCGCGATGCCGCGTGGCTACATCCATTCGGGCCATAATCATTACAGCATGGCCATGCATCTGGGCGCCGCGGACCGGCGGCTGTCGCAGGAAATCTGCGCCTTCGTGCGCGAAACTACCGCCTGACAATTATAATCGGAGAGAGCGAAACCATGCTGGACCGCAGAACCCTTCTGGCCACCGGCGCCGCGCTGATGGCGACCCCCGCCTTCGCCGCGCGCAAGCCAAGCGACCCGAATTTCCCCAAAGGATTTCTTTGGGGCGCAGCCACCGCGGCGCACCAGATCGAGGGCAATAATATCGCCAGCGACCTGTGGTTTCTGGAAAATCAGCAGCCCACCGTCTTCGCCCAGCCGTCCGGCGACGCCTGCAACAGTTTTGTTCTGTGGGAAACCGACCTCGATCTTGCCAAGAATATGGGCCTCAACTGCTATCGCTTCGGCATCGAATGGGCGCGGATCGAGCCGGAGAAGGGGCTGTTCAGCCAGGCGATGCTCGACCATTATAGGGCGATCGTCGATGGGT
This sequence comes from Pseudomonadota bacterium, assembly GCA_040389985.1. GTDB lineage: Bacteria > Pseudomonadota > Alphaproteobacteria > Sphingomonadales > Sphingomonadaceae > Sphingobium. The sequence goes on from JAZJZH010000007.1 coordinate 287,926, forward strand.
GCCGCGCGCGCGGTCTGACGCCGATCGTCACTTACAGCCACTTCACCGCGCCGCGCTGGTTCAGCGCGCAGGGCGGCTGGACCAACCCCGAAAGCGAACAGCTTTTCGCGCGCTATTGCGACAAGGCGACCCGTGCGCTGGGGCAGGGGGTGGACCGTGTCATTACCTTCAACGAACCCAATATCCTGCTGCTACTGAAGCCGATGTTGCCTCAGCAGGTATGGGACATCCAGAAACTGACGCTCGACACCGCGGCCAAGCGCCTTGGCGTTCCCAAATTCGTCAGCGCCAACGTCGCCGGTTTCGATGATCTGCCCGCGCTGCAAAAGGGTCTGCTCGCCGCGCACAAGGCTGGCAAGGCCGCGATCAAGGCCGTGCGCCCCGATCTGCCAGTCGGCTTCTCGCTCGCCATGATGGACGACCAGGCCGTGGGCAAGGCGTCGATCCGCGACAAGATGCGCGGCGAACTTTACGGCGAATGGCTGGATGTCGCCAAGGGCGACGACTTTATCGGCGTGCAGAATTACGAGCGCGCGCTCTGGGGCGACAAGGGGCGGTTGCCGGCACCGAAGGGCGCGACCGTCAACTGGTCGGGCACCGAAGTCTGGCCGGGTTCGCTCGCCGGGGCGGTGCGTTTCGCCCATGAAGCGACCGGCGTGCCGATCCTGGTGTCCGAACATGGTGTCGGCAGCGAGGATGACGCCATCCGCGCCAAATTCATTCCCGAAGCGCTCGCGGGCCTGAAGGGGGCGATGGACGATGGCGTGCCGGTGCTGGGCTATTGCCACTGGTCGCTGCTCGACAATTTCGAGTGGATTTTCGGCTATAAGCCCAAATTCGGCCTGCACAGCGTCGATCCCGTCACCTTCGCCCGCACCGCCAAGCCCAGCGCCGCCGTCTATGGCGCGATCGCCCGCCGCAACGCGCTGTAAGGAGAATATCCCATGAAAGCCCTTTTGTTCGCCGCCACCGCCTTGCTGCTCGTTGCCCCTGTCGCGGCGCAGATGCCCGTGGCCGCGCCTGCCCAGGCCCCGGCTGAGCCCGACGCCATCCCGCTCTATCCCGACATGAAGGCGCCCAAGGTTTCGACCGAGAATTGGGTTCGCTTTGGCCAGGATCTGGCGGTCCGCAACGTGACCGTGCCGACATTGACCCCGGTTCTACCTGACCCCGCCAAGGCGACCGGGGCGGCCGTGATCGTTGCGCCGGGCGGGGCCTTCATGCTGCTGTCGATGGAGCATGAGGGGTGGAGCGTCGCGCGCTGGCTGGCCGATCATGGGATCGCCGCTTTCGTCCTGAAATATCGCCTGAACCAGACCCCGGCCGACACGGATGAGGCAGCCGCCTATATGGGCAAGCGCATGGCGGATTCGCTGCGCGATCCGACCGCGCCGCCCTCGATCAGCGAACCGCGCGCCACGCTCGACGCGCTGGCGGCGCTCAAACTGGTGCGCGCCAATGCGGGGAAATGGGGCGTCGACGCAGGGCGGGTCGGCATGATCGGCTTTTCCGCCGGGGCAATGACCACGCTCAACGCCGCGCTGGAAGGGAAGGGGGGCGATCGTCCCGCCTTCATCGGCTATGTCTATGGCCCGATGCTGGCGCGCGCTGTGCCGGCTGACGCGCCGCCGATGTTTGCCGCCATCGCCAATGACGACAGCCTGTTCCCCAATCCCTCCTACGCGCTGGTGGAGGCCTGGCGGCGCGCCCATGTACCGGTCGAACTCCATGCCTATGGGCGCGGCAATCATGGTTTTGGCAGGGGTTTGCCCGGCACGACGACCATGGGCCTGCTGCCGCAATTCCTGTCCTGGATGGAGATGCGCGGCCTGCTGGCGGCGAAAGTTGGCCAGTGACGCAGGCCGTCTCGATCAGTCGAGAAGCGGCGATCAGCATCGTCATCAACGGCGTGCTGAGCCTGGCCTTCTTCCTCGGCGTCTTCGGGACGCAACCGCGTCTGTTGCGCTGGGCCGCGCCGGATAATCTCGCGCTGGATTTCGTGCCGCAAAGCATCGCTGTCGCCCTGATGAGCGCGCTGGTCCCCGCGCTGATCGCGCGGCGCAAGCTAAGTTACCCGCCGATCTTGCGCGGCGTCCTGATCCGGGCCGGCCTGTTCGCCCTTGCCGGTTCGGCGCTGGGCGGTCTGCTCGCCTTTTCGATCGAGAGCGTCGGCTTTCCACCTATCGCCTGGGCCGCTGCCCTGATGATCAAGATCGCCTATGGCGGCGCGCTCGGTGCGCTGGTGGCCAGCCTGGCGCTGCGACGGCTGCTGTCGTCCGCTCGCCCTGTTTGAAAAAGAGGATCGTTCGTCGATGAAAGCCCGCACCCTTCGTTTCGCCGCCTTGCTGGCCTGCACCGCGATCGGTGCGCCTGCGCTGGCTGACGATCTGGCCGACGGCTTCCGTAACCCGCCCCAGTCGGCGCGGCCGCGTGTCTGGTGGCATTGGATGAACGGCAACGTCACGCAGGAGGGCATCGACAAGGATCTCGACTGGATGGCCCGCATGGGGATTGGCGGGGTCCAGAATTTCGACGCCAGCCTGATGACGCCGCAGATCGTCAAGGAACGGCTGATCTATATGACCGACGGCTGGAAGGACGCCTTCCGCCATGCCGTGAAGACTGCGGACGCAAAGGGGCTGGAATTCGCCATCGCCGCTTCGCCTGGCTGGAGCGAAACAGGCGGTCCCTGGGTCAAGCCGCAGGACGCGATGAAGAAGCTGGTATGGAGCGAGACGGACCTGCGCGGCGGCCAGCGGCTCAAAGGCGCGCTCGCTGCGCCGCCTTCCATCACCGGGGCGTTCCAGAGCGCGAAGTTCAGCGATCCGCTCGCGGCTGGCGAGGGGGCGGGCGCGCTACCCAGCTTCTATGCCGACGCCCGCGTGCTTGCCTATCCGCTCAAGGCGATCCCCCTGCCGCGGCCGCGCGTCACGCAGGCGGACGGAGCCGCGCTTGCCGCTGCGCCGTTGCTCGATAATGATCTCGAAACCGTGGCGCAGATCGCCAAGGGCGACGCCACCCATCCCGGCGCGCTAATCCTCGATTATGGCAAGCCGGTGACGATCCGGTCGGCCAGCCTGTTCGTGCCGCATGCCCGGCCGCCCTTTGGCGATCCCGCCTATCGCCCGACGCTGGAGGCGGAAACCGCGCGGGGCTGGCAGCCGGTCGGCCGCTTTTCGCTGACCGAAGTATCCGCGACGATCGGCTTCGCGCCGGTCACCGCGCAGCGCTTCCGGCTCGTCCTCTCGCCCAATGACGCGCCCAAGTCGCCGGGATTAGGCGATGGCGCGCCGGGTGCGATCATGATCGACGTGTTTGGCCGTCCCGCCAGCCTGACAGTGGGCATAGGCGACCTGCGCCTTTCGGCCGAAGCGAAGATCGATCAATATGAGGTGAAAGCCGGGTACGCGATCGTCGCCGACTATAACAAGCTGAGTGACACTCCCACGCCCGATGCGCCCGCTATCGATCCCGCCAGGGTGATCGACCTGACCGATCGTCTGCGCCCAGATGGCACGCTCGATTGGACCGCCCCCAAGGGTAGCGACTGGCGCATCATCCGCATGGGTTACTCGCTGACCGGCAAGATGAACCATCCCGCCACCCCTGAAGCCACGGGGCTGGAGGTCGACAAATATGACGCGGCGGCCGTGCGCCGTTATCTCGAAACCTATCTTGGCATGTATCGCGAAACGGTGGGCGCGGAATGGATCGGCAAGAAGGGCATAAGAGCGCTGCTGACCGATAGTATCGAAGTGGGGGCTTCCAACTGGACTCCGCGTATGGTGGAAGAGTTTAGGGCCCGGCGCGGTTATGACCCGCTGCCCTTCCTGCCGACGCTGACGGGCGCGGTCGTCGGATCGGCTGCTCGGAGCGACACCTTCCTCCATGATTATCGCCAGACGCTGGCGGACCTGCTGGCCGACGCCCATTATGGCACCGTGGCCAAGGTCGCGCATGAAAACGGCCTGACCGTCTATGGCGAGGCGCTGGAAAATGGCCGTCCGGTGCTGGGCGATGACTTGGCCATGCGCTCCCATACCGATGTGCCGATGGCGGCGATGTGGACCTTCAATCGCGGTGGCGCAGCGCGACCGACGCTGATCGGCGACATGAAGGGGGCGGCGTCGGTCGCCCATATCTATGGCCAGAATGTCGTGTCGGCCGAATCCATGACGTCGGCCTTCGCGCCATGGGCCTTTGCGCCGGCGGACCTCAAGCGTGTCATCGACCTGGAGTTCGCATCGGGCGTCAACCGGCCGATCGTCCACACCTCGGTCCACCAGCCGGTCGATGACAAGGTGCCGGGCCTCAGCCTCATGATCTTCGGCCAATATTTCAACCGGCATGAAAGCTGGGCGGAGATGGCCAAGCCATGGGTCGATTATATGGCGCGCACCGGCTACCTGCTCCAGCAGGGCCGCGATCAGGCCGATCTCGCTTATTTCTATGGCGAAGATACGCCGATCACGTCTTTGTTCGAACATGGCGTGCCGGCCGACCTGCCCTCCCGCTACGCTTATGATTTCGTCAATGCCGACATCATCGCCAACCGTATGAGCGTGGCCGATGGCGAACTGGCGGCGGGCAACGCCCGTTATCGCGCCCTGTATCTGGGCGGCACCAGCCGGGTGATGACGCTGACGACGTTGCAACGGATCGCGACGCTGGTGGAGGGCGGCGCGACCTTGATCGGCATGGCCCCTGAACGCGCGCCCGGCCTTACGGACGATGCCGCGGCGTTCAAGACGCTCGTCACCCGCCTGTGGAGTGGCGAACCGATCGGCAAGGGGCGGGTGATCGCCAGCCGCGACGCCGAAGCCGCACTAGCCAGCACCGGCGTCGGCCCGGACTTTCGCATAACAGCGGGCGCACAGGACACCGATTATCGCTTCGTTCACCGCAAGCTGAGTGATGGCGACCTGTATTTCGTCAATAACCGCACCGACAAGGCCGGCCGGATCGAGGCGCGCTTCCGCGTGACCGGCAGGCAGCCCGAAATCTGGCGCGCGATCGACGGGACGGCCGCGCCCATATCTTACCGCATCGAAGGCAGCGAAACGGTGATCCCGCTCGACGTTGGTGCCGAGGATGCTTTCTTCATCCTGTTCCGCAAATCGGCGACGGCGCCATCCGCCACCATCTCGGCCAAGGCGGCGCAGGCGGTCGCGACGTTGACCAGCCCCTGGACCGTCCGCTTCCAGCCCGGCCGCGGTGCGCCCGAAAGCATCGCTATGCCCACCCTGACGCCGCTCGAAAGCCATACCGACAAGGGCGTGCGTTACTTCTCCGGCATCGCGACCTATTCTACGCGCTTCACTGTGCCGAAGGCGCTGAAGTCCGGCGCGTCGCTGTGGATCGATCTGGGCAAGATCGGGGATCTCGCCGAGGTGCGGGTCAATGGTCAATTGGCCGGTACGACCTGGTTTGCCCCCTATCGGCTCGACATCGGCAAGCTGGTGAAGCCGGGCAACAACCAGTTGGAGGTCAAGGTCGCGAACCTGTGGGTCAATCGCCTGATCGGCGACCAGCAGCCCGGCGCGGAAAAAATCACCTTCACCGCCGCGCCGACCTATCGGTCCGACGCGCCGCTGCGTCCGTCCGGCCTGATTGGTCCGGTGCAGTTGCTGGCCGAATAAGCCCTAATGATCGAGCGCCTCGCCGTCCTGCAAGGATGGCGGGCGCTTCACCTTCTTGATCTGACGCAGACCCAGGAAAACCGCCGCGACGATCGCGGGGATAAGGGCCAGGTCGATCCAGCCGGGTAGATGCGCGCCCTGATGCTCGATCGCTTCCTTGAGATAATGCCACAAGCCCAGCGCATAGTAGCTGATTGCCACCACCGACAGCCCCTCGACCGTATGCTGAAGGCGCAGTTGCAGCCCGGTGCGTCGGTCCATCGATGCCAACAAGTCGCGATTGCGGCGCGCCAGAGCGGTATCGACCCGCGTGCGCAGCATCGCGCTGGTCCAGGCGGTGCGCTGTGACAGATCTTCCAGCCGCCGGCTAAAGGCATCGCAAGTCCGCATCGCCGGCAGCAGCCGCCGCTCGGTAAAATCGTCGAGCGAGCGATAGCCGCGCACCGGCGCAACATCCAGACGGCGGATGCGGTCGAAGCATAGTTCCGCATAGGCATGGGTGGCGCTCATGCGATAGCGGGTGCGCGCGACGATCTGTGCCAGTTCGGCGCTAAGTGACGATAGATCCTCCAGCACGGCGTCGGCATCCGCCTGCGGTTCTGCGACGCAGGCGGTTACGCCGGTCAGGCGCTGCTCCAAGGTCGCAAGGAGGGGGGTCGCCTGTTGCGCTTCGGGCAGGCCGAGCAAAGCGATCTTCCGATAATTGCCCAGTTCCTGCAATCGTTGCACCAGCAGCGAGGCTTCCGCCCCTTCCAGCCCGCGATCCTGAATGAGCAGGCGGCCAAAGCCATTGTCATGCAGGCGGAAATCGCCCCAGACGCGCGCCCGGCATTGGGCGACGTCGGAGATGATGAGGTCGTCGGACGCGAAATAGGTGGCGATCGTCGCGTTGGATGGCTCATTCTTCGTCAAGGCGATCTGGGTCGATCGGATGACTTGGCCCGGCAGTCGGTCGATCCAGTGCGACACGGGCAGGAAGGGCGACAGGTCGAACGGTTCGCCATAGCCGTCTGCGATGAAGCTATAGGTGATGAACTCGCTGTGCCGTTCCCAGGAAAAGCCGAGCGCGCCGACGCGACACGCGAAGAAGCGGTCGCTAGCATCAGGGACGGGGCCATCATCGGGTACGAGGTTGCGGAGCGCAGCGACGCTGTCCCGCGCTTCCTGCTCATTGACGATCATCATGAACTGCACGGCGCGCGCGGGCGTATCGAGCCGCGGCATCTTGCGCACGTGCATTTCGCGCGAGAGCGAAGCGCGTAGGGCATGGCTGCGCTGTGCCAGGTTGGGAAAAGGGTCAGCGCCCGCTCGTATGGCTGTGTCTGTCATCGTCCCGTCCCCCCTCGACCCATGTTGCGCTATTTTAGTCGGACTATTGGGGTGTGGGCAATTGGCTTGATCCAAAGAATGAGGATTGGCCTTTTCAGATGCGTCTGGCGATGGCGCCGGCCGCCCAACCCATGCCCACGGCCATGGCGATCGCGACCAGCCCATAGACGAAGGACCAATGTTCGGCCGCGCTGGCGATGAACTGTTCGAACCCGGATTTGCGTACCGTGATGTCGCGCACCGCAGCGGCGACCACCCGTCCGTCCTGTACCAGGAAGGTTTCGGCGGTATAATCGCCCACGATGACGCGCGCCGACAGCGGCAGGCGCGCGCGATAGAGAACGCCGTCGGTAATCTCGACCGTGCCGGGTCGCTCAACGAACAGGCCCGACCGCGCCCGCAAATCGACCAGGCCGGATTGAAAGCGCGACAATTCCGCGCTCTCGTTGAGCGAAGAAGGCGAGAGTTGCAGCTTGTCCACGCCCAATTCGTAGATGGCGGCGGTGCGTTCATCCACGATCCGATCGATCGGGCGCGACGAGGCCATGGCGTAGAAGCTGGGCGCGGAGCGGAAGCGGGCGGTATCGGCATTGACCCATATGCCGGCCACCTTCTGCTTTTCGCGCATGGTGATCGACTGTTCCGGCCCCTTGAGCACGACGACGATGTCAGCCGGCTTGTCGGGGCGTCGCCCGTCGGGATAGACGATCGCGCCGAACAGCAGCAGATCGGCGCCGGTGAAGCTGTACTGGATCACGACTTCGCGCTGCGACACGTCGGGCACCAGTTGCGGTTCGTCCGCCCCGATCAGCGCCAGCGCGGCAGGGAGGGCCAGCAAGGCGCGCCAGCGACGCATCAGCTTACCTCAATCGTGTAGATTTCGTCGGGACGAAATCCCAACCCCAGCGCCATGCGCGCCGCGACGAACAACACAATCGCGGCGAGCAGGATGCGCAGATATTCAGGGCGGATCGACATGGAAATGCGGGTGCCGACCTGCGCGCCGACGACGCTGCCGATCAGCAGCAGCAGCGCCAGCACCAGGTCTACCGCCTTGGTCGTCATCGCGTGCATCATCGTCGTCGCCATGGTCACGAACAAGATCTGGAACAGCGATGTGCCGACCACCGACTGCGTCGCCATCCCCAGCAGGTACAGCATGGCGGGCACCAGGATGAAGCCGCCGCCCACGCCCAGCAACATCGTTAATATGCCGGTTGCCATGCCCAGCAACAGGGGCGCCAGTGGCGAGATATAGAGGCCGGAGCGGTAGAAACGCCAGCGCATTGGCAGCGCGGCAACCAGAGGATGATGCCGTCGCTTGCGCGCGGGAGGGCGCTTGCCGGTTTTCAGCGCCACCAGCGCCTGGATCGATTCCTTGGCCATCAGCGCGCCGATGCCACCGAGCATCAGGACATAGAGGATGCCGATGACGGTATCGATCTGACCCAGATATTGCAGCAGGCGGAAAATGAAGACGCCCATGCCGGCCCCGACCACGCCGCCCGCGATCAGCACGCCGCCCATGCGGAAATCGACGGTGCCGCGCGCCATATGGGTGAACACGCCCGAAACGCTGGCACCCGTCACCTGCGAAGCGGCGGAAGCGGCGGCGACGGTGGGCGGGATGCCGTAGAAGATCAGCAACGGCGTCGTCAGGAATCCGCCGCCGACGCCGAACATGCCGGACAGCAGCCCGACGACGCCGCCCAGGCCGATAATGACAAGCGCGTTGACCGATAGATTGGCTATGGGCAGGTAAAGATCCATGCCCGTCGGGGGTAACGCCAAGCGGCGGCGATATAAAGCGGCGATGGCGCCCAGCGATTAAAAATCGGCGGCAAGGGTGATGGCGAGGCCCGATCCTGGCCGTGCGCCTCCCGCGATCCGTTCGCGCCATTCGATGGCGATCCGCGCGCCGACGGTCGGCAAAGGCAGGCGAAACTGCACTAGCGGACCAATGTCCAGCCTGCTGACGCCCGGTTGCGCGCCGCCCGACAGGGCCGCGCCGACGCGGATGGGCGATTGACCAAGCGGGGTGGAGAGCGAGAATTTGCCGTCGATGAAAGCATCCCCGCGTCGGAAACCCACTATGCCGGTCTGGCCATAGCCTTCCGCCACGACCCCTGGCGCGATCACCACAGGTCCAAATCCGCCCACAGCCATCACGGCGTTTGCGTTGCGCGCGCCGTTGCCCAGCGCGATGCGTCGTTCGACCGCGACGCTGATCGGGATCGCGCGCATCGGTTGGATCGACAATCCGACTGCGCCCTCAGATGCTGTGGGCCGCTGGAGCGCACGTGTCAGGCGGCCATAGGCGACGGCGCTGCTGGATGCGCGCGGTGTCAGGTCGTAGTCCACCCGAAGTCCCGTCTGCGAGCCGCCGAGCTGGCCAGTCGGCACGGTCCCGCTTGGCCTCGCGCCGCCGGGGCGCCACAGCAGCCATGCAGCGGCGCGCCATCGATCCGGCGTCTTTTGCTCAGTCATGAGCGGAGAAGGGCTGGCTGTCGGGGTCTGGAAACGGCTCATATATTCCGGGTCGCTTGCATAATGGCGATTGGCGAACGCTACGGTGAAGCTGATGAAATCCATAAGATCGACTGGCATGGCGGCATTGGAGGATGGTGGTGGGGGTGGTTGCCCGAACGTCTCCGTTTTCGTTCGTGGCGCGATATGGGGTAGAGGCTGTGAGGCAAGCGTTTCTAACCGGGGCAGGGTGGCCACGGCGCTGGACGCCAGCACGGCTTGTGGCAGAAGCGCGGGGGCGGGCGCAGGCACAGGACGACCATCTGCATAGGGCTGTTGCACCGGCGGTAGTACGGCCTCCTGGCTGGCCAAGCGGATAGCCATCCAACCCATCATCACCATGGCAAAGAAACGCAACGGCCGTCCGTTTGCGGTGCGGATCATGGATCGGTCTTCAGGTCGGGGAAGCGATGCTGCGTCTTGTCCCAGCTAAGCGGCTTGCCCAGCAGCGATTTGGCGTAGAGGAAGACCGCGCGCCGGGCCGCTAATATGGCGATATAGTTGGCGATGACGGTGCGCGGGATCGCCATCAATCCCTGCCGCCAGCCATAGGCCCGGCCGACAAACAGGGCGCGCATGACGCTCCGCCAGCCCATCAACCCCATATTGAACCACAGCAGGGCTGCGATGACGGGCGGCAGCGGTGGCGGGAATAAAGGTGCGAACAGGCCCAGAGCAGCGATCAGTCCCCAGAGGATCAGCGCCACATACGCGGCGAACAGGACGAGCGCCGCCATGGTGGCGCGACGGTCGCGGATGCGCATCCACCATTCGGCAGGACCGCCATGCCAGCCCATGCGATCCCAGCCCGCCAGCGATATCCCTACCATCCAGCGCGCCTTTTGCCGGACGGCGGCATGCACGCTGTCCGGAAAATATTCGCGCGTCGCCACCAACGCACCGGTCGCGTCGCGCATACGCACGAACACGCCGCGCCCGCCCATATTGGCGATCCGCAGGCCCGCTTCATAGTCCTCCGTCAGCGACGACGGGTCGAAGGGGCCGCCATGGGCGGGGTCGGACAGGCGGCCAAGCGTCGCCCGTTCGAAGGCGCATGCCACGCCGGCGGATGGAATGGACGCGCCCAGCGCTTCGCGCACCGTCAGCGCTTTCCCATGATTCTCGGCAAATTCATCGCCATAATGATTGGCGATTGCGCGCGCGAACCATGTCCCTTTGCCCGGCAGGGGCAAAACCGGCAATTGAACCAGGGCGAAGCGATCGATCATGAAGTCGAACAACCGAATCTCGTCGGCATGCACCACATCTTCGGCATCGTGCAGCACGACCGCCTTGAACGCTTTGGTCGTGCGCGTTTCTTCCGCCAGCATCGCCCGCCACAGGACATTGAGGCAGTCCGCCTTCGTGCTTGGTCCCGGCCTGGGGTTGATTCCCACGATGATGCGCGGTTCCCCGGCGGCGATGGGCGCGACCGCTTCGATCGTTTCCGGGTCATTGGGATAGAGGCCGATGAAGATCCGATAGTTATCGTCCGGCCAGCGGGCGAGCGCATGGCGCAACATCGGCCCGATCACATCTGCCTCTCGCCAAGCGGGAATGAATATGGCGATGCAGCCCGGTCGGGATGAAGCGGGCAGGGTCGCTGTGGTCATACGCGGGTGGCGGGCATAAATGGCGACGTTGCGCCAACAGCGACGGGCCAGAAAGAGGATGTCGATCAGGAAATCGTCCAGCCCGCCGATCGCCAATCCGACGACAGCGAAAAGCAGGATTTCGCGGTGCAACGCCACAAGGCTTGCGGCCAACATGTCTCCCAAGACTTGACCCCCATCCGTCTATGCGAGAGAGGATGCCATTTGCGTCACGTCGTTCCAAGTCTTTTGCATATTTTGCGCAGAAGTCTTTGGAAATATTGGCACAGTCGTGGCCTTGAGCCTTGTCCGGGTGCAGCTGAAAGGAACGACAGGGATGAATCGACCGCCGCGATCCGCATTGCGCGATTTTCTGACCGGGGAAACCGGCGGGGCGATATTGTTGATGATCGCGGCCGGCGCGGCGATGGTTCTGGCCAATCTGCCCGGTGGGATCGGGCATCTTTATCATGACATGCTGCATGCGCCGCTGGGGCCGACCCTGTCGTCGCGGATCGGGCCGATGACGCTCCATCTGTGGATCAACGACGGGCTGATGGCCCTATTCTTCCTGGTGGTCGGGCTGGAGATCAAGCGCGAGTTTCTGGATGGGGGGCTGTCCACCTGGGATAGGCGACGCCTGCCGATCCTGGCGGCTGTGGCGGGCATGGCCGCGCCGGCAATCGTCTATCTCATGGTAACGGCCGGGCAGCCTTCGCTGAGCAATGGTTGGGCCATTCCGGCCGCAACCGACATCGCCTTCGCCATCGGCGTGCTGGCGCTGCTGGGGCGGCGCGCGCCGGCTTCGCTCAAGCTGTTCCTTACCGCCGTCGCCATCGTCGACGACATGGGAGCGGTGGCCATCATAGCCCTCTTCTACAGTCATGGCCTCGATCTGGCGGCGCTGGCGGGCGCGGCCGGCGTGTTGGCGCTCATGTACGGCCTCAACCGAGCGGGGGTGAAGGCGCTGGCGCCCTATCTTCTGGGCTTTGCCTTGCTGTGGTTCCTGATGCTGTTGTCGGGTGTCCATGCCACGGTCGCCGGCGTGCTGTCCGCGATGACGGTGCCGGTGCGCTGCACGCCTGGCGCGCCCGATGCGGTGGATAGTCCGCTGCACCGCCTGGAACATGCCATCCATCCTTGGAGCGCCTACCTGATCGTTCCGCTCTTCGGGTTCGCCAATGCGGGGCTCAGCCTGGGCGGCGAGGCAATGGCGATGCTGTTCGCGCCCCTGTCGCTGGGCGTTGCGCTCGGCCTGTTTCTGGGCAAGCAACTGGGCATCTTCGGGGCGATTTGGACAGCGGTGCGCCTGGGGTTTGCGGAGCGGCCGGCCGGCGCGAGTTGGAGCCAAGTCTATGGCATGACTATGCTGTGCGGCATCGGCTTCACCATGAGCCTGTTCATCGGGGCGTTGGCCTTTCCCGGCCAAGCCCTGCTGGTCGAGGAAGCGAAGGGTGGAATACTCTTGGGATCGCTCTTGTCCGCCCTGTCGGGATATGTGGTTTTGCGCTGGATAGCGCGTCCGGCCGCCTCGCCGGGGCGATAAGCGGGTTCGCCAAAGGATAATGTCAGTGCTATTCTATATGGGCTGATGTTGCGAGTCGTATGCAGCCTCGGCCAATCGACCAATCTCTTCGAACTTGGACGGGAGGAGGGCGACTATGGAGATGGACGTCAATTACCTGCTGCATCGCCAGCAGATGTCGATGATACGCGCGCAATCCAGCCGATCGGACAAGGGGCGAGACGCTTATGAAAGCCTCGCCCAAAGCTATACCGAACGCATCGATGCCTATCGGCGGGAAAATGAACGGCTGATCATCCACGCGCATTGACCGTTCCGGTCAACGCCGCTGGATCAGCCTTTCTATTGCCAGACGGTGGTTGTCATCGTCCCCGCATTCCTGCTCCAATACGGCCTTGATGCGCTGTAGTTCCGCTTCGGTCAGATGTTCGATGCCGATGAAATCGTTGCGGGCGTTGTCGACCGCGCGGATCAATTCATCCAGCTTCGCCTGGATGGCGGAGCCGTCGCGGTTTTGCGCATTCTGGATCAGGAACACCATCAGGAAGGTAACGATGGTGGTGCCGGTATTGATCACCAGCTGCCATGTATCGGAATAGTGGAAGAGGGGGCCGGTCGCGAGCCACAGAATGACCGTGCTCAGCGCCAGGACGAAGGCGAAGGGCTGGCCCGCCCAGTTGGCGACCCGGTGCGACATCGCCGCGAAAATCCGATCCATGGTTGATTCTTTCCTTTACCAAAGCGATGCATTTATCCCCTGTTCAGCCCGGCGCGGCCATGAAAAGCGCGATGCGTTCCATTTCCTCCCGCGCCTTGATGGCGGCCGCCCTTCTCCTTCTGTCTGCCTGCACCGCCTTGTCGCCCGAATCACGTCTTCGCGCGGGACTTGAAGACGCCGGCCTTTCGCCACGAATGGCGGGTTGCATGGCGGAACGTATGGTCGACCGACTGAGCCTGGCCCAGTTGCGAAAGCTCCAGTCGTTCGCATCGCTCCGCAAATCTCACAGCGGCAAAACGTCCGTCGATCAACTGCTGCATGAGGTGCGAGCGGTACAGGATCCTGAGATTTTTGCGGTTACCAGCTCATCCGCGCTCGCCTGCGCATTCTGATAGTATCGGCCGCGAAAGGCCGGATCGACACCACACGCTTTGCAATTTTGCAAAGTCGTTTTGCGAAATTTTCTAGCGCCTCGCTTTTGGCTGTGCTTAGCCGCTGACATCAGATTTCAGCGAAAAGGGCAGCCCCTATGAATATTCATGAATATCAGGCGAAGGAACTCCTCGCGAAATATGGCGCGCCGATCGCGGCTGGCTATGCCGCTTTCTCGGTCGAGGAAGCCGTCGAAGCCGCCAAGAAGCTGCCCGGACCGCTTTATGTCGTGAAGTCGCAGATCCATGCCGGTGGTCGCGGCAAGGGCAAGTTCAAGGAACTGGCCCCAGAAGCGAAGGGCGGCGTGCGCCTCGCGTTCAACCTGGATGAGGTCAAGGCCCATTCGACCGACATGCTGGGCAATACGCTGGTCACGATCCAGACCGGTGATGCAGGCAAGCAGGTCAACCGCCTCTACATCACCGACGGTGCCGACATTGCCAAGGAATTCTACCTGGCCCTGCTGGTCGATCGCGGCAGCAGCAAGATCGCGTTCGTTGTGTCGACCGAAGGCGGCATGGATATCGAAGAAGTCGCCCACTCGGCACCTGAGAAGATCCACAGCTTCTCGGTCGATCCGGCAACCGGCTTCCAGGCTCATCATGGCCGGTCGATCGCTGCTGCACTCGGCCTGACCGGCGACCTCGCCAAGCAGGCGGCCAAGGTTGCTTCGTCGCTCTACGCTGCCTTTGTCGACACTGATGCCGAGCAGATCGAAATCAACCCGCTCGCGCTGACCGAGCAGGGCAAGCTGCTGGTGCTGGACGCTAAGGTCGCATTCGACGGCAACGCCATGTTCCGTCACAAGGACATTGCCGAACTGCGCGACCTGACCGAGGAAGATGCAGCCGAAGTCGAAGCGTCCAAGTACGACCTCGCCTACATCAAGCTGGACGGCAACATCGGTTGCATGGTGAACGGCGCAGGCCTGGCCATGGCGACGATGGACATCATCAAGCTGAACGGCGAATTCCCCGCCAACTTCCTGGACGTAGGCGGCGGCGCCACGACGGAGAAGGTGACCGCGGCCTTCAAGATCATCCTGAAGGACCCGGCCGTGAAGGGCATCCTGGTCAACATCTTCGGTGGCATCATGAAGTGCGACATCATCGCCGACGGCATCGTCGCGGCGGCGAAGGAAGTGAACCTGTCGGTTCCGCTGGTTGTGCGCCTGGAAGGCACCAACGTCCAGCAGGGCAAGGACATATTGGCCGCCTCGGGCCTGGCGATCGTCCCTGCGGACGACCTGGGCGATGCAGCCAAGAAGATCGTGGCGGAAGTGAGGAAGGCGGCCTGAGGCACGACCCCACCTAACAAGATACGCCATGGGGCGTGGGTGGTCCGGAAACGGGCCGCCCACGTCCTTGTTCGCGTTGGCGGGCGATGGCGTGAAACTGGAGGATGTTGAAAATGAAGATCCTTGTGCCCGTGAAGCGGGTCATTGACTATAATGTGAAACCGCGGGTTAAAGCGGACGGCACGGGCGTCGATCTGGCGAACGTCAAGATGAGCATGAACCCGTTCGACGAGATCGCGATCGAGGAAGCCATCCGCTTGAAGGAAAAGGGCGTGGCGACCGAGGTGATCGCGGTGTCGATCGGCGTCGCCAAGGCCCAGGAAACGCTGCGGACCTCGCTCGCCATGGGTGCGGATCGGGCGATCCTGATCCAGACCGACGATGAGGTCGAACCGCTGGGCGTGGCCAAGCTGCTCGCCAAGGTACAGGAAGAGGAAGGCGCTGGCCTCATCATCCTGGGCAAGCAGGCGATCGACGACGACAGCAACCAGACCGGCCAGATGCTGGCCGCGCTGCTGGGCTTGCCGCAGGGCACGTTCGCGTCGAAGGTCGAAGTTGCCGATGGCAGCGTTTCGGTCACCCGCGAAGTCGATGGCGGGCTGGAGACGGTGAAGCTGTCGACCCCGGCGATCATCACCACCGACCTGCGCCTGAACGAGCCGCGCTATGCGTCGCTGCCCAACATCATGAAGGCCAAGTCCAAGCCCTTGGCGCAGAAGACCCCCGCCGATTACGGCGTGGACATCAGTCCGCGACTGGAAACGCTCAAGGTGGTCGAGCCGCCCAAGCGCACTGCCGGCGTCAAGGTCGCCGATGTCGATGAACTGGTCGCAAAGCTGAAAGCTCTGGGAGTTGCCGCATGAGCAAGACACTTGTTTGGGTTGAACATGAGGGCGGCACCGTCAAGGACGCGACCCTTTCCGCCATCACCGCTGCTGCCAAGCTGGGCGAAGTGCATCTGCTGGTCGTCGGCCAGGGCGTCGATGGCGTCGCCACCGCCGCCGCGAAGATTGCGGGCGTGGGCAAGGTCCATGTCGCCGACGATGCGGCATTCGGCCATGCGCTGCCGGAGAATGTCGCGCCGCTGATCGTCGAACTGATGGGCCATCACGACGCCTTCGTCGCGCCGGCCACCAGCAACGGCAAGAATATCGCGCCGCGCGTTGCCGCCTTGCTCGATGTCATGCAGATCAGCGACATCCTGTCGGTCGAGAGCGAGGATACGTTCACCCGCCCGATCTATGCCGGTAACGCTATCGCCACCGTCAAGAGCAAGGATGCCAAGAAGGTCATAACCGTCCGCGGTACGGCCTTTGAGAAGGCGGAGCGTGACGGCGGCAGCGCAACGGTGGAAGCGGTCACTTCGACCGGCGATAAGGGGCTGTCGAGCTTCGTCGGAGCCGAGATCGCCAAGCTGGAACGTCCCGAACTGACCAGCGCCAAGATCATCGTGTCGGGTGGTCGTGCGCTCAAGGACGGGCCAACCTTCGAGGAAGTCATCTTCCCGCTCGCCGATAAGCTGGGTGCTGCGGTTGGTGCGAGCCGCGCGGCGGTCGATGCGGGCTATGTCCCCAACGACTATCAAGTCGGCCAGACCGGCAAGATCGTGGCACCGGAAGTCTATGTCGCGGTCGGCATTTCGGGTGCGATCCAGCATCTTGCGGGCATGAAGGACAGCAAGACCATCATCGCCATCAACAAGGACGAGGATGCGCCGATCTTCCAGGTCGCGGACATCGGTCTGGTGGGCGATCTGTTCAAGGTCGTGCCGGAGCTTACCGGCAAGCTGTAAGCCAGCGTGACGATGTAGGAAAGGGCGCGGAGTGATCTCCGCGCCCTTTCCTATGTCATTCGCAGTTGATGTCGTTTTTGTCGATAGCGCGGCCGGCCAGCGCGCCGCCGGCGCCGCCGATGATGGTGCCAAGGGTCTTCGATCCGCCCGGTGCGATGATGTTCCCCAGTAAGCCGCCGGCAATGGCGCCGACAATGGTGCCGGTCGTGCCGTCGTCACGCTTGCAATAATAGCGGCCGTCATTGTCGCGGTAAATCTGGTCATTGTCACGGATGGGACGGCGGGAATGACGGGGTGGGCCGCGGCGATCGCTGGGACGATCGTAGCCGTAACCGCCACCGCCGCCATTGTCCGATGTGCAAGCGCCCAGCGGCAACATGGCCAGCATGGCTGCGGCGAGGATGGGTTTGTTCATGGCGTCTCTCCTTGTTACGCTTATGCCCTCAACAACCCGGCGCAGCGGTGGTGGTTGCGTGGCGGTAACAATATCAGGCAAACGAAAACCGCCCGCTGCGACCGCGAGAGGGGGAGCGGTAGCGAGCGGGCGGTGACCGGCGGTGAGCGGGGGACTGGGCCGCCGGATGGAAATAGTCGGTTAGTTGGGCAGGGGCCGATTGATCGCGCCGGTCGAAGAGACGAGCGGCGACGTGGGCGACGTATCAAGTTCGTCGGCCTTTTCAGCGATGGTCGTCTTGGCTTCGTTGTAGCGGGTGACCAGATCGTTCTTGAATTCGGTCAGCTTGCCTTCGTCGTAAAGTTTCTTGCCGACATAGCCGGCGATTGCGCCGAAGATCAGAGTGCGGATCATATCATGCTCCATGGTTGCGGGTTCGGGGAGATAACCGGCGGCGAGGCGGCGGGTTCCAAGGTGCATTGCCTGGACGGTCGCTTTTGCTAGGCTTACGACGGACGGTGCGTTGGGGGAGCCGAATGTCGGGATTCGATCTGGTGTTCGCGGCTTTCGGGCTGCTGCTGGGACTGGCGATCAGCGAGGTGCTGGGCGGTTTTTCAAGGGCGCTCAAGCTCAAGCGGGGGGCGAAGCCGGTACGGATCGGCTGGCTGACGCCGCTGCTGGGGCTGTTCGTGCTGCTCGACCTGACCAGTTTCTGGCTGACGGCGTTCGAGGCACGGGCGCAGATGGACGCCAATTATCTGACTTTGACCGCGGTGCTGGCGCTGGTCGGGGTCTATTATCTGGCCGCGACGCTGATCTTTCCCGACGAGCCGGAGGAATGGCCCGATTTCGACGATTGGTATGATCGGCACAAAAGGTTGGTGATCGGTGGCGTGCTGACCGCCAATATCGGCATAATCATTGGCCAGAATCTGCTGGAGTTTTACCAGCCATCGGGCGGGCCGGAACCCAGCGATACGGTGACCGCCTGGGCGCTGCTGGCGCTGGTGGGCCTGATCGGGCTGCTGGTCGCCCTGTTGTTCGTGCGATCGCGGCGCTGGAATGTCGCCATGCTGATCGCGCTGCCCATGATATTGGTGACCGCGTCGGTCTATCTGGACATGGTTTGAGTGGCGGGCGCCGGGGCGCCCGCCATCCAGATTATTCGGCGTGCTGCAGGTTCACAGCGGCCATCTTGCCACGACGGTCCTGCTCCAGATCATAGGAGACGCGGTCCTTTTCGCGCAGCGTGGCCAGGCCAGCGCGCTCGACGGCGGTGATGTGAACGAACGCGTCCGGGCTGCCGTCATCGGGAGCGATGAAGCCATAGCCCTTGTCGGCGTTGAAGAATTTGACGGTTCCGACGATGCTCATGGTAGTTCCTTCTTTGTGCGGCGCGGCCCGTGTGGTCGCACCGGATCGCTAAAGGGGCAGGGAAAGAAGGAAACAGGTGCCGCAAAGCGCCGAGAACCGTCGATTTGCGACTGTAGCTACCTTCTCTTAGGGCAAGGGTGGGGAAAAAGCAAGTTGGGATGAGGATGAGGCGGGAAGTGCAGATGGGCGCGCACCGTCGCGTTCCCCGGCGAAGGCCGGGGTCCAGTCCGACGTCAGAGCTGGACCCCGGCCTTCGCCGGGGAACGTAGAGATGGCGATTGACGGGATTAGACATCCGCTGTCCATCATCCCGCCTTGGCCGAAGCCGCCGCGCACCCCGCGTTCTGCGCCAGGACGAAGCCGAAGAAATCGTCGCGGGCGCGGGACGCGGCCTGTTCATAGGGGCGGCGTTCGGCCTCCTGCTGGGCGGCGAGCGCCTCTTCCTCCGCCTCCGTCAGGTCGCGCTCATAATCGTCGACATCGTAGATGGCGTCGCTGGCGTCGCCGTCGAAACCGGGCGGCGGCGGGAAATCGGTGCGCCAGCGGTCCAGCCGGTCGTCCCACCAGATGCCGCGCAGCCGATCGGCGGCTTCCTCCGGTGGGAGATCGGCGAGATTTGGGGGCGGCGGGTCGCGAAGTTCACACCGTTCATCATCAACGGAAAACTGCGGATTTTGCGGCTTGTGCAGCGCCATGCGCGCGGCAACGAACAGGGCTGCCGATGCGCCGGGGGACAGGGCGGTTTCAGTGTCTATCGGGGCAGGCGTGTCGGGCATGGAGCCGTCGTCCATCACCGCGTCCTCCATCAGCCGCGCGGGCGGCTCCGCGCCGGTGCGGGGGAGGTTGAGCCGATCGGCTTCCATCTGGGCGTCTGCTTCCGGGCAGAGCATGTCTAGATAGGCGGTGAAATCCTGCGCGACGACGCGGGCGAGCGCGGCGTCGGACCCTTCGGCCGGGCAATCGGCCATGCGATCCAGCCGGGCGAGCATCGACATGGCGAGCCGGTTGTCGTGGCGGTGGCGGGTGATTTCGTGATTGTCCGGGTCGCGGCGGATGGTTTCCTCCGTCCCCATGATGGCGCGGGCGAGCAACGTGTCGGCCAGCCGTGCGCGGGCGATCAGGATCGCCGCGTCCCAGCCCAGGCGAAACGCCGCGCCGTCGCGGCGGATGCGCAGGACATAGGCGGAGCGGGGCGTGATGAACACGGCTTCGCAGGCGAGGCGGATGACGCCGGTCGCGGCGAGCACTTCGAGAAAGCGGCGCTGGCGCGCGGGGCTCCAGCCGTCGACGCGGATTTGCGGGGCGGGGGTGGGCAGGATGGGGTCGTGATAGGACATGGGTCGCGTGCCTCCGGCTGAGGATATTGCCGGAAGGATGGACAGAAAAGGGGCATGTAGGACAGCGAAATAGGATAAATCGACAGGCGGGTCAGGGATAGGGCTGGCGGGTGTGTTTGACGGCGAGTATTTCTATGACCGCAGTCACCCGATAGACGATGACATAATTGGGCGTCACCAAAGCTTCGCGTGTGCCCGGCACGCGGCCAGCGCGATACATGTACGGATGGTCCGGCAGGCGATCGGCAGTATGACGGATGGCGTCGCCGGTCCGATCGGCTGCGGCCGGGTTCTGCGCCTCTATGAAGCCGATGATGCGTTCGAGATCATCCAGCGCCTCGGCGTGCCAGATGAGCGTCATCATCAGGCGGTTTTGCGCCGATCGATGATGGCCTGCATACGAGCCATTGCCTCGTCATGCGGGATGCCGGGCTTGTCAGACGCCATTCTGGCTTCGATCGTCGCACGGAACCAGGCGTCATAGGCTTCCGCTTCCTCAGTCGTCGCAAATTCGGACTCGATGGGGGTGAGCTTGATCATGGGGAGAATGTAGCAGGGCTGCACGTTATTATCCATATCGGGGGAAGGTGTGGCGCTGGGAATAGTCCATATCGGACTAGCTTGCTGTCCGGCGGATTGTCCCGGTGTCAACGAATGTGTATATTATTGCCAAAGGATACACATATGCGCACCAATATCGTGATTGATGACGGATTGATCGCCGACGCCATGCGGGCCAGCGGCGCGCGGACCAAGCGTGAGGCGGTGGAGATGGGGTTGAAGACCCTGTTGCGGCTGTCGCGCCAGGCGGAGTTGCGGGCGTTGCGCGGGGCGATCGACTGGCAGGGCGATCTGGATGCGATGCGGCGGGATTGATGTCTCGGCCTTCTGTGCGGCTTTGCGGGACCATTTGGATCGCGCGGAGGCGCGGAGACGCGGAGGGACTATGGGGGTAGCCGCATGATCCTGGTCGATAGCAGCGTCTGGATCGACTATTTTCGGGGAACGGGCACGCCGCAGACCGACCGGTTGGATGTGCTGCTGGGGACGGAACCGCTGGCGATCGGCGACCTCATCCTGGCCGAAATATTGCAGGGCTTTTCGAGCGAGCGGGATGCGGAGCGGGCGCTCGCGTTGCTGGGCGCGCTGGAGCTGGTCGATATCGGCGGGCAGGCGATTGCCGTGCTGGCGGCGCGGCATTATCGCATGTTGCGGGGGCGGGGAATCACGGTGCGCAAGACGATCGACACGCTGATCGCGACGCGGTGCATCCATGACGGGATGGCGCTGCTGTATAGCGACCGGGATTTCGATCCGTTTGTGGAGTGGTTGGGGTTGGAGAGGGTGGGGTAAGCTGCCGAATTATATGTGCTTTTGCATTTTTCAATGCAAGGCCAATTCGGATCAAAAATAAGCTGTTGACCAACTCCGCTTCCGATCACAATCTTACAAAAAAGGGCAAGTTATGTCGGAAGAGCAATCGTACAATATGCTCGGTCAGGATCGTATAACTTCACGGCAAATCGATGAACTGGTCGGTTTGGCGCGAGGTATCGCAGCCGACGGGAAGATTAATCAAGCGGAAGTTGAGTTTTTGCAAAAATGGCTGGCGGCCAACATGGCAATCAGCGGCCAACCACTCATTAGGAACCTGTACAATCGGATCAACGGAGTGCTGGCCGATGGCATTGCTGAAGAAGATGAATGTCGGGATTTGCTGGACACGTTGAACAGCTTTTCGAACCGGGATTTCGAGCTGGGCGAAGTTCTAAAATCTACCTCGTTGCCACTTTGTGATCCAGCGCCTCTCCTGGCTTTTACCGGCTATCGCTATTGCTTCACCGGGACATTCAATTTCGGTGGACGGAAGGAGTGTGAACGGGCGGTCGAAGTCAGAGGCGGTGCTGCGGGGAGCTTGACGCAAAAGACCAATGTTTTGGTGATTGGCATGTATGCAACCGAGTCTTGGAAGCATTCATCATTCGGGAACAAAATTCTCAAGGCCGTCGATCTGCGAGAAGACGGTGTACCGATCTCGATAGTGTCAGAAGATCATTGGGCGCGCCATCTATAGCCTTCGAATTGTTTAAGATCGCAAGTTCTGGCTCCATAGCTATTCACTCCGCCGCGACACTCGCCAATCCCAGCAACGGCGCCAAATAATGCCCAGTGAATGACCGCGGCTCCTTCGCGACCTTTTCCGGCGTTCCCTCCGCGACCACTTCGCCGCCTTTGACGCCACCCTCTGGACCCATGTCGATGATCCAGTCGGCGGTCTTGATGACGTCCAGATTATGTTCGATCACGACCACGCTATTGCCCTGGTCGACCAGCGCGTGGAGGACTTCGAGCAGTTTGCGGACATCCTCGAAATGCAGGCCGGTGGTGGGTTCGTCCAATATGTAGAGGGTGTTGCCGGTGGCGCGGCGCGAGAGTTCCTTGGCGAGTTTGACGCGCTGAGCTTCGCCGCCGGACAGGGTCGTGGCCTGCTGGCCGACCTTGACATAGCCCAGGCCGACTTCGGCGAGCATCGCCATCTTGTCGCGGATGGGGGGGACGGCCTTGAAAAATTCGACCGCATCCTCGACCGTCATGTCGAGCACGTCTGCGATCGAGTGGCCCTTGAACTTCACCTCCAGCGTTTCGCGATTGTAGCGCGCGCCGTGGCAGACGTCGCAGGTGACATAGACGTCGGGGAGGAAGTGCATCTCGATCTTGATAAGGCCGTCGCCGGTGCAGGCTTCGCAGCGTCCGCCCTTGACGTTGAAGCTGAAACGGCCGGGCTTGTAGCCGCGCGCGAGGCTTTCGGGGAGGCCCGCGAACCAGTCCCGGATGTTGGTGAACGACCCGGTATAGGTGGCCGGGTTGGAGCGTGGGGTGCGGCCGATGGGCGACTGGTCGATGTCGATCACCTTGTCGCAATGTTCCAGGCCGGTGATCTTGTCATGCGGGCCGGCGACGATGCGGGCGCCGTTCAGCGCGCGGGCGGAGGCGGCGTAGAGGGTGTCGATGGTGAAGCTGGACTTGCCCGACCCGCTGACGCCGGTGATGCAGGTGAAGGTGCCGAGCGGGATCGACGCCGTCACGCCGGTCAGGTTGTTGGCGCGGGCGTTGTGGACGGTGAGTTTCTTGCCCGACCCCTTGCGGCGCTTGGCAGGGACTTCGATGCGGCGGGTGCCGTTGAGATAGTCCGCGGTGAGGCTGTTCTTGGCCTTGAGGATTTGCTTGAGCGTGCCCTGGGTGACGATCTCGCCGCCATGGATGCCCGCGCCTGGACCCATGTCGACGATATAGTCGGCGTGGCGAATCGCGTCTTCGTCATGCTCCACGACGATGACGCTGTTGCCGAGGTCGCGCAGGCGCTTGAGGGTGACGAGCAGGCGGTCATTGTCGCGCTGATGCAGGCCGATCGAGGGTTCGTCGAGGACGTAGAGGACGCCCGACAGGCCGCTGCCGATCTGGGACGCCAAGCGGATACGCTGGGATTCGCCGCCCGACAGCGTGCCGCTGGTGCGGTCGAGGTTCAGGTAATCGAGGCCGACATTGTTGAGGAAGCCGAGGCGTTCCACGATTTCCTTGAGGATGGCCTTGGCGATCTGCTGCTGCTGGTCGTTCAGGTGATCGGGCATCGCGGTGAAGAAGGCGAGCGCGTCCACGACCGAGCGGCGGGTGGAGATGGAGATATCCTCGCCCGCGATCCTGACGGCGAGCGCTTCGGGTTTGAGGCGCGCGCCGTGGCAGGTTTCGCAGGGCATGGCGGTCTGATATTTGGCCAGTTCCTCGCGCATCCAGGCGCTTTCGGTCTGGAGCAGACGGCGGTTGAGGTTGCCGATGACGCCCTCGAACGCTTTCTTGACCTCGTAGGACTTCCTGCCGTCGATGAATTTGAGCGTGACGGGCTTGCCGCCGGTGCCGTGGAGGATGATGAGCTTTATCTCGCCGGGCAGGTCGGCCCAGGGGGTGTCGAGCGAGAAGCCGAATTCCTTGGCGAGGGAGCCGAGCACCTGCATATAATAGGGGCTGGGCGGGTTGGATTTGGCCCAGGGGACGACCGCGCCCTTCTTGATCGAGAGCGCTTCGTTGGGGACGACCAGTTCGGGGTCGAATTCCTGCCGTTCGCCCAGGCCATCGCAGGCCGGGCAGGCGCCCATGGGGGCGTTGAAGGAGAAGAGGCGGGGTTCGATTTCAGGGATGGTGAAGCCGCTGACCGGGCAGGCGAATTTTTCGGAAAAGACGATGCGGTTGGCGGGTATGCCGGCGCCCTTCATCTTCTTGTCGGTGGATTGCGCTTCGTCCTCGCGGCCCGGCACGACGCCGTCGGCCAGGTCCACAAATGCGAGGCCGTCGGCGAGTTTGAGGGCTTGTTCGAAACTGTCGGCCAGCCGCGTGCCCATGTCGGGTTCCACGGCCAGGCGATCGACCACGACTTCGATGTCATGCTTATATTTCTTGTCGAGCGCGGGCGCATCCTCGATCAGCATCATTTCGCCGTCGATGCGGACGCGGGTGTAGCCCGCCTTCTGCCATTCGGCCAGTTCCTTGCGATACTCCCCCTTGCGCCCGCGCACGACGGGGGCGAGCAGGTAGAAGCGGGTGCCTTCGGGCAGGAGGGCGACGCGATCGACCATCTGCGACACGGTCTGCGCGCTGATGGGCAGGCCGGTCGCGGGGCTGTAGGGGATGCCGACGCGCGCCCAGAGCAGGCGCATATAGTCGTAGATTTCCGTGACCGTCGCGACCGTCGAGCGCGGGTTGCGGCTGGTCGTCTTCTGCTCGATGGAGATGGCGGGGCTGAGGCCCTCGATATGCTCGACATCGGGCTTCTGCATCATCTCCAGAAACTGGCGGGCATAGGCGGAGAGCGATTCCACATAGCGCCGCTGCCCCTCCGCATAGATGGTGTCGAAGGCGAGGCTGGATTTGCCGGAGCCGGACAGGCCGGTGATGACGATGAGGCTGTCGCGGGGCAGATCGACGTCGACGCCCTTGAGATTATGCTCGCGCGCGCCGCGGACGGAGATGTGGGTGAGGCTCATAAGGGCAACTTGTTCCAGATTTGTTCTTGATCCGCAAGTCGGGCTGCGGCACGATGGGGAAGATGGCGATGCAGCCGCCGGTCGGCAAGGATGGGTTGCGCTGTATATGGAATGCACGGATAGAGGCGATATGGACGATCGACCGGGCTTTTACGAATTTTTCGCGGGCGGCGGCATGGCGCGCGCTGGACTGGGCGAGCGGTGGCGATGCCTCTTCGCCAATGATTTTGATCCTAAGAAGGCGGAGTCATACGCCCGACATTGGGGGAATGACGCCCTGCATGTCGGTGACGTCGGGCAGATCACGGCTGCGCAACTGCCAGGCGTGGCCGATTTGGTCTGGGCGTCGTTCCCGTGTCAGGATTTGTCGCTCGCGGGCGCAGGCGCGGGATTGAAAGGTGCCCGATCGGGTACATTCTGGCCCTTCTGGCGATTGATCGAGTCTCTCACATCGGAAGGACGCAAGCCCAAAACGATTGTGCTGGAGAATGTTTGTGGGTTGCTCACATCGCATGACGGCGCCGATTTTGCGGCCTTGTGCGAGTCGGTCGGCGACGCTGGTTATTGGCTTGGGGCGCTGGTTGTAGATGCGCGCCATTTTGTGCCGCAATCGCGCCCGCGCTTGTTCGTGGTGGCGATCGATGATCGGGTGCAGATTCCAGGGCCAGCATTAAGTCCTTATGCTGTGGATCGCTGGCATCCTGAACGGTTGAGGATGGCTCAGGCGGCCCTGCCTGAGCGATTGCGTCAACGATGGCTGTGGTTTGCGCCGCCGGTTCCCGCGGCGTCCAACGTGCGGTTGGCGGACTTGATTGAAAGCGGCCCGGACCTGCGTTGGCATGATCGGGACGAGACGGCGAAGCTGTTGGCGATGATGAGCCCGGTCAATCGCGCGAAGATCGACCTTGTGATGACCAATCAGGGGCGTGCGGTCGGGGCGATCTACAAGCGGACGCGCGTGGAGAACGGAAAGAAGGTGCAACGCGCCGAGGTGCGGTTCGACGTTGCAGGATGCCTGCGCACGCCGGGGGGCGGGTCAAGCCGGCAGATCATCATGACCATCGAGGATGGCGAGGTGCGATCACGCCTGATTTCGCCGCGGGAGACGGCGAGGCTCATGGGATTGCCGGAAGAATATGAACTGCCGGCCAGATATAATGACGCTTATCATCTGACGGGCGATGGCGTGGCGGTGCCGGTGGTTCGGCATATTGCGCGTTCAATTCTGGAGCCAATTCTGGGCTTAACGCGCCAACAAAAGGCGGTCGCATAACGTATTTGCGCATGTTAGTGAGATGTGATGGCAAAATCCGTTGCGATTCAAGGCTTCAAGTCGGAGGCGATTACATATCGTGAACGTGCAGTCGCCAATTTGGAGCGACAAATCGGTGTTTACGCACTTTGCGATTTGGATGGAACACCGATTTATGTCGGGCAATCGGTTGATGGTATCCAAAGCCGTGTACGCCGACATCTGACTTCTGCGCGCTCGGATATCATTGCAAATCGACAGGTCGATGTCTGGGAGATTGCATGGGTAATGGCGTGGCCAGCGGAGCGCGATAGCATCACGCGGCTGGAAGCCAGCCTGTTTCATCATTTTGATGCGTCATGTGCCTTAATGAATGGCAGCGTTCCGATCCTGCCTTCAGATCCGATTCCGTTCACAAGGGCCGCCCAGATTTTGCAGGTGATGCCGAGCGCGGAAATCGACCGAAGGCGCGAACCGTCTGCTCGCCTCCCGCGCCAGATCGAGCATTATGGCCGGTTGGTCGATCATTATCTCAACGTGAAGAGTTCAGCAGAGTTACGTGTGTCTATGGAGGCGCATTTTGCGCCTTTGACGAAATATCATCTCAGGTTTTTGGAGCAGGCGGGGCCTGCTCCTAGCGGGTCAGATGACGCCAAAGAGCAGTGAACGGTCAGTTTTCGTACCGCAGGTAAAGGATGCTCCGGTGATGATATCAATCCCGCGCCATGAAGATTTCATGCTGCCTACGCTCAAGGTGCTGGAGGCCCATGGCGGATCGGCGACGAACGAGGAAATCGAGGAGGCGCTGATCGAGATGCTGGGGATGACGCCGCAGCAAATGGAGGTGACCTATCCGACATCCGGCGCGGCGGTGGTGCCTGACCGTATGTCATGGGCGCGCAGTTATCTAAAATATCCGGGGCTGGTGGATAATCCCAAGCGCGGCATGTGGGTGCTGACCGATGACGGGCGGCAGGCGGTGACCATGCCAGACGAGAAGATTCGGCGAATGGTGGCCGATGCCTATAATGTGCATCAGAGCGTGCTGGCGGCGCGCCGGAAGGCCAAGGATGCCGCCGCTGCCATCGGCGACGATGCGTCGGTTGCGACCCGGAACGAAGAAATTATCCTGCACGACCAGCCAACAGAGGAAGACGAGGCCGAATGGTCCGAGGCGCTGCTGAAAGTGCTGCGCACCATGCCGCCCGATGCGTTTGAGCGGCTGACGCAGCGGTTGCTGCGCGAAAGCGGGTTTGTGCGGGTCGAGGTGACCGGCAAGTCGGGCGATGGTGGCATTGACGGGTCAGGCGTGTTGCGCATGAACCTCATCAGCTTTCAGGTGCTGTTCCAGTGCAAGCGTTATGCTGGGTCGGTATCCTCCCCTACCGTGCGCGATTTTCGCGGGGCGATGCAGGGGCGGGCGGACAAGGGGCTTATCATTACGACCGGCACCTTTACTGCCGATGCGCGCAAGGAGGCGACGCGGGACGGTGCCCCCGCGATCGACCTGATCGACGGGGACGCGCTGTGCCAGTTGTTGAAAGAGCGTGGCCTGGGCGTCAGGGTGCGGCAGGTGATCCACGAGGAGGTGGATATCGTCAGCGAATTTTTCGCGGAAATCTGAATTGCCCGCGGCGGTCTGACGCGCCTGCAATGCCCCCATCCCGCCGCAAACCCACTGCCAATCCGTTCGCGCTAGGGCAGAGGCTGCGGCCATGAGCCTACCCGATCCGTCCCAGTTCGTTGCCGCCGGACAGAGCGCCGAGGTGTTCCGGCTGGACGGGGGGCGGGTGCTCAAGCTGTTTCATGCGGGGATCGACCCCGGCATTGTCGAGCGCGAATATGCGTTGATGCAGGCGATCCAGGGCACGGGCCTGCCGCTGGCCGAGGCGCTGGGGCTGGAGGACATGGGCGATCGGCGCGGGATCGTGTATAGCGAGATGGCAGGGCCGGACCTGCTCGTCTATCTGCGGCAGCAGCCGTGGCGCTGGCGCTGGGCGCTGGCGCAGATGGCGCGGTTGCAGCAGCAGATCCAGGCGCAACAGGTGCCGCGCCTGCGCAGCCGCAAGGCGTTGCTGGCCGAGGATATCGAGATGGCGCCAGTGGGCGAGACGCTGCGCGCCGCCGCGATCGACCGGCTGGAGCAGCTGGTCGAGGGCGACGCGCTGTCGCATGGCGACCTGCACCCGGCCACTCTGATCGTGACGCCCGACGGGCTGGCGGTGATCGATTGGTCGCGCGCGGCGCGCGGGGCATTGTCCACCGATGTCGTGCGGACCGAGATGCTGATGCGCTTTGGTCCCGGCCAGACTGGCGGCCAGATCGGCGGATGGTGGGAAGAAAAGATCCGCGACCGGGCGGCGGCCTATTATGTCAAACGATACCGCGCGGTGACGGGGATGGAGCCGGAGGCGCTGGCGGCGTGGCGGCCGCTGGTGGCGCTGGCCTGGATGCGGCAGCGGCTGCCGGCGCGGGACGATGGTTTTGCGCTGTATCTGGACGCGGCGCTGGTCGCCGCCGGATTGCCTGCGATCGATCGGTGAATGTCGTTGGTGGCGTGCTGAGGGCCGTTGGTCCGGCCGGGATGTAGCCGGGCGCTGCGCATGGGCGGATCATCGAAGCGGGCGGGGGGATCGGCGTTCCCGCGCTATGGTGCGGGCATCGGTAGAGCGCGGTGCCGGAAGGCCCGTTAAGCGACGGTTCAGCGCTTATGGCGTCGTCTCTGCCTGACAGCTTTACCCCGATCCGGTGCCCGACAGCATCTGGATACGCCCCCGGCCTTCCCTTGCGCCGGGGGCGTTTTCGCGTCTGGCGCTGGCTGTCGGACGATTCGCCTTTCCCTTACGGCAATATGGCGCGCGCATGTCGTTGGCGTGGGCGCGCATGTCGTTGGCGTGGGCGCGGATGTCGTTGGTCGCGCCGTTCGTCCGCGGTCGTCTGCCTTTGGTCGGTGACCCTGTCGTTGGCCGATGCGGATCGCTTTCCGTCGAAGCGGGCGGGCGCGGCACACGCGGCAAGCGTAACAAGATGAGGCGAACGGGGCAGGACGCCGACCCCCTGAAAGACCCTCTGGCTCCGCCCGTTCGCACCCGGTGTTCCGTACAGCCCCCTTTTGAGGCGGCGCGCCGGCCACAACAGATTTTGAGGAGATAAGCCCATGTTCGTAGCACCCAAATTCGCCGCCGCCGTCGCGTCCATTGCCTTGCTGGCCAGCGCCGGTTCCGCATCCGCGCAGGATTTCGTGTCCAATGGCCGCACCAGCGCCGTCTATCATGGCGACCTGGACCTGCGCCAGGCGGCGGGCCAGCAGCAACTGCGCAGCCGCATCGCCCGCGCCGCCAGCCGCGTCTGTTCCTCCATGGATCTGGCCACGGCGCAGGCGTGCAAGGCCAAGACGCTGGCCCAGGTCCAGGCGCCGGTCAGCGCCGCCATCGCCCGCGCCGAAACCGGTGAGCGCTATGCCGATGCCAGCAAGGAGATGCGGCCGGTCGTGGGCAACTGATTGCCCCGCCCGTCATGACAGGAGGCCCGGTTCGCGCCGGGCCTTTTTGCGGTGGGCGACGGTAAAAGCGGTTCAGAAGTCCGGGCGGCGCTTGGCGCGGAAGGCGGCGACGCCTTCGGCGAAGTCGGGCAGGGTGAAGGCGTCGCGGAACAGCGCGAGCGTCGTCGCGTCGTCGTCGGCCTGCCCTTCGAGGATGCGGCGGACGATCGCCTTGGACGCGCGGACGCTGTGCTGCGCGTTGGCGGCGATGGTGCGGGCGAGCGTGTAGGCCGCGGCGAGGGGATCGGGCGCGATCTCCTCGATCAGGCCGATGGACAGGGCTTCGTCGGCACTGTGGAGCGCGCCGGTGTAGAGGATGCGCTTCGCACGGGCGGGGCCGACCAGGTCGACCAGCAATTTGGTGTCGAACAGCGAATAGACGATGCCGAGTTTCGCTGGCGTGATGCCCAGGCGCGCGCCGGGCGCGGCGATCCGCAGGTCGCAGGCGATGGCGAGGCCGCAACCGCCGCCCACGCAATCGCCGTCGATCGCGGCGATCACGGGCTTTGGCGCATGGGCGAGGGCATATTGGCTGGCACGGATCGCGGCCTGGTTGGCGACGCGCCAGTCGGCTTGCGCAGAGCAGGTGGCAAATTCGTTGATATCCGCGCCGGCGCAGAAGAGGCCGGGAGCGGCGGAAGCGAGGATGAGGACGCGGACGGCCTCGTCGGCCATGGCTTGCCCGACGAGGACGGGCAGGGCTTCCCACATCGCCTGGGTCATGGCGTTGCGCCGGTCGGGCCGGTCGATCAGCAGCCGGGCGACCGGGCCGTCCTGTTCCAGCCGCAGGGTCATGACTGGCGCGTCATGCAGGCCAGCGCCGCAGCAGCGGGACGAGTTCGTCGAAATGGTGGATGATGGCGTCGGCATCGAGATTTTCGACGGGGCCGTCGAGGAAGCCGAAGCCGACCGCGACATTGGCGATGCCGGCATTGCGCGCGCCCGCGATGTCGTTGATCGTGTCGCCGACGAAGATGGTGCGGCCGCCGCCCGCGCGGGCGATCATTTCGCGGATGGGTGCTGGATCGGGCTTGGCAACGCCGACCGTGTCGCCGCCTACGATCGCGGCGAAGCGGTCCGACAGGCCGATCTGGTGCATCAGCGGGATGGTGAAGCGTTCCGCTTTGTTGGTGCAGATGGCGAGTTTGACGCCCGCGTCGGTCAGCGCGTCCATCGCGTCGATCAGGCCGGGATAGGGGACGCTATGGATGGCCAAATTCTGCTGATAATAGTCGAGCAAGATTGGCAGGAGGGCGTCCAGCGTGTCGGCGGTGTAACCGCCCGATGCGTCGAGTGCGCGCGCCAGCATCACCTTTGCGCCCTTGCCCACGAAAGGGTGGATCGCCGCGGGCGGGAAGGCCGGCCGGCCGATCGTGCCGACGGCGTAATTGACCGCGGCGGCGAGATCGCCGCTGGTGTCGATCAAGGTGCCGTCAAGGTCGAAGCCGACGATATCGAAAGGGATGCTGGTCATGCCGCCGCCATGCCGCGTGCGCGGTGGCAAAGGCAAGGCAAACATGGCAGAGAGCGGACAAGCCCATCATATTTGCCGGGAAAATCATCGTGACCGACCCCCAATTGTCTTCGCGTCCGCTGGCCGTCATCATCCTTGCCGCGGGGCAGGGGACGCGGATGAAATCATCGCTACATAAGGTGCTGCACCCGATCGCAGGGCGGCCGATGCTGCTGCACCTGCTGGCGAGCGCGGGGGAACTGGCGCCGGAGCGGCAGGTCGTGGTGGTCGGCGCGGGGCGCGCGCAGGTGGAGCAGACGGTGGCGGGGACCGGCGCGATCGTGGCGGTGCAGGAAGCGCAGCTGGGCACCGGCCATGCCGTCGCGCAGGCGCATGACGCGCTGGCGGGCTTCGCGGGCGACGTGCTGATCCTCTATGGCGACGTGCCGCTGGTGAGCGCGGGTACGATGCGGGCGATGCTGGACCGGTTGAGCCGTGGCGACGAGCCGCGCGCCGTGGTGCTGGGCTTCCGCCCCGACGATGCCGCCGCCTATGGCCGGATCATCGCCGATGGGCAGGGCATCATCGCAAAGATGGTGGAATTTAAGGACGCGAGCGAAGCCGAGCGGGCGGTGACTTTGTGCAACAGCGGGTTGATGGCGGTGCGATCGACCGACCTGTTCGTGCTGCTGGACCAGATCGGCAACAACAATGCGGCCGGCGAATATTATCTGCCCGATATCGTCATGCTGCCCGGCGGGACGAGCGCGGTGATCGAGACGGACGCATGGGAAGTTGCGGGCGTGAACAGCCGGATCGAACTGGCCGGGGTGGAGGCGATGTGGCAGGCGCGCCGTCGGGCCGAGGCGATGCGCGATGGCGTGACGTTGGTCGCGCCGGAAACGGTGTTTTTCGCCCATGATACCGTGCTGGGCCGCGATGTGGTGGTGGAGCCAAACGTGGTTTTCGGCCCCGGCGTGACCGTGGCGGACGATGTCGTCATTCACGCCTTTTCGCATCTGGCAGGGGCGAGCGTGGCAAGTGGCGCGGCGATCGGTCCCTATGCGCGGTTGCGGCCAGGGGCGGATATCGGTCCCAAGGCCAAGGTCGGCAATTTCGTGGAGATCAAGAAGGCGCGGCTGGACGAAGGGGCGAAGGTCAACCACCTGTCCTATATCGGCGACGCCAGCGTGGGCGCGGGCGCGAATATCGGCGCGGGGACGATCACCTGCAATTATGACGGCTTCTTCAAATATAAGACGGAGATTGGCGCGGGGGCGTTTATCGGGTCGAACAGCGCTTTGGTGGCGCCGGCGACGATCGGTGCCGGGGCGATCGTGGCGGCGGGGAGCGTGGTGACGAAGCCGGTGGAGGCCGATGCGCTGTGCCTAGTGCGGCCGGAGCAGGTCGGGAAGGCGGGATGGGCCAAGCGCTTTCGGGAGCGGATGTTGGCGCAGAAAGCGGCTAAGTGAGCGGCTGCGACGGTAGACTATGGGGATAGGGCGTAAGATTCTTTGGACGCTGCTGGCGCTGGTTTTACTGGCGGCCGGTTTCTCCGTCCGGCTACTCCTCAACGCCAGCGCGATGCCGATCGTGCGGCGGGCGGAGGTGGAGTTGCCATTCCCCGCCGATGCGCCGAGCAAGCCCGTTACCGTCGCGCTGCTGACCGATACGCATCTGTCGGGGCCAGATAATAGCCCGGCGCGAATGGCGCGGATCGTGGCGCAGATCAATGCGCTTAAGCCCGACCTGATCCTGTTGGGCGGCGATTATATCGGCGATGACAAGGGCGGGGCCATCTATGATGCGCGGGCCAGCATCGCGCCGTTCGCGGGTTTGCGCGCGCCGCTGGGCGTGGTGGCGGTGCTGGGTAATCATGACAGTCGCAGCAAGCTGAACGAGCGCGCGCTGAGCGCGGCGGACTGGCGCACGGCCTTCGCGCGGATCGGCATCCCCCTGTTGCAGGATGGGGCGACACGGCGCGGGCCGATCGCCATCGCCGGGTTCAGGGACATCTACACCCGCAAGATCGATATGCCCGATACGTTGGCGGCGATGCGACAGGTGGGCGGCGCGCCGGTGATGCTGTCGCATGGGCCGGATATATTTCCGCTGCTACCTGATGCGCCTTCTCTGACGCTGGTGGGTCACACCCATTGCGGTCAGATCGCCTTGCCCTTTGTCGGGATTACCTATGTTCCGTCCAAATATGGCACCCGCTATGCGTGCGGCCTGTATCGCGAGGGGGCACGGACGATGATCGTGTCCGGCGGGGTGGGGACGAGCAGCGCGCCGGTGCGGATGCTGGCACCGCCGGATATATGGCTGGTGACGATCCGGCCTCTATGAGCGGATTGACTTGATATCATGATATGATATCATGGCATCATGCGTTTCCTGGCCGATATTCCCGACGACGACGTCAAATGGCTCGACCAGCTGGCGCGCGAGCAGGGCAAGTCGCGCGCGGCGGTGTTGCGGGAGGCGGTTTCGGCCTATCGTCCGCAAACATCGAAAGATTGGCTGGAGCAGGGGTTCGGCGCGTGGGCGCGGCATGGGGTGTCGGTCGATCCGCATGAATATGATCGGGCGCGGCGGGCGGAATGGACCCGCCCGTGGGATGATGATTATGACGAAGTCCGCGCCGCATCACCCGAATATTTCACGCAAGAGGACGACAAGGAGCGGGCGCATTATCTGGCGCTGACGAAAAAGGCGGGCAGGACGAAAGCGGCAGAAGCAGGCAAAAAGAATGGCGCATGAGCGGCTATAGTCTCGATGCCAATATCGTCATCGACGCCTTGTTGAATCATGAGCCGGCGCATCGTGAAATTTCCCGCATAGCCGACAGCGGCGCGCGTATGTGGATCAGCCGCATGGCGTGGATCGAGATATTGTCGAAAGGCAATGAATCGGCCGTGCGTGACGTGTTGATGTTTCTGGGGCAGTTCGGCCTGGACGAAATCGATGACGAGATATCGCATCGGGCGGCCGCGCTGCGCCGTGAAAGGGCAAGGCTCAAGTCGCCGGACGCCATCATCCTGGCCACGGCGCAATTGCGCGGCCGCGTTCTTGTGACACGAAATACAAAGGATTTCCCGGCAGAGATGCCGGGTATCCGCGTTCCCTATACACTCTGAAAGGCTTTCCGGCACATGTGCGGCATCATCGGCATCATCGGTAAGGACGACGTGGCGGAACGGCTGGTCGACGGATTGAAGCGGCTGGAATATCGCGGCTATGACAGCGCAGGGGTGGCCACCATCCATGATGGCGCGATCGAGCGGCGGCGGGCCGAGGGGAAGCTGGCCAATCTCGTCCGCGAATTGCGCGACGAACCGCTGCCCGGCACGACCGGGATCGCGCATACCCGCTGGGCCACGCACGGCGCGCCGACGACCAGCAATGCGCACCCGCATGCGACCAGCGAAGTGGCGCTGGTCCACAATGGGATCATCGAGAATTTCAAGTCGCTGCGCGCCGAATTGATGGCGCGGGGCTGCCATTTCGACAGCCAGACCGATACCGAAGTCGTCGCCCATCTGGTGAGCGAACTGGTGGAGCAGGGCGCGTCGCCGCAAGACGCGGTGGCGGAGGTTCTGCCGCGGCTGCATGGGGCGTTCGCGCTGGCGATCGCGTTTCGCAGCCATCCCGACATGCTGATCGGCGCGCGGCTGGGGTCGCCGCTGGTGGTGGGCTATGGCGATGGGGAAACCTATTTGGGATCGGATGCTCTGGCCTTGGCGCCGCTGACTCAGCGCATCGCCTATCTGGAAGAGGGCGACTGGGTCGTCGTGACGGCGGACGGGGCGGAGATTTTCGACAAGGATAATGTGCCGGTCGAGCGGCCTGTCACCATTTCCGGCGTGTCCGGCGCGATGATCGACAAGGGCAATCATCGCCACTTCATGCAGAAGGAGATTTACGAGCAGCCGGTGGTCGTCGCCCAGACGCTGCGGTCGTATCTGCGCCGGATGGAGAATGAGGTCGCCATGCCGGACATGGAGTTCGATCTGGGCGCGGTGAAGCGGATCACCATCGTTGCGTGCGGCACGAGTTATTATGCCGGGCTGGTCGCGAAATATTGGTTCGAGAAGTTCGCGCGCGTGCCGGTCGACATCGATGTGGCGAGCGAGTTTCGGTATCGCGACCCGGTGCTGGAGGCGGGCGGGCTGGCGCTGTTCATCAGCCAGTCGGGTGAGACGGCCGATACGCTGGCCGCGCTGCGCCATGCCAAGGCGGAGGGGCAGATCATCGCGGTGGTGGTGAACGTGCCGACCAGTTCGATGGCGCGCGAGGCGGATTTGTTGCTCCCCACCCATGCCGGGCCGGAAATCGGCGTGGCGTCGACCAAGGCGTTTACGTGTCAGTTGGCGGTGCTGGCGGCGCTTTCGGCCAATCTGGCGCGGGCGAAGGGGAAGCTGACGCCGGAGGAAGAAGCCGAGATCGTCTGGCATTTGTCGGAAGCGCCAGCGGCTTTGAACGAAGCGCTGAGCCGGGACGGGCAGATCGAGGCGATGGCGCACCTGATCGCGCCGGCGCGCGACGTGCTGTATCTGGGGCGCGGGCCGGATTATCCCATGGCGCTTGAGGGGGCGCTGAAACTCAAGGAAATCAGCTATATCCACGCCGAGGGCTATGCCGCGGGCGAGATGAAGCATGGGCCGATCGCGCTGATCGACGAACTGGTGCCGGTCATCGTGATCGCGCCGAGCGGGCCTTTGTTCGAGAAGACCGTGAGCAACATGCAGGAGGTGCAGGCGCGCGGCGGCAAGGTGGTGCTGATTTCCGACGCGGAAGGGATTGCAGCGGCCGGCGAGGGCTGCATGGCGACGATCGAGATGCCCAAGGTACATCCGCTGATCGCGCCCTTGGTCTATGCCGTGCCGGTGCAGTTGCTGGCCTACCATGTCGCAGTGGCGAAGGGGACGGATGTGGATCAGCCGCGGAATTTGGCGAAGTCGGTGACGGTGGAGTGAGCGTCTGGGTCGCTCTTGGCATTGGCGCGCTGTTGCTGGCGTCTTGGTGGTGGAGCGACCTGACGCGCAAGCGCCGGGGCGATGGCAGCGGTGGCGGCGATGCGGGATCTTTCAGTGACGGGGGCGATTGTGGTGGCGATGGCGAGTGTGGTGACCGATGTCAGTCACCACCCGGCCGATAGCGATTAGCCACCCCCCGGCGAATTATGCCCGCCCGCTGGCACCGGGCCGCCGCTCGGCGCGTGGCTGTGGTCGGGGTTGCTGTCCCATTCGATATGATAAAGGTCAAAGCGGCGGTCGCGTAGGTTGCGGACGGTGCCTTCGGCGCGCGCCCAACTGAGGTCGGCCAGGTTCACGTCCGCCATCGTCAGGGTTTCGACATTTTCGGTCGATTCCGCCGCGATGCCGTCCCGCGCAAAGGGCAGGTCGCAGGGGGTCAGGATCGCGCTCTGGGCATATTGGATGTCCATATTGTCGACGTTCGGCAGGTTGCCGACATTGCCGGACATGACGACATAGCATTGGTTTTCGATCGCTCTGGCCTGCGCGCAATAGCGTACGCGCATATAGCCGAGGCGCGAGTCGGTGCAGAAGGGGACGAAGATGATGCGGGCACCCTGATCGACCAGGCGGCGGGCGAGTTCGGGAAATTCGCTGTCGTAGCAGATGAGGACGCCGATCGGGCCGCAGTCGGTCTGGATCACGTCGAGCGAATCGCCGCCCTTGATGTTCCACCAGAAGGATTCATTGGGGGTCGGATGGATTTTTTCCTGGGTGTGGACGGAGCCATCGCGCAGCGCGACATAGGCGATATTCTGGATGTCGCCATCATCGGCGCGGGTCGGGTGCGATCCGCCGATGATGTTGATATTATATTCCAGCGCCATCCGCGTCAGTTCTTTCGTCAGGCGCGGGGTGTAGTTGGTCAGCTTGTCGATCGCTTCCATCGGCGACAGCTTCTTGGCCTCGAACGAGAGCAGCGGCAGGGTGAACAATTCGGGGAAGACGATGAAGTCGGAGCGATAGTCGGCCGCGACATCGACGAAATATTCGATGTTGCGGATGAATTCGTCGAAATCCTGCACCGCGCGCGCCTGGAGCTGGCAGGTGGCTAGGCGGACGCTTTCGACGCCGCGGGGGACGCGCATTTCGGGCGCTTCGTCGGGATCGACATAGGGGTTGCGCCAGACCAGATGGGCGGCGTGGCCGTCCGATTGCTTGTCTTCGGGCAGGTAGTTTTCAAGGACACCGAGCGGTTCGAACTGGTTCTTGAGCTGGAAGCTGACCACTTGGTCGCGGATCTTGCCTTGGACGACCTTGTCCAGATAATCTTTGGGGCCTTCCACCTTGCGCTTGGTGCGCAGATAGCCGGGCATCCTTCCGGCAATGACGACGCCATGCAGATCAAGCTGTTCAGCCAGTTCCTTACGCTCGTCATAGAGGCGCTGGCCGATGCGCAATCCCCGCATGCTGGGATCGACGGCCATTTCATAGCCATAGAGCCATTCGCCCGCCGCGCTGTGGCGGGTGCCGAACCCGTTGGCGGTGATTTCTTCCCAGTCATGATGGGCGAAGGCCATGCCCTTGCTGACGCGCATGGTGGCGCAATAGCCCACGACCTTATTGTCGTAGAGGGCGACGAAGCAGCCATCGGGGAAGTTGTTGATCTGGCCCCGGACCGTGGCCGGGGAATAATTGGGCATGCCGGGATAGACGCGGGCGATGAGCCGGATGATCGCGCGCACGTCTGTCGGCACGGCCGCGCGGACCTCCAGGCGTTTGCGGGTTGCTGTGGTCATCGGCTCGTCTCCTGCCTTGTCGTCTGAAAGATATCGCAATCTCCGTTCGTTTCGAGCGAAGTCGAGAAACATATGTGCGGCGTTTCTCGACTTCGCTCGAAACGAACGGATGTGGGTGCCTGGTTTGGTAACCAGATATGGAAAAGGCGACGCCGGGTGTCCGGCGCCGCCTCGTTCCGTTTCCGTACTGAAAGCCTGAAGGGGCGGTTCAGTTCCAGACTTTTACGCCCAGCTGGCCATTTCCTTTTCCAGGTTGACGCGGATCTGTTCGAAGAACTGTTCCGTGGTCATCCAGGCCTGATCGGGACCGATCAGCAGCGCCAGATCCTTGGTCATCGCGCCATCCTCGACCGTCTTGATGCAGACGCGTTCCAGGGTTTCGGCGAATTTGGTGACTTCGGGCGTGCCGTCGAACTTGCCGCGGAACGCGAGGCCCTGAGTCCAGGCGAAGATCGAGGCGATCGGGTTGGTCGAGGTCGCCTTGCCCTGCTGATGCTGGCGATAGTGGCGGGTGACGGTGCCGTGGGCGGCTTCCGCCTCGACCGTCTTGCCATCGGGCGAGAGGAGGACGGAGGTCATCAGGCCAAGCGAACCAAAGCCCTGCGCGACGGTGTCCGACTGGACGTCGCCGTCATAGTTTTTGCAGGCCCAGACGAACTTGCCGCTCCACTTGAGCGCGGAGGCGACCATGTCGTCGATCAGGCGATGTTCGTAGACGATGCCCGCCGCCTTGAACTTGTCGGCGAATTCGGCGTCGAACACCTGCTGGAACAGATCCTTGAAGCGGCCGTCATAGGCCTTGAGGATCGTGTTCTTGGTCGACAGGTAGAGCGGCCATTTGCGGTCGAGCGCATAGTTCATGCTCGCCTTGGCGAAATCGATGATCGAATGATCCAGATTATACATGCCCATGGCGACGCCGGCCGACGGGAAGTCGAACACTTCCTTGTCGATCTTCTGACCATCTTCGCCGTCCCATACCAGGCGCAGCTTGCCGGGGCCGGGGACCAGGAAATCGGTCGCCTTATACTGGTCGCCGAACGCATGGCGGCCAACGACGATCGGGTCGGTCCAGCCAGGCACCAGACGGGGCACGTTCTTGATGACGATCGGTTCGCGGAACACGACGCCGCCCAGGATGTTGCGGATGGTGCCGTTGGGCGACTTCCACATCTGCTTGAGGTTAAATTCCTCCACCCGCTGTTCGTCGGGGGTGATGGTGGCGCATTTCACGCCGACGCCATATTGCTTGATCGCGTTGGCGGAATCGATCGTGATCTGGTCGTTCGTCTCGTCACGCTTCTGGACGGACAGGTCGTAATATTTCAGGTCGATGTCGAGATAGGGGAGGATCAGGCGCTCGCGAATCCATTCCCAGATGATCCGGGTCATTTCGTCGCCGTCAATTTCAACGACGGGGTTTTTCACCTTGATCTTGGCCATAGCGCCTGTTTGCCTTCTTGCTGCTGGGTGGAATATGGGGACGCACTAGGCAAAGCGGCGGCAATGTTCAACCATCGATGGGGCAGTTATCTGCCGTGCGGGGAGCCTTGGCCGGGATCGGTCGTTGTCACGGCATTAGTCTCTCCCTAAAGACGGTGACCATGGACAATGATGAGATCACGATTGCCGCAGGCGGCAATGTCAAATGGCGGTTTCCTTCGGTTCACCCGGAGGGCATGAAATTCGGCCTTATCGCGGTCGCGATCACCGGCGTCCTGTTCCTGCTGGGGTGGGAGATTGTGGGCTGGTTGATGCTGATCGTGACGATCTGGGTCTTTACCTTTTTCCGCGATCCGGTGCGCGCCGTGCCGCAGGACGAGGGGGCGATCATCGCGCCGGCCGATGGCCTCATCACGCTGATCCAGCGGGTGCCGCCGCCGCGCGAGATGGCGGGGCCAAATGGCCTTGGCGACCAGCCGATGATCCGCGTATCGATTTTCATGAGCGTGTTCGACGTCCATATCAATCGCACGCCCATTGGCGGGACGATCAAGTCGGTCGTCTATATTTCGGGCAAGTTCCTGAACGCGGACCTGGACAAGGCGAGCGAGGATAATGAGCGCCAGCATATATTGGTCGAGCGCCATGACGGCGTACGCATCGGCTTCACGCAGATTGCGGGCCTGGTCGCGCGGCGGATCGTGCCGTTCGTCAAGCCCGGCGACATGGTCGCGGCGGGGCAGCGCATCGGCCTCATTCGCTTTGGCAGCCGGGTCGATGTGTATCTGCCCGCAGGGACAGCACCGCGCGTGATCCTGGGCCAGCGGACGGTCGCTGGCGAGACGATCCTGGGGCAAATAGGCGACGCGCGGGTTATCGCGGGCATCCAGCAGTGAGTCGCCAGCGGCGCGCCATACCGCGCGGGTTGCGCCGGGGCATCACCCTGCGGATGCTGGCGCCCAATGCGGTCACGGCGATGGCACTGTGCTTTGGCCTGACCGGCGTGCGGTACGGCATTTCGGGCGAGTGGGAGCGGGCTGTGCTGTCCATCCTGTTCGCAGGCGTGCTCGATGGGTTGGACGGGCGGATCGCGCGCATGTTGCGCGGCGAGAGCCGGTTCGGCGCCGAACTGGATTCACTGTCCGATTCGATCGCGTTCGGCGTTGCGCCGGCATTGATCCTTTATCTCTGGTCGCTTTACGCCATGCCGAAATTTGGCTGGATATTCGCGCTGGCCCATGCGCTGTCCTGCGCGTTGCGGCTGGCGCGGTTCAATGCCGCGATCGATGCCGACGAGCAGCCGCACAAGTCGGCGGGCTTCCTGACCGGCGTGCCGGCACCGGCGGGGGCGGGGCTGGCCTTCGTACCGCTCTATCTGTGGCTGGTGACGGGGGAGGAGATTTTCCGCGCCTGGTATGTGGTCGCACCCTGGACCGCCTTCATCGCCTTCCTGATGATATCCAACATCGCGACCTATACCTGGTCGGCGCTGCGGCTGCGCAAGCGCATCCGGCTGGAGGTCATCGCCTTCGCTGGGTTGCTGGCGGCGCTGCTGGTGACGGACCCGTGGCTGACGCTGCTGTTGATCTGCGGCGTCTATGTCGCGCTGATCCCGTTCGGGATCATGTCTTACGCCAAAGTGCGTCGGCAGCGGGAAAGCGCCAAGGTTGTTCCACCGACAGCTTGAGCTAAGGCGAAACGCTGCGTCTTGCAGAAGGACAGGGCTTCGACAGGCTCAGCCCGAACGGATGTAGGGGTGATGGTTGGAAGCGCGTCTGGTTGCTCAGGCCGCCAGGGCGTTGCCTGGCAGGGCCGAGGCCGTCCGGCGGAGCGGCTGCGCGGCGCGGGGGCGACGGATGCGCAGATGATAGACCGGCGGATTGTGCGGGATCGGCTCGAACTGAAGCGCGGCCACCATCTTGTCGTGATAATGGGCGAACATCCAGACGATGGTGCCCATGGCCAAAAGGAAGGCGGCGGAAAACAGGGTCGCTGCAATTATAGTGAACATGGTCGATCACTTTCCATCTTGCCATTTGCACGGCATGTCTCATTATGACGGTGTAAACGGCCGTTAACCGTATTTGTTCCGTCTGTTCCCTTTATGTTCTCATTCGGGAACGCCGTCAACCCTTGCAATTGCTTTTTTCCGCGTCTAAAGGCGCGACCATTCCACATGGGAATCACCATATCCGGTGCCGGAGACGCCTTTCAGGCTGTTCCCCGTGTTCCTGATTCCCAGAGGTCAAACCGGAAGGAGAACTATTATGGCGGCACCTGTCGTCACCATGCACCAATTGATCGAGGCTGGCGCCCATTTCGGCCACCAGACCCATCGCTGGAATCCGCGCATGAAGCCGTACATCTTCGGTGAGCGCAACGGCATCCACATCCTTGACCTGTCGCAGACCGTGCCGCTGTTCGGCCGTGCGCTCGACTTCGTGTCGGGCACCGTCGCCGCTGGCGGCAAGGTGCTGTTCGTGGGCACCAAGCGCCAGGCGCAGGACCCGATCGCGGACGCCGCGCGCAAGTCTGGCCAGCATTTCGTCAACCATCGCTGGCTGGGCGGCATGCTCACCAACTGGAAGACGATTTCGGGTTCGATCAAGCGCCTGAAGACCCTCGAAGAGAAGCTGTCGGGCGATACCCACGGCTTCACCAAGAAGGAAGTGCTTCAGATGACTCGCGAGCGCGAGAAGCTGGAAGCGTCGCTCGGCGGCATCCGCGACATGAACGGCATCCCCGATGTCATGTTCGTGATCGACGCCAACAAGGAAGAGCTGGCGATC
This sequence comes from Pseudomonadota bacterium, assembly GCA_040389985.1. Taxonomy (GTDB): domain Bacteria; phylum Pseudomonadota; class Alphaproteobacteria; order Sphingomonadales; family Sphingomonadaceae; genus Sphingobium. The sequence goes on from JAZJZH010000007.1 coordinate 330,173, forward strand.
AAGGAAGCCAACACGCTGGGCATCCCGGTCGTTGCGATCCTCGATTCGAACGTCTCGCCCGACGGCATCGCTTTCCCGGTGCCCGCCAATGATGACGCCAGCCGCGCCATCCGCCTCTATTGCGACGCCATCGCCGCCGCCGCCACCAAGGGCAACCGTGGTGCGCAGCAGGCTTCGGGCGTCGATCTGGGCGCCATGGACGAGCCGATCGCTGAAGAAGTCGTCGCCGAAGCCTAAGCGCGTCGCACGACTGCAAGAATGACAGGCTAGGGCGCGCTCTTTAAGAGACGCGCCCTCCTGCTTATTGTGAAACATTCATATTAGGAGCCGAAACATGGCCGAGATTACCGCTGCCGCCGTCAAGGAACTGCGCGACCGTTCGGGCGCGGGCATGATGGATTGCAAGAAGGCGCTGACCGAAGCCGGTGGCGACATCGAAGCGGCGACCGACTGGCTGCGCGCCAAGGGCCTGGCCGCCGCGCAGAAGAAGTCGAGCCGCACCGCCGCTGAAGGCCTGGTCGGCGTCGCCGTCGCCGGCACCAAGGGCGTCGCCGTCGAAGTGAACAGCGAAACCGACTTCGTTGCCAAGAACGACCAGTTCCAGGATTTCGTCCGCACCGTTTCGGCGATCGCGCTGGAAACCGGCGCGATCGATGCCGAGACGCTGGCCAATTCGGCCTATCCGTCGGGCGGCACCGTCGCTGAAAAGCTGGTCGCCAACATCGCCACCATCGGCGAGAACCAGAATGTCCGTCGCGTCGCGCAGGTCGAAGTGACCCAGGGCGTCGTCGTCCCCTACGTCCACAACGCTGCGGCGCCGGGCCTGGGCAAGATCGGCGTTCTCGTCGCGCTGGAAGGCGATGCGCCTGCCGACGTGCTGGAGCCGCTGGGCAAGCAGTTGGCCATGCACATCGCGGCGGCTTTCCCGCTGGCGCTGTCGGCCGCCGACATCGATCCGGCGCTGCTGGAGCGTGAACGCGCGATTGCTGCTGAAAAGGCCGCCGAATCGGGCAAGCCTGCCGAGATCGTCGCCAAGATGGTCGACGGCGCGGTCGCCAAGTTCGCCAAGGAGCAGGCCCTGCTGTCGCAGCTGTTCGTGATGGACAACAAGACCCCGGTCGCCGACGTCGTCGCCAAGGCGGCCAAGGATGCCGGCAAGTCGATCACGCTGAAGAGCTATGTCCGCTTCCAGCTGGGCGAAGGCATCGAGAAGGAAGTCAGCGACTTCGCGGCGGAAGTCGCGGCCGCCGCCGGCGTCTGATCGCAAGACAGACCATAGGGTAAGGGAAGGGGCGTCCTGCGGGGCGCCCTTTTTCGTTTATGGGCCGGATTATTGCAGGGTGGCGAGGTAGGCGATCAGCCGTTGCCGCCGGACCGGATCGGGCAGCCCGGCAAAGGGCATTCGCGTGCCCTTGACCATGGCCTGCGGTCCGGTGAGCCAGGTGTCAAGCGTCCGGGCGTTCCAGGTCACGCCCGACGCCTTGAGCGCGTCGCTATAGGCGTAGCCGGGCAGGGTGGCGGCCTTGCGCCCCATGACGCTGCGCAGATTGGGCCCGAAACTGGATTTTCCGGGCTGCGTGGCGTGGCAGGCGGCGCAGATGGCGAAATCGGCCGGTGGCTGGGCGAAGGCCGGCTGCGTGACGCCAAGCAGGACGATGCAAAGGGGCAGGGCGCCGGGAGGGCGAAGCGTCATGGTTGGGATTCCGTGATAGAAGGGGCGGGGCGGCGACCGGACCAGAGGCCCGGCCGCCACCCCGCGAGAGGCTTAGAAGCGTGATGACATTGAGGTGACCCACCCCGTTCGTGCTGAGTAGGGACTGAGCTTGTCGAAGACCCGTATCGAAGCATCATGCGCAGCGCGCGATCCTTCGATACGCCATTTGCCCTTCGGTCGTCTTCGACTCCGACTTCGCCCAATGGCTACTCAGGACGAACGGATCAGAGTAAGGTCGTCATATTTAGAAGCGGTCCGCGTCCATCACCTTGACCCAGGCGGCGACGAAATCGTCGACGAACTTCTGCTGGGCATCGCTGGAGGCATAGACTTCGGCGACGGCGCGCAGTTCGGAGTTCGAGCCGAAGACCAGATCGACCGGGGTCGCCGTCCAGCGGGCTGCGCCCGATGCGCGATCCTTGCCCTCATACAGGGCCGGGTTCGCCGCCGACTTCGCCCACACCGTGTCCATCGATAGAAGGTTGACGAAGAAGTCGTTGCTGAGCGTGCCGGGGCGGCTGGTGAAGATGCCCGCGGTCGATGCGCCCGCATTGGTGCCCAGCGCGCGCATCCCGCCCACCAGCACGGTCATTTCCGGCACGGTGAGGTTCAGCGCATCCGCCTTGTCCACCAGCGCTTCGGCCGGTCCCACTTCCGCCTTTGGCGTGTAGAAGTTGCGGAAGCCGTCCGCCTTGGGCTCCAGATAGGCGAAGGAGGCGACGTCGGTCTGGGCCTGCGCCGCATCGACCCGGCCGGGGGTGAAGGGCACGCGCACTGCATGGCCCGCGCGGGTGGCCGCCTGTTCGATCGCGGCATTGCCCGACAGGATGATGAGGTCGGCCATCGACACCTGCTTGCCTGTCTTCGCAAAGTCCTTCTGGACCGTCGCCAGCTTCGTCAGCACCTTGGCCAGTTCCGCCGGATTGTTCACCGCCCAGTTGCGCTGCGGATCGAGGCGGAGACGCGCGCCGTTCGCGCCGCCGCGCATGTCGGTGCTGCGGAAGGTCGCAGCAGAGGCCCAGGCGGTCCGCACCAGTTCGGCCGTCGTCAGGCCCGACGCCAGCACCATCGCCTTGAGCTTTGCCTGGTCCGCATCATTGATCGGCGCGATGGCGGATTTGGGCAACGGGTCTTGCCAGCTATAGGTTTCGGCGGGGACGTCCTTGCCCAGATAGCGGCCCTGTGGCCCCAGATCGCGATGGGTCAGCTTGAACCAGGCGCGGGCGAACGCCTTGCCGAACAGGTCGGGATTTTTCTGCCAGCTTTCGAGCACCTTGCGGAAGCCGGGATCTTGCTTGAGCGCGATGTCCGTGGTGAACATGATGGGTGCGTGGCGCTTGTCCTTGAGATGCGCGTCGGGCACCAGGGCGGCGGCGTTGGGATCGGTCGGAATCCACTGGGTTGCGCCGGCCGGGCTTTTGGTCTTGACCCAGTCGAAGTTCAGCAGATTGTCGATATATTGGGTGGTGAACAGCGTGGGCGTGGCCGACCAGGCGCCTTCCAGCCCGGACGTCAGCGTGTCTTCCGCATTACCCTTGCCGCATTTATTGTGCCAGCCCAGCCCCTGATTTTCGACGCCGAGCGCGGCGGGTTCCTTGCCGAGGCATTCTTCGGGCTTGCGCGCGCCATGGGCCTTGCCAAAGGTGTGGCCGCCCGCGATCAGCGCCAGCGTTTCTTCGTCATCCATCGCCATCTGGCCGAAGGCGCGGCGGATGTCGGCGGCAGCGCCGATGGGGTCATGATTGCCGCCCGGTCCTTCAGGATTGACGTAGATGAGGCCCATGGTGGTGGCCGCCAGCGACCGCTTGAGCGACCCGTCCGGGTTGGAGCGGTCGGTGCCCATCATCTTCGTTTCCGGTCCCCAGAACACGACGTCCGGTTGCCAGGCGTCGATGCGGCCGCCCGCAAAACCGACGGTCTTGAAGCCCATATCCTCCAGCGCGACATTGCCCGACAGGACCATCAGGTCGCCCCAGCTGAGTTTGCGGCCATATTTCTGCTTGATCGGCCAGACCAGGCGGCGCGCCTTGTCCAAGCTGACATTGTCGGGCCAACTGTTGAGCGGTTCGAACCGCTGTTCGCCGCCATCGGACCCGCCACGCCCGTCGCCCACGCGATAGGTGCCCGCGCTGTGCCAGGCCATGCGGATGAAGAAGGGACCATAATGGCCATAGTCGGCCGGCCACCAGGGCTGCGACGTGGTCAGCACCTTGCGGATGTCGGCCTTTACCGCGTCGAGATCGAGCGTGGCGAATTCCCTGGCATAGTCATAGTCTGCGCCATAGGGGTTGGATTGCGCCTCATGCTGGCGCAGGGCGGTCAGATCCAGCACATTGGGCCACCAGCGCGGCGACGTGGTCGCGGCCGGTTCGGTGGGCAAAGCGGGTTCCTGCGCCAGTGCCGGGGTCAGGGCGGCGGCGCAGAGCAGCGCCAATATGGATGTGGATGTTCGTCTCATGTCGTCATATCCCTGTTCATGCAGGCGTTGGCGCCGTTACAGGCGGATAGGGACGGGCGGGAGAGACGGACAATTGATTGATCAGGTCACAATGATTGAGTGCTGCGATCAATCGGAACGGCCGCGCAATAAGCATGTCCACGCCATGTCCGGGCCATTTCGCCTTTCGCGTGCGGGGCGGCGGATCGGCGCAAACGCCGCTTGGCATTGCGGTTGCGCGCGACTAAGGTCCGCGCCGCTTTCCGCCACTCGCAAAAGGATATCAGACCGCTCATGACCCGGCCCGCCTACAAGCGTATCCTGTTGAAATTGTCCGGCGAAGTGCTGATGGGACAGGGGCAGTTCGGCATCGAGCCGGAAACCGTGGCCCGTGTCGCAGGCGAGATCGCGGCGGCCAAGGATGCCGGTTTCGAAATTTGCGTCGTCGTGGGCGGCGGCAATATTTTCCGCGGTCTGGCGGGTGCTGCGGCGGGCTTTGACCGGGCAAGCGCCGACTATATGGGCATGCTCGCGACGGTCATGAACGCCCTGGCCGTGCAGAACGGGCTGGAGAAGCTGGGTTACGATACCCGCGTCCAGTCCGCGATCCCGATGGCGTCGGTGTGCGAACCCTATATCCGCCGCAAGGCGGAGCGGCATATGGAGAAGGGCCGGATCGTGATCTTCGCGGCCGGCACCGGCAGCCCCTATTTCACCACAGACACGACCGCGGCGCTGCGCGCGGCCGAAATGAATTGCGATGCGCTGTTCAAGGGCACCAGCGTCGATGGCGTGTATAATGCCGATCCCAAGAAGGTCGCCGATGCGGTGCGGTATGACAGCATCAGTTTCGATCAGGTCTTGAACGATAACCTCAAGGTGATGGACGCCAGCGCCATCGCCCTGTGCCGCGAAAATGATATTCCCATCGTCGTGTTCAACATCCGCGAAACCGGTAATCTGGCCACTGTGCTGGCCGGGCAGGGTGTCGCGACGATCGTCCAGAATCAGGAGAGCTAATCATGGCCCAATATGACAAGTCCGACCTTGAGCGCCGTATGGCCGGTGCGATCGAAGCGCTGCGCGGCGATTTGAGCGGCCTGCGCACCGGGCGCGCCAATATCCAGCTGCTCGATCCGGTGATGGTCACCGTCTATGGCGCGAACATGCCGCTCAACCAGGTGGCGACCGTTTCCGCGCCCGAACCGCGCATGTTGTCGGTGCAGGTGTGGGACAAGACCAATGTCGGCCCGTGCGACAAGGCGATCCGATCGGCGGGCCTGGGCCTGAACCCGATCACCGACGGGCAGACGCTGCGCCTGCCGATCCCCGACCTGACCGAGGAGCGTCGCAAGGAACTGGCCAAGCTGGCCAGCAAATATGCCGAAGGCGCGCGCATCGCGGTGCGCAATGTCCGCCGCGACGGCATGGACAGCCTGAAGGCCGACGAGAAGAAGGGCGAAATCAGCGAGGACGATCGCAAGCGCAAGGAAACCGAGGTCCAGAAATTGACCGACAGCATCATCGCGGATGTCGACGCGCTGGCGACATCGAAGGAAAAGGAAATCCTCGGCCAGTAAGCCGGGGCTTTCCTTTCGCGGCCAAAGCACGCATGTCTTCCTGATGGCCACACAAGCCAAGCCCGATCTGACCAGCGTCGCGCCTGTCCATGGCGCGCGCCATGTCGCGATTATCATGGACGGCAATGGCCGCTGGGCCAAGAAACGGCTGCTGCCGCGCATCGCCGGGCATCGCGCTGGCGTGGAGGCGGTGCGCAAGGTGGCGCGGGTGGCGCGGGAACTGGGGCTGGAGTGCCTGACGCTCTACGCCTTTTCTTCCGAAAACTGGAAGCGGCCGGCGAGCGAGGTCGCGGACCTGATGGGTTTGCTGCGCCATTTCATCCAGTCCGATATCGACGAGATGCATGCCAATGGCGTGAGATTGCGCGTGATCGGCAATTATCGCGCGCTGGAACCGTCGCTGGTGACGATGATCGAAAGCGCGATGGCGCGGACGGCGGGCAATAGCGGGCCGATCGTCGCGATCGCGCTGAATTATGGCGCGCAGGACGAGATGGTGCAGGCGGTGCAGGCGCTGGCGGCGCGGGCGGCCGCGGGCGAGATTGCGGCCGATGCGATCGGCGCGGGCGATATCGACCGGGCGCTCTATACCGCCGACCTGCCGCCGCTGGACCTGATGATCCGTACGTCGGGCGAGCAGCGGCTGAGCAATTTCATGCTGTGGCAGGCGGCCTATGCCGAATTGTATTTTACCGACATGCTGTGGCCCGATTTCGACGGCCGGGCATTGGAACAGGCGCTGGACGCTTTCCGATTGAGGGACCGCCGGTTCGGCGGATTGTGATCAACATGAGTAGCGAATTGCGGACCCGCAGCATCGTGGGCGTCGCGCTGATCGCGGTGGCGCTGGGCGCGCTGTTGTCGGGCGGCCTGATCTTCTGGACGTTGCTGGTGGTGGCAGGTGTGCTGATGCAGGGCGAATGGGGCGACCTGACCGGGGCGACCCCGGAGCAGCGCAAGGCGGCGATGTTCGCGGTGTCGATCCCGCTGGCGCTGCTATGCCCCTATGCGGCCGGGATCGATTGGCCGGTGCTGATCGCGGGGGCGGCGGCGTTTTTCTTCGTGCTGTTCACCAGCCGCAGCCTGAAGCTGGCGCTGGGCATCCCCTATGTCTGCCTGCCGATCGTGGCCTTGCTGTTCCTGCGTGGGCAGGTGCCCTATGCCTATGGGCTGCTGCTGGCTTTCTGGGCGCTGGGGCTGGTGTGGGCGACGGACATTGGCGCCTATTTCGCGGGGCGTTCGATCGGCGGGCCGAAGCTGGCACCGCGGGTCAGCCCGTCCAAGACATGGGCGGGGCTGGCGGGCGGCGTGCTGGCGGCGCTGGTGCTGGGCTTCCTGCTGCATCGTTTCGGCGGCCTGCCGATCCAGCTGGCGGCGGCGAGCGGCGTTCTGGCGGTGGCGGCGCAGTTGGGCGATTTACTGGAAAGCCACATGAAACGCCGGGCGGGGGTGAAGGATAGCGGCACGCTGCTGCCCGGCCATGGCGGGGTGATGGACCGGCTGGACGGGGTGGCGACCGCCGCGCCGCTGGCGGCTTCGCTTTATATCATATTGGTGCAGGGCGGATGAAGCGGGTTTCGATCTTTGGCGCGACCGGATCGGTCGGCCTGTCCACGCTGGACCTGATCCGGCGTGATCCCGACGCTTACAAGGTCGTCGCGCTCACCGCGAACAGCGATGTGGACAGTTTGGCGGCATTGGCGCGGGAGATGGGCGCGGCAGTCGCCGTGATCGGACAGGCGCGGCTGCATGGGGCGCTCAAGGACGCGCTGGCCGGGTCGGGCATCGAAGCGGCGGCGGGCGAGGAGGCGCTGGTCGAGGCGGCGGCGATGGACGCGGACTGGACAATGGCGGCGATTATGGGCTGCGCAGGCTTGCGGCCGACCATGGCGGCCCTGAAGGCCGGGCGCACGGTGGCGCTGGCGAACAAGGAGTCGCTCGTGTCGGCGGGCGGACTGATGATGCAGGCCGCGACCGCGTCCGGCGCCACCTTGTTGCCGGTCGATAGCGAGCATAATGCGATTTTCCAGTGCCTTGCCGGCAGCAGCTTGGACGATGTGGCAAGGATAACCCTGACCGCGAGCGGCGGGCCGTTCCGCACCAAGAGCCGCGACGAGATGGCGGCGATGACGCCGGCGCAGGCGGTGGCGCATCCCAATTGGTCGATGGGGGCCAAGATCAGCGTCGACAGCGCGACGATGATGAACAAGGGGCTGGAACTGATCGAGGCGGCGCATCTGTTTCCGGTCGGCCTCGACCGGATCGAGATCCTCGTCCACCCGCAATCGGTGATTCATTCGATGGTCGAATATCGCGACCGGTCGACGCTGGCGCAGTTGGGATCGCCAGACATGCGGATTCCGATCGCTCATGCGCTGGCCTGGCCGCAGCGGATGGCGACGCCCTGCCAGCCGCTGGACCTCACACGCATTGGCAGGCTCGATTTCGAAGCCCCTGATACGGAACGCTTTCCGGCGCTGCGTCTGGCGCGGCGGGCGGCCGAGGCGGGCGGGGCGACGCCGGCGATATTGAACGCAGCCAATGAAGTGGCGGTCGCCGCTTTCCTGGCCGGGCAGATCGGCTTCCTTGATATCGCCATGATTGTAGAGGAAGTGTTGAACCGTTATAGCGCGGCGACGCCCGCCGTTATCGATGATGTGCTGGCGGCTGACGGCCGGGCGCGCATTGAGGCGGGCCAAGTGATGGAAAGATTGACGGCTTGATCCATAATCCCGGTTTCCTGCTGACCGCGCTCGCCTTTGTGGCGGTCATCGGGCCGCTCGTCTTCGTCCATGAGCTGGGCCATTATCTGGTCGGGCGCTGGTGCGGGGTGAAGGCGGAAGCGTTCTCCATCGGCTTCGGGCCGGAATTGTTCGCCTGGGTCGATTCCCGCGGCACCCGCTGGCGCGTCGCGGCGTTGCCGCTGGGCGGCTATGTGCGCTTCAAGGGCGACATGAACGCGGCGAGCATGACCGATCCGGCCTGGCTGGAAATGTCGGCCAAGGACCGGGCGGAAAGCTTCCCCGCCAAGCCGCTGTGGCAGCGCGCCGCGATCGTCGCGGCTGGCCCGGCGATCAATTTCCTGTTTGCGATCCTGATCCTGGCGACCTTTGCCTTCGTGCATGGCGAAAGCCGGACGCCGGCGGTGGCGGGCATGGTGCAGCCGGGCAGCGCGGCGGCGGCCGCGGGCATCAAGGCGGGCGACCGGATCGTGTCGCTGGGTGGCCGCGACATGGCGACCTTCGACGATATCCGCCTCTATGCCCAGATCCGTCCGGGTGAAGCGGTGGCGATGGTGATCGAGCGCGATGGCAAGACATTTGCCCGCGACGGCAAGATCGGCAGCGTCACCGAGGATGACGGGTTCGGCAACAAGTTCCAAATCGGACGGCTGGGCCTGGCGCCCGGCGATCCGGTGGTCGAGCCGGTGAGCCTGTTGCGTGCGCCGGTCGTGGCGGTCGAGCGCACCGGGCAGATCGTGCGGACCATGGTCGAGACGATGGGCCAGATTTTCACTGGCGGCCGTTCGGTCAAGGAACTGGGCGGGCCATTGAAGATCGCGCAGGTTTCGGGACAGGCGGCGACGCTAGGCATTGAGAGCTTCATCTTCCTCGTCGCGCTCATCTCGATTAACTTGGGGTTCATCAATCTCTTGCCAATTCCCATGCTGGATGGCGGGCATCTGCTCTTTTACGGGATCGAGGCGGTGCAGCGTCGGCCGGTCAGCGTGGCTGCGCAGGAATGGGCCTATCGGTCCGGTCTGGCGGTGCTGATGGCGATGATGCTGCTGGTGACTTTCAACGATTTGTCGTCTTTCGGGCTTTGGAAGAGCCTGTCCGGCTTGATCGGTTGACGCGCATCGGGCAGGGAAGCCCGGTTTGGCGTCGTCTGTGTCGGCGGAAACATTGTATCGGAATTTTGAGGTGAAGCGGGTGACAGCGATGAAGATCAGCAACAGGCAGCGCCCGATCGTGGCAGCCTTGTTGGCGACCACGATGATCGCGGGCCTCTCGGCACCGGTCATGGCGCAACAGGCTCCTGCGCCCGCAGCGCCTCTGGCCGCGCCCGCCGCGTCGGTGGCGGCGCCCATCGGCACGATCCGCGCGATCACCGTCACCGGCACCCAGCGTCTGGAGCCGGACACTGTTCTGTCCTACACCAAGCTGCGCATCGGCCAGCCCTATAGCCAGGAGAGCCTGGATCAGGGCCTGCGCGACCTGTACGAAACGGAATTGTTCGCCGACGTCCAGATCCGTAACGACAATGGCGCGCTCACCGTCGAGGTGAAGGAAAACCCGGTCATCAACCGTATCGTCCTTGAAGGTAATAAGCGCCTGAAGGAAGACAAGATCCGGCCGGAAATCAAACTGGCCCCGCGCCAGATTTATACCCGGTCCAAGGTGCGCGCAGACGTCGCGCGCATCGTCGAGTTGTATCGCCGCCAGGGCCGTTTCGCCGCGACGATCGAGCCGAAGATGGTCCAGCTGGACCAGAACCGCGTCGACATCGTGTTCGAGATTTCGGAAGGGCCGAAATCCAAGGTCCGCCAGATCAACATCATCGGCAACGACAAGTTCAAGGACGGCGAACTGCGCACCCAGATGGTGACCAAGCAGTCGCGCTGGTTCCGCCTGTTTTCGTCGGGCACCAGCTATGATCCCGATCGCCTGGCCTATGACCAGCAGAAGCTGCGCCAATTCTACCTGACCGAAGGCTATGCCGATTTCCGGGTGATTTCCGCGGTGGCGGAACTGACGCCGGACAAGCAGGACTTCATCATCACCTATGTCGTGGAAGAAGGCGACCGCTACAAATTCGGCGATGTGAAGGTCGAATCCGACATTCGCGACCTGTCGGGCGATTCGCTGACCAAGCGGCTGCCGATGAAGAAGGGCGACTGGTATAACGCCAAGCAGGTCGAGGACACGGTCGATACGCTGAGCGAGACGGCCGGCCTGTTCGGATACGCCTTCGCCGACGTGTCGCCGGACTTCAACCGCGAGAAGGAATCGCTGACGATGGGGATTAATTTCCGCATCGCCAATGCGCCGCGCGTTTATGTCGAGCGGGTCGACATCAACGGCAATACGCTGACGCAGGACAAGGTCGTGCGCCGGGAGTTTCGTTTGGCCGAAGGCGACGCCTTCAACAGCTTCCTGGTCAAGCGCTCCAAGGACCGGATCAACTCGCTGGGCTTCTTCCAGGAGAAGCTGGACGTCGAGCAGAAGCCCGGTTCCGCGCCCGACCGCATCATCCTGGAAACGAACGTGCAGGAAAAGTCGACCGGCGAATTGTCGCTGTCGGCCGGTTTCTCGTCGCTGGAACGCTTCATCGTGTCGGCGTCGATCACACAGCGCAACTTCCGCGGCAAGGGCCAGGAACTGCGCACGTCGGTCAATTATTCGGCCTATAGCAAGTCCGTCGAGGTCGGGTTCACCGAACCCTATTTCATGGACAAGAATATCGCGCTGGGCGGCGACATCTATCGCCGCGATATGAACAGCTTCCGCTATCTGTCCAACAACGACCGCGACACCACCTATGAGCAGACGACCACCGGCTTCCAGATCCGGGCGGGCGTGCCGATCACCGAATATATGTCGCTGGCGCTGCGCTACAGCCTCAATTTCGACGATGTGACGTTGGACAAAGACACTTATTATTCCGACACCGACGGGAATGGCACGACCGAGTGCGATCCATTGCTGGCGGGTCGCTATCTGTGCGACGCGATCGGCAAGCGCACGACATCGTCGCTCGGCTATTCGCTGATCTATGACACGCGCGACAACCGCATCCGCGCGACCCGCGGCCAGAATGTCACGCTGAGCCAGGATTTTGCGGGTCTGGGCGGCAGCGTGAAATATGTCCGCACCCGTTTGTCGGCGTCGAAATATATCCCGCTGGGCAGCGGCTTCATCTTCTCGCTGACCGGCGAGGGTGGCTATATTCACAGCCTGGAAGGCACGCGCCGCGATTCGACCGGCCAGGAAGTGGACAAGATCCGCCTGACCGACCGCTTCTTCCTGGGTGAACCGCAGTTTCGCGGCTTCGATATCCGCGGCGTCGGTCCGCGCGTGAAGCGCTATTATTTGACGGCGGAAACGAACGACGCGGGCGCAGCCACGGGCAATTACATTCGCAGCGATGGCAACAACAACGTCTCTGACGATGCGCTGGGCGGCAAGATCTATTATCTCGCCCGTGCGGAAGTCGAAATTCCGCTGGGTTCGGGCGCGCGCGAAATGGGCCTGCGACCGTCCATCTTCATGGATGCTGGCGCCGTCGCCGGACTGAAAAATCCCGGCACGATCAATTTTGCCGGCTATTGCGATCCGGGCACCAGCGCGCCAACAGGTTCGACCAGGGTCCGCGCGACTGGCACCGCGAGTGCGCCTGTTTGCGGCGCGAACTTCGATTTTGCTGGCGGCAATTTCGAGGAAGAATATCTCGGCGACACGCTCAAGCCGCGTCTGTCGGTGGGCTTTGGCGTCAACTGGAACTCGCCCTTCGGCCCGTTCCGCATCGACATCGCCAAGGCCCTGTTGAAAGAACCAGGGGACGACAACAAGCTCATCACCTTCAACGTAGGGACTCAATTCTGATGAAGACCATTTTCAAGGCCGCGGCGCTCGTGTTCGCGCCCATGACCGCCATCGCGCTGACTGCCGTTCCGGCCGTCGCCCAGACCAAGCAGGGCCTGGCCGTGGTCGACCTGGAGGAAGCCGTCGCCAAGAGCGCGGCCTTCACCACGGCGATCGCCCAGATGCAGACCACCTACAAGCCGCAGATCGACGCGCTGAACACGCGCCGCACCGCGATCGAAACGGACCTGAAGGCCAAGGGCGACGCCTTGCAAGCCGCGCTGAAGGCCGCCGCGAACAAGCCGACCCCGGCGATTGAAACCCAGTATCAGCAATATCAGCAGGCGCAGCAGGCGGGGCAGGCCGAATTGCAGCGCATGAGCCAGCCGATCAGCCTGGCCCGCGCCTATGTCGAGGAACAGATCGTCGCCAAGCTGGACGACGCGCTGAAAGCCGCGACCGCCAAGACCAAGTCGGAAATCGTGTTCAAGAAGGCGGCGACCGAAAGCTTCGGCGCGACGGCGGACATTACGCCTGCGGTCACCACCGAACTCAACGCCCTGGTCCCCAGCGCGTCGATCACCCCGCCGGCTGGCTGGCAGCCCGGTGGCCGTCAGGGCCAGGCCGCCGCGCCCGCCCCGGTGGCTCCGGCGCAGGCGCCCAAGTCGCGCTGATAGACAATGACGGGAGAGGTTGAAACGACCGCGCGCGGCCCGATGGATGTCCGTCGGGTCATGGCCGCGCTGCCGCATCGTTACCCGATGCTGCTGATCGATCGTGTGGTGACACTGGTGCCCAACCAGTCGATCCACGCGATCAAGGCGGTGTCGGTGAACGAGCCGTTCTTCCAGGGGCATTTCCCCACCCGGCCGATCATGCCCGGCGTGCTGATCGTGGAAGCGATGGCGCAGGCTGCGGGCGTACTGGCGGTGGAATCGATGAACCTGGCCGATTCGGGCAAGCTCGTCTATTTCATGAGCATCGACGGCGCGAAGTTCCGGACGCCGGTGGAGCCGGGTTGCCTGCTCGACCTGCATGTCGAAGTGACGCAGATGCGCGGCGCGGTGTGCAAGTTCAGCGGCAAGGCGCTGATCGAGGGCAAGTTGGCCGCGGAAGCCAATTTCGTCGCCATGATCAGCGATCCGCCCAAGGATTGATGAACCCTCTACCCCGGTCCGGGGTGGGGCTTTATTCTTGCCAAGGCGCGCCGAACCCGCTAACGGCGCGCCTTCGCTATTTTACCGCATCCACAGCCGGTCGGAACCGGCACATTACGGAGCATATGCCATGAAGGCCGATACCCACCCCGCCTACCACATGATCAACGTCCAGATGACCGACGGCACGATTTTCCAGACGCGCTCCACCTGGGGCAAGGAAGGCGACACGCTGGCGCTGGACATCGATCCCAAGTCGCATCCGGCCTGGACCGGCGGCAACCGCCAGTTGGACACCGGTGGCCAGGTGGCGCGCTTCAACAAGCGTTTCGGCGGTCTGACGCTGAAGAAGTAATCAGCCTTTCATGGTTGAACGAAAAGGGCACCTGCGAGGTGCCCTTTTTTGTGCCTTGCGCCGGTCGGTGAAGCAGGGGCAAAAAAAGGGCCTCCAGCTAAAAGCTGGAGGCCGAGGTTCAGGGGAGGAGCCAGCGGCGACAGAAGGGGGATCTGTAGGGGATGCCGCTGACAAGGACGGTAGTGGGCGTCGAATGATGCAGGGGAATGTCAGCCTTATTACCGAGGGCGGTTTGGGTGAAATTTTTGGGGCCATCCGTCTTCCTTCTCCGCAGGCGGGAGAAGGATATGGAGCCTGGGCGGCGTAGCCGGCTAGGCACAGTTGGATGAGGGTAAGCGGACCGCAGGGTCGCGCCATTGAGCAAGAAAGACCCTCACCCAACCCTCTCCCGCGAAAAGCGGGTGAGGGCTAAGAATCTTCGTCTCAGGCCGCCGCGCGATCCGCATCCAGAAACGCCGCCACATCGTCCAGCGCCACATCTTTCGACAGGAAGGTCTGGCCGATGCCGCGGGCGAGGAGGAAGGGGAGGGTGCCGGCGGCCATTTTCTTGTCGTGCAGCATGTGGCCGACCAGTTCCGCGCCGTCCGCCTGCACATGGGCGGTGGATAGGTCGTGGGGGAGGCCGACGGCCTTGAGGTGCGCGGTGACGCGGTCGGCATCCGCCTGCGCGCAGAGGCCGAGGCGCGCGGAATAGCGGAAGGCGAGCGCCATGCCAGCGGCAACGCCTTCGCCATGCAGCAATGTGTCGGAAAAGCCGGTGTCGGCCTCCAGCGCATGACCGAAGGTGTGGCCGAGGTTCAGGAGGGCGCGGCGGCCCGACGTTTCGCGCTCGTCATCAGCGACGATCGCGGCCTTGGCCTGGACGCTACGTTGAATCGCGATGGTGCGTGCGTCCGGGTCGCCGGCCAGCAGCGCCTGCGCGTTGGCGTGGCACCATTCAAAGAAGTCGGGATCGTCGATTAGGCCATATTTGACGACTTCGGCATAGCCGGCGCGGGTTTCGCGCGGGGGCAGGCTGTCGAGGGTCGAGGGGTCGATGAGGACGAGGGCGGGCTGGTAGAAGCTGCCGATCAGGTTCTTGCCGGCCTTCGCATTGATCGCGGTCTTGCCGCCGACCGACGAATCGACCTGGGCCAGCAGGGTGGTGGGCACCTGAACGAAGTGGCAGCCGCGCTTGAGGATGGAGGCGGCAAAGCCGACCAGGTCGCCGATCACGCCGCCGCCCAGCGCGACGATATGATCGCCGCGCTCGATCTCCAGCGCCAGCAGCGCGTCGAGCAATTGTTCGAGATGACGCCAGCTCTTGGTCTGTTCGCCCGGCGGCAGGATGATCGGTTCTATGGCGATGTTCGCGGCCCGCAGGCTGGCGTGCAGGCGCGGCAACTGGGTCGATGCGACATTGGCGTCGGTCACGACGACCAGCCGCCCCTTGCGGGCATAGGGAGCCAGGCTGTCGCCGACGCGGTCGAGCGCCCCCTGTTCAATGACGATATCGTAGCTGCGCGCCCCCAGCGCGACGCGGACTAATGCCATGCGGTCAATTGCTCCATGATGCGTTCGACGGCGACTTCATGCGGGGCAGCGATGCTCTTCACATGAATGGGCGCGAGCGCGTAGACGGGATTGCGGATCGCGGCCAGCTCCGTCAGCACGACGCGCGGGTCGCGATCTTTCAGCAGCGGGCGGCTGTCGCGGCGGGCGACGCGATCGACCAAAATGTCGATGTCGGCGTCCAGCCAGATGGCGGTGGCGGCTTCCAATATCAGGCGGCGCGTCTCATCCTGCATGAAGGCGCCGCCGCCCGTCGCGATCACCTTGGGCGCGCCATCCATCAGTCGGGCGATGACGCGGCGTTCGCCGTCGCGGAAATAGGATTCGCCATAGCGTTCGAAAATCTCCGCCACGGACATGCCGGCGGCCTTCTCTATTTCCTCGTCCGCATCGACGAAGCTGAGGCCCAGACGCGCGGCAAGGCGGCGGCCAACCGTGGATTTGCCCACGCCCATCATGCCCACCAGGACGATGGGACCGCGCCGGGCCTGGCTCTGCGGGATTTTGCTGTTTCGCTGCATGGCTTGCGGGGCTATACAGCCACCCGTCACAGAGGCAAATCGCATCTTTCTTTGTCGCCCGGCCTTCAATGCCCGGCCAGCCACAGCCAAGGACTTATGAAGAATAATCGCAACTTCAGCAGTTTTGAGGGCGGTTCGCGTCGCCGCGGCTCCAGCCTGCCGATCATCCCCATCGCCTTGGCCCTGCTGGTCATCGGCCTGTTGGCCTTTTTCTGGTCGCGCGGGGGCGAACAGCCGCAGCAGCGCGTCGAGAAGGTCATCCCCGCCGAGAAGCTGGGCCAGTAAGGCGGATGCGCTGGCCGCGCGGTAACATGAAGTGGGCGGTGGGCAGCTTTGCGCTGGCGCTGGCGTTGCCGGTCGTCGCGCAGCAGGCGCCCGAATCGCTGCTACCGCCCGGTTTCGGCGATACGCCCGAATCGCCCGCGCCGCCGCCGGTGCGGCCGACGCCCGGTGCGCCCAGCACGACGGGCGCGCCCGCTGCGCCGATGGTGCAGCCGCTCAATCCGGGCACGCCGCCCGACCTGTCGCTGGTGGACGCGGCGCAGAACGCGGCCGAGGCCGAACTGACGCCCGAAGAACTGGCGGCGCAGAAGGCGAAATATGACCTGCCCGACACGGCGCGCCGGTCGCTGGACCGGATCGGACCGCTGACGCCGCAGACGCGCGGGTTCGAGCCGGACGCATTCGGCGGCGAATCGGGCAAATATCTGGCTGCGCTGATGAAGGAGACGCACGCGCCGATCGTGTCGCGCTGGGCCTCCATCCTGCTGCGCCGGACATTGCTGAGCGCGGTCGATACGCCGCGCGATATCGATGGGGCGGATTGGGCGGCGGAGCGCGCTTGGCTGCTGTTGCGCATGGGCGAGGCGGACAATGCCCGGCTGATGGTGCAGAGCGTCGATCCCGACCGTTATTCGCCGCGCCTCTATGCGATCGCGATGCAGACCTATCTGGCGACCGCCGATCCGGCGGGGCTGTGCCCACTGTCGGCAGGCGCGCTGCGATTCAGCAAGGAACCGGGCTGGGACATGACGCGGGCGATCTGCCCGGCGCTGTCGGGCGACCAGGGCACGTCGAGCGGCGCGCTCAATCAGGCGCAGCGGCGCGGGACCGTGCGCGGCATCGATTATCGGCTGGCCGAAAAGGTGGTCGGCACCGGGTTCAATGCGCGCCGGTCGGTGAAGATCGAATGGGATGGCGTCGACCGGTTGACGGCGTGGCGATTCGGGCTGGCGACGGCTTTGAATGTCGAAATTCCCGATGCGTTATATGGCACGGTCGGATCGCACGTTCGCGCCTGGGAAGCGCGCGCGCCTGCGTTGAGCGCGGTCAAGCGGCGGCCGGGCGTGGAGATCGCTGCGCGGCTGGGCGTGCTGTCCAGCGCGGCGCTGGTCGGATTCTATGGCCAGATGGGCACCGATGGCGATGCGGCGGGCGATGTCGCCGATCGGATCGAGACGTTGCGCACCGCCCATGCCGGATCGACCGTGGGCGACCGGATCGGCGCGATGCGGACATGGTGGCGCGATGGCGGCAAGCCCGATTATCTGGGCCTGATCGCCACGTCGCGGGCCGCCGCGGCGCTGCCGGTGGCGCAGGCCGATGCGCAGGATGCGGCTAATCTGGTCGCGGCGATGCTGGCGGCGGGATACGACCGCAATGCTGCGCGCTGGGCGCGGGCGATCGGCCAGCTGGACGGCGCGGGCGCATCGCAATTCTGGGCCTTGCTGGCGGTCGGCGCGCCAAGCCCGGTGGTGGACATCAACAGCAGCCGGGTGTCGAGCTATGTCGGCGACGCCGGGGCGGACAAGGGCCGGATGCTGATCGCGGCGCTGGCCGGCCTGTCGCGCCTGTCAGCGAACGATGCCGCTTCGCTGGCGCAGGATAATGGTTTTGCGCTGGGGGCGAACAGCCGCTGGGCGCGCGCGATCGGCGTGGCGGCGCAGCGGGGCGAGAAGGGCACGGTGGCGCTGCTGGCTGCCGTGGGCATGCAGGGCAATGACTGGAGCCGCTTGCCGGCGGCCCATCTCTATCATGTCGTGGCAGCGCTGCATCGCGTGGGGCTGGACCCTGAAGCGCGGATGATCGCGGCCGAGGCGATCAGTCGCACCTGACTATGGGACAGGATGACGCCATTCTGATCGACCGCTTTCTGGAGATGATGGCGGCGGAGCGGGGCGCGTCGCGCAACACGTTGCTCGCCTATCGCGCCGATTTGAGCGGAGCGGGCGATCTGCTGGGCGGGCTGGCCGGGGCGGACAAGGATGGGCTGGGGACGCTGGCGGCGGCCTGGGCGGAACTGGCAGCGTCGTCGGTGGCGCGCAAGGTGTCGGCATTGCGGGCTTTCTACGCCTTTCTGGAGGAGGAGGGGCTGCGTGGCGACAATCCCTCCGCCGCTTTGCCGCGGCCGACGACGCGCCGTTCTCTGCCCAAGATATTGTCGGTGGCGGAGGTCGATCGCTTCTTCGCCTATATCGCCGAGCGGCTGGATGTGGAGCATCCTGCGGCGGCTGACCTGCGGCTCGCGGCGCTGATCGAGCTGCTTTATGGGTCTGGGCTGCGCGCGACGGAACTCATGTCGTTGCCGCGCCGGGCGCTGGCGGCGGACCGGCCCTTCCTGATCCTGAAGGGCAAGGGCGCGCGCGAGCGGCTGGTGCCGATTTCCGACCGGGCGCGGGCGGCCGTTTCCGCCTGGCTGCCGCATGTGCCGGCGGACAGCGCGTGGTTGTTCCCGTCGGGCAAGAGCCATTTGAGCCGCATCCGCCTGTATCAACTGGTCAAGGCGCTGGCCGGGGCGGCGGGAATCGCGCCGCAGCGGGTCAGCCCCCATGTGCTGCGCCATGCCTTCGCCACGCATTTGCTGGAGGGCGGGGCGGATTTGCGCGCGTTGCAGATGATGCTGGGCCATGCCGATATCGGCACCACGCAAATCTATACCCATGTCGACAGCCGGCGGCTGGTCGAACTGGTCAACAGCCGCCATCCGCTCGCGGGGATGAGCCCCAAGATCGCGCATCCCCGCGTTGACGGCGACGCGCCAGCGCCTTAACGCTCCGGCCATGGTAAGTTTTCTGGAATTCGAAAAGCCGATCGCGGAGCTGGAAGCGCGCATCGTCGAGCTGCGCGCCACCGCCAGCGTGGGTGACATCAATATCGACGGCGAGATCGCGACGCTGGAAAGCCGCGCGACCAAGCTGTTGTCGGACACTTATGCCAAGTTGACGCCGTGGCAGAAGACGCAGGTGGCGCGGCACGCCGAACGCCCGCACTTCAAGGACTATGTCGCGGGCATGTTCGACAATTTCATGCCGCTGGCGGGCGACCGCGCCTTTGCCGACGATCAGGCGATCATTGGCGGCTTTGCCACGCTGGGCGAGCGCAAGGTCATGGTGATCGGCCATGAAAAGGGCGACGATACCGCCAGCCGCGTGCGCCATAATTTCGGCATGGCCAAGCCGGAGGGATACCGCAAGGCGATCCGCCTTATGGAACTGGCCGACCGCTTTGGCCTGCCGGTCGTGAGTCTGGTCGATACGTCGGGGGCATTTCCTGGCGTGCAGGCGGAAGAGCGCGGCCAGGCCGAGGCCATCGCCCGGTCGACCGAAGCCTGCCTGAAGCTGGGCGTGCCCATGGTCGCGGTAGTGGTGGGCGAGGGTGGCTCCGGCGGCGCGATCGCGCTGGCGGCGGCCAATCGCGTGCTGATGTTCGAACATGCGATCTATTCGGTGATTTCGCCCGAAGGCTGCGCGTCGATCCTGTGGCGCACCGCCGAGAAGGCAAGCGACGCGGCGACGGCGATGCAGGTGACGGCGCAGCATTTGAAAGGGCTGGGCGTGATCGATCGAATCGTGCCGGAGCCGGTGGGCGGCGCGCATCGCGATCCGGTGGCGGCGATCGCCAATCTGGCCGCGGCGATCGAGGCGGAACTGGCATCGCTCGACGGGTTGGGCGCGGACGCGCTGCGCACTGATCGCGCCGATAAATTCCTCGCCATTGGCGCGTGATACGGCGTCACTGATGGGGTGATGGCGCGTTTAGGCGCTCGCTTTTACGGGAACGCCCCGTCATGATTGTTCGTTACGTGGGGGTAACGGCAATGGGTGAGGGTATATGAACTGGAAGATGAAGCTGGGCTGCGCCAGCGGCGTGCTGGTGATCGCGGCGAGTGCGCCCGCGGTGATCGGGCAGCAAAGGGCGATTCGCACCGTGTCGTCGATCAGCGCGCAGGACAAGGCGAGTGGCGCGAAGCAGCATCCTGAATTGCTGAAGGAATTTGGCGGTCCCTATGCCGGGCCGCAGGCCAAATATGTGGAAGGCGTCGGGCGTCGCATCGCGGTGCAGTCCGGCCTGTCCAACGCACAGGGCGACTTCACCGTCACCTTGCTCAATTCGCCGGTGAACAACGCCTTCGCCATCCCCGGCGGCTATGTCTATGTGACCCGCCAGTTGATGGCGCTGATGAACGACGAGGCCGAACTGGCCGGCGTGCTGGGTCACGAGGTCGGCCATGTCGCGGCCCAGCATGGCCAGCGGCGGCAGAAGGCGGCGACGCGCAACGCGATTGGCGGGGCGCTGCTGGGCGCGCTGGCAGGGGCGTTTCTGGGCGATTCGGGCTTTGCGGGGCTAATCCAGAAAGGGATCGGCACGGGCAGCCAGTTGTTGACGCTGAAATTTTCGCGCAGTCAGGAATATGAGGCCGACGATCTGGGCATCCGTTACCTGGCGACGGGCGGTTATGATCCGCGTGCGCTGTCGGGGATGCTGGCGTCGCTGGCGGCGCAGAGCAGCCTGGACGCGCGGGTGGCGGGCAGCGCGCGGTCGATGCCGGAATGGGCGAGCACCCACCCCGATCCCGGCGCCCGCGTCCAGCGGGCCGCCAATGCCGCCGCCGCGACTCGCGCGACCAGCAAGGTGCGCAACCGCGACGCCTTCCTCAATGCGGTGGACGGCGTGCTCTATGGCGACGATCCCAAACAGGGGGTGATCGACGGCAATCGCTTCCGCCATCCCGACCTGCGGCTGAGTTTTGCCGCACCAAACGGGTTCGGCATGGAAAATGGCGCGGATGCCGTGTCGATTACCGGATCGGGCGGGCAGGCGCAGTTCGGCGCGGCGGCTTACACCGGCAATCTGGCCGCCTATATCGACGGCGTGTTCGCCAAGCTGGGTGGCAGCGGGAACGACGGTGGGGTGCCGGCGGGCGATATCAGCCGCACGACGATCAATGGAATCCCCGCCGCCTATCGCACGGTGCGCGCGACCAGCCAGCAGAGCCAAGTCGATGCGACCGTCTTCGCTTATGATTTCGGCGGCGGGAAAGCCTATCATTTCCTGCTGCTGACGCCGGCGGGGCAGGGGCTTGGGCCTTTTACCGCGATGGTGCAGTCGGTGCAGCGGCTGAGCGCGCAGGAAGCGGCGGCGATCAAGCCGCGCCGCGTCGATGTCGTCACCGTCAAGGCGGGCGACACCGTGCAATCCATGGCCAAACGCATGGCCTATTCGGATTATCAACTCGACCGGTTCCTGACGATGAATGCGCTGGCCGCGAACGCTGCATTGCGGGCAGGGCAGCGGTTGAAGATCGTGACTTGGTAAGAGTCTGTCTCGAAATGCGCGAAAGAGCGCATTTCGGTTGCCGGTGCGGACGCGCCAAAAGCGCATTCTTACGCGCATACGAAAAGGGGCGGCGGAATTGCTTCCGCCGCCCCTCAATTCGACAAGTGTCTGGGCTTACTTCAGGTTGCCCGAGACGTTGTTGAAGGTCGAACCGAGCTTGCCGCCCAGGCTGGTCATCGCGCCAATGGCGGCGACGGCGATCAGAGCGGCGATCAGGCCGTATTCGATCGCGGTGGCACCCTTTTCATTCTTCAGCATCTTACGGATGAACTGCATGTGACGTCTCCCTAGAAATGGATTTCAGCGTTTAACTACCCGGCCGCCCCGCATGATTATTTGTGGTCAGCAAGGAACGGATTAGATCAGGTCGGTTGAGAAAGACTTAATGCGATCCATCCGCTGTCAAATATTGATGGTTAATGCTTGGTTACTTCCGTCGCGACGTTGTTCCACATGCCCGTGGTCTTGTTTGCGACGTTATTGAGCGCAGCGATCATGGCGAGTACGATCATCGCGATGATCAGTCCATATTCGACGGCCGTAGCGCCGCGCTCGCACCGGATCAGCCTCAATCGGGCCAGGATTTCGACAAGCGCGCGCATAAAATCCCCGTTTCGCTACAGACAGTCCCCGATGAACCTGTAAAGCAGCCACGGTTAACAAACCCCTCCCGACTGGACCGATATGCCCGCTTTTCCTCCCCTGTTGGTCGTTGCCGTAGCGTTGATCGATGCCGATGGCCGCGTGCTGTTGCAACAGCGCCCGCCCGGCAAGGCGATGGCGGGCCTGTGGGAGTTTCCCGGCGGCAAGGTGGAGCCGGGCGAAACGCCCGAAGCGGCGCTGGTGCGCGAACTGGAAGAGGAGCTGGGGATCGAGACGCATGGCAGTTGCCTGGCCCCCGCGACTTTCGCCAGCGAGGCGCTGGGCCAGAAGCATCTGCTGCTGCTGCTCTATGTCTGCCGCAAGTGGAAGGGCGTGCCGGAGGCGCGCCATGCGACGGCGCTCAAATGGCTGAAGCCGGCGCAGATGTATGCGCTGGATATGCCGCCGGCGGACCTGCCGTTGATCGGGCTGCTCGAAGCGCTGCTGTAATGCGAAAGGGGCGCCCATGCAGGACGCCCCTTTAATGCCTGAAGACGTGAGCCGCCTCCGTTCGTCCTGAGTGCCATCGAGCGGGTCGGAGTCGAAGACGACCGAAGGGCAAATGGCGTATCGAAGGACCGCAGACAGCGCGTGGTACTTCGATACGGGACTTCGGCTTCGCTCAGCCCCTACTCAGCACGAACGGAGGTGGGGTTAAATCAGTCCTCTTTCGCCTTGCTCTGTAGCTGGACATAATTCTGGATGCCCATGCGTTCGATCATTTCGAACTGGGTTTCCAACGTGTCGACATGCTCTTCCTCGCTTTCGAGGATATATTGGAACAGGTCGCGGCTGACGAAATCCTTGATCGATTCGCAATAGGCGATCGCTTCGCGCAGGACGGGCAGCGCCTCATATTCCAGTTCGAGATCGGCCTTGAGGATTTCCTCGACCGTTTCGCCGATCTTCAGGCGACCAAGCAGCTGGAAATTGGGCAGGCCGTCGAGGAAGAGGATGCGTTCCGCCACCTTGTCCGCATGCTTCATCTCATCGATGGATTCTTCATATTCGAATTTGGCCAGCTTCTCGATGCCCCAATGCTTGAGCACGCGATAGTGGAGGAAATATTGGTTGATCGCGGTCAGCTCATTCTTGAGCACCTCGTTCAGATATTCGATGACTTTCAGATCGCCTTTCATGGCGCTTTACTCCGGCAATGGGGGACGCCGGATCGTATATCGTTTCGGAGACGCGCTGTTAAGTGCAAAACCCTTGGAAATCAGGGGTTTTTCGCCGCGCTATTGCGTGGAGATCGCGACTGCCGGTTGCGGCTGATTCGCAATCCTGTCAGGCCGAGGCGCGTTCCGCGGCGATGATGGTGCGGGCGAAGGAGACGCACTGGCCACATTTGGGGCGGCGGCCATATTGGGCATAGGCGCTGCAAGGCGTGTCCGCCCCGTTGCGCGCGGCTTCCCGCAAGTCCTTTTCACGAATCGCATTACACACGCAGACGACCATCGAAGACACTCTCCTGTTGGAAACAGAGATAGCGTGTCTGATAATGGGTCGCAATAGTAATCTAGTCGCTCTTGCGAATCTTTTGCGGTTGGCCGCGGATCAGACTGCGCCACAGCCATTCGGCGGGGCCAAGGGCGAATCGCGCCGCATAGGGTTTTGACCAGGCAAGCATCAGCGCCCAGCCAACCAGAACGAACAGGGGCAGCGCCGCCGGGGGCACCTGCGCGAAAAGGCCAAGGCCCCAGCCGTAGAAGAGCGCGGTCATGACGAGGCTGGTGGCGAGATAGTTGCTGAGCGTCAGCCGCCCGGCGGCGGCCAGGCGTTCGACCAGCCAATGGCTGCGATGGCGGGCGAGCAGCCACAGGATGAGCGCGGCCCAGCCAACCGTCAGCGGAATGCGGAAGGGCAGCGACCAGGCGAGCGCGACGCCATAGGCCGGCAGGGGCGCAAAGCCGCTCCATGCCACCCAGATCGCCAGCGCGGCCATGGGTGGCAGGCCGATCATGAAGCAATGGCGCGCGGTCTGGCGATATTGCGCCGCGTCCCAGCGGCCGGTGAGGAAGCCGCCCTTGAGCATCGCCATGCCCAGCAGCATGAAGCCCATGGTTTCGAAGGCGGTGAAGAGGAAGCCCCAGAGCCAGTCGCCCGGCAGGCCAGCCAGTTTATGTTGAAAGATGCCGGCAAAGCCGCCGCGATAGGTGGCGATTTCCGCCAATGTGCCGGGGCTGGCGGGATCGGCCAGGGCGGCCATGAAGGCGGCATAGCCATCGCGCAGGGTGGCGCCTGCGTCGGGGGCCGCGGCGGCATGGTGCCAGGCGTAGAGGCTGGCGATGAAGGTGGCGACCAGCAGGAACTGGAGCAGGAAGAAGAGCAGGGCGCGCTTGACGAGGGCGAAGGGTTCCAGGCCCACGAACAACAAAGCGAACAGGCTGACCAGCGCATAGACGCGCAAGATGTCGCCCCACCACAGCAGGAAGAAATGCGCGCAGCCCAGGACGAACAGCCAGACCGCCCGGATGATCTGCGCCCGGCGGCCGTCGCGCCCGGCCATCTCCTCCCGGTCGATCAGCAGCAGCATGGACGCGCCGAACAGCAGGGCGAACAGGCCGCGCATCTTGCCGTCCACGAAGATGAGGCTGATCGCCCAGGCGGCGATGTCCGCGGCCGATGGCGGTCCCGCGACAGCCGGATTGAAATAGGCGTTTTGCGGCAGGGCGAAGGCAGTGATGTTCATCCACACTATGCCCAGCACGGCGCAACCGCGTAGCACGTCCATGGCGGGTATGCGGGCGGAAGCGGTCATGGGGCGGCGGTTCCTGTTCTGTGCGGGCGGATGCGGGTCGATACTGGCCAAGCGGCCAAAGCTCTGCCATGCGCCTAGCCATGAACGACGTTCGCAAGCAACGGATAAGCGACGCCTTCGGCGCGGCGGCGGCGCATTATGACGCCCATGCCGGGCCGCAGCGGCTGGCCGCGCGCCTGGTCGCGGACCTTGCCCATCGCCAGAAGTCGGACGGCGTGGCGCGCATATTGGAGATCGGGTGCGGCACCGGATTTCTGACGCGCGCCATCCAGGCGCGCTGGCCCGGCGCGGAACTGGTGGCGACGGACATTTCGCCGGGGATGTTGGAGCGGGCAGCATCGCACGGGCTGGTCGCGGGACGGTTCATGACCATGGATGGCGAAGCGCCGCCGTTCGAGGGACCGTGGTTCGACCTGATCCTTTCCAGCCTGGCGTTCCAGTGGTTCGACGATCTGGGCGGGGCGATCGCGCGGCTGGCGGGATTGTTGCGGCCGGGCGGGAGCCTGATCTTTTCGACCATGGGGCAGGGCAGCTTCGCCCGCTGGCGCGCGGCGCATGCGGCGTGCGGGCTGGTGGCGGGGGTGCCGGACTATCCGTTGCTGGGCGATCTGCGCGGGCTGATCGCGGGGTATGAGGACGCCTTCGCCTTTGACGAGGACTATGCATTGGAGTGCGGCGGTGCGCGCGGACTGATCGCGCATCTCAAGGGGATTGGCGCGGTGGTGCCGAGTGAAGGGCGCAAGCCGCTGACCCCGCGCGACCTGCGCCGGGTGATGGCGGCGTTCGAGGAGGGCGGCGGGGGGGATGGCTATCAGATACTGTTCGCGCGGGTGACGCGGGCGGGCTGAGATTGTGCGGCGACTGGTGATGTGCGATCGGATCGCCATGACCGTTTCGCCTTGCACCATTCGCTCCGCGCGACCCGATGACGCCGCCGCCCTGTCGGCGCTCAAGTTGGCCGCCTTTCGGGAAACCTTTCTTGACGGGTTCGCCATTCCCTATCCCCCTGCGGATCTGGCGCTGTTCGAGGTGGCGGCTTATGGCCGGGACACCGTAGAGCGGGAATTGGCCGATCCTTCGCACGCGACCTGGGTTGCGCAAGCGGACGACGAGCGACTGCTGGCCTATGCGCATGTCGGTCCTTGCAAATTGCCGCACCCCGAAGCGTCGGCGGCACAGGGCGAAATTTATCAGCTTTATGCGTTACGGGCGGCGCAAGGGATAGGGATCGGGCGCGCGTTGATGGACGTAGCGCTGGATTGGCTGGCCGCGACCATGGGAGGGCCGGTGTGGCTGGGCGTATGGTCGGGCAATGATCGCGCGCAGGCAGTCTATGCAAAGCGCGGGTTCGTGAAGGTTGGCGATTATGGGTTCCGTGTCGGCGATTGGACCGATGCGGAATATATTTTTCGCCGGGAATAGGGAGGGGCGGGTTTTCGTCCCGCCCCTTCGCGCGATATTAGAGTTCGCTGTCCATCAGGGCCGGGAAGAAGCCTTCATGGGCGGTGCGCAGGGCGTCCAGCGCGACTCCGACGACGGTGTCGCCGCCGGTCGTGCCGATCTTGATCGCGCCTGCAATCTCGACGCCTGCGGGCGCGGTGACGACATAGCGGCCCTGATCTTCGCCAAAGGCGGCAGCGGTGGTGAGGGTGATGTCCAGCGTCGCGCCGATCTTGCCGGCAAGCGCCATTTCCGCGATCGTGACCAGCAGGCCGCCATCGCTGATGTCATGCACGGCATTGACGGTGCCGTTGGCGACCAGCGCGCGGACGGTGTCGGCGCGGGCGCGTTCGGCGGCCAGATCGACCTTGGGCGCGTCGCCTGCTTCGCGACCGGCAATTTCGCGCAGCCAGATGGTCTGGCCCAGATGCGTGCCCTCTTCACCGATCAGCCAGATCGCGTCGCGTTCATTCTTGAACGCCACGGTCGCCATCACATTGACGTCGGCCAGCAGGCCGATGCCGCCGATCGCCGGGGTCGGCAGGATTGCGCTGCCGCCGCCGGTCGCCTTCGATTCATTGTAGAGCGAGACGTTGCCCGACACGATCGGGAAGTCGAGCGCGCGGCAGGCGTCGCCCATCCCGTCCAGGCAGCCGGTCAGTTGCGCCATGATTTCGGGTCGCTGCGGGTTGGCGAAGTTGAGGCAGTTGGTGACCGCCAGCGGGGTCGCGCCGACGGCGGACAGGTTGCGATAACATTCGGCGATCGCCTGCTTGCCGCCTTCATAGGGGTCGGCATAGCAATAGCGCGGCGTGCAATCGGTGCTGATCGCGATGCCCTTGTTCGATCCATGGACGCGCACGACCGCGGCGTCGCCGCCGGGGCGCTGGACGGTGTCGGCACCGACCATATGATCATATTGTTCCCAGATCCAGCGACGGCTGGCGATGTCGGGGCTGCCCATCAGCGTGATGAGGTCCGCGCCGATGTCCGCGCTTTCGGCGATATCGCCCAGCGGCTCGACCTTCGACCAGATCTTATACGCGTCCTTCGGCATGGAGGGACGGTCGTAGAGCGGCGCGTCATCGGCCAGCGGGGCGAGCGGGATGTCGCAGACGATCTCGCCCTTATGCTCCAGCACCATGCGGCCGGTGTCGGTGACATGGCCGATGACGGCGAAGTCGAGTTCCCACTTCTTGAAAATGGCTTCGGCGAAATCCTCGCGGCCGGGCTTCAAGACCATCAACATGCGCTCCTGCGATTCGGAGAGCATCATTTCATAGGTGGTCATGCCGGTTTCGCGCTGCGGCACGTCGTCCATCTTGAGGTGGAGGCCCACGCCGCCCTTCGACGCCATTTCGACGCTGGAGGAGGTGAGGCCGGCCGCGCCCATATCCTGAATCGCAACGATCGCGTCGGACGCCATGAGTTCAAGGCAGGCTTCGATCAGCAGCTTTTCGGTGAAGGGGTCGCCGACCTGCACGGTCGGGCGCTTGGCGTCGGCGTCGTCGCCGAAATCGGCGCTCGCCATGGTCGCGCCATGGATGCCGTCGCGGCCGGTCTTCGACCCCACATAGACGATCGGGTTGCCGATGCCGCTGGCGGCGGAATAGAAGATCTTATCGGTGTCGGCGACGCCCACGGTCATGGCGTTGACCAGGATATTGCCGTCATAGGCGGGGTGGAAATTCACCTCGCCGCCCACGGTCGGCACGCCCACGCAATTGCCATAGCCGCCGATGCCGCGCACCACGCCGCTGATCAGGTGGCGCATTTTGGGATGGTCGGGCCGGCCGAAGCGCAGCGCGTTCATGTTCGCGATCGGGCGCGCGCCCATGGTGAACACGTCGCGCAGGATGCCGCCGACGCCCGTCGCTGCGCCCTGATAGGGTTCGATATAGCTGGGGTGGTTGTGGCTCTCCATCTTGAAGATCGCCGCCTGCCCGTCTCCAATGTCGACCACGCCGGCATTTTCGCCGGGGCCGCAAATGACCTGCGGGCCGGTGGTCGGCAGCTTCATCAGGTGGATTTTGGAGGATTTATACGAGCAGTGCTCCGACCACATGACCGAAAATATGCCGAGTTCCGTAAGGTTCGGCTCGCGGCCGAGAGCGCTCAGGACGCGGTCATATTCTTCCGGGCTGAGGCCATGTTCGGCGACGACTTCCGGGGTGATCTGGGGGGCGGTGCTGGACATGTGCGCGCCTTTAGCGGGGGCGTGGAGGAATCACAATGGCGGCGTGCGTGGATTGGTGGCGAAGGGGCAATGGGTTGGGTGAAGCGAGGTACGTGATGGCTTGTCTCTGCCCGGCGATGATGCGTGGTTTCCTACCACGCCCCTCCCGCCTGCGGGAGGGGCAGCGAGACTTACGCGCGAAGCGTGTTAGTCGCAGCGGGGTGGGCCACGCACCCTTGCGCAAGCCCACCCCCTAGCCCCCTCCCGCCAGCGGGAGGGGGAACATCGCCGCTTCTGATCGAAACGCGCCGCGCCCTAAAAGAAAAAGGCCGGACCTTTAGGGGAAGTCCGGCCTGGTAAAGACAGAAAAAGGGCGTGTCCGGTTTAGACGTGGCAGGCCTGGGCGCCCTTGCCGGGCACGGTGATGGTGACGTCGTCGCCCGAACCGCTGACCTCGAAGCCTTCGGCGGTGAAGGGCTGGCCGGCTTCGGCTGCCTTGAGCGAGGTGGCGGTGCCGCCCTTTTCGGTGCGCAGCAGCGCGGTCTTGTCGTCGCTCATAAAGTCGACGAAGATCAGGCTGTTGTCCTTGCAGCGGAACTGCTTGTTCGCCTTGACCGACGGCGGCAGCTCGACCGGCGCGGCGTTGGCGAGCTCCGCGGCCATGGGATCGGCTGGGCCGCCCACGACTTCAGGCTCTTTGTTGTTGTTGCAGGCCGACAGCAACGAAATACTGGCGGCGGCGATCAGGGGGATATAATATTTCATAGCGATCCTTTTATGTGCATGTGCAACATGATGCGTCAACGCAAAACTGCGATGTTCCCGCCATGTCCCCTGAAATGACGTCATGACGCGGTGATGACGGGGCCGGGCGATGATCGGATTGGGATGATGGGATCAGGATGGAGCCAGCCCACCTTAATTGGCCGACGCGGGCTTGACCGGGGCCGTGGCGGCCGCCAATGCAAGGGCATGGCTGAGGAAATTTCCACCCCCGATACCGCAACCCTGTCTTTCGAGGATGCGCTGCGCGCGCTCGAAACGATCGTCCGCCGGCTGGAAAGCGGCGACGTGCCGCTGGACGAGTCGATCTCGCTCTATGCCCAGGGCGAGGAATTGCGCAAGCGGTGCGCAGAGCGATTACAGGCGGCCGAGGCGCGGATCGCAAAGCTGACGGTCGACGCCAATGGCGCGGTGACCGGCGCGCAACCCTTCGGCGCGGATTGAGCTTCATGAACGGGGGGGGCATGAACGGGGCAGGGGGCGTCTCCGCGGCGTCGTTGGTCACCAACCGCGCGGCGAGCGTGGCGCAGGATATCGATGCCGCCTTCGACCGGCTGCTGGCGGTGCCGGACGATGCCCGCGCCCGCCTGTATGAAGCGATGCGCCATGCCGCGATCGGCGGTGGCAAGCGGTTGCGCCCGCTGTTGGTGCAGGCGGCGTGCGACCTGTTCAACATCTCCCGCGATTCGGCGCTGCGCGTCGGCCTCGCGATCGAGTGCATCCATGTCTATTCGCTGATCCACGACGACCTGCCGGCGATGGATGACGACGATATGCGTCGCGGCAAGCCGACAGTGCATAAAGCCTATGACGAGGCCGCGGCGATCCTGGCAGGCGATTGCCTGCACGACCTGGCGTTCGAGATATTGGCCGACGAGGAAACGCATCCCGATCCTTTCGTGCGGATCGACCTGGTGCGGGCATTGGCGGTTTCGAGCGGGCCGGCCGGCATGGCTGGCGGGCAGATGATGGATTTGGAGGCGGAAAAGACCCGCTTCGACCTGGCCACCGTCACGCGGCTCCAGAATCTGAAGACCGGGGCGCTGATCGCCTTCTGCGTGGAGGCCGCGGCGATCATGGCGCGGTTGCCGCATGAGGCGCGTACCGGGTTGCGCGGCTATGCCCGCGACATCGGCCTGGCGTTCCAGATCGCCGACGACCTGCTGGACGTCGAAGGCGACGCGGCGTTGGCGGGCAAGGCGCTGGGCAAGGATGCGGCGGCGGGCAAGGAGACGTTCGTGTCGTTGCTGGGCACGGCGCGCGCGCGCGAACAGGCGCAGATGTTGGTCGATCAGGCCAAGGCGCACCTGCACGGACATGGCGCGGAGGCAGACCTGCTGCGCGCCATTGCCGACTATATCGTGGAGAGGGATCGCTAACGTCATGAGCAAGCAGCGTATCGGCGTCTATCCGGGCACGTTCGACCCGATCACGCTGGGTCATATGGACATCATCCGGCGCGGCGCGAAGCTGGTCGACAAGCTGGTGATCGGCGTGACCACCAATATCAGCAAGTCGCCGATGTTCGCCGATGAAGAACGGTTGGAGATGGTCTGGCGCGAATGTGCGGCCATCGACACCGAGATCGTCGTGACCGGCTTCAATTCGCTGCTGATGGATTTTGCCGAATCGCAACATGCCAGCATGATCATCCGTGGCCTCCGCGCGGTTGCGGACTTCGAATATGAATATCAGATGGCGGGCATGAACCAGCAGATCAACGGCCGGATCGAGACGGTTTTCCTGATGGCGGACGTGTCGTTGCAGCCGATCGCGTCGCGCCTGGTCAAGGAAATCGCGCTCTATGGCGGGCCGATCCACAAATTCGTCAGCCCTACGGTGCGCGACGAGGTGGCCGCGCGGGTCGAAAAGATCGGCCGCAAGGGCGGGATTTAAGGTTTACTCAGCCTGCGTTCAGTTGCCAATCGCGATCAGCGCGCTATCAGGGCGGCTTGCCCGTCGGCCTAAGAGATCAAGGAAGTCCTACCCCATGCGTTTCACTTGCGCGCTCAAGACCGTTGCGATCGGCGTCGCCCTTACCGCGTCCGGCCTGGCCTATGCCCAGGGCGGCGGCGGGGGCGGCGGCGAGGATGTGAAAAAGGCGGAAGCCGCCGTGCGCGCGCAGGAAAACGCCAAGTCGCTGGGCACCGACCTGACGCCTAAATTGCCGCCCGCCACCGTGCCGGCCGACCCGCAGAATATCTGGGATCTGGATCTGTCGAGCGGTGGCCGCGTGCGCATCCAGCTGCGCCCCGACATCGCGCCTGCTCATGTCGAGCGGATCAAGGAACTGACGCGCCAGGGCTTTTATAACGGGCTGAAATTCCACCGCGTCATTCCTGGCTTCATGGCGCAGGGCGGCGACCCCAAGGGCGACGGGACCGGCGGTTCGACGATGCCCGACCTGAAGGCCGAGTTCAACCCGATGCCGCATCTGCGCGGCACCGTGTCGATGGCCCGCGCCCAGGGCGAGGATAGCGCCAACAGCCAGTTCTTCATCGTACTGCTGCCGCGGATGCAGCTGGACAAGA
Organism: Pseudomonadota bacterium; assembly: GCA_040389985.1. GTDB lineage: Bacteria > Pseudomonadota > Alphaproteobacteria > Sphingomonadales > Sphingomonadaceae > Sphingobium. The sequence continues at coordinate 362,021 of JAZJZH010000007.1, forward strand.
AATATACCGTGTTCGGCCGCGTGATCGAGGGCATTCAATATGTCGATGCAATCGCGCAGGGCGAGCCGCCGGCCAACCCGACCGTGATCCTGCAAGCATCGATCGACAGCGACGGCAAGCCGCCGGTGACGGCCCCGGTGGCGCCCGCGCCCGCGGTGCCATCGATCCTGCCCGCTACGCCCGGTCAGTAAGGCGGGCGGCGTTCGCGCCGGATGACGCCATGCGCGTAGATCTGTTCGATTTCGACCTGCCGCCGGAAAATATCGCGCTGCGGCCGGCGTCGCCGCGCGACAGCGCGCGCATGTTGCTGGTGCCCGGCGATGGCGCGATGCAGGACCGGATCGTGCGCGACCTGCCCGGCCTGCTGCGCGCGGGCGACGTTCTGGTGTTCAACGATACCAGGGTCATCCCAGCCCAGTTGGAAGGGATGCGTGGCGAGGCGCGGATCGGCGCGACGCTGCACAAAAGACAGGGGCTGCGGCAATGGCAGGCCTTCCTGCGCAACGCCAAGCGGGTGCGGGCGGGCGACCGGATCGATTTCGGCGCGGGCGTGACGGCGATCGCCGGGGCGCGCGACGAGGATGGCGGCGTGACGCTAGATTTCGAGGGCGACGAGCCGGTGGAGGTGCTGCTGGAGCGCGTGGGACGGATGCCGCTGCCGCCCTATATCGCCAGCAAGCGCCCGACCGACGAACGCGACAGCAGCGATTACCAGACCATGTTCGCGCGGGAGGATGGCGCGGTCGCCGCGCCCACCGCCGCGTTGCATTTTACGCCGGATGTGATGGCGGCGTTGCGCGAGGCCGGTGTCGCGACCGAGACACTGACGCTGCATGTGGGGGCTGGCACTTTCCTGCCGGTGAAGGCGGACGATACCGACGACCATCGGATGCATGCCGAATGGGGGCGGATCGACGCGGCGACGGCGGACCGGCTGAACGCGGCGCGGGCCGCTGGCGGGCGGCTGATCGCGGTCGGCACGACGTCGCTACGACTGTTGGAGAGCGCCGTCGGCGAGGATGGGATGATCCGACCCTTCGCCGACGAAACGCGCATCTTCATCACGCCGGGCTATCGCTTCAAGGCGGTCGACGGGCTGATGACCAATTTTCACCTGCCCAAATCGACGCTGTTCATGCTGGTGTCGGCGCTGATGGGGACGGAGCGGATGCGGGCCGTCTATGATCATGCGATCGAGACGGGATACCGCTTCTATTCCTATGGGGATAGCTCGCTGCTGTTGCCGCAGCGCAGCGTTTAGGCGCGCCGGCGGCGAACGAGATTGACCACGCCATAGCCGATGGCTGCCAACAGCCCGAGCTTGCCCGCCGTCTTGGCCGCGCCCGATGCGGCATAGCCCAATATCGCGCCCTTGACGCCGCTGTCGCCGTCCTTGCGATCGATCGCCGCGCCAATGACCGTGCCAATTACGTTCTTCATGGGAACTCCTTCTTCATGGTCGTCCCTCAGCGCGCAGGCGCGACCGAAGTTCCCTCACGCCGGTCAACTGCGCCCGACGAACAGGAATCCCACCGCACCCATGATGCAGGCGAAGGCGGCGAGGTGGCGCCAGTGCAGCGGCTCGCCCAGCACCGTCACCATGAAGCCGCCGAAAATGACAAGAGCGATCGCTTCCTGCGCAACCTTGAGCTGGCCCGCGCTCCACCCATGGGCAAAGCCGATGCGGTTGGCGGGGACGGCCAGGCAATATTCGAAGAAGGCGATGCCCCAGCTGATCATGATCACCAGCAGGATCGGTTTATCCATCCCGCCTTTGAGATGCCAATACCAGGCGACGGTCATGAACAGGTTGGAAACGATCAGCAGCAGGATAGTGGGCATGGCGGCCTCGATCAGGATGGAGCCGCAGCCTTGGCATTGTCCATAGGGTCGGCGCAAGCGGGCATCGTTCCGGGCGTTACGCAGGGGTAATGTCTCGCCTGCCAGGCGCTCCGTCGCGCCTGAATGCCGCGCTTTCCCAGCGGCTTGATCCAGATAAGCCGCGCTTGCGACTTTTTGTGCAAAAGACGGTTGCATGGTCCAAATCGCTCGCTTATAGGCAGCGCTCCTTCGGGGGCCTTAGCTCAGCTGGGAGAGCGCGTCGTTCGCAATGACGAGGTCAGCGGTTCGATCCCGCTAGGCTCCACCAACCCCTTCCCAGGGTTGAACCGAAGACTTTACCGCTGGCGCATGACATGCGTAGAGCGGTTTCCATGACAATCGAAACAGATGCCCGTGAAACGGATAGGGGCCGCCCGGCCGCCACGGTGGTCATCGTGCGCGATCGGCATGATGGTCCGCCTGATTTGCTGATGGTGGAGCGCGCGTCGACCATGGCCTTTGCCGCAGGCGCGCTGGTGTTTCCAGGCGGGGCGGTGGATGAGGGCGATCATGCGCTGGCGCACGCAATCGACCATGGGCTGGAGCCGGACGAGGCGGCCGGGCGCATCGCCGCCATCCGAGAAACAATCGAGGAAAGCGGGCTGGGGATCGGCTTGACCGGCGCGGTGGACGCGGCTGCGGTGCTGCGGCTGCGCGACGGGTTGCATGACGGGCGGACGATGGGCGCGATGCTGGAGCGGCTGGGGCTGGGCATCGCGCTGGATGCGCTGACGCCCTTTGCGCGCTGGCACCCCGCGCCGTTCGAGCGGGCGCGGCGGGTATTCGACACGCGATTCTATCTGGCGCGCGCGCCGCAAGGACAGGTGGCGAGCGTCGACACGACCGAGAATGTGCGCCTGTTCTGGAGCAGCGCGGCGGATATATTGGCGAAGGCGGATGCGGGCGAAGCGCAGGTGATCTTCCCCACGCGGCGCAATCTGGAGCGGTTGGCGCTGCATGCGAATCATGCGGCGCTGGTTGCCGATGCCCTAGCCTATCCGGTGGAAAAGGTGCGGCCATGGCAGGAGGAGCGCGACGGGGAAACCCATCTCTGCATCCCGACCCATCTGGGTTATCCCGTCACGTCGGAACCGATGCGGCAGGTCCGGCGTGCTTAGGGGATGCGACGACTTCATCTGACCCTGCGCCGTCTTGTCCTGCTGGGCGGTTTTTTGACTCTGTTGTTCCTTGGCTATGCCTGGTTGCGGCAGCGGCCGCAGGATTTGCCCTGGACCGATCTGGACCTGGCGCAGCCGGTCGGCCTGTTCACCGGGCGCAAGCTGGCGGCGCTGACCGGCGACGGCGCGCAGTGCCGGGCGCTGCTCGACCAGGCGGGGGTGGACTATGTCGCGGTGCAGCCAGGCGGGGCGGACCAGTGCCGCTATGCCGATGCGGTGCGGTTGCGGGCCGACAAGGATGCTGTTGCATTAGTGCCGGCCGCGGTGGCGCCATCCTGCCCGGTGGTGGCCGCGCTCAAGCTGTGGGAATGGCAGGTGGTGCAGCCGACCGCGCAGCGCATCTATGGCGCGCCGGTGCGCAGCATCCGCCATTTCGGCAGCTATAGTTGTCGGCGCATCTATGGCCGCAGCCGGGGCGATTATAGCGAACATGCCACCGCTGATGCGATCGACGTCGCCGCCTTCGTATTGAAGGACGGGCGGCAGGTCAGCGTGCTGAACGACTGGAAGGGGGCGGGGAAGGACGCCGAGTTCTTGCGCGCGGTGCGCGACGGGGCATGCGGGTTGTTTTCGACCGTGCTGTCGCCTGACTATAACGCCGCGCATCGCGACCATTTCCATCTGGACCAGGCGGAACGTGGCGCGATGGGCGGGCGGGCGTGTCGCTGACCTTTTACTGCCCGAAGCTGGCCTCCCGCGCCAGCGTCACCGCTTCGCGCGCGGCGGCCAGCAATGCGCCGCTCTTGGCTTCGCATTCGCGCTGTTCATATTCGGCGGTCGAATCGGCGACGATGCCGGCGCCCGCCTGAACATGCATGACGCCGTCCTTGAGAACCGCGGTGCGCAGCACGATGCAGCTGTCCATATTGCCGTCCGGCGCGAAATAGCCGACGCCGCCGGCATAGGCACCGCGCGTTTCCGGCTCCAGTTCGGCGATGATCTCGCAGGCGCGGACCTTGGGCGCGCCCGACACGGTGCCCGCCGGGAAGCCCGCGAACAGCGCGTCGATAGCGTCTTTCTCCGGGGACAGGCGGCCCACGACGTTGGAGACGATGTGCATCACATGGCTGTAAAATTCGACGGTGTAGCTGTCGGTCACGGTGACGCTGCCGGCAGTCGCCACGCGGCCGACATCGTTGCGGCCCAGGTCCAGCAGCATCAGATGTTCGGCCCGCTCCTTGGGATCGGCGAGCAGGCTTGTCCGGTTGTCGGCGTCCTCGACCGCGTTCTTGCCACGGGGGCGGGTGCCGGCGATCGGGCGGATAGTGACTTCGCCGTCGCGGGCGCGCACCAGGATTTCGGGTGACGATCCGATCAGCGCGAAACCGGGCAGGTCCAGATAATAGAGGAAAGGCGACGGGTTGATCCGCCGCAATGCGCGATAAAGGGCGATCGGCGGCAGGGTGAAGGGGCTGGTGAAGCGCTGGGCCAGCACCACCTGAAAGATATCGCCCGCGACGATATAGTCCTTCGCTTTGCCGACCATCTGCGCATAGCGGCCGGGTTCCAGCACCGGCGTCACCGCAACATCGGCGATGGCGGCCGGGGCGGGGAGCGCGGGTAGGGGCGCGGCAAGGCGGGCGGCGGTGGCGTCGATCCGCTCCAGCGCTTCCTCGATAGCCCGATCCGCGTCGATGAAGCTGCCCTTCCAGACCGGGGCGACCAGATAGAGCGCGTCGGCAAGGCGATCGAAAACGAGGATCACGGTCGGCCGCACGAACAGCATGTCGGGCACGCCGATGGGGTTGGCGGCGGGGCGGGGCAGTTTTTCGACCAGCCCGACCGTCTCATAACCGAAATAGCCGACGAGGCAGGCGAGCGCGGCGGGCAAAGCGGGGTCCATCGCGGCGCGACATTCAGCCACCAGCGCGCGCAACGCATCGAGCGCGCCGGCACTTTCGGGGACGAAGGCGTCGCGATCGGTCGCCCATTGGCGGTTGATTTCGGCATCCTGGCCATTGGCGCGGAAGACGAGGTCGGGGGCAAGGCCGATCAGGCTGTGGCGGCCGCGCACTGCGCCCCCCTCCACCGATTCCAGCAGATAATCGCCGCGATCGGGTTCGAACAGTTTAAGCGCGGCAGAGATCGGCGTGTCGGTGTCGGCGATCTGCCGCCGCCACACCAGCGCCGATTCGCCACGCATGAGCGCCGCGCGCGCAGTCTCTACGCCGTCTGCCGTCCCACCGATCACCGTCATCTTACTGATCGCCGCTGTTGGTGGCGGCGAGGGCGCTGCGGACCTGCTCCACGGCCTTGGCGTTGCGGGTGACGCCCAGTTCCTTTTCGATCGCGCGTTCGAATTGCTGGCCATATTCCTGGCCGACCACATCGGCGAGCTGGGTGCGGACCTGGTTCAGCAAGGCGGGCTGGTTCTTGGCGTCGCCGCGCTCGATCGCGTTGAGTTGCACGACGAAATAGCCGCGGTCCTGGCCGATCGGCAGCGTCTTGACCGTGTTCGCCGCCATCGAAAAGAGGATGGCGACTTCGGCAGGAGGACGCTGTTCGCCGCGCATGATGTCGGCGCGGCGGCCGCCCAATGTCTGCGGTGCGGGCAGCTTGACGCCGGCCTGGGCGATGGCGTCGGCCAGCTTTGCGCCCTTGGCGACCTTCGCCTGGATCTGTTCGGCCAGCGCCTTCGCCTTCAGATTGCCGGCGTTCAGCTTATACTGGGCCAACACCAACTGCTTGACTTCGGCCAGCGGTGGCGGCGCGGCGGTGGTGATCTCGCCCGGCGCGGCCAGCGCATAGCGCTTGTCCGCGGTGACCGGGATCAGCTGCGCATCGTCGTCCGCGCTCATCGCGAAGACCGGGGCGAGCAGCGGCTGGATGTCGGCCGGGGCAGCATAGGCCTGGTCCTTCACCTGCTTGCCGGTGGCGAGCAAAGGCGGGCTGGTTTCGAGCTTCAGGCCATTATCCTTGACCACTTCGTCGAAGCTGTCGCCATTGCCGATCGCGTCCTCGATCTTGCCGGTGAAGTCGGACAGAAGCTGCTTTTCCTTCTGCGCGCGCAGCGTCGTGACGATTTCCCCACGCACCGCGTCCAGCGGACGGGCGGGGGTGTCCTTCGTCGCGGTGACGCGCAGCAGCAGCCAGCCCAGCGGTCCGCGCACCGGGCCGATCAGCTCGCCCTGCTTGCCCGCGAACACGGTATCGGCGACGCCCTTGCCCGCCGTCGCGGTCAGCGCTTCGCGGCTCTGGTCCGCCAGCGTCGCGACGGCAAGACCCGCGCCCTGCGCGGCGGCGGCGAGCGACTTGCCGCCCTTCACCTGATCGGCGATCGCCTTGGCGCCCGCCTCTGTCGGCAGCACCAGTTGTTCGACGGTGCGGCTTTGCTTCGCGGCATAGGCGGCCTTGTTCTGGTTGTAGCTGGCGCTGATTTCCGCCTCGGTCGGCTGGGCCGCCTGGGCGAAACGCTCCGCATCGATCACGGCGTAGCGGATGCGGCGCTGTTCGGGGATGGTGAAGCGGCTGGCGTTCTTTTTGTAATAATCGGCCAGTTGCGCGTCGGTTGGATTCTTGTCGTCGAGGAAGGCGACCGCCGGGATCGCCGCGACCGTGCCCTGGCGAGCTTCGAGCAGCAGCGAGGCATAGGGCAGGACCATGCTGTCGGTCAGTTTGACGCCCAGGCCCACCGGGGCGAGCAGGTGGCGCTGGAGGATTTCGCGGCTGATGTCATCGCGCAGCGCCTGTTCGGTCAGCCGTTCGCGCACCAGCAGCGCGCGGAAATTATCGTTGCTGAAATTGCCGGCGGCATCCTGAAACGCGGGGATTTGCGCGATCTGTGCATCGACCAGCCGTTTGGAGATATGCACGCCCTGATCGTCGGCGAAGGCCTTGAGCGTTAGGGACGCGACCAGTTGGTCGAACACCTGCGCCGCGCCGCCCTGCGCGAAGAAATCGCCGATCTGGAGGCCGGGGTTGGTGCGCCGCGCATTTTCGAACACGCGCTGGACCCGGTCCTGCAACTCCGTTTCGGTGAGCTTATAGCCCTTCGCCTTGGCCGCGGTGCCGCCGCCGCCCAGTGCGCTGCCGTAATTGCCGCTGGTGACGTCGCCCAGGATGAAGGCCGCAGCGATCACCCCCAGGAAGAGGATGGCGAAAAGCGCGCCGAATTTGGATCGAATGAAGCTGCGAAAGACAGAAAGCATGGGTGTTCCAGAACTCCGGGCGTTATGGCGGCCCGCTTTAAGCGCGGATGCGCGCGGCGGCAAGGCTTGGACTGGACAAATGCGCGAGCGCCGTTCATCGCCTTTTGCAGCATCCGGTTCGTTCGGGGAGACGCCAGGGCAAGGCCCGGCGGCGAAGGGGCGGGGGGCGACGTGCAGCAATAATAAAGGGAATGCATCGATGGGCAGGCGCAAGCTGGTTGTCGGCAATTGGAAAATGAACGGGATGCGCACGCATCTCGATGAAGTGGAGGCGATCGGGAAGCTGGCCGCGGCCCATCAGGCGGTAGAGGTCGGGCTATGCCTGCCCGCGACGCTGATCATGGCGGGGTCGGAACGGCGCGGCGCGGCGTTCATCGGCGCGCAAAATTGCCATATGGACATGACCGGCGCCTATACCGGGTCGCTGTCGGCCGAAATGCTGGCCGAAGCCGGGGCAAGCTGGGTCATCACCGGCCATAGCGAGCGGCGTGAGGCACGCGGCGAAACCAATGCGGATATCGCCGCCAAGTCGATCGCGGCGAAGGCGGCGGGCCTGAATGTCATATTGTGCGTGGGCGAAAGCCTGGACGTGCGGGACGCGGGCGATGCTGAAGCGGTGGTGTCGGCGCAATTGCTGGCATCCCTGCCCGACGGCGCGTCGGCAGACTGGCTGGCGGTCGCCTATGAGCCGATCTGGGCGATCGGCACCGGGCGCATCCCCACCATGGAGGCGGTCGCGACCATGCATGGCGCGCTGCGCGCTGCGCTGGCCACCCGCATCGGCGGCGAAGCGGACAAGGTGCGCATCCTCTATGGCGGGTCGATGAATGGAGCCAATGCGGCCGAATTGCTGGCCATTGCAGACGTCGACGGCGGCCTGATCGGCGGGGCGAGCCTGACGGCGGCGAAATTCGCGCCGATCGTGGAGGCGGCGGACGGCAAGCTGGCCGTGGCGGCTTGATTCACTGGAGTTCGCGATAAAATATCCGTTCGTCCTGAGTAACCACTGAGCTTGTCGAAGTGGTGTATCGAAGGATTGGGCCTGCTCGGATGCTTCGATATGAGGCTTCGACTTCGCTCAGCCTCTACTCAGCACGAACGGAATGTTGGAAATCTGGATATCTGCCGCAGCCTCCGCAACGGTTGCCCCCACGGCGCTTCGTCGCTATGTGCGCGCCAACGCATCCTAAAGTACCGGACCCCGTCGCATGTTCACCTTCCTTCTCGTCGTGCAGGCCATCATCGCAGCCCTGCTGGTCGCCGTCATCCTGATGCAGAAGTCGGAAGGCGGGGGCCTTGGCGTGGGCGGCAGCCCGGCGGGCCTGATGTCGGCGCGCGGCGCGGCAGATTTCCTGACTCGGTCGACCACGGTGCTGGCGACGATCTTCGTCACCTTGTCGATCGTGATGGCGGTGATCGCGTCGGTGCGGCATGCGCCCAGCGATATCGACACGTCGCTGGTGAAGCAGGCCCCGGCCACGCAGGGTGCCCCGGCGCCCGCCGGTAACGCCGATCCGCTGGCGGGCGTCGCCAGCAATGCGGCGTCTGCGCCCGCGGCCAATGGCGCGGTTCCGCTCGCCAACTAATCCCTTCATCGATCTTTCGATTTTTTTTAAGCGTGCGTGGATTCGCGCGCTTGCCCTTTGCTGTCCTGAAAGGCTAACCCACTCCTCCCATGACGCGGTATATTTTCATCACCGGCGGCGTGGTCTCCTCGCTTGGCAAGGGCCTTATGGCTGCTTCGCTTGCAGCTTTGTTGCAAGCGCGAGGTTTCCGTGTGCGAATCCGGAAATTCGACCCCTATCTCAACGTCGATCCGGGCACGATGTCGCCCTATCAGCATGGCGAAGTCTATGTGACCGACGACGGGGCCGAAACCGACCTGGACCTGGGCCATTATGAGCGCTTTACGGGCGTGTCCGCGCGCCAGAGCGACAATGTGACGCAGGGCCGCGTGTACCAGACGATCATCCAGCGCGAGCGGCGCGGCGATTATCTGGGCGCGACGGTGCAGGTCATTCCGCACGTCACGGACGAGATCAAGGCGTTCGCGCTGGCCGACACCGACGACCTCGATTTCGTGCTGTGCGAGATTGGCGGCACGGTGGGCGACATCGAATCGCTGCCCTTCATGGAAGCGATTCGCCAGCTGCATAACGACCTGGATCGCGGCCAGTCTATCTTCGTCCATGTAACGCTGGTGCCCTATATTGCGGCGGCCGGCGAGCTGAAGACCAAGCCGACCCAGCGCAGCGTGCGTGACCTGACCTCGCTGGGCATTCAGCCCGACATATTGCTGTGCCGCTGCGAACATCCGCTGCCCGACAGCGAGCGCCAGAAGATCGCGCTGTTCTGCAACGTGCGCCCCGAAGCGGTCATTCCCGCATTGGACGCCCGCAGCATCTACGCCGTGCCGCATCAATATCATGCCGAAGGGCTGGATGAAGAAGTGCTGCGCGCCTTTGGCATCAAGGATGCGCCCGTGCCCCAGCTGGCCCGCTGGGACGACATCATGGATCGCCAGCAAAACCCCGAAGGCGAAGTGACGATCGGCGTGGTCGGCAAATATGTCGGCCTGCTCGACGCCTATAAGTCGCTTTACGAAGCGCTCAGCCATGGTGGCCTGGCCAACCGGGTGAAGGTGAAGGTCAAGTGGATCGACGCCGAATTGTTCGAGAAGGGCGATGATATCATCGCCAGCCTGGAGCCGATGCACGGCATCCTGGTCCCCGGCGGCTTTGGCGTGCGCGGGTCGGAAGGCAAGATCGCCAGCGTCAAATTCGCGCGCGAACGCAATGTGCCTTTCTTCGGCATCTGCCTGGGGATGCAGATGGCTTGCATCGAGGGCGCACGCAACACCGCGGGCATCGCGCAGGCTTCCACCACGGAATTTGGCGAGACATCCGAGCCGGTCGTCGGCCTCATCACCGAATGGATGGGCAAGGAAGGCTTGCAGAAGCGGACCGCCGATACCGACCTGGGCGGCACGATGCGGCTGGGCGCTTATCCCGCCAAGCTGACCGGCAACAGCGTCGTTGCGGGCATATATGGCACCAACGACATCAGCGAGCGGCACCGCCATCGTTATGAAGTGAACGCGGGATATCGCGATCGCCTTGAACAGGGCGGGCTGATCTTCTCCGGCATGTCGCCGGACGGCACGCTGCCCGAAATCGTCGAGCGGCCCGACCATCCCTGGTTCGTGGGCGTGCAGTTCCACCCGGAATTGAAGTCCAAGCCATTCGACCCGCACCCGCTCTTCGCCAGCTTCATCGAAGCGGCGGTCAAGCAGAGCCGGTTGGTATAAACAAAAACGGGGCCGGATGGCCCCGTTTTTGTTTCAGGCACCGTTCTTGGCTGGATCGAACAGATGCCGATATTGGCGCGGCTGGCAGCGCAGATATTGCGGCGCGGCCTTGACTGATGCGCCCAGATAGGCAGCGGCGTGCCAGGGCCAGCGCGGGTCGTAGAGGATGGTGCGGGCAATCGCGATCAGGTCCGCATCGCCGGTGCCAATGATCGCTTCGGCCTGCTCAAAATCGGTGATGAGGCCGACCGCGATCACCGGGACCGTTACCGCCTGCTTCACCGCGCGGGCCAGTGGCACCTGATAGCTGGGGCCGACCGGGATAGCCTGGCGCGGGTCGTTGCCGCCGCTCGACACATGGATGGCGTCGCAGCCACGCGCTTCCAGCGCCTGCGCGAAGGCGATCGTCTGGTCGATATCCCAGCCGCCCTCCACCCAGTCGGTGCCCGACACGCGCATGGTCACCGGCTTATGCGCCGGGAAGGCCGCGCGCACGGCGTCGAAAATCTCCAGGGGTAGGCGCATCCGGTTTGCGAGGTTGCCGCCATAATCATCGTCGCGCCGGTTGGATAGGGGCGAGAGGAACTGGTGCAGCAGATAGCCATGCGCGCCATGTAGCTGGATCGCGTCCAGCCCCAGATTGTCGGCGCGTCGGGCGGCCGCGACGAAAGCGTCACGCACGCGCTCGATGCCGGCGCGGTCGAGCGCCATGGGCGCATCGGTGCCCGGCGTGAAGGGCAGGGCGGATGGCGCGACCGTCTGCCAGCCATTGAGCGCGTCGGGCGCGATCTGCGCGCCGCCCTGCCATGGCAAATGGGTCGATGCCTTGCGCCCGGCATGGCCGAGCTGAATGGCGATGGGCATGTCGCTATGGGCGCGAACGCCGTCCAGCACCCGCCGCATCGCCGCTTCGGTTACATCATCCCACAGGCCGACATCGGCATGGGAAATGCGCCCTTCCGGCAGGACGGCGCTGGCCTCGATCGTCAGCAATGCCGCGCCGGACAGGGCAAGTTGGCCCAGATGGATGAGGTGCCAGTCGGTCATTGCCCCATCGACGGCGGAATATTGGCACATCGGGGCAATGACGATCCGATTGTCGAGCTTCAGATTGCCGACATGAAAAGGCTCGAATAGCTTGGGTCCGCTCATGCGATGCTCCACATAAGAAAAGGGCGCGGCACAGGGTTCCATGCCGCGCCGCAACATAGGAAGCGCATCGGGTTGCCGAAAGGGGTCAGCCCGCCGGCGTCAGCTTCAGCAGCCGGCCCTGCGATCCGTCGCCGCCGTCCTCCAGCAGCCAGAGTGCGCCGTCCGGCCCTTGCTCGACCTCGCGGATGCGGGCACCCATGTCCCACTGGTCGGCCTTTTCCGCCTTGACGCCGTTCAGCTTCACCCGGACGAGGCTCTGGCTGGACAGGCCGCCGATGAACAGCGATCCCTGCCATTGGGGGAACAGCGTGCCGGAATAATAGAGCAGGCCGCCAGGCGAAATGACGGGGTTCCAGCTGACCTTCGGCGCTTCATAGCCGTCGCCCGCCTTATGATCGGGGATGTCGCGGCCGTCATAATGGCTGCCGTTCGAAACTTTGGGCCAGCCATAGTTGAGGCCGGGCTTGATAAGGTTCACCTCGTCGCCGCCCTTCGGCCCCATTTCCTGTTCCCACAGGCGGCCGTCCTTGTCGAAGGCGATTCCCAGCAGATTGCGATGGCCGTAGGACCAGATGGCGGGGTCGAATCCCTTGGCGGCGAGAGGATTGTTCGCGGCGGGGGTGCCGTCGAGGTTCAGGCGCAACACCTTGCCCAGCGTTGCCTTCGGGTCTTGGGCGGGGTCGAACTTCTGCCGCTCGCCATTGGTGAAGAAAAGATATTTTCCATCAGGCGAGAAGGCGATTCGGCCGGAATAATGGCCGTTGCCTTCCACATAGGGGCTGGCGCGGAAGATGACGGTCACGCCGTCCAGCTTCGTCGTGCCGTCGCTGGCCTGGGCGAACATGCCCTTCGCCAACGCCACGCCCTTCACGCCGTCGCGCTCTTCGGAGAAGCTGAAATAGACCGCCTTGTCCTTAGCGAAGGCGGGCGAGGGGACGACGTCCATCAAGGCACCCTGACCGGCGCTGTCGACCGCCGGGATGCCGGCGATCGGGATTTTTGTGCCGTTCTTGGGATCGAACAGGATCATCTCGCCCTTCTTCTCCGTCACCAGGGCGCGGCCGTCGGGCAGGAAGGTCATCGCCCAGGGCGAATCGAAATCAGCGATGACGGAGGTCTTGAAGGGCTTGTCCGCTGCCGCAGTCGTCTGACTGTTGGCCCCTTCGCCCGAACAGGCGATCAGGATGAGGGGAAGGGCGAAGGCGATCGGGTGGCGCATCTATGTCTCCGGCGGTTCAGGCGGTCGGGGCGTGTATCTTGGCTGCTAGAATGAGCGACAACGAATAATGTTGCAGATTTCCTATGTTGCGCCTATATCGCTCTTGCCTCCTTACATCGTTACACATGTCAGGGTCGCAAGCGAAACGCTTGCGGCGCTTTTAGGTTTGCGGTGCGGGAAGCGCATATGAGTTTCTGGAGATTGCATGGCGGACATCGCCCTATTGACCGCGCTGATCGAACCCGAGGTGAAGGCCCTGGGCTTCGACCTCGTGCGGATCAAGCTGTTCGGGTCGGGCGACGAGCATACGTTGCAGATCATGGCCGAAAATCCCAGGACCAAGCAATTGGTCATTGAGGATTGCGCCGCCATTTCGCGCCGTATTTCCGACGTGATGGACGAGGCCGATCCGATCGAGGAAGCCTATCGGCTGGAAGTCAGTTCGCCCGGCATCGACCGGCCGCTGACCCGGCTGCACGACTTCATCGAATGGGCGGGGCACGAGGCCAAGATCACCGCGACGGAAATCGTCGACGGACGCAAAAGCTTCCGCGGCGTCCTGAACGGGGTCGAAGGCGACGATATCTTGTTTACCGACGTGAAGAGTGGCGACGTCGTCATTCCTTTCGCTTTGGTCAGCGACGCGAAGCTGCTGCTGACCGACGCGCTCCTTTCTGCTACAATGCCGCTGTCCTCCGATGGGGCGGATGATTTTGAAACCGAAGAATAAGGGTTCATAAGACCATGGCCAACGCCATTTCCGCCAATCGGGCCGAACTGATCGCGATCGCCAACAGCGTCGCATCCGAAAAGATGATCGACAAGGCGATCGTCATCGAAGCGATGGAAGACGCGATCCAGCGCGCCGCGCGCGCGCGCTATGGCGCCGAAAACGACATCCGCGCCAAGCTGGACCCGGAAACCGGCGACCTGCGCTTGTGGCGCGTTGTCGAAGTGGTCGAGCTGGTCGAGGATTATTTCAAGCAAGTCGACCTGAAGGCCGGGCAGAAGCTGAAGAAGGACGCCGTGGTCGGCGACTTCATCGTCGATCCGCTGCCCGCGATCGACCTGGGCCGCATCGACGCCCAGTCGGCCAAGCAGGTGATCTTCCAGAAGGTCCGCGATGCCGAGCGTGAGCGCCAGCATGAAGAGTTTAAGGACCGCGTGGGTGAGATCATCACTGGCGTCGTCAAGTCGGTCGAATTCGGCCATGTCGTCGTCAATCTGGGCCGCGCCGAAGGCGTCATCCGCCGCGACCAGCAGATCCCGCGCGAAGTCGTTCGCGTCGGCGACCGCATCCGTTCGGTCGTGCTGAACGTGCGCCGCGAAAATCGCGGGCCGCAGATTTTCCTGAGCCGCGCGCACCCCGAATTCATGAAGAAGCTGTTCGCGCAGGAAGTGCCGGAAATCTACGACGGTGTCATCACCATCATGGCCGCCGCCCGTGATCCGGGCAGCCGCGCCAAGATCGGCGTTATCAGCCGCGATTCGAGCATCGATCCGGTCGGCGCGTGCGTCGGCATGAAGGGCAGCCGCGTGCAGGCCGTCGTGCAGGAAATGCAGGGCGAAAAGATCGACATCATCCCCTGGTCGGAAGATACCGCCACCTTCGTCGTCAATGCGTTGCAGCCGGCCCAGGTCAGCCGCGTCGTCATCGACGAAGAGGAAGAGCGCATCGAAGTCGTCGTTCCCGACGATCAGCTGTCGCTCGCCATCGGCCGCCGCGGCCAGAATGTCCGCCTCGCCAGTCAGCTGACCGGCAAGGCGATCGACATCATGACCGAAGCCGACGCCAGCGAGAAGCGCCAGAAGGAATTTGTCAGCCGTTCCGAACTGTTCCAGAACGAACTGGACGTGGACGAGACGTTGTCGCAGCTGCTGGTTGCCGAGGGCTTTGGCGAACTGGAAGAGGTCGCCTATGTCGAGATCGACGAACTGGCGGCGATCGAAGGGTTCGACGACGAACTGGCCGGCGAATTGCAGAACCGTGCGCTCGAAGCGCTGGAGCGCCGTGAGGCTGCTGCCCGTGAGGAACGCAAGGCTATGGGCGTCGAGGATGCGCTGGCGGAGATTCCGCACTTGACCGAAGCGATGCTGGTCACGCTGGGCAAGGCGGGTATCAAGACGCTCGACGACCTGGCCGACTTGGCCACCGACGAACTGGTGCAGAAGAAGCGCGTCGATCAGCGTCGCCGCAAATCGGATAGCGGCGCCGAGGACAAGGGCGGCATCCTGGCTGCCTATGGCCTGTCGGACGAGCAGGGCAATGAGATCATCATGGCCGCCCGCGCCCATTGGTTCGAAGACGAGGAAGCCTGAGCGCAGATGCCTTTCGTTGATATCCGTCTGGCTGGTGCCGTGACCCGCGAGCAGAAAGCCGCGCTGGTTGCCGACGTCACCCGGTCGCTCGTTGAGCGACTGGGGAAGCCGGCGTCTGCCGTGCAGGTCAATATCACCGAACTGAGCCTCGAAAATTATGGCGCTGGCGGCCTGTTGCTGGCCGATCGTGCGCCTGCCCCTCTTATAAGGGAGGACGCCCATGTTGCGGACACTCCCCGATGAGAGAATAGCGCCTCTCGACAGCGTTGGACTTGCCCTTTCATCCGTTTTGGCGGAGGGGCGCGCATGACCGAACGCAAATGCATATTGAGCGGCGACCGCGCCGACCCCGAAACGCTGGTTCGCCTGGCGGTGGGGCCGGAGGGCCAGGTGCTGCCCGACATCCGCGCCAAGGCGGCGGGGCGGGGTGCCTGGATCGGCATATCGCGCGCCGAACTGGAAACCGCGCTGGCCAAGGGCAAGCTCAAGGGCGCGCTCGCCCGCGCGTTCAAGGATAGCGACCTTCAGATTTCCGACGACCTGCCGGCGATGATCGAGTCCGGGCTGCGCAAGACGCTGCTTGACCGGTTGGGGCTGGAATCGCGCGCGTCGATGCTGCTGACGGGGTCCGAAAAGATCGACGTCGCCTGCCGCAAGGGCCAGGTGCGGTTGCTGCTCCATGCTGCCGATGCGGCGGCCGATGGAAACCGGAAGCTGGACCAGGCGTTGCGCGTGGGACTGGAAGCCGAAGGCACGGATTTGGCGGGTGTCGTCTTGCCTGTGGACCGAGAGGCCCTATCTATGGCAATGGGGCGCGACAATGTCGTCCATATCGCAGTAACCGACTCGCGTGCGGCGTCGCGTCTGCGTGCGGCCATAGGCCGCTTGGAAAGCTATCTGGGTTGCGCTAACGGGGCGCCTGTGCATGGGGAGCCTGACTCCGCCGATGTGCCGGGCGTGGTCGCTTAGGTCAATTTCGGATGTGAATATGTTAAGGGCGCCGACGGGCCTTTCCGGTCGGAGCGGAAGTGAAGGGTTAAGTTCAGTCGTATGAGTGACAGCAAGGAAGACAAGCCGGTTCTGGGCCGCAAGCCACTGGGCATCAAGCGGACCGTGGAATCCGGTCAGGTGCAGCAGCAGTTTAGCCATGGCCGCAAGAATACGGTCGTGGTTGAAGTGAAGCGGCGCCGCGTCCTGGGCAAGCCGGGTGAGACGACCGGTGCTGCCCCTGCGGCTGCGCCCCAGGCCGATCCCACGCCGGCCGCTCCCCGCCCCGCCGCGCCTGCGCCGCAGCAGGCCCGCGCGCCGCAGCCCGCGCCGGTGCGTCAGTCGCCGCCGCAGAGCCTGATGTCGCGTCAGGAATTGCAGGCCAAGCTGCTGCGCGAGGCCGAAGAAGCCCGCATGACCGCGCAGGAAGATGCGCGCCGTCGTGAGGACGCCGCACGTCTGGCCGCCATAGAGGAACAGAAGCGCCGCGCCGAGGAAAGCCGCACCGTCGCCGAAACGGCCGATGCGACGCCTGCGCCTGTCGAACAGGCAAGCCCGGAACCTGCCGCCGAAGTCGCTGCGCCCGCGCAGCCGACGCCGGTCGAGGCAGCGTCCGCCGCGCCGGACGAACAGGCGCAGCCCGCTGCCGGTGCGGTGGCCGCTCCCGCGCCGCCCCCGCGTCGCTTTACCCCGGTGTCGCCGATCAAGCGCCCGGAGCCGGCCAAGCCGGAACGCGCGAAGAAGGGCGAGGATAATCGTCGCCAGGCTGGCAAGCTGACCGTCACCAAGGCCCTAGCCGACGACGACAGCGCCCGCGCCCGCAGTCTTGCCGCGCTCAAGCGCGCACGGGAGAAGGAACGTCGCGCCCATTATGCAGGCGGTTCCAAGACGCGTGAGAAGCAGTCGCGCGACGTCGTGGTGCCTGAAGTCATCACCGTGCAGGAATTGGCCAACCGTATGGCCGAAAAGGGCGCGGACCTGGTCAAGTCGCTGTTCAAGATGGGGCAGGCGGTTACGCTCAACCAGCCGATCGATCAGGATACGGCCGAACTGCTGGTCGAAGAATTCGGCCACCGTATCCAGCGCGTGTCCGACGCCGACGTGGAAATCGGTATCACGGGCGAAGCCGATGCGGTCGAAACCCTGAAGGTCCGCGCGCCGGTCGTCACGATCATGGGCCATGTCGATCACGGCAAGACCTCGCTGCTGGACGCCTTGCGCGGGACCGATGTGGTCGCGGGCGAAAGCGGCGGCATCACCCAGCATATCGGTGCCTATCAAGTGACGACCAAGGGTGGCGACGTCATCACCTTCCTCGACACGCCGGGCCATGAAGCCTTCTCGGAAATGCGCGCCCGCGGTGCCAACGTCACCGACATCGTCATCCTGGTGGTGGCGGCCGACGACGGGCTGATGCCGCAGACGGTCGAGGCGATCAACCATACCAAGGCCGCTGGCGTGCCGATGATCGTGGCGATCAACAAGTGCGACAAGCCCGACGCCAATCCGCAGAAGGTGCGCGAGCGCCTGCTGAGCGAGGAGATCGTGGTCGAGGATATGGGCGGCGACGTTCAGGATGTGGAGGTTTCGGCTCTCAAGAAGACCGGCCTTGACGAACTGATCGAGAAGATCCTGCTCCAGGCCGAAGTCATGGAACTGACCGCCAACCCCGATCGCGCTGCCGAAGGCAATGTGATCGAGGCGCAACTGGACAAGGGCCGCGGCGCGGTCGCCACCGTGCTGGTGCGCAAGGGCACGCTCAAGGTCGGCGACACCTTCGTCATCGGCGCGGAAAGCGGCAAGGTTCGTGCGCTGGTCAATGACAAGGGCCAGCAGGTGAAGTCCGCCGGTCCATCGACCCCGGTCGAAGTGCTGGGCCTGTCCGGCGTTCCCAAGGCGGGCGACCAGCTCACCGTCGTCGAGAACGAAGCGCGCGCCCGCGAAGTCGCGGCCTACCGCCAGGAGCAGATCACGCTCAAGCGGACGGCATCGATTCCGACCAACTTCGAAAGCATGTTCTCTGCGCTCAGCACGACCATGATCGAATATCCGGTCGTGATCCGGGGCGACGTGCAGGGTTCGGTCGAAGCGATCGTTACCGCGCTCAACCGCATTTCGACCGACGAGATCAAGGTGCGCATCCTCAGCTCCGGTGTGGGTGCGATCACCGAAAGCGACGTTACGCTGGCAGCCGCCAGCCGCGCACCGCTGATCGGCTTCAACGTCCGTCCCAACGCCAAGGCGCGTCCGCTGGCCGTGCGCGAGAAAATCTCGCTGCGTTATTATGACGTGATCTACGACCTTCTGGAGGAAGTGCGTGGCGAAATGGCGGGACAGTTGGCGCCCGAACGCATCGAAACGATCGTGGGTCGTGCCGAAGTGTTGCAGGTGTTCCCGGCGGGCAAGAAGGACAAGGCGGCAGGCCTCCTCGTTCTGGACGGCATCATCCGCAAGGGGCTCAATGCGCGCCTTACCCGGTCCGACGTCATCGTGTCCAAGACGGTCATCCACTCGCTGCGCCGGTTCAAGGACGATGTGTCCGAAGTCCGCGCAGGCATGGAGTGCGGCGCGGTTCTCCAGGATACGAACGACATCAAGGCTGGCGATACGCTGGAACTGTTCGAGGTCGAGGAGCGCGTCCGCACGCTGTAATAACGGCAAAAGCAAAAGCCCCTCCCTTTCAAGGGAGGGGTTGGGGTGGGTCGTGAGCGAAGCGAGCTTCGACCCGTCCCGATAGGTTGCTGGCGATTGCATCTGCAATCGCACCCATCCCCGATCCTCTTAGGAGGGTCACGTGTCCCTCCTAAGACTAGAAAGGGAGGGCGGAGACTTAGGCTATGGCCCAACAACCCGAAGGCTCAACCGTCCGCTTGCTTCGCGTGGGCGAGCAGGTGCGCCATATTCTGTCCGACATCCTCCAGCGCGGCGACGTGCATGACGATGTGCTGGCCAAGCATGTCGTGAGCGTGACCGAAGTGCGCATGTCGCCCGACCTGCGCCATGCCACCATCTTCATCAAATCGCTGCTGGGGCAGGATGAGGCTGCGGTGCTCAAGGCGTTGCGCACCAACACCGCCTATTTGCAACGTGCGGTCGCCGGCCGCATGACGCTCAAATATGCCGCCAAGCTGAAATTCCTGGCGGACGACAGCTTCGACGAAGGCAGCCATATCGACAAACTCCTGCGCCAGCCCAAGGTGGCGCAGGATCTGGTGAAGGACGAGGGCGAAGAATAATTGCCGTGCCTGTGCTTCTACCGCATAGTCGCGGCATGAAGCTGATCGTCAATCGCGACAACCGGGTTACGTTGCCAGCTGCGTTTCGCAGGCAGTTGGGTCTGCGGCCGGGGGATGTGGTCGAACTGGTTGTTCAGGATGGTGGCCTTCTTATCCGCGCGCCTATCGGGGTGCCCATGTCGGGCCGACAAATCGGGACGGTTCCGGATGAATAGCAGCGTCATTCGGCAATTCTCGATTGCGTGGGGGGTATCAGTGCGGACATTATCGGAATTTGCATTTGCGGCCATGCTCGTCGCGTCAGCCCCCGCCATCGCCAAGGAGCCGGCGATCCATTCCGCCGTCATTGCCGATCCCAGGCCGGACGCGGCCTATCCTGCGGGGATGAGCGCTTTCGTCATTCCGGCGCAGGATGGAGCGATGAACGCGGTCATGTATACGGCCGCAGGCGCGGGCATCCATCCGACGCTGCTGTTGCTGCACGGTTTTCCTGGTAACGAGCAGAATCTGGACCTGGCCCAGGCGGTGCGCCGGGCCGGATGGCATGTGCTGACGCTGCATTATCGCGGCAGTTGGGGCAGCCCCGGCACCTTCTCCTTCGCCAATGCGTCCGACGACGCCTTCACCGCGCTGCAATATCTGCAACAGCCCTCGGTCGTCGCCAGATATCGGATCGACACCAGCGCGATCGTGGTGGCCGGGCACAGCATGGGTGGCTTCATGGCCGCCGATGCCGCCGCCGCCGATCCGCGCGTCGCGGGCCTGTTCCTGATCGATCCCTGGGACCCGGCACAGACCGTGGCAGCGCTCGCCACGCCGGAGGGCGAGGCGGGGTGGAAGACCGAAGTGGCGAGCGACCTGCCGCCGCTCCATGGGGCGACCTATGAGGGGCTGACCGGCGAGATCAAGGCCGACGGCCAGAAGTTCGACCTGGGGCGTCGGCTGGCCGGCTATGGTCGTCGCCCGCTCACCCTGTTGGGTGCGGAAAAGGGGATCGGCGCCATGGCGCGCAAGGCGGCGGCCGATGCGCAGGGGGCCAATCCATCCGCGCGGTTGATGGTATGGCCGACCGACCACAGTTTTTCCGACAGCCGCATCGCATTGGCTGACGCACTGGTGCGTTTCCTGGCTGGCGTCGCGCCGACGATCCGCTAATCGGGGATCGATGGCGAAGCTCTATTTCTATTATAGTTCGATGAATGCGGGGAAATCGACCACCCTGCTGCAATCGGACTTCAACTATCGCGAACGCGGCATGGACACGATGCTGTGGACCGCCGCGCTTGACGATCGCTACGGCCGGGGGCGGATCGTGTCGCGCATCGGGCTGGAGGCGCATGCCGCTCTGTTCGATCCGCAGGTCGACATCTTCGCCGCCATTGCGGCCCAGCATCAGGCGACGCCGCTGTCCTGCGTGCTGCTGGACGAGGCGCAGTTCCTGACGGAGGCGCAGGTGTGGCAGCTGGGCACGGTCTGCGACCGACTGGGAATCCCGGTCCTCTGCTATGGCATCCGCACCGATTTTCAGGGCCAGCTTTTCGCGGGCAGCGCCGCGCTGCTGGGGCTGGCCGACACGCTGACGGAGATCAAGACGGTGTGCGATTGCGGGCGCAAGGCGACGATGAACCTGCGCGTCGATGCAGGCGGCCGGCCGATTCAGCACGGCGCGCAGACGCAGATTGGCGGCAATGACCGCTATGTGGCGCTGTGCCGCCGGCATTTCGTGGAGCAGATGCAGGGCTGACAGCGGCGGCGGCGCGCTATACAGGCGCGCCATGCACGGCTGGATCATCCTCGACAAACCCCATGGCCTTGGTTCGACCCAGGCGGTCAGCGCGGTCAAGCGCGCGCTGCGGATCAGCGAGGCGGGCAAGTGGAAGGTCGGCCATGGCGGCACGCTCGATCCGCTGGCGACCGGCGTGCTGCCGATCGCGATCGGGGAAGCGACCAAGCTGGCGGGCCGGATGCTCGACAGCGACAAGATTTACGATTTTACTGTCGCTTTCGGTGTCCAGACCGACACGCTCGACCTGGAAGGCAAGACGATCGCGGAGAGCGACGTGCGCCCGACGCTGGCGCAGGTGGAGGCGGTGCTGCCGCGCTTCACCGGCCCGATCGACCAGGCGCCGCCCGCTTACTCCGCCATCCTGATCGACGGCCAGCGCGCCTATGATCTCGCCCGCAAGGGAGAAGAGGTCGAGATGAAGCTGCGGTCGGTGACGATCCATGGGCTGCATATAGCCTCGCCCCAGGGGGGAAAGGGGGAGGGTGCCGAAAGCCCCTCTCCAACTCCGGCTAGGCAGCAAGCTGCCAAGCCTTCATATCCTCTCCCCCAAGAGGAGAGGATCGATGCGGTCACCCTTACAGCTCATGTATCCAAGGGCACCTATATCCGCTCCCTGGCCCGCGACATCGCGCTGGCGCTGGGCACGGTCGGCCATGTCACTGTGTTGCGCCGGGTGAAGGCCGGGCCGTTCACGCTGGAAGCGGCAATTTCGCTGGACAAATTGGACGAAGCTGCTAGGGGCGGCGGCATCGGTGGGCTTATGCTGCCGTTGACGGCGGGGCTGGACGACATCCCGGCTCTCCCCGTCTCTCCCGATCAGGCACTCGCTCTCCGCCAGGGGAAGATACTGACCGGGATCGCTGCCACCGACGGCCAGTATCTGGCGACATTGGGCGATATCCCCGTGGCGCTGGTGCGGTCGGACGATCATCAGATCGTCGTGGTGCGCGGTTTCAACCTGATGTCGAGGGAAGACGATTAGATGACGATTACTGCCGAGCGCAAGGAAGCGCTGATCAAGGAATATGCCCGCGCCGAGGGTGATACGGGTTCGCCCGAAGTTCAGGTGTCTATCCTGACCGAGCGTATCCAGAACCTGACCGAGCATTTCAAGGGTCACCACAAGGACAATCATAGCCGCCGTGGTCTGCTGATGATGGTCAATAAGCGTCGTTCGCTGCTGGACTATCTCAAGAAGAAGGATCAGGCGCGCTATGTCGACCTGATCGGTAAGCTGGGCCTGCGTAAGTAAGCCTGCTAAAAGGGACGGCCCCATTCGGGGCCGTTTCTGATTCTGACATCCATCGTCTGGCAATTCGGCACGGCGATGGAATTTTTGGGGGAGTGTCCCCCACGCTGTTCGCTCGGCAAAGCCCGTCAACAGGCTCAGGGCGAACGGATTTGAGGAGTTCGCTCCTCACTCATGGGTCCACGCGACCCTCCAAAGGCCCCGCCCGGCAATAGGGCCAGGTGGGCGAAGGAAAAAATCTATGTTCGACGTCAAGAAAGTATCCATCGAGCTGGCCGGCAAGACGCTGACCCTCGAAACCGGTCGTATCGCGCGCCAGGCTGACGCCGCCGTGCTGGCGACCTATGGCGAAACCGTGGTGCTGTGCGCCGTGACCGCCGCCAAGAGCGTGAAGGAAGGCCAGGATTTCTTCCCGCTGACCGTTCACTATCAGGAAAAATATTCGGCTGCCGGCCGCATCCCCGGTGGCTTCTTCAAGCGTGAGCGCGGCGCGACTGAAAAGGAAACGCTGGTTTCCCGCCTGATCGACCGTCCGATCCGCCCGCTGTTCCCCGAAGGTTTCTATAACGAAATCAACGTGATTGCGCAGGTTCTTTCGTTCGACGGCGAAAGCGAGCCGGACATTGTGGCGATGATCGCCGCGTCGGCCGCGCTGACCCTGTCGGGCGTGCCCTTCATGGGTCCGATCGGCGCGGCGCGAGTGGGTTACAAGGATGGCGAATATATCCTCAACCCTTCGCTGGACGAAGCCAAGGCTGGCGAACTCGACCTGGTCGTCGCCGCCACTGGCAATGCCGTGATGATGGTCGAATCCGAAGCCAAGGAGCTGTCGGAGGAAATCATGCTGGGCGCCGTCCTGTTCGCCCATGAAGCCAGCAAGAAGATCGCTAACGCGATCATCGACCTGGCTGAAAAGGCCGCCAAGGACCCCTGGGAAGTCGCCAAGGGCGACAATCTGGACGAGCTGAAGAAGAAGCTGAAGAAGCTGATCGGCAAGGACATCGCCGCAGCCTACAAGTTGACCGACAAGTCGGCCCGTTCGAACGCGCTGAACGAAGCCCGCGCCAAGGCGAAGGCAAGCTTCACCGCCGAAGGCCTGGACGCCCAGACCGTGATGGCGGGCATCAAGCTGACCAAGAAGCTGGAAGCGGAAATCGTGCGCGGCGCCATCCTGAAGGACGGCAAGCGCATCGACGGTCGCACCACCACGCAGATCCGTCCGATCGAAGCGATGGTCGGCTTCCTGCCTCGCACCCATGGTTCGGCCCTGTTCACGCGCGGTGAGACGCAGTCGATCTGCACCACCACGCTGGGCACCAAGGACGCCGAGCAGATGATCGATGGCCTCACCGGCCTGCATTATGAAAACTTCATGCTGCACTATAACTTCCCGCCCTATTCGGTCGGTGAAGTCGGCCGCTTCGGCGCGCCGGGTCGTCGTGAAGTGGGTCATGGGAAGCTCGCATGGCGTGCGCTGCACCCCGTGCTGCCCAGCAAGGACGAGTTCCCCTACACGATCCGCGTCCTCTCGGACATCACCGAGTCGAACGGCTCGTCCTCGATGGCGACCGTCTGCGGCGGTTCGCTGTCGATGATGGACGCCGGTGTGCCCCTGAAGCGCCCCGTGTCCGGCATCGCCATGGGCCTGATTCTGGAAGGCAAGGACTTCGCCGTCCTGTCCGACATCCTGGGTGACGAAGATCATCTGGGCGACATGGACTTCAAGGTCGCAGGCACCGAACTCGGCATCACCACGATGCAGATGGACATCAAGATTGCGGGCATCACGCGCGAAATCTTCGAAGCGGCGCTGACGCAGGCGAAGGAAGGCCGGGCCCACATCCTGGGCGAAATGGCGAAATCGCTGTCCTCGACCCGCACCGAATTGTCGGCCCATGCCCCGCGCATCGAAACCTTGCAGATCGACAAGTCGAAGATCCGTGAAGTCATCGGCACCGGCGGCAAGGTTATCCGCGAAATCGTCGCCGAAACCGGCGCGAAGGTCGACATCGATGACGAAGGCCTGATCAAGATCAGCTCGTCCGACCCGGCGCAGATCGAAGCGGCCCGCAAGTGGATCCTGGGCATCACCCAGGAAGCGGAAGTCGGCAAGGTCTATGACGGCAAGGTCGTCAACATCGTCGATTTCGGTGCCTTCGTGAACTTCATGGGTGGCAAGGACGGCCTCGTCCACGTTTCCGAAATGAAGAATGAGCGCGTCGAAAAGCCCACCGACGTCGTGTCGGAAGGCCAGGACGTGAAGGTCAAGGTTCTGGAAATCGATCCGCGCGGCAAGGTTCGCCTGTCGATGCGCGTCGTCGATCAGGAAACCGGCGAAGAACTGGAGGACACCCGTCCTGCCCGTGAAGCGCGCGAACCCCGTAGCGATCGTGGTCCGCGCCGTGATGGCGGCGGCGGCGAAGGCCGTGGTCCGCGTCGCGAAGGTGGCGAAGGCCGTGGCGATCGTGGTCGTGGCCCGCGCCGCGATGGCGGTGACCGTGGTCCGCGCCGCGAAGGCAGCAAGGACGACGGCCCTGCGCCGGGTGGCCTGCCCGACTTCCTGACCCAGGACTAAGCGGGCGCGCCGATCCCTGGATCGGTGTCCCAACAGATAAAGACGGGGTGTCCGGTATGCCGGGCGCCCCGTTTTGCGTCCGCCAACCCACAGACTGATTTCGATCAAGGCAGGGGCTGAAACTTCTGTTACTGTAGCGATACGTCTTTTGGGGATCATCATGCAGCGTAGCAATGAGCGGTTCGTTGAACGTCTGCCGCTCGTCCTCGATCGGCCGGTCTATGGCTATGTCTTGACGCTGCTATTCTGCGGCGCGGCGCTGCTGTTGCGGTTCGCGGCCGAACAACTGCTGCCGGTGGGCTATCCTTTCGTCACCTTCTTCCCCGCGGTCATCCTCTCCTCCTTCCTGTTCGGCATCCGGCCTGGCGTCTTCGCCGCGCTGCTATGCGGTCTGCTGTCCTGGTATTTCTTCATCCTGCCGCTTGGCCGGTTGGAGATGAACCCGGCGGTCGCGGTGGCGATGACCTTCTATGTGGGGGTCGTGGTGGTCGATATCGCCCTGATCCATCTGATGCAGCGGGCCAATTTCAACCTGGCCGTCGAGCGGGAGCGTAGCCGCGCGCTCGCCGAAAATCGCGAATTGCTGTTCCACGAACTCCAGCATCGCGTGTCGAACAATCTCCAGGTTGTCGCCGCGATGCTGGCGCTCCAGCGCCGCCATGTCGATCATGAGGATGCCCGCCGCGCGCTGGACGACGCATCGGGCCGGGTGGCGCTGGTCGGCCGGATCAGTCGCGCGCTCTATGATCCGTCGGGGGTGGGGCAGGATGTAGAGACATTCCTCACCACGCTGGCCAAGGATGTGCTGGACGCCAATGGTCGGCAGGATATCGCCCTGACGGTCCGCGCGCCCCACGCGATGACGCTGGACGCGACGATCAGCGTGCCGTTGGCGCTGATCGTGGCCGAAGCGGTCAGCAACGCTGTCGAACATGGATTGCCCGACCGTCCGGGGCGGATCGACGTCGCCCTTGCGACGCAGGACGGCGCGATCGGTCTGCGCATCGCCGATGATGGCCATGGCATCGCTACGGATATGCCGTCGGGCGGTGTCGCCGGGTCTTTGGGCCTGCGCATTGCTCATGCGCTGGCGGGGCAGTTGGGCGGGCGTTTCGCGTTGGAAGCGGGGGCATCGGGCGGGGCTGTCGCCCGGCTGGACATTCCTGCGCGCGCCGCCTGTTGAACGACACGCATTCTGCCGCTTGGCGGCGGCGCGTCCCTCGGCTATGACCCGCCCATGCTGACGAAAACCACGACGCGCATCGGCGCGGCCACCGCCCTGGTCCTGACCGCTTCGCTTGTTCTGACAGGCTGTTCCACGTCGAAGAACAAGGCCGACACCCAATATGTCGCGCGCGACGTGTCGACCCTGTATAATAGCGGCAAGGACCGGCTGGATCGCGGCCAGTATAAGCTGGCCGCCGCCCTGTTCGACGAGGTGGAACGCCAGCATCCCTATTCGCCCTGGGCGCGCCGCGCGCAGCTGATGTCCGCCTTCAGCTATTATATGAACCAGGATTATGCCGAATCCATCTCGGCGTCGCAGCGTTTCCTGTCGATCCATACGGGCAACAAGGACGCGCCCTACGCCTATTATCTGATCGCGCTCTGCTATTACGAGCAGATCGCCGACGTCACCCGCGACCAGAAAATCACGCAGCAGGGGCTGGACGCGCTGGGCGAGCTGATCCGCCGCTATCCCGAAACCCGATACGCTGCCGATGCGCGGTTGAAGGTCGACCTGGTCAACGATCATCTGGCCGGCAAGGAAATGGAAGTCGGCCGTTTCTATCAGCGGCGTGGCCAGTGGCTGGCCGCCACGCTGCGTTTCCGATCGGTGGTCGATAAATATCAGACCACGACGCATACGCCCGAAGCGCTGGAGCGGCTGGTCGAATCCTATCTCTCGCTCGGCATTCCCGCCGAAGCGCAGAAGGCCGCCGCCGTGCTGGGCCGCAACTATCCCGGCACCAAATGGTATGAGCGCAGCTATAAGCTGATGCAGGAACATGGCGTCAAGGCCTGACGACCTTTTTGCCTGTTCCCCTTTTGTACGGTGACAGGTAGAAGCGCGCCATGCTGATCTCGCTCGCCATCCGCAATGTCGTGCTGATCGAAGCGCTGGACCTGGAGTTCGGCGTTGGCCTTTCAGTGCTGACGGGCGAAACGGGGGCGGGCAAGTCGATCCTGCTCGATTCGCTTGGCCTGGCGCTGGGCGCGCGCGCCGACAGCGGCCTGGTGCGCAATGGCGAAGCGCAGGCGAGCGTCATTGCGACCTTCGAACCGCCGGCCGCCGCCACGCGCGTCGCTCTGCTGCTGGCGGACAATGGCATCGAGATCGAACCGGGCGAGCCGTTGCTGATCCGCCGTTTGGTGAAGGCCGATGGCGGCAGCCGCGCTTTCGTCAACGACCAGCCCTGTTCGGCGGCGCTGCTGCGCGAACTGGGCGGATCGCTGGTCGAGATCCATGGCCAGCATGACGATCGCGGCCTGCTCAACCCGCGTGGCCATCGCGCGCTGCTCGACAGCTATGGCCGGTGTGAAGCCGGGGCCGTGGCGGCGGCGCACAGCGGCTGGCGGGCCGCGGCCAAGGCGCTGGCGGAGGCGCGGGCGACCGTGGACAATGCCGCGCGTGATCGTGATTACCTGACCCACGCGGTCAAGGAATTGCGCAAGTTCGCACCGGAACCCGGTGAAGAGGCTACGCTGGCCGAAGAGCGCGCCACTATGCAGAAGGGCGCACGCCTGACCGACGACCTGTCCGCCGTCGGCGATTGCCTGACCGGATCGGATGGTGGCCTGGCCCAGTTGCGGCAGGCCGCGCGCCGGCTGGACCGGATCGCATCCGAAGAGCCGCTGCTGGCCGCTGTGTTGGAGGCATTGGATCGGGCGGTGGTGGAGGCAGGCGAGGCCGAAGATCGGCTGGCCGAAGCGGCCGATGCGCTGAGCTTCGATCCTGCGCGGCTCGACATGATCGAAACCCGGCTGTTCGACCTGCGCGGGCTGGCGCGCAAGCATCAGGTGCAGCCTGACGATCTGGCCGCGCTGCGCGACGAAATGGACGCGAAGCTGGCCGCGATCGAGGGCGGCGAAGAGCATATCGCCAAGCTGGAGGCCGATGTCGCGACGAAGGCCGCCGCCTATCGCGCCGCTGCGCAGGCGCTGTCGGGTGAGCGCAGACAAGCTGCGGGGCGTCTGGATGCTGCGGTGGCGGCGGAATTGTCGCCGCTCAAGCTGGACGCGGCGCGCTTCCGCACCGTGGTCGCGCAGATGGACGAGGGGCAATGGAGCCCGCAGGGGATGGACCGGGTGGAGTTCGAAA
Source organism: Pseudomonadota bacterium (assembly GCA_040389985.1). Classification (GTDB taxonomy): domain Bacteria; phylum Pseudomonadota; class Alphaproteobacteria; order Sphingomonadales; family Sphingomonadaceae; genus Sphingobium. The sequence continues at coordinate 390,380 of JAZJZH010000007.1, forward strand.
TCTCGACCAATCCGGGTGCGCCCTTCGCACCGCTGGCCAAGATCGCGTCGGGCGGCGAATTGTCGCGCTTCATCTTGGCGCTTAAGGTCGCGCTGGCCGAGCGGGGCGGGGCGGATACGCTGATCTTCGACGAGATCGACCGGGGCGTGGGCGGCGCGGTGGCCGACGCGATCGGCGAGCGGCTGTCGCGGCTGGCGCAGAGCAACCAGATACTGGTCGTCACCCACAGCCCGCAAGTCGCGGCGCGGGGGGCAGGGCATTTGCTGATCGCGAAATCGAGCGACGGCACGGTGACGCGCACCGGCGTTCATGCGCTGGACGACATGGAACGGCGCGAGGAAATCGCACGGATGCTGTCGGGTGCGGAGATTACCGCGGAAGCGCGGGCGCAGGCGGAGCGGTTGCTGGAGCGGGTTTGAGCCGCCTCCGTCAGGCTATGCAGATATTAACGTCCGTTCGCTTCGAGCGAAGTCGAGAAGCGGATGGAGCCAAGCCAGCGTTTTGCTTCGTTTCTCGACTTCGCTCGAAACGAACGGTTCTTTGGGGAGAGAGTAGAGCCATGACCCATAACCGCAGAGACATGATCGGCCTCACAACAGCGGCGCTCGCGGCCAGCGCCATCCCCGCCGCCGCGCAGGATGCCGCGCCGCGCTACGGCCTGATCGGCCAGATGCTGAGCCAGCCGGGCAAGCGCGACGAACTGGTCGGCTATCTGCGGGATGCCACCGGCGCGATGCCCGGTTGCCTGTCTTATATCATCGCGCTCGACGCCGCGAACCCGGACGCGATCTGGATCACCGAAGTCTGGGACAGCCAGCAAAGCCATGCCGCCTCGCTCAAACTGCCCGCCGTGCAGGCCGCCATCGCCAAGGCGCGGCCGATCATCGCGGGCTTCGGACAGCGGTTCGAGACGGTGCCGGTGGCGGGGGTTTAATCCTTTTTCCCCGTTCGTGCTGAGTAGGGGCTGAGCTTGTCGAAGACCCGTATCGAAGCGCATATCCTTCGATACGCCATTTCGACTTCGCTCAATGGCTACTCAGGACGAACGGAGGAGGTTATGAACCGTCTCATGATCGACCCCACCACCCTCACCGAAGCCGAAGCCGCCAACCGCCTGATGCGTCTGGCGCGCGAAGTGGCGAAGCATAACCGGCTCTATCACGACCAGGATGCGCCGGAGATCAGCGACGCGGCCTATGATGCGCTGATCGCGGAGAATAATGCGCTGGAGGCGGCTTTCCCGCAATTGATCCGCGCCGATTCGCCCAATGCGCAGGTCGGCGCGACTGCTACTTCCGCGCTGAAAAAGGTGCCGCACGCCGTCCGCATGATGAGCCTCGACAATGGCTTTTCCGATGAGGATATCGGTGAGTTCCTGGCCCGCGTGCGGCGTTTTCTGGCGCTGTCGGACGACGCGCCGCTGGCGCTGACCGCGGAGCCGAAGATTGACGGCCTGTCCTGTTCGCTGCGCTATGAGAAGGGCGAACTGGTGCTGGCCGCAACGCGGGGCGACGGCGCGACGGGGGAGGATGTGACCGCCAATGTCCGCGCCATCGCCGACATTCCGCAAACGCTGACCGGCGCGGACATCCCCGACCTATTCGAGGTGCGCGGCGAGGTCTATATGGCCAAGGGCGATTTCGTGGCGCTCAATCAGCGTCTGCTGGCTGAGGTCGAAGACCCGGACAAGGCGCGGCAATTCGCCAATCCGCGCAATGCCGCCGCCGGCTCGCTGCGCCAGAAAGACGCGGCCGTCACCGCCGCCCGTCCGCTGCGCTTCCTCGCCCATGGCTGGGGTGCGCATAGCGAAGTGCCCGCCGATACGCAGTTGGGCGTGATGCAGGCGATCGCGTCATGGGGCCTGCCGGTGTCCGACATGCTCGCCTGCGTCGATAGGCTGGACGCGCTGATCGCCCATTATCGCGCGATCGAAGCGGCACGGGCGGACCTGCCGTTCGACATTGACGGCGTGGTTTATAAAGTCGACCGGCTCGACTGGCAGCAGCGGCTTGGCTTCGTGGCCAAGGCGCCGCGCTGGGCCATCGCCCATAAATTTCCTGCGGAACAGGCACAAACCACGCTGGAGGCGATCGACATCCAGGTCGGGCGTACTGGCAAGCTGACCCCGGTCGGTCGCCTGACCCCCGTCACCGTGGGCGGCGTGGTCGTGTCCAACGTGACGCTCCACAATGCCGACGAGATCGAGCGGCTGGGGGTGCGCCCCGGCGACCGCATCGTCGTGCAGCGCGCGGGCGATGTCATCCCGCAGGTGGTGGAGAATCTGACTCGCGACGAAGAGCGCGCGCCTTTCCCGTTCCCGACCCATTGCCCGGTCTGCGGCTCCGAAGCGGTGCGGGAAGAAGAAGAGGTCGATTATCGCTGCACCGGCGGGCTGATCTGTCCGGCGCAGCGGTTCGAGCGATTGCGCCATTTCGTCAGCCGCGGGGCGCTCGACATCGAGGGGCTGGGGGAGAAGTCCATTCAGGAGTTTCTCGACCTGGGCTGGATCGCCGAACCGGCCGACATTTTCCGCCTGAAAAAGCATCGGCCCGACCTGATCGGCCGGGAAGGGTGGAAGGAGAAGTCGGTCGACAATCTGCTTGCTGCGATCGAGGCGAAGCGCCAGCCCGACGCGGCGCGCCTGCTATTCGGGCTGGGCATCCGTCATGTCGGCGCGGTGACGGCGCGCGATTTGCTCAAACGCTATACGACGCTGCCGGGCGTGCGTTTGTTGGCGGAAGAGATCATCGCGCTGCGCGATGCCGCCGAACCGGCGGAGACGCAGGCCAAGCGCGACAAGGCCATCGCCGAGCATATCGGCGTGGAGAATGTCGGCGCGGCGGTGGGCCATGCGATCGCCGATTTCTTCCACGAACCCCACAATGTCGAAGCGTGGGACGATCTGCTGCGCGAGGTATCGCCGCCCGATTATGTCGTGGAAACCACCGATAGCGCGGTGACGGGCAAGATCGTCGTCTTCACCGGCAAGCTGGAAACCATGAGCCGCGACGAGGCCAAGGCGCAGGCCGAGCGGCTGGGTGCGAAAGCGGCGGGATCGGTCAGCGCCAAGACCGACCTGGTCGTGGCGGGACCGGGCGCGGGATCGAAACTCAAGCAGGCGGCGGCGCTGGAAATCCAGGTGATTACGGAAGCCGAATGGGCAGCGATCGTGCAGGCGGCGGGCTAGGCGGCCATCGCGTCGGCCGACGCGCCGTCATGGGCGCGCCGCGACGCCATGATGTCCCCGACATGGGATTCGGCCCATTGGGTGACCTGGTCCAATATGCCGATCAGGCCGCCTGCCAGCGGGGTCAGCCGATATTCCACCGTCACCGGCACGGTGGGGAAGGCGGCGCGGCTGACCAGGCCGTCGCGCTCCAGGCTCTTCAATGTTTGCGAGAGCATCTTTTGCGAGATGGCGCCGATCCGCCGCCGCAGATCGTTGAAGCGCACTGGGCCGTCCTTCAGCGTCAGCAGCACCAGCACCGCCCATTTGTCGCCAATCCGGTCGAGAATGTGGCGGGTCGGGCAATCGGGATTATAGGCGTCGCCGATGCGCAGCGGCTGGGGCATGGTCATGAATGCGGTATCCTGGGCGTAACCTGGTGAAGGCGAAGTGCCTTCTTGCGGGGATGGTATCGCAATCGCTATCTGGTTTCCATGAGTAACCACCATGGAGATGGACATATGAAGGTAGCGATCATCGGCGGCACGGGCCGCGCGGGCACGGAAATCAGCGCGGAACTGGCGCGGCGCGGGCATCAGGTGACGGCGATTGCGCGTCACCCTGAAAAGGGGATCGATGCCGACGGGGTCACGGCCGTTGCCGGCGACGTCAACGATCCTGCCGCATTGGTCGAGGCGATTCGTGGGCATGACGTGGTGGTGAGTGCGGTGATGTTCGCCGATACCGATCCTGCCGCGCTCGTCGGCGTGGTGCGCGATGCGGGCGTGCCGCGCTATCTGGTGGTGGGCGGCGCCGGCAGCCTGGAGGTCGCGCCGGGCGTGGCGTTCATCACCACGCCCGACTTTCCCGAAGTCGCCAAGGTCGAAGCGGGCAAGGGGGCGGTGTTTCTCGACCATCTGCGCGGGGTCGATGACATCGACTGGACCTTCCTGTCGCCATCGGCCTATTTCTTCGTGGGCGATCGCAAGGGCAGCTTCCGGCTCGGCAAGGATCAACTGCTGGTCGATGGCGAGGGCAATAGCAGCATTTCTTATGCCGACTATGCCATCGCGCTGGTGGATGAGATCGAAACGCCGCAGCATAGCCGCGCGCGGTTTACCGTGGGTTATTAATCCCCAGACGTCCGTTCGTTTCGAGCGAAGTCGAGAAACGAGGCAAAGCCGCGTTCAGCGAAGCTAAACGCACGCTTTGTGCTACCAGCTTCTCGACTTCGCTCGAAGCGAATAGCGTTGGGGAGGGCGGCCGCGCTTAAGCCGTCCCTTCCAGTTTGTCCTGGGTCTTCGTGTCGAAATCGCCCGCATCGTGGCGTTCGTGCAGTTGCTCCTCCAGCGGCCCGTTCACCTTGTTGACCATGCGGCCGCGTTTCACCGCCGGGCGGGCGTCGATCTGCTGCGCCCAGCGCACCACATTCTTGTAGCTCGCCACGTCCAGAAACTCCGCCGCGTCATAGGCGCGGCCGAGCACCAGCCCGCCATACCACGGCCAGATCGCAATGTCGGCGATGCTATATTCGGCACCCGCAATATAGTCGTTATTGGCCAGTTGGCGGTCGAGAACGTCCAGCTGCCGCTTCACTTCCATCGTGTAGCGGTTGATCGGATATTCGAACTTTTCCGGCGCATAGGCGAAGAAATGGCCGAAGCCGCCGCCCAGCAGCGGTCCGGCGCCCATTTGCCAGAAAAGCCAGTTGAGCGCCTCGGTCCTTCCCGCGGGATCGGCGGGCAGGAACTTGCCGAATTTTTCGGCCAGATAGAGCAGGATTGAGCCGGATTCGAACACGCGCTGCGGCGGCGACACGCTATGATCGAGCAGGGCGGGGATCTTGCTGTTGGGGTTGATGCCGACGAAATCGCTGCCGAACTGGTCGCCATCACCGATGCGGATCAGCCAGGCGTCATATTCCGCGTCGGTGACGCCCGCTGCCAGCAGTTCCTCCAGCAGGATCGTCACCTTCTGCCCATTGGGCGTGGCGAGCGAATAGAGCTGGAGCGCATGGTCGCCCACAGGCAGCGCCTTGTCATGGGTTGCGCCTGCGATCGGTCGATTGATGGACGCAAACGGGCCGCCATTTTCCTTGTCCCAGGTCCAGACTTTAGGAGGGGTATATGTCTCGGTCATGCGGGCAGGCTCCGATAAGGGGATATGGCCCGCAAGTAGGAAGCGGCCCCGCCGCCCGCAACCAAGCGCGTCTCAACTATCCATGATTATTTCGCATCGGTCCTTACCACCGGTGCGCGAACGAGGGCGGCGCGTGCGGGCGGTGCGCCTGTCATCAAATATTCCCAAAACGACATGCATAAGGAATCGGCGCACTATCCGCGCAATCCATCGCGTTGGGGATGACGGTTGGTGGGCCATGTCCTATCGGCGGCGACACGATGTTGGCCGTTTGGGACGCCAGAAATTTTACGGCCGTCGCTCTTGACCAACGAAACATGTTTTCCATATGCATGCCGCTGGCACTCTTGTTCAACGAGTGCTAACAACGCGAAGTTCATCGGGAGACGGACAAGCGGACAGGGCATTTGCGGGGGAGATCGTCCCCCGATCCTGTGCGCCGCCCCCTCCCCAAAGTTAGGGAAAGGCAATCAACATGGCATTTCGTCCATTGCATGACCGTGTTCTCGTCCGCCGCATCGAAGCGGAAGCGAAGACCGCCGGCGGCATCATCATCCCCGACACCGCCAAGGAAAAGCCGCAGGAAGGCGAGATCGTCTCCGTCGGCACCGGCAGCAAGGCCGAAGACGGCAAGGTGACCCCGCTGGACGTCAAGGCCGGCGATCGCGTGCTGTTCGGCAAATGGTCGGGCACCGAAGTCAAGGTCGACGGTGAAGACCTGCTGATCATGAAGGAATCGGACATTTTGGGCGTCGTCGCCTAAATTTACATTCCTGTTTTCTCTGTTTCTCCTATCAAAGAAGGTAAAAGATCATGGCAGCGAAGGACGTAAAGTTTTCGCGTGACGCCCGTGAGCGCATTCTGCGCGGCGTCGATATCCTGGCCGACGCGGTCAAGGTAACCCTGGGTCCCAAGGGCCGCAACGTCGTCATCGACAAGAGCTTTGGTGCGCCCCGCATCACCAAGGACGGCGTCAGCGTCGCCAAGGAAATCGAACTGAAAGACAAGTTCGAGAATATGGGCGCCCAGATGGTCCGCGAAGTTGCTTCGAAGACCAACGACATCGCCGGTGACGGCACCACCACCGCGACCGTTCTGGCCCAGGCCATCGTGCGCGAAGGCATGAAGTCGGTTGCCGCCGGCATGAACCCGATGGACCTGAAGCGTGGCATCGACCTCGCCGTGATCAAGGTCGTCGAAGACCTCAAGGCGCGTTCGAAGCCGGTTTCCGGCACCGCCGAAATCGCTCAGGTTGGCATCATCTCCGCCAACGGCGACCGTGAAGTCGGCGAGAAGATCGCCGAAGCCATGGAAAAGGTCGGCAAGGAAGGCGTCATCACCGTGGAAGAGGCCAAGGGTCTCGACTTCGAGCTGGACGTCGTGGAAGGCATGCAGTTCGACCGCGGTTACCTGTCGCCCTACTTCATCACCAACCCGGAAAAGATGTCGGTCGAACTGGCTGATCCGTACATCCTGATCCACGAAAAGAAGCTGTCGAACCTTCAGTCGATCCTTCCCATTCTGGAAGCCGTCGTTCAGTCGGGCCGTCCCCTGCTGATCATCGCGGAAGACATTGAAGGCGAAGCGCTGGCGACCCTGGTCGTCAACAAGCTGCGTGGCGGCCTGAAGGTTGCTGCGGTCAAGGCACCTGGCTTTGGCGATCGTCGCAAGGCGATGCTGGAAGACATCGCCGTCCTGACCAAGGGCGAAGTCATCTCCGAAGACCTGGGCATCAAGCTGGAAAGCGTCACGCTGTCCATGCTGGGCACCGCCAAGCGCGTCACCATCGACAAGGACAACACCGTCATCGTTGATGGCGCTGGCGACCATGACTCGATCAAGGGCCGTACCGAGCAGATCCGTCAGCAGATCGAGCACACCAGCTCGGACTATGACAAGGAAAAGCTGCAGGAACGCCTGGCGAAGCTGGCTGGCGGCGTTGCCGTCATCAAGGTTGGCGGCGCGACGGAAGTCGAAGTCAAGGAGCGCAAGGATCGCGTCGACGACGCTCTCCATGCAACCCGCGCGGCTGTCGAAGAAGGCATCGTCCCCGGCGGCGGTACGGCTCTGTTGTACGCAACCAAGGCTCTGAACGGCCTGGCCGGCGTCAATGACGACCAGACCCGCGGCATCGACATCGTTCGCAAGTCACTGACCGCTCTGGTTCGCCAGATCGCCAGCAATGCGGGCCATGACGGCGCTGTCGTGTCGGGCAAGCTGCTCGATCAGGACGACACTTCGTTCGGCTTCAATGCGTCGACCGACGTGTATGAAAACCTGGTCGCCGCCGGCGTGATCGACCCGACCAAGGTCGTCCGCACCGCGCTGCAGAACGCTGCTTCGGTGGCCGGCCTGCTCATCACGACGGAAGCCGCCGTGTCCGAGCTGCCCTCCGACGACAAGTCGCCGATGGGCATGCCCGGCGGTGGCATGGGCGGCATGGGCGGCATGGACTTCTAAAGCGATTGTAGCGGGCGGGGCTTGGCTCCGTCTGCGGTTCGATCGCGGGAATGAAGTTTCCTGCTTTCCTGACGCAAAAGAAGGGGCTGGTGGAGCGATCCACCGGCCCTTTTCTTTTGGGCCCGGAAACCGGCCGTTTACTGGTTATGACTAATCGTCCGGCATGACCTTCAAAAAGCCATTCCAGGCCGTCCCCGTAAGATTGGGCGCGCATTACCAAGCCCGGCAATCCCGGAGCAGGCGCATGAATATGGTAAAATATGCAGCTGGCGTGGTGGCGCTGTGTCTGGCTGGCGGCGCGGTCGGTTATCTGACGCGGCCGGTCGATGCGCCTGTGGTGGCGGCAGACGAGGCGATTGCGAGCATGGTGACGACTGTTCCTGTCGTGCGGGAGCGGCCGATGAGCGCGGCGGACCTGGATGCGCAGCAGCCGTCAGGCGGAGCCGTTGCCCAGCGCGCGCCGGTCCAGCGCGTATCAGCGCAGCAGGTGGCGGCGTCCACCTGGACATGGTCCTATCGTGGCTGCAAGGAAGCGCGCGCCGCGGGTGCCGCGCCGCTCTATCGCGGGCAGCCCGGCTATGGCGTTCATATGGATGGCGACCTTGACGGCATCGCCTGCGAGCCGATCCGCCCCTAGCCGCTATCGCGTCACCACCATCATCGGCAATTCCGCGCGCACGTTAAATCCCAGCGTCCGGTAGAGCGCGATCGTGCGGTCGTGCGCGGCATAGGCGTGGAGGCAGGGGGTGTCGCCCCGGTCCAGCATCGCTTGCGCGACGATCCGCATCAGTGCGCCGGCCAGCCCGCGACCGCGCCAGTCGGGGTGGGTGCAGACGCCGCTGACTTCGGTGAAGCCGGGCATCGCCATGCGCTCCCCTGCCATCGCGATCAACTGGCCCTTGGCGCGCACGCCGATGAAAAGGCCCAGCCTATGGGTCAGGGGCGCGAACGGTCCCGGCCGGGCGAGCAGGGCGAGGGCGCGCATGTCCGCGGCGTCGCTTTCGTCCAATGTCACCCAAGCGGGCGGGGCGGAGGAGGCGGGGGTGATCGACGGCGCGACCATTTGCGCCAGCGTCGCGGTGCGCAGGACGGTGACGCCCGGCGGCGGCGTTACCGCATCGGGACCGACCAGCCAGAGTTCGCCGACGTCCGGCACCAGCGCCGCAAGCGCCGCCCGGCTGTCGGCGCTGTCGTCTGCTGCGGCGGCGAAGGGGCCATAAAGCGGGTCGATCCGGCGCGCGCGGGCATCGCCCTGCGCCAGCGCGGACCAGCCGGTCGACAGGCTGTGCCAAACGGGGTGATCGAGCGGATGAGACAGGGAGTTGGACACCAGTAGAGGCTTTCGATTATTAGTTGACGGTAGCAACTATCATGGCTTAGCCTGCCCCGCAATGACCGATGATCGACCCCCCGCCGATATCTCCCCCGCGCGCCCCGCACCCGAAACCGTGGCGGCGCTGCGCGCCTTCAACCGTTTCCACACCCGGTTCGCGGGCGTGTTGCAGCCCAGCTATATGGACAGCGGCATGGGCGTGACGGCCGCGCGGCTGCTGTATGAAATCGCGCAGGCCGAGGCGGGGGTGCTGGCCAGCAGCCTGCGCGAGCAGATGGGGCTGGACGCCGGCCATGCCAGCCGCATCATCGCCGGGTTCGAGAAGCGGGGATGGATCGCGCGTGGGCGGGGGAGCGACGCGCGGCAGCGGCCGATCGCGCTGACCGCGCAAGGGCGCGCGGCTTTTGCGGCGATCGATGCGCGCACCCGCGCGGATACCGCCGCGCGGATCGCCGGGCTGGACCGGGCGCAGCAGGATGATCTGGTCGCGGCATTGGGACAGGTTCGCGCTCTGTTGGGCGATCTGATGGCGGGTGAGGGGAGTTGGTCGATCCGACCGTTCCGCATCGGCGACCTGGCGCTGGTCGCGTCGCGTCAGGCCCGGCTGTATGAAGCAGAATATGGCTGGGGCCGGGCGATGGAGGTGATGCAGGGGGAGATCACCACCGTTTTCCTGCGCGATTTCAAGCCGGGCCGTGAACAGGCCTGGATCGCCGAGCGCGACGGCGTGATGCTGGGTGCGGTGTTGCTGGCCGATGTGGGCGACGATGTCGGCCAGTTGCGGCTGTTGCATGTCGAGTGCGGGGCGCGGGGCCTGGGGATCGGCCGGGCGTTGGTCGATCAATGCGTCGGCTTCGCCCGCGATGCAGGCTATCAGCGGGTGATGTTGTGGACCCAGGATGTCCTGACCCATGCCCGCCGCCTGTATGAATCGGCGGGATTTATGCCAGACGATCACGAGGCGCACAATCTTTTCGGGACCGAAATGATGGGCGAACGCTGGATATTGTTGCTGCATTAACCGAATAATAAAGGAAGAAATGCGATCACCTGAGCGGGAACCGGAGACCCGCCATTTTGCGCCTGCTGAAAACATTGCTGGAACGGCGCAAAGCGCAGGAACCGGGGCAGGACGCCGAGGTGCGGCGCAGCCTTATCAAATCGCTTTACGCATCGCCTGCGTCCCTATTGAGCGGCGCTGTATCCGGCGGATCGCTGGGGCTGGTCGTCGCCTATTATGCTGACCTTCCCGTCATCACCCTGATTTCCGTTCTGATCGTGATCGTGGGGGTGAGCCGGTCGATCTCCGCGGTCTATTTCCAGCGGCAACTGGCCCATCGCGAAAAACCGACCCTCTCCATCTGGGGTGCCGCCTATGAGTTAGGGGCGTGGGTTTATGCCGCGCTTCTGGGATTGCACGCGCTGGCGACGTTGACCATGGTCGATATGGCCAGCCTGCATGTTTTGAGCGTGGGCATGGTGGCGTCTTATGCCGGCGGCATTGCCGGGCGGAACGCCGGGCGCGTGCATGTCGCCGTCGGGCAGACCTGCTTTTCGTTGCTGCCAACGTCGATCGGCCTGATCCTTGCTGGCGGCGTTCCTTACATCACATTGGGCATCCTGTGCTTTTTGATGATTTTCGCCATGGGGGAAATCACCAAGACGACGCATCGCATCGTGCTGGAAGCCTTGCTGGCGAAGAATGAAAAGGCGCTGCTGGCGACCAAGTTCGAGCGACTGGCGCGTTTCGACAGCCTGACGGGCGTTGAAAACCGTATGGCGATGCAAATGCGTTTGCACGACCTGTTCGAGCAGCGCACGTCCGTTCATGAACCGATGGCGATCCTGTGGATAGATTTGGACCGGTTCAAGGAGATCAACGATTCCCTTGGGCATATCGTCGGCGACAAGTTGCTGTGCCAAGTCGCGGAGCGACTCTCCGGCGCGCTGCATGGCAGGGGGCATGTCTCGCGCTTTGGCGGCGATGAGTTCATCATCATCTGTCCCCATGGCGACCATATCGTCGCGCAGGCCGTGGCCAATGACGTCATGCGTGAGTTTGAGAGCGAATTCGACATCAACGGCTATTCGCTGAGCGTCACGGCATCTATGGGCATAGCGGTCGCGCCCGCGGACGGTCGGGACGGTGACGAACTGCTGCAACATGCTGACCTCGCCCTCTATCAGTCCAAGCATAACGGGCGTAACCGGCAAAGCCGCTTCGAATGGTCGATGAAGGAGCGCCAGAACCGCATTTACGAATTGGAAATGGGACTGCGTGCCGCGCTGGCGCAAGGCGACCTGCGATTGCATTATCAGCCGATATTCGACAGCCGCACCGGCCGTATCGTCATTTGCGAAGCGTTGATGCGCTGGGACCATCCGCAATTAGGGCCGATATCGCCCGGCGAGTTCATTCCGATCGCGGAAAGCAGTTCACTGATAGAGCCGATCACGGACTGGGCGTTGCAACAGGCCTGTCATGACGCAATGGGATGGGATGACGACATCCGCGTCGCCGTCAACATTTCGCCCGCGCTCATCAAGAGCGACGGGCTTTCACGCTCTGTCATGAGCGCGCTGTTGAAGGCCGGCATGCGCGCACGCCGCCTGGAATTGGAAGTCACCGAATCGACGTTCCTGGAGGACGACGGGCATACGCATCTCATCCTGGCGGAGTTGCGGCGCATCGGTCTTCGCCTGGCCCTGGATGATTTCGGGACGGGCTATTCGTCGCTTGGATCGTTGCGGTCGCACGCCTTCGACACGATCAAGGTGGACCAGAGCTTCATGCGCGGGGTGGGCGAAAACCCGCGGGATCGCGCGATTGCACAATCGGTCGCCTATCTGGCCCATTCGCTGGACGTCGAAACCGTCGCCGAAGGAATCGAGACCGAAGAACAGTTGCGCTATGCGCGCGAGGTCGGCTTTACCAATGTGCAGGGATTTATATTGAGCAAGCCCATGCCCGCCGATGCGCTGCTGCAATTGATGGCCGACATGCACAGGGACGGTCAGGACATGGTCGGCCTTATCCGGCAGCGCCGCCTGGCCTGAACGCCTGCCCGCATGTGCGTGTCAACGCGCCAGGCGCGTTTGGGCCGAAGCGAGACGACGCATCATCCGCATATCCTTCAGGTCGATCTTGACCGCCGACGCGGCCCAATTTTCGACGATATCCTTGAGTTCGTCATAATGGAGCGGATCGACGCGCCGTCCTGCCTGGAACACGCCCACATGCCCTGAATGATGGGCGCGAGACGCTTTGATATAATCGCGCACTGCCTCTTCGCCTTCGCCGTCCTCGACAAGGGTGTGGACGATACCCAGGTCGTACATTTCCTCCGCGCTATGGACTTTGCCGGACAGGATCATGCGCTCGGCCGTCAGCCGGCCCAGTTTGCGCGCGAGGATGGAATAGGCGCCCATGCCGGGGAACAGGCCGAACAGCATTTCGGGCAGGCCAAAGCGGGCGCTGCGCTCCGCGATGACGATGTCGAAACATAAGAGGGCTTCAAACCCGCCGCCCAGCGCGTCGCCCTGCGCCAAGGCAAGCGATACGACGGGCATGTCGCCATTGCGCCAGGTCCGGTTGACGACGTCGATACAGGCATGGCCATAGGCCACCAGGCCGGGCAGGTCGCCGCGTTCGATACAGCTTGCGAACAGCTCCAGATCGCCGCCAAGGTTGAAGACGCCGGGAAAACGCGATCCCGCGACGAGATATTTGATCGGCAATTGCCCTGCATCGAACAACCGCTTCGATTCGACATACCAGGTGCGCACGTCGCGCAGCATGGCGAGCGAGAAATTTGGGCGTTCCTGGGGCGTCATGAACGCCCAGAGGGTGGCGAGATCCTCGTCCCAGCGCACGTCGATCTGTCCCAGGTCGAACAGGCTGGATTGGCGCAAGGCGGCGTCACGCGCGCTTTCCGGAGGGGCAAGCGGTGGATGATCACTGTGGTCCGACAAATGGTCCTCGGAGGCATGTTCAGCCTCGTCTCTGGTAGGATTAAACCGTCCTGAATCAATCATATGCGACCCCGTTTTTCTATATGGATTGAAAAGATCAGGCTGGACGGCAGCATGCAATCAACCGATTTATGATTGACAGGCCGTTAACCATTTTTGTCCGTCACTGTTGCAAGGAGGTCGCCCCAAACCGCCCGGAACCGGCCCACATGTGGCGCGAATGCCACAAAAGTCGTTGTTGAACGGCAGTAAGATTATGGGGTCAGGGCTTTGTTAACCTTTATTAACTACCCCGACTGGCATGAACGACGCGCGTCCCGCCACCCCTTGTGTCACCCTGGCCCTGCATGATGCGGACGGTACGCCATGGCCGTTGCGCCTGTCGGCTGACTGCCTGCGCTTCATCGGTCCCTATCGGCGGGTCGACGGCTTCAATATAGACGCGATGGCGCTGTTCGATGGGGTCCGCAAGGCGGGCTGATCGGGCGGATTGCGCCGATCCCCGCACCCATCCTTGTGCGCGCGGCTGTTCGCTCTTAAAGCGCGGCGATGACCAAGCCTCGTTTCTCCTTCGCGATCAGCGCCACCGACGGCAAGGCCCGCACCGGCGCGATCCAGATGCGCCGCGGCGAAATCCGCACCCCCGCCTTCATGCCCGTGGGCACGGCCGCGACCGTCAAGGCGATGCGTCCAGCCGAAGTGCGCGCGGCTGGTGCCGACATTATCCTGGGCAATACCTATCATCTGATGCTGCGTCCCGGCGCCGAGCGCATGGCGCGCCTGGGCGGTTTGCACGGCTTCATGGGCTGGGACCGGCCGATCCTGACCGACAGCGGCGGTTATCAGGTCATGAGCCTGTCCGCGCTCACCAAGATGAGCGAAGAGGGGGTGGCCTTTTCCAGCCATATCGACGGGTCGAAGCATATGCTGACGCCGGAGCGGTCGATGGAGATTCAGCGGCTGCTGGACAGCGACATCGTCATGGCGTTCGACGAATGTACGAAAAATGGATGTACCCATGACGAGGCGGGGCGGTCGATGGAGCGGTCAATGCGCTGGGCCAAGCGATCGCGCGACGGATTCGACGCGGGTGGCGAGCATGCCGAGCGGGCCGCGCTGTTTGGCATCCAGCAGGGTTCGCTCGACGAAGGGTTGCGCCGGATTTCAGCGGAAAAGCTGACCGAGATCGGCTTCGATGGCTATGCCGTGGGCGGATTGGCGGTGGGCGAGGGGCAGGCGGCGATGTTCGCCACGCTCGATTTCGCGCCGGACATGCTGCCGCAGGACAAGCCACGCTACCTGATGGGGGTGGGCAAGCCCGACGACATCGTCGGCGCGGTGGAACGCGGCATCGACATGTTCGATTGCGTGCTGCCGACGCGATCGGGTCGCAATGGCCAGGCCTTCACTTGGGCTGGACCACTCAATATCCGCAACGCCAAGTTCAACGAGGATACAGGCCCGATAGATCCGCGCTGCGGCTGTCCGGTCTGCGCGACCTGGAGCCGCGCCTATCTGCACCATCTGGTGAAGGCGGGCGAGATGCTGGGGGCGATGCTGATGACCCAGCATAACATCCATTTCTATCAGGAATTGATGCAGGGGCTGCGCGACAATATCGCGGCCGGGACGCTGGCCAGCTTCACCGGCGATTTCCGCCGCGATTACCAGCGGGTCTGAGCGGATGTTCAGGGAATGACAGTGATGGTGATGGCGTAGCTGCCCGCTTCGCCGTCATAATCCAGCGGCGCGCGCAACTGGCGCGACAGACCGGTCAGAACGCGGCCATAGCGTTCGTCCAGCCGGCCGGTCATGGCCTCCGACGCCTGAAGGCCGGGCGATCGCACCATCAGCCGGGCGCGATCGTCGCGGTCCGGCTCCACCTTCACGCTGATCTGCATCGTCGCCTGCGGCGCGAGCATCATCGCCAGTTCGACCAGTTCGGTCAGCAGGAAGGCGATCGGCACCGCCACATCCTGACTGATGTGCAGATTGTCGCTGTCGATCTGGATCGCGAAGCGGCGCGCGGCGGCCGGGGCGGTGCCGCGCAGGCTGGCCGACAATTCGCTGATGAGCGGGCGGACGCCGACGCCGCGATTTTCCTCCAGCTCCGCAAAATGATTGCGGTGGACGACGGACAGGGCATCGACCCGGCGCTGGATCGAGGCATAGGCCTCGACTGCTTCAGGATCATGGGCCGCGCGGGCGTGAAGATTGATGAGGCTGGCGATGATTTGCAGGTTGTTCTTGACCCGGTGATGGACTTCGCGCGTCAGTTTGCGCTGGGTTTCCAGGCTTTCCGAAATTTCCGCCTCATGGGTGGCGACGTCCTTGCTGATTTCGTGGAAGGTTTCGCCCAGCGCCACGATTTCCTGCGCGGGCGTGCGGATGCGCTGCAAGGGTTGGAGCACTTCGCCCGGCTGATAGTCCGCCACCACCCGTTGCAGGAGCACCAGCGGGCGAATGAGCAGGCGGTTGACCACGAACCAGCCGATCGCGGCGGCGGCGAACCACATCACCAGCGGCAGGAACAGCGACAGCATCCGCGCCAGCGTGGCGGGCGGTTCGCGCACCGTCATGGTCAGCAATATGTCGGGCGGGTCGAGCCGGGCGGACAGGCTGTTGCTGTCGCCACGGATGCCAACGCCCGGACGGCTGACGATCAACTGCCTGGCGCCCTGGCGCAGGCTGAGCTGGCGGTTCTGCAAGGCGGTGGCAGGGTCGGCGATGCTTTCGAGATGGCCGCGCGAATAATAAGACAGCGCAACCAGCCGACCGTTGCCGCTGCGCACGCGGCTGACCAGATGGGTCGGCAGCAATTGCGCCATCGGCCGGGCGAAGCGATCGGCGGGGGCTACGCCCGCCGGTTCGGTTTCGGGCGAATTGCACAGGCGGTTCCCCGCGCGATCGTAGATGTAGAAGTGGCCGCCTTCGGCATCGTGGGAGGTCAGGAAGAAGGCGAGCCGCCGGCACATGCCCTTGTCCGCGGCGTTATTGGCCAGCGCGTTGACGACGAGTTCGAGCGCGGTGCGGTCCGATTGCAGGTCGGCGGTCAGCTTGCGCGCGCTTTGCGTCACGGCGACGCGCAGCAGAGCCTCCTTTTCCAAGTCGGCAGTACGGATCGCCTGGAGCGACGCGACGAGCGCGATCAGCCCCAGCGGCAACAAGGCAAGCGTCAGGATGAGGAACATCTTGACACCGGTCGAGCGGAAAAAATGCAGCACTGGCTCGATCACGGAGCGGGCTGCCGGAGGAAGGCTGCCCCCGATCATCTGTGCGTCAGTCCAATTTGCTTAGCAGGTCCAGCATTTCGGACGGAATATCCTCATCCACGGCGCGCTGATAGACGGTGCGCAGGGCCTGGGACACATGCACGTCTTCCTTTCCCGCTAACGGTGGATTTTTCTGCTTATCGGCGGAACCCGTCATCTTTGCTTTCCGGGTTGCGGCGTCGGCACTCTTGTCGTCATCGGCCACGCCCCGCTCCGTCGTTGAAGAAACCAAAATCAGCCCCTCTACAGCCATTCCCGCCATGTCGGCTCGCCCGTTTCGCGGGTTTGCGTCATGACGTCAATTCGCACAATCATGCAATTCATGGGAAATTCACGATATCGTCTAAAAATCCATATGGGAGCGAAACAAATCCCGCTGTCGATGGTTCCGCCCCTCGAAGCATTTTTTACGCTGCGCAACTTTGCGTGGTGATGGGGCGGCGGGGGGTTGTCATCATGGCATGGACATTCCATCCTTCCACCCTGTTCCCATGCTTCGGGACAATGTGGCCCTGATGGGCAGGGAGAAGACTTGACGATGTCGCTTGGACAGCAATTACACCCCCACCTTCCGTTCCTGCGGCGCTATGCGCGGGCGCTTACCGGCAGTCAGAATCACGGCGACGCCTATGTCCGCGCAGCGCTGGAAGCGATCGTCGCCGCGCCGGAGGAATTTCCGAGCGACGTCGATCCGCGTCTTGGCCTCTACAAGACGTTTCACGCCATCTGGTCGTCCGCCCATCTGGAAGATGTGCCGGTGAGCGGGAGCGGCCGCGAGGCGATCGCCCAGGCGCGCCTTGCCCGTTTGACGCCGCTGCCGCGCCAGGCGCTGCTGCTGACCGCGCTGGAAGGCTTCACCGTCGATGACGTATCCTATCTGATCGACATGGACAGCAGCGACGTCGAGGCACTGGTCGAGGAAGCGTTGAGCGAGATCGAGGCGCAGACCCGCGCCAAGGTGCTGATCATCGAGGATGAGCCGATCATCGCGATGGATATCGAGACGATCGTCCGCGACCTGGGCCATGACGTGACCGCCATCGCGGTGACGGCCGAAGACGCGGTACGCGAAGCGCTGGCCGACCGTCCCGGCCTGGTGCTGGCCGACATCCAATTGGCCGACGACAGCAGCGGCATAGACGCAGTGAAAGACATCCTGGCCGAATTTTCCGTGCCGGTGATCTTCATCACCGCCTTCCCTGAACGGTTGCTGACGGGCGAGCGGCCCGAGCCGACCTTCCTCATCACCAAGCCGTTCCAGCGCGCTACGGTCAAGGCCGCCATTTCCCAGGCGCTGTTCTTTGACGAGGCGACGGCCCCCGCCTGAAGGCGGGCGACCAGAAAGTCGCGGAACCCCGATCGGTGCGCTGCGTTAATGATGCGTAACGATCGGGAGATCCGTCATGGTCGAGCAGGAACAGCATATCGCCACCGATGATGCGCGCGCCGGCGCCACCCACCATGGGGTGCGCTACGTGCTTGCCATTTCGCTGGCTCTGGCAGTCATCGCCATGTTGCTGGTGATCTGGCGATAAGGCGGAATGCGGAAGGTTGGTCTTTGGCGGTGATCGGTTTAGGGTACGGATGTTCTTATGGCTTTGACGACGTCGGTTCATGCGGCGAGTGCGGGTTCGGGCACGGGGGTTGTTCCCATGGATAATGACGTTGGCGAAATCAACGGGATCGAAGAGCGTGCCGCGCTATCCGATTCGGATTTCAAGCGCGAACTGGCTGCTGTCATTCCGCACCTCCGCGCTTTTGGCCGGTCGTTGTCGGGCAATCGCGATCTTGCTGATGACCTTGTGCAGGAGACGCTGTTGAAGGCTTGGGCGGCGCGTAATCGCTTCCAGGCCGGGACGAACATGCGTGCCTGGACCTTCATCATATTGCGCAACCATTATCTTTCGCAGATGCGCCGTTCGCGCTTCCGCGGCGATTGGGACGACCTGACGGCGGATCGCATCCTGGCGGCCCCGGCCGGGCAGGACAAGCATGTCGAATTGTCCGACATGCAGCGTGCCCTGCTGCAATTGCCTCAGCCGCAACGCGAAGCGCTGATCCTGGTAGGGGCAGGCGGCTTTGCCTATGAGGAAGCGGCGGAAATCTGCGGCGTGGCGGTCGGCACGATCAAGAGCCGGGTCGCGCGCGGCCGCGCGGCGCTGGAACAGATATTGGAGAGCGGCGACCTGCCATCGCGCCGGACCCAGGAAACGACCGAAACCGCCGTGCTCGATGAGATCATGGAGGATGTCGATCGCCTGAGCCGCGGACGATCGATAGACAGCAGGGATAAATGACCGGAACGATCGCGTCGCCCCACCCGTTGTTGGCGGACAGAGGAGACGGATTATGGGTGACGCACCCTCCGGCCGGGAGGATGACCGGCCACCGCCTATAAGTACTGTCGAACGGTCGCGCGGCAGCGGCGTGGTATTCGCTCTTGTCGCGCTGGCGCTGATCTTGGCGATCGGATTTTTCTATCTGACCAATGAACGGCGCGTAGACCGCCAGGCCGACAAGATCACGCGCGCCGCCGGAACGGTGGATGACGCCGCGCGCGTCGTGGGCGATGCCGCCAAGAATGCGGCGGACACATTGCGCGACAATAAATAGTCGCATCGCATCCGCCATGGCATCTTCCGTTGGTTGCCTTGCGATCGTGCCGGATGCCATCTGGCCTATCGCCATCCGCTATAATCATCTTGCGCTGCAAAGCGTTGCGACCCGGTCCCCGGTCCTAACCCGATAAAAGGTTGGGCCGGTATTTAGCATTTCTTTGCCATTTTCGGGCAGGGTACGCGCACTGTCGGATTATCTTACAGCCATTGTAAGAAACCCCGAACCCGGAAAGGCGCGCCATCATGGCGGCCAGCAGGATATGCGCGACGATGATCAGGCTGTTCAAACATTATGTGCCGCATGCGGTGCTGTTGCTGGGGCTGCTCGATTTCGTGCTGCTGCTGTGCGCGGCCGAAGGCGGCTGGATATTGCGCGCGCGGCAGATCGGCATGGATGTCGATCATGTGATGACGCGGATGGGGCCGCTGCTCAGCTTCGCCTTCGCGATCCAGACCGGGATGATCGCGGTCGGCGTCTATGGCGTCGAATCGCTGCAATCGATTCGTTTCGCCTTCGCGCGGCTGTTGGTGGCGGTGTCGCTAGGCGTGATCTTCCTGTCGGTGATCTATTTCCTGATGCCCGGCATGACGCTGTGGCGGTCCAATTCGCTCTACGCCATGGGCCTGGCCATGGCCTTGCTGGTGGCGGTGCGCCTGCTGCTGGGGTCCATGCTGGGCGGTGAGGCGTTCAAACGGCGGCTGGTCATCTTGGGCGCGGGCAATCGCGCCAACCGGATCAAGGATCTGGAGCAGAAGCGCGGCGCAGGTTTCCTGGTGGTGGGCTTCATCGCCATGAATGACGGGCCGCAGGTGATCCCCGAAGCGATCAACCGCGACGCCATTTTCAACCTGTCCGATTTCGTCGTGCGGCTGAACGCCAGCGAAGTCGTGCTCGCGCTGGAGGAGCGGCGCAACGCCATCCCCATGTCCGACCTGCTGCGGATCAAGACGACCGGCGTGCATGTCAACGACCTGTCCAGCTTTCTGGAGCGGGAGACGGGGCGCGTCGACCTGGCCAGCGTCAATCCCAGCTGGCTGATCTTTTCCGACGGCTTTTCCGCTGGCCGCCGGATTTCCAGCTTTGCCAAGCGATTGTTCGACATCATCGCCAGTGCCATCCTGCTGGCGCTGACCGGCCCGATCATCCTGCTCGCCGCGATCCTGGTGAAGATGGACAGCAAGGGACCGGCTTTCTATCGTCAGCAGCGTGTCGGCCTGTTCGGCCAGGAATTCTGGATCGTGAAGCTGCGCACCATGCGGCTGGACGCGGAAGTGAATGGCCAGGCGGTGTGGGCGGAGAAGGATGATCCGCGCATCACGCGGCTGGGCTATTGGCTGCGTAAGCTGCGGATCGATGAACTGCCGCAGACCTGGACGGTGTTGAAGGGCGAGATGAGCTTCGTCGGTCCGCGCCCCGAACGGCGCCAGTTCGTCGAGGATCTGGAGCAGCATCTGCGCTATTATGCCGAGCGGCATATGGTGAAGCCCGGTATCACCGGCTGGGCGCAGATCAACTATCCCTATGGCGCGTCGATCGAGGATAGCCGGCACAAGCTGGAATATGATCTATATTACGCCAAGAATTACACGCCCTTTCTGGACCTGTTGATCCTGATCCAGACGTTGCGGGTCGTGCTGTGGCCCGACGGCGCGCGCTGAGGCGATAGCGGGCAATGGGCGCGCTCCTCCAATTTATCGGCGACTGGGGCCATGCGCTCGCGGCTGTGCTGTTCGCGGCGCTGGGCATTTTCCTGCTGCGCCGCCGCGACGAGGCGCCAGAGCCGCGCCTGCTGTCCGCTGCGTTGCTGATGACATCCTGCTGGGCGCTCTATGTGTCGTTCGGCGGGGTGTCGAAGCCGTTGTCGGGGATCGGCGAAAGCATCCGCAACGCCGCCTGGCTGCTGGCGATGTTCGTCATGCTGCGGCGCGGGCCGGTGGGCCGCGCGGGGCCGACCGTGGCGATCTGCGCCGTCTATGCAGCGGTAGCCGGGCTGATCCTGCTCCAGACCTTCACCGACCTGGCCTGGCGGCAGATGGCGCCGGCCAGCGACCTGCATCGCGCGCTCGTCACCTGCTCGCTGATCCTGCGGATGATGACCGCGATCGGCAGTTTGCTGCTGGTGCATCATCTCTACACCGCCTGGCCGTCGCGCGAGCGGGGCGGGGTGGCGCTGCTGCTGGGCGCACTGGCGGCGATGTGGACCTATGACCTCAACCTCTATGTGATCTGCTATTTCGCGCCGGACCGGGTGAGTGAACTTTATGCGTTGCGCGGGTTGTTGATGGCGCTGGCGGCACCAGTGATCGCGGTGGGCATGCGCAAGGGGATGGCGGGGCGTTTGCAATTGTCGCGCGCCATCACCTTCCAGTCGCTCTCGATCGTTGCGGTCGGGCTGTATGTTGCGGTGCTGACCGCTGCGGCGGTGCTGATCGAACTGATTGCCGGTCCCTATGCGCGGGTGGTGGAGATCGGCGCGGTGTTCTTCACCGCCGTCACCGCGCTGGTGCTGCTGCCATCGCCGCAGGTGCGGGCGCTGTGGAAGGTGCAGGTCGCCAAGCATTTCTTCCAGCATCGCTATGATTATCGCACCGAATGGATGCGCTTTGGCGACACGATCGGACGGCCCGGCGAAGACGCCGCGCCGCTGGGCGAGCGGGTGGCCAAGGCGATGGCCGACATCACCGATTCGCCCGCCGCCATGCTGCTGCTGCGCGACGAGCGGGATGCGCTGTCGTTCGAGACGCATTGGAACTGGACCGGCGACCTGAGCGACGTGGATGCGGTTGCGCCGGCCACGGTGCTGCAAATTGAGAAGAGCGGCTGGATCGTCGATCTGGCGCGGCTGAAGACCGGGGACGGCGCGCTGGACCTGCCCGGCTGGATGACGCAGGATCGCCGCGCCTGGGCGTTGGTGCCGCTGATCCATTATGGCCGGCTGATCGGCGCGCTGCTGCTGGCGCGCCCGCCGATCGACCGGCGGCTGGACTGGGAGGATTTCGACATGCTGCGCGCTGCCGGGCGGCAGGCCGCGACCCATATCAGCGAAGCGCAGGGCCAGCAGGCGCTGGATGATGCGCAACGGTTCGAGGAGTTCAACCGCCGCTTTGCCTTCATCATCCATGACGTCAAGAATCTGGTCAGCCAATTGTCGC
The DNA here is from genome assembly GCA_040389985.1 of Pseudomonadota bacterium. GTDB lineage: Bacteria > Pseudomonadota > Alphaproteobacteria > Sphingomonadales > Sphingomonadaceae > Sphingobium. The sequence continues at coordinate 412,493 of JAZJZH010000007.1, forward strand.
TGCTGTCGCGCAACGCCGAGCGCCATGCCGACAACCCCGATTTCCGCGCCGACATGGTGCTGACGCTCAAGGAATCGGTGGGCAAGATGAACGATATGCTCGCCCGGTTGTCGCAGCATAATAAGGGGCGGGCGGAAGAGCCGCGGCCGATGGCGCTGATCGACCTGTTGCAGCAGGTCGCCCGCACCCGCGCGCGCCTGCATCCGGTCCATGTCGCGGGTGACGCGCCCATGGCGCTGGCCGATCCGGCGCGGGTCGAGCAGATCGTCACGCATTTGCTGCAAAATGCGATCGACGCCAGCGCGCCCGACAGCCCGGTCGAACTGCGCCTGTCCGCCGACGGCGGCGAGGCGGTGGTGGAGATCATCGATCGCGGCAGGGGCATGAGCGCCGAATATATCCGCCGCGACCTGTTCAAGCCCTTTTCGTCCAGCAAGGCGGCAGGTTTTGGCCTGGGCGCGTTCGAGGCTCGATCCCTGGCGCAGGCCATGGGCGGGCGGATCGAGGTCGAGAGCAAGCCCGGCGCGGGCAGCCGCTTCACATTGCGCCTGCCGCTGGCGCCCCAGACAGATAGACAAGAGAAGGCCGCCTGATGAGCGACACCCGTCCCAAATTGCTGATCGTCGAGGATGATCCGGGTCTCCAGCGGCAATTGCGCTGGGCCTATGAGGATTATCAGCTGTTCATCGCGGGCGACCGACAGGAAGCGATCGAGATGTTGCGGGCGGAAACGCCCGACGTGGTGACGCTGGACCTGGGCCTGCCGCCAGACCCGGATGGCACCAGCGAAGGCTTTGCGACGCTGGCCGAGATGCTGAAGATCAAGCCGGACACCAAGATCATCGTCGCGTCCGGCCATGGCGCGCGCGAAAGCGCACTGGATGCGATTGCGGGCGGCGCTTACGACTTCTATCAGAAGCCGGTCGATATTGACGAACTGGGCCTGATCGTCCGCCGCGCCTTCCACGTTCATGCGCTGGAGCGGGAGAATGCACGGCTGGCCGAAACTGCGCCGGAGGGCGGGAGGGTGCTGGGCCGCCTCATTTCCGGCGCGCCGGAGATGATGAAGGTGGCCCGGACGATCGAGCGGGTTGCAGCTGCGCAGGTGTCGGTGCTGTTGCTGGGTGCGAGCGGGACCGGCAAGGAGTTGCTGGCGCAGGGCCTGCATGACGCCAGCCCGCGGCGGGGCGGGGCGTTCGTGGCGATCAATTGCGCGGCTATTCCCGAGACGCTGCTGGAATCCGAACTGTTCGGCCATGAAAAGGGCGCCTTCACCGGTGCGATCAAAACGACGCCCGGCAAGATCGAGCAGGCGCAGGGCGGCACATTGTTTTTGGACGAAGTGGGCGACATTCCGCTGGCGTTGCAGGTCAAGCTGCTGCGTTTCCTACAGGAGCGGGTGATCGAACGGATCGGCGGGCGTCAGCCGATCGCGGTCGATACCCGCATCGTGTGCGCGACCCATCAGAATCTGGAGCAGATGATTGCGGCGGGCACGTTCCGCGAGGATCTGTTCTATCGCCTGGCCGAAATCGTCGTGCGCATCCCTGCTCTGAAGGACCGGGCGGGCGATCCGGCCTTGCTGGCCCGCCATTTCCTTACCCGCTTCGCGCGGGACATGAACCCGCAGGTCAAGGGGCTGGCGCCCGATGCGCTGGCCGCGCTCGACGCCTGGGGCTGGCCCGGCAATGTGCGCGAACTGGAAAACCGTATGAAGCGCGCGGTCATCATGGCCGACGGGAAGCTGATCACCGCCGTAGACCTAGACCTGGACGATGAGCGGGCCGAGGGCGGCGACCTCGTCAACCTGAAGGCGGCGCGGGAAATGGCCGACCGCCGCGCCATCCGCCGCGCCATCGCCCGCACCGACGGCAATATCTCCGGCGCGGCCAAGATGCTGGGGATCAGCCGTCCGACACTTTACGATCTGCTCAAACAATATCAGATGCAGGGTTGATCGCGGTGCGCCGGTCCCGCCTCATCCTGCTTTCCCTTTTGGCGCTGCTGCTCCTTGCCGGGGCGGGGCTGTGGCAATGGCGCGCGCATGAGCGCGACGGCAGCGCCGCCCTGACGCGCGGTCTGGCTGCGCTCGACAAGGGCGACGCACGCACCGCGCGGATCGAGTTGATGAACGCGATCAAGGGCGCGCCGCGATCGGCGGTAGCGCATGAGGCGCAGGCGCGGGCGCTCGCCGAACTGGGCGATGGCGTGGGCGCGCAGGCGGCTGTACAGCGCGCGCGGGCGCTGGGCGCGCCGCCGGCGCAGACGCGCGCGGTGATGGCGCAGGCGTTGTTGCTGCAAGGCGATCTGGACGGCGCGCTGCGGGAAGCGCAGGCGGCGGATATGCCATCCGATGCCGCCGTGCCAGCGGCGCGGGTCGTGGCGCGCGCCGCATTGGCGCAGGGGGATTTGGGCGGCGCGCGTGAGGCGCTGGATCGTGCGCTCAGGGCTGCCCCGAATGACCCGGCAAATTGGGTCGAATTGGGCCGCCTGCGCATCCTGTCCGGGGATCAGGCCGGGGCGATCGCCGCGGCCGACCGGGCGGTGGCGCTGGCCCCGACCGATGCGAAGGCGCTGACCCTGCGCGGCGAACTGGTGCGCACCCAATATGGCCTCATGGCCTCGCTGCCCTGGTTCGAACGGGCGCTGGCGGCCAATCCCGATTCGGTGCCGACGCTGGAGCAATATGCCGCGACGCTGGCGGATGCGGGGCAGGCGAGCGCGATGCTGAGCCTGACCCGTCGCCTGATCGCGATCGATCCGTCCAACCCGCGCGCCTGGATGATGCAGGCGGTGATGGCGGCGCGCGCCGGGCAGGGCGATCTGGCGCGCACGCTGCTGGGCCGGACGCAGGGGCGGCTGGACGGGGAGCCAGCGACCCGGTTGCTGCGCGGCGTGCTGCAATTGCAGGATGGCAATCCGGTTCTCGCTGCCGACGCGCTTGGCCCGCTGGTCGCGGCGCAGCCGGAGAATCGCACCGCGCGCACGTTGCTGGCGCGGGCTTATCATAGCAATGGCGACTTTGCGTCCGCCGCCTCCACCCTGGCACCGATGGTGGCCCAGCGTGACGCCGATCCCTATGTGCTGACGCTCGCCGCGCGCGCGCAGGAAGCGATGGGCAACCGGGCGATGGCGGACGACATGCTGGCACGTGCCGCCTGGCCGGTGCGGGCGTCGGCGGATGCCTTCGCCAGCGCAGCGGACGGCGCGTTGGCGAACGGGCCAGCGCCGGCTAGCGCCGCGACTGCGCGCGACAATGTGCCCTATATTCGCGCGCTGCTCAGCACCGGGCGGACCGGGGAGGCGGTGGCGCGGGCGCGTCTGCTGAGCCGGGCCAATCCGGGCGCGCCTGACGCCTGGCTGATCCTGGGCGATACGCTGGGCGCGGACGGCGCGCCGCAGGAGGCGGTGCGCGCCTATGAGGCGGCGGCCAATATCCGTTTCGATCGCGCCGTCGCGCTGCGGCTGGCGGCGGCGTGGGGGCGGGTCGGCAACCCGGCGCGCGCGGGGCAGATCGTGCAACTGTTCCTGACGCAAAATCCCAATGATGTGGAGGCGCAGCGCCTGGCCGCGGGCATCGCGATGCAGACGCAGGATTGGCGCGGCGCGCTGCGGATGTTGCGCGCGGTGCAGGCGCAGGTTGGCGAGAATGACGCCGTGCTGATGGCGGACCTGGCCCGCGCGGCGCTGGAGAGCGGGGATCGCGCGAGTGCGCGGGCCTATGCGGCGCATGGCTATCGGTTGATGCCGGGCAATCCGCTGACCGCCGACATGTTCGGCTGGGTGTTGATGAAGACCGGCGAGAAGGGGCCGGTCGCGGTCGATTTGCTGGAAAAGGCGGTGGGGCTGGCACCGCAAGCGCCTGCGTTCCAGATGCATCTGGGGCAGGCCTATGCCGCTGCGGGGCGCAAGGGGGAAGCGAAGCTGGCGCTGGGCCGGGCCGCGGCGGTGCGGGGTTTTGCAGGGCGGCAGGATGCTTTGGACGCACTGGCGGCGCTGTAGTCTGGGGCCGCGTGCTCCTGCATAGGCGGGAGCCCAGTTCAAAACGTCGGACTGGGTTCCCGCCTGCGCGGGAACACGGCAAACCGAATGAGTGTCAGGCCTTCGCCAGATCTAGATCGTCCAGCCGGATGCCTAGCCGCTTGATTTGCGCCGCGACCGGGGGCCAGACGCTGTCGAGAAAGCGTTCGCGTTCGGCTTCGCGCAGGCGGCGGGTCGCGCCGTCGGCAACGAACATGCCGACGCCGCGCTTTACCACCACCAGCCCGTCATCCTGAAAGCTTTGATAAGCCTTGGCCACGGTCAGCGGGTTGGCCCCCTGTGTCGCGGCAAAGGCGCGCACCGATGGCAGCAGGTCGCCATCGGAAAATTCCCCATCCAATATGGAAGCGGCGATGATCTCACGCAGGCGGAGATAGACGGGTTTGGATTCGTCGGCCATAGTGCATCAGTGCCATAATACAGCCATGCGGGTCAATCCACATGGTTATCCAGCAAAGCTTTGCGTTCGTAATTATCTTTCCCAGGTCGAAACGATCGCGTCATATTCTGGCCGCGGCCGTTCTTCCTGCGCCTTGGCCGGGGTGCCGATGAAGACGAACCCGGCGATCGATTCGCTCGTCCCGCCGAAGGCGGCGCGGATGTCCGCATTATAGGTCGGCCATCCGGTCAGCCAGCCGCCGGCAAAGCCCAGCGCATGGGTGGCGTGGAGCAGGTTCATGATGGCCGCGCCGACCGACAATTGCTGTTCCCAGACCGGGATTTTGCTGCCCGCCACTGGCGCTGACAGGGCGACCACGAGGGTCGGGGCCTGATGGGCGAACTGGTGCATCGCCTCTATTTCCAGCCGGCCGGCATCGGGCTTTTCGGCGCGATAGGCGGTTTCCAAAAGGTCCGCCAGCGTGGCCCGCTGGTCCGGCCGCACGATCACGAAGCGCCACGGCGCCAGCTTGCCATGGTCGGGGGTGCGCAGCGCCACCTCCAAAATCTGGCGCAATTGTGCGTCGTCCGGGCCGGGCGCGACCAGGTCGCGCGGCTTGCCGGAACGGCGGGTCTGGAGCAGGGCGAGCGGGGAGGAGAGGTCGTTGAACATCGCGCTGACAGATGGCGCGCTGTTCGCTTCGACGCAAGGGCGGGGTGCGCTTTTGACAGGACGAACCGATAGGTTCTAGGCTGCGCACCATAAGCGGCCGCCGATCGGCAGGCCGGACACAAGATATGCAAAGGGTGCCGAATGGCGATTTCGGACATGAACTCGGTCGAGGCGGGCAAGACCTGGCTCGGCCATCCGCGCGGGCTGTATCTGCTCTTTTTCGCGGAAATGTGGGAGCGTTTCTCCTATTACGGGATGCGCGCCATCCTGATCTTCTACCTCACCAAACATTTCCTCTTCGGCGAGGACAAGGCGTATCTGCTCTACGGTGCCTACACGTCGCTGGTCTATATCACGCCGGTCATCGGCGGCTATCTGGCCGACCGATTCCTGGGACCGCGCAAGGCGGTGCTGGTGGGCGGCGTGTTCATCGCCATCGGCCATTTCCTGATCGCCATCACCGAAGGGCCGGGCGGGCAAGACCCGCTGTTCCTCAACGGTTTCTACTTCGCGCTGGCCAGCATCATCGTGGGGACGGGGTTCCTGAAAGCCAATATCTCCGTGCTGGTGGGCGAGCTTTATGCGCGCGACGATCATCGCCGCGATCCGGCCTTCTCCATCTTCTACATGGGCATCAACATGGGCGGGATGCTCGGCCCGATCGTGTGCGGGCTGCTCGGCGAATTGTGGGGCTGGAGCTGGGGCTTCGGCGCGGCGGGCGTGGGGATGCTCGCGGGGCTGGTCATGTTCGTGTGGTTGAAACCCTGGCTGCTGGGCAAGGGCGAGCCGCCCGCGCCGCAGCAGCTTCGCCAGCGGACCGCGACCGGCCTCAGCCAGGAATGGACCATCTATCTGGCCGCCGCGATGGGCGTCGCCGCCATCTGGCTGGTGATCCGTTATGCCGAACTGCTGGGCTATGCGCTGCTGGGCTTTTCGGCGCTGACGGTGGTGTATATATTGTGGCGCACGGTCGGCACGCTGGGGAAGATCGATCGCGACCGGATGTTCGCCGCGCTGTTCCTGATCGCCTTGAACCCGCTCTTCTGGGGGCTGTTCGAACAGACCGGATCGTCGCTCAACATCTTCACCGACCGCAATGTGGATCGTGGCATATTGGGCTGGGAGGTGCCTGCCTCGCTGTTCCAGTCGGTCAATTCGGTGTTCATCATCCTGCTGGCACCGTTGTTCGCGGTGCTGTGGACGTTCCTCGACAAGCGTCGGCTGGAGCCATCCTCGCCTGCCAAGTTTGGCATCGGCCTGGTGCTGTGCGGCGCGGGGTTCCTGGTGCTGGTCGCGGGCGCGGCGATGGCGGGTGAAAATCTGACCCCGGTCCTCTTCGTCTTCCTGATCTATCTCTTCCACACCATGGCCGAACTCTGCTTCTCGCCCGTCGGCCTGTCGGCGATGACTCGGCTGTCGGTGTCGAACATGGTGGGGCTGGTCATGGGCACATGGTTTCTGGCCATGGCGGCGGGCAATTTCATCGCCGGCCTGATCGCTCGCGCCACCGGCAGCGGGGAGGCGGGCGATGTGACGCAGGTATTGGACGTCTACAGCCGCATCGGCTGGTTCGCGATCGTGGTGGGCGGGGTGGTGCTGCTCGTATCCCCATATATCAAGCGGTTGATGCATCTCGACCTGATCGGCGCGGAGGAAAAGGCATGAAGGCATATGGACGCGCTCTGCTGATGGCGGCGCTGCTGGCGGGGGGCGGCGGACCTGCCGTCGCGCGCAAGGACAAGGACGAAGCGCCTGCGTTGCACGGCCAGAATCAGGGATCGTCGGCCGAGCCAGACAATCCCTATCCATCGACCTACAAAGCCTATCCTGGTCGTCCCACGGCGATCCGCGGGGCAACCATCTTTGATGGGGAGGGCGGCCGCATCGACAATGGCGTGGTGTTCCTGTCGGATGGCAAGGTGACGGCGATCGGCGGCCCGGACACGCCAATCCCCGCCGATATCGCGGTGTTCGACGGCACGGGCAAATATCTTACTCCTGGTGTGATCGATATCCACAGCCATCTGGGCGATTATCCCTCCCCCGGCGTGGACGCCAATAGCGATGGTAATGAGGCGACGTCCGCGGTCACGCCCCATGTCTGGGCGGAGCATAGCATCTGGCCGCAGGATGCAGGCTTTTCCCGCGCACTCGCCAATGGCGGCGTCACCTCGCTCCAGATATTGCCCGGCTCCGCCAACCTGTTCGGCGGGCGCAGCGTAACGCTGAAGAACGTGCCGGCCCGCACCATGCAGGGGATGAAATTCCCCGGCGCGCCGCAAGGCCTGAAAATGGCGTGCGGCGAAAATCCCAAGCGTGTTTACGGCTCCAAGGGCCGTGAACCGTCCACCCGCATGGGCAATATGGCGGTCAACCGCCAGACCTGGATCAAGGCGCGCGAGTATCAGAAGAAGCGCGCGGCAGGGAAGGACCAGACCCGCGACCTTGGCATGGAGACGCTGGCCGATGTGCTGGAAGGCAAGATCATGGTCCACAACCACTGCTATCGCGCGGACGAGATGGCCAATGTCATCGATATGAGCAAGGAGTTCGGGTACAAGGTCGCCGCCTTCCACCATGCGGTCGAGGCGTATAAGATCGCCGATCTGCTGCGCGACAACGGCATATGCGCGGCGCTATGGGGCGACTGGTATGGCTTCAAGATGGAAGCCTATGACGGGATCAAGGAGAATATCCCGCTGGTGCATCGGGCAGGGGCCTGCGCCATCGTCCATAGCGACGACCAGGACGGCATCCAGCGATTGAACCAGGAAGCGGCCAAGGCGCTGGGCGCGGGGCGGCGCATGGGGATCGACATAGCGGACGAGGTCGCCTGGACCTGGCTCGCCATCAACCCGGCGCGCGCCATGGGCATCGATCAGCAGACCGGCAGCCTGAAGGTCGGCAAGATGGCCGATGTCGTGCTGTGGAACGGCAATCCGTTCAGCACCTATACCCGGCCGGAAAAAGTGTGGATCGACGGCGCACTGCTGTACGACAGCGCCAATCCTAAGCTGCGGCCGGTGGTCGATTTCGAACTGGGCCAGATCGGCGCGGGAGACGTGAAATGATCAAGCGCTATCCTACCCACCCGTTCACCCTGTCCGAACGAGCCGCTTGTCTCATTCGAATGTCGAAGGGCTTTCCTTCTTACTTGTTGAATAGACAGAAGGGAGCTTCGACAGGCTCAGCCCGAACGGTCTTGGGGGCCATTTTGCTCGCCACCACCACCACAACCACAGCCCTGGCCCAATCCATCGCCATCACCGGCGCGACGCTGGCGATCGGCGACGGATCGGAGCCGATCAAGAACGGCACCGTGGTCATTAGCGCGGGCAAGGTCGTCGCCGCCGGCGCGGGCGTCGCCGTCCCGGCGGGCGTCAAGACCATCGACGCTGGCGGCAAATGGGTGACACCGGGGATCATGTCGGGCTTTTCCCGCGTGGGGCTGGCCGAAGTGCCGGCGGTCAAGGAAACCAACGACACCAGCGCGCGATCGCCTTTCTCCGCGGCGATCGACGTTGCGCCGGTCATCAATCCGATGGCCAACCCGATCGCGATCAGCCGTACGGCGGGGATCACCCGCGCCGTCGTCGCACCCGCCACCGGTACGAACATCTTTGCAGGCCAGGGCGCGGTGGTCGATCTGGGCGCGGACATGAGTCCGATCACCAAGGCCCGCGCCTTCCAATATGTCGAAATGGGCGAAGCGGGCGTCGAGGAAGCGGGCGGCAGTCGCGCGGCGATGATCCTGACCTTCAAGATGATGCTGCGTGAAGCCCAGGATTACGCCAAGGCACCCGCCAGCTATGACGGCCGGTCGAAGGACGCGCTGCTCAACCGCGTCGATGCGGAGGCTTTGGTCCCGGTTGTCAGCGGGGCGATGCCGCTGATGGTCCATGCCGAAAGCGCGCGCGACATATTGGCGGTGCTGGCGCTGCGGCAGGATTTTCCGGCGTTGAAGCTTATACTGGCCGGGGCGACCGAAGGCTGGATGGTCGCGCCGCAGATCGCGGCGGCCAAGGTGCCGGTCATCACCGCGGGTCTGGAAGACCTGCCGTCCAGCTTCGAGAAGTTGGCCGCGACCCAGAGCAATGTCGGGCGGCTGGTGAAGGCGGGCGTCAGCGTGTCCATGGGGATGCTGACCGGCGACGATGCGCTGCAATTGCGGGCGGCGACGCAGCAGGCGGGCAATATGGTGGCGCTGCTGAAAGTGCCCGGCGCGACCGGGCTTAGCTGGGGGCAGGCGCTGCGCACCATCACATCGGCCCCGGCCGACGCGATGGGGCTGGGCGACCGGATCGGGTCGCTGAAGGTCGGCAAGGCGGGCGACGTGGTGATCTGGGACGGCGATCCGCTGGAAATGACGTCCGCCCCGGTCGCTGTGTGGATCGATGGCGTGCAGCAGCCGCTGGAGAACCGCCAGACCAAGCTGCGTGACCGCTATGCGACGCCGGGCGAAGGCGCGTTGCCCAAGGCGTATGAATGGTGAGGGGGAGGGGGCTTTGGCCCCCTTTTCCTGCCCGTGCGGCGCGAGCGGGGCGGGCGTCGCAGCTTTAACCGAATGATCAGGAATGGCCGCCGATAAGGGCGTCATGCGCAACCATATCATCGCAATCATGCTCGTAATGACGGCGTCTCCGCTGGCCGCCGCCGATATTCCGATGGTGGCGATCGGATTGCCCTTCGCACCAGAAACGCCGCGGCCTGTGGCGGCCAGCCATCCGCTGCATCACCGGATCGAGACGGGCGAGATTGCAGGGTTGCCGCCCACGATCAAAAGCTCTGCGCTCAACTGGATCGCGGCGGCCAAGCGATCGAGCGTCAATATGGCGCTGCGCGAGAGTTTCGAGCGGATGAACATGCTCGCCCCAGATGCGGCGGCCAGTCGTGCGCGGCTGGTGGTGCAATGGAAGGGGAGCGACACGCCGTTCCGCATCGCCACTAAGAACGAGGCAAGCGTGACGATGCATTACCAACTGGTGCGTATCGACAACGGCCAGACGATCTTCGACCGCGAGATTACGACTTCGGCGCAGGGCGGCGGCGTGGATGCCGGGATGCGGGACAATGGCATCGTTCGCGCGGCGATCGCGGCGAATTTCGCGTCGGCCGCCAATTGCATCGATCGCGCTGCTTTAGGGACGGCGCCGGCCGATTGCGCGCTGGTGCCGAGATTTTCCGTGTCGGTCGAACGACGCCAATAGGATCAGCCGCCGGTCGCGCCCCAGACGTCGCTGGCCTTCACATAGCCGCGCTGCCCCTTGGCGTCGAAATTGCACCAGCCGCCCGAACAGTCGCCCAGCCGCCCGACCACACCGCGTTCCGCTCGGTACAAGGCCCGCGATCCGTCGCGCGGCGATTCGCGCAGCGGCGCGACCTCTGACCGGACGATCGCGGTCGGCGTGTCGCTGAGCAGGCGGACATGCATCCAGCCCTGCGCGCCATCGGGGTCTTCCACCTTACGCCAGAGGCCCAGCACCTGCACCACTTTTACCGGGAGGTCGCGGCGGCGATAGATCCAGTTGGACGGGTAATCCAGGCTCGGCCCGACGCGCATCCGCGCCTCATCCTGCGACAGCGACGCCCAATAGGGGACAGGCTTGCTCGGCCCGGCCAGCACCGTGCCCGCCGTCGTCAAGGACGCGACCACGCCAGCGGCCAGCAAAAGACGCTTCATTCCAGACCTAAATTCCATGTCACCCATGGCCTTCCCATACGCCCGCACGGCCCACCCCGACAAGCGTTGATGTCGCAGGTTGCGTTGCCAGTCGCCATATCCGCTTGACCGGCGACGCGGGCGGGCATAGCGGCTTGGTCATGGCCAGAAAACCGCGTCCCGCAAAGCCGCGCGTCATCGTCACGCGCCGCCTGCCGCCCAATGTGGAGGCGCGCATGGCCGAATTGTTCGATGCCAGCTTCAATATCGGCGATGTAGCGATGAACCGCACCGACCTTGCCCGCGCCATGGCCCAGTGCGACGTGCTGGTGCCGTGCATCAGCGACCAGATCGACGCCGCGCTGCTGGCGGCCGCGCCGGAACGGCTGCAACTGATCGCCAGTTTCGGCAGCGGGGTCGATCATATCGACCTGTCGGCCGCGCGGGCGAAGGGGATCATCGTCACCAATACGCCCGGCGTGCTGACCGAGGACACGGCCGACATGACGATGGCGTTGATCCTGTCGGTGCCGCGCCGCCTGGCCGAGGGCGAGAAGCTGGTCCGCACCGGCGAATGGCGCGGCTGGAGCCCGTCGGGGATGCTGGGCCACCGGATCGGCGGCAAGAAGCTGGGCATTATCGGCATGGGACGGATCGGTCGCGCCGTAGCCCGCCGCGCCCGCGCCTTTGGCCTGTCGATCGCCTATCACAACCGCCATCGCCTGCCCTTCGAAGTGGAGCAGGAACTGGAGGCGGAATGGCATGGCGACCTGGACGCGCTGCTGAAGGGGAGCGATATCGTGTCGATCCATTGCCCGCTGAACGCCGACAGCCGCGGGGTGATCGACGCGCGGCGGATCGGGCTGATGCAGCCGCACGCCTATCTGATCAACACGTCGCGCGCAGAGATCACCGACGAACAGGCACTGATCGCGGCGCTGGACGAAGGGCGGATCGCCGGCGCGGGCTTTGACGTCTATACCCATGAGCCGGCGGTCGATCCGCGGCTGCTGGCGCTGGCCAACGTCGTGCTGTTGCCGCATATGGGTTCTGCGACCTTCGAGGGGCGCGATGCGACCGGCGCGCGGGTAATCGCCAACATCCGCACCTGGGTCGATGGTCATCGACCGCCGAACCAGGTGCTGGAAGGCTGGGTCTGATCGGTTAGGCGGTGGCGAGTTGGTCCTTCAACCCGTTCACGACGATATGGCCATGCGCGACCGATTCATGCGCGCGGCGCACCACGTCCTGCGTTTCGGCGTCGATCGCCTCGTCCTTGAGCACGCGCTCGAACTCTTCGCGCAAATAATCCTCGCCCCGGTCAATCGCCTGGATCACGGCCTTGTCGCCGCCGCCCAGCGCCACGAAGATATCCTCCATCCGACGGTGGACGGTGCCCGCCACGGAGCCGAATGCATTGGGCTTGCCGCCGAGCGCCCGGCTGCGCGCCTGCAACAGGTCGACCGCCTTGGCGCGTTCGGCTGCCAGATCGCGGAAGAGGGTCTGGAACGCCTCCGACTGCACCTTGCCGGCGCTATGTTCATAGCCTTTCACGCTATCGATCAGGGTCGTGATCAGATCGTCCAGCTTGCTGATGGCATGATTGTTCGACATCGCCTTCTCCTTTGATGGGCGAGGGAAGAACGGCCGATCAGGCGCAATTGTTCATTCAACTGTCTGAGAATGAACCTTAATACTGCGTTATCCTTAGTTGTGGTGAGCGGAACAAGCGCGGTCGCCATCGGTTGATGCTGGCATAGACCGGATACGAAACGAAAGGACTTCCCATGCTCAAGCTGGCCCTTATCTCCCTCGTCATTGCGGCCGTGCTGGCCCTGCTCGGCTTCGGCGGCGCGGCCGGCACGTTCGTCGGCATCGCCAAGATCCTGTTCTTTATCGCGATCGCCGTGTTCGTCCTGTTCCTCGTGCTTGGACTATTGGCTGGCAAGGGCATCAAGGACGCGATAGACTGACACCAACGGTTTGATACCTAACCTGAATGCTCTGCTAGGTTGATGATGTTGGCCAGTCGGCCGGTGACTTTGATGATGACCCCGCGCTTTTCTGAGCTTGGGGTTATCGAGACGGTGTCGATGAGGCTGCGGATCGCGGCTGCCGCGCGCTCTCTGGCGATGCCGCCTTCCGACAGAGCAGCGTCGAGATGCGCGATGTAGTCCCGGTAACGATTGATGGCCCCGCTCGATATTTCGAGCGGGGTTTGTTCGTTCATGGATGCCAATTGATGTTGGACATCCGCCAGTTCAGCGCGGGACGTGCGAAGACGGTCTTTAAATTCTGCGAACTCGCCTGCCCCTTCCGCAATTGCATCTACGAGACGAGTAATACGGTCAGAGATGGACGTGGCCTTGCGTTGCAAGGGCAGACGGTTGGTGCTGGCTTCCGCCCTGCGCGCCAAGATCCCTGCGTTATATCTATCAACGAAAAGCGCGATGGCATCTTCATCAAGTAGCGCGGCTTTCAGCTGCCCCAATACGCGTGCTTCGTAGACATTGGTGCTGATGATCCGGGTGTTGGAGCAAGTGCCTTTGTCGCGTCTTACGGTGCAGCCCCATTTGTCGGGGGCGATTACGGACCATGTGCCACCGCATTCACCGCATTTTCCAATGAGTGACAAAAGGCGCTTTGCGCGTGGCGGTCCTGGCTGTCGCGGTCCAGATTTGTGGGCGAAGTTCGCATAGATCGCGACCACTGCATCCCATTGTTCATCTGTGACGATACGGAGGTGTGGGACGTCAACCGAACGCCATTCTTCCGATGGCGTTATCCGCGCAACGACCTTTCGCGTCTTGGGATTATGGTAGCGACGGGTCCGCCCGTAGAGCATGATCCCGCGATACAGCTCGTTGCGAAGGACACCGGCTTTGCGTTCCTTGCTGCCGTGTATGGCGTTGGTCGACCATTGCTTTCCGCCGGGAGCGAGGATGCCGTCCTGATTCAGTTTTATGGCGATTGTCCGGGCCGACACGCCCGCGATCGTCTCGTTGAATATTCGACGGATTACCGCCGCTTCTTCTTCATCTATCTCCAGCAGGCCGCGCACCAGTTCACCATCGTCGCCGATTTTCTTTATGACGCGATACCCATATGCCCGGCCGCCGCTATTCAAGCCGCGACTGTGCGCGCCTTTTTTTCCGCGTCGAATACGGTCCGCCAGATCCTTGAGGAACCGGGCATCCATCAGTCCTTTGATCGTGCCGGTGATCTCATCGACATGACCATCAGACAAAGTGAACAGCCGCGCGCCGAAATGCTCCAGATGCTCACGTATCGCATGGGCGTCGCCGATGTGGCGGGCGACGCGATCGGTAGCCTCGGCCAGAATTTGATCGACGTCGCCGCGCTCTACGCGGGCGAGCATAGCATTCAATCCAGGACGCTGCATTTCGCTGATCCCGGCGCGTCCGCTGATTTCATCATCACAGTAGGAGCCGATAACCGGCCAGCCTTCACGGTCCGCGCGCTCCTGTAGCGCAGTAAGCTGGTCGGCCGTCGAGAGGGGGTTTTGCAGATCCGAAGAGAAGCGGGCGTAGAGGATGGTGCGCATGTTCTAGCGCGCGCCTTTCAATGACGCAGATGGGCTTTTGCGTGACGATCCCGCTGCAAACATAGCGATCTGGCGGCCTTCATTGGGGTGCGCTCGATCCAGTGCCCGACATGTCGGACAGTCGCAGATTGACGGTACCCTGCGCTTCACTTGGCCTGCTCCCCCATCGCTGCGGTAATTTTGTGGAAGCGGCTGATGCAGGCGCTCTTGCTCTTGCCGATCATGCGGCCGATCGCAGTGAAGCCGGTTTCGGCGGCCAGCGCGTCCATCATGATCGCGTCCTGATCGGCCGACCAATCGGTCCCCTTGCGTTTTAGGATGATCCCGCTGGTGCGCTTGCCGGTCTTTACGATCGTCACGACGCGGCCGATATTGCTGCGTTCGACGTTGATGAGGCCGGACACTTCCAGCAGATTGACCAGACCGGACGGTCCGTTGCCGCTGGAATAGCCGAGCATGTCGGCCAGTTCGACGTTGGTAGGGCAGACTGCGCCAGCGTTCGCGGCTCGCTCAAGGATTGCGAAGCAGCGCTGGACGAGCGCGCCCTGATGGCGACTTTTCAGTGTGAGCGCGGCCATGGCGGCGTCAGTTCGCGATGGTGGGCCGATGGCCCATCTGGATCAGGACGTCGCCCAAGGCTGCGATCGGCGTGTCGCCTTCCCCAACGGCGCGCTGCGTTCCGCGCGCGCGGCCGACGACGCCCCACCATTTCCCCGTTTTCTGGTGGAAGGCGATCGTCAGCGATTCGTCGGGGCGCAGATCGAGGTGATCGATGGGCAGGCTGGTCATGTCAGCGGCACTCCATCGCGGTCGCCGCGCGCGGGGCGGCGGGGGCGGGCATGGCGGCGCGCAGGCGGGATATGTCGCGATCGACCATCAGGTCGGCGAGCGCTTCCACAATGCGGGCGACGGCGGGGTCGAGGGGGCGGTGCTGTCCCATGGGACGGTATTCCTTATGCGGGAGGCGCGCGGTCAATCCGGCGCAATTGGACGGACGCCCGGCAGGATGCCGGGCGCTGCGCATCACTCCATTCCGAGGGCGGCCAGATAGGTCTGGAGAATAGCTTCCATTTCCTGCCGGTCGTGCGGGGCCATCTTCCGCAGCCGGATGATCTGGCGCATGATCTTTGTGTCGTAACCGGTCGCTTTGCCTTCCGAATAGACATCGCCGATATCGTCGCTGATCCCTTTCTTTTCTTCTTCCAGGCGCTCGATGCGCTCGATCAGCAGGCGCAGTTGATCCGCTGCTGCGTTTCCTTCGGACATGTCAGTTTCCCTTCTGGTTGGTGAGCGCCCAGGCGATGATGAAGGGCGCGGCGAGGATGCAGGCGAAGATCAGGATGACGCGGATAAAGCGGCTCATTCGGCGGCCTGCTGTTCGCAGCGGGTGCAGATGGTGTCGTCGTTCCGCGACCAGACGGTGAGTCCGTCGCCACGGTCGGGTACATCCGTGCGTTCGTCCCACCCGCAAGACTGGCACAAGCGGGGATGCTGATGCGGGGGCAGGTCCGCCAGCTGGCGATAGACGGCATCACTGAACGGCAGCGCTACGTTGATATCGGCCACGATGCGAAGACGCATGTTGGGGGTTTCGAGCAGGCGCAGATGACGTTCATAGGCCTGACCGCCCAGCGCCTGGGCGACCTGCTCGATGGACAGGCCAGCGGCCTTGCGGCGCATGGCGACGTAATCCCATGGCTGAATGACCGGCGTCGATGCGACGGAGCGGGACAAGGTGGCGTGACGCATGTTTGAAACTCCTGAAAACAGAGGGCAAAGAAAGGGCGTTTCCGGCAGCGGGGGTGCCGAATGAGTTGGTTCGAGACGGGGAGGGCGGGCGCTACGCCCGCGTGCGCCTAGCTGGTGATGGCTTCGGCAGCGGGATGTTGCGGCGGAATGTCATCATCATTGGCGGCGCGATCATTCGCGGCCGCGTGCCATTGGGTGACCGGCAAGCGGATCAACGGTGCCGGGTAGCGGCTGACCTTGATCGTGCGGACCGCCTCCATCGACACCACGAATTCATGGCCGCAGGCATCTGGGTTGCGGCAATGATAATAGAGTTCCCGATAGGTGGCGCTGCGCTTGCCGATGGCGCGCGCAAAGGCGCGTCCGCCACAGGCAGGGCAGGTCACATGCGGCATTTGATTAGGTCGTCCCGACATTCTTAGCGTCCCCCGCTATATCCCTGCGCGGCCCCATTGCCGGGCAAGAAGGATTTGAGCCGACCCAGAAGGCGGGTCAGGCGGACCCCGGCTTCTTCCGTTTCGGCAATGGCGCGATGCACGGCGGTCGGGGACGCGCCGGGCTGAATGATCTGGATGCTCGCGCCGATCGCGTCGGCGGTTTCGCGGGAAGCGGCAGCGATGTCCTCGCCCAGCGCGGCATGGCAGGCCATGGACGCGGCGAGGGTGACGTTCATTTGCCGGGCGTAGCTTTCGAGGATGGGGGCATAGTCGCCGCCCGCCGCAATAAAGGCGCGGTCCAGGGCGATGGCCTGATCGAGCGTGGGCGTCCCCTTACGGTCGCTTTCGCTCCAATGGCGCAGGGTGCGGTTGGCGCGGCGCGTGATGCGACCCGCGTCGGCCCAGCCAACGATGCCGATGACGGTGGTGATGGCCAGCGAGAAGGAGAGGGGCGCGCGGACCTTTGTCACCAGCCATACCCCAGATCGTCAGTGCAACCCTCGCACAGTTCGCCTTCGTCCAGCGATGTGCCGCAATCATAGCAGGGTTCATGTTCCTGCTGGCCCTCAATTGGGCGGAAGGCGTGCATGTCGCACAGATTGACCTGATTGGCGCGGCAGTCTTCGCGCACGGCACCGGTCGCATCGACCGTCATCAGGCGGGCATCGCCGGCCAGCTTTGGCAGGGCGAAGGGATCGACGCGCACCATGCGATAGGCGTCGACGAAGGTGTCGAGTGGCATGGTCATGCCGTCGTGCCGAACCATCGCGGGCATCACGCGCCGGGCCGTCCGGTGGCGCACATGGCGAAAATTAGCGTGCATCCGCTGGTCATGAAAAGCAGACACTGAAACAGGGAGTAGGGCATGATGATGCCGGTCGCCGGGTTTTCGGGGCGGTTCGTGGTGGCTGCCGCTTCCTGTGGGTTGCGGCGGGGCGGTGCCTTGATGATGGTCTTCATGTCCGGTCTTGCTCCATACAAGGGCGGTCCGATCGGGCGGGAGTAGAGGCCCGCCCGATCATTTCCCGAAAATCGTCAGATGATTGGTTCGGCGGCGGGTCGTTGCGAAGCGGCGGACCGATCGCAAAGGACAGGCGCGGGGATCGGCGGTAGGTCGGCACAGGCGGCGTTTGGGCGGCCGAGGGGAAACACGACATGTTCGGCCGTAATGGGCAGGCCCAGCTTCAGACCAACCGCCAGCACATGGGGCTGTTTTTCGGCCGGGATGCGGCCTTTACGCTTCCACGCGGCAACCGTAGATGGTGATTCGTCGATGGCGCGAGCCATCGGTCGAATGCCGTTGAACATGGCGAAGATTGTTGTGCGCATTTCCATGTGACTCATGTGCGCTATATGCGCACATAAATCAATGCGAAAATGAATAACTTTGCTGTGCGAGAATGTTGCACATATGCGTTCATGATTTCCGCAAGCGAACGCCTCAAAGAACTGCGCAAGTCTGCGGTGCCGCGACTTACGGTTCGGGCGATTGCCGACATTTTGGAAATGCCGTTCGGCACCTACTCCAACTATGAATCGCCAAGATACAAAAAGCGGACGCTTCCGCTCGAACTGACGCGTCGGATCGCGGCAATCCTTTCACAGCACAAGGTTGATCCAGCGGAGGTGATGAAGCTTGCCGGTTTGAAAGGTGAGGAGGCCGAACCCGAAGCGCGCGAAATCGAATCGCAGCGCCCTGCCTTCATCAGCATCACCCTGCCGGTCGTTCTTCCTAGTGAAGTCGCCCTGCGCGATATGTTCCGCAGCCTGCTCGTGCTGGTGCCGGAAGGGGCGTCGAAGGACGAAGCCGCTGAAATTCTCGCTCGGCGGCTGCCAGCTGGGCTTGCAGCGATCGGACCTCTCTCGCTCGATCAAGCGTCGGTCGCATCGCTTGCTGGCGGTGTAACTGTTCCACCTCCCGCCACAGATCGTCCCGAATCGCGACCATAGTCGCGCACCTTACGGGGCAGCGCGCGCAGGCATATTCGCATCCTGGTGTCAGTCTGATCGGCCCGTTCAACCTCATGCGCTCCTGCATGTTCCTGATTCGTTCTCATTGTGACTAGGGTGGAACAAGTAGGAAAGCGGTAAACGGCTCGACAGGAAATTTCTTTGTGGACAAGTATTTAGGTCATCGCGCATGTCCGATAAAGCCAACCAGCAGTAATGCAGCTTCGGCATTAGACGGGGGTATGAATGACCGAGAAGACGTGTCCACAATGCGCTGAAACCGTGAAGGCGAACGCGAAGATCTGTCGGTACTGCAACTATAACTTCGAGACTGGAACTCCAGCAGGCGCAGTCGCTGGTTCCATTCCCCCGAAGAAATCCGGCAAGGTGGGTAAGGGGTGCCTGATTGTTGTCGGCGTTCTGGTCTTGCTGATAGTGATCGGTGCCATAGCTGGTGGCGATAAAAAAGATCCGGCTGTAAATGCTCGAAGCGTCAGCCAAGATGCCGCACCTGCCGGGACCGCGGAAGCGCCCATCAGTAAGTTGACCGGCGCCCAGCAGAATGCACTCAGGACTGCCGAGCAATATATCAGCATGGCGGGATTCTCCCGCAAGGGTCTGATCGACCAACTGTCGTCAGACGCAGGAAACGGATATGATGTTGGTGACGCCACGGCGGCTGTGGATAGCATGGATATCGACTGGAACGAGCAAGCTGCTCGGTCGGCGAAGCAATATCTGGATATGACCGGCTTCTCCTGCAAAGGCCTGATCCAACAATTGTCATCCAGCGCAGGCAGCAAATACACGACCAGCGAGGCCACCTTCGGCGCGAAACAGGCAGGCGCTTGCTGATATCGACTTGTGGAACATAAAAAGAACAAATGACCCGGATGCGGCATCGCGCTATGCCGTTCCGGGTCATTTGATTCGCGGTTCAAAATATGTTCGACCCACTACCCATTCACTTCATCTTGCCCGATTTGCCGATGCTGATGATCGGCGCGCCTGCCGGATTTCCGTCGCCTGCGCAGGACGATATGGAAGAACCGATCAACCTGGGTGACTGGTTGGTCGAGCATCCGGCGGCCTGCTACATCATGCGGGTGGACGGTCATTCTATGGCGGGGGCGGGGATCAACGACCGCGACCTGATCATCGTGAACCGCGCGAAGAAGCCAGTGCCGGGCCATATCGTTGTGGCACTGGTACATGGCGACCGGACGCTGAAACGCTTGCGCCGCCGCGAGGGGCGGCACTGGCTGGTGCCGGAAGCGCCCGGCTTCCCTGAAATCATTGTGGATGAGCATGTCGAAATCTGGGGCGTAGTGGTCGGCCTTGCCCGCAAATATCTATGAGCGGCGCTGTCGCCCTCATTGACTGCAATAATTATTATGTGTCGTGCGAGCGGGCGTTTGACGCCAGCCTGACCGGCGTGCCGGTCATCGTGCTATCGAACAATGACGGTTGCGCAATTGCCCGGTCGGCCGAAGCCAAGGCGCTGGGCATCAAGATGGGGGAGCCTGTCCACCTGATCCGCGACAAGATCAGGCAGCATGGCATTCGGGTGCTGTCGTCCAACTATGCGCTCTATGCCGACATGCAGCGCAGGATTGTCGCCGCGATCGAGCCGTTCGCCCGCGATTTCGAGGTCTATTCGATTGATGAGACGTTCGTGGATCTGGCCGGGTTCGAGCATCTGGATCTGGTTGCCCATTCGCGCGCGATGCGGCATCAGGTGAAGCAATGGACGACGATCCCGACCTGTGTCGGGATAGCGCCGACCAAGACACTGGCGAAGTTGGCCAATGCGGCGGCGAAGAAAAACCCGATGTTTGATGGCGTCGCGGATCTGCGTGACGAGACGATCCGGCATTGGGTGCTGGATCAGTTTGCCGTGGGGGATGTTTGGGGCGTGGGCCGCGCAACGGCCGAAAAGCTGGCGGCACTTGGGATCGACACCGCCGGGCAGCTGCGTGACATGGCGATGAAGCAGGCGAGGGGGATCGGATCGGTCGTGCTGGAGCGGCTGATCGCCGAACTGCGCGGCGTGTCGGCCAGCGCGATCGAGACGGTCGAGCCGCAGCGCAAGGGCATGGCGGTGACGCGGTCATTCGGGTCGCCGGTGTTCGACCTAGACCAACTGATGGGCGCAGTGACGCAATATGCGATGCGGGCAGGGGAGAAGCTGCGCCAGCATGGGCTGGTCGCCGGGCGGCTGACTGTGTTTTTCCATACCAATCGGCACAAGCCGGATCGGCCGCAATATTCTGCCACCCGGTCCCTGAGTATGCAGCCGATGACGAATGACGGCCTGACGCTGCTGGCCTATGCCCGACGCGGTGTCGAAAGCGCCTGGCGCGAAGGCTATGGCATCACGAAGGCCGGTGTGATGCTGGAAGACCTGATCGAGGCGGACCATCGGCCGCGCACGTTGTTGGAGGAGGATAGCGGCAAGCGCGATCGGTTGATGGCAGCGATGGATAGCGTCAATGGTCGGTTCGGGAAATTTTCGGCCGTGCCTGCCAGTCAGGGGTTTAAGCGGGAATGGAAGGCGCGAGCGGATACGAAATCCCCCAATTATACGACGCGGATTGCAGAGGTGCCGACCGTTCGGGCATAGCGGTACGAGTTGGCCGATAGGCGCAAGCCGGATTCGGAGCCGGGATGTCTAGGACAGTCAGTTGGCGGGAGCGGCCGATACCGGCAACGGCACCACGGGGGGCGCTACGACCAAGTGTGCATCCGCCGGTGCTGGTGTCACGTCCACATAGCCGGTAAAAGTGTCACCGGCCTTAAGCCGCGCACTGTCGCCGCCTGTCAGCAGTCCCAAAATGCCGAAACCCACAACGGCCAGCACCACGCCCGCTCCGTTGCCGTCTCCCCGATCCGCATACTCGCCACGTAGCGCGACCCGGCCGGAGGGCAGATCCAGATAGAGCAGCTTGGTGCCCAAGCGGCCGCCCTTGCCGACAGCCCCGTTCTTCTCCACACTGGCTATCTCGCCCCATGCCGTAGCGCCCACAGGCACCACTGCCGCGCCGTTTATGTAGATCGGTTCGTCGACGCGCAGTTTGAATCTGTCGCCCAGGCGCGCCGTACGACTGTTGATTTCCTTTAGCACCATCAGGCGCACTGGAGTGCCAGCCGCGAGTATGGGCGCTGTGATGGACGGCGCGGCATGCGCTACCATTGCGACAGCCTGCGGCGCACTGAGTGGCGCTAGTTGATCCTGCGAAGTGGCCGCCCCCGCAGTGGAGGCGG
Source organism: Pseudomonadota bacterium (assembly GCA_040389985.1). Taxonomy (GTDB): domain Bacteria; phylum Pseudomonadota; class Alphaproteobacteria; order Sphingomonadales; family Sphingomonadaceae; genus Sphingobium. The sequence continues at coordinate 434,209 of JAZJZH010000007.1, forward strand.
CCAGCATCACCGCAAAGGCCAGCATCAATTGCTCGTGGGCGCTGCGGGATCGAGAAACTTGATGGCGACGCCAGTAGCGCTGCTGGACCCCCAACTCATGGCGGTGACGTGCGCGTCGCCATACTGCGCCTTGATCACCGCGTCGGCCCCAAGCTTCTCACCGCGCTCCCACAACTCGCGATAAATCTTTTCCTGGCTAGGTGCCTTGCTGAATATGGTTGCCTTGCGCACGCCTGCCTTCACCTCGCCGATGACCCGATAAGGACGATCGGTAATGTCGTAGGGAAACACCGGAAGACCCACTTCCTCGTTGACCACTACATACTGCTTGGCCGCTGGCGCGGCGGCCACGATCTGAGCCGGTGCAACGATAGCCGTCGCCAATGCGACGGCAACAAACGCCTTAATTTTCATAGCATCCCCCCGAATTCATTCGAGCAGAATGCAGTGGGCCGGGGCACGCGTCAAGCAGGGTCGTTTTTGAGCAGCAGCCATATCGCCGCTAACGGCAACAAATGGCGCGCATTCGCCCGGCAGTTGGTCGGCTCGGACTGGCCGGTAACGGAGTGTCGGGTTTGGAGCGATGGACGGCGATTAGCCGCCATTGCGGAGAAATTTGTTTGCATGGCTGCAAGCGCCCAAATCGCGACGTTCTCCGATCGACAACGCCAGATGGTCCGTTCCCATTTAGCTGTGCCAGCACCACCGCAGGCTTAGGAGCCTCCGTACCTCGTAGCTCCAATTTTTACAGGAAATTTGCGAAAAAGCCGCTATATGGTGGATCGAGCATCCCGGAGGATTTACTATGCTACTGCGCTTTGGCGTTTCGAACTACCGCTCGATCCGCGATTACGTCGAGCTGTCCTTGATAGCGTCTGATGCCATCAAGGATAAGGGTACAGACTTGCTGGAACTCCCCGGCGCGAAGTATCGCGTCCTGCCTGCAATTGTGATCTACGGCGCGAATGCTGCTGGCAAGTCTACCATTCATATGGCTCTCGGTGCGATGGGGGGACACGTCGTGAACTCGTTTCGGAAGCTGGAGGCCGGCGCGCCTATACCGCAGCATCCATTTGCGCTCGATAAAGCGTCAAAAGATGAGCCAACACACTTTGACTGTGATTTTATTATTGATGGCGTTCGATACCACTACGGATTCGAGTTCAATGAAAAGGAGTTCGAGCGCGAGTGGCTGTATTCGTTTCCAGAAGGATATCGCCGCGTCCTGTTCAATAGAGATTCTGCCAACGGTGAGATAGAATTTGGAAAGCATCTAAGGGGTAAAAATAGAGCCATCGAAGAGCTTATGCGGCCAAATTCGCTCTTTGTGTCGGTTGCTGCACAGAGTTCTCACGAAGAGCTTAAGAAAATCTATGATTTTTTTCGGCAAAGCACTAACGGCGTCGGAGCCTCTTTGAACGATGCTAATGTACAAAAAAGTATTGGTTCCACAAACGATCCACGTCTCGTGCCATTCCTGCAGACGGCAGACACCGGCATTGCTGGCCTCGAAATTCGAGAAGAATCCCAACCAGAAGAAGCGAAGAAGATATTATCTGTCTTGCGAAACACCTTAGCGAGCGAACTCGGAGAAGAGGCCGGGGGCGCAATATTTGACGAAGACACGTCAAGAAGCGCCATATTTTTTAAGCATCTTGGCGAAGACGGTGAACTATTCGAATTGCCGTTCTCCCGAGAAAGCAGAGGAACGAAAAGGCTATCAAAGGTTGTCCTGTCAGCTTATAAGGCCCTTGATAACGGGAGTGTCCTTTTTATTGATGAAATAGACACTAGTCTCCATACCTTGCTATCCATGAAGCTGGTATCACTCTTTGCGAACAAAGCGACAAACCCTCACGGGGCACAACTTGTTGCAACGACTCATGACACTAACCTTCTCTGTTGCGGTGTGATCCGAAGGGACCAGATATGGTTCGCGGAGAAGGCTGCGGATGGCGGCACACAGCTTTACCCGCTTACTGACATAAAGACTCGTAACACTGACAATTTAGAGAAAGGCTATTTGCAAGGGCGCTTTGGCGCGATCCCCTATTTTGGCGACGTGACCGCCCTTTTTGGAGCCGTGGATAATGGCTAAGCGCAATGCCCCAGCCCCGCCGTCTCTCAAAAGGCGTGGTGCGGTCCGGCCGCCGAAAATCGCTCTCCTTATTTTTTCGGAAGGTCAGAACACAGAACCTGAATACCTCAAGGGCTTCGCGAGGGCGCACGGCAACGGCCTTGTTAAGATCAAGATTGTGGCCCCTGCAGGAGTTCCCATGACAATAGTCGACTCGGCATCCGAAGCTAAATCGCAGGTAGCACGCTCTAAAGACAGCTTCGCTGAGTACGACCAAATATGGGCTGTTTTTGACAGGGATGAACACGAGAATGTCGAGCAAGCTATATCGATCGCGAAAAGCAGAGGTGTTAAAGTGGCGTTCTCGAATCCCTGCTTTGAAGTCTGGCTCCTGTTGCATCACGTCGAATACGACGCCGATGAACATCGAAAACAGACTCAGAAACGATACCAAGGGATCGATAAGGGGTACGATCCTAGCGGTTCTAAATCCGTTGATCTAAAGTCATTGATTGGCGGGTATGATGAAGCTTGTCGTCGGGCGAAGCGCATGCGCGCTCGGCGCGAGGAGGAGCGTACTCCAAAGGGAGCTCCCTATACGGACGTTGACGTGCTCACGGAACTGATCAGAGAGAACGGTCGTGGGACGTAGTGAGCTAAGGGATGGCTACCTCAAGCGGCAACGGGCGCGCGTCGGCTTATGCAGTCTGAAAATCAAGCAGATCACCGGACGTCCGTCCGTGACCTTGAAGGAGGGTAATTCCGGCGCGCTCTTCGATGTCCGCTAACCACCATTCTAGGCATCAACTTGCGCGGACGACCAGAAAAAGCTGACCGTCGGCTTCCGGGAATGCTGAGTTGCCGCCCGAACGGCGAAAACTGGCGCATTGCAGACAGCTTAGGGCGCTATTTCCATTTTCACATCGGTGTTGAAGCCGCCAGTCTTATCGAGCCGGTGCGTCACTTCCGAAATCAGCCATGTGGTCGCGTCGATCTCATCCTTATAGCCGCTGACCATCACGCGGGCTTCGGGGATGGCGTCGGCGCGGCCCAAGGCCAGCTTCATATCGAAAGTGGCCGGCGCACGTTTGAGCCGGTCCCGTTCGGCAAGGGCGGCGCGCTTGGCTGATGCCTCGTCTGGGTGGATCTTGCGTAGCTTTTTCGCACCATCGGCCTTGCCCACGGTGAAGGTCTGGCGCTTCGCTCCCTTCTTGTCATGCCAGCTGGCCGTCACGCCTTCCTGTCCGTCTCGCTTCTGCCTCTGCCAATTGTGGCGGTCGCCACCGGTGCGGCGGATGGTTAGGGTCGGCAGCACGTTGCCGCTGGTGGCCGTCCCAGCGCCCTTGCGCGCGAAAATCAGGCGCTTGTCCTTGATGGTCGCCACCGCGTCATTCTCCCGCCCCAGGCGACGCAGGAAGGCGATATCGCTTTCCCGGCTCTGGCTGATCGAGGGAAGCGCGATCGATGCCAGATCCGCAGCGATCTTGAGCGTCAGGCCATTGCGCCCGGCGACGCCCTTCAGGACCGTGCCCAGCGTCGTGTTCTTCCAGCTTTGCTGGTGGCGGTTGCGGATCTGGCTGGTGAAGTCGGTCGCGCGCGCCTTGATCGTGATCTGATCGGGCGGGCCGCTATGGGAGACATCGTCCACCTTAAAGCTGCCCTTGTCGATCAACCCCACCGTAACGTCGCGACCCTGCCGCCAGCCCAGCTGCACATGCAGCACCGCGCCTTCCTTCGGGATCCCCAGCTGGCCGTCCGTGTCGTTCAGCACGATGTCCAGCTGGTCGGCTTCGTCGCCGCGCTTTTCGGATATGGACAGGGAGACGAGGCGCGGGCGCAGCCGGTCCGACAGATCCTTGCCGTCCATCGTTACGCGCCAGTCGGCGATGTTGCTGATCTTATCGCTCATGCCGGTGCCTGAACGCTGTTACGGGCGGCAGGATCATCCACGCGCAGAAGATCGATGCCGAAGTCGATGCGACGCGCGCGGCCGTCGGCCATCATGAAGGCGTGGCGCTCATCGATCGCGGTGATGATGAAATTGCCATAGACGGTGCCGGTGCCGTCGACCAAGGGCAGCGCCTCACCATCATCGGCCATGGACCGCAGATCATCGAGCGATACGCGGCCATCGGCAATTTCGGCATAGACCGCGCCCGACAAGCTGATCGTTTCATCGCCGGGGCCGGTAAATTGGGTGGCGTCGCGCGCGCCGACGCGAGCGGAGCGGACGTGTTGCCAGTCCGTTTTCCGCTGCATTTCATCATAGGGCAGCGTTCCGATCTCAAACAGGAACATGCCGAGCGCCATCAGGTGCATTGCGTTATCCCCCGTTGTCGCCGAAGCCGCGACCGCGTCGATCGCGCTCGATCTTCTCGATCGCCCGCGCGACGGCGTCTTCGATGTCCTGCGGATCGCTGCTGATGCCGTGGAAATGTAGGTTGTACGTCGCGGGTGCCGCAGGTGGGGCGCTGACGGCAGCGGTGCCGGGCGATTGCCCAACAGCTGGCGATGCTGCGGCTATGGATGCACCTATGGCTCCAACGCTCAATGCCCGCGTCATCTGGCCTGACAGGTCACTGATCCGCGACAAAGGCCCGGAGGTGTTCGCCGCCAACCCCTGATCCAGACCGGCCATGACGAAGCCGCCCAGCCCGGCGAAGACGCGGGACGGCGAATGGATGCCCAGCTTTTCCTTGAACCATTTGGCGACCGAACTGGCCGCGTTGACGATGGTGGATTTGAGCGCGGCGAGCCTGCTGGTAATGCCCGTGATTAAGCCGTCGATGAGGTTGCGGCCGAAACCAGCGAAGTCGAGATTGCGCAGGTAGCCAAGCGCGGGCGAGAAGGCCTGTATCAGGAGGCCAAGCGGAGTGAAGGACATGAAGGCGTCAATCAGGAAGCTGATCGCCCCGCTGACCATAGATTTGATGTCTTCCCACAGGCCGCCGAACCACGCGGAGATCGCGCCCCAATTGTCGTAGATCAGATAGGCGGCGGCGGCGACGGCGGCGATGGCTGCGACGATCAGCAGCAGCGGACCCAAAGCGATGCCCAGGGGCGCGGCAGCAGCGGTCAGGGCGGCGAAGGCCAATGCGAAGCCGCCAAGCAATATAAGGAGTGCTGCGCCTGCGCCCATGAAGATCATGATGCCCTTCGCCAGCACGGGATGCTCCTGCGCCCAGCCACGCATGGCCGCCGATGCGTAGCTGATGAGGCCCGACACCTTAACGACGGTGGGCAGCAAGAATTGCCCCATGGTGACATTGAGCGCTGACAGCCCATTGGCGGCAAGCCCCGCCGCGCCTTCGCTGGTAGCGATAGCCGACAGAAATTCTTTATTCATCGACCCGGCATATTTGCTGCGGTCGCCGACCATGTCGAAGTTGGTTTTCAGCTGATCGAGGCTGGTCAGCATCGGCGCAATGGCGGCCACGCTCTCCGACCCAAAGAGGTCCGTGAGCATCCCGGACTGGACCTCTTTCGGCAGCTTCTGGATACGCTCAAGCACATTGGTAATCGCGCCGCCCGCGTCCTTCTGCATGTCCTTCGACATCTGCACGGCGTCCAGGCCTAGTGCCTTGAACGCGCCTTGCTGCGATTTCGTCGCCGACGTGCCCTTGGTCAACGCTAGCATCATGTTCTTGATGCCGGTGGCGCCGATCTCCGATTCCACGCCGACGCTGGAAAGCACCTGGCTCATCGCCGCGATCTGTGAGGCGGCAAGGCCGCCGACCTTTCCGAGCGGGCCGATGCGCGTCACCATTTCGGTCACCGCGCCGACATTGCCGCCATAGCTGTTGGTGAGCGCATTGATCTGATCGGCCAAATCCACCACGCCGCTTTGCGGCAGGCCAAAGGCGGTGCGCCACTTTGCCATGGCTTCACCCGCCTGTTCGGCCGTGCTGTCGAACGCCACGCCCATCTTTGCCGCGTCTTCGGCAAAGCGCATCAGTTCCTCACGCGGGACGTTAGCGCGGCCAGCGGCGGCCACGATCTGGGCAATCCCTTCCGCCGCCATCGGGATCCGCGTACTCATGTCCAAGATATCGTTCGACATCTGGTTGAACGCTTCGGGCGTCGGGAAGTCCACGACTTTGCGGACGTCGGCCATGGCGCTTTCCAGCGTCATTGCCTGCCGCGTTGCCATGACGATCGGCGCACCGGCGGCGGTCCCAGCGGCGACCATGCCCAGCCCCATGCCGGTGGCCTTCTGGCTGACATCGTTCAGCTTTTGCGTGTTGCGGTTGGCCTTCGCCACCTTTTCCAGCTGGGCGGTCTGCTGACGAAGCGCCTGATTGGCGTCGGCGGTCCGATCGGCAAGACGGCTTTCATGGGTGGCGAGTTCGGCGACGTCGATACCGGCGGCCGACAGCTTACCCGACAGCTGCTGCAGTTCAGCGCCGCCGGTGTCGATTCGCGCGGTTAGCTGGGCAGCCTGTTTCTCCGTGCGCGCAAATTCATCGCGCAGCTTCTTGGTCGGTTTTTCCGTGGCTTCCAACTGGTCGCGCAGGGCGGCAAGCCGCGTCTGGGTTTCCTGATATTTCCGGCTGTCATCGGCGAAGCGAGTTTCGGCCGCCTTATACTTCCCGACCTGCTGTTGCAGGGCATCGAGCGATTTGAGTTCCGCCTGCGTCTTTGCCAGATCCCGGCGCGCGCCGGATGATGCGCCGGTGATGGATTTGAGGGGCGATGTGACCTTGTCCAGCGCCTCTAGGATGATCTGAAGACGAAGATTCCTGTCCGCCATTATCGCTTTCCGGTTTTTTCAGGGGGTTTGGAGCGGCGGGCGGCCTGTTCGCGCCAGCCCATCAGTTCGGACAGGTCCATGTTGTCCATGGCGGCGGGCGGCCAATGAAAGATGATCGCCACATCCGCCATCGCGTCGTCTACTGAGCGAGGACATCCATGCGCTGCGACTTCTGCAGCAAAAAACTGCCGATCTCCGCACCACAGGCGAGCAGGTCCGCCGGTTCCATATTGCCGACTTCCGCTTCGGTCAGCGGCGGCACGGTGATGCGGGGCAGCACCTTGGTCAGGCTGTCCACCTTCAACTGGCCCAGATCGACCAGCGAAAGGCCGCGCAGTTCGCCGGAACGGGGTTTACGCAGCTGCAGCGTGCCGATCGTGGTTTCGCCGCGCTGAATCGGGCTGTCGAGGGTGACGGTGCGGAACAGGGGGTCGGTGGGTTCGCTCATGATGCTCTCCAAATTTCAGGGGGAAGGTTGGCCCGACGGCATGCGCCGGGCCGCAGGAATCAGAACATGCCCAAGGAGGCACGGCGTTCGGCAAGGCGATCGATGCCATCGACAATCTCGACCATGTTCATCGGATCGATTTCGATCTCGATCCGCCCGTTCCAGACCAGCTTGTAATAGGCGACGGCCATGGTGACGCCGAACTCTCCAGCTTCGCCGACTTCCTGATCGCCCATTTCAATCTCGGAATAGCGACCGCGCACAATGACCTCGATCGTATCGACGGCAGCGGTGTCATCTTGCTGGTAGGATCCGGCGAAACGCAAATAGACGCCATCGACCGTTGGCGCGCCCCACTGGCGCAGGATGTTGCGAACCGGGCCGCCAAAGGTGGCAGACAGTTCCATGGCCTCCATGCCCATATCGATCTGGACCGGGCCGCTCATGCCACCGCCGCGATACTCTTCCATCTTGCGGGTCAGCGTCGGCAGCGTGACGGTTTTGGCTTCGCCGCCATAGGCAAAGCCCTCGTTGTAAAAATTCATGTTCTTGAGGATGCGGGGCAGTCCCATCGCTGGCTCCTATGCGAATTGAGGGATGAAAGGGGCGTCGCGTCAGACGACTTCGGTCAGCTGCTTGGCGAAATCGGCGAAATAGCTGTCGGTGATGCGCTGGTTGAACCCCAGATCCTCCAGCGGCGGCGGGACCGTGTAATCATAGTCGATGCGCAGCTTGCCCGCCTTGAGGTTGGCGATGCTGTTGGCTGATTCTTCGAACCATGCGTTCGCGCCCAGGATTACGCCCGCGCCCTTCAACTGGCGGAAGAAGCCGTTGATGGTTTCGATGATGTCCTTTGCCAGCGCCGGGGTCAGCGGCTTGTCGATCGCCCACATCATGCCGTTGACGATGGTGTCGGCCAGCAGCTGGGCGACGCGCACCGTGCTTTCGAACACGAAGAGGCTATCGGCCGCCGCCGTGGTGCGGTTGCCCCAGAAGCGGAAGCCGCTGTCGGTGCGGATCAACGCCGTGATTTCCTTGGCATTGAGCAGGCCCGCTTCGCTGCCCTGATCCTCGATATCCCAATGGATATCCTTGGTCAGACCCACGACGCCTTCGACCGGGATGTTCGACAGCGTCTTGTGCGGCCCGGTCTGGGTGTCGATCAGCGCGCGCAGGCCCATGGCGCGGGCAGCGGCATAGCTGGTGACATTGGCGTCGCTGGCCGTGTCCCAGGCGACGAAATCAGGCATCAGCAGCATGAGTTCGCGCGCGCTGAAAAGGGCGCGGTAGGCGATGGCGGCGGTGACCGTCTCGCCGATCGCACGGGCATAGCCAAAGCCGCGCAGCTTCTGCGCCACGACGCCAAGCGCCGTGGTGACCGCCTGCGTTTCGAGGCCGGGGGTGCCGAGGATCTTGGGCTTCACGCCCAGCTGCGCCTGCGCGGCCAGCAAAGCCTGCATGCCCGTCTTGATGCCATTGGCGTCCGTGGTTCCGATGACATTGCTGGCGGTTTCGGCCGCGTCGCCACCTTCGGCCACGCGCACCACGACGATGATCGGGCGAGCATGGTCGGCAATGGCGCGCAGCGACAGGGCCAGCGTGCCGTCCGTACCCGCTACGCCAATCGCCGCTTCGACATCGGTGATGAGGGCAGGGCGGTCGAGCGGGAAGACGGTGGCGTCGGCGTCGGCCGCGATGGCGACCAAGCCGATGATGGCGGTGGACACCGCCGTCAGGGTGCGGGGGCCATCGGCAATTTCGATAAGGGTGATACCATGTTTGAAAGCCATGACGGTTCCTTGAACTAGAGGATGAGAGGCAGGACGAGGCGGGTGCGGGCATTGGCGGGCGTGATGTCGGTCCGATCCGCAATGATGGTCAGCATGGCAGCACCGGGCCGGTCGCTCGCCGCGATGGCGACGCGGCGCAGGCGAATGCGATCTTCGTGGCGTGAAATCGCGACGGCGGCGGCCGCGTAGATCCGCAGGATGTTAGCCGCCGTCATGGGCTGGTCGATCAGGTCGGGAATCAGCGAGCCATATTCCCGGCGTCCGACACGGGTGCCGATCGGCGTGGACAGGATATCGGTGATCGACTGCCTGATATGGTCGATGCCGGTAAGGACAGCGCCGGAAAGGCGGGACATGCCAGCCATTACACCGGCGCTCCGGTCTGCGCGGTGCCTGCCTGGACGCCGCCATGCTTGTGGCCCTTGAGGCTTTTGCCGCCCCCGACCACATCTTCAGTAGCGGTCGCCGTGCCGTTGATGGTCACATCATCGTTCACAGTCAGCAGGCCGTTGATGGTGACGGAACCGTTGATGGTCGCACCGCCGGGCGCGTCGATCGTTGCCGTGCCGCCTGCGGGCAGGGTTACTGCAAGGGCGTGGGTGGCGTGATTATAACTGATCGTTGCCCCATCGGGCATGTCGATCTGGACGACGTCGGGATCGTTGGACGGAGCCGGGTTGGCATCGGAATAGAGGCCCAGCACGACAAAGCCGTTTTCCAGATCACCTTCAGGGGCCAGTACTACGCATTGTTCGCCCACAGAGGGGGGCGACCAGCATCGCATCCCGCCCGCGCGCTGGGCTACCCATGGCAGATCGCCGGTGGTCAGGTCGCCCAGCGTGACAGTGCAAGTCGCATTGCCGTGATCGACGGACGCGATGACACCATATTGGATCGCGTCGCCAAGCTGCTGCTGAGGATCTGGATTGTAGGCCATGGGCGGACCATGGCGCGGGCGCGCCTAGCTTTCGCGTCCCTGCATTTGGACAGGCGCTAGTCCAAATGCAGGGCGTTGGAGCTGATATAGCCAGATGAAGGGCATCTTGAACTAGCTCTCCGGCAATGCCCATTGCTTTAGATCGACACGGTGCACTAGTTTCCGCCAAAATGCCTTTAAGATTTGTGGCAGGTACATGTGCCGAAGGGATCAAAAATGAGAATTTATCTCAATCATGTGTCGCATGTGGAGGCTTGGACACAGGGCGGCGCAATTCCCATCTCGCCAGCAAGCCGATACCGTTCACAAGATCGTAAAGGAGTCTTTACTCCCGACGAAAACATCATAAGACATACCGACAACAATCCTGACTGGGCATTCTACGCGCCCAATGATGGCCCGGTACCCATCAGGGTTACAGGAAATGCAAGAGTCCACTTTGGCAACTCGGTGTACGTAGGTGGATACGGACATGGCATGGCACGCTTAACCGGCACTTTTTCTCAGTCATTTGAAGACGGACTAATCCTATCGTTGAGCCAAAAACCCGTCAGAAAATGGATTGATGAAGGAAAAAATGCTTGCGTAGAGATTGTAGATTTGGACCGCTTGATTGGCGTCCTTAATGATGCAATCGGTTATAAATGCACGGCACAAAGTGTTGAGTACACCAAAGGAATACAGCGAAATCACTTTTTGAAAAGCGACGAAGACGCTTGGCAATGCGAGTTTCGGTTATTCTGGGCTAAATCTGCACCGGAAGTTTCTTGGGTGATGCTTCCGCCTGGCATCGGCTCGCAGTGTGAAATGTATTAGGCACTTGTACGTGCTGCGTCCTTCTTCGCTTCCTTACGCGACCGACCGTACCCGGACCTGTTCGAGCCATGCCAATACGGCGGCGCGGTCGGCGTCGATGCCGGTGGGCGCGAACGCCTTGCCGGGTAGGATCAGGGCGGCGGGAAGATCCGCGACCAGATAATAGTTATTGGCGACGGCAGCGCCAGTTGCGCCGATCAGCAGGCGACTGGTCCCCCAGGCAGGGACGCCGCTGGACGACATGGCATAGGCATTGTCGATCCACACATGGGCCACCTGTTCGGTTGCCACGTAGGAGAGCATGGCGGTGTGGACCTGTCCCGGTCCCATTGGCAGGCTGACATAGGTGGTGCTGTCGAGCGCATAGCGCAGCGCGCCGCTGCCGTAGTCCGTCCCCAGATAATTCGGGTTCGCATCGTCGCGTTCGCCAAAGACGATGCCGCCCCGCAACCCTTCCGCCTGCTGCGCCGTCGGTACGAAAATGCAGATGGCCATGGTGAAGTCGCCCGACAGATCATGTTCGCGATCGTCGGCAAATTGCAACCAGCCATTGTTGGCGGAGAAGTCCAGATCGCCGCGCCAGCCAAAGCCCAGCGCCGTGCCTGCACCACTTGCGCCGGTGCCGGTCAGGATCGGATGACGGCCACCCGGCGCAATCATGTCGCTTTCATCGGCGAGGTTCATCGCGCGAAACGCCGGGGCCGGATCGGTGAAGCCGCCGCCCAGGACATATTCGTCCTTTACATCGAGCAATAGCGACGGTCCAAGGTCCAGCACCGCCGCCAGCTTTTCGTCGAGCGTATAGAGCGGCAGTGTGGGATCGGGGGTCGCATTGGGGACAAGCTGGACGCGCATGACGGCTCCTTTTGATCAAAATTGCAGGATGAACGGGCGCACCCATTCGTAATTGGTGTGGTCCGCGTCGGGCCAACCAGCAGGCGGCACGATCGCGCCGTTGATCGCGCGCAGCAGGCCGCGCGGCCCGAAGCGCGGGCCGGGCCGGTCATCGCTGTCGTTGCCCGCCAGCGCATAGGCCAGACGCCAACTAAGCCCGGTGGCCGGCGCACTGAGCGTCAGGGTCAGCGTCTTGCTGTCGCCTGACCAGAGATGGTCAATAATCGGGATGGTCGCGCCGCTGCTGCGATCGGTGAAAATCATGCCGCGATAGCCGGGCAGGCCGGTGGCATCGACATCCTCATCTGCGCCCGCAAACATAACGGGCCGGGGAAAGTGGACGGCTATGTGGGTGGTATCGACCTTTTCCCAGCGCGTCGGCGCCAACGGACTGAACCCGCCGTCGAAGCAATGACGGAAGGCGATGCGAGCAAGGTTGATGCCACGGCGGACCTGACCAACGGCAGAGGGGTGGATTTCCTCCCCCATCGATCGGGGCAGCTCATAGAGCGAGGAACCCAGCACGATGTCGGGGTTGGACGCGGCGATATCATGCGCCAGCACGATGTTGTGGTCGAAGGGCAGCACGTCGGAACGGACAATCTGCGGCGCGTCCACGATCATAGGGATCATTTCGGTCTGGCCGGTGATCGCCCGGAAGTCCGCGCCGGTTTCGCGCTCGTAGCGGATCAGGCCCGCGCCATAGTCAGCCGCCTCCGTCAAATTGGTGACGTCGCTTTCGCCCTGGCAGAAGTTATGCGCCAGCACGACAGGCCGCAGACCCTGCCGCCGACAGGCATCGGCCCAGTCCTGCACCCCGCGCATAAGCCAACCATAGGTGGTGGACCCGCGTTTCAGCTGGGCCAGCGATGTCGCGCCCATCGCGGCCACCATCGCCGCGACGCGGATCGGCGCGCCGGTCTTGTCCTCGACCATGCGGATGAGATGGTTGGCCCAGCTGGACGCAGCGGTTTCCCAAACGAAAGTCTCCGCATCGGCCGCCTCGATCAGATCCACCAGCTTCATGCCGATCGGCGTGGCGGGCGGCGCGGGCTTGTTGAGGCCGACGCGGGTGCGCAAGCGCACCGCCGGTTCCAGCATCAAGGCATGGCCGGGATAGCGAGGAACCGCCGATAGCACCGGCTGAATGGGGGTGGAGTTGCCTTCGGCAAGGCTTTGCCCGGTGATGATCAACAGATAGCAGATACGTCCGTCGGCCGTGACGCCCACGCCCTCACCATCGCCGATATAGGTGGGCATCGGCGGGGCGACCAAGGCCCGCTCCCCCCGCTTTTGAACGGAAGTTGCCCGGCCCTGCGGATCGAGGACGGCGGCGGTAACGGCGGCCCCATCAATATAGCCGATCGACGGCAGGTTGCGGAAGCGGTTGCCCGACAGCACGGTCGCCGTTGGATCGACAGCGCGGACATAGGTGGCGGTACGGGTGGCGTGGGCCGTCAGACGACCTTGCGGATCCAGCACGGCATCGACCACCGCCGCGCCGCGATAATAGCCAAAGGAGGGCAGATTGCGGAAGCGGCTGCCGCCCGCGATCAGGCGATCAATATGGGCGACAGGGCCGCGCCGCGTCTCGCCATTTTGCACGAAGACGACGCTTTCTTCGCCATCGAGATGGGCCGCAAGCGGGAGTTCGGAAACCTTTGCCATGACTTACTCCGGCCACAGACTGTGATGGGCGATGTCGATCGCGCGTAGATCCTTGGCGTTGGCCGCCGCCGCGATCTCAGCCTCGATGGCGTCGGACGCGGCGCGTATGGCATCGATCGCAGCAAAGCGCTGGTCGGCTTGCGCGCCGGGCTTGCGACTGTCGTTCAGCTGTCGCCACAAGGGCGCGATGGCCTCGATCCGGCGGGCCGCTTCCCGTTTGGTCGAAGTGACGGCGCGTTCGCGCAGCTGGCCAATCGTCGGCCGTGCAACCGGCGCAAGACGCGGCCTGCCATCATCGCCTGCGACGATCGCGCGCCCGGCGGCCTGACCGTCCAGCAGCGCCAGATGATCGGCCGCCGTTATCGCAACGGCGTCGGCGGGCAGGTCGGGATGCAGACTTTCGGCCAGAAAGCCGCGCGTTGCGGAATAGTAGAGCGTCATGGATCAAACCCCCAATGCGATGTAGGCGCAGCCGCCCGCGCTATCGTCGGCCGAAAAGACCGGGAAGCCGGATCGCTCGATGCCTGCGGTTAGCAGAACAGGCGGATTGTCCTGGCTGTCGTTGCCGCCGCCGCTGCCGCCCCAGCCTGCAACAGCGAAACATTCGGTCGGAAAGGCGATCGGGAATAGCGTCGTGGTGTTGCCATTGGCGGCGGCGGTAAACCGGCCCCATTGCAAGATCAGGCCGCCCAAGCCCGGTAGGATCGCCCATCCATTTTGCGTCAGCGAGCGCCCCAGACCAGAAAGCGCCGCAGGCGTCACGGCCCGGTCGGTCGCGGTCCCCGTCACGATGTCGGCCGCGCTGGCAGCCAATACGGTCAGGATCCTGCTGGCGGTCAGATTACCGCCGCCGCTGACAAGGCCGCCACCGGTGATGGTGCGCGCCATCAACCCGGCAAGAATGGTGTCAAATCCGTCTGCCAGCGCGGTCAGGTCCGCGTCGGTCGTTGCCCGTTCGGCCAGCAATTCCAGTCCAAGGGTCAGAGCGGTGATAATGCGCTCATGATCAAAGCGAGCGGCAGCTTCTGCCGGGGTTGCGATTTCCGCCACGCCCTTTACCGTTTCGGACGCTGGCGGCATGAGGAAGCTGGTGTCGCCGAAGGTGATATTTTCCGCGACCGCCTGTTGAAAGGCGAGGTCGAGGGCGAACAGGAAAAAGCTGATCGACACCTTGCGGAAAACCGGCGTTGGCTGGGCGAAAATCCCGAAAAGCGAGCCGTCTTCCAGATAGAGGCCAATGCCCCGGACGTCATAAACATCCTCGCTGACGTCCTGCCCGGTCATGTGGATGATGTTTTCGCTGGTGGCGATGCCGGATACGGCGTCGATCCGCTTGATTTCACCCGGCAGACTGGTGACGGTCGGGGCCATGAGAAAGGCGGTCGACGTTATGCCAATCTGCACAATCTTGATGGCTTCGGTTGCGCCATTCTGGGCGTTGACCAGCGCATCCAGACCAGCGCGGGTGATCATGATTTGAACCGGCATGGCGGTCAGTCCTCCATCGCGATGTTGGATTCGGTGAACAGCGGCTCGCCATGTTCGGTCTGAAGCAGGCCACCCCATGAAGGATCGAGCGCGCTGCTCATGTCGGCATGGCTGTCGAGCCGCGTCAGCCCGCCGATGACGGCGAACGAGACGAGCCAAGTGCGGGCCTCCGCGACAACGCGGAAAACCGCCTGCATATGGGCGCGGACCGGCTTGACCTGCCCGATGTCGCGCAGGATCTGTTCGACCAGTATTTCGTCATAGAAGACGGCGCTGTCGGCGCTCAACGGCAGTTCCAGGCGGAACGTATAGGGATCGAGCGTGTCCCGATCTTCGAACCACTCGACCAGCCTGATAAGCGGATCGATGCGATCGAGGACGACGCGCAGCGATGCAGGCGTCCCTTTGCGGCGCTGAAACGCGATGGCGTCAGCGACGGCCGCGCGCTTGCGCGCTTCGCTCCACGCCGAATCCCACAGGTCTATCGAGACGCCCCATGCCAGCCATGGCAACAGGCCGATGGGACAGGTCGCAGGCGACCAGACGTCGCGCACTGGCGTCGGCAGATCGGTCAGGGCGAAAGCGACCTGTTCAAGCGCCTTTTCCAGATCGGTCGATGCAGGCGGCAGCAGGGAGGGATAGATCATTCGCCCGTCCCCGCGTCTGCGATGATGATGCCGGTGCAGAAAGGCGCTTGGGTCCGCGACACGATGATGTCGGCCGCAGGCGACGTCAGCACGACATTCTGCACACCGGGGACATGCAGCGCGGCGAAGATGCCCGACCGCGTGATATCATGGCCCAGCTTGTGACTGGCCGCGACAAAGGCTTCCAGACCGGTGCGGGCCGATGCCAGCACGACAGCGGCATCAGGTCCGCTGAACGTCGTGATGGTGGCGGCCACCGCATATTCGATAATCTGGGCCGACTGCGCCGTGACATAATCCGTCAGGGGACGGCGGGTCTTATCCGAGGCATGGACCCGCACGGCCTCGACCAGCGCTGGCGATGCCTGGCCTGATCCCGTGCGCGACAGGATCGAAAGCAGGACTTCGCCGGGATGAGGGCTGGTCGCGCTGGCGTCCAGCACGTCGGGATGTGCGGACAGGGCATGAAAGATATAGGCACCTTCCGGCCCGGCGACCGAATAGCCTTCCGGGGCCAGCACCATGCGCCGCCGGAAATCGGCATCGCTCTCCATGACTGCCGGGATCCCAAGCGCGTTATCCGCCGGGGTGATGGTGAGACGCATGATGCCGAACAGCGCTGCCATATTGTCGAGATCCGCGCCGACCGCATAGGCGGGCATGACCGCGCGCACCGCGTCGTTCACCCTCTGGCGCAGCAGCTGGGCGACGTAGGAGAATAGCTGCAGCAGCTTCGTCGCGGGATCGCTGTCGCGGTTTTCGAAGTCGGGCATTAATTCCCGCATCCGCGACACAGCGTCGGCAAGGATCGTTTCGAAATCCAGAGCCTCGATAATGTCAGGCGCGGGAAGGCGCGACAGATCGACTGCGGAGAAGGTGTTTTCGGCCATGCGCGCCATGTCGCGGCAGGGCATAGGGTGGCGCTATGCCCTGCATTTGGACAGGCGGCTATCCAAGTGCTTAATTCGCTTATAGATTTCGTCTGGCAGCCGCCAAATCGATTCAGAGGCTAAATCTCGCCTGCAAAGCGCTTCGCAATGTCTACTTTCGCTTTCCCCACAACCACCAAATGAGGAGGAGTGTTAAGGACAGGATAGAGAACAATCCGCGCAGTCACTAACCCTCGTAGGCCATCATCGATAGTCTCTCCCAAGTAAATATGAATGCTATCATATTCGCTTATCTCAATTATTGGTCCGGGAAACGGATCATCACCAACGAACTCAGAAACGTCGTCAGATCGACCTAAAATCAAGTCGAGCAAATATGGATCAAATGCGTCCATACCTAATTTTGCTACAGCAAAAGCATGTGCGGTTTTTGCTAACGAACGTAGATAGTGAAGGCGATTAACAGTGCCTGCTCTTAAGGCTATGTATTTTGCGCCTGTTTCTTGTGCAACAGTTCGACAGAGTGAATGCCCGCTCTCGTGCTGAACAAATGACCATGGCATTCCATATTCTTGTTGAGGGGTAAGGGGGTGAAATCTGAGACGCCTGGGCATTGGGGAGCGCCACAGACTGAAAACAACGGGTGCCTCATTGATCGGAATTTTTCGAGTGCCTAAATCTCTTAGAAATCTGCCACTCTCATTCACTTCGATAAAATGCATTTCTGCGTGGGACGCCCGATCTTTGGGTCGTCGCGTTGGTGCTTCGACGCGTGCTCGCAGCAGGCCCAATTGCTTCTTCAAAACCTCCTGTTCGTATTTTTGAATGATGTTCTGACATGTTTCACAACAGCACTTTTCAAGTATCATCGAGTGCCCGGCTAGTGAATATGGAAATACATGCTCATCACGTAATTTTTGCTGATTATCTCCGCAGTAAATACATCGTCCGGGAGATGGTATGCGAACACCTTCTCCTTTGGTGAAATGGTATATCTCCGGTTCTTTCATTCCTGTGTTGCCTGCTTCCAGAGATTTACAATTTTACCGCATCGAAGATTGCTCGTTTTTTAAGCTAGATTCAAGGCGAGCAATCTTGCATAAACAACGGTATTGCTCCGATCAATATGCAGTTTGTGTCTTACGGTTCGGCCAAGTGTGTATAGAGCAAATCCAACAGACTATCACGGTCGGCGGCCGTAACGCCCAGCAGTTCGCGCCGTGCATAGGGCACCGCCTGCGCTCGCAGGGATGGCTTGTCGCGCAGGCCATATTGATGGACGCCAGCGATCTGCGACAGCTTGCCGGAAAAGCCGACCCAGAAGCCCTGATCATCCACGCCGGTGCGCAGGAATCGCGCGCTGGCCAAGCGCCGGAACATGGCGCGGCGGCGCAGGCCGCCCCGGCGGCGCAGCTTGCCGCCGCCTGCATTTTTATGTTCATCCGGAACCGGAAGCCATTTGACCACCTTGTCGAATTCGAATGAGCGGATCGCGCCCGCCTCGATATCGAAGCCGGTCATCATGCGGCCGTTGCCCCAGGCAAAGCTTTTCATGATGACTTTGCGCGGCTCGCCGCCGCCACCGGCAGGATAGAGGAAGCATGTCGCGCCACGGCCTGTCACGGGCGGGGCTTTTTCCTTGCGGGCTTCGAACTTGCTACCATCGGGCTGGCGCTGGGCGGCGACGCGGTCGCGCTGGCCCTGGGCCAAGCTGCGGGCCATGCGGCGCATGAGGGTGCGGCGCTGGCCTGACGACAGGCTGCGGATCAGCGCCCCGGCAATCCGTTCAACTTCGGCAAGATCGTCGCTCATTGATCGGGATAAACAGGTTCGGACCCGGCTAGAGCCTGCGAAAAGGTCGCGGTTTCGTCGCCTAAGGCATCGTTGAAATCGGGTTCGGCGGGATGCTCGATGTCATAGCCACTGCCGTCGGCGCGTGGCAGCACCAGCACATTTTCGGTCAGGTCGATCGATATCTCGATGTCCGATACATCGCTGTTGAGCAGTTCGGCTTCGAAAGTGAATGGGACACTATCCGCTCGCTGGAGCAGCTGGGGCTGCTCCTTTTCGATCCACGCCAGCAGCGGAACCATGATCCGGTCCGCGTCCCCGGAAAACTCCCAGATCCCGACCTTGAGGGTATAAGCATAGGAAAAGGACAGAGTGCGCGATTTGCGGGTCTGCGGTTGGCCGCCCTCGACATAGATCTGCAAGCGATCAGGATGCGTCTTGAGATCCGGCAGGAAGGCGGTGAGCCATTGCCGCAGGCTGTCGGCTTTGCGCATCGTCAGTTCCCTTGCGCGTTCGCCATGCGGGCCTGTGCCTGCAATTCGATCAGGGTGGCGCGGATCTGTCCGGCGACGTCATAGAGAGCCGTCAGGCTTCCCATGCATTGCGCGCCGGTCATCATGCCCGCGTCAGTCCGCTGGACGGTCGGCAATCGGGCGGGTGTCGCCAGATATGCCCCAGAGATCGTCGCTGTTGGCCGTTGCTGCGGCGCGGTCGAGCAGGCCGACGCCGTCATCATCAATGCAGACATTGCGATAGACCGGGCGATCAACGATTTTCTGGCTTTCATGGTAGATTTCCCTGACGTTGGACTGCCGGGCATATTCCTTGGTCTGGTGACGCTCGCTGGACGCATCCATCTGCTCCTGTAGCTTTTTGGTGGCAGCATTCCGCGCATCGTCAGCGCGCTTCTGCGCCGCCTGCTCCTGTGCGACGCCAACACCGGTTCCATAGAGGAAGCCCCCTATTCCGGCGGCGCAGGCAGCCAGGGCGGCGGCCATGACGAGGTGCGATCTGCCGATCATGGCAAAAGCCCCTTGAAATAGGCCCGGCGCGAATAGGTCAGCACATTCTTGCGCAGCCGGCCATCGCGATAGCTGACGTGGATCCACCCGCTGTTGGGCTGGCCGCGCACATAATTTTCAAGAATCAGCTGATCGAAGGGCAGACGATCGCGGATGAAGGTGGCGACCGTGACATTGTCGATGCCGGGAATTTCGAAGTCGGCGGCTTCGCCCTTGGCATGCTGACTGGTGACGGCCGAGCCGATGGCGACACACAGCTTGGGCGACCGGAAACCGGAAGTGAGACGGATCGGCTTGCCGAAATGGGCGCGCAGCGGTTCCAGCACCTTGGTGCAGAGCAGCTTCATCGCCACGATCTGCGCCGCGCTGGGCGTGTTATCGATGCGCTGGGCAACGGCGGTCGCCGACGCGGTGAATTCGGCCAGGCTAAAATTGGGGGACAGCTGCATGGTCAGTCCTTCTTGGGAAGGAACCGGTCGGCGATGCGGCCCGGCACGCTGGTCAGCGTGTCGATCGCGGCCTTGGCGATGCGGGGCGTGGCGTCGAAGGCCAGTAGCGCAACGGCGAAGGCGATCGACTGCGCGGCGAAGTGGCTCCATCCCGTCACGGCAATGACGGCGATCGTCGCGTAATAGCTGACGGTCGAGCCGACCACCCATTGGAGGAAGCGCTGCCGGAAGGACAACGCAGGCTTCCATGCCTGCGCCACGGCCGAACCGATCAGCGACGGGGTAAGGGAGCCGACCACATCGGCCCCTGTTTCGAGGAAGGTGCGCAGGTCCATGGATCAATCCCAAAGCTGGATAAGGGGAAGCGCGCGGCGCGCGCCGGTGTCGGCGGTGGCAGGCACGATGACGACGGTGCCGAGCGGAAGAATGGCACCAAGATCGGCAAGGCCGGGATTGGCGTCGCAGACGCGCGAAATCTCACCGGGGCCAAGCCCGGCATCGCGCCATAGCAGCTGATCCAGCTTGTCCCCGGAGCGGGCGACAAGGCGCTGCTGCGCCGCCATCAGATCAGATCCACGCAGGTGCGGTTCTGGCCCAATATGTCGCGGACGGCATGCATGGCGTCGCGGCGCAGTTCGCCGATGGTTGGGGTGAGTTCGTCAGCCTGACTGCCGCCTGCCGCCGTGGTATCGAAATCCCGGTGGCGGTCGATCAGTTCGGCCTTTGCATAGAGAGCGACGGCGCGATTGTAGCGGATCAACTGCACGCTCTGACCGTCCAGCTGGGGCGCGGGGACGGCGGCCAGCGACACATGACCGGCGGCGATCGACGCCGCGGCGAATGCGCGCAGGTCGATTTCCACGGTCATGATCGCGCCAAGGATGGCGGCGCGCAGGCGGGCAGGCGTGACGACCTCCGTGATTCTTGCCGCTTCGCGGATAGCCGTCGGGTCGATGTCGGGGAAAAAGCCATCATTGATGACGTCGGTCTCTGACGCTGGCGGCTGCTCGATTGCGGATGCAGGCGGGCGGGCGACAAAACTCATGCCGCCATCACCAAGCGCGCAAGCTGGCAGGCGAGCATGAAAACGACGGCGAACCAGATGACGATCGCTATTATGGAAAGATAAGGTCGAGCAGGCCAAATCCAGCGCTGCCAAGCCATGCGTCTGACGGTGACCGACATGCCCGACAATGCGCGTATATCGGCGAGTGTGTGGAGCAGCCGCTTCGTTTCATCCCAAAGCATATGCAGTGCAAATGCCATTGCCAGCAGCGTGCCGATGATAAGGGGCATGATAATCGTCCTTCTGTCCGCCCAGGCTTACAGGGGTGAGGATCGGGGAGAGTGCGGCCCTACGGCCCGAAGGCCTTCCCGCATCGCGCGATCCGCCCCTGAGCGCCGGGGGCGAGCTTGTCAGGCGGTGGGACCGCCCTGTCCGTCATTCTGTTCTGCAATGGCCTTTTCGCGGGCGGCGGTAATGGCCGCCATCAGCTTGAGGCCGCGCTTGATCCGGTCTTTGACGCCGACCCGTTCATGGAGACGCTGGGCCTCATTGAGGGTGGACACCGCCGCCGTCAGAGCAGCCATGCCGTCATCGGCGGGAAGATCCTCCGCCTCTTGCAGCTGCTCGACGCCGATCGCCTTCAATAGCTTGGCGCGCACTTCGTCATGTATGTCGAGGTGGCTGGTCAGATCGGCGACGCGATCGAGAATGGCGATCGGGAAGGATGCGCCCGCGCCCTGCGCCTTAAGCGCGGCGGTCGCGATCTCTTCCACGACGATCGTCGCCGCGTCACGCTGATAGCGCGACGGCATGGCGACCTTATGCTTGAACATGAACGGCACAAGGTCGAGCGCATCGGCATAGGAACCGGTGTCGATCAACCAGACCATGCAGGTCGGCAGGACTTCTGCGGCAACGCCAGTTCCGACGCCCGCATCGGCGGCAAGGATCCCGGCGACCCAATTGCGATATTCAGGCAGGATTTCGCGCTTCGCCTCGATCTTCTTATCGATCGAGCGGATTTCTTTGAGACGGCGCAGATCATGCGTGTAGCGCAAAGCGATCTGCGCGGCGGCGCGGTCCGCCGGGGAGGCGTTGACCGCCCCCGCTGCCGGGAGAGGGGCAGCAGCGGGGGCGGTGTCCGATCCACCATTGGGAGCAGACGCAACGGTTTTTGCAGCAAGGATACGGTCCCTGTGACGGCGAGCGAGGCTCATGTGCGTGTCCTGTCAGGTGGAGGGGATCAGGGGGCGGTGGGCGCTACCGGCGATCAGGCCGGTTTCTTGCCCATCACGACATTTTCAACGAGGGCGCACCGGCCATAGTCTTCCACGACATAGGCTTCGTTGACGCTCTCATAATTCTCGATCTGGTCGAGCGCCGGTTCGTCCTTGATCTGGCGACGGCGGGTTTCTTCCTGCCAATAGATCGACAGATTATCGAGGCTGGTGATGAGCATCGCGTCTTCGGGGAAGAAAGGCACGATCACGGCCCGCTTGCCCGCCAGCTGCTTGGGCAGTGTCAGGATGCGATGCGCCGCCTCATGCTCGGTTGCCGTGTCGCCCGTTGCCTGGAGGAGGTTGGAATATTTGTCCTTCACCAGCTTCCAGCCCACGATGACTACCAGATCGGTGTCGCTGCGGTGCCAGGGGTCGAGCAGATCCAGCGCGTCAAAGGCCAGAGCGTCGAGATTGGCGAAATCGGCTTCGGCCGTATCGGCATTGGTGGCGTCGCCGTCGACCACTTCGACGCCGGATGCGACATAGATCGCCTTGGTAGCGCCCGCCGTCAGCGCGCCGTCATCAAGCACGCGTTCTTCGGCATGGGTGCGGATCTTGTGCAGCCAGCCTTCATTAACGTCCTGCAAAAGCGGGTTGTTGCCGACATTGGTCGCGGCGGCGGCCGAAGTGCCGTTGAAACCGATCATGATACGGTCGCGGCCCTGCTGTTTCAGGATCACGTCGCGCAGCAGCGTCTGGAATTCGGGGCGGTGGCGCCATGCGTCCAGCTTCGCATATTTGATCGCATGATCGAAATTGGTCTGCTTGCAGGTATAGCCGCCGTCGTCCGTGGTGTCGGTCGGATCGGTGGGCGTGCGGCGATTGCCGCCTGCGGTGTTGGTGCGGCTTGCCAGTGGTCGGGTGACGGTGACGCCGACCTTTTCGCCGGTCTGTGCAGGGACGCCCTGAATATTGATCTGGCTCAGGAATTCGCTCGATTCCTGGATCTTCTCTTCCAGCTTCTGTTCGACCGCCGGGGCGACGCTGAATTTGACGGTGGCATCGGCGACGCCACTCAGCATCGCAATCTGGCTGACATAGGCGGTGAAGAGCAGGCGGGTTTCGTTACGCATGGGTGGCTCCTGACGGAATAGGTGCGGGCGGTAGGCGGATGGGCTGGGGTGTGAGGATCAGCAGTCGGTCTGGACGGAGCCGTTGCCGCCGGTCGCGGGCGTGCGCTTGAACTGCTGTCGCTCTTCCGTGTTGCTCAGCTTCGCCTCCAGCGCATCGAGCCGGGTGGCTATGGCGGCGACGGCATCATTGGCCGGCTTGACCGCCGCCGCGATCTCGCTGCCGATAATGGTCGCGAATTTGGCGACGTCGAAGCTGTTGTCGTTCGCTGGTGCGGGCGGCGTCACCGGATCTTCCTTTGGCTTTTCCGGCACCTTGAAGAGCGTAGCGAACGCGCTGATAATGCCGGATTTCGCGGCTTCGGCGATGGTCGCGCCATCGGTCGATGGCAGGATTTCGATCGCGGTTTCATGCGCGGTACTGAAAATGTTGGGGCGCGACATTGCCGCGAATTTCAGGGGTTCGGTGCCGAGCGATGCGGGCATGTCGGTGACAGCCAGGCCAACCAGATAGGCTTTGCCCGCGCCCGCGAAATTGGGGTGGATTTCGCAGCTGGTGAATAGTTTCTGCCCGGCCTTGTTGATCGCGACCAGCTGATCGTTCGCGTCGATCTCGGCATAGAGGCCGAGCAGTTCCTTCTTTGCGCCGTTGATCGTGAGTTCGACCAGTTCGGTCTTGAGCGACAGCACCGACCCGTAGGCGTTGAACGGCTTGTCCGGGCTGTACCCGGCAATATGCTCGCAATTGATGCGCGCGGTATAGGTCGCCGGAGCATAGCTGGCCGCCATCTGTTCCAGCCATTCGCGCTCGATGACGCGGCCATCGACGGTCGCGCCTTCGACTGCGACGCGGAAAAAATTGGTCTTTGCCATGATCGGTCCGGTTCCCTTGGTTTGACGGCGGTGGCCTTGATGACCGCAGAAAGGGGCTGTCGGACCGACAGTCTCAAGCCCCTGCATTTGGACAGGCGGCTATCCAAATGGACGCCCATGATAAGGCGCTAGAGGGCGGTCCATGGTCCGCCCCAATGACCACACAATCCCCCCAGCCCGGCGCGCCGTCTGCCATGTGGCAGTTCGATCCGCGTCGCCATGCGCGCAGCCTGTACTGGCGCGGGTGGGGCGTGACGCAGATCGCCGATGAATTCGCGCTGCATGGTGTCGTCAATGACAAAGGCGGCCCGATCCCGCGCGCCACGATCGAGGCATGGAAACAGCGCGACCGCTGGGACGACGCACCGTCGATCCGTAGAATCGAAGACGGGCTGGAAATCCGGCTGCTGACGCTGATCGCCAAGGAAAAGAAGACAGGCGGGGACTATGTCGAGATGGACGCGCTGTCGCGTCAGATCGAAAGCCTCGCCAAGGTCCGCCGCTATTCCGAGCCGGGCGGCCACGCGGGCGATCTGAACGACAAGGTCGCCAACCGAAACAGCGGCCCGCGCAAGAAGCCCAAGAAGAACCATTTCACCGCCGAGCAGGCGGAAGAACTCAAGCGGATCTTTCTCGACGGCTTGTATGATTATCAGCATCGCTGGTGGCAGGCGAAGGATCAGCGCACCCGCATGATCCTCAAGTCGCGCCAGATCGGCGCGACCTATTATTTCGCGTTCGAAGCGCTGATCGACGCGATCGAGACGGGCCGCAACCAGATATTCCTGTCGGCCTCAAAAGCCCAGGCGCATCAGTTCCGGTCCTATATCGTCAGCTTCGCCAAGCTGGTCGGCGTCGCGCTGACCGGCGACCCGATGCTGATCACGTCGGACCTGCGACCAGAAGAGGAAGCGGCGGCCGAACTGCATTTCCTTGGCACCAATTTCCGCACCGCGCAGGGCCGCCACGGCAATTTCTATTTCGATGAATTCTTCTGGGTCCATTCGTTCGAGGAATTGAACAAGGTCGCATCCGGCATGGCGACCCATACGAAATGGCGGAAAACCTATTTTTCCACGCCATCGAGCATTGCCCATCCGGCGCACCCCTATTGGACCGGCGAACGGCGCAACCGGCGGCGCAAAAAAGAAGAGCAGATCAAGATCGACGTCAGCCATGCCGCACTGGCGATCGGCAGCGTCGGCCCCGACCGGATCTGGCGCAACATCGTCAATGTCCGCGACGCCGAGGCGGGCGGGTGCGACCTGTTCGACATCGCGGAACTGGAAGACGAGTACGCGCCCGACGAGTTCGCCAACCTGTTCATGTGCGATTTCGTGGACGACACGCTGTCGGCCTTCAAATTCAACGATATGATTGCCTGCGGGTGCGACAGCCTGATCGATTGGCCCGATTTCAATCCCGAAGCGGCCCGGCCTTACGGCTATCGATCGGTCTGGGCGGGATATGACCCGCAGGACAGCGAGAATGGCGACAATGCCGCGCTGGTCATCATGGCCCCGCCTTTGGTCGAAGGCGGGACGTTCCGCGTCCTGGAGCGTCACCAGCTGCGCGGCCTCGATTTCGAACAGCAGGCCGAATTCATCAAGGCGATTTTGAGCCGCTACACCTGCACATATCTGGGCATCGACGCGACCGGCGTCGGCAACGGCGTCTATCAGCTGCTCGCCAAGGTTGGGGCCATGCCAGGCTGTTCGGTCGCGAAGATCGAATATTCGCTGGAGGTCAAAACCGGCATGATCATGAAGGCGCAGAACGTGATCCGCCGGGGACGCTTGGCCTTCGATAGCGGTATGCTCGACATCGTGTCGGCCTTCGTTTCGATCAAGAAAACGCTGACCAGCAGCGGGCGCAACGTCACTTTCAAGGCAGGGCGCGGTGGCACTGACGGCCATGCGGATCTGGCGTGGGCGGCGATGCATGTCCTGATGAACGAGCCGCTGGACGGCAAGGAACAGCCCAAGGGCACAATGGAGATTATCGAATGAGCAAGCGCGCACGCCGGATGAACCGCCGGGAATCGGCCGTCGCGTCGCAGGGCGCGATCGTCGCGGCCAACGACAATCGTTCGCAGGCCGTCGAAGCTTTTACGTTCGGAGATCCTGAGCCGGTGTTGAGCCGGGCGACGATGCTGGACATGTTGGAATGCTGGCACAATCAGCGCTGGTATGAGCCGCCGGTGTCGCTGGACGGGCTGGCGCGGGCGTTCCGCGCGTCGCCGCATCATTCAAGCGCGATCATCCTCAAACGCAATATGCTGGCCGCCAGCCTCGACCCTACGCCATATTTATCGCGTCGGGCCTTTTCGGGGCTGGTGCAGGACTATCTGGTCATGGGGAACGCCTATGTGCAGGAAATCCGCAACCGGCTTGGCGGTGTGATGCGCCTGGATCATTGCCTGGCGAAATACACGCGGCGCGGCGTCGCGCCGGGCAGCTTCTGGTGGGTGCCGGGCTATCGCAACGAGGTCGAATTTGACGCGGGCACCGTCCACCAGCTGATGGCACCGGATATCAATCAGGAAATCTATGGCCTGCCGGAATATCTGTCGGCGCTTCAGTCCGCCCTCCTCAATGAAAATGCGACCCTGTTCCGCCGTCGCTATTTTGAGAATGGAAGCCACGCTGGCTACATCCTCTATGCCACCGGCCAGTTCGCCAACAATGATATCGACAAGATGCGGGAAGCGCTGAAGCGCGCCAAGGGACCGGGTAACTTCCGAAACATGTTTGTCCACTCGCCCGAAGGGAAAGAGAGCGGCATCAAGATCATCCCGATTGCCGAGGTCGGGGCGAAGGACGAATTTCTGGGCATCAAGAACACGACGCGCGATGATGTGCTGGCGGCACACCGGGTGCCGCCGCAGCTGCTGGGCATCATCCCGGCGAACGCTGGTGGTTTTGGCGATCCGGCCAAGGCGCTCGACAGCTTCTTTGAACTGGAAATCGGGCCGTTGCAGTCGGTGTTTCTGGAATTGAATGACCAGCTGGGCTTTGAGGCCGTGCGGTTCAGCCAGCGAGTGCGCGCGGCCGAATAACCCTATTTCCGTGAGAACGGGGATGACCGCGCTGCAACGCGGCCACCGACGAGGATCATGCTCGCCACTACCAATCGGCCACCCCGGCCGCCCCGCCCCCTCACCGGGGCGGTGGATCAATTGAGCGAGAAAATCCAACATGTCACTAGAAAATGTTCTTCCTGTGTTCCCTGCCGCTGGATATATCGGCGGCAAGCGCAATCTGGCGCGCCGCCTTATATCGATCATCGGCCAAGTGCCGCACGACAGCTATGCCGAACCGTTCGTCGGGATGGGTGGCATCTTCCTGCGGCGGCCGACCCGGCCGAGGGCAGAGGCGATCAATGACATCAGCGGCGACGTCGCGACCTTCTTCCGTATCCTTCAGGAGCATTACCCCTATTTCATCGACATGCTGCGCTGGCGTGTCGCCAGTCGGGCCGAGTTCGACCGGCTGCGCGCGCTGCCTGCCGACCGGCTGACGGATCTGCAACGGGCGGCACGGTTCCTATATCTGCAACGACTCGCGTTCGGCGGGAAGGTGTCGGGAAGGAATTTCGGCGTCGATCGCGTCGGCGGCGCGCGGTTCAATGTGACGAAGCTGGAGCCGATGCTGGCGGATATCCACGAACGGTTGGCGGGCGTCGTCATCGAGCAGCTGACCTATAGCGACTTCATCCGGCGCTATGACCGGGATGGCGCGCTGTTCTATCTCGACCCGCCCTACTGGGGCTGCGAGACAGACTATGGCCAGGACGTCTTTTCCCGCGACGACTTCGCCCAGCTGGCCGACCAGCTGGCAGGCATCAAGGGCAAGTTCCTGCTGTCGATCAACGCTACGCCGGGAGCGCGCGACACCTTCGCACGGTTCCATGTCTCCGAAGTCCCGACCACCTACACGATCGGGGCGCAGGCCAAGCCGGTCGCCGAACTGATCGTGAGCAACTTCCCGCTGCCCGGCTGACACGTCGCTGATGCTGAGAAGATGAAGGGCGGTCCGCATGGCGCGGGCCGCCCTTTCTTTTGGCGCGCAACAATATTTCGTGATCTGCCACGCCGTTTGGCCGTCATCATCGACCGTCGAAGCCTGCGGCGACCCCGCGCCCCCGGCCTACGGCGGTCCAGGGGGCAGGGCGGGGGTGCCACCCTCGAAAGCGCGCTTTTCCCCCCGCCTCGCCCGCGCGCTTTTTATGTCCCTTTTGATGCAGCAGCAGCATTGGCTGCGCGCCGGGGCAAGTCCTAGGCGGATCTGCGTTCCGTTAGGGGGCTTCGCCGATGCGAATAGATGCACCTAAAGGCGCTGATCGCGCGGCAACTCCGACGATGGAAGGTTATCCTCGTTCTGACCTGGGCGCCCCCTGGGCAGCCCCCGGTGGCGCGCAAGCGACACCGGCCCCCGACGGTGCGTCGAGAGTGCTTCTTGGCCCAATTAGGCGACAGTGATGGTGGTCCCCTCAAATCTACGTCTCGCGAAGCGAGTCCTTTCCCCCTTTTATATTCCTACCCCCGGATAGTGTCGGGACTCCCGACTAGCGCTATCCCGATTATCGAGCGTGTTTCCGAGTGAATTCAACGCTGCGACCAGTACCGGATCATCGACCCGTGGGGCCGTCTGCATGCCCTCTGGAGCCTTGCCTCGCCGCTTGATGACCTTGCGCCGTAGCGCCGCCTTGAACGTCGCCCAGACCCGCTTAGGGGCGGAACTGAGGTCGAAGAAGAACGCATTGCTGATCTGCTCACGCTGGGGTCCAGCTAGGCCGACCGTTTCGGCAACGACAGTACGCCTCACCCAGCGAAGTCCGAGCCACTTCGCGAATCGCTTACAAGCCTCGATCGCTGTGGCGCGATGACAGCCTGCCCGGTCCGCCAGTTCCTGATAGCTGGGGTCGAGTTGGCCTGTCTTGAAGTCGATTAGCTTGAGGAAGCTGAGCAAGATCCGGCGGTCGCCATCCTGAAGGCGGTCGCTTTCTTTATAGCGGCTCACCCTCTGGTCATGCAGCAATTCATCGAACGCCTGGAGGACAGCGCCAATCCAGTCCCACCCATGCCTTACGGGCTGAAAGACCTGTGCGCGCTGATCGTCTATGTCGAAACTGTTGCGGCGAGGGGTTCGCTTGCGATCGGGATCTTTGCGATCAGTGAAAGCACCTGCGATATCGCCAAAGGACAGCGCGGTCATGCGCGCAAATCCTGCGCTTTGATGAAGATGGTCGGTTGCGTCTTGCGTCTGACGGACACATTATGCCCTTTCGAAACGCAAAGCTCAGGATTGTATCAAACCGTTGGAGCCGATAGACTGACGCGATGACCGAGATTGGCGCTGGCGTGAATGAAACCGGCAGGTTGCTGCGCGACGAAGCCGGCTTCCTGCTCCAGCGCGATCTGGGCGGCAGCTACCGCCTCGTCCTGTTGCGCGTACCCGTCGATCATGTCGAAAAGCGGGTGCGCGTACAGGGCTTTTATGCCGGGGACGGTATTGTCGAGGCGGAGGGCGTGGCTGCGGCCTGAACGCTGGTGCTCCCCCCTTGCCAAATATGCCCGGACGCGCGAACCATTGCGTCCATGCGTAAGATTCTATCCCTGATGCTCGCCGTTGCCGCGCCGATATTGGCGCAGGCGCAAACGCCCCACGATGAACTCGCCAAGGTCATGGATGACCATTGGGCCTGGTATCTGTCCACCCATCCGGTCGACGCGACAGCGCGCGGCGTGCGCAATTATGACGATCGCATCTATGATATCTCGCTCGGCGCGCGGGATGCGCAGATCAAGGCGGAGCGCGGCTTTGTCGCCCGCTTGCAAGTGCTGTCGGCCGATGCGCTGGACCCGGCGGACCGGGTCAATCGCGACGTTCTGCTGTGGATGCTGCGCGATGATATTGATGGCGACGCGCATCCCGCGGAACGGCTGATGCTGTTCACCACTTATTATGGCTGGCACCAGGGCTTTTCGGGGATGGCCGATGGCCTGCCCTTCTATAATCGCGCCGATTATGACAGCTATCTGATGCGGCTGGCGCTTTACCCCAAGCAGAATGGCGACGCGCTGGCGATCACGCGGCAGGCGATCAAGGGCGGTTATGTCCAGCCCTGTTCGGTGCTGCAAAATTATGCGGGGACGATCAGTGGCATCGTTGCCGGCAAGCCGGAGGAGACGCGCTTCTACGAACCGTTCACGCGGGCCAGGCCGCGCGATATTAGCGAGGCCGACTGGCGCGCGATGCAGGCGAAGGCGGTGACGCTGATCCGTGACATGCTGACGCCGGAATATCGCAAATGGCATGATCTGTTCGTGGCGGACTATCTGCCCCATTGCCGCAAGAGCGACAGCGCATCGTCCCTGCCTGGCGGGGCGGCCTGGTATGCCAGCCGGGTCAAGGCGCATACCACCACCGACCTGACGCCGGAACAGATTCACACGATCGGACTAGAGGAGGTCGCCCGCATCGGCAAGCGGATGGACACCATTTCGGCCAAGGCCGGTTATCCCAGCCGCGCGGCCTATATCCAGCATTTGCGCACCGATCCCAGCTATTATGCGAAAACGCCGGAGGAGTTACTGCGCGTCGCGGCGCGGCAGGCCAAGGCGATCGACGGCCTGTTGCCGCGCTATTTCGGCACGCTGCCGCGATTGCCCTATGGCCTGAAAGCGATCCCGGCGGCCGAGGCGGAGGGGACGACGACGGCCTATTACATGCCCGGCGCGCCGGAAAGCGGCATATCGGGCACCTATTTCGTCAACACCTCCAAGCTCGACCAGCGGCCCTATTGGGAACTGCCCGCGCTGACCGCGCATGAGGCGGTGCCGGGCCATCACAATCAGATCGCCCTGCAACAGGAATTGCCGCTGCCGCCGTTCCGTAAATATCTGGCGGGCTTCACCGCCTATGTGGAGGGCTGGGCGCTCTACACCGAATATCTGGGCGAGGAGATGGGGCTGTACGACACGCCGGAAAAAATGATGGGACGCTTGTCCTACGAGATGTGGCGCGCCTGCCGCCTGGTGGTGGACACCGGCATCCATGCCAAGGGATGGGACAAGGGCAGGGCAGTCGCGTTCATGAAGGCCAACAGTGCGCTGTCCGACGCGAATGTCGATGCGGAGGTGAACCGCTATATCAGCTGGCCGGGGCAGGCGCTGGGTTACAAGCTGGGCGAGATCAGGATTCGGGCTTTGCGGGCAAAGGCGGAGGCAGCGCTGGGCCCTAAATTCGATCTGCGGCGATTCCATGATGCGGTGCTGGCGCAAGGGGCGGTGCCGCTGACCGTGCTGGACAGCCAGATGGACAGTTGGATCGCGGCGGAAAAGGCCGGGGGATAGCCGTCCTACTTAAGTCCATTCTTTACTCAGAGTATTAGCAAAAGCCGCAGTTTTCGGCCGATTGGTGTAGATGGCGGCATCAATTTGCTGCGCCGCCGCGACTTGCCAATTGGCGTCTCTTGACGTACCGGGACCGCGTCAGCTCCCAGACCGGGCATAAAGATCGGCAAGTGGCGCTGCGCGTCGAGTCCGTACACTTTATGACGTTGGGAACGAGATGAGCATTTACCTGGATTATCTGGCCGAAATCGACAGCCGAAAGACTCAGGGACTCGCGCCCAAGCCGATCGACGATGGTGCACTGGTCGCTGAGATCATCACCCTGATCCGGGATGCGGGCAGCGAACATCGCGCCGACGCGCTGAAATTCTTCATCTACAACACGCTGCCCGGCACCACGAGCGCAGCGGTCGTCAAGGCGGCGTTCCTCAAGCAGATCATCCAGGGTCAGGCGATCGTCCCTGAAATCCCGGTGGCCTTCGCGTTCGAACTGCTTAGCCATATGAAGGGTGGTCCCTCCATCGCCGTGCTGCTGGACATCGCGCTGGGCGATGACGCAACGCTCGCGACCCAGGCGGGCGACGTCCTCAAGACCCAATTCTTCCTCTACGACGCCGATATGTTCCGCCTGCGCGATGCCCATGCGGCGGGCAACGCGGTGGCGACGGGCGTGCTGGAAAGCTACGCCAAGGCCGAATTTTTCACTAAGCTTCCCGATGTCGAGGACGAGATCAAGGTCGTTACCTATATCGCGGGCGAAGGCGATATCTCGACCGACCTGCTCTCGCCGGGCAATCAGGCGCATTCGCGGTCCGACCGCGAACTGCATGGCCTGTGCATGATGACGCCGCAAGCGCAGCAGGAAATCGTGGCGCTCAAGGCACAGCATCCCGACAAGCGCGTGATGCTGGTTGCCGAAAAGGGCACGATGGGTGTGGGTAGCTCGCGCATGTCGGGCGTCAACAATGTGGCGCTGTGGACCGGCAAGCAGTCCAGCCCCTATGTCCCCTTCGTCAACTATGCGCCGGTCGTCGGCGGCACCAACGGCATTTCGCCCATCTTCGCGACCACCGTGGACGTGACCGGCGGCATTGGGATCAACCTGAAAAACTGGGTGAAGATGACCGGCCCGGACGGCAAGGCGATCCTGAACAATGACGGCAATCCTGTGCTGGAGGAAAAATTCTCGGTCGAAACCGGCACGGTGCTGAAGATCGACGTCAAGAACAAGAAGCTGACCGACGAGGCCGGCAACGAACTGGTCGACGTAGCCGCCGCCTTCACGCCGCAGAAGATGGAGTTCATGAAGGCGGGCAGCAGCTACGCCATCGTGTTCGGCAAGAAGCTCCAGACCTTCGCCGCCGAGACGCTGGGCGTGGAAGCGCCGCTGGTGTTCGCGCCGAACAAGGAAATCACGGTCGAGGGCCAGGGCCTGACGGCGGTGGAGAAGATCTTCAACCGCAACGCCGTCGGCGTAGCGCCGGGCAAGGTGTTGCACGCAGGGTCCGACGTGCGTGTCACGGTGAACATCGTGGGGTCGCAGGATACCACGGGCCTGATGACCGCCCAGGAATTGGAAGCGATGGCGGCCACCGTCATTTCGCCGCTGGTCGACGGTGCCTATCAGTCGGGCTGCCATACCGCATCGGTGTGGGACAAGAAGGCGCAGGCCAACATCCCCAAGCTCATGTCCTTCATGAACAATTTCGGTCTGATCACCGCGCGCGACCCCAAGGGCCGCTATCATGCGATGACGGACGTGATCCATAAGGTGCTGAACGACATCACCGTGGATGATTGGGCGATCATCATCGGCGGCGACAGCCACACCCGCATGTCGAAGGGCGTTGCCTTCGGCGCGGACTCCGGCACGGTCGCACTGGCGCTGGCGACGGGCGAGGCGACCATGCCGATCCCGCAGTCGGTGAAGGTCACCTTCAAGGGCAAGATGCTGCCCTATATGGACTTCCGCGACGTCGTCCACGCGACCCAGGCACAGATGCTGGCCCAGTTCGGCGGCGAAAATGTGTTCCAGGGCCGGATCATCGAGGTCCATATCGGCACGTTGCTGGCCGACCAGGCCTTCACCTTCACCGATTGGACGGCCGAGATGAAGGCCAAGGCGTCGATCTGCATTTCGGAGAATGAGACGCTGATCCAGTCGCTGGAAATCGCCAAGTCGCGTATCCAGATCATGATCGACAAGGGCATGGAGAATGCCGCCGGCACGCTCAAGGGCCTGATCGCCAAGGCCGATATGCGCATCAGCGAAATTCGTTCGGGCGTAAAGCCCGCGCTGATGCCCGATCCCAATGCGCAATATTTCGCCGAAGTCGTGGTCGACCTGGACCTGATCGACGAACCGATGATCGCCGACCCGGACGTCAACAATGCCGACGTGTCCAAGCGCTACACCCACGACACCATTCGCCCGGTGTCCTATTATGGCGGCACCAAGAAGGTCGATCTGGGCTTCATCGGATCGTGCATGGTGCATAAGGGCGACATGAAGATCCTGGCGCAGATGCTCAAAAATGTCGAAGCCACGCAGGGCAAGGTCGAGTTCAAGGCGCCGCTGGTCGTCGCACCGCCGACCTATAATATCGTCGATGAGTTGAAGGCCGAAGGCGACTGGGACGTGCTGAGGAAATATGCCGGGTTCGAGTTTGACGACGTAGCGCCCAAGGGGGCGGCCCGCACCAGTTACGAGAATATGCTGTATCTGGAACGTCCGGGCTGCAACCTGTGCATGGGCAATCAGGAGAAGGCCGCCAAGGGCGACACCGTCATGGCCACTTCGACCCGCTTGTTCCAGGGCCGTGTCGTGGAGGATACGGCCGAGAAGAAGGGTGAATCGCTGTTGGCGTCAACCCCGGTCGTGGTGCTGTCGACCATCCTGGGCCGCACGCCCAATATGGACGAGTATAAGAGCGCGGTCGTCGGCATCGACCTGACCAAGTTCGCGCCGCCTGTGGCCCACTGATCCGAGAGGCTTGCCGCGCCTCTTCTAAAAAAGATGCCGCCGCTACGCTCTCCCTGTGGGAGAATGTGGCGGCGGCATTGTCGTTTATGACGGTCCTACGGGCCTGCAAATTTACTGTGATCCGTTCGCTTCGAGCGCAGTCGAGAAGCGGATAGCACAACGTCCGCGTTTCTCGACTGCGCTCGAAACGAACGGTCGGCATCGTCTGCCGGGAGCCGTGTCAGGAAACGCGGTCAATCCACCCGCGATGTTGCGATGCGGCAAGTGGCAGCGGGGTTTCGCATCGGGCGCATTCCGCCACCATCCGACCCACGATCCACTGGTTGCCGCCGCAGTCGGGACAATGCGTCGCCTGTCCCTGATAATATTGGGGATTGATCGCAATTATCCCGTTTTCGATGGGTGCAAAACAGATTTCCATGGGCGTTTCCCCTTTCTGCCCCTGCAACGCTTCAATGTGCGAAACATATCCCTACATAGGGGGCTCAGGCTGCGTCGCCATTTGACTTGAACCCTTCAGATGTTATGGCACCGCAGCATCGGGACATACCGGCTTCGACCACGGGTTGGGGCGCATCCCTGCCACCTTGCCGGCCGGTTTCTGAATCGCCGTTCGGCGAGCTTCTGGTGGAAACGCGCCATCCTCTGGCCGGGGCCATGCGAGGAGACGCACATCTTATGACCGCCATCGGACAGGACACGCTGGGCACCCGCGACACGTTGAACGTGGACGGCAAGGACATCGCCTATTATTCGTTGAAGAAGGCTGCGGCCAAGCTGGGCGACGTGTCGCACTTGCCTTTTTCGATGAAGGTGCTGCTGGAAAACCTCCTCCGATTTGAAGATGGCGTCACCGTCACGGTGGAAGACATTCAGGCGATCGTCGACTGGCAGCAGGACCGGGGCAAGGCGCAGCGCGAAATCCAGTATCGCCCCGCGCGCGTTCTGTTGCAGGATTTCACCGGCGTCCCCTGCGTGGTCGATCTGGCCGCGATGCGCGACGCGATGAATGCACTGGGCGCCGACGCCGGCAAGATCAACCCGCAGGTGCCCGTCCACCTCGTGATCGACCACAGCGTCATGGTGGATGAGTTCGGTACGCCCAAGGCGTTCGAACAGAATGTGGAAATTGAATATCAGCGCAATATGGAGCGCTACGACTTCCTGAAATGGGGCAGCAAGTCCCTGGCCAACTTCTACGCCGTGCCGCCGGGTACGGGCATCTGCCATCAGGTGAACCTGGAGAATATCGCGCAGGCGGTGTGGTCGAGCGAAGATCCGGACGGCGCGCTGGTCGCCTATCCCGACACCTGCGTCGGCACCGACAGCCACACCACCATGGTCAACGGCCTGGGCGTGCTGGGCTGGGGCGTGGGCGGCATCGAAGCCGAAGCCGCGATGTTGGGCCAGCCCGTTTCCATGCTGATCCCCGAAGTCGTGGGATTCAAATTCACGGGTGAGTTGAAGGAAGGCGTGACCGCCACCGACCTCGTCCTCACCGCGACCCAGATGTTGCGTGCGCGCGGCGTGGTGGGGCGTTTCGTGGAATATTTCGGTCCGGGCCTTGCTTCGCTGTCGCTGGCCGATCGCGCGACGCTGGCCAATATGGCGCCGGAATATGGCGCGACCTGCGGCTTCTTCGGCATCGACGACAAGACGCTGGACTATATGCGCCTGACCGGCCGCACCGACGACAATATCGCGCTGGTCGAAGCCTATGCCAAGGAGCAGGGCTTCTGGATCGACCCCGCCATCGAGCCGGTCTTTACCGACACGCTGGAACTGGACCTGGCTACCGTCGTCCCAAGCCTGGCCGGTCCCAAGCGTCCGCAGGACCGCGTATCCCTGCCCGACGTCGATGATGTGTTCAACGCCGATCTGGTCAATACCTACAAGAAGGCGCAGCAGCGTGTGCCCGTAGCGGGCGAGGATTTCGACATTGGCGACGGCGACGTCACCATTGCCGCGATCACCAGCTGCACCAATACGTCGAACCCGAGCGTCATGATCGCGGCAGGCCTGGTCGCCAAGAAGGCGAACGAACTGGGCCTCAAGCCCAAGCCGTGGGTCAAGACGTCGCTGGCACCGGGCAGCCAGGTCGTCACCGACTATTTCAACAAGGCGGGGCTTCAGGAACATCTGGACGCCATCGGCTTCAACCTGGTCGGCTATGGCTGCACCACCTGCATCGGCAACTCCGGCCCGCTGGCGCCCGCGATCAGCGCGGCGATAAACGACAATGGCCTGGTCGCGGCCGCCGTCATTTCCGGCAACCGCAATTTCGAAGGCCGCGTGTCGCCCGACGTGCGCGCCAACTTTCTGGCCAGCCCGCCGCTCGTGGTGGCTTACGCGCTCAAGGGCACGGTGATCGAGGATTTCATCACCACGCCCATCGGCGTCAGCACGGCGGGTAACGACGTCTATCTGAAAGACATCTGGCCGACCAATGACGAAGTCGCCACCACGATGGCCGGCTGCATGGACCGGGCGATGTTCCAGGCGCGCTACGCCAATGTCTATAAGGGCGACGCGCACTGGCAGGCGATCGACGTGACGGGATCGGCCACATACAGCTGGCGCGCGGGGTCCACCTATGTCGCCAACCCGCCCTATTTCGAGGGGCTGAGCATGACCCCGGCGCCGGTCACCGATATCATCGAGGCCAAGCCGCTGGCGATTTTCGGCGATTCGATCACCACCGACCATATTTCGCCGGCCGGGTCGATCAAGGCGTCCTCGCCCGCGGGCCAGTGGCTGAGCGAGCATCAGGTCAGCCAGGCCGATTATAACAGCTATGGGTCGCGGCGCGGCCATCATGAAGTCATGATGCGCGGCACCTTCGCCAACATCCGCATCAAGAATCTGATGCTGGACGGGGTGGAAGGCGGCATGACCCGCTATGCCGGCGACGTGATGCCGATCTATGACGCGGCGATGAAGCACAAGGCGGATGGCACCCCGCTGGTCGTCATCGGCGGCAAGGAATATGGCACCGGGTCGTCGCGCGACTGGGCGGCGAAGGGCACCAACTTGCTGGGCGTCCGATCGGTCATCGTCGAAAGTTTCGAGCGTATCCACCGGTCGAACCTGGTCGGCATGGGCGTGCTGCCGCTCCAGTTCAAGAATGGCGAGAGCAAGGACACGCACGGCTTCACCGGCGACGAGACATTCACGATCCAGAATGTCGCGGGTTTGAAGCCGCGCCAGGATGTCGATGTGATCGTCAAGCGCGCCGACGGATCGACCTTCACCTTCACCGCGCTGTGCCGGATCGATACGATCAACGAGCTGGAATATTTCCTGAACGGCGGCATCCTGCAATATGTGCTGCGCAAGCTGGCGGGTTGATCGGCTAACGCGCTAGGTTAAGGGACAAGGGCTTCTCCCCGGTGGGAGGAGCCTTTGTCTTTGTGGGGATTGGCATGTCTCTCTTCGTCGAAATCATCGGCTGGACCGGCGCGTTGCTGGTGCTGGCGGCCTATGTCGGGGTGTCGACCGGGCGGATGTCCGGCGGGTCGGCGACCTTCCAATGGCTCAACGCGGTCGGCGCGACGCTGTTCGTTCTCAATACATGGTGGCATGGCGCCTTTCCCTCGATGGTGCTGAACATCATCTGGAGCGTCGTTGGCTTCGTCACCCTATGGCGCATCGGACGCCGGAGAATTTCCCCATCATGACCCGCTTCGTCGACCTTAGCCATGCAATCGAACATGGGATGCAGACCTATAAGGGCGTCGCCGCGCCGCATATCTGCGACTATTGGACCCGCCACCAATCGCGCGCCAACTATGCCGATGGCAGTGCGTTCCAGATGGGGCGGATCGACATGGTGTCGAATACCGGCACCTATCTCGACGCGCCCTTCCATCGGTTCGAGGAGGGCGACGACCTGTCGATGCTGGCGCTGGACCGGCTCGCCAACCTGCCCGCCATCGTCGTGCGGCGGCCGTTCGAGACGGTGGGGCTGGCGACTGATGCGGCCGATCTGGACGGGGTGGACGTCGCGGGGCGCGCTGTGCTGGTCCACACCGGTTGGGACCGCCACTGGCGCACGCCGGCCTATTTCGAGGAGCATCCGTTTTTGAAGCAGGCGGCGGCGCGGCTGCTGGTCGAGCGCGGTGCGAAATTGGTCGGGATCGACAGCCATAATATCGACGATACGCGGCCCGGCACCGGTCGCCCGGTCCATGCCACGCTATTGGGCGCAGGCGTGCTGATCTGCGAACATATGACCAATATGGGCGCGTTGCCGGAGGATGGCTTCAGCTTTACCGCCGTGCCGCCCAAGGTGGTTGGGATGGGCACGTTTCCCGTACGGGCATTTGCCCATGTCGAAGCGCGGATGTAACGGTCCGTCCTCCAATATTGAGGATGATGTGATGCTGAAAATTGTCGCTCTGGCCATGGCGGGCCTGTTGACGCTGACCCCGGCTGTCGCCTGCGCCGAAACCATATCCACCCATGTTCTCGACCTTGTCCGCGGCGAAGGCGGTGCCGGTCTGCCGGTTACGCTATCGCGCCGGCAGGCCGATGGCACCTGGAAGATGCTGGCGAGCGCGATGACCGACGACAATGGCCGGGTCCGCGCCTTCGGTGACAATCTCCAGGCGGAAGAAGGGCTTTACCGGCTGAGCTTCGACATGTCGGACATGAGCAAGCCCACGCATTCGGCGTTTTTCCCCGAAATCACCATCGTCTTTCGCGTCGCCGATCCGACCCGCCATGTCCATGTGCCGATCGTGCTCAGCCCCTATGGCTACAGCACCTACAGGGGTAACTGACCGGCGCGCGTGTTAGCGTTTGCCATAGCCCGTCATCGAATAGGGCCGGGCCTTCACGCCGGTCGCCCATGTGCTGTTCGCGGTCGCCTGCATGGTGAAGCGTAGCTCGCCGCCAGCCCGGATTTCCGCGTCGGTAATGAAGCTGCGCTCCAATGGCTTGCCGTTCAGCGTCACCTTGCCGACATAGCGGTTGGCGTCCGACAGGCCTTCGGCCACCATGATGAACCGCT
The DNA here is from genome assembly GCA_040389985.1 of Pseudomonadota bacterium. GTDB lineage: Bacteria > Pseudomonadota > Alphaproteobacteria > Sphingomonadales > Sphingomonadaceae > Sphingobium. Next base: position 473,456 of record JAZJZH010000007.1, read on the forward strand.
TGTCGCCCACGCGCATCTCCGCCCGCTCCACGAAGGGGCGGCCGATCGCATATTCGCCGCTGCCCGGTGCCACCGGATAGAAGCCCAATGAAGTGAACACCAGCCAGGCGGACATCTGGCCCAGGTCGTCGTTACCCGCAAGGCCATCGGGCGTTGGCTTATACTGGCTCTCGACGATCTGCTTCAGCCGTTCCTGCGTGCGCCAGGGTTGTCCTGCATAATCATAGAGATAGGCGACATGGTGGCTGGGTTCGTTGCCATGGATATATTGGCCGATCAGGCCGGATATATCCTCGGCATGGCTATAGTCGATCTTGCTATTGTCATAGTCGAACATGGCGTCGAGTTTGGCGACCGCCTTGGCGTCGCCGCCCAGCAGGCGGAACAGGCCGCCCTGGTCGTGCGGCATGAACCAGCTATATTGCCAGGCATTCCCTTCCGTATAGTCGCTGCCATAGTTTATCGCGGTCGGATCGAACGGGGTGCGGAACGTGCCGTCCGCCTTGCGCGCGCGCAGGAAACCGGTCTTCGCGTCGAAGCTGTTGCGCCAGTTCGCCGCGCGCTTCTCGAACCGCTGCGCCGTCGCCGCATCGCCCAATTGGCGCACCAGCCGGGCGATGGTCCAGTCGTCATAGGCATATTCGACCGTCTTGGATGCCGCTTCCGGCTCCCGGTCGATCGGCACATAACCCAGTTTCATATAGTCGCTGAGGCCCCCATAGGGCGCATAGTCGGCGCTGGCGACCATCGCCTTGAGTGCGGCGGCGCAGTCGATGCCCTTGATGCCTTTGAGGCAGGCGTCGGCGATCACCGGCACGGCGTGATAGCCGATCATGGTCCAGGTTTCCTTGCCCGCAAATTGCCAGACGGGCAGGATGCCGAACGGGCTGGTCTTCTGGCTGGCGATCAGGCTGTTGACGAAGTCGGCATTTTTCGCGTCGGGCTGGATCAGGGTCAGCAACGGATGTTCGGCGCGGAACGTGTCCCATAGCGAGAAGGTGGAGTGCATGGTGAACCCCGACGGGCCATGCACCTGGTCGTCCGGCCCGCGCCAGCGGCCGTCGGCGTCGCCCCAGATGCTGGGCGCCATCAGGCTGTGATAGAGGGCGGTATAGACATTGGTGCGCATCGCGTCGGGCGCGGCGATCTGCACCGCGCCCAGTGCATCGGCCCAGGCGGCGCGGGTCTTGGCCCGGACCGCGTCGAAATCGCCCGGCTCGCTGGCGAGGTTGGCGATCGCGCCATCCTCGTCCACGCCTGACAGCGCCACCTTCACCTCCAATGGTTGGGCGATCTTGCCGAAGCCGAGTTGCGCGACGATCGCCCGGCCCGACAGGGAATCGAGCGTTTCAGGGCCACGGCCAGGCCCCTTGAAACCCTTGTAGAGAATATTCTTCTCGGTCGTGACGAACTGGTGGCCGGTCAGCGGAGCCGAAAAGCGGATCGCGAAGAAGAGGCGGCGCGGCGTGGCCCAGCCGCGCACTTCGCGCGACCCGGTGATCGTGCCGTCGGGCCGGATGCGGACGGAGGACCAGAGGATCTTGCCGGGATAGTCGTAGATGATGGAGCGCAGGTCCAGCACCAGATGCGCCGCCTTGCCCGCCGGGAAGGCGTAGCGGTGCACGCCGACGCGCGTTCCCGCCGTCATTTCCGCACGCACGCCCGGATCGGTCAGGGTGACGGCATAATAGCCCGGCGATGCGACCTCGTCCGCCTTGCGCGAGCGATAGCCGGGCGTGTCGGCCGTGCCAGCCTCCAGCGGCACCGTGTCGCCGCTTACCGGCATTACCAGAAAATCGCCAAGGTCGCTATGCCCGGCGCCGGAGAAATGGGTGTGGGAAAAGCCAAGGATAGTCGGATCTTCGTGGCGATAGCCCGCCGCCCAGGCGTAAGTCTGCCGCGCCGCGCCGACATGGGTGTCGGGTGACAGCTGGACCATGCCGAAGGGCGCGACCGCGCCGGGGAAGCTGTGTCCTTCGCCCGATGTGCCGATGAAGGGATCGACGGCGTCTACCGCGGAGGGCGCAGGCGGCTGCGGCGTCTGGGCCGGGAGGGCGGACCCGGCGAGCAGGCTGGCGAGGAGGAGTGAGCGGGCGAGGCGGGTCAGGTTCATCACCGAGTTAAATCACGGCTGATGCGCGCGGCCAAGCCGATAGCCGCAATTTTCCATGGCCAAGAAAGGCTGGGCTGGCGTCGCGAACGCAGGCTGGTTAGCACAGGGGATCATGAAGAGAGCATTGATCGTCCGACATGTGCCGCGCGAAGGCGCCGCAGGCTATTTGCAGCCGATCGAAGCGGCCGGCTATCATATCGACCGGATCGATGTCGCCAGCCCCGATTTTGCGGACGTAAACTTATGCGATCCCGACCTGCTGATCATGATGGGTGGGCCAATGGGGGTGTATGAAACGGACGTCCATCCGTGGATACCCATGCAGATCGACAAGCTGGCCGCGCGGCTGGCGGCCGATCGGCCGACGCTGGGCGTGTGCCTGGGCAGTCAGATGATCGCGGCGGCGCTGGGCGCGCCGGTCTATCCCGGTGGCCATATGGAATTGGGCTTTGCGCCGGTCAGCGTGAACGGCGCGGGCGCGGCGTCGCCGCTGCGGCATTTGATCGATGTGCCGGTACTGCATTGGCATAGCGACACGTTCGACCTGCCTGACGATGTCGAGTTGCTGGCATCGACGTCCAAATATGCGCATCAGGCGTTCCGGCGCGGGTCAAACCTGCTGGCGCTGCAATTTCATGCGGAGATGGGCGAAGACCCGCGGTTCGAGGATTGGCTGACCCATTTCTGGGCCGATCTGGACGTGGCGCAGCAATGCGGCATCGCGCTGCGGGAGGATCATGGCTTGCACGGCCCGATTGCGGTGGCGGCGGGTCGGGCAATGATCGGGGAGTGGCTGGCGGGGATAAGGATTTAGTTGCGGCTTGATCTTGCCGCGGCCTTTCTATTAACTCCGACAAATGAAGAGTATGGATCTGGAAACGAGCCGCCGCGATCTGTTCGCGGCCGTCATGGCGGGGATGGCGGCGGTTAGTGTCGCGCGGGCGGCGGGAGCGGCCGAACCGGGCGAGGCGGTGCTGGCGCCCCGACCGCCGATGGGATGGAATAGCTGGAACAGCTTCGCCACCACCATCACCGAAGCACAGGCGCGCGAGACTGCCGCGATCATGGCGGAAAAGCTGCTGCCGTTCGGCTACGACATCTTCACCGTCGATATCCAATGGTATGAGCCTGAAGCGTCGAGCTACACCTACAACGCCAAGCCGAAGCCGGCCATGGATGCTTATGGCCGGATGATCCCGGCACCCAATCGGTTCCCGTCCAGCGGGGGCGGCAAGGGCTTTGCGCCGCTGGCCAAGGCGGTGCATGCGCTTGGTATGCAATTCGGTATCCATGTGATGCGCGGCATCCCGCGCGCGGCGGTAGAGGCGAACCTGCCGATCCTGGGCACGCCATATCGCGCGAAAGATGTGGCCGATATGGCGAGCATCTGTTCGTGGAACCCGGACATGGTTGGCGTCGACATGACGCGGCCGGGCGCGCAGGCTTATTATGACAGTATCTTCCGCCTCTATGCCGACTGGGGCGTGGATTTCGTCAAGATGGACGATATGAGCCGGCCCTATGACGCTCATGCGCCGGAGATCGAGGCGGCGCACAAGGCGATTGTGGCGACCGGGCGGCCGATCATGCTGAGCCTGTCGCCGGGCGAAACGCCGGTGATCCGCGGCGATCATGTCCGCAAATATGCGCAGATGTGGCGCATCTCCGACGATTTCTGGGACGATTGGGCGATGCTGGAGGCGCAGTTCACCCGGCTGGAGAATTGGACGCCCTATCGCGGGCCGGGATCATGGCCGGACGCCGACATGTTGCCGCTGGGACGGCTGGCGCTGGGGGAGCGGGATACGCGCTTCACGCCCGATGAGCAGAAGAGTTTGATGACGCTATGGGCGATCGCGCGGTCGCCGCTCATCATGGGCGGCGATTTGCGGCATCTGGATGCGCCGACGCTGGCGCTGCTGACCAATCGCGAGGTGCTGGCGGTCAATCAGGCGAGCGAGGGCAATTGCCCGCATTTCGTGGAGGATGGCGTGCGCGTCTGGTCCGCAGTCGCGCAGGGCGGCAAGGATCGCTATGTCGCGCTGTTCAACACCGGCGACAAGGCGCGCGAGGTCGGGATCAGGCTGCGCGATCTGGGGATCAGCGGGCCGGTCGCGGTGCGCGACCTGTGGGCGGGCAGGACGCTGGGGCAGCAGGCGGCGCGGATTGCCGCGATGCTGCCGCCGCATGGTGCTGCGCTCTATAGACTGAGCTAACGGCCCGTTCGCTTCGAGCGCAGTCGAGAAGCGGATAGCCCTGCGCCAGCGTTTCTCGACTACGCTCGAAACGAACGGAGATTTACTTCCTTATCGCGGCGCTCTTGTCGCGGATGGCCTTGAACTCCGATCCGGCTTTCCACTCCGGCCAGCGGGTCGAGTTGGCCAGGTCGCGGCCGATGTCGCGCATCAGGTCGATATCCTGGGCCGCGCCGTCCAGTTGCCAGTCCGGCCCCCAGGCGTCACAGGCCTGGTGATAGCATGTGCCGGTATAGGCATCGATCCACGCCTGACCGGCTGGGCGGCCGCCCTCGACCAAGTCGGATGCGCCGGCCAGGCCCATCATCAGCAGGACGGGTACGCCGCGCTTGGCCATGGAGAAATGGTCGGCGCGGTAGAAGAGGCCGCGTTCGGGCAGGCTTTCCTGTGTGATGACGCGGCCTTGCTTCGTCGCGAATGTCGTCAGATCGTCCTCCAGGCTGTTCTGGCCCTTGCCGATCAGGATCACGTCCTTCGCCTTGCCTGCGGTCTGGAGCACGTCGATGGTGAGGTTGGCCACCGTCTTGTCGATCGGATAGACCGGATTCTGGGCATAATGTTCGGACCCTAGCAGCCCGCGCTCCTCCGCGGTCCAGGCGGCAAAGACGATCGAGCGGTCGGGGGCAGGCGCGGCTTTGAAGGCGCGGGCGATCTCGAACAGGCCAGCCATGCCGAGCGCGTCGTCATTGGCCCCGGCGCGGTAGATGCGGCCCTGCGCATCGGGCGTGCCCTTGCCATAGGCGTCCCAATGCGCGCCGTACATGACGGTTTCGTCGGGGCGCTTAGCGCCGGGGATGCGGGCGAGGACGTTGGCGCTCTGCACGACTTCCTGCGTCACCGGGAAGGCGGCGGACAAGGTCGCGCCTTTTAGTTCTACCGGCTTGAACCCGGCCGATCGCGCCTGCTTGCGCAGCGCGGCGAGATCAAGGCCCGCGCCGGCGAAAAGCGTTTTGGCGGCCTCGCCCTCGACCCAGCCCTGCACCTGGAGGCTGGTCAGTTTGTCCGGCGCGCGGACCAAATCGTAATTTTCGCCAGCGGGGCTGGTGACGACGTTCCAGCCATAGCCTGCGCCCGGCGTGTCGTGGACGATCAGCGCGCCGATCGCGCCGTGGCGGGCAGCTTCCTCGAACTTATAGGTCCAGCGGCCATAATAGGTCATGGTCTTGCCGCCGAACTTGCCGAACGGGTCTTCGCCCTTCACCGCCTCGAAATCCGGGTCGTTGATGAGGAAGACGGCGATCTTGCCCTTCAGATCCACGCCCTTGAAATCATCCCAGCCGCGTTCGGGGGCGGAGACGCCATAGCCCACGAACACCATCGGCGCGTTGGCGAGCGCGACCCTGCCCTTGGGCTGGAGAGTGGAGAGATAGACTTGGCGGCCGAAGGTCCAGGGCGTGGACGCGCCATTTTGCGCGATCGACAGCGTTTCCGCCTGGCCAAGGCGGGTGTGGAGCAGCGGCACGGTCTGCACCCACTGGCCGTCCGGGCCGCCGGGTTCCAGACCCAATTGTTCGAAGCGGGCGACGATATAGCCGATCGTCCGTTCCTCCCCCACGGTGCCGGGCGCGCGACCCTGGAACAGGTCGGACGCCAGCGTGCGGACCGATTGTTCCAATTGCTTGGGCTCGGTCTGGGCGTGGAGGGGCAGGGCGGCGGTCAGGCCGAGGGCCATAGCGAGGATGCGTGTCAACATCCCGCCGGTCTAACCCGCTGCGACGACGGGCGAAAGGGCGTTCAGAACTCGATTTCGAGTTCTACCATCTCTTCCGGTTCGTTGCGCGCATCGTCGATCCATTCGCGCATCAGCGGCCAGCCGTTGATCGTCTGGCAATAAGCGGCGGATGGGGCGGACAGGGGGACGGCATAGGTCAGGAAACGCTGAGCCACCGGTGCGAACATGGCGTCGGCGACGGTGGGTTCCTTGCCGAACAGCCAGGGGCCGCCATAGCTGGCCAGACATTCGGCCCAGATCGTCTCGATCCGGTCGATATCGGGCTTGGCCCCGGAAAAGATCGGGAAGCGCGCGTGGCGCACCTTCAGGTTCATCGGCAGGGCGGAACGCAGATTAGCGAAGCCCGAATGGATTTCCCCCGACACCGACCGGCAATGGGCGCGGGCGATTCGATCAACGGGATACATGCCGATATTGGGATAGAGTTCGTGCAGATATTCCGCGATCGCGAGAGTATCCCACACGCTGGCCCCTTCATGCGTCAGGCGCGGCACCAGCACGGATGGGGACAGGAGCAACAGTTCGGCACGATTTTCGGGATCGTCCAGCGCGATCGTCTTTTCCACCACCCGCAACCCCGCGATTCGGCACAAAAGCCAGCCGCGTAGCGACCAGGAGGAATAATTCTTGCTGGAAAGAGTGAGTTCCGCGATCGCCATGGCATACCCTCCTGCTTGCGGTCAGCCTCACATTTATGATGATGCGGCGCAACATAAAAAGCATGTATAGCGTTTCATCTGAATACCGATTCGGTTCGCGGACACAGGACAAGGCTCAACCCTCATCATGCGCATGCTTTACAGTGGTTATCAGGCCTGGAACGATATGCTGGCGCCAGCACGGTTCGGGGCGCAGATCGCACTTGGCATGCGCGACAAGATGGGACCGATGGCCGATTGGGCGATGCCGCGGCGCATGTTCGCGATGATGGACGTATTTCAGGGCGCGAAGTTGACGCACAAGCGTCCGGCCTATGACATAATGACCGTCACCAGCGGCAATGCAGAAGTGGCGGTGCGCGAGGAAATCGCGCTCGACCTTCCGTTCGGCGACCTGCTGCACTTCGTCAAGGACGATGTCGAGGCGGCCCAGCCCAAGGTGCTGGTCGTGGCACCGATGTCGGGTCATTTTTCGACCTTGCTGCGCAGCACGGTCGCAACATTGCTGCGCGACCATGACGTCTACATCACCGACTGGAAGAATGCGCGCGATGTGCCGTTGGAGGCCGGGCGCTTTGGCTTTGACGACTATGTCGACTATGTGATCCGCTTCTTCCAGCAGATCGGTCCCGGCGCGCATATGGTGTCGATATGCCAGCCCTGCGTGCCCGCGCTGGCCGCCGTGGCGCTGATGTCGGAAGACAAGGACAAGGCGACGCCGCGATCGATGACGCTGATGGGCGGGCCGATCGATCCCAATGCCGCGCCGACCGTGGTCAACGACCTTGCCAATGAAAAGCCGATCGAATGGTTCGAGGAGAATCTGATCTCCGTCGTGCCGTTCCGTTATGCCGGGCGCGGCCGCGAGGTCTATCCGGGCTTCCTGCAACTGTCAGCATTCATGGCGATGAACATGGAGCGGCACAACTCGCAGCATCGCGAATTGTACCAGCTTCTGGCCGACGGCAAGACGGTCGAAGCCGAAAAGATCAAGAATTTCTATGAGGAATATTTCGCGGTCCTCGACCTGACCAAGGAATTTTACCTGGAGACGGTCGACCAGGTGTTCCAGCGCACCCTGTTGTCGAAGGGCGAACTGACCGTGCGTGGGCGCCCGGTCAATCCCGGCGCTATCCGCCATACGGCGCTGCTGACGGTAGAGGGCGAGAAGGACGATGTTTGCGCGGTGGGCCAGACATCGGCCGCCCATGGCCTGTGCACCGGGCTGCGCCCGCATTTGAAGCGCCACCATCTTCAGCCCGGCGTCGGCCATTATGGCGTGTTTTCGGGCAGCAAATGGGAAAAGCAGGTCTATCCGCAGGTGCGGAACATGATCCTGGCGATGAATTGACGGCGCGGTGCGGCGCAGGGCTGGGCGGCCGGGATAAGGGCCTAAGGGCGATGATGCTGCGTGCCGGGCGATTGTCCGACAACTGAGCCACAGGCATCGCTATCGCTTCAACGCTGTCCGTTTACCTTTCCGGCCGGGTCCAGATCCAGCTGCCGCCGATCAGCGCGGCGGCGACGGGGATGAGGAACCAGGGGAAGGGCGAAAAGATCAGCGCGAGGGCGACGCTGAAAGCGAAGGCGGCCAACGCTGCCTTCTTGCCCCGGCGGCTGATCGCGCCACGTTCCCGCCAGCGCCGGATATGCGGGCCGAAATGCTTGTGGTCGAGCAGCTTTGCTTCCAGCCGGGGGCTGGAGCGGGCGAAGCAGAAGGCCGCGAGGATCATGAAGGGGACGGTGGGAAGCAGCGGCAGAAATGCGCCGATCGTGCCCAGGCCGATCGAGAGCAATCCTGCGATAAGATAGAAATGCCGCCGCATGATGCTCCTGTCGGGGCGAAGCGGAATGGCCGGTCTTCGCTGCTATTGCTTCGCAGCTGCGGGGTTGGATGGCAAGTTGGATGTGGGCGGTGGTTTGAGAAGGGCGGGGATGGGTGGTGAACTGCCATTCCCCCTCCCGTAAACGGGAGGGGGAGCGAGACTTAATGAGCGTAGCGAATTTAGTCGCAGCGGGGTGGGCAATCGCTACCTTGCGCAAGCCCACCCCCTAGCCCCCTCCCGCCTGCGGGAGGGGGAACAAGGTCCGCAAATGGTCGCTCCAAGACATTCCCATGTAACTGCGGAAGCATAGGAGTCCGTGTTCAGACCGCAGCACCCACGCCGAATTACGCCGCTGGCAGGCGTAGCCGCACCAGCAGCCCGCCTAGATCCTCGCTTTCCTCCAGCGCGACGGTGCCGCCGTAGATTTCCGCGACGTCGCGGACGATGGCGAGGCCGAGGCCGGTGCCGGGCTTGCCGGAATCGAGACGGACGCCGCGGTCGAAAATGCGGACCCGTTCCGTTTCGGGGATGCCCATACCGTCATCCTCGACCAGTATTTCCACCATGCCGCCCGCACGCGCGACGACGGTGGCGAAGACGCTGCCGCCACCATATTTGGCCGCATTTTCTATCAGGTTGCCGAGCATTTCGTCGAGATCCTGGCGTTCGACGCGGACCTCGGCTTGCCTGTCGCCGTCCATGTCGACGCGGGCTTCGGGATAGAGGCGCTGGACGGCGCGTTCGACCGCGGTGAGGCTGGCCCAGACGTCCGCCCGGCTCTGCGCCGCGCCGCGTCGACCGACGGCGCGGGCGCGGGCGAGATGATGGTCGACCTGCCGGCGCATCGTCGTCGCCTCGCGGATCACCGCGTCGCCCAGGTCCGGCGCCTTTGCCGTCGCCGCGTTCATGATGACGGTCAGCGGCGTCTTGAGCGCATGGGCGAGATTGCCGGCATGGGTACGCGCTTCCTCCGCCTGCCGCTCGTTATGGGCGAGCAGGGCGTTCAGTTCTTCGACCATGGGCAGCACTTCGGCGGGCATCGGTTCGGTGACGCGGCTCTTATGGCCGTCACGCATACGGATGATCTCCAGCCGCACCTTGCGTAGCGGACGCAGGCCGTAGATGGTCTGGAGCGTCGCCAGTACGAAAAGGCCAAGCGCCAGCAGCGCGAAGCTTTTGAACAAAGTGGAACGCAGCGTCTTGATCTGCGCGTTCAGCCCTTCGCGTGCCTGGCCGACCATGAACAGCCAGCGCGTGTCGGAGCCGGGCAGGACGACGGTGCGCTCCATGACGCGCAGATCCTCACCGGGAAATTGCTTGCTGTCATAGGTGTGGAGGTGGCGGTCATGATGTTCGGCCGGCACCTTGAGCGCGCGGTCCCAGAGCGAGCGGGAGCGCCAGTCCTCATGCCCCTTGGCGCTGACCTGATAATAAAGGCCGCTATTGGGTTCGAGGAAGCGCTGGTCGGCCAGTTCGCGGTTGAAGAGGACTTCGCCGTCCGGGCCGATTTCAGACGCGGCGATCATGGCGGTCAGCACATAATTCATGCCGTCATCGAAATTGCGCGTGATGGCGTCGCTCAGCACCCGGTCCAGCGCCACGCCGCCGCCGATCAGCAGCACGCTGATCCACAAAGCGGCGATGCCGATCATTCGCCGGCTGATGGAGCCGGTGGAGCGGACGGGGGGAGGGGATGCGGGATCGGTCATATTTTCAGACTGTTCCCATATCCGTTCGCCCTGCGCTTGTCGAAGGGCCGCCCTTCTTAAGAAAGTGCAGGGCTTCGACAGGCTCAGCCCGAACGGGGTAGGGTGAAAGGCTGATTACCGCCCCGGCTCGTCCAGACTGTAGCCCAGGCCGCGGATGGTGGTGATGACGTCGGCGCCAAGCTTCTTGCGGATGCGCGTCACGAACACTTCGATCGTGTTGGAATCGCGGTCGAAATCCTGGTCATAAATATGTTCGATCAACTCGGTGCGGCTGACCACCTTGCCCTTGTGATGGAGCAGGTAGCTGAGCAGCTTATATTCCTGCGCGGTGAGCTTCACCGGGTCGCCGGCCAGCGTCACCTTGCCCGACCGGGTGTCGAGACGGACGTCGCCGGCGGTCAGTTCGCTCGACGCATTGCCGGACGCACGGCGGATGAGCGCGCGCAGGCGGGCGATCAGTTCCTCGCTCTGGAAGGGTTTGGCCAGATAGTCGTCGGCACCCGCGTCCAGCCCGGCAACCTTGTCGGACCAGCTGTCGCGCGCGGTCAGCACCAGCACCGGGAAGGCGCGGCCTTCCTTGCGCCAGCGGTCCAGCACGGTGAGGCCGTCGATGGTGGGCAGGCCAAGGTCAAGCACGACCGCGTCATAGCTTTCGGTCGCGCCGAGAAAATGGCCATCCTCGCCATCCGTGGCGAGGTCCACGGCATAGCCCGCGCCTTCCAGCGTGTTCCTGAGCTGCTGGCCCAGATTCGGTTCATCCTCGACGATCAGCAGACGCATGAAAGGCCCTTTTCTTTTTTAGAATTGCGGCATGGGCGGATATTAGCGCGCCATGCCGATGATATCGCCCGTCCGGCCATCCGCATCAACCCACATGACCTTCCCGTCCTTCACATATTTCAGGCGGTAGCGGTTGGAGGATGGATTAAATTCGCTGCCGACATAGGTGGCACCGCCCATGGTCGCGTCGACCCGGCGCTTGATCATGGCGAAGGGCATGACCTGCCCGTCGAGCATTGCCCGGCGCGCGGCGTCCTGTTCATCGCGGCGATTGCCCGCGTCGGCGGCCGGGATGGCGACGCCGATGGCAAGCGCGGCGGCGACCGCAGCGGTCAGAGAGCGGGGCAGGCTGTTCCACTTCATATTCATGGGCATGGCATAGGCGTGAGGCATTGAACAGGTGGTGAATGGCGCGCAGATGAACAGAAAAGGCGGCGATGCTCAAGCACCGCCGCCTTTTTCTTTAAGAGTATAGGTTCGCGACGTGCTTTACTTGTCCAGCGCGTACTGGACCGTGAGCGTGACCGAGGCGCTGACCTGGCCGGGTTCGACCGGGGTAGTGGGGGCCGCATCCGCCTTGAACCGGGCGCTCTGCATCATCGGCATGGGCGGCTGGCCACCGCTGTTGCTTTCGCTGATCGACACGAGGCGCGCCGAACGGAAACCGGCCGCCTGGGCATAGAAATCGGCCTGAGCCTTGGCGCTCTTGAGCGCGGTGCCGCGGGCCTGCTGGATCAGCGGCGAGGGATCTTCGATCGAGAAGGTCGGGCCGTTTATGTTGGTAGCGCCGGCCGCAACCATGGCGTCGATCGAGGTGCCGACATTCTTGATGTCGCGCAGCTTCACGGTCAGCTGGTTGGACGCTTCATAGCCGATGAAGCGCGGGCCTTCCGGCTTTCCGTCCTGATTGCTGTAATCATATTGGGCGGAGAGGTTGATGCCGCTGGTCTGGATATCCTTCTTGGCGATGCCGGCCTTGGCCAGCGCGGCGATCAGCTTTTCGGTCTTGGTGGCATTGTCCTGCATGGCGGCCTGCGCGGTCAGCGCGCGGGTCTGGACGCCGGTGCCGACGGTCGCGACATTGGGTGCGGCCTCGACGCTTTCGGTGACGTTCAATGTCACGACCGGCGCCGTCTCGGCGATGGTGACGCTGGTCTGGGCAAGCGCCGCCACGGGAAGGGCGGCAACGCCGAGCGCCATCAGGGCGAGAGCGGATTTCATGGATATTTCTCCTCTGCGAATATGCGCCCCTCTTTGGCCGGGGTGCGATGAATGGACGCTGTCGCACGTTGAAAGCCGTCCGACAGCTTTCCGGTTCCGCACTTGCCCCGCAGGCTGACAGGCCTTAGCTGCGTGCAAATGGCAGCTCCTATTCTCTCGTTCGAAAATCTTGGCCTTTCGCAAGGCTCTCACTGGTTGTTCCGCGGCCTCAATATCGCCGTGGGCGCGAAAGACCGGCTGGCGCTGATCGGCCGCAACGGCGTGGGCAAGACGACATTGCTCAAATTGCTGGGCGGACAGATCGAGGCGGACGAGGGCGTGCGGTCCGTGCGGCCGGGCGCGCGGGTCATCACGCTGGAGCAGGATCCCGACGTCACGCCGTTCAAGACGCTGCATGATTTTGCGCTGGCGGGCGAGTTCGCGCCGGCCCCGCATGAGGTGGAGGCGATCGCCGACCAACTGGGCATCGACCTGAGCCGCGACGCCAGCACGGCAAGCGGGGGCGAGCGTCGCCGCGCCGCCATTGCCCGCGCGCTGGCGAGCGAGCCGGACCTGCTGCTGCTGGACGAGCCGACCAACCATCTGGACATTGCGGCGATCGACTGGATCGAGAATTGGATGGCGCGGTATAATGGCGCCTTCATCGTCATCAGCCATGACCGCGCCTTCCTGACGCGGCTGACGCGCCAGACGCTGTGGCTGGACCGGGGGCAGATGCGGCGCAACGAGATCGGCTTTGGCGGTTTCGAACAGTGGATGGAAGCGGTCTATGCCGAAGAGGCGCGGGCGGCGGAGAAGCTGGACGCGAAGCTGAAGATCGAGGCGCACTGGCTGGAACGCGGCGTCACCGCGCGGCGCAAGCGCAACCAGGGACGGCTGGCGAAGCTGTGGGAAATGCGCGAAACCCGCGCCGCGATGAACGGGCCGCAGGGGACAGCGAAGATCGCCGTCGCCAGCGACGACAGCAAGACCAAGAGCGTCATCAAGGTCGAGCATGTCAGCAAGAATTTCGGGGAGCGCACGATCATCGACGACCTGTCGATCCGGGTGCAGCGCGGCGACCGGATCGGCATCGTCGGCGGCAATGGCGCGGGCAAATCGACGCTGCTGAAACTGCTGACCGGTGAACTGGCGCCCGATAGCGGCAAAGTAACGCTGGCCAAGACGCTGGACATGATCTTCATCGACCAGCAGCGCAGCCTGATGCAGGGCGACAAGACGGTGCGCGACGTGTTGGCCGAGGGCGGCGACTGGATCGACGTGCGCGGCGTGCGCAAGCATATCCATGGCTATCTGAAGGACTTTCTGTTCGACCCCAGTCTGGCGGAGGCGAAGGTCGCCACGCTGTCGGGCGGAGAGCGGTCGCGCCTGCTGTTCGCGCGCGAATTTGCCCGCGAATCCAACCTGCTGGTGCTGGACGAGCCGACCAACGACCTCGACCTGGAAACGCTCGACCTGTTGCAGGAAATGATCGCCGATTATGACGGCACCGTCCTGATCGTCAGCCATGATCGCGATTTCCTCGACCGCACCGTTACCGTGACGCTGGGGCTGGACGGGACGGGCGTGGTCGATGTGATCGTCGGCGGCTATGCCGACTGGCTCGCCAAGCGCGATCCGCGCAAGGCGGCCAGGATCGAGAAGAAGGCGGTGGCCGCGGCCCCACCGGCAAAGCCCGTATCGGCCAAGCTGACCTATAAGGACCAGCGCGACTTGGAACTGCTGCCCAAACGGGTGGAGGAACTGGAAGCGACCATTGCCGGGCATGAGGAAGCGCTGGCCGACCCGGCGCTCTACACGCGCGATCGCAAACGGTTCGACATGCTGACGGGCGCGATCGAGAAGGCGCGGACCGACAAGGACGCTGCCGAGATGCGCTGGCTGGAACTGGCGGAAAAGGCCGAAGGACTGGCGGGGTAGCATTTCCCGCCTTCCTTTCGACAGGCTCCGGGCGCATGGATGCCGGGATAGGGGCCAGGCAAAGGGGCTGATCGATGGACGCGCAGACCGACACCGCAATCGACCAGCCGCACCATGCCGTTCATTATGTGAACCGCGTCGGTTGGCTGCGCGCGACGGTGCTGGGGGCCAATGACGGGATCGTGTCCACCGCCAGCCTGATGACCGGCATCGCCGCGTCGGGCGCGCCGAGCGAGACGATATTGCTGACCGGCATTGCGGCGCTGGTGGCGGGTGCCATGTCGATGGCGGCGGGCGAATATGTGTCCGTCAGCGCGCAATCCGACACCGAACGCGCGGACCTGGCTAAAGAGAAAAAGGCGATCGCTACCCAGCCTTATGCCGAGTGGGTGGAGTTGCGCGATATCTATGTCGAACGCGGCCTGACGCACGATCTGGCGGGCCAAGTGGCGGAGCAGTTGATGGCGGCCGATGCGCTGGGCGCGCATGCCCGTGACGAATTGGGCATTTCCGATATGGCGACGGCCCGTCCGGTGCAGGCGGCGCTGGCGTCTGCGGCGAGCTTTGCCGTGGGTGCAGCGCCGCCGGTGTTGATCGCAGCGATTGTGCCCGCGGGCGGGGCGATTGTCGCCATCGTCGCGCTGTCCCTCCTGTGCCTTGCCCTGCTGGGCTATGTCGGCGCGCGGCTGGGCGGGGCGCAGGTGGCGCGGTCGATGTGCCGGACGCTATTCTGGGGCGCGTTGGCGATGGCTGTGACGGCAGGTGCGGGGCATCTGTTCGGCGCGGCGATATAGTGGCAAGTTTCGGGGCAAGTTCATCCAAGGAGACGATATATGACCGATATTCAGCAGATTGCGCTCAAGACCATCAAGGGTGCCGACACCAGCCTGGCCGATTATGCGGGTAAAGTGGTGCTGGCGGTCAATGTCGCGTCCAAATGCGGCCTGACCCCCCAATATGAGGGGCTGGAAAAGCTCTATGCCGACTATAAAGACAAGGGCCTGGTCGTCGCTGGCTTCCCCGCTAATGATTTCGGCGCGCAGGAGCCAGGCAGCAATGACGAGATCGCGACCTTCTGCACCACCAATTTCGGCGTGGATTTCCCGATGTTCGAAAAGATCGTCGTCACCGGCCCGGACAAGCACCCGCTCTACGCCGCGCTGACCAGCGCGCAGCCGGAGGCGCAGGGCGAGGGCGACGCCTTCCGCGAGAAGCTCAAAGGCTATGGCATGACCCCCAATCCGGTGCCGGAAGTGCTGTGGAATTTCGAAAAGTTCCTGATCGCCAAGGACGGTAGCGTCGCTGCGCGCTTTGCGCCCACGACCGCGCCCAATGACCCGGCGCTGGTCGCGGCGATCGAGGCGGAACTGGCCAAGTGATCAGGGGACTGGTTATGGGCGCGCTGCTTTGCGGTGGCGCGCCCGTCGCCCATGCGGCGCTCAGCCCGGCGGAACGGACAATCGGCACTACGGTCGAGGCGGGCTATGAACCATCCGTCGCGCTGCTGGAAAAGCTGGTCAACCAGAATAGCGGCTCGATGAATTTCCCCGGCGTAAAAGCGGTAGCCGACATGCTGCGCCCCGAATATGAGGCGCTGGGCTTTACCGTCACCTGGAAGCCGATGGATGCGGCCAAGCGGGCGGGCCACCTGATCGCGGTGCATAAGGGGAAGGCGGGCAGCACGAAACTGCTGCTGATCGGCCATCTCGATACCGTGTTCGAGCCGGATTCGCCGTTCCAGACCTTCAAGCGCGATGGTGATTGGGCCGCGGGGCCGGGTGTCGCCGACGACAAGGGCGGGGTGGTGACGATGCTGCTGGCGCTGAAAGCCATGCAGGCGGCGGGCACGCTGAAAAACGCAAACATCGAAGTCGTGCTGACCGGGGACGAGGAGGATTCGGGCGATCCGGTCGCCGTCGCTCGCGCCGATCTGGTCGCGGCTGGCAAGCGGGCCGATGTTGCGCTCGATTTCGAAGGCTTGTCGCAGGAAGGCGGCAAGGACATGGGGTCGATCGCGCGGCGGTCGTCCAATAGCTGGACGCTGACCGCGACGGGCAAGTCGGGCCATAGTTCGGGCATCTTTTCGGCGAGTGCCGGCGATGGCGCGGTCTATGAACTGGCGCGGATCATCGTCGCATTCCGCAAGGAACTGCCTGAACCCAATCTGACATTCAATGTCGGGCTGATCGGCGGCGGGCAAAGCGCGGCGGTCGACAAGGATGGCGTGCGCATCGCCGTGACCGGCAAGACCAACATCATCCCGCCTATCGCGGTGGCAAAGGGCGATTTCCGCACGCTGAGCGAAGAGCAGACGAAGCGGGTGCAGGCGAAGATGCAGGCGATCGTCGATGCGGGGCACTTGACGGGCACGTCGGCCAGCATTGCGTTCGACCTGGGCTATCCATCGATGGCGCCGACGGCGGGGAACAAGGCGCTGCTGGGCAAGCTGAACGGCGTCAATGCGGACCTGGGCCTGCCGGAAATGGCGGCGCTCGATCCGTTGAAGCGCGGGGCGGGCGACATCAGCTTCGTCGCGGCCGACACGGACGGACTGGTGGGGCTGGGCCTGGCGTCCAGCGGCGATCACAGTGCGGCGGAGAAGGCCGACCTGTCGACCATGAAGCGCCAGGCGAAGCGCGCCGCGATATTAATGAGCCGGCTGGCGGTACAGAAGGGGCGGAAATAAGGGTCGTCCCAAAGTCCGTTCGTGCTGAGTAGGGGGTAGCTTAGCGAAGTCCCGTATCGAAGCATGTGGCGCAATCCTTCGATACGCCCCTTCGACTTCGCTCAGTGGCTACTCAGGACGAACGGTTGTGGTTAGGTAACGCCATGCTCCCATCCACACCCCTGCTCGCCACATCGATCGGCCCCGTGCTCGAAACATTGAGCATCGTCGGCACCTTCGTCTTTGCCGCGTCCGGCGCACTGGCGGCAGCGCGGTTGCGGCAGACGCTGGTGACCTTCGCCTTCTTCGCGCTGGTGACGGGGGTCGGCGGCGGCACGGTGCGCGACCTGCTGATCGGTGCGCCGGTCTTCTGGGTGGTCGATCCGGTGCCGGCCATCGCCTGCATGGGCGCGGCGTTGGTCGTGTGGTTCACCCCGCGCAAATTCTGGAGCGAACGGGCGCTCGACTGGCTAGATGCGATCGGGCTGGCGGCCTTCGCCGTATTTGGCGCGGCCAAGGCGATGAGTTTTGGCGTGCCGCCCTTCGTCGCAGGGATGATGGGGGTGGTGACGGGCTGCGTCGGGGGCATCATGCGCGACCTGCTGGCGGGCGAGCCGTCTATTCTGCTGCGGCCGGAGCTTTATGTGACGGCGGCGGCCTTCGCCTCCGGCCTGTTCGTGGCGTTGCGCTGGATCGGGCTGGACGTGCCGGTCGCGGGCGTCATCGCCGCGCTGCTGGGTTTCCTGCTGCGGGCGATGGCGATCCGGCGCGGGCTGGGGTTGCCGGTCTATCAGGATGAGGACGGTTAGGCGCGCTCGCTCAGCGCGCCGCCATCGTACTCCGCGCGATCTTGCCGACCAGCGGCAGCATCCCCGGATAATTGCCGCGATGATAGGGCGACTGCGCGTCAAGCGTGGCGATCAGCCGGGCATGAGCCTTGCCCAGCGCATGATAGGGCACGCTGGGTAGCAGGTGATGCAGCGCGTGATAGCGCAGGCCGACCGGCGCCCAGAGCGCGGGCAGCGCGCCGGGTGGCGGCACATTGACCGAGTCCAGATATTGCGCCGTCACCGTCATCGGCTCGCCCTCATTTTCCCACAGATGCGCGACCAGAGTGCGCAACTGGTTGATGACGGTCATCGCCGAATGGATCGCCATATAGACGAGCAGCGGCTTCCAGCCGAAGGCGAAGACGCTGCCGACCAGCGCCAGCGCGAACAGGCTCGCGCCCGCTTCCTGCCACATCCACATCCGCGCAAAATCGCCCTCCGGCGCGCGGCGGCGATAGGCGGGATTGATCGACAGGGCCGACAGTTCCGCCACGACCTTGGCGCGTAGCGGCGGGATCAGCAGCGAGAGCGGCGTGATCAGGCCAAAGCGCAGGATGAGGCCGATCGGCGCCAGCGACGCGACCAGGATGAACAGCGGCAGCGACCAGGGTTTCATCAGCGCCAGCGGCAGATATTCGGGGTCTTCGGCGGTGCCATAGCGGGTGCGGGCATGATGCTGGGTATGGACGCCCTCATACATAAAGGACGGGATCATCAGCGGGATGCCGACGATCAGGTTCCAGGCGAAGCGAAAGCCGGGAAGGGCGCCTTTGCGGATATGAGTCAGTTCGTGGATGAAGCTGGCTGCGCGATAGAGCGCCATCATCGCAACAAATGCGCAGGCTATCGCCACGGCCACATTCTGCGCCAGGATCGCGCCAGCCATAGCGCCCCAGCCGATCAGCGCGGACGCCAGCAGGTCGGGCCAGTAGATGCGCGGATTGGCGACCGCATAGTCGCGTGTCAGTTCGGCCGCGGCGCGGAGCATCGCGCTGTCGTCGGGGATGGCGGCGCGCGCGCGCTGGGCGGCGGCCAATATGGGATCATGCACAGTCATGCGGGCGGTCCTAGCCTCCAAATGCGCTGAGATCATGGCAGCACCATGACATATTCACTTGTGTTAGCCCCCGTTTTGCGGGCGCGATTGACATTGCGCAAACAAGGGGCGAACTGCACCGCACTTCTTTTTTTGCTCAAGGCGGCACCCGTGGCGCACACTGATCTGGTTATCACTCCTGTCTCTGGCAAGGCCGACCTGAAGGCCTTTATCGATCTGCCCTGGCGGCTCTACGCCCATGATCCCAACTGGGTGCCGCCGCTCAAGGGCGAGGTGAAGGAATTGCTCACGCCGGGCAAGAACCCCTTTTTCGGCCATGCCGAGGCGCAATATTTCCTGGCCCGCCGCGGCGGGACGGTGGTCGGGCGCATTTCCGCCCATATCGATCATTTGGCGCTGGAACAGCCGGTCGAACAGGGGATGGGGCCGGGGACCGGCAATTTCGGGATGTTCGAGGCGGAGGATGACGCCGTCGGCGCCGCCCTGATCGCCGCGGCGGAGGATTGGTTGCGAGCCAAGGGTATGACCCGTGTGCTGGGGCCGATATCCCTGTCCATCTGGGAAGAGCCGGGGCTGCTGATCGCGGGGCATGATCATCCCCCCACGGTGATGATGGGGCATAACAGCCCGACCTATCAGGCGATGATCGAGGGCGCGGGCTATGCGCCAGCCAAGCAGCTCAAAACATATGAGTTGGACATCACGCGCAATTTTCCGCCGCTGATCCAGCGTATCATTAAGTCGGGCGAAAATAACGACCGCATCCGCATCCGTAAGGTAGACAAGTCGAAATTCGATCAGGAAGCCGCGATCATCCTGGCGATCCTGAACGATGCCTGGGGCAATAATTGGGGCTTCGTGCCCATCACCGACGCGGAAATCGCGCATACCGGCAAGAAGCTGAAACCGATCGTGTTCGAAGACCTGATCATGGTCGCCGAACTGGATGGCGAACCGGTCGCCTTCATGATGACGCTGCCCGACCTTAATGAAGCGCTCAAGCCGCTGGGCGGATCGCTTTTCCCGTTCGGCTGGATCAAGCTGCTGCGCTGGTTGCGCAAGCCGCAGGCGCGAACCATGCGGGTGCCGCTGATGGGCGTGGTGCAGCGTCTGCAAAGTTCGCGCATGGCGGGGCAACTCGCCTTCATGATGATCGAAACGATCCGATTGGCTGCGCTGGCCCAATATGGTTCGACCCGTGGGGAGCTTGGCTGGGTACTGGACGACAATCAGGGCATGAACGCCATCGCGGAGGCGATCCAGGGAACTGTGAACAAAGTCTATCAAATTTACGAAAAGCCGCTTTGACCGTTCGTTTCGTATGCGTATCGGCGGAAACCCTTTTCGTGGTGCATCGTTTATCCTTCAACCACCCTGAAGGAGTAACGACATGGGCGAAGCAACCGACAAGCTGAAGGCCGCTGGCAACAAGGCCGCTGGCGCGGTCAAGGAAGGCATTGGCAAGGCGACCGACAATGAGCGTCTGGAAGCCGAAGGCAAGGCGCAGAAGGCCAAGGGTACGGCGCAGGACGTCGCCGGATCGGTCAAGGGCGCGCTTGGCGACAAGATCTGATCTGATCGCCAGTCCTCAAAATGGCCTCGCTCCGAAAGGAGCGGGGTCTTTTTGTGTCTGTCCTACGCGGAGCCAATTTGTTATGCGCCTTTGGGTCAGAACATATTCGATAACGGAGTGATGAACGACTTTTCGATAGGATCGCGACCCCGCAACAATATATCGAAACCGGCGGGAAAAGTGCGAAGTTTAGCGTCGTCCTTCGCCAGATAGCTCCGCACATCCCGGCGCAATTCGCCTGCGCACAGGTAGAGCGCGATGACGTTGGGGATGGCCATCAGGAAGAAACTGCTGTCGACGATGCCGACCACGCGGCCCAGGTCGATCGCGGCGGCCGGGGGCAGGGCGACGACGTACAGGATCTTGTATGTCCATTGCGCCCGCGGCCCGTTGCCGAACAGATAGCCCCAGGCCTGGAGGCCGTAAAAGCCCCAAGCGACCAGCGTCGAATAGGCGAACAGGAACACCACGACCGCCAGCAGCCAGGGGAACCAGGGCGATACTTGCGCGAAGGCGGCGGAGGTGATGGCGATCCCCTCCAACCCCGTATTCCATGTCCCCGCGACGACCAGCGCCAGACCGCCGAACGCGCACACGATCATCGTGCCGAGCAGCGGTTCCAGCAGGGCGACCAGCCCTTCGGACACCGGATGGTCCGCCCGCGCCAGGCTGTGCGCCATGACGGCCGACCCCACGCCCGCTTCGCTGGCGAAGACCGCGCGGCGCATCCCCGCGACGAACGCGCCGACCGCGCCGCCGGTTGCGGCCTGTCCGCTCCACGCGCCGTCCCAGATCAGGGCCAGCGCGCCTGGAATCTCGCCGATATGCAGGATGAGGATCGCGGCGACCCCCAGCAGATAGACCGCGACCTTGATCGGGGTCAGCCGCTTGGCCACCTCGCCCAGCCAGGCCGCGCCGCCCAGCGTCACCAGCGCCACCGCACCCGCCAGGAACACGCCATAGGCCCAGCCGTTGGTCAGGCCGGTGACGACCTTCACCTGCGCGAAACTCTGGTTCACCTGCACCATCGGGATCGCCCCGAACAGCGCGAAGAAGGCGTAGGCCCCGCCCAGCGCAAGTCCCGCCTTGGGCCATCCGCGCGCCGCACCCACGGCCTTCAGCACATACATCGGCCCGCCATGGACATGGCCCTGTGCGTCGAACACGCGATATTTGAGGCCCAGCGTGACTTCCGCCATCTTCACCGTCATCGCGAACCAGCCGATAATGAACATCCACAGGATCGCGCCGGGGCCGCCCATGGTCAGCGCCACCGCGACACCGGCGATATTGCCCAGGCCGATCGTGCCCGACAGGGCGGTGGAGAGCGCCGCCCACTGGCTGACGTCGCCCTTCGCCTCGCCCTCGCGCGGCTGGGTCCGCAGGATGCGGATGGCGCGACCGACCTGGGTGATGTTGGGGAAGCCGAGCCAGAGCGTGAAGAACAGCATCGGCAGCGCCAGATAGAGCACGATCAGTTCGATCTGCGCCCCAAAGAGCGGCACCTTGAAAAAGACCGCGGCGGACAGGCCGTCGACAAAGGCGTTGAAATTTTCCATCACGCCCGGATGCCGCGGGATGCGCGGAAAGTCGATCGAGAAAAACTTGATGCTTTCCCTCTCCGTTCGCCCTGAGTAGGGTCTGAGCGACGTCGAAGACCCGTATCGAAGGGTCGCCGACGTGCGTGTCCTTCGATACGCCGCTTCGACAGGCTCAGCGGCTACTCAGGACGAACGGATGAGCGGGGAATGTCCCCAGAGGAAGATGAGCGCTTTGTGAGCAGGCAATATTTCGGCACCGACGGCATCCGCGGGCGCACCAATCAATGGCCGATGACGGCGGACCTAGCGATGAAGGTCGGCATGGCGGCCGGCACGCATTTCCTGCGCGGCAGTCATCGCCATCGCGTGGTGATTGGCAAGGATACGCGCCTGTCGGGCTATATGGTTGAAAATGCGCTGGTCGCGGGGTTCACCGCCGTGGGGATGGACGTGGTCCAGTTCGGGCCGATCCCCACGCCCGCCGTCGCGCTGCTCGCCCATTCGATGCGCGCGGACCTGGGCGTCATGATCTCCGCCAGTCACAATCCCTATTTCGACAATGGCATCAAATTATTCGGCCCGGATGGCTATAAGCTGTCGGACGAGGATGAGTTGAAGATCGAATCGCTGCTGGGGCAGGATATTCCGCTCGCCGCGTCCAAGGATATCGGCCGCGCCCGGCGGGTGGAAGATGCGCGCGGCCGCTACATCCATGCGGTCAAGTCCAGCTTCCCCGCCGATTTGCGCCTCGACGGGCTGAAGATCGTGGTCGATTGCGCCAATGGCGCCGCCTATCAGGTTGCGCCCTCGGCGCTTTGGGAGCTGGGCGCGACGGTCGTGGCGATCGGAGTGACGCCCAACGGCACGAACATCAATGACGGTTGCGGATCGACCGCGCCCTTGCTGTTGCAGGAAACCGTCGTGTCGTCCGGGGCGGACGTCGGTATTGCGCTGGATGGCGACGCCGACCGGTTGATCGTGGTGGACGAACAGGGCCAGATCGTCGACGGCGACCAGATCATGGCGCTGATCGCCGCCAATTTTGCGCGCGAAGGCACGTTGCGCGGCGGTGGGCTGGTCGCGACGATTATGTCGAACCTGGGCCTCGAACGCTTCCTGGCGGCCAAGGGCATCGGCCTGGAGCGCACCAAGGTCGGCGACCGCTATGTGCTGGAGCGGATGCGCGAGGGCGGCTTCAATCTGGGCGGCGAACAGTCGGGCCATATGATCCTGTCCGATTATGCGACCACCGGCGATGGCACTGTCGCCGCGTTGCAGGTGCTGGCGGCGCTGGTCCGGTCGGGCAAGCCTGCGAGCGAGACGCTGCACCAGTTCGATCCCGTCCCGCAACTCCTCAAAAATGTTCGTTTCTCAGGCGGCAAGCCGTTGGAGCATGATGAGGTCAAGCGCGTGATCGCGCAGGCCGAAGCGGAACTAAATGGCACCGGTCGCCTCGTCATCCGCCCGTCCGGCACCGAACCGGTGATCCGCGTCATGGCCGAAGGCGACAAGGCGGACCAGGTGAAGGATGTGGTAGAGCGCATCTGCGCCGCGGTGGAAAAGGCGGCGGCCTAATGCTTGAGATGCGCCCCGATTGCGAACGCTGCGGTATGGACTTGCCGGCTGATCAACCTGGCGCGTTCATCTGTTCGTTCGAATGTAGCTTTTGCGCGCCCTGCGCCGAAGCGCTGGACGATCGCTGCCCCAATTGTGGTGGCGAATTGATGGACCGGCCCAGTCGGACCGGCAAGGCACTGGCGGGCAACCCGGCGTCGACGGAGCGGCACTTCAAAGGATGACGGCGCGCATCCTCATCATCGCCGGCTCCGACAGCGGGGGCGGCGCGGGTATCCAGGCGGACATCAAGACGGTGACGATGCTGGGCGGCCACGCCATGACCGCGATCACCGCAATCACGGCGCAGAACACGCTGGGCGTGCAAGGCGTCCATCCGGTGCCGACCGAGATGGTACTGGCGCAGATGGAAAGCTGCATCAGCGATATCGGCATCGATGCGGTGAAGATCGGCATGATCGGATCGGCACCGACGGCCACGGCCGTCGCGGATCGACTGGCGCAATTGCAGGATGTCCCCATCGTCTTCGATCCGGTCATGGTCGCGACCAGTGGTTCGCTGCTGGCGGATGGGGCGACCATCGCCGCCTTCGAAAGGCTGATGGCGGTGGCGAGCGTCATCACCCCCAATGTGCCGGAGCTGGAAGCGCTGACCGGCATGACGATAAACCATGTCGAGCAACTGGAGGCGGCAGGACAGGCGCTACGCGATCGCACCGGCGCGATCATTTTCGCCAAGGGCGGGCATTTGCCGCAGCAGGCCGATGACGATCGCCCTATGATCCACGACCTGTTGATCAATGAGGATATGGTCGTCGAATATACGATCAAGCGGATCGAGACACGCAGCAGTCATGGCACCGGCTGCACCCTCGCCAGCGCCATTGCCACCGGACTGGGCGGGGGGCTGTCTTTGGCCAACGCCGCCGACCGGGCGGAAGCCTTCGTCGCGGCGGTTCTGGCGGCGGCTCCGGGGCTTGGGCAGGGCCATGGGCCGATGGGCCATGCGCTGAGCCTGACGCCCTTCTACCATCTGTTGGCGGCGACCGACTCGGCCGGCTGGGACGCGGCGGCCTTCGCTGCGCGCTACGCCGACCATGCCTGATTTCGCGCACGAATTGATCCATCATCCCCGCTTGGTCGCAGGCGTGGACGAGGCGGGGCGCGGTCCGCTCGCCGGGCCGGTGGTTGCGGCTGCCGTGATTTTGCGGGCGGAGGGTTGTCCCGATGGCCTCAATGACTCCAAGCAATTGACGGCGAAGCGCCGCGCCACGCTGGAAATCGAGATCAAGGCGCGTGCGCTGTGCTGGGGCGTGGGTGTCGCCAGCGTGGAGGAGATCGACAAGATCAACATCCTGTGGGCGACGATGCTGGCCATGACCCGCGCAGTCGAGGCGTTGAGCCACGACTGCGGTCATGTGCTGGTCGACGGCAATCGCTGTCCGACATGGCGCTGGGCGTCGACCGCGATTGTGGAGGGCGACGCCAAATGCCTGTCGATCGCGGCGGCATCGATCATCGCGAAGGAAACCCGCGACCGGATGATGGTCGAGGCGGCGGCCGACCATCCTCATTATGGCTGGGACACGAACAAGGGCTATGGCAGCGCCAAGCATCTGGCGGCACTGCGCGAACATGGCCCGACCCCGCTGCACCGCCGCAGCTTCGCCCCGGTGGCGCAGTTGATATTGCTTTAAGCCGGTTGCGCCGTCGGCGTTGCGATCAGCAATCGCTGCGCCATCACCATCCCGCCACCCAGCGCCAGCCAGCCCAGCATCAGCCAGATTTCGACCGGCATGGCGTCGTTGACGCCGAAGGGCGTGGCGATGGCGGCGCTCGCCACCACGGCGGCACCGATGCTGATCGCGAGCAGCAGCGGCTTGCCCCCCGCCAAAACGAAGGCGGGCGGGGCCGCGCCCCTGTCCCGGCTGCGCAGGCGCAGCAGCGCCAGCATCGCGACCGCGGCGATGGCCGTAGTGCACATCGTCCCCATCGAAATGATCGGGCCGATCGCGCCGCGCCCGGCCAGCACGCCCAGGCAGGTCCACAGCCCCACCAGCAGCGCGGCGCGGCGCGGCGCGCCGGTGCGCGCGTCGATATGGGCGAGGCCGGCGGGCAGGAATCCGGCGCGGGCCTGCGCCAGGATGACGCGCGTCGCCGACAGGTGCATTGCGTTCCAGGTCTTGAGCAGGGACGCCATGGCGACCAGGATGATCCCCTTGGTCGCAAGGCCCCCGGCCAGCGCATGGTCGAAGGCGGCGGCGACCGGCAGCGCGCCCGACGTCAGGTCGCGCCATGGCGCCAGCGACGCCGACGCCAGGATGATGAGGCTGTAGAATAACGCCGCGACCGCCACCGCCGCCATCATGGCCCGCGCGACGGTATGGAAGCTAGTGCCAGGCGCCCGTTCCTCGACGGCCGACGCGGCGGTCTGGAACCCCGCCAGCCACATGCCCGCCACGCCCAGCATGACGAACATGCCGCCGCCGAAACTGCGATCCTGCGCCGATTCGAACAGGGGTTGCCAGTTGTTCGTATCGCCCTGCGCAAAGCCAAGCAGCACCAGCGCCGCAGAGGCAGCGAGGAAGGCGAAGGTCACGATCTTTTGAAAGCCCACCGCGATGGTCGCGCCCGATGCGTTGAGCAGGGTCATGACGCTCGCCCCCGCCAGCCCGACGGTCAGGTCCATTGCCGTGATCGGCCGACCGAGCAGCGTGTAGAGCGGCGCCTGCCCGCTCAGAGACGGGACCAGATTTTCGAGGAACCAGGAGAGGGCCAGCCCCTCGAACGCGGCGATGCCGACGAAATAGAGGGTCAGATACCAGCCGGTGACGAAGCCCGGCCATCGCCCGAACGCCTTTTCTACGAACACGAACTCTGCGCCTGCGCGCGGCACGCGAGCGACCAGTTCGGCATAGGCGGCCGCGATCGGCACCATTAGCAGCGTCATGCCAAGGAATGCCAGCACCGCGCCGCCCGGTCCCGCGGGCGCGACCCATTCGCCCATCAGCACCATCCAGGCGGACCCGACGATCGTGCCGAACGCGAGCGCGAAATAGCCCGGCCCGGTGATGCCGCGCTTCAGCGCCGGTTCGGGTGTTGGAGCGGTTGTCGCGCTCATCGCCGCAACTGCACCAGGCAGAGCAGTTGGAACAGCATCTGCGCGGCGGCCTGCGCCGTCACGGTGGTCGGATCATATTCGGGTGCGACCTCCACCACGTCGCCGCCGATGATGTCGATGCCCGCCAGTCCGCGTAGCAGATGCAATGCCTCGCGCGTCGACAGGCCGCCGATTTCGGGCGTGCCGGTGCCGGGAGCATAGACGGGGTCGAGGCCATCGACGTCGAATGTCACATAGGTCGGGCCGTCGCCGACGACTTCCAGCGCTTTGGCCACCACCGCGTCCATGCCCATCGCCGCGCAGTCTTCGGCATGGATCACGGTCATCCCGCTGGCGTAGGAAAATTCCCACAGATATTCCGCGCCGCCCCGGATACCGATCTGGACCGATCGCTTGGGGTCCAGCACGCCTGCAAGCACCGCCTCGCGAAACGGCGCGCCATGGTGGAATTTGGAACCTTCATAGATGCCGCCGGTGTCGCAATGGGCATCGAAATGGACCATGCCCATCGGGCCTTTGGCGGCCGCAAGTCCCTTCATGATCGACCCGGTGATGCTATGGTCGCCGCCGACCGACAGCGGGATCGCGCGGGTCGCGCCGATCATCGCATAACATTCTTCGATGTCGGCGTGGCAGAGCGAGAGGTCATAGCGGCTCTGCATCGGCACATCGCCCACGTCCGCGACCTTGAGCGCGTTCATCGGTGCGACGCGCAGTTGATGCTCATAGGGGCCGATCCGGTCGATCGCCCGCACCGCGCGGGGGCCATAGCGCGCGCCGGGGCGGTTGGTGACGCCCAGGTCCATCGGCACGCCGATCAGCGCCACGTCCAGCGTGGCGAGCGTCTCCGGCGTCAGACCGCCCGCGATGTAGGGCGCATCCAGCAGCGTGGAGGGCTGGGCGAAGGGCCAGCGGCGCTTGTCGCCGCTCTTGAATTGCAGTCCCGCCACGTCGCGGAAATGGGGATCGTGAATGTCGGCCCCGCCGCCCCCGGCATAAAGGCGGCGGAGTTCGTCAAGGTCGATCGGATCATGGGCCATGACCGCTAGTCTGAACGGCGGCGAAAGGGCGGCAATGGGGTGAAGGACGTATGGCCTGTCGCGTTCCCGCCGTTGCGCCGCGCGGCAAAGCGGGGAAGGGTGCGTGCCCATGACCCATATGGATTTCGACGCGCTGGTGGCGCTGCTGACCCGCATCTTCATCGTCAACGGAACGTCTGCGGGCGTGGCCGACATTCTGGCGCGCAATTGCGCGGGGGCGGAGCGGGACGGGGCGATGAGCCATGGCCTGTTTCGGATGCCGGGCTATGTTGCGACCTTGCAAAGCGGCTGGGTCGACGGGCGGGCCGAGCCGGTGGTGGAGGATGGCGGCGCATCCTTCCTGCGGGTCGATGCCGCCAATGGCTTTGCCCAGCCGGCACTGGCGGCCGCCGCGCCCCTGGCCATGGAAAAGGCGCGCGCGACCGGGGTCTGCGTTGTCGCGATTCGGCGATCGCATCATTTTGCGGCGCTCTGGCCCGATGTCGAACCCTTTGCGGAAGCGGGTCTGGTCGCGATCGCCATGGTGGACAGCATGGCCGTCGTCGTACCGCCCGGCGCACGAAAGCCCGTCTATGGCACCAACCCCCTGGCCTTTGCCGCGCCGCGTGGCGGGGGCAAGGTCGTGGTGTTCGACCAGGCGGTGAGCGTGCTGGCCCATGGCGACGTGCAGATCGCCGCGCGCGCGGGGCATGACCTGCCCGAAGGGGCGGGCGTCGACGCGGCGGGGCAGCCGACCCGCGATCCGCGCGCTGTGCTGGACGGCGGCGCGCTGCTCCCCTTTGGCGGGCATAAGGGCGCAGCGATCGCGATGATGATCGAGATCATGGCCGCGGCGCTGACCGGCGGGCTGTATTCGCATGAGGTCGACTGGTCGGGGCATCCCGGCGCGCAGACGCCTTGCACTGGCGAGTGCGTGATATTGATCGATCCCACGCGCGGGGGATCGGCGGCGGGCTTCGCTGTGCGGGTCGAGCAGTTGGTGGAGGCGTTGCGGGCGGCGGGGCAGGAGCGGATGCCGGGCGACCGGCGTTTTGCGGCGCGGGAGACGGCGATGCGTGAGGGGGTGGCGGTGCGTGCCGAGATGCTGGCGCGGTTGGAGGGGATGTTACGAACGTGAGGGCGTATTCCCCCTCTTCCAACTTCGCCTAGCGCGCTGCGCGCTAGGCTGCGTATCCTTCTCCCCCTGGGGAGAGGGGGGCTACCCCTTCAGTGCGCGATCACCCGCACAGCGAAGGCGGCGGCTGCGGCGCGGGTTTCCACGCCCAGTTTCTCGAAAATCTGCTCCAGATGCTTGTTCACGGTGCGCGGGCTGATGACCAGTATCTCGCTGATGACGCGGTTGGGCTTGCCGTAGCTGATCCAGAGCAGCACTTCGGCCTCGCGCTGGGTCAGGCTGAAATGGCTTTGCAGCCGGCCGATATCCGCGAGCGGATCGATATGGTTGAGGCGGATCAATATTTCGTCGCGGCGGGGGCGGCCGACGATGATGAGTTCCACCGTGTCGCCCTGTCCGCTGTCCGCCTTGGCCGTGGCGCCGGCGGCCAGATCGTCGCCCAGCAGCCGTCCGACCGCGTTGCGCAGCAGGGCCGGCGGCGCGGCGTCGCCCCGCGACCAGCCGGGGGCAAGCGCTTCCATCAATTTTTCCGCGCCAGGCGTGCTCCAGCTTAATCGTCCGTCCGTCGTCACCGCGATCAAATTGCGTCCGGTGGCGTCGAGCGCGAACTGGCCGCCCTGGGTCTGGCGCGCGTTCGCCATATGGACGCGCACGCGGGCCAATAGCTCCTCGACCACGATCGGCTTGCGCACATAATCGACCCCGCCTGCCTCCAGCGCATGGACGACATGCTCGCTTTCGGTGAGGCCGGTCATGAAGATGATCGGGATCGGCGCGCCGGCGGGCATCTGCTTGATCGCGCGGGTCGTTTCGAACCCGTCCAGCCCCGGCATCACCGCATCCATCAGGATGAGGTCGGGGGCGACATGGTCCAGCAATTCGATCGCCGCGTCGCCGCTGGTGGCGATCAGGACGGAGATGTTGGCTGCTTCCAACGTGTCGGTGAGGAATCGCAGCGATTCGGGCGTGTCGTCCACGACGAGGACGGTATCGGTGTGGGAAGGCGTGGTCATCGGGCGGCCCTTATGGTTCTGATCAGCCCCTTGAGGTCGAAACGGTCGAGATGGGCGAGGAGGCGTCGGGTGAGCGGGGCGGCGTCGGGCACGGCTTCCTCCAGCGCGCGGATGCTGGATTCGATACCGCGGACATGGCCGATGATCGCCTTCTGCTCGATATCGGCAAGGATCGACGCGGCTTCTTCCGGCAGGGGCGGCATGGCCTCGTCCTCAATCGCGGGCGGCGGCGCGGGCAGCAGATCGCCGGTCCAGCGGATGCGTAGCTGATCGGCGATCGCGTCGAGCAGCGCGTCGAGATCGACCGGCTTCATCAGGAACATGTCATGCGCCGCACGGCCATCGCCGCCGCGGTGAAATTCATGCGCGTTGGCCGAGACCATGACGATGCGGACCCCGCCGCCCAGCGTTTCGCGCAGCGCCCGGCATATGTCCCAGCCGGATTCGCCGGGCATCGATATGTCGAGCAGGACGATGTCGGGCTGTTCGAGCGCCGCGATCTCCATGCCGGCAGCGCCGTTCAGCGCTTCGAACACGATGAAGTCGAGCGGCTCCAGCAAGCCGCGCAGCACCGCCACCTGGACGGCGTCATCGTCAATCAGCAATATCTTGCGCCGGTCGCCTTCATAGCCTTTGATCGTTTCGACCGGCGGGCTGTCGGCGACACCCGCGACATGGCCGAGCATCAGCCGCACCGTGAATTGCGTGCCCTTTTCCGCGGTGCTGACCACCGACAGGTCGCCGCCCAATATCTGCACCAGCGCCTGGGTGATGGCGAGGCCGAGGCCAATTCCCTTCTGCTTTTGCGCATCGGGGTTGGAGCCGCGTTCGAACGGATCGAAGATGCGCTTCAAATCATCGGGCGCGATGCCGATGCCGGTATCGATGATGTCGAACGTCGCCATCTGGCTGCGATACTGGACGCGGAAGGTGACCGATCCGCTGCGCGTGAACTTGATCGCGTTGGACAGGAGGTTGATGAGGATCTGGCGCAGGCGTTTCTGGTCGGTGCGGACGAAATCGGGCAGTTTTTCGGGCCGTTCGTAGAGGAAGTCGATCCCCTTGGACTGGGCCTGCGGACGGAACATATTGGCGATCTGGTCGACGAAGGGGGACAGGCGCACGGTTTCGCTGCTGATCCGCAGCACGCCGCTTTCGACCTGGCTGATATCCATCAGCCCTTCGACCAGATTGGTCAGATGCTCGGCGCTGCGGCGGATCACCTTGGCCGCTTCGATCGGGGCGATCTCATGGCCGCGCTCCATCAGCTGGGCATAGCCGTAGATGCTGTTGAGCGGCGAGCGGATTTCATGGCTGACGCTGACGAGATAGCGGCTTTTGGCGGCGTTGGCGGCTTCGGCGGCTTCCTTGGCGCGTTGCAGTTCCGCGCCGGTCACGTCATGGGCGATCACCTCTTCCATCAATCGCTGCACATGATGCTCGCTTTCCTGCATCGCGGTGCGGCGGCTCTGGTGGGCGAGGACGATCATCCAGGCGATCACCCCGCCCAGCAGCGAGAAGAGCAGGAACAGGCCGAGCATCAGGCTGGACGTCTGCGCTGCGAAGGACGGCGCGCGCCGCGCCACCTGCCAGCCGATGCCGCCCATCAGCGCGCCGTTTGCCAGGGTGATGATGCTCATGACGGCGATGAAATGGCCGACCGGGGTATGGACATAATCGGCGATCGCGCGCGGCAATAGGCGCTCCAGCCAGCGGGCCGCCTGTTGCGTCGCGCGGCTGTCGGTCTTGCACCGGTCATGGCAGCGCGCCTCCAGCGTGCAGCAGAGCGAGCAGATCGGCGCGGCGTACATCGGGCAATGCGCCATGTCGGCATGCTGGAAGGCGTTCTCGCAGATGATGCAGGTTTTCGTATCGCTGCCTTCGGGCCAGTGCGACCGGCGCGCGATATAATAGCGGCCATGGGTGAGGAGCGCGATGATCGGTGCGCTGGTGAAGGCGACCGCCATGCCGATGACAGGCGCAAAGGCGCGGGCGATGTCGCCCATCAGGCCGAAATGGGCGAGTGCGGACACCGAAATGGACAATAGCATCGCGCCGATGCCGACCGGATTGATATCGAACAGATGGGCGCGCTTGAACTCGATTCCCGCAGGCGACAGGCGCAGCGGCTTGGAGATCATCAGGTCCGCGGCCAGCGCGCCGATCCAGCCCGCCGCGACCGTGGCATAGAGGATCAGGATCGCCTCGATCGCGTCGAAAATGCCGACTTCCATCAGCAGCAGGGCGAGGAGCACGTTGAAGATCAGCCAGACGACGCGGCCGGGATGGCTGTGCGTCAGCCGGGCGAAGAAGTTGGACCAGGCGATCGAGCCGGCATAGGCATTGGTGACGTTGATCTTCAATTGGCAGATGATGACGAACAGGCCGGTCAGGATCAGCGACAGGCCGGCATGGCCGGACATGGCGGTATAGATGCCCTGGAACATCGCGGTGGGGCTTGACGCCTCGCTTTGCAGGGCGTCGCTTTGGACCAGGAAATGTGCCAGCCACGACCCCAGCAGCAGCTTCATGCCGCCGATCAGGGTCCAGCCCGGCCCGCCCGCCAGCATCGCCGCCCACCATTTGCCCCGGCCGATTGTCTTCGCGCTGGGGAGGAAGCGCAGATAGTCGGCCTGCTCGCCGATCTGGGGGAGCAGGGAGAGGAGGGTGGAAAGGGCGAAACCGAAATAGAGCAGGCTGACGCTGCCGTCCTTCGCGCCCAGTTGTCCGGTGAAGTGGCTCCATTGCGCCAGCGCCGCCGGGCCGGACCAGATGATATAGGCGATCGGCGCGACTTGCAGCACGATCCAGACCCATTGGGTCGCGTTCTGGAAACGGGTGATGGCGCTCATGCCATAGAGGGCGATGGGGATCACCACCAGCGCGCTCGCCAGATAAGCGAGGCTCATCGGCATCCCGGTCATGGCTGTAAGCGCGACCGCCATGATCGTCGCTTCGACCGAGAACAGCAGGAAAGTGAAGCTGGCGTAGATGAGCGAGGTGAGGGTGGACCCCAGATAACCGAAGCCCGCGCCGCGCGTCAGCAGGTCGATGTCCAGGCCGTGCTTGGCGGCATGATAGGCGATGGGCAGGCCGATGACGAACATCAGCGCGACGGCGGCGGCGATGGCGGCGACGCTGTTGGCAAAGCCATAGGTCAGGGTGATGGACGCGCCGATCGCTTCGCAGGCAAGGAAGGCGGTCGCGCCGATCGCGGTGTTCGCGACCTGCCCCGCCGACCAGCGCCGGGCGCTGTCGGCGGTGTAGCGCAGGGCATAATCCTCCAATGTCTGGCTGGCGACCCACTTATTGTAGAGCCGCTTTTCGCGCAGGACATAGGCGGCGCGGTCCATCAGATCGTAGCGGCGTCTGCGGGATAAGGGCGCAGGCCGCCGGTCGCGACGATGAAGTCGATGACAGCGGATAGCCCGATATTGTCCTTGAGGTTCGTGAACAGGAACGGCCGGTCCCCGCGCATCTTCCTGGCGTCCCGGTCCATCACGCCCAGGTCCGCGCCCACAAACGGCGCAAGATCGATCTTGTTGATGAGGAGCAGGTCGGACCTTGTGATGCCGGGGCCGCCCTTGCGCGGGATTTTGTCGCCGGCGGATACGTCGATGACATAGATGGTGATGTCGGCCAGTTCGGGGCTGAAGGTTGCGGCCAGATTGTCGCCGCCGCTTTCGATGAAGATGAGTTCGAGGCCGGGGAATTTGCGGCTCATCTCGTCGACGGCGGCCAGGTTGATGCTGGCATCTTCGCGGATGGCGGTATGGGGACAGCCGCCTGTTTCCACGCCCATGATGCGTTCGGGCACCAGCGCGCCGGAGCGGGTGAGAAACTCCGCATCTTCGCGGGTGTAGATGTCGTTGGTGATGGCGGCGATATTATAATGGTCGCGCATCGCCTTGCAGAGACGGTCGGTCAGCGCGGTCTTGCCGGAGCCGACCGGGCCGCCGATGCCGACGCGGAGCGGGCCGTTACGAGAAGTCATGAGCGGAAGAGCCTTGTGTAGAGGGTTTCATGCGCGAGGGAGGCAAGTTCGAGATCGGGGGCGGCGGTGCCCAGATCGTCAAGTGGGGTGGCCAGCGCCTTGGCTGCGATGGCGGGAATGGCGTGGGAAAGGGCGGCGAGCGCCAACTGCCCGTCGGTCTGGCCGAGGGGGACGAGGCGAACGCCCGCGGACACCAGGTTAGCGGCGGTGGCATGGAGCCAGCCGTGCAGCGCCGGTTCGAGCGGAATAGCGTGCGTAGCGCAGGCCAGCGCCATCACGACAGCATGGGCCATCGGACGCCCTTCCCAGCGCGTCGCAAAATCATCGAGCGCAGGATGGGGCCACGCCTTGCGCGTGACCGACAGGAAAGAGCCGCCTTGTTGCCGGCTCTCCAATGCCGTCTCGCTGCTGCCGCGAAAGGCGCCCGCCAGTTCGGCGATAGCATCGAATGCCGCTGGGTCGCCTGCGGCCTGATAGGCCTGGACGAACAGCACCGCATCGACCCAGCCGCCGCCGCGCGCCAGCACCGCCTCGACATAGGCGGTGACATCGGCGGCGGTGCGGACGCGGCCATCCTCGACCGCGGTTTCGAGGCCGTGGCTGTAGGTGAAGCTGCCCACCGGGTAGGAGGGCGACGTCCAGGCCAGCAAGCGGTGGAGGGCGGCGTCAGCCAGCATGGTCGTGATGGTGGTCGTGGGCGTGCGCATGATCGTGGTCGTGATGATGGCCGCCGCCGGTATAAGCGCCGCCTTCGGGCGTGAAGGGGGCGTTGATCTTGGTCACGGTCGCGCCTAGCCCCTCCAGCATGGCGTTGATGACATGATCGTCGCGCAGGCGGATGGCGTGGGGGTGTAGTTCGGCGGGCAGGTGCCGGTTGCCGATATGCCAGGCTAGGCGGATCATCGCGGACGGGTCTGCGGCGGTGACTTCCACCAGCGCTTCGGGTGCGGCGAGGATTTCGACCAGCCGCCCGTCCGACAGTTGCACCGCGTCGCCATGGCCCAGCACGGTGGCGCGGGCGAGGTCGAGCAGGAACATGGTGCCGTGGTCGGCGGTGTAAACCCAGCGGCGGCGATGGCGGGCGTCATGGTCCAGCTTGATATGGTCGGCGGCGGGGCCGGACCAGTGGCCGTGGGGGAGGACATCATGGGCGGTCAGCATCTGGCGTTTCTTTCGTAACAAACCGCGTCATTCCCGCGCAGGCGGGAATCCATCTCCCAGCCTCGCACCGAAGGATAGCGTCGGAGATGGATCCCCGCCTGCGCGGGGATGACGACAGAAAGGAGGAGCGGCTGGCCCATCAAAACAAAAAATAGCGTTGCGCGAACGGCAGCACGCTCGCCGGTTCGCAGGTGAGCAATTCGCCATCGGCGCGCACTTCATAGGTTTCCGGGTCGACCTGAATATCCGGCATGGCGTCGTTCAATATCATCGAGGCTTTGCCGATGCCGCCGCGGGTATTGCGCACGGCTTCCAGCGGCCGGGCCAGTTGCAGCCGTTCGCCAATCCCGTCCGCGATCCCCGCCGCCGACACGAAATGCAGCGACGACAGCGCGCCCGCGCGGCCCATGCCGCCGAACATCGGACGGTAATGGACCGGCTGGGGCGTGGGGATGCTGGCGTTGGGATCGCCCATGGGCGCAACGGCGATGCTGCCGCCCTTGATCACCATGTCGGGCTTTACTGCGAAGAAGGCGGGGGACCACAGCACCAGATCGGCGAGCTTGCCGACCGCGATGGAGCCGACGATATGGCTGATGCCATGGGCGATCGCCGGGTTGATCGTATATTTGGCGATGTATCGCTTGGCACGGAAATTATCGCTGTCGGCATCGTCCGACCCCAGCGATCCGCGCTGCTGCTTCATCTTGTCCGCGCTCTGCCAGCAGCGGATGATGGTTTCGCCGACGCGGCCCATGGCCTGGCTGTCCGACGACATCATCGAGAAAGCGCCGAGGTCGTGCAGTATGTCTTCAGCCGCAATCGTCTCCTTGCGGATGCGGCTGTCGGCGAAGGCGACGTCCTCGGCGATGCGCGGGTCGAGATGGTGGCACACCATCAGCATGTCGAGATGTTCCTCGATCGTGTTGACGGTATAGGGTCGGGTCGGGTTGGTGGAGGAGGGCAGGACGTTGGGCAGGCCCGCGACCTTGATGATGTCGGGCGCATGGCCGCCGCCCGCCCCCTCAGTATGGAAGGCGTGGATGGTGCGCCCCTTGAACGCGCCGACGGTGCTTTCGACGAAACCGGCTTCGTTCAGCGTATCGGTATGGATCGCGACCTGGATGTCATACTCGTCCGCTACCGACAGGCAGCAGTCGATCGCGGCGGGGGTGGTGCCCCAATCCTCATGCAGCTTGAGGCCGCAGACGCCCGCGCGGATCATTTCCTCCAGCGCTTGCGGTTGGCTGGCATTGCCCTTGCCGAACAGGCCGAAGTTCATCGGCATGGTTTCCAGCGCCTGGAGCATCCGGCCGATATGCCAGCTGCCCGGCGTGCAGGTGGTTGCCAGCGTGCCGTGCGCCGGGCCGGTGCCGCCGCCCAGCATCGTCGTTATTCCGGCGTTGAGCGCTTCCTCCACCTGTTGCGGGCAGATGAAATGGATGTGCGCGTCGATGCCGCCCGCGGTCAGGATGCGGCCTTCGCCGGCTATGATTTCGGTGCCGGGGCCGATGGGGATGGTGACGCCGGGCTGGACATCGGGATTGCCCGCCTTGCCGATCGCGGCGATGCGGCCATCGCGGATCGAGACGTCCGCCTTGATGATGCCCCAATGATCGAGGATCAGCGCGTTGGTGATGACGGTGTCGGGCGCGCCGTCGGCGCGGCTCATCTGGCTTTGGCCCATGCCGTCGCGGATCACCTTGCCCCCGCCGAATTTCACCTCTTCGCCATAGACGGTCAGGTCATCCTCGACCCGGATGATGAGGGAGGAATCACCCAGCCGCACGCGGTCGCCGGTCGTAGGGCCGAACATGCCGGCATAGGCGCGGCGGGTCATGGTTACGGGCATCAGTGCACCCTCCGTTCGTTTCGAGCGAAGTCGAGAAACGCACGCGCACCCGTTTCTCGACTTCGCTCGAAACGAACGGATGTCAAAGTGTACGCCATCACAGCTTTCCCATCACGTCGCCGCGGAAGCCGATGACGATGCGGTCGCCGGCATAGGGGATCAGTTGCACGTCGCGGCTCTGGCCTGGTTCGAAGCGGACGGCGGTGCCCGACGGGATATCGAGCCGATAGCCGCGCGCCGCGTCGCGGTCGAACAGCAGCGCCGGGTTGGTTTCGGCGAAATGATAATGGCTGCCAACCTGGATCGGCCGGTCGCCGCTATTGGCGATAGTGAGCGTGAGGGGCGCACGCCCTGCGTTCAGCAGGATGTCGCCGGGGGCAGTCAGGATTTCGCCGGGGATCATGGGGTTCTCTCTCGCATCCGTTCGGGCTGAG
This sequence comes from Pseudomonadota bacterium, assembly GCA_040389985.1. Lineage (GTDB taxonomy): Bacteria > Pseudomonadota > Alphaproteobacteria > Sphingomonadales > Sphingomonadaceae > Sphingobium. The sequence continues at coordinate 510,641 of JAZJZH010000007.1, forward strand.
CCTGTCGAAGCCCTGCTCTCTTCGTCGAGCAAGAAAAGCCCTTCGACAGGCTCAGGGCGAACGGGAGTTGGGGGGCAAGCGCGTTGTTACTCACCGGATCGGCCGATGTACGGTGACCAGCTTGGTGCCGTCGGGGAAGGTCGCCTCGACCTGAATATCGTGGATCATCTCGGCAATGCCCTCCATCACCTGATCGCGCGTCACAACATGGCCGCCGCTGGCCATCAGCGTGGCGACCGATTGGCCGTCGCGCGCGCCCTCCACCACATGGTCGGTGATGAGCGCGATCGCTTCGGGATGATTGAGCTTCACCCCGCGCGCCAGTCGATTGCGCGCGACCATGGCCGCCATCGCGACCAGCAGCTTGTCCTTTTCCCGCCCGGTAAGATTCATGGCTCTAGCAGTAACAGATGGTTGGCATGGTTGGCGACAGTCCGAATATGGCGGCGCGCAATATGCCCGCCGCGCGCATCACATCCTTGCGCAGGGCCTGCGGATCGGCGGCGGTCAGGCGCAGGATGAGGAGTCCGTCAAAGCTGGTCGCGCCCGCGCCGGGGCCATCGAACAGGCTGCGGGCGAGGTCGAGATAGTCGCCCGCGTCCGGCCCGGCATAAACAAGCGTGGCGATCGCGGTGGCGTCGCCGAAGCCGAAGGGCGCGCGGCCCTGACTGGCGAAATCGCCCTCGACATGGAGCGTGTCGGCCCAGACCAGCCGCCCGTCGCGGCGGATGCGCCAGGCGTCGTGGATCAGGCCGCTGGTGTAGCTTTCCCCCATCGCGCCGCGGCCCAGCACCAGCATCTCCATCGCCAGCATCCGCGCGTCGGGCGCGAGGTTTGCTTCGAGCGTCCGGCGCATCCGGCTGCGGTCGAACAATATCGCTTCCTGCGCCAGCCATTCGCAGGTCGCGCCCGCGCCGATGGTGATGCGCGTGTCGATGCGAGTCGGTTCGTCCTCGTCCAGCGCGCGGTAGAGCTTCTCGGCCGCCTGCGGGACGATAGTCGCGGCCGCGCCGGGATCGACGATGATGTCGAGCGCCAGCCTGTCGCCGCCGGTCAGGCCGCCGCTGGTGGTGACGGTGACGGCCAGCGGAAAATCGCCCTCTCGCCCGTCGGGGAACAGCAGTCGGGCCGGCGCGACTTGCATCATGTCGCGGATGCCGCGCGGCGAAAAGGCGACCATGGCGCGCCCGTCCACCCGCTGGTGCCGGGACTTGGGCGGCACGGTGATGGCGCGTTGGACGGTCATATAAGACATGTGGTTAGCGCGGGCAGGTCGCGACATGGGGCATATGACGTATGTAACGAAAGGCCGGCCCGCTTCCGTTAGCTGCCGTCTCGTATAGCCGCGTGTTCCCGCCTGCGCGGGAACACGGCGAACTTGGTGTTCACGGCGAGGCTGGCTCAGGTTGTCGGCCGACGACCGCCGCGGGCGAAATTGGGGTCGACTTTTTCCGCCTTGCCGTCCTTGGCCGCCTTGTCGCCATTAAAGGGCTGGCCGTGCTCGGTCGTCAGGTCGGACAGATAGCCCGCTTGGCGGATGCCTTTCTTGCGCATCGCGACGCCGGTCAGGCAGGCGTGCATGATGAAATTGGCGTTGAGCGCGCTGCGATAGGTCGGGTCCAGCACTGGTGCCAGTTCGACGATCTCGAAACCGACCAGGTCATTTTCGGCGCACAAACGGCGCACGATCGGGATCGCTTCCCGCATGGTCAGGCCGCCGGGAACCGGGGTGCCGGTGCCGGGGATGAAGGCGGGATCGAGCACGTCCACGTCGAAGGAAACATAGAGTTTCTTGCCGCTCTCCCGCGCTTCCTTGAGCGCGCGCTCCATCGTCGCGGCCCAGCCATTTTTCTCGACCTCCGGCATCGCATGGTAGCGCACGCCATTGTCGCGCATCCATTCGAAGCCTTCCTTTTCCGGCCACGGCCCGCGCAAGCCGACCTGGATATAGTTCTTGCCCAGCACATGGCCTTCCTTGACCGCGCGATAGACCGGGGCGCCATGGGTGATGAAATGGACGCCGCCCTTGCCCGCATCATAGTGGCTGTCGAAATGGACGACGCCAAAGCTGCCCTTGCCATGGACATCGGCGATGCCCGCGACGTCAGAATATTCCAGGCTGTGGTCGCCGCCGACGATGAAGGGGATCGCGCCGGTTCTGGCGATTTCGGCCACCCGTTCACGGACATGGGCAACGGTGCGCTCGGTCGACATATTGTCGACGGCGATGTCGCCATAATCGACGATCTTCAATTCCTTGGACGGATCGACCATCGTGTACATGTCGATGCCGCCCGCGCCATATTGGGTGCGCATCGCCGATGGGCCGCCCTTAGCCCCGCGATAGCCCGATCCCATGTCCAGCGGCGCGCCGACGATCGCGACGTCCACCTTGCCCGCGACCAGATCCTCCGGGAAGATCGCGACCGGCGCGCCCGCAAAGGTGGCGATGCCGCCGCCATAGACGCCGCCGCCGCCCATGCTATGCGCATAATAGCTCAGCGAAAACGGCCCGGCTTCACGCTTGGGGTCCAGGCCAGCAGGGCGGCGCAGCTTCCAGCCGTTGAAATTTTCATTGTCGGTATCGAGCGGTATCGCCGCCATGTCGGTCTTGGCGTTGAATTTCGACGCGGCGACCGCATCCATCATCGCCTCGATATAGGCGCTGATTTCTTCCGGCGTCTTGGTCGCCAGCCGTTCGAACAATTTGTCGTAGGAGCCGGCGAACATCTCGGCCGGGTCGGAGGTCAGGAAGTCGCGCTTTTCCTTGGACAGGGTTTTGATCTTGGCTTCCAGTGCGGCGGGCACGGTCGGCTTGTCATTCTGGGCGACGACCGCCGCCGACGAAATCACCGTGGCGGCAAGCAACGCGCCCAGCAGCGCATGTTTCAGCCTCATCACTAACCCCCTTACACAATCTTGACGATTGTCCCGAAAGCTAGGGGCGGGGGGGTAAGCGGCAAATGGGGTGAACGACGTAGCCTTTGGCGAGCGCCATGGGCAACGGCCCGGACCCACAGGGAGTCCGGGCCGGAGCAAGGCGCTATGGGAGAGGTTTTTTGCGCGCTTGCTGCGGGGCGGCCTGCGTCGCCCGAGAGGATCCTGCGAACGACCCTGCGTCCGGCATAGCGGGATGCCCGGCCAAGGCCCTACGTCAAACACCCTATCGAGCGGCGCGGATCGCCGGGTTAGCGCCATGTTCTGATATTTATGAGCATGACCGCCTGGTGCTGATCGCGTCTCTCTTTCTTTTGTGGATTATCGTCATCCTGCTGGTCGTGGCGGTGGTGGCGCTGGCGCGCCAGTTGCGGCAGTTGCAGGATCGCGGCACGCCGATCGCGCAGCGCGCGGGCCTGCCCGGTCCCGGCGGCGCGGCCCCGGTGGTCAGCGCGCCGACCCTGGCCGGGGACATGCTGACGATCGGCGGGCCGAGCGCGGACGGGCGCGCGCTGCTGCTGCTGTTCATCCGGCCCGATTGCGCCGCCAGTCGCGCCGCGATCCGCGATGCGCTGGCGCTCACGGATCGCAAGCGGTTGCGGCTGCTGTTCCTGGGGGAAGGGCGGGCGGAGGACTATGGCGACATGCTGCGCCAGCATCATATCCGCGACACCGATGTCATATTGAGCGCCGAAGTGATGCGGGACTTCCGGTCCGGCGATCGGCCGTCCGCCGCGCTGATCGATGCGCGCGGGCGGCTGCTGGCGCGAGGCGTGGTGGAGGCGCGCGAACAGCTTGATGCGCTGCTGGTGCATGTCCAGCCGCGCCCGATCGAGCGCGAAAACGGGGACGCCATAGCGCTCCTGTCATGACGACTGGACAGAAGCGTGCAGATGCGCCTCTAATGGCGGCAAAAGAGACGGGGTAGAGACATGGCGATCAGCTTCACGGTCAATGGTGCGAAACGGCAGGTCGATGGCGACAGCGCCAAGCCGCTGCTGTGGGTGCTGCGCGAGGATATGGACATGGTCGGCACCAAGTTCGGCTGTGGCGCGGGGCTGTGCGGCGCGTGCACCGTCCATGTGGGTGGGGAGGCGGTGCGATCGTGCCAGACCCCGATCGACGATGTGGCGGGCAAGGCGATCACCACGATCGAAGGGGTGCAGACGGGCGACGCGGGCAAGCGCATCGCCGCCGCCTGGGTAAAGCATGACGTGCCGCAATGCGGATATTGCCAGGCCGGGCAGATCATGAGCGCCACGGCTTTGCTCGCCGCCACGCCCAAGCCCAGCGACGAGGAGATCGATGCGGCGATGATGGGCAATCTGTGCCGCTGCTCCACCTATGTCCGCATCCGGGCCGCTATCAAGGACGCTGCCGGCATCAAGGAGGCGCAGGCATGAGCGCCGCCATATTGTCGCGCCGGGGCTTCATCTCCGCTTCGTTGCTGGCGGGCGGCGGATTGCTGTTCGACCTGAATGTGCCCGTGGCGCGTGCGGCCGACGGGATGCCGGCGATCCTGACCGCCTTCATCCGCATCCTGCCTGACAATCGCGTCATCATCGGCGCGAAAAATGCGGAGATCGGGCAGGGCGCAAAGACCATGTTGCCGATGATGATCGCCGAGGAACTGGGCGTCGACTGGAACCAGGTGACGATCGAGCAGACCCATGCCGACGCCAAGATTTTCGGCGGCCAGAGCGCGGGCGGCAGCCGCACGACGCCGCGCGAATGGCTGCCCACGCGGCAGGCGGGCGCAGCGGCGCGGGCGATGCTGGTCGCAGCGGCGGCGCAGGGATGGGGCGTCGCGCCGGAGACGCTGAAGACGGCGGCTGGCAACGTGATCGACCCGAAATCGGGCAAGTCGGTGACCTATGCCTCGCTCGCGGCCGCGGCGGCCAAGCTGTCAGCGCCTGATCCGGCGACGCTCAAGCTGACCGACCCCGCCGATTTCCGCATCATCGGCCAGTCGGTCGGCGGCGTCGACACCCCCGCGATCGTCGCGGGCAAGCCGCTGTTCGGCATCGACTTCAAGCTGCCGAACATGCTCTACGCCGTGCTGGAAACCTGCCCGGCGTTCGGCGGCACGATCAAGTCGGCCAATCTGGATGCGGTGAAAGCGCTGCCCGGCGTCGCCCATGTGCTGACGATCAAGGGCGACGGCACGCCAGAATCCGGCTTCGAGGGGGTCGCGATCCTCTCCAAAAGTTGGTGGAGCGCCAATCAGGCGCGCGAGGCGCTCAAGATCGATTGGGATGTCAGCGCGGTCAGCGGCTTTTCGACCGAAAGCTACGCCGCCCAAGCGGGGGCGAAACGCAAGGGCAAGGCGGATGCCGACATCGTTCGCACCGGCGACGTCGATGCCGCCTTCGCCAGCGCCGTGAAGACGGTCACGGCCGATTATGACTATCCCTTCCTCGCCCATGGCACGCTGGAGCCGCAGAACTGCACCGCTTTGTTCAAGGATGGCGCGGTCGAAATCTGGGCGCCGACGCAGAACCCGGAAAGCGGGCGCGGGCTGGTGGCCAAGGCGCTGAACCTGCCGCCGGAGAAGATCCGCATCAACTTCACCCGCATCGGCGGCGGCTTCGGGCGGCGGCTGATGAACGATTATATGGTGCAGGCCGCGTCGATCGCTGCGCAGTTGCCCGGCGTGCCGGTGAAACTGCTCTGGACCCGGCAGCAGGATATCCAGCGCGATTTCTATCGCCCCGCCGGCTGGCATGGCTTCCGCGCCGCGCTCGACAAGGGCGGCAAGCTGACCGCCTTCCACGATCATTTCGTGACCTTCGGCAAGGACGGCAAGCCGGTCCGATCGGCGGAAATGCCGGCGAGCGAACTGCCCGCGGGGCTGATCGACAATGTGCTGCTGGAACAGAGTTTCCTCGCCACCAACATGCCGACCGGCTGGTTGCGCGCGCCCGGTTCCAACGCGCTGGGGTTCGTCACCCAGGCGTTTTTGGACGAGGTTGCGCAGGCGGCGGGCAAGGATTTGCCGACGCTGATGCTGGACCTGTTCAGCGACCCGAAGGCATTGCCGCGCGGTCCCAACCAGCCGCCCTTCGTCACCGCGCGCGCCAAGGGGGTGATCGGAAAGGCGATCGCGATGGGGGACTGGGCGAACCGCAAGGGGTTGCCCAAGGGGTCGGGCAAGGGCTTTGCTTTCTATTACAGCCATATGGGCTATTTCGCCGAAGTGGTGGAAGTGGCGATTGTCGACGGGATGCCCAAGGTCAAGACCGTTTGGGTCGCAGGCGATGTCGGTAGCCAGATCATCAACCCGATCAACGCGCTGCACCAGGCGCAAGGTTCTGTGATCGAGGGGCTGGGCCAGGCGCTGGCCGGGCAGCAGATCACGCAGGTTGCAGGCGCGGTGGAACAGGCCAATTACGACACCCACCCCTATCTGCGCATCAACGATGCGCCGCAGATTATCGTAGAGTTCGTGAAGACCGATTATCCGCCCACCGGTCTTGGCGAACCGGCCCTGCCGCCGGTGATCCCGGCGCTGGTCAACGCCATATATGCCGCGACCGGCAAGCGCATCCGCACCCTGCCGGTCACGGCGGAGATGCTGGCTTAACGGGTATCGTCACTTTCTTAGGTTGAGAAGAGAGGGGCTTCGACAGGCTCAGCCCGAACGGTTTGAGAAGGAGCCGCCTTGCTACACTCATGCGTCATTTGACGTAGAGGGGCGCGTTGGCAGGGTTGCCATAACCTTTGCGAAGAACGCCCGCTCTATCGGGCGGGTGTGAAAGGATGTCCGCGCTGATGCGCCGTTTGACTGCTCCGCTGCGCGCTTTGGCGGCGCGCGATCCGTTTCTTGTCTTCCTGGTCGTGGCGGGGGCGATTTTCGCGCTCTACTGGGCGGAAACGGCCAGTCGCGAGACGATCGACGTGCCGCTATCGGTCCAGAAAAGCCTGTCCGACGATTATGAGATGATGGCGGGCAAGAGGCCCGATGCGCAGGCCAAGGCCAAGCTGATCCACGATTATGTCGCCGACGAACTGCTGTTCCGCGAAGCGGTGGAGCGGGGCATGCACATGACCGACAAGACTACCAAGCAGCGGCTGATCGACCGGGTCCGCTTCATGATCGCAGGCGCGCCTGCGGAGCCGAGCGAGGATCAGTTGATGGGCTATTATGCAGCCCATCGCGATCTGTATCGCGCTGAACCGCGCATGTCGCTCGACCATGTCTTCTTCGAACGCAAACCGGCCGATGCGCCCGCGATGCTGGCGACGCTGCGTGCTGGCGGCACGGTGAAGGGCGACGATTTCTGGATGGGCCACGACCTGCCGAATTATGGCGAATCGATGGTGCGCGGCATGTTCGGCCAGCCTTTCACCGATGCGCTGAAAAAGGTGCCGACCGGCCAGTGGATCGGGCCGCTCCAGTCGACGCGCGGCTGGCATTTCGCGCGGGTCCGCGATCGCGGACCGTCCGCGATGTTGCCCTATACCGATGTGCGCGATCAGGTGAGCCAGGATTATCTGGCTGCGGAAACCGGTGCGCTGGTCGAGAAGGAAGTGCGCAAGCTCGAAAGCGCCTACCGCATCGAGGTGGAGCAATGATGGTGCGCCGGCTTTTGCTGATCCTGACGCTGCTCCTGGGCTTTGCAGCCCCCGCGCAGGCGGATGTGTTCCGCGTCGGCGACTTCACCATACAACAGGGCGCGGACCCCGGCAGTTTCGAGTTGAGCGCGTCGGTCCCATCGGTCCTCGCCAGCGACAGGCCGCTTGGCCTGCCCGAAGGGTGCCGGGAAACCAGCCGCGACAAGCTGACCGAAACGGTGATAACCCGCTATGCGATTGGCATCGCCTGCGATCGCGCGCTCAAGGCCGAAGATGCGATCGTCACCCCCTGGGCCGTCGATGGCGGCACTTTCCTGTCCACCGCCACCGGCGCGCGGGTGCAGCAGGCGCTCCAGCCCGATGGCGACACACTGTCCCTGCCGATCGGCGATACGGCGGCGCGGACGCGCGCCCTGCCGGAGATCGCGGTCGAATATACCTGGCAGGGGATCGTCCATATATTGGGCGGCTGGGATCATCTGGCCTTCGTCCTGTGCCTTTGCCTGCTGGCGCGCGGGCGATTCCTGCTGGGGTTGGTGACGACCTTCACCATCGGTCATTCGCTTAGCCTGGCGCTTGCCTTCTTCGACATCGTCAGCGTGCCGGTGCCGCCGGTGGAAGCGGTGATCGCGCTGTCGATCGCCTTCATGGCGCGCGAAGCGATCCGCGCGACGGAGGCGGACAGGGCCGATCCGGCCAAGCGTCGCCGGCAATTGGCGGTCGTGGCGGGCTTTGGTTTGCTTCATGGCCTGGGCTTCGCGACGGTGCTGCGCGAACTGGGGGTCGCGCAGCAGGAAAGGCTGTCGGGCTTGCTTTTCTTCAACGGCGGCGTCGAGCTGGGGCAGTTGATCTTCGTCGCTTGCGTGCTGGGCGCGCTGAAACTGGCGGCGATCTTCAATCGCGACCAATGGGTGCGGCAGGCCGCGCTTTATGGTGCGGGGATTGTCGGTTGTTTCTGGGTGATCGAGCGGGTGGCGGGCTTCACCTTGGGGATGGCATGAGCCTGGAGGCGGCCGCGCGCGCGGCGCTGGCGCGGGGGGATCTGGCTGCGGCGGCGCAGGCGGCGCAGCGGCTGGCGATGGAGCAGCCCGAACGCCCCGCCGGTTTCTTCCTGCTGGGCATGGCCGCGGCCGAAGCGGGGCAGGTGGCCAAGGCGCTGCCGATGCTGGAACAGGCGGTGGCGCGCGGCGGGCAGGCTGAACATCTCGCCCAATATGCGCGCCTGCTTATCCTGTTGCGGCGTGATGGCGAAGCGGGCCAGGCGGCGCGCGATGCGTTGGCGGTGGGGCCGGACGATGCGCTGACGCTGGACACGATCGGTTGCGTGCTGGCGCGGCTGGGCGATCATGCGGCGTCTATCGCGCCGTTTGAAGGCGCGGTGGTGGCGGAGCCGGATAATCTCAGCTATCGCTATAATCTCGCGGCCGCCTGCGGCTTTACCGGCCGGGTCGATGCGGCGCGGGACCATTATGAGGCGATATTGCGCACCGATCCGGGGGACGCGCGGGTCCATTATGCGCTGGCGATCCTGTCGCGGCAGAGCGTGCAGGCCAATGAAGTACCGCGCCTGGAGGCGGCGCTGGCGAAGGCGCAGCGGCCCGAAGACAGGCTGCGCATCCGCTACGCGCTGGCCAAGAGCCATGAGGATATGGGCAACGCCGCCGACGCTTTTGCCCATCTTGCTGCGGCCAATGCTGCGCACAAACAGGCGATCGGTTACGATTTTGCGGTCGATGCGGCGATTTTCGACGCGATCGAGCGATTGTTTGCCGATGGCGCGCCCAAGGGTTGGGGCGCGGGACTGGACGAGCCTGCGCCAATCTTCGTCACCGGCATGCCGCGCACTGGCACGACGCTGGTCGATCGTATCCTCTCCTCCCACCGCCAAGTCGGGTCGGCCGGCGAATTGCAGGCGATGCCGCTGGCGGTGAAGCAGCTTTCGGCCACGCGATCCCGGCTGGTGATCGACCCGGAGACGATCGCGGCGAGCGGGGCGGCGGACCCGCTGGCGATGGGGCAGGCCTATATGGCCCGCGCGGCGCATCACCGGACTGATGGCAAGGCGCGCTTCACCGACAAGCTGCCGGCCAATTTCCTCTATATCGGGCATATCCTGCACGCGCTGCCGCAGGCGAAGATCGTCTGCCTGCGCCGGCATCCGATGGATACGGTCTGGAGCAACTACAAGAATCTCTTCGCCAGCCAGTCCGCTTATTACGCCTATAGCTATGACCTGATGGACATTGCGCGCTATTATGCGCGGTTCGACCGGTTGATGGCGCTGTGGGATCGGCTGTTTCCCGGCCGGGTGCTTCAGCTTTCCTATGAAACGCTCGTCGCGGATCAGGAGGGCGAGACGCGCCGCCTGCTGAACCATTGCGGGCTGGCATGGGACGCGGCGTGCCTGTCCTTCCATGAAAACAAGGCGGCGGTCGCGACGCCCAGCGCGGCGCAGGTGCGGCGTCCGATCAATGCCGATGCGGTGGCGCGGTGGAAACGGCATGAGGATGCGCTGGCCCCGGTGCGCGACTGGCTGACCGGGCAGGGCATCGCTATCGACTGACGGCGCGGGCCGGGCCGGGCGGAATAGCATTGCCCCCCGGCGGCCCGCCCGCTAAGGGGCTTTGCTTTCCGGGCGGCGTCACAGGCCGCGCGTTCAGGGGAAGCAGCATATGAGCGGGGCAGTTACGGTCGGCATCATCATGGGATCGCGGTCCGATTGGGACACGATGCGCCATGCCGCCGAAACGCTCGAAGCGCTGGGCGTGCCCCATGAATGTAAGGTAGTGTCGGCCCACCGCACCCCGCAGCGGCTTTATGATTACGCCACCGGCGCGGTCGGCCGGGGCCTAAAGGTCATCATCGCCGGGGCTGGAGGCGCGGCGCATCTGCCCGGCATGACCGCGTCCATGACCCGCCTGCCGGTGCTGGGCGTGCCGGTCGAATCCAAAGCGTTGAAGGGCATGGATTCGCTGCTGTCCATCGTCCAGATGCCCGGCGGCATCCCCGTCGCCACGCTGGCGATCGGCAAGCCCGGCGCCATCAACGCGGGGCTGCTGGCAGCATCGATCCTGGCAACGACCGACGATGCGCTGGCCGACCGGCTGGACGCCTGGCGCGCGCGCCAGACCGATTCCGTCGCCGAAACCGTCGAGGACTGAGCAAGCCCCATGACGACCATCGCGCCCGGCGCCACCATCGGCATATTAGGCGGCGGCCAGCTTGGCCGGATGATCGCCAGCGCGGCGGCGCAGCTGGGCTATCGCACGCATATCTATGCGCCCGAGGAGAGCGGCCCGGCCGCCGACGTCTCCCCCAACTGGACGCGCGGCGCTTATGAAGACCCGCAGGCGCTGGGCGATTTTGCTGACAGCGTCGATGTTGTCACCTATGAGTTCGAGAATATTGATCCCGCCGCGGTCGAGATACTGTCCACCCATGGGCTGGTCCGTCCCGGCGCGCAGGCTTTGCGCGTGGCGCAGGATCGGCTGGCGGAAAAGCGCTTCGTCTGCGACCTGGGCGGGCTGACCGCGCCCTTCGCGCCGGTCGAAAGCCTGGACGATCTGGAGAGCGCGATCGAGCAAATTGGCAGCCGGGCGATCCTGAAGACCAATCGCATGGGCTATGACGGCAAGGGGCAGGCCCGCCTGTCCGAGCCGGGCGATGCGGTCGGCGCGTGGAACGCGATCGCGCGGCAGAGCGCGATTTTGGAAGGGTTCGTGACCTTCGACCAGGAATTTTCCGTGATCCTGGTGCGCGGCCATGATGGCGCGGTACGATTTTGGGATTCGGCCGCCAATGTCCATGTCGATGGTATTCTCGCCACATCGACCGTGCCGGCAGGCGCGCTGATCGAGGGGCAGATGGCGCAGGCGCGCGACATGGCGCGCAAGATCGCCGACGCGCTCGACTATGTCGGCGTGCTGACCTGCGAATTTTTCGCCAGCGGCGACGGGCCGGTGTTCAACGAGATGGCACCGCGCGTCCATAATAGCGGCCATTGGACGATCGAGGGTGCGGTGACGAGCCAGTTCGAAAACCACGTCCGCGCGATTTGCGGTTTGCCGCTGGGCGACACGACGCTGGCGGCGAAGGCGGTGGATATGCGCAACCTGATCGGCGACGACGCCGGCGAGTGGCTGGCGATCCTGTCCGATCCGGCGAACCATCTGCACCTCTATGGCAAGCATGAGGCGCGGCCCGGTCGCAAGATGGGGCATGTGACGCGGTTGACGTTGTCGGGCCCTTAAGAGTTATTCACATTCACCCACAGATTTTTGGGTCTGGTCCAACCTTTAGTTTGTGGCGTTCGCAATTTGCTGACATTATTCTGGCAACGCGAAATTCCACCGCCGTTTGGGGGCTGCTGCGCGCTATGAAAAATTTGACGTCGATTGTAGCTGTAAACGAGAAGGGTGTGATTGGTTGTGGAAATGCGCTCCCTTGGCATGTCAAATCTGACCTAAAATTCTTTCGCGAAACGACCCTTGGAAATGTAGTTATAATGGGTCGCAAAACTTTTGATTCTATCGGAAAGCCGCTCCCTAAAAGACATAGTATAATTGTATCTCATAACTCGACCCTTGTGCCGATTTCAGAAACTTGTCAGTGGGCGGCTAGCGTTGAAGAGGCCATTTTTGACGCTTCAAGAATTAACAGGGACGCTTTTCTTGTCGGTGGTGCGTCCATGTATTCTCAAATGGCCCCTTATGTAGATCGATATTTGATAACGATTGTTCATAAAGATGTGCCAAATGGCGATGCCTATTTTGATGAAGCTATCATTGGTGATTTGGCTCGTTGGGATTTGAACTTGCTTTGCAAAAGTGACGGAGTTCTGCCCGGCGATGAAGCAGCGTTTGAAATTTGGGAACTAATCCATCCTAACCCGACCGAGATTAGATTGAGGCGCGATCAGTTGGTCCGGCGTTATGCGGAGCGGAATCATTTTTATCGATCGGTGGTTGGCGTGAAAGATCGCATAGAAGTTGGATTTGATAGTTCGCCGGAGCTTGGTGCTCGGTTGCTTGCCTAACTTTCAGATGGTGATCGGGTGTCTGATCCCCAATTGCCACACCCCATCCACCCCCCTATAGGCCGCGGCATGGAGCGGCTTAGGAGCAGCGCCCCGATCCCGCCGCATCTGCGCGGGAGCATCATGGCGCTCGGCAATTTCGACGGGTTTCACGCGGGCCATCAGGCGGTGGTTGCGCGGGCGATCGCGCGCGCGCGGGCCGAGGGGCGGCCGGCGATCGTCGCTACCTTCGATCCCCATCCGGTGCGGTTGTTCCGGCCCGACACACCCTGGTTCCGCCTGACGACACTGGACCAGCGGCAGGCGCAGTTCGCGGCGGCGGGGGCGGACGCGATGCTGGTGTTCGATTTCACCCCAGCCATGGCGGGGATGCCCGCGGAGGAATTTGCAGCGTTCCTGGTGCAGGATCTGGGCGCGGCCGGGGTCGTGACAGGGCAGGATTTCACCTTTGGCCAGGCCAGGAGCGGCAATGCCGCCACCCTGGCGGAACTGGGCACGGCGCTGGACATGGTGGCCGAAGCGGTGCCGGCCGTGACCGACGGCGGCGGCGAGATCATATCCTCCAGCCGTATTCGCGATGCGCTTCGCGCCGGGGACTGCGATACCGCCACACGGCTGCTGACGCGGCCCTTCACCATTCAGGGCGTGGTGCAGCATGGCGATAAGCTGGGCCGCACCATCGGTTTTCCGACCGCCAATATCGACATGGGCCATTATCTGCGGCCGGCTTATGGCATTTATGCGGTGCGCGGGTTGCTGCCCGCCAATTCTTCTGGAGAACGCCGGGTGCTGGACGGCGCGGCGAATTTGGGCATCCGGCCCAGTTTCGATCCGCCCAAGGAATTGCTGGAGCCGCATTTCTTCGATTTCGCCGAAAGCCTCTACGACCAAGTGATCGAGGTGCAGTTGATCCACTATCTGCACGGCGAGCGGAAATATGATGGGCTGGACGCGCTGATGGCGGGTATTGCGCAGGACTGCGTGGACGCGCGGCAAATCCTTGCGGGAACGCCCCGGCTCGCTTAAGGCACCGGGCACGTTTTTCCTCACCCGTTCGGGCTGAGCCTGTCGAAGCCCCGCCCTTCTTTCGTTGAGAAAGGACGGCCCTTCGACAGGTTCAGGGCGAACGGACCTTGGTTGTTCTGGAACCCCATGACCGACGCACCTGATTATAAGTCCACCGTCTTCCTGCCCGTCACCGACTTTCCGATGAAGGCGGGGCTGGCCCAGAAGGAACCGGCGATCGCCGCCAAGTGGGAGGCGATGGGGCTGTACGACCGGCTGCGTGAGCGCCGCGCGGGGCGCGAACGCTTCATCCTGCATGACGGCCCGCCCTACGCCAATGGCGACATCCATATGGGCCATGCGATGAACAAGGTGCTCAAGGACATCATCGTCCGATCGCAATCCTTGCTGGGCAAGGACGCGCCCTATGTGCCCGGCTGGGACTGCCACGGCCTGCCGATCGAATGGAAGATCGAAGAAGAATATCGCAAGAAGAAGCTGAACAAGGACGAGGTGCCCGCCCAGGAATTTCGCGCCCAGTGCCGCGCCTATGCCGACCGTTGGGTGGGCGTGCAGAAGGAGCAGTTCAAGCGTCTGGGCGTGATGGGCGATTGGGCCGATCCGTATCTGACGATGAAGTTCGACGCGGAGGCGACGATCGTCGGGGAGTTGTTGAAGTTCGCGGAGAGTGGGCAGCTCTATCGCGGGGCCAAGCCGGTGATGTGGTCGCCGGTGGAGAAGACCGCGCTGGCCGAGGCTGAGGTCGAATATGAGGATGTCGTGTCGACGCAGATCGACGTGGCGTTCGAGATTACCCACGCGCCCAATGCGCCCGAACTGGAGGGTGCGTTCGCGGTGATCTGGACGACGACGCCCTGGACGATCCCGGTGAACCAGGCGATCGCGTTTGGGGAAGGCATCGAATATTTGCTGGCACAGGCATATTCTGGCGAAGCGAAATTCATCGAACCCGGCGATGATATGCCGATGATTAGAGAAGAGCGGCTAGTTTTGATCGCTGCCGATCTGGTCGAAGAATTTGAGCGCCGGACAGGCTGGAGTCTCGCCGAGCGTAAAAGGTTCAAAGGCACTGACCTCGCTGGAGCCATCGCCCGCCACCCGATGCACGCACTCGGCGGCTTCTTCGCCAAGTCTCGTCCGCTGCTCCCCGCCGATCATGTCACTACCGACGCAGGCACGGGCCTTGTCCATATGGCGCCCGACCATGGTGAGGAGGATTTCATCGCCTGCAAGAAGCTGGGCATCGACCCGGTCTTTGCAGTCAATGATGCCGGCTTCTATCGCGACGATTGGGAATGGCTGCCGGGGCAGGGCAGCGTCATCAACACCAAGTTCAACGGTGTCGATGGCCCGATCTGCACCGACCTGCGCGCCGCGGGCGCGTTGCTGTCGGCCAGCGACTTCCGCCACAGCTATCCGCATAGCTGGCGGTCTAAGGCGCGGATCATCTATCGCTGCACGCCGCAATGGTTCATCCCGATGGATAAGCCCCAGGAAGGCGCGGTCGCCGATGTGGACGGCGGCGTGATGCCGACCCCGATCATCGCCGGCAACGGCCCGACGCTGCGCGAGATCGCGGTCGATGCGATCGCCCAGACCCGCTGGGTGCCGGAGCGATCCACCAACCGCATCCGCTCCATGGTCGAAGGCCGCCCCGACTGGGTCATCAGTCGCCAGCGCGCCTGGGGCGTGCCGATCGCGCTTTATGTCCATCGCAAGAGCGGGCAATATCTGGTCGATCCCGCGGTCAATGCCCGCATCATCGAGGCGTTCAAGGGTGCTGGCGCGGACGCCTGGTTCGGGGCGGATCATCAGGCGCTGCTTGGTCCAGACTACGACCTTGCCGACTATGAGGTCGTGAACGACATTCTGGACGTCTGGTTCGACAGCGGTTCGACCCACAGTTTCGTGGTCGAGGGCCGCTATGGGGAAGGCACGCGCGCCGATCTCTATATCGAGGGATCGGACCAGCATCGCGGCTGGTTCCAGTCGTCGTTGCTGGAAAGCTGCGGCACGCGCGGGCAGGCGCCTTATAAGGCGGTGCTGACCCATGGTTTCGCGCTGGACGGCACGGGCAAGAAAATGTCCAAGAGCCTTGGCAATGTGGTCGATCCGCTCAAGATCATGGGCGAGAGCGGCGCGGATATCCTGCGCGTCTGGGTCGCCAGCACCGATTATTTCGATGACGTCCGCATCGGCAAGGAAGTGCTGGCCGGGTCGTCCGACGCCTATCGCAAGCTGCGCAATACGTTCCGCTATATGTTGGGCGCTCTCGCCGATTATGATGAAGAGACAGAGGCGGTGTCCTATGCCGAGATGCCGGAGCTGGAGCGCTATATGCTTCATCGCCTGGCGGCGCTGGACGCGGAACTCCGCGCGGTGGTGGACAAGAGCAAGGGCAGCGAGACATGGCTGGAGTTCAGCCGCTATACCCGCGCGCTGTTCGATTTCGCCAATAGCGACCTGTCGGCCTTCTTCTTCGATATCCGCAAGGATTGCCTCTATTGCGATGCGAAGAGCGATCCCAAGCGCCGCGCCTATCGCACGCTGCTGGACACGCTGTTCCATGCGCTGGTCCGCTATGCCGCGCCGATCATCCCCTTCACCGCGGAAGAAGTGTGGCAGAGCCGCTTCCCCGATGAGGCAGAGAGCGTCCATTTCCTAGAGTGGCCGGAGATCGACAAGCACTGGTTGAACGGCGACCTGGACAGCAAGTGGGCCGAATTGCGCAGCCAGCGGGAACAGGTGAACGAGGCGATCGAGCCGTTGCGGCGCGAGAAGATCGTGCGGTCCAGCCTGGACGCGGACGTCACGATGGGCGAATGGCTGCCGGTGGGCGACGTTGATTTCGCCGAAGTGGCGATCGTCGCGCGGGTGACCATGGGCGAGGGCGACGGCATCGTTGTGACGCCGAGCGATTGGCACAAATGCGGCCGTTGCTGGCGCAAGCTGCCGGAGGTGAGCGAGGACGGGACGCTGTGCGACCGTTGTGACGCGGTGTTGAAGGCATGACCGCCAGCAACCACCGCCCGCTGGGCCTGACCGTCGCGATCGTGATGCTCGCGCTGGACCAGCTCATCAAATATACGGTTACCTATCCGCTGGCGCTGAAAAGCCGGGTGGAGGGGATCGATATCCTGCCCTTCTTCCGCCTGCGCTGGCTGGAAAATCGCGGCGTTTCGATGGGGTTCTTCCATGCCGACACCGACACCGCGCGCTGGGCGCTGGTGGGGATGACGGTCCTGATCTCCGCCTTCGTCGGCGTGTGGATGTGGCGCGAAAAGGCGCGGCAGGATGTCGCGGCGCTGGGGCTGGTGCTGGGCGGAGCGATCGGCAATATCGTGGACCGCGTGCGGCTGGGCTATGTCATTGATTATGCGGACCTGCATATCGGCGAATGGCGGCCATTCCTGATTTTCAACCTGGCTGACGCCGCCATCACCATCGGCGTGTTGATCCTGCTTGCGCGGGCGTTGCTGCTGCGCGACAAGGGCGCAAAGACGGAGACTTTGAAGTAATGCGTAAACTGATCCTCGCTGCCGGCCTTGTGTCCATCCTGTCCGCCTGTGGCGGCGGCGGTGGCCTGATGAACCGCCAGCGCCCCGATGAATTCGCCGTCTCGCGTCAGGCGCCGCTGGTAATCCCGCCCGACTTCGCGCTGGTGCCGCCTGCGCCGGGCACGCCGGCCGCGGCGTCGGTCGATTCGAGCAAGGCGGCTATGGACGCGATGTTCGGCGGCCCCGCCGCCCGCAGCGCCGGTGAGAGCAGCACGCTGACCGCGGCCGGTCGCGCCAATGCCGCGTCGGGCATCCGATCGTCGGTGGGCGATCCGGGCACCGAGGTCGTGGACAAGGGGGCGACCACCCGCGACATCATCGCCGCGCCCGAAGGCGACGGCCAGGAAGCGCGCGCCGCGACGCCGCAGCCCTGATATTCGGCCTGATTAATCGGACGGCGCGGCTTACTTTGCCGCGCCGTCGGTCGGTCGATAGCTGATCTGCGCCTGACCCGTTGCATGGACGGGCAGGTGCAATCCCTGGCCATAAGCGTGGATCTGGCCGATGTCGAACCGATCGGCATGGGCGTGGATGACGAAGTCGCCTTCTCGCTTGTCTGCGATGGCGCGGCCGATCTTGCGCTTGAGTTCCGCTATATCCTTCGCAAAATTCTGACCGAGTGCGCTGGCGATCAGGCTGGAGAAGCCGGGGCTTTGCCCGATCGCCAATAGCGTGTCGCCGCTGACGCCGTCCGTATCGCCGGTGATGACGGGATCGACAAAGCCCACGCGCGGCGAGTTGGCGGCATTGACCGGACGCGCCGCCAGCCAGATGCGGCCATGAATATCCTCCGTCGAATCGGCGGGCCGAGCGGTGACATCGACGCCCACCGCGATCCGCCCGCCCGTCGCGCCATAGCAGGTCACGTTGGAAAAGCGCGTCGACACCGCGCCGATGCCGGGTAGGTTAAACGGACGCGCGGCGCGTTTCGACAAGGCGCGCTGAATGACGGGTTGAAGCTGGCGATAATCCGCTGTCACCGGCAGATGGAAGGACAGCCGGTTTCGTGCCGGTGCCCGGTCGAGCGGCGGTAGGGCCGTCGGCTGCGGCGCTGCCGGGCGATCTCCGACGAAGGTTTCCGTTATCGCTTCCATGCCTAGATCCAGCCGGATCGAGCGGCCGCGCATCGTGTAGCCGTTGTAGAATATCTTCTGCGGACTGATGCGCATCCAGACGGGCGGATTTTGCCTGTTCAGTTCCAGCGTGGCGAAGGCCTGACGCCAGTATTTTTCCGCTTCGCCGCGCAGGTTCATGCCGCTGAGTTCGCGCGGCAAATCCCGCTCCAGTTTGGCGACGATGGGGCGCAGTTTCGCATCGGCTTCGTCGGTGAAGCCGATACGCTGACCCAGGAAATCGATGCCCGGCGGCGTGGTCCAGTCATAATGGAGCCGCACCGTCCCCTTGGGTGTCCAGTCGCGCGCCAGGTCGATGGTGATGCGCGCCTGCACCATGGCCGATCCGGTCGCGGTTTCGCCTTTCAGCACGCCACCCACATCGCGCGCGCTGATGCTGGCATGGATGGGCAGGTCGGCGATGATCTCCCGCCCTTCGCCGCGCAGGCTGACCGGGCCGCGGGTGACGGTGCCGACGATGGTGCAGCCGATGGGCGGCGTGACCTTTAGCTCACCGCCGAATATCTTGACCTTTTGCGGGGCGACACAGCGCGGTTCGCGCCGGTTGATGGTCCACAGGATTCGCGGCACCGCCTGTTCGATCGCCGCTCGCAGCGCATCGGCGTCCGCATCGACCGGCACTGCGATCAGGGACTTTTCCTGGGGTGCCGGGACAGGATCGGACGCGCGGGGCGGGGCGATGTCGACCGGCTTTTGCTGACACGCGGCGCATAGGACTAACAGGCAAAGGGTGGGCGACGGTTTAGCGAACGCCCCCAATATCAATTGAAGATGCGTCGCCAACCGTTTCCTCCGCTCCCAATGGTCATGCCGTTCAGCGTAGTGATGGCACGGTTGATCCATTACGTTTGCGGAGGGAATTTAGTTCCTGTCTTTGGTCAGGCCCGCGCCTCTGTACCGACGCTGTTGTGGCGCAGGGCGGTGAGGACAGTATCCACGATCGCATCGGCGTCCAGACGGGCGTCGGCATATTGTTTTTCCGGCTTGTCCTGATCCTGAAAGATGTCTGGCAGGCGCAGCGTGCGTAGCTTGAGGCCGTTGTCGATCAGGCCCAGGTCGCTGGCCAGGGTCAGGACATGGGCACCCAGGCCGCCGATCGCGCCTTCCTCGATCGTCACGGCGACTTCATGGGTGGTCAGCAGCTTGCGGATCAACACTTCGTCCAGCGGCTTGGCGAAGCGCAGGTCGGCGACGGTGGTGGACAGGCCCTTGGCCTCCAGCGCTTCGGCGGCCTTGAGCGCTTCTTCGAGGCGGGTGCCGAGCGAGAGGATGGCAACCTGACGCCCGTCGCGCACGATGCGGCCCTTGCCGATTGCCAGCCGTTCGGGGATTTCGGGCATGGCGACGCCGGTGCCGTTGCCGCGCGGGTAGCGCAGCGCGATCGGGCCGCTGTCATGCATGGCGCAGGTATGGACCATATGGACCAGTTCGGCTTCGTCCGCGGCGGCCATCACCACCATATTGGGCAGGGTGGCGAGATAGGTGACGTCGAAGCTGCCCGCATGGGTCGAGCCGTCGGCACCGACCAAGCCGGCGCGGTCGATGGCGAAGCGCACGGGCAGATTCTGGATCGCGACGTCATGTACGACCTGATCATAGGCGCGTTGCAGGAAGGTCGAATAAATGGCGCAGAAGGGGCGCATCCCTTCCGCTGCGAGGCCGGCCGCGAAGGTGACCGCATGTTGTTCGGCGATGCCGACGTCGAATGTGCGGTCGGGGAAGGCCAGTTCGAATTTGTCGAGGCCGGTGCCCGACGGCATCGCCGCAGTGATGGCGCAAACCTTGGGATCGCGCTGCGCTTCGGCGATCAGCGCCTGGGCGAAGACATTGGTGTAGCTGGGCGGTCCCGGTGGGGCCTTCGCCTGGGCACCGGTGACGATGTCGAATTTCTGGACGCCATGATATTTGTCCGCCGCCGCTTCGGCCGGGCCATAGCCCTTGCCCTTTTGCGTGACGACATGGACCAGGCACGGCCCTTCGGCCGCGTCGCGGACATTTTCCAGCACCGGGATCAACTGGTCGAGATTATGGCCGTCGACCGGGCCGACATAGTAGAAGCCCAGTTCCTCGAACAAGGTGCCGCCCATCGCCATGCCGCGGGCGAACTCGTCCGTCTTACGCGCGGCATTGTGGAGCGGGCGGGGCAGTTTGCGGGCGAGGCGCTTGGCGAGGTCGCGCAGGCCGAGAAATTCCCGGCTGGACACCAGACGGGCGAGATAGGCGGACAGGCCGCCGACCGGGGGGGCGATCGACATGTCATTGTCGTTGAGGATGACGACAAGGCGGTTTCCGGCCGCGCGGGCGTTGTTCATCGCCTCATAGGCCATGCCGGCCGACATCGCGCCGTCGCCGATCACAGCGATGCCCTTGCCGGGGCGATCCTGCATTTTGTTCGCGACGGCGAAACCCAAGGCGGCGCTGATCGAGGTGGAGCTGTGCGCTGCGCCGAACGGGTCATAGTCCGATTCGCTGCGCTTGGTGAAGCCGGACAGGCCGCCGCCCATGCGCAGGGTGCGGATGCGGTCGCGCCGACCGGTCAGGATCTTGTGCGGATAGCATTGATGCCCGACGTCCCACACCAGTTTGTCCTGGGGCGTGTCGAACACATAATGGATCGCGGTGGTCAGTTCGACCACGCCGAGGCCGGACCCCAGATGGCCGCCGGTCACGCCGACGGCGGATATGACCTCCTGCCGCAGTTCGTCGGCCAGCTGGCGCAGCTGGTCGGGCTTGAGGGCGCGCAGGTCCGACGGCCAGACGACCTGGTCGAGGAGCGGGGTTTCCGGGCGATCATTCATCAAAGACATAGACTCCCCCGGCCCAAAGGCCGTTCAGGATCAAAGCAGGGTCCGCTAGGCCGTTCCGGGCGGAAGCGCAACGCTCCATCAGGCCGCGCATTTCGCACAGGTGCCCAATATCTCGATCACCGGCCGTTCGGCATGGAAACCTTCATGGGCCGCGACCGCGCGCACATCGCCCGTCACCTTGTCGTCATCGACATGGGTCGCCTGCTTGCAGTTGCGGCAGACCAGGAAGATGCAGTCATGGTGGCAGCCCGGATGGGCGTTGGCGATATAAGCGTTGGCGCTTTCCACCCGCATCGCGATGTTGTTCGTCACGAACAGGTCGAGGATGCGATAGACGCTGTTGGGGGCGACGCGCTTGCCGCGCGTCTTGGACACGGTATCGGCGATGTCATAAGCCGAGGCTGGCCGTTCCTCCGCCGCGAGCGCATCGAAAATGGCGGCGCGCATCGGTGTCCATTGTTCCTCCTGCGCCTCCAGCGTCAGGCGCGCGGCGTCGGCGAGCTTGGTGCCGGTCGGTTCGTGATGATGGTGATGGTCGGCCATATTGCCCAATCTAGGCGTGCGAGGGATCGGGGGCAAGGGCGGGGTTTCAGCGTTGCCCGAAGGTCCATGCGGCCCAGAGCCAGCCCGCGATCATCAGGACACCGCCGATCGGCGTGACCGCGCCCAACCATTTGGGGCCGCCCAGCGCCATGGCGTAAAGGGTGAGGGCGAAGATCGCCGCGCCGATGAGCATCAGCACCGCCGCGCCGCGGGCGACGCCGGTGAGGGCGATGGCGGCGACGGCGTGAATCAACTGGTAGAGGCCGCCGGTGCGCAGCCATTCCGCCGCCTTGGGATCGGTGACGCCATGCGCGCCGAACGCGCCGGCGCCTATCGCCAGTGCCGCCGACAGGCAGGCCAGTATCGCGATCATGCCTTTTCTCCATCCCCTCTGCTGAGCAGCCGCATGGACTTGCCGGGGCGATACATCAAGTCCTTGGCCGCGAGCAGGCTGCCATGTTCGGTCTGGAGCGCCATGCGCTGCGCGTCGTTCTGGCGATATTGGCGCTCGACTTCCTCGACTTCGCCGTCCGGCACGCCAAGCGACTGCATCGCCTGCACGCCCATGCAGATGGCCGATTCATAGACTTCGCGGACGATGCCGGCGAGATCCATGTCCTGTAGTTCAAGAACCTGCCGCCGGTCGAAGGCGCGGACCATCAGCGCGGCCTGGGGGAATGCTTGGGCGATGGGCTGGAGCGCGCGCGAATCGAGCGAGGGGTCGTCGATGCAGAAGGCGATGAGGCGCGCTTCGTCAGCGCCGGCGCGGTGGAGCAGGTCCATGCGGGTGCCGTCACCATAATAGACCTTCATGTCGAAGCGGCTCGACACCTCGATCTGGGCCGGCTTCTTGTCGATCAGGGTGACGGCGAAGCCATGGCCCATCAGCATCTGCGCCACGGTCTGGCCGAAGCGGCCATAGCCCACGATGATGGCGGAGCCGCGGGGCGCATCTTCGGGGCCGGGGAGGCCTTGGTCCTTGGGCTTGGCGAACTCGAAGCGGCGGGCGAACAGCATCAGGAAGGGCGTCGTCGCCATGGAGAAGGTGACGATGGCGGCGAACAGGCTGGCGGCTTCCGGCGCTATGAGCAGGGCGTTTTGCGCCTGGGTGAAGAGGACGAAGCCAAACTCGCCACCCTGGCTGAGCAGCAGGCCCGCGCCCAGCGCCGGGCGCCATTCCATGCCGAACAGGCGCGCAAGGCCGGTGATGATCGCCGCCTTGGTCGCGACGAGGACGACCGCCATGGAGAGGACGAACAGCGGGTTGGCGGCGACAGCGCGCAGGTCCAGCACCATGCCGACGGCGAGGAAGAAGAGGCCGAGCAGGATCGATCGGAACGGTTCGACGTCGGCCTCTATCTCATGCCGGTAGGGCGAATCGGCGAGCATGACGCCCGCGACGAAAGCGCCGAGCGCGGTGGAGAGGTGCAGGCTGTGCATCAGCGCGGCGGCGGCGAGCACGGTGAAGAGGCCGACGACGACGAACATCTCGCGCTCGCCCATGCGGCCGACCAGCCCCAGCAGCGGCCGCAGAATGAAGCGGCCCGCCAGGACGAGGCCGGCGATGGCGGCAATGGTGTAGCCCGCCATCATCCAGCCCGGCGGCCCGCCCGCATCGGCGGGGTTACGGGAGAGGGCGGCGACGATCGTGATGAGCGGGACGATCGACAGATCCTGAAACAGCAGGATCGAGAAGACTTTCTCACCGAAAGGGGAGTTGATGCGGCCGCTGGATTTCAGGCCCGGCAACACCTGCGCGGTGGAGGACAAAGCGAGCGGCAGGCCGAGCGCGATCGCTGCGCCCCAGCTGAAGCCGGTTGAATAGAAGATGATGGCGGTGAGGATGCAGCCGCAAAGCACGACCTGCGCCAGGCCGAGCGCGAAAATATCGCGTTTCAGGCGCCAGAGCCGTGCGGGGTGCAGTTCGAGGCCGACGAGAAACAGCAGCAGGACGATGCCGATTTCGGCGATGGCGAGCTTCGATTCGCCGCCACCGACCAAGCCCAGCCCCTGCGGGCCGACCAGCGCGCCCGCGACCAGATAGCCCAATACCGCACCGAGGCCGAAGCGGCGGAAGAGCATGACGAAGAGTACGGCGGCACCGAGCAGGATGACGCCTTCGGACAGGAGAATGTCAGTGGCGCTGACGGCCTGATGCGCTTCCATCAGGCGTCGGCTTGTCGGGCGGCTTCGGCGATCGCTTCGAAGCCGAGGCGGATCGAGGCATGGCGGGCCGGATAGCCGCGCGCGGGTGCAAGGACGGCGAGGCCGGGCCAGAAGTCGAGATCGTCGCTGTCGCCCGATAGGTAGGCCGCCAGTTTGTCGCGGGCGTCGGCCAGTTCCTGCGTCGTCAGGCCGATGGCGTGGCCGGCCATCAAGGCGGCCGACGCCTGCCCCAATGCGCAGGCCTTTACGTCCAGACCCATGTCGGCGAGGCGGCCGTCGGCCATCCGCACGTCGGCGGTGATGCGCGACCCGCAGGTGGGGGAGCGTTTTTCGACGCTGGCCTGCGCGTCCGACAACCGCTGGTGGTGCGGGATGCCGGCGGCGAGCCGCAATATGTCCTTGTTATACAGGGGCGCGTTCGGGGGGGCGTTCATGCCGACCCATGTAGGGCAGGAGCGGCGCGGGGTGAAGGCGGGGAATGTTCCTTTGGGAAATAATGGGGCCGTGTTCCCGCGCAGGCGGGAACCCAGTTCGGACGGCGGGACTGGGTTCCCGCCTGCGCGGGAACACGGCTACGCTCCACTCTTTAGCGTCCGCCCATTGTTTCGTGCGGTCCCACGGCCTATCGCGCAGGCCATGAAGATATTGGTCGATGCCGATGCCTGCCCTGTGAAGGAGGAGATCTACAAGGTCGCCTGGCGGCATGAAGTCCCCGTGACGATCGTGAGCAACAGCCCGATCCGTATTCCCGCCCATCCGCTGCTCGACCGGGTGGTGGTGAGCGACGGGTTCGATGCGGCGGACGACTGGATCGCCGAGCGGGCCGATGCGGCGTCGGTGTGCATTACCGCGGACATCTTGCTGGCCGATCGTTGCCTGAAGGCGGGCGCGACGGTGATCGCGCCCAACGGGAAGCCCTTCACGCACAGTTCGATCGGCGCGGCGATCGCGACGCGGGCGATAATGGCGGATTTGCGGGCGGGTGGCGACCAGATTGGCGGGCCGCCGCCCTTTGGCAAGAATGATCGATCGCGTTTTCTACAGACGCTGGACGAGGCGGTGGTTCGCCTGAAGCGAGGGCGGTGATGGTGGAATATGACGCGATCGTGCTGGGCGCTGGTGCGGCGGGCCTGATGTGCGCGGCGACGGCGGGGCAGCGGGGCAAGCGGGTGCTGCTGGTCGATCATGCCGATGCAGTGGGCAAGAAGATCCTGATTTCCGGCGGGGGGCGCTGCAATTTCACCAATGTCCATATAGCCGCAGACCGATATCTGTCCGCCAATCCGCATTTCGCCAAGTCAGCGCTGGGGCGCTATACGGCGTCGGACTTTATCGGGCTGGTCGATCGCTATGGCATCGCCTGGCATGAAAAGACGCTGGGGCAGTTGTTCTGCGACGGGTCGGCCAAGCAGATCGTCGCGATGCTGGAGGAGGAATGCGCCAAGGGCGGCGTGACGCTGGCGCTGGGGCAGTCGATCGCGGATGTCGAGCATGGCGATGGCCTGTATCGGGTGACGATCGGCGGGACGGTGTATCGCGCGCCCGCGCTGGTGCTGGCGACCGGCGGGCCATCGATCCCGAAGATGGGCGCGACCGGCTTTGCCTATGATGTGGCGCGGCATTTTGGCCTTAGCATCGTGCAGCCGCGCCCAGCGCTGGTGCCGTTTACGCTGGGGCCGGAAGAGGCGCTGTTCCAGTCGCTGGCGGGCGTGTCGGCCGATGTCGAGGTGCGCTGGAACAAGACGCGCTTCCGTGAGGCGGCGCTGTTCACGCATCGGGGGCTATCGGGGCCGGCGATGTTGCAGATATCCTCCTATTGGCAGCATCGCACGTCGATCCAGGTCGATTTCCTGCCGGACAAGGCGGCGGACTGGCTGCTTGCGGAAAAGCGCGACCGGCCGCGAGTTATGCTGCGCAAGGTGGTGGCGCAGGCGCTGACCGAGCGGCTGGCCGATACGCTGCTGGAGCGGATCGGGGTACAGGGGGAGATGGGCAATCTGTCCGACAAGGCGCTGCGGCAGGTAGCTGCGCGCTTAAACGACTGGCCGTTCGCGCCATCGGGGACGGAGGGATATATGAAGGCCGAGGTGACGGTGGGCGGGATCGCGACGGCGGGGCTGTCGTCGCGAACAATGGAGGCGGCCAAGGTGCCGGGGCTTTATGCGATCGGTGAGGCGGTGGACGTGACCGGATGGCTGGGGGGGTATAATTTCCAGTGGGCCTGGGCGAGTGGATGGGCGGCCGGGCAGGCCTTGTAGGTCGTCATAACTTGACACCCGTTCGTGCTGAGTAGGGTCTGAGCCCTTCGACTGCCTGCTTGCAGCAGGCGCTCAGGATAAACTTCACCAAAGGTGAAGTCGAAGACCCGTATCGAAGCATAGCCCTTGAACAGTCTTTCGATACGCCACTTCGACTTCGCTCAATGGCTACTCAGGACGAACGGATCTGGTTTGATATAAGTTGTTTTACCGCCCCGTCATCGCGCGCGCATTCGCCAGGAAGGTGCGGCCAATGCGGATTTCGCCGCCGTCGGCCAGCGCCGCGAACCAGACGCCGCTGCCGTCGTGGCGCAGGCGGGCGATATGGTCGCGGCGGACGATGTGGCTGCGGTGCAGGCGGACGAATTGCTGGGGGTCGAGCCGTTCCTCCAGGCTGCTGATGGTTTGGTGCAGCAGATAGCTGTGGCCGCCGACATGCAGGCGCATATAGTCGCGTTCCGCCTCTATCCGCTCGATCTGGTCGGTGGCGATGCGGATCAGTTCGGAACGGTGCGGCACCCAGAACTCCTCGGCCCATTCGGGCTGCGGCGCGCTGGAGATGGCGGGCGCGGTGTCGGGGGACTGGTGGCGCAGCGCCACTTCGACCCGGTCGACCGCGCGGGTCAGGCGATCATGGGCGACGGGTTTGAGCAGATAGTCGACTGCGGCGAGATCGAACGCCTCGACGGCGAACCCTTCGAAGGCGGTCACGAAGATCACCGCGGGGCGGATGCCCATGCGGCCGACGGCGCGGGCGACGCCGATGCCGTCCAGCAAAGGCATGGCGATGTCGAGCATGACGAGGTCTGGCCTTAGCCCTTCGATCAGGCGTAGCGCCGCTTCGCCGTCGGTGGCGGTGCCGACGAGAGCGATGCGCGGTTCGCGGGCGCAGAGCATCTGGAGGCGTTCGACGGCGAGTGGTTCGTCATCAACGATCATGGTGCGGATGGACATGGGCGTCAGCAACCCCGGCGGATGATGGGCAAGGTGAGGAGGACGGAAAAGCCTTTCCCCTCGCGCGGACCATAGACGATCTGGCCCTGATCCCCAAAGCGCGCCGTCAGCCGATCGCGCACATTGGCCAAACCAATGCCGCTGCCGCTGTCCGACAGGCCGGGCGGATTGTCGCCATCGTCGGTGACGGCGATGTGCATCAGGTCGCCGTCCTCGCGCGCGGTGATGCGGATCTCCACCGGGCTGGAGGTGCGCGAGACGCCATATTTGATCGCGTTTTCGACGAGCGGCTGGAGGATGAGGCCGGGGACGCAGGCGTTCATCAGCGCAGGCGGGATATCGACCACCGTCTTGAGCCGATCGGGGAAGCGGACCGATTCGATATCCAGATAGAGTTTCTGGAGATGGACCTCCTCCTCCAGCGGCACCTCTTCAAGCGGGTCGCCGGTCAGGCTGGTGCGGTAGAAATTGGAGAGCGACATGATCATCTGTTCCGCTTCGTCGGGGCGGTTGCGCATGACCAGGGTGGAGAGGGAGTTGAGCGTATTGAACAGGAAATGCGGGTTCACCTGATAACGTAGCGAGCGCAGTTCGGCCTGCTGGGCGGCGCGTTCCAGCCGGGCGGCGCGGCGTTCGGTGCGGTGCGCTTCGCTGGCGTAGGACAGAGCGAGATAGAGGCCGGCCCAGGCGGCGAGGAAGAAATAGCGGCTGATCGCATCCTCAACGATCTGGATGAGGACATAGCCGTCCTCCGCTATCTTCTTTTTCGATTCCGCGTCGGGGAAGAGGGTGACCGGATCATAGACATTGAAGATATAATAATTGGCCGCCGCCATCGCGAGCGCGAAAGGCGCGGCGAGCGAGAAGGCGGCGACGATCCGCACGCTGAGCGGCTTGCCGTCGAAGCGGCGCAGGGCGAGATAGAGTATCCAGGTGACGATGATGCCGATCACCGCCACCACCATGCGGCGGGCGGCCAGATCCAGCTGCGCGTCGAAACCGATGACGGCGGCGCGCAGGGTCACGATGATGGTGTAGAAGAACCAGAAGCCCAGGATGGAATAGAGCGCGATCGACGGCGCCACGCCGCGATCGCCGTCTTCGGGGAGATCAATCATGATGCTTGTCTACGCCGTGACGAGGCAAAAGTCTGTAGCGTGCCCGGTTGCTGGTCGAACAGGCGGCGGCGTTGGTCGAAGCGGAACCGCGCCGCCGTGCCGTCCGTTGATCCGGTTAGATACAGGAGAGACATCATGACGGACAACAAGACCGATATGCGTCCCAACAGCCGTGAGGAAGCGGGCGACGACCGCGATAGCGATGCGCAGGATCATGTGCTGGATCATGACGAAAAGCGTGACGAGAGCCTGAAGGATTCGATGGACGCATCCGATCCGCCATCGACCACAAAGCCTGGCGACCATGGCGATCCGGTGCCGTCTTCGGGCTATAAGGAAGGCGGGGACGCATAGCTCCGCCGATATGAACATGCTATCATAGCGGCGGTAGAGCAAAAGCGCCGCCCGCAAGAGAGGAGTTTGCCATCCATGCCGACGTCCACCACCCCCGCCATTGAGCGTATCGCCCGCGTTCTGGCCGGGCGCCAATTGAGCCTTAACGGCGGCGGCAGCGATCCCCATGCGGCCGGCGCGGTAGATGCGGCCTGGCCCGACCATGTCGATGACGCCTATGCCATCCTGCACACATTGCGCGAACCCGATGCCCAGATGGCGCAGGCGGGCGATGTCACGGTGTGGCGGTCGATGATCGGGGCGGTGCTGGAGCGGCGCGCAGGCGCCTGAAGCGCCGCCTGATCCTTTTGCCGGCATTGGCCATCGTCCCGCATTGTGGCAGGACGATGGGCGATGCTGAAGATCAAGATCCAGATTTATTGCGGCGACCAGATCGCCATGGGGCCGGGCAAGGCCGACCTGCTCGACGCGATTGCGGGCGAGGGGTCGATTTCTGCCGCCGGGCGCAAGCTGGGCATGAGCTATCGTCGCTGTTGGCTGCTGGTCGATGCGATGAACAGATGCTGGGCGCAGCCGCTGGTCGCGACGTCGAGCGAGGGGGCGCGGCTGACCGAAATGGGGGGCGCGGTGCTGCGCGACTATCGGGCTTTGCAGCAGGCGGCTTCGGGCGCTGGCGAAGGCGCATGGCCGGTGCTGGAGCGGGAGTTGCGGGCTGAGCCGTTGGCGGTGCAGGCGACCGGATAATCGCCAGGTGAGGCGGATGCGGCTTTCGTCTGGCTGATGGAAGCGCAGGCAGCGGCGGCCTACCAGGCATAAGCGACAACGAGTGAGACGCTTGTTGCGCGATTTCATCGCTATATCCGAATATATATAGCGAATCCTTTGCAGCCTGTTTATCGATCCCTCACATCATGGGGGATGAGCGGATGGCGATGGGGATGAAGATGGCGGCGGCGGTTCTGATGGGATCGGCCGCATGGACCTGTGCGATGGCGCAGGCGGCGGAGGGCGATGCGGGCGAGGGCGCGATCGTCGTGACGGCGCGGCTGCGCGAGGAAGACCCGCAGCAGGTGCCCGCCGCGCTGAGCCTGATCAGCGGCGAGGAATTGGCGCGGACTTATACCGTGAACGTCAGCCAGTTGAGCCAGTTGGCGCCGGCGCTCAATTATTCGTCCGCCAATCCGCGCAACACCGCGTTCACCATTCGCGGACTGGGATCGAGCGTCGTGGCGGTGAGCCAGGCCAATGACGGGCTGGAGCCGGGGGTCGGTTTCTATGTCGATGGCGTCTATCATGCCCGGCCGGCGACGGCGGCGTTCGATTTTACCGATATCGAGCGGGTCGAGGTGCTGCGCGGGCCGCAGGGGACGTTGTTCGGCAAGAACACGACCGCCGGGGCGATCAACATCCTGTCGAAAAAGCCGGCTTTCGAATGGGGCGGTGAGGCGGAATTGTCCTATGGCAGCCGCGATTTTCTACAGGCCAAGGCGGCGGTGACGGGGCCGATCGCGGGCGACGTTCTGGCGTTTCGCCTGTCGGGATCGGTGACGCGGCAGGATGGATATATCCGCAATATCGCGCGGGACGAGGATCAGAATGATATCCATAATGACGCGATCCGTGGGCAATTGCTGTTCGCGCCATCGGATGATGTTTCGCTGCGGCTGATCGGCGACTGGTCCAATTTCAAGAACAACTGCTGCGCGCAGGTGCATGTGCGGGTCGCGCCGACGCTGAAGCCGGCGGCCCAGCGCTATGCCGCGCTGGCCGCCAATGCGCCGGGCGGTGCCTATGCCCCGCCCAGCACCAATCCCTATGACCGGGTGACCGACAATGACGCGCCGCTGGGCGTGGACACCAATGAGGGCGGGGTGTCGGGCATTGCCGAATGGAAGCTGGGCGGGGTGACGCTGACGTCGATCAGCGCCTGGCGGTTCTGGAACTGGGATGCGGGGAACGACCGCGACTATACCGGGCTGCACATCCAGACGACCCAGCATATCCCCTCGCGCCAGGACCAGTTTTCGCAGGAATTCCGGGTTGGGTCCAACACGCCGGGCAAAGTCGACTATGTCGCGGGCCTCTATTATTTCCATCAGAAGATCGTCGGCCATCCGATCAGCATCTATGGGCCGCTGGCGACATATTGGCTGCTGCCGGGGCGGCCCGCGAATTTGCTGGACGGTTACCAGACCGATGGGCGCACCGATTTCCGGTCGGAGAGTTTCGGCATATTCGGCGAGGTGACATGGCGGCCGCTGGCGCGTTTGGCCGTTACCGGGGGGGTCCGTTATACCTATGAAGAGAAGGACGGCGTTTATGACGTGGCGGCCTTTGGCGGGCTGACCACCGGACTGACGCCGGCTTTGGTCAGCGACAAAAATTCGATCCTGCGCAGCCAGTCCTACAGCGCCCATCTAGGCGATGGCAGCGCGTCGGGGCGGGTGAATATCGCCTATGACCTGACCGACGGGGTGATGGCCTATACCAGTTTCGCGCGCGGCCAGAAGTCGGGCGGGATCAACATGTCGGGCCTGCCGGTCTATCCCGCGGGCGTGCCGGGCCATGCGTCGGGCGACCCGATCCTGAGCACGGTGACGGTGCGGCCGGAGAAGAACAGCACATGGGAAGGCGGGGTCAAGACCCGGCTGCTGAACGACGCGCTGACGGTCAACATCGACGCATATTATACCCGCGTGACCGATTTCCAGGCCAATGTGGTGGACAGCGCGGCGGTGATCGCGCTGCGCAGTTACCTGGCCAATATTCCCAAGGTGACGGTCAAGGGGATCGAGTTCGACGCGGCGGCGCGGGTGGGTGCGCGGCTGACGCTGCGGGCGGCGGGGGCCTATTCCGACGGCGTCTATGCCAGCTATCCCAAGGGGCCATGCCCGATAGAGAAGACCGGCATCGGCACGGCGCAATGCGACCTGTCGGGGCAGGGGATGCCGGGCCTGCCCAAATGGAGCGGATCGGCGGGGGGCGAATATCGGCTGCCCGTGGCGCTGGCGGGGCGCGCGGGCGAGATCGTGCTGCGCGCCGATGCGGTCACGCGGACCAGGATTTTCGGCGATGCGACCGGCTCGGCCTATACCGTCATCAAGGGCTATACGCTGGTCAATGTTAGCATCGGCTATCGCACGCCACGCTGGGAAGTGGCGGTGTTCGCGCGGAACATCTTCGACAAGGACTATATGCAGAACCTGACCGTGCAGGCCGGAAATAGCGGGCTGATCGTCGGCACGCCTAGCGATCCGCGCACCATTGGCGTGACGGTGCGCACGGTATTTGGCGGCTGAGACTGGCGCGGCGCGTGGCGTGTTTGGCCGTTGAGATGTTTGCCAAAAATTCCGTTCGCCGCAGTCACACTATTTACATGTTGCGCTGCAAAAAGAAATCTGGTCCCTTGTGAATGGCGGTGGAACAGGCCCTTAAGCCTTCAGTAACCATAGAGGGCGCATGTTCCATCCTACGACTTCAAGTCGGAGGGCATGACATGGGTACGAGTGCAAGACCGGCGGATGGGGCTGTAACCCTGGCGGAACTGCGAGAGTTCGCAAGCTTCTCATCCTCTACGCAACGCTATATTCGCCGATCGCTGGATATCGGGCTGCATCGCCGCGACGCGATGAAGCTATGGTCCCGCGACATGGTCGAGGAAGCCTCCATCAGGGCGCAGGCGCGCATCTATGGGCGGCTGGACGATATCAAGGCGCGCGTGCCCGACGACAGCGGTCTGGAACAGGTGGAGCCGTTCATGGCGCCGCTGGTGACCATTTCCGCCTTCGACCTGGGCCAGGATCGGCTGGGCAGCTTTTCCTCCTACCGCTTCCTTTATGAGCGATTGCTGGGCGCGGGGGCGCGGCCCTGGTTGCCGGGCGCTTTCTGCGCGGCGGCGAGCCTGCCACATCTGCATCCCGAAAAGCGGCGCGCGCTGCTCCAGTCGATCAGCGAGGCGGCGGCGACGGCGGTAGGCTGGTCCAATCGCGAACCGACCTTCTACCCCGAATGGGTGGAAAAGGTGGATCTTTCCAAGGCGAACTGAGCCGCGCTCGTTCGCATTGGAAGAGGCCGCGTGGGGTGGGGGCCCTTGCGCGGCCTTTTTCATGTCCATGGCGGCGGGGCTGGGCTATCGGTCCGGCTTTGACGGGAGGGGCGGATGATCGCGACGATGATGGTGATGGCCGCGCTGGCCGGGGCGAGCGACATTGGCGTCGCCGATCCGCAGCGGCGGGTTCTGCTCGATGCGCTGCGGCCCGCGGTCGAGCGTGACCTCATGCAGAAAGTGAAGTTCGTGGTGCGGACGCTGCGCCGGCAGGATCGTTGGGCCTTCGCCCATGTCGTGCCGCAGACGCCGGCGGGCGGGGCGATCGATTTTCGCAAGACGCGCCATGCCGAACGGGTCGAGGCAGGGATATTCGACGGGCCGGACGTCTATGCCCTGCTGGAGCAGAAGGACGGGCGGTGGATGGTGCGGGCGTTCGTCGTCGGGCCGACCGATGTCGCCTATCTGGCCTGGCCTGACGAATTTGGCGCGCCGATCGGACTGTTCGATCCGGGCGCGCCGTAACGGGTTCAGCGACGCCGGTAACGGAAGTACCAGACTTCGTGGCCGATGCGACGGGCCTTCGCCTCATAGCGGGTTTCGGGCCAGCCGCCGGGGCGGTTCTGGAAATCCTTCGGCTCGCTCGCCAGCCAGTCGAACTCGGGATGGCCGTTCATCACCATCAGCGCCCAGCGCAGATAGACCGGATGGTCGGTGCCAAAGCGAAATTCGCCGCCGGGCCGGAGTTTGCGCGCGATCATCGCGACCGGGCCGGGGTTCATCATGCGGCGCTTGGCATGGCGCGCCTTGGGCCAGGGATCGGGGTGGAGCAGATAGGCGAAGCTCAAGGCGCCGTCGGGGATGCGGCTGAGCACCTGAAGCGCGTCGCCCATGTGGAGGCGGACATTGCCCAGCGCGCCGTCGCGGACATGGCCGAGCGCGGTGACGACGCCGTTCAGGAAGGGTTCGGCACCGATGAAGCCATGATCGGGGAGCATGTCGGCGCGATGGGCCATATGTTCGCCGCCGCCGAAACCGATTTCGAAATGGAGCGGGCGGTCGTAGCCGAAGAGATTGGCGGCGGTGATTGCGCCTTCTTCCGGCACCGATATGGCGGGCAAGAGGGTATCGACCAGTTCCTGCTGCGCCTGGCGCAGCTTGTGCCCCGACTGGCGGCCATAGAGGCGGTTGAGGGTCGTGGGATCGCCGGATTTATGCGCTGTCATGGGGCGGCTGACTAGCGGGAGGGGGCGCGGAGGGCAAGCGGGGAGGAAGGGGCGCTGCGCGATTGCCGGGCCAATGATCCAAGACGCATAAAGCTGCCCCCTCCCGAACCCCTTCTGTGCAGGCGGGGTCGCGGGGGGGGGGGGCAGAATGATAAGCGGTTGGCGGCAGCGCGGAGGAGGCGCGTTGCCGGTTTCGGCAGGGCATGGCTGAAAGCCGCCCGCCGCCTTCGTCCGTCAGGTCATTTGCATTGGATGAAACGACCCTTGGCATCCTTGCAGGGCGCCTTTTTGACAGGCGGTTTCGGGGCGCATTTGACGAACTTGCCCTTCGCGTCCTTGCAGGGGGCGGCAGATGCAGGAGTAACATTGCCGGTGATCATAGCGAGGCCGAGGAGGGCGGTGGCAACCATCTTTGTCATTGAAAGCCTCTTTGGGGAGAGGTGTCGGGTCCGACAGGGGTGGCGGACCCGACAAGGGCGATATGCGCCGGACGGGAGGGCTTTCCTAATGAACTTTTCGTCATGTTGTTGAGAGGTCGTGGCGACGCGAAGAGGGCGCCGGAGCATGTGCTGCGGCGCCCTTTTTTGGGATCACATGGTGGCGCTGTGCCCACCCCGCTGCGACTAGGCCTGGCTATGCCGGACCAAGTCTCCCTGCCCTTGGCCGGAGTCACGTGCCTCCGGCCAACGTAAACGGGAGGGGTGAGGTCAGGCGAGCGCGGCTTTGAGGGCGTCGACCAGGTCGGTCTTTTCCCAGGGGAAATAGTCGCCGTCGGGGGTGCGGCCGAAATGGCCGTAGGCGGCGGTCTTCTGGTAGATCGGCTTGTTGAGGCCGAGATGGGTGCGGATGCCCTTGGGCGTCAGGCGGACGAGGGTCGGCAGGACCGCCTCGATCGCGGCGGCCTCCACCGTGCCGGTGCCGTGCAGGTCGACATAGAGCGAGAGCGGTTCGGCGACGCCGATGGCGTAGCTGAGCTGGATCGTGCAGCGACGGGCCAGGCCCGCGGCGACGATGTTCTTGGCCAGATAGCGGGTGACATAGGCGGCCGAGCGATCGACCTTGGTCGGGTCCTTGCCGCTGAATGCGCCGCCGCCATGGGGCGATGCGCCGCCATAGGTGTCGACGATGATCTTGCGGCCGGTGAGGCCGGCGTCGCCGTCGGGACCGCCGATTTCGAACAGGCCGGTCGGGTTGACGTAGATTTTCTCGTCTTCGGGCAGCCACCCTTCGGGCAGGATGTCGGCCATCACGCCCTTGACGTAAGCGCGCAATTCCGCGCGGCTGGCGTCATTGTCCATGCCCGCGGCGTGCTGGGTCGAGACGACGAGGGCGGTCGCACGGACCGGCTTTTCATCGATATATTCGAGCGTCACCTGGCTCTTGGCGTCGGGCTCCAGAAAGGGCACGACCTTGGCATGGCGATCAGCGGCCATGCGTTCCAGTATCTTGTGGCTGTAATAGAGGGTGGCGGGCATCAGGTCGGGGGTTTCGTCCGACGCATAGCCGAACATGATCCCCTGATCGCCTGCGCCTTCATCCTTGTTGCCGCTTTCATCGACGCCCTGCGCGATGTGGGCGGACTGGCCGTGGAGGTTGTTTTCGAAGCGGAAGGTCTGCCAGTGGAAGCCGTCCTGCTCATAACCAATGCGCTTGACCGTTTCGCGGACGGTGGCTTCGATCTCTTCCTGCGCGCCCGGTGCCCAGGCGCCATTTTCATAGACGCCCTTGCAGCGGATTTCGCCGGCCAGGACGACGAGCTGGGTCGTGGTCAGGGTTTCGCAGGCGATGCGGGCTTCGGGGTCTTTGGACAGGAACAGATCGACGATCGAGTCGGAAATCTGGTCCGCGACCTTGTCGGGATGGCCTTCGGACACGGATTCCGAGGTGAAGAGAAATTGATTGCGCATGAGGCTCCCATAAGATGCTTGGGCAGAGTTCGATATAAAGAAATCGTTATGTCGTTATTAGCTTTTGCCTCGGCGGATGGCAATGGCCGCGCCAAGCAGGATGAGCATCAGCAGGCCGGACGCCCAGTTGCCCAGCCGCGCGAAGAGTGTGGGCGGCAGTGCGGGGGGCAGGCCGGAATCGAGGAAACCGGCGCGGTTGAGGCCGAGAGCATGGACGACATGGCCGCGCGCGTCGATGATCGCCGAGACGCCGGTGGGGGTCGAGCGGATGATCGGCACGCCTTCCTCGATCGCGCGCAGGCGGGCTTGGGCGAGATGCTGGACCGGACCCCAGCTGCCGAACCAGGCGTCGTTGGAGGGGTTGAAGAGGAAGGCCGGGCGGTTGGCCGCGTCGATGACATGGCCTGAAAAGATGATTTCGTAGCAAATCTGGACGCCCATTTTCAGTTCCGGGCGGCCGAGCGTGGCAGGCAGGGTCAGGCTTTGCGGGCCGGGGCCGGGCCAGAAATCGGCGTCGCCGGGGACGAGGCGGGAGAGGCCGATGGGGGCAAGCAGCGACCGCATCGGCAGATATTCGCCATAGGGGACCAGATGCGCTTTGTCATAGCGGGTGAGCAGGCGGGCGTCGGGGGTGACGATGAACAGGCTGTTGTTCGCGCCGGCCAGTTTGGATTCGCCTATTTGGCTGTCCGGGTCGGGCTTGAAATAGACTTTGGTCGCGCCGGTCATCAGCAGGTCGCCGGGGCCGAGCAGGCCTGCGAGCCGGGCGCGCCAGTCGGGTTCCATGTCCAGATAGGCGGGGATGGCCGCTTCGGGCCAGAAGATCAGGCGCGGGGCCGGGCGCGGTGTGCCGGAGAGAGCGGCAAGGGTGCGGAAATGTGCCTGTTCGAGGGCGGCGGAGTATTTCTCGTCCTGGCCGATATTGGGTTGAACGATGCGGACGCGGGGCGCGCCGGGGGGCGTGATGGGGGCGGGGAAGAGTAGGCCCCAGAGGGCGAGGGCGAGGAGCGGTGCGGCGAGGATCGCGGCGGGGCGGTATTGGCGGCGCGCGATGATGAGGATGGCGGCGGCGGCCAGGACGGTGAGCGCGCCGAGGCCGTAGGTGCCGATCAGGGTCGCAGCTATGCCAATGCCTGTAGGGAGGAGGACAGCGCCCAGCGGGTTCCAGGCGAAGCCGGTGAAGAGGGTCGCGCGCAGATATTCGGTGGCGAGCCAGGTGGCGGCGAGGAATATTGGCGTAGCGTGTTCCCGCATGGGCGGGAACCCAGTTGCGGCGGCAGGACTGGGCTCCCGCCTGCGCGGGAGCACTGGGTTTTTGGACAGCCACCATGCGCCTAGCGTCGCGAAGCCGGGGAAGACCGCAAGGTAGAGCGAGAGCAGGATCACCGCGCCGTAGCCGAACCAGTGGGGCATGGTTGCCTGAAAGGTGAAGGCGTGGGCGATCCAGTTGAGGCCCAGGGTGAAATGGCCGACGCCGAACAGCCAGCCGCGGGTGAAGGCGGCGCGGCGGTCGGGCGCGCGTTCGATCAGGACGATCAGCGCCGCGAGGCAGGCGAGGGTGACGGGCCAGAGGTCGAGCGGGGCGAAGCCGGTGGCCGAGGCGAAACCGGCGAGCAGCGCGGCGAGATTCGGCCGGGCGGCGAACATGGCAATCAGCGGGCGCATCGGCGTTATCGGCCGTCAGTCAAATCAAGAGTCGCCATGGTGGCGTGGCTGCATTTGTCGTCTTTCTTCACGCCGCCGGTCAGCATCGAGGCGGCGAGGAAGCCGCCGACGATCAGGACCAGGAAGAGGGTGGAAAGCCAGGCGAGATATTTTTCGATGAACGCCTTGATGGGCCGTCCGAATTTCCAGAACAGGAAGCCCACCAGCATGAACTGGAAGGCGCGGCTGACGATGCTGGCCCAGAGGAAGGTGAAGAGCGACAGGCCGACAAAGCCCGCCGTGATGGTGATGAGTTTGAACGGGATGGGCGTCGCGCCCTTGATGAGGATGATTTCCGCCCCGTAATCGCGCAGATAACAGGCCGCGACCGGGAATTTGGCGGCGAGGCCGAGCGCGGTCAGGATTTGCTGGCCGAGGGCTTCATAGAGGAAATGGCCGATGGCGTAGCCCAGCATGCCGCCCAGCACAGAGGCGAGGGTGCAGATGAAACCGAAGCGGAGCGCCTTTTCCGGCCGGGCCAGGCACATGAGGCCGAGCAGCGGATGCGGCGGGATCGGGAAGAAGCTCGATTCCATGAAGCTGATGGCGAAAAGCCAGCGTTCGGCGTGGCGGTGCGCCGCCTTGGCCAGGGTCCATTGGTAAAGCCGGGTGAGCATCGCGGCCGGGCCTAGCCGAGATCGTTTCGGGTCGCCAGCGCTTTTGCCAGCACCACCATCGCCAGCGGGGGATCGAGCGGGATCGGGAAGGGGCGCGTTTCTCCGGTCAAGGCGTAGCCGCGGCGCTGATACCAGGCGATCAGTTCGATGCGGCTGTCGATGACGGTCATTTCCATCAGGCTGGCGGTAAAGAGGCGGGCGGCATGATCCTCCGCCGCGGCGATGAGGTGGCGGCCTAGGCCCCCGGCCTGGCGCGCGGGATCGATGCAGAGCAGGCCGAGATAGGCGATGCCGGCGCCCTTGTCCGTGATCTGGACGCAGCCGATCGGCCTTTCCCCCGCATCCAGCGCGACCACCAGCCGTTCGGCAGGGTTGTCCAGGGTCTTGGCGAGCGTATCGAGGCTGGTGCGCGGGCCGCTGAGCAGGTCGGATTCGAAGGTCCAGCCGGCGCGGGCGGAGTCGCCGCGATAGGCGCGTTCGATCACGCGATGGAGCAGGGGCAGGTCGGCGGCGGTGGCGAGGCGGATGTCCATGGGCTTGCCCATAGCGATCCGGTGGCGGCTTGGGCAGGGGGCATTGCGCCGGTTGATCGGGCGGATAATATGGCGGCAAAGGAGAGACGATATGCAGGGCATGGGCGAGGGCGGTTGTCCCTTCACCTTCAACACCGATCCGGCGACCTTCAAGGTCGGTGATCCGGTCAGTTACCGGGTGATGGGCAGCCTGGACGGCTTTCCGTTCGCGGGCGTGCTGCTGGAGGTGCATGACGATCATGTCGTGCTGACCAGCGACGAGGATGACAAGGCGAGCCGGATGCGGGCGACGCGGGAAAGCCGGCCGGTGGTGCGCGAAGAGGATGTGTGCTGATTATGGGGTAAGGGCCTGCGGCCGTTCAACCGACGGGGTTGATTGTCCGGCGTCGTCTGGGCATGGACTTATCCCATAGAGTCCTTTTGGTCGGCGCGTTTGACATTGCATAATATTTTCCGGGTTTCCGCGATTCCGTGGGACAAGGTGCGGCAGCGCGCAGGCGGCATGGCGTTCGCGCTGGTGCTGAACCTGTTGCTGCTGCTGGCGCTGTTCACTTTGTCGCCGAACATGGAGCCGCCCAAGCAGGACGACCGGTTGCCGGTGACGTTCGACGTGGAGACGGGGAAGCAGACCGAGCAGCAACAGGCCAAGGCCGAGAAAGCGGAAAAGCGCGAAGAGAACAATGCCGCGCCGCAGAAGCAGGCCGATCCGGTGGTGCGCCCGCCCATTCCGGTCGAAAAGCCCGCGGAGCAGCCGCCATCGCCCTTCCCCTTCCTGACGCTGAACCGCGAGCAGATGGCGTCGGCCGATATCGGCAACCTGCCCAAGGGTGCGCAGGGCGCGGGACAGGGCAAGGGCGACAGCGCGGCGGTGGCCGGGCC
Organism: Pseudomonadota bacterium; assembly: GCA_040389985.1. Taxonomy (GTDB): domain Bacteria; phylum Pseudomonadota; class Alphaproteobacteria; order Sphingomonadales; family Sphingomonadaceae; genus Sphingobium. The sequence goes on from JAZJZH010000007.1 coordinate 550,015, forward strand.
GGGCGAGGGACCGGGCGGGGTCCAGTTGTTCGAGGCGGAATGGTATCGGCGGCCGACCCATGCGGAATTGTCATCCTACCTGCCCAATAATGCGCCAGCGCAGGGCTATGGCCTGGTGGCGTGCAAGACGATCGACCATTATCATGTCGAAAATTGTCAGACGCTGGGCGAGGCGCCGCTGGGGTCGGGCTTTGCCAAGGCGGTGCGGCTGGCGGCCTGGCAGTTCCTGGTGCGGCCGCCGCGGGTCAATGGCAAGGCGATGGTGGGCAGTTGGGTGCGGATACGGATCGATTATACCCGGACCATGGTGCCGGGTGGGGCGAGGCCGGGGAGCAGCGCCGGGGCCGAGCCTGGGCCTGGATATGACGCCGGGTCTGGCTCGATACCTCAGCCCAAGCCTCTCGCGCCGGGGGTCGCCGGGCCGCAATTCTGAACGGTGCCAATTGCGCGCGAGCGGATCGCGCGGATTGGCGCGGAATCGATTAGATGCGGCGGTTCTAAATTTTCGTCATTCCCGCGCAGGCGGGAATCCATCTCTCGACCTCTCGATCGGTCGCAACGGCTGGAGATGGGTCCCCGCCTTCGCGGGGATGACGAGGTTGTGGGGAATGGGAGGCGGCGATGCGGGCTGCGGTTTTGACGTTCGACGGGTTCAACGAACTGGACAGTTTCGTGGGGTTGGCGCTGCTGAACCGGGTGCCGGGCTGGCGCGCGGAGATCTGCGGGCCGGGCGAGTCCGTCACGTCGATGAACGGTGTGCGGGTCGATGTGCAGCAACCGCTGGAATATGCGGGTGCGGCCGATATCGTGCTGATCGGTAGCGGGGTGCGGACGCGGGAAGTCGTTTCGGACACGAAACTGATGGCGCGGATCGCGCTGGAGCCGGGCCGGCAGATCATCGGCGCGCAATGTTCGGGCGCGCTGATCCTGGCGAAGCTGGGGCTGATCGGCGACCTGCCCGCCTGCACTGATTTAACGAGCAAGCCATGGGTGATCGAAGCGGGGGTGCGGGTGATCGATGCGCCGTTCGTGGCGCATGGGCCGGTGGCGACCGCGGGCGGGTGCATGGCGGCGCATTATCTGAGCGCCTGGGCGATTGCGTTGGGGGCCGGGCAGGATGCGGCGCGAGATGTGATCGACTATGTCGCGCCGGTGGGCGAGAAGGCGGAGACGGTGGCGCGGGTAATGGGTGTGATCGCGCCGTTCCTGGCGCAGGCGGCGCAAGAAAAAGTTGCAATTCAATACTGAATTGGCATGATCGCCGCGACCGACCCGATGACAGGAGGAGAGACGATATGATCATTCATGGCGCGCGGCCGTCACCCTTTGTGCGCAAGGTGATCGTGTTCGCCGCGGAGAAGGGTGTCGCGATCGAGGTGCAGACGGCCGGGTTCGGCCGGGGTGCCGAGGGTTACATGAAGGGGTCGCCTTTTGGCAAGATTCCGGTGCTGGAGGATGGCGATTTCCTGTTGTGCGATTCGACTGCGATCATCACCTATATGGATGCTTTGCGCCCCGGCCAGGAGATGATCCCGGCGGAACCGAAAGCGCGGGCGCGGACCATATGGTATGAGGAATTTGGCGATACGGTGGTGCAGCCGATCGGGCAGAAGATCTTCTTCAACCGTGTGGTCGCCAGGGCTCTGAAGCGCGAACCGGACCTGGGCGCGGCGGATGTGGCCGAGGCCGATGAGATGCCGACGATTTATGACTATCTGGAAGGCATACTGCCGGAAAGCGGCTGGCTGGTGGCGGATCGCTTCACCCTGGCGGACCTGGCGGCGGCGTGCCCGATCATCAATGTGGGCTATTGTTCCGACGGGCTGACGGCGGATCGCTGGCCCAAGGTCGAGGCCTGGCTGGCGCGGGTGAAGGCGCGGCCCAGCGTGGCGGGGGCGATGGCGCTGGAAGCGGCGACGGTTCAGGCGATGATGCAAAAATAACCTATCTGGAACATTATTCTTGACATCGTCACGCTGATCTGGCAGAGATTGGCACAGTGGAAAAATGTGAGTCGCCAAGGCGGCGAGAAGGAAGGGGCTGGTCCGAAAGGATCGGCCCCTTTTGCTTGGGCGGGGCATGGCGACGGGGGGAGCGGGCATGGCGGCGGAGAGCGGCGCAAAGACGGGCGCGCGGGCGGGGCAGCAGACGGGGCTGGTGGCGCGGCGGCAGCGAATGGGCGTGGGCGGGACGGCGCGGGCGCAGAAGGGCAGGGCGCGCAAGGATGGCTGGACCAGGGTCAAGGAGCGGCGGTTTCTGGAGACGCTGGCCGAGGCATGCAATGCCAGCGAGGCGGCGCGGGAAGCGGGCATGTGCCGGGCGAGCGCCTATCGCCGGCGGCAGAGCGACGCCGGGTTCGCCCGCGCGTGGGACGAGGCGCTGGACGTGGGTTATGCCGAGATCGAGGCGCTGCTGATGCGCGAAGTGCTGTTTGGCAGCGAGGTCGAGGAATTGACGCTGGATGGCGAGGGCGCGGTGAAGGGGCGCAAGGTCAAGCGGACGCGCAACCTGACGGTGGCGCTGCGGCTGCTGACGTTGCACCGCGACCGGGTGGACAAGCGGCGGGCCGAGGCCGGGCAGGCGGCGGCCGGGCGGCCCGACAGCCCGGACGCGATCGCGCGGGTGGAGGATGTGCTGGGCGCGATCGGGCGAAGGCGGGTCGCGGTGGAGACATGATGGGGGCGCGAGCGGAATGAGGTCCGCGTTCGACCAATGTCTAATCAACGGGATGGAGACGGGGCCGTTATGGGAGATGGAGCCCGGCCTAACCGTCCCGACTGTCGGGCTCCGACCTTTTTGACCGCGGACACAAGTCTTTGACCATGGGTCGAATTTGGGCTGGTTAGCCTGTTGCGAGTGTTTCTCAACCGGAACAAAGCGTTTCCAGGCCCGTTCGATGGCGCAGAAAATGTGCAGGAGAGCAACATGGTTGAAGTGCGGAACGACCCCTATGGCGATCGCGTCGTGGTGAAGAAAAGCGGCGCTGGTCGCACGATCGCGATCATCCTGATCGTGGCCCTGGCCCTGGTCGGCGTGCTGTTCGCCACCGGATTCTGGAAAGCCGATGTGAGCGGCGGCGACATGCCTGAAGTCAGCGTCAAGGGCGGCGACCTGCCCAAGGTCGATGTCGATTCCAAGGCTGTCGTGGTCGGCACCAAGAAGGAAACGATCGAGGTTCCGACCGTGGGCGTGAAGGATAATGGGGAAGAGTGATCGGCCCCATTTCGGTGGAATGACAAAGAGGCTCTTCCTGCGTGCAGGAGGAGCCTTTTTGCATGGATTGCTTTGCCGGGCGCGCGGGCGCACAGGATGGCGCATGATCGGAGCGATGAAGGGAATGGCGATGCGGCGGTTGATGGTTCTGGGGCTGGTCTGTACGCTGTCCTGCGCGCTGGCCGCTTGCGGCGATAACGGCGGCGACCCGGTGATGGCTGACAACCGCCATGAACCGGAAACCGGGGCGACGGCGGCGGTGTCGAAGCTGGACGAGGGATTGCGCAATGGCGTGTTCGAGAAAGCGATCCGCGCGAGCGGGGCGGCGTGTCCCAGCGTGGCCGGATCGGAGCGGGCCGAGATCAGCCCTGGCGTGCGCGGATGGAAGGCGCAATGCGACAATGGCAGCGCGCATCTGATCCAGATATTAAGCGACGGCACGGCGAAGGTTACGAGCCGGACGCATTGAGTTGGCGGGGGAGGGATGGGCGATCCTAGGGGTCGCTTCCCCCTCTCCCGGCTTCGACTAGAGCGGTTTGTGATCCGATTGCATCGGATCTACCGCTCTAGAATATTAGTTTACGCGATTTCCGAGTCATCAGATGATTCCATCTGATTAGAAATCGCGGGCAGCACGCTGCCAAGTCTTCGCAGCCCTCTCCCCCGCAGGGGAGAGGGTTTTTTGCTTAGTTCGCCTTGATCTCTAGCGACGGGTCGACCAGCGATGTCCTAGTCGCGACGGGCGTGGTTGCAGCCGCGGCGATGGCGGGCGTGGCGACGGGAACCGCGGCGGGCGCTGCGACCGGTGCAGGCGCGGCGGCGGCGAAGGCGACGCTGACATCTTCGTCGAGGAAGGCAGTGACGGGCGTGCCGAGCGGGATGCGCGCGCTGGTGCCGGTGGTGATGAAACCCGCGATCGGCACGAAGGCGATGGCGGCGACGACGCCGGCGGTGCCGGTGGTGCCCTTGTCATCGAAGCTGCCGGTCAGGCGGATCTGATTGCCATTGGCGCGGACGTAGAGGATGCGGCCGGTGATGCGGCCGGACTTGCCCCACATGCCCTTGTTGCGGACGTCGGTGATTTCGCCGGTGACCGGACTGCCGGCCGGGATCACGGTCTGGCCGTTCAGCGATACGGTTTCGGCGACTTCGAGCTGGACGCGCTGGCCGATGCGCAGCGTCTTGCCCTCGGTCGTCAGCGCTTCGGACATTTTGAGCGGGATTTGCATACCGGCGCGCAGGATGTTGCCGCCGGGAGAAGCGACGATGGTGGCGACCGGGGCGGCGGGCGCGGTTATGACCTGGGCAAGGACGGATGGCGCGCAGGCGCAGGCGATCACGCCCACAAGGGCGCTGGCGACGAACTTCATGTGTATAAAACCCCCACGTATAAAGACTCAGTTCGCCCCCGAACTGAGGATGCACTGGTGCAATCGGGCGGGGTCTATCGTCAAGGGGGTAAATATTTGATCTATATTGATGTTTATTGTGCGAGTGCGAGAATTTCGCGGGACGCTTTACAGATGTGCAACAGGCGGTAGACCAGGGGGCATGACAAAGATGATCCTCCTGACCGCCGCCGCCGCCGTGTTTCCCATGCTGGCATCCGCCCAGACCGACCCGGCGAGCCGGGCACCAGATCCGGCGCGAATGAAGGCGACGGTCGAAAAGCTGGTCAGCTTTGGCACGCGGCATACCCTGTCGTCGGCGACTGATCCGAAGCGCGGCATTGGCGCGGCGCGGCGGTGGGGCGCGGCGGAGTTTGCGAAGATCGCCAAGGGTTGTGGCGGCTGTCTGACGGTGGAGACGATCGCGGATCGTTTTACCGGGCCGCGCGCGCCCGATGGGGTCGAGGTGGTCGACGTGCTGGCGATTCAGAAGGGGACCGGTGATCCAAATCAGGTCGTGATCGTCGCCGGGCATATCGACAGCCGGGTGACCGACGTGATGAATGTGACCAGCGATGCGCCGGGCGCGAACGACAATGCGTCGGGCACGGCGCTGGTGATCGAGGCGGCGCGGGTGCTGGCGGGCGAAAAGTTCGACGGGACGATCGTCTATGCTTTGTTGTCGGGCGAGGAGCAGGGGCTGTGGGGCGGCAAGTTGCTGGCGGCGACGGCCAAGGCGCGCGGCTGGCAGGTGCGGGCGATGCTGAACAACGATATCGTCGGCAATACGATGGGCCAGAACGGGCATGTCGTGGCCGATCGGGTGCGGGTGTTTTCCGAAGGGATGCGCGCGGGCGACGACGCCAAGGCGAGTGCGACGCGGCGGGCGATCGGCGGCGAGGATGATGGGCCGTCGCGGGCGCTGGCGAAAAAGATCGACGGGATTGCGGAGGCTAATCCGCAGATCGGGCTGGATGTGTTTGCGGTGCGGCGCTTCGACCGGTTCGGGCGGGGCGGGGATCATTCGCCCTTTCTGGACCTGGGCTTTCCCGCGGTGCGCTTTTCGGTGGGGATCGAGAATTACGACCGGCAGCATCAGGATCTGCGGACCGAGGGTGGCCGGGTCTATGGCGATACCGTCGCGGGGATGGATTTCCCCTATCTGGCGAAGGTGACGGCGTTGAACGTCGCGGCGCTGCGGCAGTTGGCAGATGCGCCGGCGGCACCCGCGAGCGTGTCGCTGGACGGGGCATTGTCAATGGATACGCGGGTGTTTTGGGACGCGGTGCCGGGGGCGGCGGGTTACAAGCTCTATTGGCGGCGGGCCGATGCGCAGGATTGGACCGACAGCCGCGCCGTGACGGGGGCGACCGAGACGGTGTTGAAGGATATCGTCGTGGACGATCATTTCATCGGCGTGGCGGCGGTGGCGAAGGATGGGGCGGAGAGCCTGGTGACCTTTGGCGGGATGGCGCCGCGCAAGTAGAGAGGGTCGCGCGGAGATTTTTGGGAAGGCCGCCTTCGGGCGGCCTTTTTTGTGTCTGCGGATTTCATGTCTGTGGACTGGCGGTTGGCAGGGGAGCGCGATGGAGGTTTCGGATCAGGTTTTTCTGGCCGGCGACGATCGGCGTGCCAGGGCGGCGATATTGAAGCGGCTGGACGGGGCGTCGGCGGAGCGGCTGGAGCGGGAATGGCTGTATCTGGCGCGGCCCGCGCAATTGGCGCCGCCGGGCGACTGGCGCATCTGGCTGATGATGGCGGGGCGCGGCTTTGGCAAGACGCGGGCCGGGGCAGAATGGGTGCGGGGGATTGCCGAGGCCGATCCGCAGGCGCGGATCGCGCTGGTCGGCGCGACGCTGGGCGAGGCGCGCAGCGTGATGGTGGAGGGGGCGTCGGGCCTGCTGGCGATCGCGCCCTGGTGGAACCGGCCGGCCTATGCGCCCGCGCTGCGTAAGCTGACCTGGCCCAATGGCGCGGTGGCGAGCCTGTTCGGCGCGGCCGAGCCGGAGGGGCTGCGCGGGCCGCAGTTCAGCCATGGCTGGGCCGACGAGATCGCCAAATGGGCGGGCGGCGAGGCGGCGTGGCATAATCTGATGATGGGATTGCGCTTGGGTGCGCGGCCGCAAGTGCTGGCGACGACCACGCCGCGGCCGGTGCCACTGGTGCGGGCGCTGGTGGCGCAGGCCAAGGACGATGGGCGCGATGACGTTGTGGTGACGCGGGGGCGGACGGCGGAGAATGTCGCGCATCTGGCTGAGGGCTTTGTTGACGCCATGACGGCCAGTTATGGCGGCACGCGGCTGGGGCGGCAGGAACTGGACGGCGAATTGATCGAGGAAGTGGAGGGCGCTTTGTGGACGCGCTTGCTTGTCGAGCGGTGCCGGGTGGCGCATGTGCCGGGCGCGCTCAGCCGGGTGGTGGTGGCGGTCGATCCGCCGGCGTCGGCGGGCGGGGACGCGTGCGGCATCGTGGTGGCGGGGGTTGGTGGCGACGGGCGCGCTTATGTGATCGCTGACGCCAGCGTTACGGGCCAGTCGCCCGAAGGCTGGGCGCGGGCGGTGGCGGCCGCTGCCTTGGTCCATGACGCGGACAAGGTGGTGGCCGAGGCGAATAATGGCGGGGCGATGGTGGAAAGCGTGCTGCGCGCGGCGGAGGCGGCGATGCCGGTGAAGCTGGTCCATGCGAGCCGGGGCAAGGTGGCGCGGGCCGAGCCGGTGGCGGCGCTTTATGAGGCCAGGCGGGTGATGCATCGCGGCGCTTTCCCCGCGCTGGAGGACGAGATGTGTGGGCTGATCGCGGGGGGCGGCTATGTCGGGCCGGGGCGGTCGCCAGATCGGGCCGATGCGCTGGTGTGGGCGCTGACGGAGTTGATGTTGGGGAAGCGGGGCGAGGCACGGGTGCGGGGGATGTGAGGGGGGGTGGGTTGCGGGCACCCCATTCCTATGCCGTCATCGCCGCGTGGTCGAAACGAGTCACGTGCCTCGTTTCGAGGATATATCTCCCGCCTTTGCGCCGTGTCGAAAGGTTGGGAGATGGATTCCTACCTTCGCGGGAATGACGAAAAGGGGTGGAGAGCGGACAATGCCTGCTTCTAGCGACGTGATATGACCGGGCATGAGTTGGATATATCTTCTTGCCGCATCAGCCTCTGCCGCCGTCACTGATGCAGCGCCACTTCAAGATTTCGATGTTTTCCGAGAAGCACTTTCGCACGAAACCTTTAACGAGATGCGCTGCAATGGGATGTCTGCGGAGCGCACGAAACGCCTCTACAATAAGCACTACAAGCCACGCCAAGACCGGATTAGGTCCGCAATCGTAGCAAGCCACGGAAATGAATATCTGAACGACGAATATATCATCGCAATCGGCTTTCCATGCCCGCGCTACAAGGGCGCAGAAAAGCGCCTGAAACGATTTCTGTCTATGGCAGAAAAACGCTTAAACATTCCACGGCAATAGCTGCCAGTCTGGCATTGGTCGTTAGCAGCCCCGTTCCGTCGTGCCGGGCTTGACCCGGCATCCCGCTTCCTTCCGGGCGATGGACGAAGACAAGCGGGACCCCGGATCAAGCCTGTCCTGAGCCTGTCGAAGGGGCCGGGGTGACGAGGGCTTCCTGTGGTTGCAGGAGGGGCTCCTCTGAACGCGAAGGGAGTAAGGCGATCCGGCCCTGGTCGCTTGCGGACCGCCCTGGCTTTCCGCGCGGGCTGAGCTAGGCCAGTTTTGATGTGATACCTTTATTTTCGGGCGGGAGGCTCTACATCAGGGCGTCATGCGCCGGGCTTAGGCTGGCGCGGCTTCATGGATGAGGAGTTTGCTTTATGCTGATCGACCGGTTGAACTGGCGCTACGCCACCAAGAAGATGAACCCGGAAAGGCAAGTGCCGGAAGATACGCTGGAGCGCATATTGGAAGCGGTGCGGCTGGCGCCGACGTCGAGCGGGTTGCAGCAGTTCGAGGTGATCGTCGTCACCAACGCAGATGTGCGCGAGAAGATCAGGGCGATCGCCTGGGACCAGGCGCAGGTCGTGGATGCATCGCACCTGATCGTCTTTGCCGCGTGGGACAATTATACGCCCGAGCGGATCAACCATATGTTCGACCTGGTCAATGACGAGCGCGGTTTCAAGAATGAGGGCTGGGAAGCGTATCGCCAGCAGTTGCTGGGCAGCTATCCGCAGCGCGACGCGCAGACCAATTTCGAACATGCCGCGCGGCAGGCCTATGTCGGGCTGGGCATTGCCCTGACCGCCGCGGCGTTTGAGGAAGTGGATGCGACGCCGATGGAGGGGTTCGATCCCGATGCGCTGGACGCGATCCTCGACCTGCGCGCGCGCGGGTTGCGATCGGTGGTGATGATGCCGGTGGGCTATCGCGCCGAAGAAGGCGACTGGTTGGTCAACCTGAAGAAGGTGCGGCGACCGGTCGCGGATTTCGTGTCGCGCGTGGATTGACGCGGGCTGCGGCCCGGCCGTGATGCGCGATCGATGAGGGCGGGCTAGAGCGGTTTGCGATCCGATTGCACCGGATCAACCGCTCTATGCTGTTGGTTTTACGCGATTTCCGGGTCGTCAGATGATTCCATTTGACTGGAAATCGCTCTCAGCCCCCTCTTCCAGTTTCGGTAGGCGGCTGACGCCGCTGACCTTCACTAACCCTCTCCCCGCTGGGGAGAGGGTTTTTGCGTTTGGGGACATGTTCATGAAATGGTTCGGGACGAAGGCTGCGCTTGGTGCGGTGGGGCCGGTGGATGCGCGGCCGGTGCTGGCGCGCGCCTGGGGATCGGGCGCGGTGGCGCTGGGGGAATGGCCGGCCAGTTATGAGGCGCAGTTGCGCGCCGGGGTGATGGGCAATCCGATCGCGCAGCGGGCGATGCGGCTGGTGTCGGAAGGGGCGGGCGCGTGCGCGTTAAAGGTGCGGGGCATCGAGGATGCGGCCCGCGTGCTGGCGCTGGTCGGGCGGGCGTCGGCGGGGCAGGGGCTGGTCGAGACGCTGGCTTGCCATTTGCTGCTGCACGGCAATGCCTATGTGCAGGTGATCGCCGGGGCGGACGGGATGCCGGCCGAGCTGTTCGCGCTGCGGCCCGAACGGGTGAGCGTGGAGGCCGATGCGCGCGGATGGCCGGCGGCCTATCTGTATCGGGTGGGGGAGAGCGTGACCCGGCTGACGCCCGAAGATGGCGCGGGGCGGACCAATATGCTGCACATCAAGGCGCTGCATCCGCTGGACGATCATTATGGGTTGGGCTGTGTCGGTGCGGCGGCGGGCGCGGTGGCGATCCACAACGCGGCGAGCGTGTGGAACAAGGCGCTGCTCGACAACGCGGCGCGGCCGAGCGGGGCGATGGTCTATGATCCGGGCGACGGATCGGTGCTGTCGCCCGACCAGTTCGAGCGGGTGAAGCGCGAGATGGAGGTGGCCTTTGCCGGTGCCGCGAACGCGGGACGGCCGATGCTGCTGGAGGGGGGGCTAAGCTGGAAGGCGATGAGCCTGACCCCGGCGGAGATGGATTTCGTGGGGCTGAAAGCCGCGGCGGCGCGGGAAATCGCTTTGGCGTTTGGCGTGCCGCCGATGCTGATGGGGCTGCCTGGCGACAATAGCTACGCCAATTATCGGGAGGCAAACAAGGCGCTGTGGCGGCAGGCGATCTTGCCGCTGGTGGCGAAGATGTGCGGGGCGTTGGCGCAGGGGCTGGGCGATTGGTGGCCGGGGCTGGGGATCGAAGCGGACCTGGATGCGGTGCCGGCGCTGTCGGATGAGCGGGCGGCGCTTTGGGAGCGGGTGGCGGGGGCGGATTTCCTATCGGCGGACGAGAAGAAGGCGATGCTGGGGATTTGAGGGTTCGCGCAGAGGCGCTGAGGGCGGGGAGAAGGAAGAGAGATTGCTGCCTTTGGCGGCTTTCTTTTTGCTCTGCGTTCTCTGCGCCTCTGCGCGACAATCTTTTACTCTGACGGGCGGGCCAGGCTGTCGAGGCGGCAGACGCCGGTGTCGCTGTTCCAGCGGCCGCCCTGGATCAGGCAGTCGCCGGCGCGGAAGAGGCCGAAATGCCAGGCGACGGCGCCGAGCGCGACCAGGACGAGCAGGATCAGGATTTTGCGCGGCGTGCGTTTCATGCGCGCCCCAATAGGCATGGGCGGTCCCCATGGGAAGGCGGGATGTATGAAATGGGATGGTGACATGCTGGCGCGGCTGGTGGCGCAGGCCGAGGGGGTGCCGGGCGGGGCAGACATGGTGATGATCCGCGCGCTGATCGAGGAGGCGAGCGAATTGGGCGCGGGGCGGGCGCTGGAGCGGCTGGGGCTGGCCGACGGCCACGCGGAGGGCGACATGCGCGAGCTGCGCGAATTGCTGTCCGCCTGGCGCGACGCGAAGAAGGCGGCGCGTGGGGCGGTGATCGGCTGGGCGGTGCGGATCGTGATGGCGCTGGTCGTGCTGGGGATCGCGGTGAAGGTGGGGTTGGTAGGATTGATGCGCGGATAGCATCGGCCCCGAAGCACCGTCCGTTCGTGCTCGTATCGACGCAGCGGCGCGGATGATCCTTCGATACGTCCCTTCGACTTCGCTCAGGGACTATTCAGGACGAACGGAGATTGGGATGAATGGCGACATACGTTTTGCCGGCTATGCGGCGATTTTCGACCGGGTGGACCGGGGCGGGGATGTGGTGCGGGCGGGCGCGTTCGGGGCTATCGATGCGGCCGGCGTGCCGTTGTTGTGGCAGCATGGGCCGGGCAGCGTGATCGGTGTCGTCGAGACGGCGCGGGAAGATGCGCGCGGGCTGCGGGTGATCGGGCGCGTGTCGCAGCGCACCGCGGCGGGGCGCGCGGCGGCGGCGGCGCTCAAGGCCGGGGCGCTCGACGGGCTGTCGTTCGGATATCGGGTGCGCGAGGCGCGCGGGGAGGGACCGCGCGAATTGCTGGGGCTGGAGCTGGTGGAGGTGAGTTTGGTGACGCATCCGATGCAGGATCTGGCGCGGGTGGTGGCGGTGGAGGGGGCTTCCCCCTCTCCCAACTCCGCCTAGACGGCTTCGCCGTCAAGGCTGCGTATCCCTCTTCCCCACAGGGGAGAGGGTTTGTTACGTGACGCCCAGCCGTTCCAGGCCGCCGGGCAGCAAGTCGGCGCTGTAGTCGAGTTGCAGGACGCGGCGGTGGCGCGGGTCTGTCGCGGCTTCGGAGGCGTGAAGGATCGGGGTGGCGTAGAGCCAGATGTCGCCGCGTGCGGCGAAGCAGGCATGGGTGCCGCCGCGATCGACCAGCGCGGCGACGTCGGTTTCGGCGACCCGGCCATGGCGGTGCGAGCCAGGGGCGATCAGCAGCGGGGCGTTCTGCGCATCGACGGGATCGAGATGGATGCGCAGGGTCAGCATCCGGTCGAGCAGCGATTGCGGTGGAGCGACATGCTGGATGCCGGACTTGACGGTCCAGGGGGCAAAGCCGGGCGTTTCGATCCGCTGTTGCACCGCGATCGTGCGATCCTGATGCCAGCCGAGCGCCCAGTTGGTCGTGGCGCTTTTGTCGAAGAGGATGGCCCGGACCGGGCGCGCGGCGTCGCCCAGCAGGGTGGCGGCGTGGCGGCCGATCGTGCCGGTGGAGCTTAGCATGGTCGTGAGCGCCGGCAGGCTGGCGAGACGCAGCCCGGCGCGATCGGTGGGTTCGGGCGCAAGCGCGGCTTCGATGGTGGCCAAGGAGTTGGCGTCGAGCGCGGCGGGGATGTGCTGGGCGCCATCGGTGGCGAGTTTCAGGGACATGACGGCTTTATGGGCAAAGGGTTGAGCAGCGGCAAGGGCGCGGCTCCCCTCGCCAACTGCGTCTAGGCGGCTATGCCGCCAAGACTTCGTATCCTCTCCCCCAAGGGGCGAGGAGAATATGGGTGGTCCGTTTGGGCCGCCCTTTTTTGTGGAGACGGGCATGACGGATCAGGTGACGGACGCATTGGAAGCGCGGTTCGATGCGGTGGTGCAGGGGGAGCGGATCGATGGATTGGAGGGGGAGATTGCGGCGCTGAAGGGGGCGTTGCGGGCCGCCCAGCGGCCGGCGCTGGATGGCGTGAAGGGCGGCGCGGTGGACCCGGCGCGGGCTGCGTTTGTCGATCGCTATCTGCGGCAGGGGCATGAGGCGGGCGTGGAGCTGAAGAGCTTTTCTGGGGCGACTTCGGCGGCGGGCGGCTTTGCGGTGCCGCGCGAGATCGACCAGTTGATCGGCGCGACGCTGAAGGCGATTTCGCCGATCCGGGGCATCGCCAATGTGGTGCGCACCGGGACGGCGGGCTATCGCAAGCTGGTGACGTCGGGCGGCATCGCGTCGGGATGGGCCAGCGAGACGGGCGCGCGGGCCGAGACGGGGACGCCTTTGTTCAACGAGATCGCGCCGCCCAGCGGCGAGCTGTTCGCCAATCCGGCGGCCAGCCAGGCGATGCTGGACGATGCGCAGTTCGATGTCGAAGCCTGGCTGGCCAGCGAGATCGCGCGCGAGTTTGCGGTGGCGGAGGGCGCAGCCTTCGTCAACGGCAACGGGACCAACAAGCCCAAGGGCTTCCTGACCTATACGACGACCAATGAGGCGGACAGCGTGCGCGCCTTCGGTTCGTTGCAATATCTGGCGTCGGGCGCGGCGGGCGCCTTCGCCACCAACCCGCAGGACAAGCTGGTCGACCTGGTCCAGAGCCTGCGCGCGCCATACCGCCAGGGGGCAAGCTTCGTCATGAACAGCGCCACGTTGGCGGTGATCCGCAAGATGAAGACGACCGACGGCGCGTTCATCTGGCAGCCGGGCCTGGTGGGCGGACAGCCCGCGACCTTGCTGGGTTATCCGGTGGTCGAGGCGGAGGACATGCCCGATATCGCCGCGAACAGCCTGTCGATCGCTTTCGGCAATTTCCAGGCCGGTTATGTCATCGCCGAACGCAGCGAGACGAGCATTCTGCGCGATCCGTTCAGCAACAAGCCGTTCGTGCATTTCTACGCCGTCAAGCGGATCGGCGGCGCTGTGGCGAACAGCGAGGCGATCAAGTTGATGAAGTTCGCCACGGCGTAAGGGTTGGGGGGGAGGCGTTGTTCCCCCTCATCCAACTGCGCCTAAGCCCTGCGGGCTAAGGCTGCGTATCCTTCTCCCCCATGGGAGAAGCTTTTGGGGGGGCGTCCTTGCGCTCCCCCTTTTTTTGTGAGGGGGCGGGCGTGGCGATCACGGAACTGGAGATGGCGGACCTGGTGCGCGAGACGTGCCATGCGGGCGGCGATGGGCCGCTGGTGCTGGGCGGCCCATTGCCGGGCTATCGCGGCTTTGCCGCGGCGCTTGGTCCTGGTGCGACCTTTCCCTATGTCATTCAGGGGGTAGTTGATCCTGGCCAATGGGAGGCCGGGACGGGCGGATTAGATGGCGAGGGCCGGTTGCTGCGCACGCCGCAAGCGTCTTCGGCAGGCGGCGGCGCGGTGGATTTCGTTGCGGGCGAGAAGTATGTCGGGCTGGCGCTGCATGCGGGCTGGGTGGCGCAGGTCAACGCGCATGGTCATGGGCTGAACGAGGTCGCCGGGCTGGAGGCGGCGCTGGCGGGCAAGCAGGCGGCGAACGGCGAATTGAGCGCGATCGCGGCGCTGGCGACGAGCGGGTTCGGGCGCGGGGCGCTGACGCTGGCCAATGGCGCGGCGTTCCGATCCTATATCGGCGCTGGCACATCCTCCACCGCCGGGACGGTGACCGCCGTGTCGGCCGGCAGCGGCATGGCGTTCGCGACGATCGCGGCGGCGGGCAGCGTGACGATGGGCACGCCGTCGAGCGTGACGCTGGCATCGACCAACGGCGTTGCGGCGGGGACGCACAGCCATGCCTTTGCGCCCGGCGGGACCAGCGCGCAATATCTGCGCGGCGACGGGGCGCTGGCGACGTTTCCGACCGGGAGCGCGCTGACCAGAACGAACGATAGCAATGTCACGCTGACGCTGGGCGGCGGCGCGGCGAGCGCGTTGCTGAACGCCGCGTCGATCACCGTCGGTTGGTCGGGACAGTTGCCGGTGGCGCGCGGCGGGAGCGGGGCGGCGAGCCTGACCGGATATGTGAAGGGCAATGGCGCGGCGGCGATGAGTGCGAGCGCGACCATCCCCAGCACGGACATAAGCGGCCTGGGTAGCATGGCGACGCAGGCGGCGAGCGCGGTGGCGATTACGGGCGGCGATATTGCGACGCCCTATTTTTCCGCGCTGGCCGCATCGCCCATCCTGCAAGCGATTTCGACGGTGGCGATCGACCTGGGGACGCCCGCCTCATCGGGCGCGCTGGGCAGCCTGTTCCTCAATGCGTCGGGGCTGGGAACCGCAGCGATGGGCGATTATGCCGCTGGCATCGCCTTTGGCCGCAAGGGGACCGGACGGCGCGGCGCATTGATCGCAGGCAAGCATACCGGCACGGACGTCGATCAGATGGGCCTGGCTTTTCTGATGAAGAGCGAGACCAATGCGGCGAGCAGCGCGCTGGTCGAACGTGTCGTCATCGATCATGTCGGCATCATCTATCCCAGTATCGACAATAGCAGCAGTTTTGGGCTGTCCACCAACCGATGGTCGACCATCTATGCGGCGACCGGCACGATCAACACGTCCGATGCGCGCGCCAAATGCGACCTGGGATCGGTCGATACCGCGTTGATCGATGCCTGGGGCGCGGTTGCGTGGCGGCGCTATCGCTTTGCCGATGCGGTGGCGGACAAGGGCGATGCGGCGCGATGGCATCTGGGGCTGGTGGCGCAACAGGTGCGCGAGGCGATCGACGGACGGCTGGGCGAAGGAGCGGCGGTCCGGTGGGGATTGCTGTGCCATGACCGTTGGGATGCGGAGCCGGAACTGCGCGGGGAGGACGGCGCGATCGTGCGGCCGGCCCGCGCGGCCGGTGACCGTTGGGGGCTGCGTTACGACGAATGTTTCGCGCTGGAAGCGGTGTGGCAGCGGCGCGCGATCGCGGCGCTGGCGGCGCGTCTGGATGCGCTGGAAACGGGAGGCGACCATGTTGGCGGGTGAGGCGATCGGCGGGCGACCGCTGGCGGATGTGCGGTCGGCGACCTGGCCGGGACCATGGGGCTGGGGCGTCCGGCCGGGGCAGGGCGCGCGGGTGGCCGCACGCGAGGGGGCGATGCGGCCCGATGTGGATAAGGGGAGCAAGGTCCGATGAGCCTATATGTCAAAGACCCGCAGGCGCGGGTGGATCATGCGATCGACTGGTCCGCCTATCTGGCCGGGCAGAGCCTGGTCGCCAGCCTGTGGACGGTGAGCCCGGTCGAGACGGGCGGGCTGGTGGCGGAGGCGGAAGCCTTTGAATCGCAGCGCAGCAGTGTGCGGCTGAACGGGGGCGTGGTGGGGCGCGTCTATCGGCTGACCAACCGCGTCACCTTGTCCGACGGGCAGGTGGACGAGCGGTCGGTGACGATGCGGGTGGAGGAGCGCTGAACGATGGTGGAAGAGAGCGAAAGCGGGACGCTGGCGGCATCGCTGGCGGAGCTGAAGGCCTATTTGCGGATCGAGACGGGGACGGAGGACGCCGTGCTGGCCGGGTTGCTGCGCAGCGCGGCGGCGCTGTGCGAGCAATTTATCGGCCAATGGCTGATCGCGCGGGCGGCGCGCGAGACGGTGGCGGGCGACGGCGGCTGGCAGAGACTGTCGGCGCGGCCGGTGGCGGCGATCGAGGCGGTCGAGGCGGTGGATGCCGACGGGGTGGCGGAGATGCTGCCGGTCGACGCCTATGCGATCGACATCGATGCGGCGGGCGACGGATGGGTGCGGTCGACCCGCGCGGGCGACGGGCGGCGGCTGGCGGTGCGATACCAGGCGGGGCTGGCGGCGGAATTGAACGGCCTTCCCGAAGCGCTGCGCCAGGGGATCGTGCGGCTGGCGGCGGAGCATTTCGTGGCGCGGGGCGGCGAAAGCGCGCCGCCCGCCGTGGTGAGCGCGCTGTGGCGGCCGTTCCGGCGGATGCGGCTGGCGTGAGGGCGGGGCTGGTGGCGCTGGTGGAAGCGCGGGCGGCGCGGCGGCGGGCGCGGATCGTCGCGGCGCTGGAGGCGGCCGGGGTGGCGGCGACGATCGAGGGCGAGGCGGTGCGGGCGTCCGCGCCGGGGCTGGCGGGGCGCTGGTGGCGCGATCTGGCGGTGCGGGACGCCGGGAGGGACGGGTTATGAGTGCGGAAGTGGCGGCACGGGCGGCGGTGATCGCCGCATTGCGCGCGGACGGGGCGCTGATGGACGGGCTGAACGGCCTGTATGACGGCGAGCCGGGGCGGGCGAGCGCGCCCTATGGCCATGTCGGCGAGTGTATCGGGGCGGACTGGGGCGGGAAGGATGTCGAGGGGCGCGAGGTACGGCTGACCATCGGCGTGCGCAGTGCCGACGAGACGCCGGCGCGGCTGGCGGGGATGATCGCGCGGATCGATCCGGCGATCGGTCAGGCGCAGGCGCAGGATGGGTGGCGGATAGTCACCGCGCGGCTGGTGCGGTCGCGGGTGGCGCGAGATGGCGCGGGCGCGGCTGTGGGGTGGCGGGCGGTGATCGATTATCGGTTGCGCGTGGTGCGGGAATGAGGGGGCGTGTGCCCCCTCTCAACTGCGGCTCGGCCGCTGCGCTGCCAAGCCTGCGTATCTCTCCCTCTAAGCGGGGGCGAGAGAAGAAAGGTCAGCCCGGCTGGCTGTTTTCCTCATATTCGCTCGTGATCTTGTCGACATATTCGGCGATCTGTTCGTCGGCGTCGCTGTTGGCGGCGGCGTCGGCCATCTTGTCGGCCTTATTCTGGGCGACGATGGCGGCGCGGAAGGCGGCTTCCTTGTCGGCGCAGGCCTTCCTCATACCAGACTGAAAATCACCGACCGGCAATTTCTTTTCCAGCGCGGGCTGGACCTGGGCGCTGAGGCATTTGGAAAATTCCTTGCGACCGGTGCCGACCGCGTCGGCTGAGTTGGGGGCGGACGGGGCGGTGGCCAGCATCATCATGAGTGCGGCGGCAACAATCATAGAAACCTCTCCATAGCGGCGTCTTCACGTCGATGGCGGCGTGTCCACGCTGCGACCGAACGGTCGAATGCCATCCGAGTCTGTTATTTTTTCGCGATTTTCCGGGCGAAAGCAGGGTGCTTTCGACGCGGCATCGCTTGGCTGGAGAATGCGCCATGGGCGTCGAAAAGGGAAGTGCGTTTCTGCTCAAAGTGAGCGACGGAAACATGCCTGCAACATATGCAACGGTGGCCGGGATGCGGACCACGCAGCTGTCGGTGAATGGCGAGGCGGTGAACATCACCAGCAAGGATAGCGGCGGTTGGCGCGAATTGCTGTCGGGCGCGGGAGTGCGATCGGTCAGCGTGTCGGCGGCAGGGCTGTTCACGGGTTCTGCGGCGGAGGTGCGCATCCGCAACCATGCGCTGTCGGGCACGATCGAGGATTATGAGCTGAGCTTCGAGAGCGGCGAGCGGATGCGCGGGCGGTTCCTGGTCACGCGGCTGGACTATGCCGGCGACTATAATGGCGAGCGCAATTATGCGCTGAGCCTCGAAAGCTCCGGCGCGGTGGTGAGCGAATGACCGGGGCGAACGACGTGCGGGGCGAGGCGGCGTTGGCGCTGGGCGGGGAGGTGCTGGCGCTGCGGCCGAGTTTTGCGGCGCTGGTGGCGGCGGAGGCGGAATTGGGACCGCTGTTCGAGCTGGTCGAGCGGGCGGCGGATGGGAAATTGTCGCTGGCCGATCTGGTGGCTTTGTTCTGGCATTGTCTGGTGGATCGCGAGGCGGTGAGCCGCGAGGCGCTGGGCGAGGCGGTGGTCGCGGTTGGGCTGGCCAAGGTGACGCCGGTGCTGAAAGCGATTTTGCAGCAGATATTGGCGGGGAAGTGACGCGGTTTTCGGATGCCGCGGGGCGGCTGGCGGGTGTAGCCGGATGGCTGCTGGGCTGGCGGCCCGACGAGTTCTGGCGCGCGACCCCGGCGGAACTGGCGGCGGTGCTGAGGGCTGCGCGGGGGGAGGAAGCGCCGGGGGATGGCGTGGATGGCGGCGAGTTGGCGCGGTTGATGGGGGTGATGCCGGATTAGGTCTGGCTTGGAATCCCCGCTCTTCCAACTGCGCCTAGGCAGCAAGCTGCCAAGGCTTCGTATCCTTCTCCCCCGTGGGGAGAAGGTTTGTTTTTATGAGGAGGCGCTGGTGGACGAGGAAATCGAGACGCTGGTGGTGCGGGTGCGGGCCGATACGCAGGGGCTGAGCCGCGATGTCGAGGCGATGCGGGCGGGGCTGGAAGGGCCGCTGGGCGATGGCGCGGACAGGGCCGGGCGGCGGATCGAACAGGGGCTGATGCGCGCGGTGCGGACCGGCAAGTTCGGGTTCGAGGATCTGCGGCGGATCGCGGTGAGCGTGCTGGACGAGATTGCGGCGAGCGCTTTGCGGTCGGCAGTTGGCGGCGGTGGTAGCGGGGCAGGTGGGCTGGCGAGCCTGGGGGCGTCGCTGCTGACGTCGGCATTGGGGCTGCCGGGGCGGGCGACGGGCGGGCCGGTGACGCCGGGGCGGGCCTATATGGTCGGCGAGCGTGGGCCGGAAATGTTCGTGCCGACGAGCAGCGGGCAGGTGGTCGCGGGCGGCAGTGGCGGCGGGCGCGACGTGCGGGTGAGTATCGCCGTGACGGGGCGCGGCGGGGAGAGCGAGCCGCGGTTGCTGGCGCGCAGCGCGCGGCAGGTGGCGCGTGCGGTGAAAGGGGCGCTGGGCTGATGGGCAGGATCGATTACTGGCTGGCGGATGCGCGGCGGGGGCAGGAGACGCGCTGGATCAAGCGCTTCGCCGCGACGCATTGGACCGTCAATTTCCCGCGGCCGATGATGGCGAGCGTGGTGACGAGCGCGCCGGATGCTTTGCGGGTGGATGCGGTGTTTTACGGGTCGGGCGATCTGGCCGGGCTGATCTGGGACGCGGCTGACCAGTGGAGCCATCCTCTGCTGGCCTATGACACGGATCGGGATTTTCGGGATTGCGTGCTGTCGTTCCGGTGGCGCAGCGGCGGCGTGCGGACATTGGACGAGACGCATGGGCCGACGCTGACGATCGAGGGGCGGGACCAAGAGGGCAATCCACGCGCCTGGTATGTGCGGTTGTGGAACTATGCCCAAGGCGTGCCGGAAGATGCTTTCATCACGCTGGATTTTGCGGCGCTGATGGGCGGCTATGATCTGCCGGAGGAGGGAGGTCCGGTGTGGGCGGGCGATGTCGACCGGATGTTCATTTCGCTGGTGCCGCCCGGCTATGACGAGGGCGACACGCCGTTTGCCGCGGCGGTCGAAGGATGGGCGGAACTGAGCGGGATCGCCTGTAACGGGGCGGGATCGATGCTGACCATCGGCGACGTCATGCTGCCCGAACATGGGCTGTCCATGGCGACTGGCTACGACGATTGTTTCAACCAGACGCCCGAGCGGGTGGTGAACGCGATCCAGGCGCTGGGTTATCGCGGGGCGATCAATCATTATGTGGGCATGAGCCATTATTTCCGGCTCGAACGCGTGGGCGAGGGACTTTACGTTAGTCTGGCGGGCGGTGTGCTGAACGCGCCGTGCGCGGCCTGGCATCGGGACTTTGCGGCGCGGGCGAAGGCATTGGGGTTCGGCGTCATCTGGTCGCTATCCTATGAATTGTTCGACGCGCATTGCTGGAACGACTGGAAGCAGCGGGCGGAGAATGGCGATCCGGCGCTGACCGGATGGGTGCCGCCATCGACGTTGTTGTCGCCGGCGCATGGCGGGGCGATGGGCTATTTGCAGCAGATAGCTGGGGCTTTTGTTTTCATTGGGTTGGAAGCGGGATTGCCGATCCTGTTTCAGGTCGGTGAACCCTGGTGGTGGGTGATGCCGGGGGACGGGCGTATCTGTTTGTACGACGATGCGGCGCGGGCGGCATTGGGCGGGAGTCCGGTTTCGATCGCGGATGTGCGCAGCGCACTGGACAGCGCGCAATGTGCGTTGCTGGATGCGGCGGGGGCTTTGCTGGCGGCGTCGACGGCGGCTTTGTGCGCGGCGGTGAAGATGGTCGCTCCGGGGGCGGTGACGCATTTGCTGGCTTATTTGCCCACGATCTTGGACCCGCGCGCGCCGGAGGCCAAGCGAGCCAATATGCCGGTCGGTTGGGCAGCGCCGGCTTTCGACGTGCTGCAACTGGAAGATTACGACTGGGTGACCGAAGGACGGCCGGGGCTGACCGCGCGGGGCGTGGACCTGGCGACGGCGCGGCTGGGCTATCCGATTGCCGAGCAGCATTATTTTTCGGGCTTTGTGCTGTTGCCCGAACAGGCGGGGCAATGGCGGGAGATTAGCGCGGCGGCGCAGGCTTCGGTGGCGCGGGGGACGGCGCAGACGTTCGTCTGGGCGCTGCCGCAGGTGTGTCGCGACGGCTTCACCTGCTTCAGCATCGATGGGGAGGATGATATGCAAGCCTTTGACGATATTATCTTTCCGCTGGCGATTGGGCGTGAGGCGAGCCTGTCGCCGGCTTTTTCGACGCAGATCGTGGAAAGCCCGTCCGGCCATGAGCGCCGTAGCAGCGACTGGGCGGATGCGCGGCTGTCGTTCGACGCGGGGCCTGGGGTGCGGTCTGAGGCGGATATTGCGGCGCTGATCGCTTTCTTTCGCGCGCGCAGGGGCGCGGCGCGCGGGTTCCGTTTCACCGACCCCTATGACGACCGCAGCGGCGCGCCGGGCGTAGCGCCTTCGCCGATCGACCAGCGGCTGGGGATTGGCGACGGGGTACGGGCGACGTTCCAGTTGATGCGCTATTATGGCGCGGGCGAGGAGGCGCAGGGGCGGATCATCACCCGGCCGGTGGCGGGGAGCATCCGGGTAGCGGCCGACGGGGTCGAGATGACCGAGGGGTGGAGCCATGCGGGGCTGGGCGTGATCGCGTTCGACGATGCGCCGGGCGCGGGCGTGGTGCTGAGCGCCGGTTACCGGTTCGACGTGCCGGTGCGCTTTGCCGAGGACCGGCTGGACATCAACCGGGCGACCTTCGCCGCAGGCGAAGCGCCGTCGGTGCCGTTGATGGAGATACGGGAATGAGCGATGCGGAGAGGTTGGGCGCGCCGCTCAATACGCTGGCCTTTTGCTGGCGGATCGAGCGGCGGGACGGGGTGACGATCGGGCTGACCAGCCATGATCGGGATCTGGACATAGGCGGGCTGACCTATCGCGCCGCGCCGGGAATGACGCCGTCGGCGGTGCGCGCAGGCATCGGCCTGGACGGTGAGGATAGCGACGTGGCGGGCGCGCTGTCGAGCGATGCGATCGGCGAGGCGGACCTGATGGCGGGGCGCTGGGACGGGGCGGCGCTGGAGTTGCGGCTGACGCAATGGGGGGCTTTGGGGGAGGAGCCCGGCGCGCTGTGGCTGCTGCTGGCGCGGGGCGAGATTGGTGCGGTGGCGCGCAAGGGCGGAGCGTTTACCGCGGAATTGCTGGGCGCGGCGGCGGTGCTCAATGGCCCGGTGGCGCCATCGACATCGCCCGATTGCCGGGCCAGGCTGGGTGACGGGGCGTGCCGGGTCGATATGGCGGGGCGTCGCAAGATCGTGACGGTGAGTGCGGTGGAGGATGCGGATGTTGCGGTTGGCGAGCTGGTGGCGGGCGTTTACGCCTTCGGCACGTTGCGCTGGCTGAGCGGAGCCAATGCGGGGCTGACGCAGGCGGTGATCGACAATGGCGTGGATGGGGTGGTGCTGGCCGATCCGCCGGTCTTTGCGGTGGCGGCGGGGACGTTGGCGTTGTTGACGGAAGGGTGCGACCGGCAATTGGCGACCTGTGCGGCGCGGTTTGCCAACGCGGTCAATTTTCGCGGGGAGCCTTATCTGCCGGGGATGGACCTGCTGACCCGCTATCCCGGCGCATGAGCACGGTGGTCGAGCGCGCGCGGGCTTTGGTCGGCGTGCCGTTCCGGTTGCATGGGCGCAGTCGCGCGGGGCTGGATTGCGTGGGGCTGGCGGCGCTGGCGATGGGGCGGGCGGCGCATTGCGCCTATGGGCTGCGGAGCGGGGATGTCGGGCGGGCGGAGCAATGGCTGCGCGCGGCGAGATTGCGGCCGGTGGCGCAAGAGCAGCCGGGCGACCTGGCGCTGGTGCGGCCGGGGCCGTTGCAGCTGCATCTGATGATCGGGACGGGGGCGGGGTTTATTCACGCCCATGCGGGGATCGGGCGGGTGGTGGAGATGCCGGGGGTGTCGCCATGGCCGGTGATCGGGTGGTGGTGCTCCGCATAGCGTCGCGCTCCTTGTTTCTCGACTTCGCTCGAAACGAACGGGCATGGATTTCAGGAGACATATATGGCGACGGTGGTGCTGACGGCGGTGGGGACCGTGCTGGGCGGGCCGATCGGCGCTGCGATCGGCGCGGTGATCGGCAATGTCATCGACAATCAGGTCTTGTTCAAGCCCAAGGGGCGCGAGGGGGCGCGGCTGGCCGACCTGCAATTGCAGACGTCGAGCTATGGCACGCAGGTCCCCAAGCTGTTCGGGACGATGCGGGTGGCGGGGACGGTGATCTGGGCGACCGACCTGAAGGAAACAAAGAGCAAGCGCGGCGGCGGCAAGGGGCGGCCGAGCGTGACCAACTATGCCTATTCGGCGAGTTTCGCGGTGGCGCTGTCGGCGCGGGCGATCGGGCAGGTCCGGCGCATCTGGGCGGACGGCAATCTGCTGCGCGGGGCCGCGGGGGATTTCAAGACCGAAGTGTCGGCCTTTCGCGTCCATGGCGGCGGCGAGGACCAGCCGGTCGATCCGTTGATCGCGGCGGCGGAGGGCGTGGGGCTGACACCGGCGCATCGGGGGATCGCCTATGTGGTGTTCGAGGATCTGACGCTGGCCGATTATGGCAATCGTATCCCGTCGCTGACGTTCGAGGTGGAGGCCGATGCCGGGCCGGTGCCGATCGGCGCAGTGGCGGCGATGTTGAGCGCGGGGCGGCTGGCGGGCGACGGGCTGGTGACGGTGGATGGTTTTGCGGCAAGCGGGAGCGATGTGCGGGCCGCGATTGCGCCATTGGTCGAGGCGCATGGATTGGGATTGCGGTCGGGCGCGGACGGGTTGCGGTTGGTGGCCGTAGGCGCGGCTGAGGGGGCGATCGGTGTGGACGGGCTGGCGCGGCGGTTGAATGGGCAGGCGATCGATGCGGTCGAGCGATCGGGCGCGGCGGCCGATGGCGTGCCGGTCGCGTTGAGCCTGCGCCATTATGACGCCGCGCGCGATTATCAGGCCGGGGTGCAGCGGGTGACGCGGCCGGGGCCGGGCCGGCAGGAAATGGGCATTGAGTTGCCCGCGGTAATGGCGGCCGATGCGGCGCGGGCGGTGGCGGCACAGCGACTGGGCGCGGGCTGGACCGGACGGACGACGATGACGCTGCGCTGCGACTGGCGGGCGCTGGCGCTGAACCCCGGCGCGGTGGTGACGGTCGCGGACGCGCCGGGACTGTGGCGGATCGAGGAGCGGGAATGGGAGGCGATGGCGGTGCGGCTGGCGCTGCGCCGGGTGCCGGGTGGGGGCGGGGTGCTGCCGGTCGGGGCGTCTTCGGGCGCGATCGTGCGGCAGGCGGATGCGCCCCATGGCGTGACGACGCTGATGCTGGCCGACCTGCCGCAGATACAGGACGGGGCGGCGAGCGCGCCTTTGCTGGTCGTTGCGGCGAGCGGGGGCGAAGGCTGGCGCAGCGCGGCGCTGTTCGTGATGGGCGAGAGCGGGGAGGCGATGCCGATCGGGCGCAGTGCGTCGCGGGCGGTGATGGGGACGGCGGACGCAGCGCTGCCGGACGGGAGTGCGACGCTGGTCGATCGGCGGCACGACCTGCTGGCGACATTGCTGGCGGCGGACATAGACTTGGGCGATGCGGATGAGGCGGCTTTGGCGCAGGGGCGGAACCTGTGCCTGGTCGGGCGCGAGTTGGTGCAGTTCGAAACGGCGGTGCGGACCGGGGCGGCCAGCTATCGTCTGGGCGGATTGCGCCGGGGTCTGCGCGGCACCGAATGGGCGATGGCCGGGCATGAGGCGGGCGAGCCGTTTCTGCTGATCGAGGAGGAGCGGCTGGTCCAGCCTCTGGCGGCGCTGGGCACGGTGGGCGAGGTTGGCGGGACGTTGCGGCTGGCGGCGGTCGGGCTGGGCGATGTCGAGCCGGTGGAGGCGGCGATTGCGATCAGCGGCGAGGCGATGATGCCGCCGTCGCCGGTGCATCTGACGGTGCGGGGGCTGGATGGCGGACAGGCGTTTAGCTGGGTCCGGCGCAGTCGTGCGGGGTGGCGATGGAGCAATGGCGGCGACGTGCCGCTGGGCGAGGAGGCGGAGCGCTATCGCATCATGGTGATGGACGGGGCGAGCGTGGTGCGCAGCGCGGAAAGCGGCGCGCCGGGCTGGACCTATTCCGCGGCGATGATTGCGGCGGACGGGACGGCGGGCCAGCCGCTGGTGGCGGAGGTGCGCCAGTTGGGGACGATGGCGCAAGGGCGGGTGGCGCGGATCGGCTTTATCGCCTGACGCTTTTCACGGATGATCGAGGAGGAGACGAGTATGGACGACACGCCGCGTTGGGCGCTGCCGTTGCTGTTTGCAGGGCAGGCGCAGAAGGAAATCCAGCATAATGAGGCGCTGACGCTGATCGATGCGTTGCTGCACGGACGGGTGGAGAGCGCCGACCTGAGCGCGCCGCCGGGTGCGCCGATAGTCGGGCAATGCTGGATCGTCGCGGCCGGGGCATCGGGCGACTGGGCCGGGCAGGTGGACGCGGTCGCGCTGTGGACGGAGGGCGGGTGGCGTTTCGTTGCGCCGCGCGCCGGGCTTCGGGTCGCCGTGGCCGACCGCGACCATGCGCTTTTCTATGACGGGACAGAGTGGCGGGGCGACGCCATCCGCGATGATGGCCTCTATCTGGATGACGAACGAGTGGTGGGACCACAGATGGCGGCGATCATCGCACCGAGCGGGGGTAGCGTGATTGACGTGGAGGCGCGCTCTACGCTCGCCGACATTCTGACAGCCTTGCGCAGCCATGGGCTGATCGTGACCTAATATTACGGAGCTGTGCATTTCTTGTTGCAGGCCCGCGTCAATAGTCTAGGATTCCTCTACATTAGCTAGGTAAAGCTGTGAAAGCCGGGCTAGTGCGTTATTTTTGCAACGGTTTCACTAATTGTGGACTTGCCATGAAACCTTCTTGCGAATACAGGGTTTCAGCAGTCCTTCGTGACACTCTTGAAAGGGGAATTTATATGCGGAAGCTCGCCCTCGCGGCTGCGCTCGCGACCACCGTCCTGGCCACCCCGGCCATGGCGCGTGACAATAGCTGGTATGTCGGCGTCGATGCCGGCGTCCTGCTCGTCGAAGACCAGGATCTTACCTTCTCGTCCGTCCCTCCCGGCGGTTCAGTCGTTCCTTCGATCGACTATCATAAGGGCTATGATTTCGACGCCAACATCGGCTACGATTTCGGTGGTTTCCGCCTGGAGGCCGAAGCGGCCTACAAGCGCGCCGAGATCGATTTCGACAAGACCGGCGGCGGCTTCGGCGGCGCAGCTTCGGCTCTGTCGTTCATGCTGAACGGTTTGCTGGACTTCGGTCCCGATGATGGCCTGCAGGGCTTCGTCGGCGGCGGTGTCGGCGTTTCGCGCGCCAAGCTGGCTTCGGACATCGTCAACGACAGCGACACCGGCTTCGCCTGGCAGGCTATCGCTGGCGTCCGTTATCCGGTCACCAACAATGTCGACGTCTCGCTGAAGTATCGCTTCTTCAACCAGGACGACATCAAGGTCATCCCGGCTTACCAGAGCATCTACGGCCAGGCGGGTTCGACCGGCGACACCAAGCTGCGTACGCACAGCCTGCTGCTCGGCCTGACCTACAACTTCGGTGGCGAACCGGTTGCTCCTCCGCCGCCCCCGCCGCCGCCCCCGCCGCCCCCGCCGCCTCCCCCGCCGCCGCCGCCGCCGGTTGCCGAGTGCAACCCTGGCCCGTACATCGTGTTCTTCGAATGGGACAAGTCGGACATCACGCCTGATGCCGCCACCATTCTGGACAACGCGGTTTCAGCCTACAGCAGCTGCGGTAGCGCACAGGTCATGCTGGCCGGTCACGCTGACCGTTCGGGTGCCGCTTCCTACAACGTCGGCCTCTCGCAGCGCCGCGCTGACTCGACCAAGGCCTATCTGGCCTCGAAGGGTATCCCTGATGGTGTTATCACCACCCAGGCCTTCGGTGAATCGAAGCCGCGTGTCGACACCGCGGACGGCGTTCGTGAAGTCCAGAACCGTCGCGTGGAAATCAGCTACGGTCCGGGTTCGGGCATGTAAGCCGATTTCCATTCCTCGGAATGGAAACAGAATTGGGGGCTGGTCGCAGGACCGGCCCCTTTTTCTTTGTCCAATCAATATGGATCGTGCTTTGCGGATGGGATTGCGCAAGGGGACGTATGGTGATTGCCCGCATGTTCCATGCGCGGGCGGGCCGATATTGATGGCGCGGGTAAGCGCTTGCAGAACAGGCATCGATAGCGCTTCACGTCCGGGCGTCGGATTACCGAGCCTTGGCTTGAGGCGCATTGCTGTCTTGCGCCTGTGCCGGGCTTCGCGTCCCGCGCTCGCGGCCGTGTCATGCTAGGGGATTGGGAAGCATTTTTCTGACGCGGAGCGCCGTCATACCGACGTGCCGATCGATCGCGGCGTCCGGACCAGACATCCTGACGCTGCCACGGTGGTTATCCGCGATCATCCCCCCATGCGTCGCACCTGCCCACGGACCTGATCTATAGCCCGGCGACGGCGGCTTTTCCGTCCAAAGTCGCGACCGGCGATATTGGCATGATCGGTGTAGATCGTCGCTCCTTCTTGTCCAATCTGTCAGGGGCGACGAGAGGCTATGCCACTGAGAAGCGGGTTCGGGGCACAAACTTCGTCAAGGGGTAGCGTGATCGATAGTTTGCCTGCGTCACCATGCCGCCTACCGTTTTGCAGGCCATGCGAAGGCGTAAGGTCAGCGCTTTCGGGCTGTCAGTCCGACAGTGCGTTACCGGCTGCTGCGATCGTCAGCCAAGGCGGGGAGGCGACGCCGACGCCGTCTGCCCGATATGCTGTTGAAGAGCGGGGGTAGGCATTTTGCGATCGCGATGATCCTGCTGTCGATGGGCCGACGCAAGCTTGTTGCGAAAGCTTATCAAAGGAGCGGTGACAAATCGGTGCGGATGGGCAACAAAAGGGCTCCAGCGGCGTTAGCGCCTTATCTTGCCCTTCCTGGGAGCTATCCATGAAAATATTTCCTTTTCTCACCGCCTTGCCGATTGTCCTGGCCGCATCCGCCTGCGCCACCACGTCGGCGACGCCCAGCGCCGCGCCGACCGCTTCGGCCAAGCTGGCCGCCGCCGACGGATCGGCGCGCGGCACGGCGATGGTGACCCAGGCGGGCGACGGTTTGCATGTCGTGGTCAAGGCGATGGGGCTGACTCCCGGTATCCACGCCGTGCATATCCACACCACCGGCCAGTGCGCCGGGCCTGACTTTACCAGCGCCGGCGGCCATTGGAACCCAACCGCGCGCAAGCATGGCAAAGATAATCCCGCCGGCATGCATATGGGCGACATGCCCAATATGACGGTCGGGCCGGATGGCACCGGCGCGATCGAATATCATATTGCCGACGCGATGATCGGCGAGGGCGCGACGCCGCTGCTCGATACCGATGGCGCGGCGGTGGTCGTCCATGCGCAGGCCGACGACAATATGAGCGATCCGGCCGGCAATGCCGGTGGCCGCGTGGCGTGCGGGGTGCTGGCGGCGGGTTGACCCTTTCGCGATGACGGGGGCGGGCCGCGGCTCGCGATAAGGCGGGCTGCTCTTAATCCTTCATACCGTGCGCGCTGTTGTAGCATCGCTTTTTTGAGAGGCGCTCTGGACCCTTTGGGTTCGGAGCGCCTTTGCGATGAGGACGCTTAGTCCCGCGGCGGTTGGGCCGTGCCATCGGCATCATAATCGGCGATGGCGTGGTAGGTCGCGCCCTGTTGACCCAGCCGGCTTTCGAACAGGGCGAAGCGATCGACCCGGAAGGGCGCGCCGGTCAAAGCGGCATGGCGGGCCAGGAACGGATCGATCAGCCCGCCCGTCCGGCCGAAGCGGGCGAGGGTGACATGAGGCAGATAGGCGCGGCTTTCGGGCGGCAGGCCGACGAACACGCAGGTGCGGTCGATTTTCCGATGCAGCGCCGCCAATGGATCGCGCGGCTTCACCCCGGCCCAGAGCGTGTCGACCACGCCCTTGCGATCGAATGCGCCGACGCCGGACAGGTGGACGTGGAACGGGGCGAAGCGGATTGCGCCCAGTGCGTCGGCGATGTCATTCGCGCGGTGGCGATCGACTTCGCCGATGAAGCGTAGCGTCAGGTGCAATTGATCGTCGCTTTGCCAGCGCGCGCGTTCGACACCGTCCATCAGCGAGAGCAGATTGCCGCGCTGATCAGCGGGTGGGCGGATGGCGACGAACAGGCGGTGCATGAACCAGATATAGGGTGATCGATGCGATCCGCCATATCTCCACCGGTTTGGCTTGAATCATGCGGCCGATGCGCCGATAATAGGGATACCGGTCAAACAGGCCGGTGAAGGAGACGATTTTCATGGCCAACTGGTCCGACCCCCGTTCCGACATTGCAGGCTTTGGCGGCGCCACCGCTGCGCGCGGTGCGGCGTTCGACGCCGGGCTGCGCAGCTATATGCTGTCGGTCTATAATTATATGGCGAGTGGCGTGCTGTTGACAGGCGTCGTCGCGCTGCTGTTCGCGTCGAGCGGCATGGCGGCTTCCGTGTTCACCGGCCCCGGCATCCTGAAATATATCGTGATGTTCGCGCCGCTGCTGTTCGTGATGGTGCTGAGTTTCGGTATCAACCGGCTGTCCACCGTGGCGGCGCAGGGCCTGTTCTGGGCCTATGCGGCGGTGATGGGCGTATCGCTGTCCTACATCTTCCTGGCCTATACCGGTACGTCGATCGCGCAGACCTTCTTCGCGACCGCTTCCGCCTTTGCGGGCTTGAGCCTGTGGGGCTACACCACCAAGAAGGATCTGTCGGGTTTCGGCACCTTCCTGATCATGGGCGTAGTCGGCCTGCTGGTGGCGAGCCTGATCAACATCTTCATGAAGTCCAACGCGATGAGCCTGGTCATCAGCGGCGTTGGCGTGCTGCTGTTCGCGGGCCTGACCGCCTATGACACGCAGAAGATCAAGAGCATCTATGCGCAGGTCGCGGGCACGGATATGATGGGCAAGTCGGTGGTGATGGGGGCGCTGAACCTCTATCTCGACTTCATCAACATGTTCATGTTCCTGCTGCGCCTGTTCGGCGATCGTCGCTGATCGTTAGGGTTTGAAGCCAGACAAAAGGCCCGGCGGAGCGATCCGCCGGGCCTTTTTGTTTGTGAAGCAAAGCCTGTTCGCTTCGAGCGCATGAAAAGCGCTTGGCGCTTCGCGACTGCACCGGCAGTGAACGGAGGGGTAGTTCAGCCTTCTTTTTGCATCGCCGCGATCAGGGCGCCGTCTATTTCCTTCTGCCGCTTATAGGCGGGGCGATCGCGCAGGCGGGCGGCATAGGCTTCGAAGCTGGGGCGGCTGGGGATCGAGTTGAAGCTGAGGCCCCAGTCGATCTGCGAGCCGACATAGACGTCGGCGGCGGTGAATTGGTCGCCGCAGATCCAGGCGTCTCCCGATATTGCGGTTTCCAGCGCATCGATCGTGTCTTCGAACGTGCCATAGCCAGCCGTGCGCTCGCGCCCTTCGGGCAAGGCAAAGCCCATCGCCTTGTTGGTGACGGCGGCTTCGACGGGGCCGGCGGCGAAAAAGAGCCAGCGATAATAGGCATGGCGCTGATCGAGCGCCGGGGCGAGGTTGGCGGCCGGCAATGCGTCGGCCAGATAGGCGCAGATGGCGGCGCATTCGGTGACGGTCCGGCCGCCATGGACGATGGCGGGCACCTTGCCCATCGGGTTGATCGCCAGATAATCAGGCGCCTTCATCGACGCGGCATAATCGAGGACGACCGTTTGATAGGGTGCGCCGACCTCCTCCAGCATCCAGCGGGCGATCTGCCCGCGCGACATGGGGTTGGTGTAAAAAATCAGCTCTTGGGTCATGACGCGCTCCTGAATCGCAGGACGGTGAGGGTGGCGCACGGACGGGCCGAGCGCCACCCCGTTTCGATCAGCAGCCTACCCCCATCGCACCGCCGAGCATCCCGCCCAGGCCGCCGCGGCACTTCTTTTTCTTCGGCTGGGTCGCGGGTTCGTCACCGTCATCCGCCTCGCCCGCCTGGCTCATCATGTCGCCCATGTCCGGTCCGTTCAGCATCCACATGCTATTGGCGCGATAGCGGACGCGGGCGATCCATTCCGGTTTCCAGGCGATCTTGGGATCGACGGGGCGCGGCGGGTAGGCGAAATTGGCTTCGGGGCCATAGGCATAGAGGCTGCCCATCAGCATTTCGCCGCCCACCTGGGTCACGGTGGCGGGGACGGTGCAGCTGGTCTGGCTAGGCGGCATGACGATTTTCTGCGCGATCATCTTTTGCACGGCGGCAGGCGACATCCAGTCCCATACCGGACCGCCGAACGCCTGGGTCGCGGAGGACGCCCACCAGACCATGTCGCCATTTTCCTGCGCGCCGAAGGTCCAGGCATAATAGCCGGTCGCCTGGGGCAGGCTGTTCCAGCTGATTTCGGTCGCACCGCCGGCGATCGGACGCGCGCGGCCGGTGATGGCGGGCATGAAATCCTGTTTCAGGGTGAAGGCGATGTCGGGGCTATAATTGCCGGCGATGCGGTGATCGCCGAGCAGGGAGCTGTTGGCGGGGACGGTCTTGCGGGTCTGGCCGTTGGGCCAGTCGCCATAAGTCTTGCTGTTCGACGCGCGGATTTGCCATTCCTGCGGGATCGATGCGCCGGTCATGTAGAGGCCGGGGGGCATCTGACCCTTCGCAACTTTGGCGAAGTCGATGACGACCGGCTGGCCGGGGCCGGGCGTTGCGCCGCAGCCCCAATAGATGAGCAGGCGGCCCTTGGGGCGTTCGCCGGGGATGGGCTGATCGTCGCTGGGGATCACTCGCGGGGTGACGAGCGGGACGGAAGCGCCGAGGCCAGCGGCGGCGGGCAGAAAATGGTCGGCGGCGGGCGCGCCGCTGGTGGGCGCGCGGTTGGAGCCGAGGCGCAGGACGAGTTCGTGGAGCGGTTGGTTGCGGCCGCCGCCCATAATCGTGCCCATGGCCGCGCCCATGCCGCCGCCGGCCCTATGTCCGCTCAGGGCGGCCATGCCGGACATGGTGCCAGCGTCGATCGTGTAGCGGGCGATGGGGCCGGCGGCCTGCTGGCTGGAGCCGGGGGCGGCGAGACAGGTTAGGGACGCGAGAAGTAAAGCGCCGCGAGCGGGGCGCGAAGTCAGACGTGTTTGCACGACATCTATTCCTTATCGTTACGGAAGAGATGCGACCTTTTTTCTGGGATGCGGCTTTGTAGCAGAGATTCAGGCGGTCGGGGAGGGGCGTTTGAACTGACCATCGCGCAGGAAATGCGTGACCTGGTCGGCGACCGGATGGCTGTAGATCATCGCGGTGTGGGCGACGGGCAGGACGAGATGATCGCTCTGTCCGGGCAGGTGCGTGGCGGCGACGCTGACCTTGCCGTCATTGGGCGCGCGGAAGACGCGGTTGGGGAATGGGCCGATCATCGGGCGATCGCCGGCGATGATGCCCAGGGGATAATCGATCGAGCCGAACAGCGCCTGTGTTGCGGCGTCGCGCCGGGTGCGTAGGAGCGCGCCCGCATGGTTGAGGATCGGACGGTTAAGGCGCAGGCGGTAGAGGAGATCGGCCAGTTCGCTGCCGCTGTTGGGCGTGCCGAGCATGACGACGCGGCCGAGATGAGCGGGGCGATGGTGGGCGAGATAGGCGCGGAGCAGCAGGCCGCCCATCGAGTGGCCGACGCAATGCAGGCGCTGGGCCGTGTAGGCGGGGGCGGCGGTAATGCGCTGATGGAGATGGGCCAGCACGCGGTCGATCGGCCAGCGCCAGCTTGGGTAGCCGATGTTCGCGACATCAAAGCCCGCGGCGCGCAGGCGGCGGGCGAGCAGGGCGGTCTGGAGCGGGTGCCCGCCGAAACCGTGGAGGAGGATGACGGATTGGGGCGGCTGGGTCATGAGGTTGGGTTCATCTTGTGTGTCGGCGAACGCAGCCGTTCAAGTCCGCGAGCGGTGTTTCCCCCCTCATCCAACTTCGCCTAGCCAGCAAGCTGGCGAGGCTGCGTATCCTTCTCCTCCGTGGGGAGAAGGGTTTTCACAAACAAAAAGGGCGGCCGTTGCGGGCCGCCCTTTTTGTTTGTGTCGGGAAGGCGCTTATTTCGTGCCTTCTGTGGTCTTGGCCTTGCCGCCCTTCTTGCCCTTTTTGGGAGCCGCCGGGGTGATTTCGAAGGCCAGAGCCGCAACCCCGTCGGTTTCCTTCATATGGACATGGACCTCGCCGCCATGGACCAGCTTGCCGAAGAGCAGTTCCTCGGCCAACGGCTGCTTGATCTTTTCCTGCATCAAACGGCCCATCGGGCGGGCGCCGTACAGCTTGTCATAGCCCTTCTTGGTCAACCAGTCCTTCGCATCCTGATCCAGGGTGATGTGGACATCGCGGTCGGCCAGTTGCAGTTCGAGTTGCAGAACGAACTTGTCGATGACGCGGGCGACCACTTCGGTCGGCAGATAGTCGAACGGCACGATCGCATCGAGACGGTTGCGGAATTCGGGGGTGAAGAGCTTCTTCACCGCATCCTCCTGCACATCCTCGCGGGTGAATTCGCCGAAACCGATGCTTTCCTTCGCCATGTCCGACGCACCGGCATTGGTGGTCATGATGAGGATGGTGTTGCGGAAATCGACGGTCTTGCCATGATGATCGGTCAGGCGGCCATTATCCATGACCTGCAACAGGATGTTGAACAGGTCGGGATGCGCCTTTTCGATTTCATCGAGCAGAAGCACGCTATGCGGTTGCTGGTCGACGGCATCGGTCAGCAGGCCGCCCTGATCATAGCCGACATAGCCCGGAGGAGCGCCGATCAGGCGGCTGACCGAATGGCGTTCCATATATTCGGACATGTCGAAACGCTGGAGCGGGATGCCCATGATCGAGGCGAGTTGCCGTGCAACCTCCGTCTTGCCGACGCCGGTGGGACCGGAGAAGAGATAGTTGCCGATCGGCTTGTCGGGATCCCGCAGGCCAGCGCGCGACAGCTTGATCGCCGACGACAGCACCTCGATCGCCTTGTCCTGGCCAAAGACGACGCGCTTCAAGTCCGTGGTCAGTGCGCTGAGCACGGTCTTGTCGTCGGACGACACGGTCTTGGGCGGGATGCGGGCCATGGTCGCGATGACCTGCTCGATCTCCTTGGGGGTGATCGTCTTCTTGCGCTTGGACGGCACCACCAGCATCTGCATCGCGCCGACTTCGTCGATCACGTCGATCGCCTTGTCCGGCAGCTTGCGGTCGTTGATGTAGCGCGCGGAGAGTTCCACGGCCGCCTTGATCGCGTCGGGGGTATATTTGACGTGATGATGATCCTCGAAGGCGGTGCGCAGGCCGGTCAGGATCTTGATCGTATCCTCGATCGTGGGTTCGTTGACGTCGATCTTCTGGAAGCGCCGCAGCAGGGCGCGATCCTTTTCGAAGTGATTGCGAAATTCCTTGTAAGTGGTCGATCCGATGCAGCGGATGGTGCCGCCCGACAGAGCGGGCTTCAGCAGGTTGGACGCATCCATCGCGCCGCCGCTGGTAGCGCCGGCACCGATGACGGTGTGGATTTCGTCGATGAAGAGGACCGCGTGGGGCATCTTTTCCAGTTCGGTGACGACCGCCTTCAACCGCTCTTCGAAATCGCCGCGATAGCGGGTGCCAGCCAGCAACGCGCCCATGTCGAGCGAGTAGATGACCGCTTCCTTGAGCACGTCGGGCACTTCGCCTTCCACGATCTTGCGCGCCAAGCCTTCCGCGATCGCGGTCTTGCCCACGCCCGGATCGCCGACATAGAGCGGGTTGTTCTTGGAGCGGCGGCAGAGAATCTGGATCGTGCGATCCACTTCCGCCGTGCGGCCGATCAGCGGATCGACCTTGCCCCGGCCCGCTTTCTCGTTGAGGTTGACGGTGAACTGTTCGAGGGCGCTGTCCTTCTTGGCCTTGCCGTCCTGCACCTTCTTTTCCTCCTCGGAAGCGCCCTTAGTCTCCTGACGCTCGGGCGTGGGCGTGCCCTTGCCGACGCCGTGGCTGATGAAGCTCACGGCATCGAGGCGGCTCATATCCTGCTGTTGCAGGAAATAGACGGCATAGGATTCACGTTCGGAGAAGAGCGCGACGAGCACGTTGGCGCCCGTCACCTCATCCTTGCCGGACGACTGGACATGGAGGATGGCGCGCTGGACCACGCGCTGAAAACCGCTGGTGGGGGAAGGATCGCTGGACCCCTCAACCTTCAGGCTGTCGAGTTCGGTGTCGAGATATTGGGTGACGGCGTCGCCCAGCTCGCCGATTTCCACGCCGCACGCCTGCATCACCTTTGACGCATGTTCGTCATCAATCAGTGCCAGAAGCAGATGCTCCAGCGTGGCATATTCATGCTTGCGCTCCGACGCATGGGTCAGCGCGTTGTGCAGGGTGGTTTCCAGAGCGGGTGCGAAAGAAGGCATGTCTGTTCTACTCCTGGCCCCAAAGAGGGGCGGTATCGAACCATATGTCGGCATTGCTCGACGCGGGATCAAGGCCATGGCCAAGACCAGCGGAATTGCCTGACTGCCCAAGCCCGATGGCGCCCTTATCGGCGCAGGGGGCAAGGCGCGGGTTCATCGCCTGAATAACGCCTCGGCACTTGCCTTATGGTTAACGGCGTTGTCTTTTATCGTTCTGGTGCGCGCGATTTCCGTTTCCAGAGCGCGGATGCGGGCGTCCAGTTCGGCAACGGACAAAGGCCCCAGATCCTGCCTCACCAGGCGGGCCAGCGGATCATCTCCCTTGTTCGGCAGATCGTCATCCAAGTCCATGACGCCAATGTTGACCCTGCGAGCCACTCTGTCAATAAGGACGCAAGTTCCGTCCGTCGATTTTTGGTGCGGCGCAACATGGTTAATCACCGGGGGCAGTGAGATGGCGGATGTGGACGCAATGGCGCGTGAAATGACGGTGATCGCGGTTCCCACGCCGGGCGGGCCGGAGGCGCTGGTGGCGGAACGGCGGCCGGTGCCGGTGCCGGGCGACGGCGAGGTGCTGATCCGCGTGGCCGCTGCGGGCGTGAACCGGCCTGATGTGTTGCAACGGCAGGGCAAATATCCGCCGCCGCCCGGCGCTTCGGACATTCCGGGGCTGGAGGTGGCCGGGACCATCGTGGCGGCCGGGAGCGGCGCCGATAAGCTGATCGGGCAGAAGGTGTGTGCGCTGTTGGCGGGAGGGGGTTACGCCGAATATGCGGTGGCGCCGGCGGGGCAATGCCTGCCTTTGCCCGACGATTATGATCTGGCCGAGGCGGCGGCGCTGCCCGAAACGCTGTTTACGGTGTGGACCAATTTGTTCGAGCGGGCTTATGCGGTGGGCGGCGATACGGTGCTGGTCCATGGCGGGACTAGCGGCATCGGCACCATGGCGATCCGGCTGTGCAACCTGTTCGACGTCAAGATCATCGTGACCTGCGGTTCGGACGAGAAATGCGCGGCTGCCAAGGCGTGGGGTGCGGATCATGCGGTCAATTACAAGACGCAGGATTATGTCGAGGGCGTGAAGGCGATCACCGGCGGGCAGGGGGTTCAGGCCGTACTCGATATGGTCGGTGGCGATTATGTGCCGCGCAACCTGGCTTGCCTGGCCGAGGATGGGCGGCATGTGTCGATCGCGGTGCTGGGCGGGGCGAAGGCGGAGATTTTTATCCCGGCGATCATGAGTAAGCGGCTGACCATCACCGGATCGACGCTGCGGGCGCGGTCGGTGGGGTTCAAGAGCCTGGTCGCCGATGAATTGATGCGGACGGTGTGGTCGTTCGTGGGTGAGGGCAAGCTTCGGCCGGCGATGGACCAGAAGTTCGCGCTGGCGGACGCGGCCAAGGCGCATGCGCGGATGGATGCGGGCGAGCATTTCGGAAAGATCGTGCTGGTGGTTTGATCCTTTTTTCTCCCCTCCCTAACAGGGAGGGGCCGGGGGTGGATCACGAGCGCAGTGCGTGTTCCGTGCTGTCGAGACGGTGCCAAGGCTCGCTTCGCTCGCCACCCACCCCTAAACCCTCCCTTGAAAGGGAGGGGAATTAGATAGTCTGGCGCAGATTTGCATAAGGTGCGGCATGGACGATTGGGTTTCGGCGGGTCTAGGGATTTGGCTGGGCAAGCGTTGGTTTGGTCCGCGGTTCAAGCGGCATCCTATGCTGGGTGGGAGCCTATTTGCGGTTGCTACTATCTTGGCGATAGCTGCGCTGGTTTTGCTTGATTGATTCAAGCCAAAACCCCGTAAACCGTAGCATTTCCGTCATATTCTCTGCCATTTTGTAACATTGCGGCGCTAAGGATTCGTTCCCGAGGACATTGATCTTTGGGGATCCGATCATGAACGCCATTACGCGCCTGCCCTTCCTGGGCGAACTGGAAGAAGGCGCGGACGACCGGTTCCATATCCCCGAGCGGGAAGGGCAGCGGCGCCGCTATCGCACCATCTGGATTTCGGACATCCACCTTGGCACGCGCGGATGCAATGCCGCGATGCTGATCGATTTCCTCGACAATGTGGATAGCGACACCATCTATCTGGTGGGCGACATCATCGACGGATGGCGGCTCAAGCGGCGCTTTTACTGGCCGGCCAGCCATAATGACGTGGTGTGGCGGCTGATGAAGCGGGCCAAGCGTGGCACGCGGGTCGTCTATATCCCCGGCAATCATGACGAGATGTTCCGGCAGTTTACCGGCATGAGCTTTGGCGGGGTCGAAATCCGGCGCAAGGCGATCCATACGACGGCGGACGGGCGCAAGCTGTTGGTGCTGCATGGCGACGAGTTCGACACGATCATGCTGGCGCACCGCTGGTTGGCGTTCGTGGGCGACGCGGCCTACACGACGCTGATGCGGCTCAATGTCGTGGTGAACGCCGTACGGCAGAAGATGGGGCTGCCCTATTGGTCGCTCAGCAAGATGGCCAAGCATAAGGTCAAGAACGCGGTATCCTTCATCTCCCGCTTCGAGGAAGTGGTGGCGCATGAGGCGGGCGCGCGTGGCGTCGACGGCGTGGTGTGCGGCCATATCCACAATGCCGAGATGCGAGAGATAGAGGGCATCGACTATTATAATGACGGCGACTGGGTGGAAGGGTGCACCGCTCTGGTCGAGCATGATGACGGGCGGATGGAAGTGCTGCACTGGGCCGACGAAATCGCCAAGCGCGAGGAGCGCGAGCAGGATGTCCGGGCGCGGATGGCCGCTTGAGGTTTTGATGCTGCGTGCTCCCGCGCAGGCGGGAGCTCAGTTCGGCCGGTGGGACTGGGTTCCTGCCTTCGCAGGAACACGTTGTGGTTGGAGCATAAGGCCATGCGCATAGCGATCGTCACCGATGCCTGGAGCCCGCAGGTCAATGGCGTGGTACGGACGCTCCAGACGATCCGCGCCGAACTGGAACAGATGGGGCATGTGGTCGAGGTGATCTCGCCCGATCTTTATGGCTCCATTCCCTGCCCGACCTATCCTGAAATCCGGCTGGCGCTGGTGCGGCCTGCCGTTGTGGGGCAGGCGATCGCCGCGTTCCAGCCTGATGCGGTGCATCTTGCGACCGAAGGAACTCTATGCCTGGCGGCGCGGCGCTGGTGCCTGCGCAGCGGGGTGCCGTTCACCACCGCCTATCACACCCATTTCCCTGACTATGTGGCGCAGCGCACCGGCCTGCCCGCGGCCTGGTTCTGGCGCTATATCCGCTGGTTCCACGGGCCGGCGCAGGCGGTACTGGTATCGACCCGGTCGGTCCGCGAGCAGCTGCGCGCCCATGGCGTGCCCAATGTGCGGCCATGGGGGCGGGGGGTCGATCTGGCCGCCTTCACCCCCGACGCGCCGCCGCCGGCCCTGTTCGCGGACCTGCCGCGCCCGATCATGCTCTATGTCGGGCGGGTCGCGGTGGAGAAGAATTTGGAGGCGTTCCTGGCCACCGATCATGGCGGGACGAAGGTGGTGGTCGGCGACGGGCCGGCGCGCGCAGCGCTGGCGCGGGCCTATCCGCAGGCGCGCTTCATGGGACCGATGTTCGGCGCGGCGCTGGCGGGGGCCTATGCCGGGGCGGACGTGTTCGTCTTCCCCAGCCGCACCGATACGTTCGGGCTGGTGATGATCGAGGCGCTGGCCTGCGGCACGCCGGTCGCGGCCTATCCGGTCACCGGGCCGGTCGATATCATCACGCCCGAAGTCGGCGCGCTGTCCGACGATCTGGGGCAGGCGATCGCCGCCGCATTGCTATGCGACCGCGCCGCTTGCGCCGCTTATGGGCGCAGCTTTAGCTGGGAACGCAGCGCGCGCGAGTTCCTGGCGGGGCTGCACGCCATCCCGGCGGCGCTGATCGAAAGCGCCGCCTGACGCTTTTCCCAAGGATTCTATTGCCGCGCGCGGCGGGATGTTCTATCTCTGATCCGTCGTGGCCGCCCTGCTTGGGCGGCCCTTATCGTTTTTACGCCGGAGAAGACCCCGTGTCCCAGCCCCTCATGCCTCACGCGACCGCCAGCTGGCTGGTCGACAATAGCGCTCTGAGCTTCGACCAGATCGCGGAATTCTGCGGGCTTCACATTTTGGAAGTGCAGGCGATCGCCGACGATACTGCCAGCATCAAATATACCGGCCGCGATCCGGTGCGCGCCCATGAAATCACAATGGAAGAAATCCACAAAGGCGAGAGCAACCCCGACTATCGGCTCAAGATGCTGAAAGGCCCGGAGCCTGTCCGCCGCACCAAGGGGCCGCGCTACACTCCGGTCAGCAAGCGCCAGGACAAGCCGGACGGCATCGCCTGGATCTTGCGTAATCATCCCGAAGTGTCCGATGGCGCGATCGGCAAGCTGATCGGCACCACGCGCACCACCATCGCCGCGATCCGTGATCGCACCCACTGGAACATCTCCAACATCACCCCCAAAGACCCGGTGACGCTGGGCTTGTGTTCGCAGCGCGAACTGGACGCCCTGGTCGCCAAGACGGCCAAGAAGCTGGGTATCGAGGCACCCACCGATTCGCGCCTGGATGGCGACCGCGAGGCGCTGATCGAGGAACTGCGGCGCGAGCGTCAGGAGACGCTGCGCCGCGCCGAAGAGGCGTTGAAGGCCGAGACGGACCTGATTGCGGCAACCGCAACGATCCTCGATCCGTTCAGCAGCAACAAGGGCGAGGTGTAATGCCGTAGCGTCATCGGCGGCTTGCACTAAGTCGCTGCGACGCAGCATTTTTCAGGGCCGTGCGGCTGATGCCGCGCGGCCCTTTTTGCTGTGCTTGACGCTTGCGTAAAGTGGGGCATGCCCATACACTTCGGGCATGGAGAGCATAGAAAAAATCTGGCGAGAACGCTATCAGCACCCCACCGTCTGGGACCAGACATTCCCGCCGCTGTCGATGGGTGACATGGTCACGAACAGCGCCACGGCGCATCCCGACGCGCCGATGATCGACTTCATGGGGCGGCGTTTCAGCTATGGCGCGATGCTGGAGCAGATTCGCCGGATCGCCTGCGGCTTGCAGGCCATGGGTGTGCGGAAAGGCGACCGGGTCGGCCTCTATCTGCCCAACACCCCCCATTATGTCGCCGCCTATTATGGCGCGCTGATGGCCGGCGCGATCGTCGTCAACTTCTCCCCCCTCTACACCGCAGCCGAACTGGAACATCAGGTCGCCGATAGCGGCACGAAGATTTTGTTCACCCTGTCGGCCAAGGCCCTGTTGCCCACGGCGTTGCAGGTGCTGGACCATAGCGCGCTGGAAACGCTGATCGTCGGGTCGGTGGCGGAGATGCTGCCGCCCGTCAAATCGCTGCTGTTCCGTTGGTTCAAGGCCAGCGAGTCCACCCCCTTGCCAGACGATCCGCGCATCACCCGCTACGATCGGCTGGTCGCCAATGCGGGCGGCTGTTCCGTGCCGGATATCGACCCGGTCAACGACGTCGCTTTGCTGCAATATACCGGCGGGACGACCGGCACGCCCAAGGGGGCGATGCTGACCCACCAGAATCTGACCGCCAATGCGCGGCAGGCGCAGGCGATCGATCCGCACGCGAACGAGCCGGACCGGATCATCGCGGTGCTGCCCTTCTTCCATGTCTTCGCCAATACCTGCACGCTCAACCGGACGGTGGTGAATGGCGGCGAGATGGTGATGCTGCCGCGCTTCGATGCGGCGCAGGTGCTGGCGGCGGTGCAGCGGGTCAAGGCGACGTCGCTGCCCGGCGTGCCGACCATGTTCCAGGCGCTGCTGGACCATCCCGCCATCCGCAACATCGATTTCTCCTCCCTGCGCGCCTGCATTTCCGGCGGCGCGCCGCTGGCGCTGGAATTGAAGCAGAAGTTCGAGGCGGCGACCGGCGCGAAGCTGATCGAGGGCTATGGCCTGACCGAAACCAGCCCGATCGTCTGCACCAATCCCTATGAGGGGTTGAACAAGAGCGGGACGGTGGGCCAG
This sequence comes from Pseudomonadota bacterium, assembly GCA_040389985.1. Taxonomy (GTDB): domain Bacteria; phylum Pseudomonadota; class Alphaproteobacteria; order Sphingomonadales; family Sphingomonadaceae; genus Sphingobium. Next base: position 591,290 of record JAZJZH010000007.1, read on the forward strand.
CCGGTGCCGGGAACACGGGTGAAGCTGGTCGATCGCGAAGACCCGACTCGCCCGCCACCCGAAGGCGAACCGGGCGAACTGCTCTTTGCCGGGCCGCAGATCATGAAGGGCTATTGGAACCGGCCCGACGCCGATGCCGAAGTGTTCGTCGGCGAATATGTCCGTACCGGCGACGTCGGCCTGATCGACGAGGACGGCTATGTAAAGATCGTCGACCGGTTGAAGGACATGATCGCGGTGGGCGGGTTCAAGGTGTTTCCCAGCCAGGTGGAATCGGTTCTGTATCACCACCCCTCCGTCAAGGAGGCACTGGTGATCGGCATACCCGACCATTATCGCGGCGAGCAGCCCAAGGCGTTCGTGACCCTGAACGAGGGCGCAGAGATGGACGGGGCGGCGCTCAAGGACTGGCTCAACCCGCAATTGGGCAAGCATGAGCGGGTGTGCGAGGTCGAGGTGCGGCTGAACCTGCCCAAGACGCTGGTGGGCAAGCTGTCGCGCAAGGAACTGGTGGCCGAAGAGCGGGCCAAGGCGGACGCGGCGCGCGCGGAGGCTGGAACCACGGCCTGATCCTCCCTATCTGTGTGGCCGAACAGAGATAAGGAATGAACATGGCGCAGGAAATCGCGACGCTGGCCGGTGGATGCTTCTGGTGCACCGAGGCGGTCTATCAGAATCTGAAGGGCGTCGAGGGCGTGGAAAGCGGCTATATCGGCGGGGCGCAGCCCGATCCGACCTATGAGCAGGTCTGTTCGGGCGCGACCGGCCATGCCGAAGCGATCCGCATCAGCTATGATCCGGCGGTCATCAGTTATGCCGACCTGCTGGATATTTTCTTCGCCACCCATAATCCCACGACGCTGAACCGGCAGGGCAATGATGTCGGCACCCAATATCGGTCGGCCATCTTTCCCCATTCGGCCAGCCAGGAGGTGGACGCGCGCGCGGGCATCGAGCGCGCGCAGGCGGACCAGGCCGATCCGATCGTCACGGCGATCGAACCGGATGCGCCCTGGTATCCGGCCGAGGATTATCACCAGAAATATTGGGATCGGGTCGGCGACCGGAACCCCTATTGCATGGCAGTGATCCCGCCCAAGCTCGCCAAGCTGCGCAAGGGTTTCGCTGCCCGCATCGAGGGCTGAGCTTTCGTCACGGCCCGTCGCGTTTCGCGTCGTCCTTAGTGGGCGGTTCATGTCGCCCATGTTAGGGAAGCGCGAACGCAATAGTCGGGGATGGACGATGAAGAAATATATATTGCTGGCGACGCCTTTATTGCTGTTGGCGCTGCCGGGCTGCGTGCGCACGGTGGCGAGCGTCGTCACCGCGCCAGTGCGCGCCGGGTCGCAAATCGTGGACTGGTCGACGACCAGCCAGAGCGAGTCAGACCGCAATTATGGCCGCAAGATGCGCAAGCAGGAGGCGCGCGAGGGCAAGGAGCGCAAGAAGGCGGATAAAGAGCGGCGCGAGCAATGCCGCGACGCGGGTTACGATAATTGCGGGTGAGGCGGGTCGGCGTCGTTTGACTGGGCGTGGGCGGATGTCTGTTTTGGACGGTTTTATGCTGTTCCGCTTCGCGCGAAACGTCACTTCAGGAGCAACGGAAAAATCCCGTCACCCCAGCGAAGGCTGGGGTCTCAGGATACGACGCGATCCGCTTGCGTAAGTGCTACGCCCAACCGCTGCTTACCTCCGCACGAGACCCCAGCCTTCGCTGGGGTGACGGTAGTGGAGCAGCCGCGTACCGGTCATACAGTCCGTCCGCTTTTAGAGTCGCCACCCCCCCCTCAAGCCGCAGCCCGCCGCAGCCGGTCGTTGATCGCAGCGCCGATGCCCTCAGTTGGGATCGGGGCCACGGCGATGCGGGCTGCGGCGCTGGCGTCGGCGAGGTGCAGGGCGGCGAACAGATGGGCCGCTGCCTCGCGCATGTCCGCCTCCTGACTGAGGTTGATGTGGCAGGGCATCAGCCCGAAGCCGATGAGATATTCATCCTTGTCCGCCCGCAGCACGTTCAGCCGCACCGGCTTTGATGGCGCATAATGGCTTTCAAGCTGACCAGGCGCTTCGATCTTTCCGTCATCGGTCACGATCACCGGCAGTCCGGTCGCGTCCTCCAGCATGGCGGTGGTGACCGGACCGGGGCGCAGCAGGCGGACCCGATCCGCCTCCGGCGCAGCGATGGTGGATTCCAGCCCCTCGCTGGTCGGCCCTTCGTCCAATATCATGCGGATCTTGCCGCCCAGGCTCGCCAGCACATGTTCGGCGCAGGTCGGGCTGATCGATCCACTGCGATTGGCGGACGGCGCGGCCAGCGGACAGCCGCTTTCGCGGATCAGCGCGCGCATCGCCGGATGGGCAGGCAGGCGCAATGCGACGGTCGGCAGGCCCGCCGTCACCAGCGGCGACAGGCCGCTGTCGCGGCGCACCGGCAATACCAATGTCAGCGGGCCGGGCCAGAAATGGTCGGCCAGTACACCCGCGACGGCTGAAAAATCGGCCAGCCGCTCCGCCATGGCGCGGTCGGCGACATGGACGATCAGCGGATTGAAGCTGGGCCGCCCCTTGGCGCTGTAGATGGCGGCGACGGCATTGCTGTCGGTGGCGTCGGCGGCCAGGCCATAAACCGTCTCGGTCGGGACCGCTACCGGCTCCCCCGCGCGGATCAGCAACGCCGCCTCGCGCAGGGCTTCGGTGCCATAGCGGCAGGATTTGGTCGAAAATGATGGATGAGCGATAGTCACGACCCCCGCGATATAGACCCCGCCTTCGCCAAGTAAAAGGCCATTGCGTCAGGGCAATGACATCGACGCGCGGTGAGAGGTGGGCGCTTGCAGCCGCGCGGATCGGCGGTTAAGTCGCGACCATGACCGACGCCCTTCTTACCCGCATTGCCGAGGCGCTGGAACGGCTCGCGCCGCCGCCTGCCTCATCCGCCGATCTCGCCGCTTTCCCCGCTTATGTCTGGGACGGGCGGGCGATCCACGCGGTGGAGGCGTTCGCGCCGGTGGATTATGCGCTGCTGACCGGGATCGATGCGCAGAAGGGCGCGCTGCTGAATAACAGCCGCCGCCATGCCGCGCGCCATGCCGCCCATGACGTGCTGCTATGGGGCGCGCGCGGGACCGGCAAATCGGCCGCCGTCGCTTCCGTCGTCGGCCTGTTGCAGCAGGAGGGGCAGGACATCGCCCTGATGCAATGCGCGATCGATGAACTGGCGAGCCTGCCCGCGCTCTTTGCCCTGCTGCGCGGCACGACGCGCCCTTTCATCCTGTTCCTCGACGATCTGGGGTTCGAGGAACAGGGCGTGGGCGACGCGCGGGCGCTGCGGTCGCTGTTGCAGGGGGGCACGGCGGCGCGGCCCGCCAATGTGCGCCTTTATGTCACGTCCAACCGCCGTCATATCGTGCCGCGCCACCTGTCCGAACAGGATGATCCCATCAATCCGCGCGATGTCGTGGACGACAAGATGGCGCTGTCGGACCGCTTTGGCCTCAGCCTTGGCTTCCACGCGCTCGATCAGGACGCCTACGTCGCGATCGTGGGCGGCTATGCGGCCAAGCTGGGCCTCGTCTTTGATCCATTGGAAGCGATCCAGTGGGCGACCCAGCGCGGGAGCCGGTCTGGCCGGGTCGCCTGGCAATATGTGGTCGAACTGGCGGGGCGAAACGGGCTGAGCGTTTAGAACCCATATCCGTTAGTTTCGAGTGCAGTCGAGAAACGCTGAACGCTGCGCTAGGCGCTTCTCGACTTCGCTCGAAGCGAACGGAAGACCAGGGATTACTGCGCTTTCGTTACCCGCCACACCACGCCGCCCACATCGTCACTGACCAGCAACGCGCCCTTGGCGTCGGCGGTGACGTCGACCGGGCGACCATGCGCCGCGCCATCCTTGTCGAGGAAGCCGGTCAGCAGATCCACGGGCTTGGCCTTGCCCGCTTCGCCATCGGCAAAACCGACATAGACGACCTTGTATCCCGCGGCCGGCTTGCGGTTCCAGCTGCCATGCAGGCCCACGATCGCGCCGTCGGTGAAGGGCGCGCCCAGTTGCAGCTTATCGGCGAAGGTCAGGCCCAGCGGCGCGACATGGTTGCCCAGCGCATAGTCGGGCCGGCGGGTATATTCGCGCATTTCCGGGCGCTGCGGCTGGACCCGGCGATCCTCATAGCCGCCCCAGTAATTCCACGGCCAGCCGTAGAAGGCACCAAATTCAACCCGCGTCAGATAATCGGGGACGAGATCGCCGCCCAGCATGTCGCGTTCGTTAACCACACCCCAAAGCGCACCGCTTTTTGGTTCAAAGGCGAGGCCCACAGGGTTGCGCAACCCCGATGCGAAGACGCGCTTATAGCCGGTCTTGGGATTGACTTCGAGGATGAGGGCGCGGTTCTTCTCCACCTCCAGGCCGTTGTCGCCGATATTGCTGTTGGAACCGACGCCGACATAGAGCAGCCCTTCGGGGCTGGCGCTCAGGCTCCTGGTCCAATGGTTGTTGGGCACCTGCGCCGGCAAATTCAATATCTTGCGCCCCTTGGCGGTGATCTTGATATCCCCTTCCTTATAGGGGAAGGCCATCAGCGCGTCAGTGTTCGCCACATAGAGCGTGTCGCCGATCAGCGCCATGCCATAGGGGGAATTGAGGCCGGTCAGGAACGCCGTCTTGGTTTCCGCGCGCCCGTCGCCATCGACGTCGCGCAGCAGCGTGATGCGATTGGCTGACGGTACGCCGGCCCCCGCCTTGTCCATCAGATAGCTCATCACCCGGCTGACGATCCCGCTCTTGGGCCGCGGCGGGCTGTTGGTTTCGGCCACCAATATGTCGCCATTGGGCAGTCGCAGCAGCGAGCGCGGATGGGCCAGTCCATCGGCATAGCGCGCGACGCTCAGCCCCCTGGCCGCGACGGGCTTTTCATCGCCGGTCCATGGCTTCACCTCGGCGATATTGACCGTCGGCAGCATCTCGTTGCGCGGCGTGGTGAACACCGGCTCGCGCCCGGTATCTGCGCCCGGCGGGAGCTGCGCGGTATTGCCCTGGGCCAGATAGAGGAAAATGCCGCCTGCGATCACGATCGCGATGACGATAAGGGCGATGATATGCTTCTTCATGCGCCCACATCTATGCGGACGCAGGGCGGCGGGCAAGGCGGCGTGTGCGGCTTATTTGCCGCGTTCGCGCAGCCATAGCAGGATGGCGATCAGCACGCCCGCGCCCGCGCCCGTCAGCAGGCCGATGCTGGGCTGGCCCAGCAGGCCGCCGCCGATCGTGCCGGCCAGGATCAGGAAGGCGATGATCGCGCCAGCGCCGGTCGGGTTTTTCGTCTCCTTGGTCATGGCTGCCCCTTGCCATGGACCGCGCGCCAAGGCCAGCGGCTTTGGCAGCATGATCCAGGTGCCCCGTTTCGGGAAGGATCGTCCCGTTGCGGGATGGATGGTCCATATCGGGACTTCGCTAATGGGCGATTCACCTTTCAAACCGGCCATTCATGCCAAAGCGTTGAAATGGCACGGTGATTGAACAGTGCGCTTCATAATAAGGTCGCCAAGAACAGGTCAGGGGTCGCAATGCAGGTGCCATATCTTTCGAACCGAAAGAGCTATGAAGACGCGACCGAGCTGATGGCGGCTTTCGGCGATAATGCCGGCTATGAAGCCGCCGCACGCGCCGACCGCAGCCTGGACCAGGGCAACCATATCCATTTTTGCCATTGGCGTCAGATCGAGCGGCTGATCGTGCTGCTGACCTATGACCAGCCGCTCGGCACCATCCATTAATTCGGCCTAGAGCCGCAAACCCGCGGTTTCGGGCAGGCCCGCCAGGATGTTGAGATTCTGGACCGCAGCGCCGGCCGCGCCCTTGCCCAGATTGTCGAGCGCCGCCACCAGCCGCGCCTGACCGCTGTCGGCATTGCCGCAGACGAAGAGCGCCAGCCGGTCGGTCGCGCCGATATGCTCCAGTGCGATCTGGCCGATGCTTAGACTATCCTCCAGCGGTGCGACGCTGACGATCTGCGATCCCGCATAAGCGGCGGCTAGAGCGGCATGGACGTCCGCCAGCGCCGGCACGCCCGGCATCGCCCGCAATTGCAGCGGCACTTCCACGATCATGCCGCGATAGGCATTGGCCACCGCTGGCGCGAATAAAGGCGGATGGGTCAGGCCCGAATAGCGGGTCATTTCCGGCACATGCTTGTGGCCCAGGGCCATGCCATAAGGGCGGAAGGCGCTGGGTGCGCCGGTATCGCCCTCATAGTCTGCGATCATCGCCTTGCCACCGCCGGAATAGCCCGATGCGCCCGATACCGTTACCGGCCAATCGGCGGGGATCAGCCCAGCCAGCACCAATGGACGGACAAGCGCCAGGAAGCCAGTCGGCCAGCAACCCGGATTGGCGACGAAGCGGCTGGCCGCCAGCCGCTCGCGATGGCCCGGCTCCAGTTCGGGGAAGCCATAGGTCCATGCCTGCGCCACACGATGCGCGGTCGATGCGTCGATGACGCGGGTGCGATCATTGTCGATCAGCGCCACTGCTTCGCGCGCGGCGTCGTCGGGCAGGCACAGGATGACGATATCGGCGGCGTTCAGCGCATCGCGGCGCGCGCCGGCATCCCGGCGCTGCTCTTCGGGCACGGTAATCAGCGACAATTCGGGACGCCCGGCTAGCCGATCGGCGATTTCGATGCCGGTGGTGCCATGACCGCCGTCGATGAAGACGTTGATGCTCATGCGCTAATCCTCCGCCGGGCAATGATGGGTTGGGGGTGCGCGTCCGCCAGCCGGGCTACGACGTCCGCCAGTGGTTCCTTCACTACCGCCATCCAGTGCGCGTTGGCGTGCAGCAGCGTCTTGGCGTCGGTCATGATGCCGACATGGCCGGGGAAGAAGACCAGGTCGCCGCGTTGCAACGCCGCGTCGCCGTCGATCGGCATGCCGATGCCTTCGCATTGCAGGTCAGTGTCGCGCGGGACGCTGATGCCCGCCTGACCCAGCGCAGCCTGCACCAGGCCCGAACAGTCGATCCCGCGATGGCCGCGTCCGCCCCACACATAGGGCTGGCCCAGATGGCGTTCCGCAACGCGCACCCAATCGGCGGGCATGGTTTCGATCGGCTCGGCATGGCGGCTATGGACGAACCCTTCGGCACAAGCGACGAAGTCGCCCTGCGCAACGCCGGAAAACAGCGCGCCGTCCGGCCAATGGTCGGCGATCGGCGCCTTGATGTCGGCCGCGCTGAACAGCGGTGCGCTTTCCACCATGATGCGGTGGCTGGGCGTTTCCAGCACGTCAAGCGCATCGCGGCGGATATAGCCGACATAACCGTCATGGCCGCAAAAGCCCCACGCCCAGTCGGTCATCACGTCGAGCGCATGGAAGGTTTCGCCGCGTAACAATTCGCTGACCGCATCGGCCGTGGCCGTGGGGGCCGATGTTATGGCCGTGCCGGTGGCAACGCAGGTGAGGGGGACGGCGCGCGCATAATGGGCGGAAAACAGGACGCCGGCGAGCGCCAGGTCTGCCAGGTCGCCGCGCGCCGCATGGATGCGCCGGTCCAGCGCTACCGAACGGCCGTCAAGCTCGAAGCGGGTTCGTTCAGGCGGTCCGTTCCGCTTGGGGGTATTTATGCCGTTCATCGCGCGCGGTTCCTGCGATGAAATGGTGAAAGGCGTCAAGAAATTCCGCGCCTTTTGGCGTCCGGGTGATGAAAATATTACGACGGTCCGCTACATCGCGTTCCCGGCGGAGGTAGCCGAGCGCCGAAAGCTTGTTTAGCGCGCGGGTGATGACGGGCTTTGAAACATGCAGCGCTTCGGCCAGGCCGCGCACCGTATGGGGGCCGGACCCGATATAGACGGTCATCATCAGCGCCATTTGCCGATTGGTCAGATCGGGTTTCCCCGATCGGACATAATCAATAAGCGTGCGCATCCATTGTCCAAGTTGCTGGAGGCCGGGGCGGTCGATTTCTGTTGCCGATAGCGCGTTCATGTCAGCTTAACGCACCATTCCCAATCCGGTTGCGTAACGGATGCGACGCAATTGCAGCGCTTATCCGGCCCGCCCATAGCGGTGTTGCAGCAGACGGAACACCGCGCGCAGTCCCAGCGCCTCGCCGCCCTTGGGTCGACCGGGCTTGGCGGATGGGCGCCAGGCGAAGGTGTCGAGATGCAGCCAGGGCGTGTCGTCGGGCACGAAGCGCTTCAGAAACAGTGCCGCGGTGATCGCGCCGGCAAAGCCACCTTCGCCCGCATTGTTGAGGTCCGCGATATCGGACTTGAGCATATCGGCATAGCCATCCCATAGCGGCAGTCGCCAGGTCGGATCGTCTACCTCGCCGCCCGCGGCCGCCATGTCCGCCGCCAGCGCATCGTCATTGGCGAACAGGGCAGGCAGGTCCGGGCCGACCGCCACCCGCGCAGCGCCGGTCAGGGTCGCGAAATCGACGATCAGTTCCGGCTTCTCCTCCCCCGCGCGGGTCAGCGCATCGCCCAGCACCAGCCTCCCTTCCGCATCGGTATTGCCGATTTCGACGCTCAGCCCCTTGCGGCTGCGCAATATGTCGCCGGGGCGAAACGCATTGCCCGCGATCGCATTTTCCGCCGCCGGGATCAGCAGGTGCAGCTGCACCGGCAACCGCGCCGCCATGATGAGCTGCGCCAGCGCCAGCGCATGGGCCGCGCCGCCCATATCCTTCTTCATCAGGCGCATCCCCGACGAGGGCTTTATGTCCAGCCCGCCGCTGTCGAAGCAGATGCCCTTGCCTACGATCGCGACGCGCGGCGCGGCCGGATCGCCCCACAGCAATTCGATCAGGCGGGGCGCGAACCTCTTTTCGGCCGCCTTGCCGACCGCGTGGATCATCGGATAGCCCTGTTCCAGCGCATCGCCCCGCGTCGTCGTGACGCGCGCGCCAAAGGCAGCCGCCACCTTCTCCACTGCGGCTTCCAGGTCGGGCGGCCCCATGTCGGCGGCCGGCGTGTTGACCAGGTCGCGCACCAGCGCGACGGCTTGGCCCAGTTGCACCGTCGGCGCTATCCGCGCGACATCGCTCGTCAGCAGGACGCGCGCACCAGCCGGCGCATCATCCCGGCGATAACGGTCGAAGCGATACTGCGCCGTCAGCCACCCCAGCGCCGCGGCCCCGGCCGACCCGTGCGCCAGCCGATAGACGCCTTCGGGCAGGGTTTCGGCCGCCCGCGCCAGGCACCATGATCCTAGCATCTCGCCATGGGCGACCCCTGCGACCACCGACCAGTCATCGTCCCTCTCGCCCGGCAAGATCGCGACGTCATGGGGCTGGCCCCTGAATTTCTGCGCCGCGACCATGGCGCGCACCGGCGCCGGCTGGGCAGCCAGCCAGGCGTCATGGCCCTTGGCGTCGACAAGCTGGATCGATCGGGCGGGTTGCTGGTTGTCGGCTTTGAGCAGGTCGAAAAAATCGGTCATTGCGCGGGTGTAAGGGAAAGGGATCGGTCAAGGAAAGCGCAATTTTTTCATCGCGCACCCGGCACGTTCGGCCCTTTCTTCATTTGCGCTGCGTAGCTGGCGGGCCTAGATTCGCCGGCATAGATAAAAGGAGATGGACGATGATTCACGGTGATGATCGCGGCCTTCAGGCTGCCAGGGCGCGCGCCTATATACTGGCCGAAACCGGCAAATTCGACAGCAGCCATGCCGTTCAGCAGGCATTGATCGCGGAAGGCTGGCCCAATGCCGGGCAGGCGCTCGACAGCGACTATGCACGCAAGGCGGTCGGCGAACGCTGCCGCGCAGCGAAGGCGCATTGATGCGGGGGAAGGGACTGGTTCCGGCGGTGGCCCTGTTGGCCGCCGCCTGCACACCATCGCAGGACAATGGCAGCGGCAACGCTACGGCGAATGCGGCGGCGTCTCGCTATGTCGGGAATATGGTCGGTGCGGAAGCGCCTGCGCCAGCGGCCAAGCCCTTTGCCGAAAAGGACAAAAGCCCTTTCCTCGAATTTTCCTATGCCTATCCGGCGCAGGCCGCGGCGCTGCCCGTCCTGGTCGAAAAATTCGCGAAGGATCGGGCCTCGTCCAAGGCGGATGCGCTCGCGATGGCGAAGGAAGACAGCGCCGCGGCCAAGGACTCCGGCTGTCCGTTTCGGCCGCATAGCCTGGAAACCCAGTGGCGCGTTGCCGCCGACACGCCCCGCTTCCTGGCGCTCCAATCGGAAACCTATGTTTATACCGGCGGCGCGCATGGCATGACCGGCTTTGAGGCGCTGCTATGGGACAAGGCGCGCAAGCGCGAGACGAGCGTCAAGGCGGTGATGACGTCGCCTGCCGCCTTCGCCGCGGCGATACGCGAACCCTTCTGCGCGGCGCTCGACAAGCAGCGCGCGGAAAAACGGGGCGAGCCGGTGGTGCGCGGCGACGATGAATTCACCAAATGCATCGACCCGATGGAACAGGTGCTGGTGCCGACGTCGAAGGACGGCAAGCTGATCGACAGCATTACCGTGATCGTTGGGCCTTACAGCGCCGGACCCTATGCGGAAGGCAGCTATGACGTGCCGCTGCCGGTCGATGCCGTGATGCGCAAGGCGATAAAGACGGAGTATCAGGACGGGTTTGTGGCGCCATGAAAAAGGGCGTCTCTTCACCCCGTTCGGGCTGAGCCTGTCGAAGCCCTTTCTTTCTAACAACACGGACGAAAGTAAAGCACTTCGACAGGCTCAGGGCGAACGGAGTGGGGGCGCTTACGCTGGCACCCCATAAAGATCATGATCGTCGGCATCCTCGATCACGACGTCGAACATATCGCCCGCCTTCCGCCCTTCGCCGACATCGCGCAGGAAGACATTGCCGTCGATTTCCGGTGCGTCGGCCTGGCTGCGCGCGGTGGCACCGATGCTGCCATCTTCCTCGTCCGGCTCGCCCACTTCGTCGATGATGACCGGCAACACCCGGCCGATCTTCGCCTGCAACTTGGCGGCGCTGATCGCGGCGGTCTTTTCCATGATGCGCTGGTAACGCTCTTCCTTGACCGCTTCGGGCACCGGGTTCGGCAAGGCGTTGGCCGGCGCGCCCTCGACCGGCTCGAAGCGGAAGGCGCCGACGCGGTCGAGTTGCGCCTCGTCCAGCCAGTCGAGCAGATATTGGAAATCCGCTTCCGTCTCGCCGGGGAAGCCGACCACGAAGGTCGACCGGATCGTGATGTCGGGGCAGATCGCGCGCCACTTATGGATGCGGTCCAGCACCTTGGCCTCGTTGGCGGGGCGCTTCATCGCCTTCAACACGCTGGGCGCGGCGTGCTGAAACGGAATGTCCAGATAGGGCGTCAGCAGCCCGTCGGCCATCAGCGGAATGACCTGATCGACATGGGGATAAGGATAGACATAGTGCAGCCGCACCCAGGGCGCGACGCCCTCGGCCGTCCGCAACTGGCCCAGTTCGCGCGCCAGGTCGGTCATGTGCGCGCGCACCTCGCGGCCCTTCCACTGGCGCGGATCGTGGCGCGTGTCGACGCCATAGGCCGATGTATCCTGGCTGATGACCAGCAATTCCTTCGTACCCGCCTGCACCAGCTTCTCCGCCTCGCGTAGCACCGCGTCGATCCGCCGCGACACCAGGTCGCCGCGGATGGAAGGGATGATGCAGAAAGAGCAGCGATGATTGCAGCCCTCCGAAATCTTCAGATAGCTGTAATGGCGCGGCGTCAGTTTCAGCCCGCCTTCGGGCACCAGGTCGACAAAGGCGTTGGGCACCGGCGGCGAGGCGTCATGCACCGCATTGACGACCTGCTCATATTGATGCGCGCCGGTGACGGCCAGCACCTGCGGGAATTTCGCGCGGATCAAATCCGCCTCATCGCCCATGCAGCCGGTGACGATGACGCGGCCATTCTCCGCCATCGCCTCGCCGATCGCCTCCAGCGATTCCTCCTTGGCGGAATCCAGGAAGCCGCAGGTGTTGACCAGCACGACGTCGGCGCCGGCATAGTCGGCGGACATCTGATAGCCGTCGGACCGCAGCTTGGTCAGGATACGTTCGGAGTCGACCAGATTCTTGGGACAGCCGAGCGAAACCATGCCGATCTTCGGCGCGTCAGGAAATTTGGTTGCCATGATGGTCGCGCACATAGGGATTTACGCGCCAAATGTCACGCGCCGCCGTCACGGCCCCGGATTCAGTCGCGATCCACAGGTTCGTCCACCCCGTCGCCTTCGGTGATCTCGATGATGAGGTCGCCGGTCTGGAGCCGTTTGGCCCCGTCCTCCCAGAAACCGATCGGTCGGTCGTCGCGATAAATCCGCACGCCAAGACCGGTGCCGATGGCCGACAGCGGCCCGCCAATCTCTTCTGGCAGGGCAGGCCGCTCATTCAGCTTCACGCGCCCGCCCGACGCGGCCAGATCCGCCATATAATCGGCGATATGCCGGCCGCTGGTGCTGCCCGCCAGCAACAGCCCGGCGAAGCTGACCGGGTTGATGACCGTGGTCGCGCCCGCCTGCCGCGCGGGCAGTTCATTATCCTCGTTCCGCACGACGATGCTGATCGGCAGGCGCGGGGCCAGATGGCGCGCGGTCAGGGTGATGAGGATCGACGTATCGTCGCGCCCCGCCGACACGATCATGCTGCGCGCGCGATGGATCGCCACGTCCTTGAGCGTCCGGTCGCGCGTCGAATCGCCGCACAGCACATTGCACCCCTGCGCTTCGGCCAGCGCCAGCGCCTTGTCGCTGCCGTCGATGACGACGATCTCGCGCGGGTCGGTGCCGCGCGCCAGCAGTTCGTTCACCGCTTCCTGCCCGCTGGTGCCGAACCCGGTGACGACGATATGATTGTGCAGATCGGCCTGAATACGCGCCATGCGCCACCTGTAGAAAATGTTGCGGAGGAAGAGGTTATAGGCCGTCCCCAGGAAGATCAGCCAGACGAACAGCCGGATCGGGGTGACGAGCAAGGCTTCAAACAGGCGCGCTTCCGGGGTCACCGGAACGATATCGCCATAGCCGACCGTCGTCACCGTGACCGTGGTGAAGTAAAGCACATCGACGAAACTGATATTGTTGTCGAGATTGTCCTTCAGCCCGTCGCGCCCGACCCAGTGGAGCAGCAGCACCAGCGCGATCAGCCCGAACACCAGCGCCACGCGCCAGACCAGGTCCACCCACATCGGCATGGACGATCGCCGACGCAGGAAGCCGGCCGTGCCCATCGTCGGGCGAACCTGGTCGATCCTCATGCCGGCGGCAACTGGCCGATCGGGTTCACCGGCACCCGGTCCTTGCGCAATTCGAAATGCAGCTTGGGCTTGCTGGCATAGCCTGTGTCGCCGACCAGGCCGATGATCTGGCCCCTCGTCACCTTCTGCCCGCGCACCACATCGACGCGGCTGGCATGGCCATAGGCGCTGACCCAGCTACTCCCATGGTTGATGAGGACGAGGCCGCCGAACACCGCCACCTTGTCGCCTGCATAGGCGACCACGCCGTCCGCGGTCGCGCGGATCGGCGTGCCGGCCGGCGCGGCAATGTCGATGCCATTATTCTTCGCGCCACTTTCGCCGGGGCCGAAGCGGGACAGGATCACGCCCTTGACCGGCCAGGCGAAACTACCCGACAGCCGGGCAGGCTGCGCGATCGGCACGTTGGAGGGCAGGGGGCGCGGCGCACTCGATGCGACGGCGACCGGCGCATTGTCGGCCGCGGCGGGCTGACCGCCGGTCAGCACATCGTCAATGTCGATGCGGAAGGCGGCGGCGCGCTGCTCGATGCCCGGCGCACGGGCAGGGGCGTCACCGGGCAGCAGCAGCCGCTGTCCGCGCCGCAGCATAAAGGGTTCGCTCAGGCCATTGACCGTGACGATCCGGCTCCACGCGACGCCGTAAGCCGATGCGATGGCGATGCCCGTCTCCCCCTCCGCCACCAGATGATAGCGGCCGCCGGGGATTTGCAGCGTCTGCCCGGCGCGAAGAACGTAGGGCGCGTTCAGGCCATTGGCGCGGGCGATCGCTTCCGACCCTGCGCCGGTGCGGTTGCCGACCCCGCGCAGCGTATCGCCGGGCTGCACGACATAGGTGGCGCTGGCCACGGTGCGCGCATTCGCCACCACCTGCTGCGCTGTCCAGACCGGCTGCGTTTCGGCCAGTTCGACGGTCGATGCGTCCGCGCCCATTTGCGGCGGCGGCGTGGGGGCGGGATCGGCGCGCTCTCCCTGATTGGGGATGCAGGCGGCCAGCATAAGCGAGCCGAGCGGCAGGATCAGAAGAGACGGGCGCTGCATCGCGCCGTGTGTATCCGATCCTGCCATGGTTTCCAGCATTTTCAGCCTGCGGCAGCGCACAGCCATTCTTATATTAGTTAGCTAACTAAGCAAAATAGTGCGATCGCGTATAACTGTCGCACTCCCTGTCTCAAACACCCGTTCGGTTTGCGCCTGTCGAGAACCGAACGGGGAAGGGTTTAGCGTGGCTCCAGCTTCGTGATCCCACCCATATAGGGTGCCAATATCTCCGGCACCGTCACGCTGCCATCGGCCTGCTGATAATTCTCCAGCACCGCGACCAGCGTGCGACCCACGGCCAGGCCAGACCCGTTGAGCGTGTGGAGGAAGCGGGTCTGCTTCTCACCTTCCGGCTTATAGCGCGCGTTCATCCGCCGCGCCTGGAAGTCGCCGCAGTTGGAAACGGAACTGATCTCGCGATAGGTCGCCTGGCTCGGCAGCCAAACTTCCAGGTCCCATGTCTTGCGCGCGCCAAAGCCCATGTCGCCGGTGCACAGCAGCATCTTGCGATAGGGCAACTCCAGCGCCTGCAATATCCCTTCGGCCGCCGCGCACATGCGCTCATGCTCGGCTTCGGACTGTTCGGGGTTGCAAATTGTAACCAGCTCAACTTTTTCAAATTGATGCTGGCGAATGAAGCCGCGTGTGTCTCGCCCCGCAGATCCAGCTTCGGATCGGAAGCATGGCGTTAGCGCGGCAAAGCGAATGGGCTTATCAACATTGTCAGGAAAGATTAGGCCAGCGACCAGATTGGTCAGCGATACTTCGGCGGTCGGGATCAGCCAGCGGCCATCGGTCGTGCGAAACAGATCCCCGGCGAATTTGGGCAACTGCCCGGTGCCGAACAGCGCTTCGTCGCGCACCAGCAGCGGCGGATTGACCTCCTCATAGCCGTTCGCGCCCGTCTGCGTGTCCAGCATATATTGCGCCAGCGCCCGGTGCAGCCGCGCCATCTGGCCCCGCAGCGCGGTGAAGCGCGCGCCCGACAGCTTCGCCCCCCCCTCGAAATCCAGCCCCAGCGCCGGTCCAAAATCGGCATGGTCCTGCGGCGCAAAGTCGAAATCGCGTGGGCTGCCCCAACGGCTCACCTCCACATTGTCCGTCTCGTCCGCGCCCTGCGGCACATCGTCGGCGGGCAGGTTGGGGATGGCAGCCAGCATCGCGGTCAGTGCGTCGCCGACATCCTTGTCCTGCGCCTCCAGCGCGGGCGCGCCTTCCTTGATCGCCGCGACTTCGGCCTTCAGCGCCTCGGCCTTCGCCATGTCCTTGGCCGCCATGGCCTGACCGATCGCCTTGCTGGCTTCGTTGCGGCGGGCCTGGCCCTGCTGCAACTGCGTCTTGATCGACCGGCTCTGCTCATCCAGCGCCAATATCTCGGCGGAGAGCGGCGCAAGGCCACGGCGGGCCAAACCGGCGTCGAAGGCGGCGGGGGTTTCGCGGATGAAGCGGATATCGTGCATGGGGCAGTCCTATGCCGCCGCGCGACGGACCGCGCAACCCTGCGCACGGCTCGTTCGTTGGTGCCGGACTAATCAAAAGCAAAAGGATCGAGCGATGCAGATCGAACATGACGCGATGGTGCTGGTGGCGGACGGCCGCAAGATGCTGTTCTTCCGCAACAAGGGCGATGCGGCCTATCCCCAACTGGAAGCCGAAGAGGTCAAGGTGCAGGATAACCCGGCCGATCGCGACCAGGCGTCCGATGCGGCGGGCCGCTCCTCCTCCCCCATGGGTGGTCGTCAAAGTTCGATGGAACAGACCAACTTTCATGATCTGGAAGAAGCGCGTTTCGCCACCGAAGCCGCCGACCTGCTCAAGCGCCGGGCCTTTGCGCAGGATTATGAGAAGCTGATCATCGTCGCTCCGCCCACGGCCCTTGGCGAGATGCGCAAACATTATCACAAGGAAGTGCAAAGTCGCCTGGTCGGTGAGATCGCCAAGGATTTGACCAACCATCCGGTGCTGGAGATCGAGAAGATCATCGCCGCCGCCTGACCTTCCCCGCGCAAAACGAAAAAAGGGGCGGCGCCCGATGCCGGGGCCGCCCTTTTTTGTGGCAGGCGCTGCGGTTAAGCCGCGGCCTGCACCTTGCGTTCGGCGAAGCGTCGACGGGCGACGAGCGCCACCGCGGCCGCGCCGAACAGGAGCACCATGGGCGGTGCCGGAACATCGGTGCCCCCCGTGCTGCCACCCGAGCCCCCGCTCGAGCTGCTGGAAGAGGAACTGCTGGAGGACGAAGAGGAGCTGCCGCTCGACCCGCTGGACCCCGAGCTGCCGCTGCTGCCCGAACTGCCGCTCGATCCGGTGCTGCCCGTGCTGCCGAAGCTGGACGAGCCGCCAGACGAGGAAGAGCTGCCGGACGACGAACTGGACGAGGATGACGACCCCGAACTGCCGCTCGACCCCGAGCTGCCGCTCGACCCCGAACTGCCGCTCGACCCCGAGCTGCCGCTCGACCCCGAGCTGCCGCTCGACCCCGAGCTGCCGCTCGACCCCGAGCTGCCGCTCGACCCGGAACTGCCGCTGGAGCCGCTCGACTCCGAACTACCGCCGCTCGAACCTGGATGGTCCGGCTTGCCGGGCTTGCCGCCGCTCGATCCGCCCGAACTGCTCGACGACGAGCTGGAGGAGGAAGACGAGCTGGAGCTGGACGAGGAAGACGAGCTGCTGCTGACGTTGCCTGACGACGTCGAGACGTTGCCCGACGAGGTGGAGACATTGCCCGAAGAGGTCGACACGTTACCCGACGAAGTCGAAACGCCGCCCGTTGACGTCGACACGCCGCCGGTGGAGGTCGAAACGCCGCCCGTGGTCGAGCTGGTCGAGCTGCTGATGCCGCCGGTCGAGCTGCTGGTGGAGGAGATCACGACCGATCCGCCCCCGCTGCCGCCACCGCCGCCGCCGAAGAAGCCGCCGATGAACCCGCCGCCGCCAAAGCCGCCGCCGCCGCCCATCACAACCGGCACCGCGCCGCCGCCGCCCGACATCATCGGCATTTCGGCCATCGGCATCGGCGCGGGCAGGGGAATGGGCGCAGCCTGCGTCACGACCGTCACCGTCTGCGGCTTCGTGACCTGCACGGTTCGCACGACCTTGCGCTGCACGGTGCGGACGGCCAGGCGCTTCTTGGGCGCAGCCTTCATGCTCTTGGTGCTGTGCACCACCGCAGGCCGTGCATTTTCGGCGACGTGGACGGCACCGCCGCCAATGATCGCCCCGCCGCAAGTGCAGGCGCACAACTTTGCCAAAGCCATCCGTACCGACATAGGATCTACTCTTCTCTTGTTACCCCCGCACCTCTCACTGGATTTCCAGAGATGGGCTGACGGGAACTTCCTATGCGCATGAACGCAAAAGAAAGGGTTAACTGCAATCCCGTTAACCCTCAATATCATGTCTAAGTCGAGGGGAAAGCTGCCATTGGTTGAAGGGAAATGGTTAACGTCCCACTATGAAACGACTGGCCGCCCAATGCTGAACGAACAGAGCCGTCGCGAGGCGCTGCCGCCTTTCTCCAAAGACTCGATGACAAGCGCCGTCATGCGTATGAAAAATGGCCCTAAGCAAGCGGTGAGCCGTAGATTGCCCGCTTGTGTCGGTCCGCGGCCATGGCTATGAGGCGGGCACAATCAAGTTTGGGCGCCCGGAACATTCAAGCGCCGGGGCCTTATGAGTCGGAGAGCCAGATGGCATCGGTCCTGAATTCCGATAAAGACGGCGATAAGCCGCCAAAATCGACAGTAGCACTTCCCGCCGATTACCGGCCGTCGTCCGACGAAGAGTTTATGAACCCGGTGCAGCTGGAATATTTCCGCAAGCGTCTCTGGGATTGGAAGAAGCAGATACTGACTGAGTCAGAAGGTACGTTGGCGGTGTTGCAGAATGAACCGCTGCGCGAACCCGACCTGAACGATCGCGCATCGAGCGAAACCGACTGGTCGATCGAACTGCGCACCCGCGACCGCCAGCGCAAGCTGATCTCCAAGATCGACGCCGCGCTGCGCCGCATCGACGATGGCGAATATGGTTATTGCGAAGTCACCGGCGAGCCGATCTCGCTCGGTCGGCTGGAGGCGCGCCCGATCGCGACGATGACGGTGGAGGCGCAGGAGCGTCACGAGCGCCAGGAAAAAATCTCCCGCGACGATTAACGCTTTTTCCATCACCCGCCGGTTAGGATGAGCGCCTTCACCGCTTTCCAACCTTGGGTTTTTGCATGGACGACGAACAGGATATTTCGGACCGGGGACCGGCGCGCGCCGCGCCGCGCGACAGCCTGTTCCTGCTGACCACGCTCAGCACGCCCGAAGGTGCCCAATTGGGCAAGGCGCGCGTGCGTAATCTGTCCGCGACTGGCCTGATGGCCGATTGCGAACGGGCGGTCCCTGCCGGCATCCAGATCATCTGCGATCTGCGCGGCATCGGAAAGGTGACCGGCATGGTCGCGTGGTCGCGCGAAGAAAAGATCGGCTTGGCCTTTGACGAGCCGATCGATCCGCAACTGGCGCGCAAGCCGGTGGGTGGCGCGGGCACGCAAAATGCGATGCCCGATTATTTGCGCGCCATGCAGCACGGCGTAAAGCGCCGCTGATCCTTTCTTTTCGACGGTATAAAATGCCCTGCGAGCCTCTCGGCTCCGGGGCTTTTTGCTGTCCTTCGACAGGATAGTCCAGGCGGTCGAGGCGGCCGGACGGGCGGTCTTTGCCGCCGCGTCCTGACCTCCTCCCAGAGCGTTGCGCCAGCGATCAGTGCTGGGCCGCCAACTCCTCCTTCAGCCGCAATTTCTGCTTTTTAAGCGAGGCCACCAATATAGCGTCGGGCATGGGCCGACTCGATTCCGTCTTGATTCGGGCTTCAAGGCCGGCATGCTTGGCTGAAAGAGCTGAAATGTGGCTATTTTCCATGACATTCTCCTTACGAGGGCTATGGACCACCAAATAAATCATGATTCGGATGGCTTGTCTCGCCCGGATTCGTGCTTTGCGGCGGACTGCATGGAAATTTGCGATGGTCCGCGCCGTCAGGGCGCGTTATCAGACGCTGTTGAGACGAACGAAGTGGAGGCAGAGGCGCGGTGAGCCGGGAAGACATCATGCGCCGACTGGAATTGCTGCGCATCGAGCATCGCGACCTCGACAGCGCGATCGCTGCGCTGGTCATCGCCGGTGGTGGTGACCAGATGCAGGTCGCCCGCCTCAAGAAACGCAAATTGCGCCTGCGTGACGAGATCGCGATATTGGAAGATGCGCTGGTTCCCGACATCATCGCCTGAAAGCCGGAGCGTCCGATGCGGCATTTTTGGTTAACGGCCCGCTAACCGATCACAAATGGGACAAAGGGTGCCCTGACCGGCGCAACAGGCCTGACAAGGTTGCAAAAATATGGCAGCTCAATCCGATGCAACGCGCCGCCTTTCTTGATCCTGGCCTTCATCGGCGACTGGTCGATGGACTCTATCTTGAAGCCATGGTCATGGCGGACGAGGCACGCGCCTATTTCGACGGCAGCGCCTCGCTCGACGACGGGGTGGACGATCCGCTGCGCCGGGTCGCCTTCGCCTGTGAATCGTTGAAGGTGACGACCCGCCTGATGCACATCATCGCCTGGCTGCTCAGCCAGCGGGCCTGGCAACGGGGCGAGATCGAGCAGGTCGATCTGTCGGACGAGAAATATCGGCTGGGCCGCGCATCGCATACCGAGGCTGATCTGGCCGGCGGTTTCCCCTTTGCCGCCCGCGCGCTGATCGACGCGAGCCAGGAACTCTACGACCGCGTCGCCCGGCTTCAGGACCGGCTGGACACGATGACCAGCTCCGCCGCGACGGTCGGCGTCAGCCCGGCGCGCGCGCTGATGGATCGGTTGAACACCGCATTCTGACGATTGTGCTACAATTGGCTGCGTTGGCTTCCTTCTGGGGCTGGCGTTCGCGCCCGCACTTGGTCTAGACCGGCGCCATGACCGATGGTTTGCGGATACGACGCCGCTCTTCAGGCCGCCCGCATGCCGCCCGGCTCCTTTTCGCGCCGCTGCTTCTGGCAGCGCCCGTCGCCGTGCGTGCGCAGCAGGAACCGGCGGCGGCCGCGCCGGAACAGGCGCTTGATGCGATGCCCGACATCGGCGTCGATTGGCCTGACATGGGCCAGCGCGACACGATCGCCCCGCTACCGCAAGACCCTGTCGATACGGCCGCGCAGCCTGGCGATCCGGCTGACCCAACCGCGTCGGATGCCCAGGCCGTCGCCGATACCGCCCCCGCCGCCGCGGACGACGCCGTCACCTTCGCCGATGTGGGCGAAGAGCGGCGCTATACCGTACTGCTGAGCGGCATCGATGCGATCGCCGACGCCCAGTTCACCTTGCGCTTCGACGAACTGTCGGTGTTGCGTCTGGGGCAGGGCAAGTCCGCCAACCTCGCCCAGATCAACAGGCGGATGAAGGAAGATGGCGAACTGCTCGACCGGCTGCTGCGCGCGAAGGGCTATTATGCCGCGCGCATCCGCAGCGCCGTCGCCGCGCCACCGCCAGGCAGCGATCGGCTGGCCGTCACCTTCGATATCGTGCCCGGCACCCAATATCTGCTGGAATCCGTGGACGTCACTGGCCTGGCCGAAACAGCTGGGCAGGAAGCGCGGCTGCGCGCGGCCTTCCCGCCCAAGGTCGGCGATCCGGTCGATGCGGACGTCATCCTGGCCGGGCGCGACGCGCTGGCGCTGAAATTGTCCGAAAGCGGATTTCCCTTCGCAAGGGTGGATGAACCTGAAGTGCGGATCGACCATGAAGAGCGCAAGGGTGACCTGGACATCATCGTCGCGCCGGGCGGTTTCCGTCGGTTCGGCGCGATCCGTATGGATGACGAACGCCTGTTCGATGCCCATCATGCGCAAGAAATCGCCCGCTTCGATCCGGGCGATTCTTATAAGGCGTCCGATGTCGAGGATCTGCGTCGCGCCATCGTCGCCACCGGCCTCGTCTCCTCGGTCAGCCTGAAGCCGGTCGAGGCGGGCGATGGCGACCATGTCGATCTGGACGTCGATGTCCGCCCTGCGCCGCTGCGCACGATCGCGGGCGAACTGGGCTATGGCACGGGGGAGGGGTATCGCGCCGAAATCAGCTGGCAGCATCGCAACCTCTTCCCGCCCGAAGGCGCGTTGACGCTGCGTGGCGTTCTCGGCACGCAGGAGCAGACGGCGTCCGCCACCTACCGCCGCAATAATTTCCACCGGCGCGACAATGTGCTGACCGGGCTGCTGTCGGTCAGCAACATCCGGCGGGACGCCTATGATGCGCGCACCATCACCGTCGCAGGCGGGCTGGAGCGGACGACCAACATATTGTTCCAGAAGGACTGGGTGTGGCGGGTCGGCGCCGAACTGGTGGCGTCGGATGAAGCGGACGCCTTTTCGGGCGGTGCGCGGCGCACCTTCCTGATCGGGGCGATCCCCTTGAGCCTGACCTATGATGGCAGCGACGACCTGCTCAACCCCAGCAAGGGCTTCCGCCTGGGTGGCCGGATCAGCCCCGAATTGTCGTTCCAGAACACCACCTTCGGCTATGCCAAGGTGCAATTGGACGGCAGCGTTTATCAGCCGGTGGGCCAAAAGCTGGTCATGGCCGCGCGGGCGCGTTTCGGCACAATCCTGGGATCGACCGTCGATCAGATCGCGCCGTCGCGGCGTTTTTATGCCGGTGGCGGCGCGTCGGTGCGCGGCTATGGCTATCAGGCGATCGGGCCGCGCTATGGCGACGACGACGATCCGGTCGGCGGCAAGAGCCTGGCCGAATTTTCGCTGGAGGCGCGGGTGCGTTTCGGCAATTTCGGCGTCGTGCCCTTCGTCGATGCCGGCAATATCTCCACAACCTTCCTACCCCGCTTCCGCGACCTGCGCATCGGCGCGGGCATGGGCGTGCGCTATTACAGCAGCTTCGGCCCGATCCGCGTCGATGTCGGCACCCCGCTCAACCCGCAGTCGGGCGATCCTAAGATCGCCGTCTATGTCTCGCTGGGCCAGGCCTTCTGATGGCCGACGACGCCCCCGCCGACCCGGTCGTCCAGCCGCCG
Source organism: Pseudomonadota bacterium (assembly GCA_040389985.1). Classification (GTDB taxonomy): domain Bacteria; phylum Pseudomonadota; class Alphaproteobacteria; order Sphingomonadales; family Sphingomonadaceae; genus Sphingobium. Next base: position 613,589 of record JAZJZH010000007.1, read on the forward strand.
CGCCCGCGCCGCGCCTGGGACGGGCGCTGGCAGCGCTGGCTGGCCGGGCAGCTGGCGGCGCTGGTCGTGATCGTGGCGGGCGCGCTGTTGTGGCTCGACACTGGCGGCGGGCATCGCTTCCTGGCCACGCGGATCGCGGGAATCAAATCCTCGTCGGGCCTGCGCATCCAGGTCGGCGGGATAGAGGGCAGCATCTATCGCAAGGCGGTGCTGCGCGACCTCATCCTGTCCGATCCGAAGGGCAAGTTTCTGGAGGCACCGCGGGTCGAGCTGGACTGGTGGCCCTTCGCCTGGATATCCAACCGGCTGGACATCGACCGGCTGGTGATCCCGCGCGCGACCCTGCATAAATTGCCCAAGCTCAATCCAACCCAGCGGCGCGGGCCGATCCTGCCCGGTTTCGACATCAGGTTGATGGAATTTTCGGTCGGTCGGCTGGATATCGCGCCCTCCGTCACCGGCCGGGCGCAGGTAGCGACCATGGCGGGCGACGCCGATATTCGCGGCGGCCGGGCGATCATCGATCTGACGGCGCGCACGCTCGATGGCAGCGACGCCCTGACCATCGCGCTCGACAGTCGCCCGGATGACGATCGCTTCAAACTCGATGTAACGGCCAACGCGCCCAAATCGGGCCTATTGGCCGCCATGGCCGGGTTGAAGCAGGACGCCAATCTACGCATCGGCGGCAAGGGCAGCTGGAGCCAGTGGGACGGTCGCCTGTCCGCCACGCTGGACGGCGCGCCTGTCATCGATGCCGTGCTCGCCGCCCGCAGCGGCGCCTATTCGGCGCGCGGCACGGTGGAGGGGAAGGCGATCGCTGGCAACGGCCTGCTGCGCCGCATCGCTGCGCCGCGCCTGTCCGTGCGGGCCAGCGGGACGATGATCGACCGAGTGATCGACGGGCGTCTCTCGCTTCGCTCCGCCGCGGTCGATCTGGCCGCCGACGGCGCGATCGACCTGCGCAACAATGCGCTCGACAATATGCGGATCGACGTCAATCTGACCCAACCGCAAGCGCTGCTCAAGGATGTGCGGAGCCGGGACGTCGCGGCCAAAATCCTGCTGGACGGCGATTTTACGGCGCTGGGCTATGAATATCTGCTCACCGCGCGCCAGCTGACTATCGACCGGGCGATCATCAACGACCTGCGGGCGGAGGGCAAGGGGCGCGCCACCCGGAATGGTCCGACGGTCATCCCTCTGCGGCTGCGCGCGCGCAGCGTGGATGGGCAGGGCGATCTGGTCGCGGGCATAGTGCGCAATTTCCAGCTTGATGGCGTGTTCCAGATCAAGGGGCAGCAGATCGTCAGCAACCCCATGACGCTGCGATCGGACAAGCTGCGCGGCAAGCTGGTGGTGGTCGCCGACCTGAAGACCGGCCGCTATGACGCCGGGCTGGACGGCCAGATCGCCAATCTCTTCATCCCCAACTTCGGCATCGTGGACCTGACGTCCAAGCTGCGCGCCGCGCCGCGCGCCGATGGCGGCTTTGGCCTGTCCGGAAACGTGCTGGCGCGGGTGCGGCGGCTGGACAATGAATTTCTGCGGACGTTAGGCGGCGGCCTGCCGACCGTGCGCAGCGGGCTGGACTTGCTCCCCAACGGCGACTTGGGGCTGCGCGACCTGCGACTGGAATCGCCGTTGCTGACACTGACGGGGCAGGGCGTGCGCTATCGCGACCAGTCGCTGCATCTGGAGGGCGTTGGCCGCCACGGCCGTTATGGGCCGGTGAAACTGACGCTGGACGGCTTGATCGACAAGCCGACCATCGACGTCATACTGGCCCGGCCGATGGACGCGCTGGGCCTGCGCGACGTGCATGCCAAGCTGATCCCCGACGCCAATGGCTATAGCTATACCGTCAATGGCGGATCGACGCTGGGGCCATTCACCGGCCGGGGCGTCATCCTGTTGCCTCTGGGCGGGCAGGCCGTGGTGCGGGTCGCCGACCTCGCCGTGTCGGGCGTCACCGCCAGCGGCGATATCCGCCCTATTGGCGGCGGGCTGGACGGCCAGCTAAGCGTGTTGGGACCGGTCACCGGCTATATCACTTTCAAGCCGGTGGGCGTGAACCAGCAGGTGCAACTCAAGCTAACCGCCAGCGACGCCAGCTTCGAAGGGCCGACCATCATAGAGGTCCGCCGCGGTACGCTGGACGGCACGATATTGCTCGATCCGACCGGCACCACCGTCACCGCGACGGCGCAGGCGCGGGGCTTGCGCGTCGGCGGCGTGCTGCTCGGCCGCTTCGCTGCCAATGCCGACCTGGTCGATGGCGTGGGCAAGATACGCGGCAGCCTGTCGGGCCAGCGCGGTCGCCTGTTCGATTTGCAGGGAGAGGCGGACGTCCAGCCCGACCGCATCCGCCTGACCGCCGGCGGCACCATCGACAAGCGCCCGATCCGCCTGACCCGGCCTGCGCTGCTGACGCGGGCGGAGGATGGCTGGCGCCTGTCGCCCGCGACCATCGCCTATGCCGGCGGATCGCTGCAACTGGCGGGCGAACTGGGCGGGGCAGCGACCCATATCGAGGCGCGGATGCAGAAGCTGCCGCTTGCCCTGCTCGACATCGCCTATGACAATCTGGGCCTGGGCGGCATGGCGACCGGGTCGCTCAGCTACGCCCAGCCGCGCGGCGGCTTGCCCAGCGGCAAGGCGGAACTGCGCATCCGTGGCCTGTCTCGCTCCGGCCTCTCGCTCAGTTCCCGCCCGGTCGATGTCGGCGTCAACGCCGTGCTGACCGGCGAACGGCTTGCCACCCGCATGGTCTTCGTCGCCGACGGCAAGACGATCGGCCAGGCGCAGGCGCTGCTCAACCCACTGGGGACCGAAGGCGGTCTGGTTGCGCGCCTCAACCGTGCGCCCTTCTTCGCCCAGCTGCGCTTCAACGGCACCGCGGATACGCTCTGGCGGTTGACCGGGGTGGAGATCGTCGACATCGCCGGCATGGTCGGGGTGTCGGCCGATATGCGCGGCACAGTGGGGGAGCCAGTCATCACCGGCACCTTCGCGACGGACAATGCCGCGATCAACAGCCCGGTCACCGGCATGCAGTTGAAAGGCGTCAAAGCGCGCGGTCGCTTCTCAGGCGCGCAACTGGTCATCTCCAGCTTCGCCGCCACCGCGCAAAATGGCGGCACCGTCAATGGCACCGGCCGCTTCACCTTCAACGGCATCGCCGGCGTGGGCATGGACCTGGCGCTACAAGCCGACAATGCCGCGCTGCTGGAGCGTGACGACATCGCCGCGACCGTGACTGGTCCCATCACCCTGCGATCGGACGGCGTGGGCGGCACGATCGGCGGCGACCTGGTGCTGAACAAAAGCCGCTTCACCATGGGTCGCGCCGCCGCCGTGGCGCAGATCCCCGAACTCAAGGTGGTAGAGGTCAACCGCCGCGGTGACGAGATCGAACGGCCGCGCACCAATGTCCCTTGGGCGCTGGCGATCAAGGCGCGGGCGCGCAACCGGCTGACCGTCACCGGCCTTGGCCTGGACAGCGAATGGCGGGCGGATCTCGACCTTGGCGGCACCGTCACCAATCCGACCATCGCTGGCCGGGCGCAACTGGTGCGCGGCGGCTATGAATTTGCCGGCCGCCGCTTCGAACTGCGCGAAGGCAATATCCAGTTCGACGGCCGGAGTCCTGTCAACCCGACGCTCGACATCAGCGCCGAAGCGGACGTCAGCGACCTGAGCGCCACCATTCATGTCGGCGGCACGGGCCTCAAACCCGACATCAGCTTCACCAGCGTTCCCGCGCTGCCGCAGGACGAATTGCTGTCTCGCATCCTGTTCGGCACGTCGATCACCAACCTGTCCGCGCCCGAAGCGCTGCAACTGGCTTCGGCCGTCGGATCGCTCCAGGGCAATGGCGGCCTCGATCCCATCAACGCGGTGCGCAAGGCGGCGGGCCTCGATCGGCTGCGCATCATCGCGGCCGACCCGACCCAGGGGCAGGGCACCTCTATCGCGGCGGGCAAATATCTCACCCGCAAGACCTATGTCGAACTCATCACCGACGGGCAGGGCTATAGCGCCACCCGGATCGAATATCAGGTGACGCGCTGGCTCTCGCTGCTCGGCGCCATTTCCACGCTGGGCCGCGAAAGCGCCAACGTCCGGGTTTCCAAGGATTATTGATGTGAGCAAGAGCCAGATCGATGCCGCCGCCGCGATCAGCGTGACGGACCTGTTCACCATAGGCATCGGCCCGTCCAGTTCGCACACGGTCGGCCCGATGCGCGCGGCCCTTATGTTCATGGACTCGCTGCCCGCTCAGCCGCAGCGGGTGCAGTGCGAATTGTTCGGATCGCTGGCGCTGACCGGCCGGGGCCATGCGACCGACAGCGCCATCCTGCTCGGCCTGTCGGGCTATCGTCCCGAAGGCGTCGATCCCGACGCCATTCCCGCGATTCTCGCCGCCATCCGCACCGACGGCCGCATCCGCGCGGGCAGCGCCGTCGATCACTGGCTGCCGTTTGAGGAAGCCCGCGACCTGATCTTCCGCATGGGCGAATTTCTGGAGGCCCACAGTAATGGGATGCGCTTCACCGCCTGGATCGAAGGACGCGAAGACCCGTTGGTGCGCGACTATTATTCGATCGGCGGCGGCGCGGTGCTGCCCGGCGCGACGCTGACCGATGACGCCTCGCCGCTCGGCCATAATGTTGTCCAGCCCTATCCCTTCTCCTCCGGCGCGGAAATGCTGGCGCAGGGCGAATCGACCGGCCTGTCGATCGCGACCCTGGTCTTGCGCAACGAAGGGGCATGGCGGACGCAGGCGGAGACGGACGCCTTCCTCGACAGCGTGATCGACGCCATGACCGCTTCGATCGACCGCGGGCTGGAACAGGAAGGGCTGCTGCCCGGCGGCCTCAAGGTCCGCCGCCGCGCCCGCGCCATCCACCAGCGGTTGCGGCTGCAACAGGACGCGCTTGGCCCGGCGCAAATCTTCGAATGGGTCAGCCTGTTCGCATTGGCGGTGAATGAGGAAAATGCAGCGGGCGGCCGGGTCGTCACCGCCCCCACCAACGGCGCAGCGGGCGTGATCCCGGCGGTGCTGCATTATTATCGCCGCTTCGTGCCGGGTGCCGACCGCGACGGCGAGCGCCGCTTCCTGCTGACCGCCGCGGCGATGGGCTTCCTCTACAAGAAGCGTGCTTCCATCTCCGCCGCCGAAATGGGCTGCCAGGGGGAGGTCGGCGTGGCCTGTTCGATGGCGGCGGCCGGCCTCGCCGCCGTGCTGGGCGGTACCAACGGCCAGATCGAAAACGCCGCCGAAATCGGCATGGAACATAATCTCGGCCTCACCTGCGATCCGATCGGTGGACTCGTCCAGATCCCGTGCATCGAACGCAACACCATGGGCGCGGTCAAGGCGATCAACGCCGCCTATCTGGCGCTCCAGGGCGATGGCCGCCACATCGTCAGTTTGGACGCGGTGATCGAAACCATGCGCCAGACCGGCGAGGACATGGCCAGCCGCTACAAGGAAACCTCGCTCGGCGGTTTGGCCGTCAACGTGGTGGAATGTTGAAAATCGTTCCGGCATTTTATCGTCCGATCCGCACGAGTGCGCGGTGAACGGAGGCGATTTCGTGACATTAAGGTCACATAATCAATTGTTTATCTCCCGTTCATGAAACTAACCGGGCCGCTCCGGCTTGTGCGTCTCACCCCCTGAGAGAGGGGAAAGAATGACACACGGAGTATCTGTTATGCGTAAGTTGATGGTCGCAACCCTTCTCGCCGGCGCCACTGTCGCCACCCCCGTTTTCGCGCAGGATGTCGGCCCGACCTTCACCGGCCCGCGCGTCGAAGCAATCCTGGGCTATGACCGCACCGGGGCGGGCAGCGACGTGGACAATGACAATGGCAATGACGACCAGAATATCGACGGTCTTCTGTACGGCGTCGGAGCGGGCTATGACATCAACCTCGGCAGCGCGGTCGTCGGCGTTGAGGGCGAATATACCGACTCCACCGCCAAGAGCAGCCGCCGCGACTTTTCCGACCAGTTCGGTTTCGGTCGCGTCAAGCAGGGCCGTGACCTCTATGTCGGCGCGCGCGCCGGTATCCTGGCCAACCCCGCTACGCTCATCTATGTGAAGGGTGGCTACACCAACACCAAGATGGAAGTGCTGGCAGGCGACACCAATCAGGAAACCGATACCGCGTTCAAGCTGGACGGCTGGCGCATCGGCGCGGGCGTTGAGCGCGCGATCAACGCCAACACCTTCGCCAAGATCGAATATCGCTATTCCAAGTATCAGGACGCGCATATCGACTTCGCCAATGGCGCGACCAGCGAAGAATTCGGCATCGACACCGATCGCCATCAGGTGGTCGGCAGCGTCGGCTGGCGTTTCTGATCGCCGGTATTGGTTGAAACAGGAGGGGCCGGTCGCAAGATCGGCCCCTTTTTCGCGGGACAGGACGTTGCCCTCTATCAGCCAGCCTGTAGGGCTGCTATTGACATCCATGTGAGTAACGCGATTCCCCACTATGTTCCGATCGGCATCGATCCGGCCGACATCGACTTCATGGGTCATGTCAACAATGCCAGCTACCTGAAATGGGTGCAGGAGGCGGTGCTGGACCATTGGCGCGCGCTGGCCCCGGCCGAAGCGGTCGCCCAGCATCTCTGGGTCGCGCTCAAGCATGAAATCACCTATCGCAAGCCTACCTTTCTGGACGACGATGTGATCGCCACCGTGTTGCTGGAAAAGGTGCAGGGCGCCCGCGCCTTCTACGAAACCATCATCAAGCGCGGCGAGGAAGTCCTGGCCGAGGTCAAGTCCAGCTGGTGCTGCATCGATGCCAGCAGTCTGCGCCCGGCGCGGCTGACGCGCGAAGTGATCCAGCATTTCTTTGTGGGGGATGAGGTCGAGGCGGCGCGGTAGGCGTTTGGGCTGAAGTTGTCATAAAGGGCGGTTTCTGCCCCTCCCGCCCGCGGGAGGGGCAGCGAGACTTACACGCGGAGCGTGGTAGTCGCAGCGGGGTGGGTACATCCGACGTTGCGCCAGCCCACCCCCTAACCCCCTCCCGCAAGCGGGATGGGGAATAGAATGCCCCCCTTACAACGTCGCCTCAATCTCCCGCGCCGCCAGATCCGGGTTCTCCGCCAAGCTGATCGGCCGCCCCACCACCAGGATGGACGCGCCCCGGTCCAGCGCCTCGCGCGGGGTCACGGCGCGCTTCTGGTCGCCCAGCGCGCCACCCGCAGGCCGCACGCCCGGCACGACGAAGAAGCCGTCGGACCAGTGTTTCTTCACCGCCGCCACTTCCTCGCCCGAACAGACGATGCCGTCCAGCCCCGCGCTTTGCGCCAGGTCGGCCAAGCGGCGGACCTGATCTTCCGCCTTCCCGCCCACGCCGATATCTAGCAGGTCCGCGTCGTCCAGGCTGGTGAGCACGGTGACGGCGACCACCTTGGTCTTCACCCCGGCCGCCGCCTTCGCGTCCTCCAGCATCGCCCGGCCGCCCGCGGCATGGACGGTCAGGATCGCCGGCTCCAGCACATGCAGCGCCTGCACCGCCTTCGCCACCGTATTGGGAATGTCGTGGAGCTTCAGGTCGAGGAAGATCGGCAGGCCGAACTTCATCATCTCATGCACACCATGATGGCCGTTGGCGCAGAAAAATTCCAGCCCCAGTTTCAGCCCGCCGACATGATGCTTCACCTGGGCGGCCAGCGTCTGCGCCTTGGTCAGGTCGGGCGTGTCGATGGCGACATAGATGGGGCTGCTCATGCTGGTCCTGTTGGGCTTGGGGTGGTGGGGGCGAGCGGATCGGGCAGGCCGCCCATGACGGGCGCGTCCGACACGATGATGGGGGGCGGCGGTGGCGGCGCGGCGGCGGCGGTGGCGACCACCAGCGCCTTTTCCGTACTATGCAGCCGACGCTTCAATCGCCAGCGTGTCGCCCGCGCCATGATCCAGAAGGGCAGCGCGCCCAGCAGGAACGCGCCGATCAGCAACACGGGCAGCTTGGTTTCCATCACCATGTCGCCCCACAGGCGCACGGTCACGGGCACGTAGTTCGCCATGCAGAAGAATGCGAGTCCCACCGCGATAACGACCCAGAAGGCTGTCCGCAAAAATTGCATAGGCTTAAACCCTTCGCTGCTGCTTTGGCGGTAGCTTAGGCGATCCCGGCAGATTTCGAAAGCGTCTGGTCGATTTTGTCGATGGTGATCGTCATGGTCAGATGCGCGGTGTCGCCGGGGGCCAAGGACACCATGCCGCCGCGGTTGATCGCGTCGGGCATATGGCTGACCGGCTCCAGGCAGAAATCGCCGCTGGAGGGTGGACTATAGACATGCAGGAACGCCGCCCCGGTGGCCGTGAGCGTCAGGCGCAGGCCGTCGCCACGCCGTATCGTCGCGCTGCCGGTCCAGCCGGTATAGGCATTGTCGACCAGCCTATCGCCGCCCACGATGGCGGACCGCGACCAGTCGCCCAACGCGTCGGCGGGGGCTTGCCGGTCGGGCAGCATGTCAGGGGTGGAGAGCCACAGGCCGTCCGCGTCGAACTGGATCGTCGTCGCGGCGTCGGCCAGGAAATAGGGGTGGAAGCCAAGCCCGGCGGGCATATCGGCGTCACCGACATTGGTGATGGACAGCGACATGGACAGTTGTGACGGCGTCACCGCGACCTGCTGCTCGGCTCGATAAGGCCATGGCCATCCGGCATCGCCGCCATGGTCATGGACCAGTGTCGCCGCCGTTTCAGCTGTCGCGCTCGCTGTCCACGCCGTCTGCCAGCCAAAGCCATGAATGCTATGCGGATGGTCGCCGAAATTAAGCGGCAGTTGATAGCTTTGCCCGTCGAAGGCGAAGCGCCCATCCGCGATGCGATTGGCATAGGGAACCAGCGGAAAGCTGGCCATGGCGAGCGGATCGGTGGCCCCGTCCGGCGCGCGGCGCAGCAGGTCCACGCCGTCCAGCGCCAGATGCAGGAGCGATCCGCCGACAGCAGGCGAGAGATCCGCTTCCAGCCCTCCCGCCCGCAAGGTGATGACGTCCTTGCTCAGCCTTCCATATCCTCAAGCTCGCGCCCCTTCGTCTCATGCACCATCTTGCGCACGAAGAAGAAGCTGATCGCCGCGAACAGCGCATAGCCCGTATAGGTCACGACCAGCCCCGGCGACACGGCAAGCGCCGGGAAGCTGACCGAGATGGCGGCATTGGCGATCCACTGGGCGAAACCGGCGACCGCCAGGCCCGACCCGCGAATCTGGTTGGGGAACATTTCGCCCAGCATCACCCACATGATCGGACCCCAGCTGAGGTTGAAGAAGACCACATAAAGGTTCGCCGCGATCAGCGCCATCAGGCCGTTATGGCCGGGCAGGGACACCGCGCCATCCGCGCCGGTAATGGCGGTGGAGAAGGCGTAGGCGACGATCGCCAGCGTCACCGCCATGCCCGCCGAACCGACCAGCAGCAGCGGCTTGCGCCCGATCTTGTCGACCAGCATGATCGTGCCCAGGCACGCACCGATCGACAGCACGCCCGACAGGATGTTGATCTGCAAGGCATTATCTTCGGAAAAGCCGACCGCTTCCCACAAAGTCGCGCCATAATAGAAGACGACGTTGATGCCGACCAGCTGCTGAAAGACGGCCAGGCCAATGCCGGTCCACACGATCGGGCGGATCTTGCCGGTGGTCTTGCTGATGAGGTCCGACAGCTTGGGCCGATGATGGTCGGCCGACAGGCTGGCGCGGATTTCGCCGACCTTGCGCGCGGCCTCTTGCGGGCCGAACAGCCGGGTCAGCACCGCCAACGCATCGGCGTCGCGACCACGCGCGACCAGGTAGCGGGGGCTTTCGGGGATGGCGAGCAGCGCCAGGAAATAGATGGCGGCCGGGATCGCCTGCAACCAGAACATCCAGCGCCAGGCGGGATAGTCCAGCCACAATGGCGCGGTGGACCCGCCCGCATAGCGCGCCAGCACGAAATTCGCGATGAACGCGCCGGTCAGGCCGGAAATGATCATCACCTGCTGCACGCTCGACAGGCGCCCGCGCACATTGGCGGGGGTGACTTCGGAGATATAGACGGGCGAAATGACGCTGGCCGCGCCCACGCCCAGGCCGCCGATGATGCGCGCGAAAATGAAGATGGCCGAGGAACCGGCCGCGCCCGCCAGTAGCGCGCTGCCCAGGAACAGGATGGCGGACAGCATCATGACGCCGCGCCGGCCGATGATGTCGGCCATGCGCCCGGCACCGAATGCGCCGATCGACGACCCGATCAGGATCGCGCCGACATTGACGCCGATGCCCAGCTTGCCCAGGTCGAAGGCCGCCTCCAGCCCCTTTTGCGTGCCGTTGATGACGCCGCTATCATAGCCGAACATGAATCCGCCGATCGTCGCCACCGCGACGATGGCGGCGATAAAGGCCATGTTGACCTTTTCCGCGCTCCCCTCATTCATCCTTACGCATCCTTCCAGTTTTTATATCGTTGCGACTTCTATATCGTTGCGACATGGCCCGGCAAACCGGCCACGCCGGGGTCGAAGGCGAACAGATCACCCGCCAGGGGCTGCTGTGTCAACGCTGTCATGTCCAGCCCCTTTCGCGCGGTCGTCGCATAGGCGGTAGACAGGTCGTCGCCGCCAAAGGCGATCTTGGTGATGTTGGCGACGGGGAAGCGCACCTCCCGCATCAGCGTGCCCGCCGGGTCGTAGCGACGCACCGCCCAGCCGCCGAACAAGCCGGTCCACAGACAGCCTTCGGCATCGATGGTCGGCCCGTCGGGATAGCCCGCGCCGTCCTCGATCCTGGCGAACAGGGTCGTATTGCCGACCGATCCGTCGACGCCCAGGTCGGTTCGCCAGATGCGTTTGCCCAGGGTGTCGGTGTGATAGAGCGTGCGGCCGTCAGGCGAGAGCGCCGGGCCGTTGGTGATCGATACCGCGGGCAATCCGCTCTCGATACAGACGCCCTTGTGGAAGCGGTAGATATAGCCGCTGTCCGCTTCCTCCGCATCGTCCATCGACCCGAACCAAAGCGCGCCACCGGGGGCGACGGTCGCGTCATTCTGGCGATTGCCCGGCAGATGGCCTTCGGGGGCGTGGATCAAGACGAAACTGCCTGCCGCAGGATCGAAGCGATGCACGCCTGATTGCAGTCCGACCGCAAACAGCCCGTCGTCGGTCGGCAATATCCAGCCGACCTGGCCCGGCGTCACCCAACTGCGCCCGACGTCCAGCGCCGGATCGTAGCGATGGATGCGATGCTGTTTGATATCCACGAACCACAAGGCGGCGTCGCGCCCGACCCAGACCGGGCCTTCGCCCAATGTCGCGCCGACCGACAGCACGCTCTGGGGATCGGCCGTCAGCATATCAGCGCCAGCCGGCATCGATGAAATAATCATGGGCGGTGCAGTAACGCGCATCGTCCGACGCCAGGAACATCGCCAGCGCGGCGACATCGGCCGGCAGGATGCGGCCGTCCAGGCATTGCGCCGCGACGATCTCCGCTTCGCCTTCTGGCGTGTACCATTTTTCCTGGCGCGGGGTCTTCACATTGCCGGGGATGATGGTGTTGACGCGGATGTTGTCGCGCCCCAGGTCGCGCGCCAAGCTGCGGGTCAGCCCCTCGATCGCGGCCTTGGCGGTTTGATAGAGCGTCAGTTCGGGCAAGGCGAGGTGCCAACTGATCGACCCGAAATTCAGGATCACGCCGCCGCCCGCACGCTTCATCGCCGGCACCGCCGCCTGCGCCGCGAAGAACAGATGGCGCAGGTTCACCGCCATCCGCTCGTCCCAATAAGCAGGCGTCACTTCTTCGATCGTGTGGCGGTCGTCATTGGCGGCATTGTTGATCAGGATATCGATCCCGCCAAGCTGCGCTTCGACCTTGCCGATCATCGCTTGCACCGCTTCGATGTCGCGCAGGTCGATGGCGTGGAAGATCGGGGCGAAATCGGCACCGTCGAGTCGGGCGACCAGCGTCTCGCTCTCCGTCACGGCGATGTCGCAAAAGGCGACATGCGCGCCCTGGCCGACGAACGCCTCGACCAGCCCCGCGCCGATGCCGCTGCCGCCGCCGCTGATGAAGACGCGCTTGCCCTTCAAACTGGGATAGATGGCGCTCATGCGGCAGCGTCTTTCAACAGGCCGCGCGCGGCGAGATTGGTCATCAGCGCGACCACGCCATAGGTCCAGGGCGCAGCGTCCATCGACGTGACGACGGTGTTGACCAGCTTGCCCAGGCGCGGGGTGGAGATGGAGACGACATCGCCGACCTTATGGGTAAAGCCACGGCCCGGATCGTCGCGATCCTGCACCGGCGCGAACAGGGTGCCCAGGAACAGGACGAAACCGTCGGGATATTGATGTTCCGACAGTGTCTGACGCACCAGATCCAGCGGATCGCGGCTGATCTGGTTCATGCTGCTCGCGCCTTCCAGGCGATAGCCTTCGGGACCATCAATGGTCAGTTCGACTTCGGCATTGCGCACATCGTCGATCGTGAAGTCGTCATCGAACAAGCGGATGAGCGGGCCAAGCGAGCAGGAGGCATTATTATCCTTCGCCTTGCCCAACAGCAGCGCCGATCGCCCTTCGAAATCGCGCAGATTGACATCATTGCCCAGTGTCGCGCCGATAGCGCTCCCAGCAGCATTGGCGATCAGCACCACTTCGGGTTCGGGGTTGTTCCAGGTCGAATCGGACCGGATGCCGATCTGCGCCCCTGCGCCCACGGTGGAGAGCACCGGCGCCTTGGTGAACACCTCCGCATCCGGGCCGATCGCGACCTCCAGATATTGCGACCAGAGGCCGTCCTCGATCAGCGCGGCCTTGAGCGCGGCGGCTTCGGGCGAACCAGGCACCACGGCGCGGATCGAACCACCGACCCGCTCCTCCAGCCGGCCGCGAATGTCCGCCGCCGCGCTGGCATCGCCGCGCGCCCGTTCCTCGATCACTCGCTCGATCGCGGACAGGGCAAAGGTCACGCCGGCGGCCTTGACGCATTGCAGATCGATCGGGCTGAGCAGCGGCAGGTCGAGCGTGTCGAACGAGCCGAGTGCGTCGCCGGTATCGGGCGCCAACGGCAGTTTTTCGAGCAGTTGCGCCACGGTCGGCGCGACCCGGCTCATGTCATGGGCGATCCCGTCGCGCACCAATATGGGACTGGGGCCGTCGGCGGTCAGGACGCGGCCGACGAACAGGCCAGCGCGCCAGTCGGCGGGCAGGCAATTGACCAAGGTCATGGCAAGCAAGGAGGAGTCCCCCGGCATCATCAACTCCTAAAGGGATGGTTGTAATTGATAGCGCTACCAACATGGATCGGGGGTCGAAGTCAAGAGGGTGCGCGCAAAATGCAAAAGGCGACGAAGGGAAGCAGTTCCGGCTTTTCGTGGCCGCCGCTTTGGGGCATAGCCTTGCGTACCATGAGCAAGCCTGAAGACAGCGCGCCGCCCGTCGGCGCAGACGCCGCAAATCCCACCGTTCCTGCCGCTGAAAAGCCGAAGGAAAAAGACAAGGTCGATCTTGCCACCGCGGCGATCAAATCGGCTGGAAAGGGCGTTTGGGCTGGCGCTGCCGTCGGCATCGGTTCCGCCGCGATCGTCGCTGCGCTGCTCTATACCCGCAGAAAAGGCTGATCGCGCGCCGCGCTGGCGGTGCGCTCATTCACCCTAATCAGACGCAAAAAAGAGGCGGCATGGCCTTCGCTCCATGCCGCCTCCGGGTGCGACCCCTCAGGCTCTATGTCCCCCGCCTTCGTGACAAGTTGGGGAATGATAGGGTTTAGCCTGCGCCGCCACTCAGATAGCTGACCAGCTCTGGCTTGCTGATCGTGACGCTCTTATCCTTGTCGGCCGTCGTGAATGCGCCGCTGGCCCAGGCGGAAACCTGTTCGGCGGGCAGGGTCGATCCTGTCGCCTTCATTTCCTGGCCCTTGAGCGCCACCATCCAGCGTGAAAATTCCGACTGGTCGAGTTGCCCGTCGCTATTGGCGTCATAGGCGGGGAATTCGCTGTCGACGATCGACGCAACTGTCGTCGCCGCGTTGGCAGGTGCAGCTGGCGTCGCCGCCTGCGGCGCGGCCGGCATCGCCGATTGCGGCGCGGCTGGGGTCGTGCCCTGATCAGGCACCATGCCCTGCTGCGCCATGGCGGGCGCGGCTATGACAAGGGCGGTCGAGAATAAAAACGTGCGAATCATGGTAATCTCCTGCCACCTTGGAATGGGCCGGGGCGATCTTTATTCCCGGCTGTCTCGATATGTTGTTGTAATAATGAATGACGACTGGCGAATGTTCCTGAACATCCATTCATGTTCATGGTTTCGTCTTGAAAATATACTCGACTCGTCCGGCTTTGCTGTCAGCGCGCCAATCCGGTCATGCGCATGGTCCCCGTCGCCGTCGCGATTTGCCCCAAGGGGAGGACGCTGCTAGGCGCGCGGCAACATTCCCTCTCCAACTGCAGGATTCGCCCATGGTCCCCCGCTATTCTCGTCCCGCAATGACCGCGCTCTGGGAGCCGGAAGCCCGTTTCAGGATCTGGTTCGAGATCGAGGCGCACGCGACCGAGAAGCTGGGCGAACTGGGCGTCGTCCCGCCATCCGCGGCGAAGGCGCTGTGGGACTGGTGGGCGACCAGTCCCGTCATAGACGTCCCCGCGATCGACGCGATCGAGGCCGTGACCAAGCATGATGTCATCGCGTTTCTGACCTGGGTCGCCGAGCAGGTGGGCGACGAAGCCCGCTTCATGCATCAGGGCATGACCAGTAGCGACGTGCTCGACACCTGCCTGGCCGTGCAACTGGCCCGCGCGTCCGACATTTTGATCGAAGACCTCGACAAGCTGCTGGAGGTCATCAAGCGCCGCGCCTTCGAACATAAACTGACCCCGACCATAGGCCGCAGCCACGGCATCCATGCCGAACCCGTGACCTTTGGCCTGAAGATGGCCGAAGCCTATGCCGAATTCAGCCGCTGTAAGACCCGCCTGATCGCGGCGCGCGAAGAAATCGCGACCTGCGCCATTTCCGGCGCGGTCGGCACTTTCGCCAATATCGACCCGGCAGTCGAGGAGCATGTCGCGGAAAAGCTGGGCCTCGCCATCGAGCCGGTATCGACGCAGGTCATCCCGCGCGATCGTCATGCGATGTTCTTCGCGACGCTGGGCGTGATCGCATCGTCCATCGAGCGCCTCGCGGTCGAGGTCCGCCATCTCCAGCGCACCGAAGTCTTGGAAGCCGAGGAATATTTCTCGCCCGGCCAGAAGGGTTCGTCGGCGATGCCGCACAAGCGCAACCCGGTGCTTACGGAAAACCTGACCGGCCTCGCCCGCGTCGTGCGCGCAGCCGTCGTGCCTGCTTTGGAAAATGTCGCGCTGTGGCATGAGCGCGACATCAGCCATTCGTCGGTCGAGCGCTTCTTCGGTCCCGACGCCACCATCACGCTCGACTTCGCGCTGGCGCGCCTGACCGGCGTTATCGACAAGCTGCTGATCTACCCTGAGCGGATGATGAAGAATTTGGACAAGATGGGCGGGCTGGTCCATTCGCAGCGCGTGCTGCTGGCCCTCACCCAGGCGGGCGTCAGCCGCGAGGATAGCTATCGCTACGTCCAGCGCAACGCCATGAAAGTGTGGGAATCGGACGGCCAATTGTCGCTGCTGGAGCTGCTCAAGGCCGACACCGACGTCACCGCCGCGCTGCCGGTTCAGGAGATCGAGGACAAGTTCAACCTCGATTATCATTTCAAGCAGGTCGACACGATCTTCAAGCGCGTGTTTGGGGAAGCATAATTCAGCCGATAGAAAATACCGTTTTCCCGCGCAGGCGGGAACCCAGTCCTGCCGTCTGAACTGGGTTCTCGCCTCCGCGGGAACACGCCTATCTTTAGCTTCTACCGTCCCCCCAGTCGCGGTCGCATCCGCGGCGCAGCGTCCGATTGCCGCCGGATCAGCGCATGATCCAGCACAAGATGCTCGGCCGATTCTAGGTCGCCGCTGCGCCGCCCCTTCAACTGCCGCACCAACACTTCCACCGCCGCGCGCGCCATCGCGCTGATCGGCTGGCGAATGGTGGTCAGTTCGGGCCAGATCGTCGTTGCAAGCGAGGTGTCGTCGAAACCGCAGACGGTCAGGTCACCCGGCACGTCCAGCCCGCTGCGATGCGCGATCGCCACCGTGGCGGCGGCCATGTCGTCATTGCTGGCGAAGATCGCGGTCGGCGGATCGAGCAGCGCCAATATATGTTCGGCCGCGTCCAGCCCCGACCGATAGGTGAAATAGCCCTGCGCGATCAATTCGTCCTGCACCGGCAGGCCCGCTTCGGCGAGCGCGGCGACATAGCCCTCGAACCGCCTCGCGCTGGCGGTCTGGTTCGGGTTGCCCTTTATGAAGCCGATGCGGCTATGGCCCAGCGCGATCAGGTGCCGGGTCATTTCATAGGCGGCCTGGCGATCGTCGATGCTGACCGCGGCCAGCGCCGACGGCGCCCGCCCTGTCGCCACCGCCACGGCGGGGATACCGGCCTTGCCCAGCGCCTCCACCATCTCGTCCAGGTCGCAGAGCGGCGGCGGTAGGATCACGCCGTCGATCCGCCCGCGTAAAAGATGGGCGACGACCGATGCGATCGACGTTTCCTCGTCCCATTTCTCCACGACCAAGTCGACGCTGCTGCGGCTCGCCTGGTCCAGGCTGCCGACCAGAAATTCGCTGAGATAGGAAGAGGACGGGTTGGAGTAGAGCAAACCGATCCGCGTTTCATCGCCCCCTGCCAGAGTCCGCGCGGCGGCGCTGGGGGCGTAGTTGAGCGCCGCGATCGCCGCATCCACCTTGGCCCGCGTGGCCGCCCGCACAACCTGTTCGCCATTGATGACGCGCGACACGGTCATCGGCGACACCCCGGCATGGGCGGCGACATCGTTGATCGTGGGCGCGTTGCGCTGGCGGCGCGATGATCGTGTATCGCTCAATGCGGCTATGCTTTCGATGGATGATGTCGCTGCCGAAATGGCAGCGACATCATTGGTCATAATTAGCGCGAAAAATCAATTATGCCCCGGCGCATAAGGGAATTTCAGCGCCTTGTACCAATTCACATCATGGGCGGGCGCGGCCGATCCGGCGGGCAGGGGGCGTTTCGACACCGACTGGAAATAGGCGATGCTCGCGTCGCGCCACCATAGCGCCTCGCGATGCTGGATGGTGAGGAAGCTGTCCGTCTCTGCGAACCGCTCCGCATCGACATAGGGTTTGAGCGACGCCCATGTCGTCTGCATGTCCGCGACATAGCTGACCCCGCCGTCATAGCGGTGGACCAGGCCGTCCCACAGCGTCTCGCCCGATTTCAGGCGATAGTCCCAGGGCACATGATGGAACCAGAGCAGGTCGCGATCCGGCGTGGTCTTGACGTTCGCCCACATCTTCGCGACCGGCGGCGCATATTGACTGACGGCGTCGCTGCCCGTTCCGGTCCTGTCAAAGCCGATGCCGTTCGCATCCGCCTTATGATAATAGACCGGGTTCCATTCGGGCCGCGCCAAGTCGGACACCCAGGGGCCGGGGCCATAATGATGGCCGGTATCCATGACATGCGCCAGGCCCAAGGGCGTCATATAATCGACCGCCGCCTCGCGCGACCCCATCATCATCTTCACGATCGGCTGCACGACTTTCTGGTCGGGCGAAAAGGTCATCCCCGCCCATTCCTTCGCGATCGCGTCGGCCGACAGGCTGGTGTCCCAGGCCAGCCGACCAAAGGCGTACCAGTCCGCCTGGTTGAAGATCGACCCGCTCCAGTCGCGATCCGTCCCGATATTGGCGACGCCGGCAATGCCGGTCAGCTTGTGCCCGTCCAGCGATCCGTCGATCACCTTGGCGACCGTCGATCCCTTGCCCTTGGCAAAGGTGTCGGCGTCCAGCGTCTCCTCGAACAGCGGGCCGAGATAGGTCAGGTGCGTCGACTGGCCCAGATATTCTTTGGTGATCTGAAATTCCATCATCAGCGGCGTCTTGGGCATCGCGCCGAACAAAGGATGGAACGGTTCGCGCGGCTGGAAATCGATCGCGCCATTCTTCACCTGCACGATCACATTGTCGGCGAATTTGCCGTCCAGCGACTTGAAGTCGCTATAGGCCTGTTTCGCGCGATCGTCCGGATTGTCATGGGCATAGACGAAGGCGCGCCACATTACGATGCCGCCATGGGGCTTGACCGCCGCCGCCAGCATGTTCGCGCCGTCGGCATGGGTGCGCTGATAATCCTGCGGTCCGGGCTGGCCCTCGCTGTTGGCTTTGACCAGGAAGCCGCCAAAGTCGGGGATCGCCTTGTAAATCTCGTCCGCTTTGGCTTTCCACCAGGCGGCGACGGCGGGGTCGAGCGGATCGGCGGTTTTCAGCCCATCCAATTCCATCGGCGCGGTCCATTTGACCGACAGATAGACCTTGATGCCATAGGGCCGGAAGACATCGGCCAGCGCCGCTGCCTTGGCGATATAGGGCGCGGTCAGGCTGTCGGCCTTCGCATTCACATTGTTGAGGACGGTGCCGTTGATGCCGATCGAGGCGTTGGCGCGGGCATAGTCGGTGTAGCGCGGCCCCTTCCAGTCGGGCAGGCGCCACCAGTCCCAGATGGATTGCCCGGCATAGCCGCGCTCCACCGTGCCATTCAGATTGTCCCAATGGTTGAGCAGGCGCAGGCCGATCTTCGGCGAGCTGCGAATGTCGAGATTATCGAGGCTGTCGCCGCTCTGGGCCAGGCGCAGCCAATGGTAAGCGCCGTGGAGCAGGCCGATATCGCTGTTGGCCGCGATCAGGGTCACCGCCTTGCCGTCTATCACCGTGGAGCGAATCGCATAGCCCTCGCTGCCCAGCCCGTCCGTGTTGACCGGCAGGGCAGGGGCCGACGCAGGCGTCGCCAGCCATAGCGCGCCTTGCTGCATCGTTGCCGATATGGTGGGGGTGACGCCGGTCATCCCGGCCATGCCGCGCTGCAATTCCTGCGTCGCTATGGTCAGCGTCGGGCTGGTCCCCGTCGTTACGATAGCGGTCGCATGGGCCGCCAATGCGAGCTTGCGGACCTGATCCGCAGGCGCATAGCGCAGCCACAGATCATAGCCGTCCTCGGCCTGCGCCACAGGCGTCAGAACCGGCGTCAGCGCCGTTCCGGCCATGGCGATCATCCAGTAAAACAGACGCGCTTTCACGAAAATCCTCTCCCTTGTCCCCGAACGTCAAAGCCCGTTGATCGGGCATTGACAAGTCTCTCTTGGCGACGCAATGGTAACGCTATCAGTTTGGCCACGGCAAGCGGAAAGATTGTCGCGGGATAAAATGGAGAGGGGCGTCGTGAACCGTAACCGCACATTCTTATGCGCCGCATCGGTGCTGGCCTTCGGTGTCGCCATGCCGATGGCGCCGGTTCATGCGGCCCCTGCGATGGCATCGGTCACGCCGGTCTATAAGGATGCCAGCGCGCCTGTAGAGGCGCGTGTCGACGACCTTCTTGCGCGCATGACGCTGGATGAAAAGATCGCTCAGATCACCACCGTCTGGATGGACAAGGTCAAGATTTTCGACGCGCAGCTTGAACTCGATCCCGCCAAGCTCGCCGCGCAATATCCCCATGGCCTGGGTCATTTCACCCGGCCGTCGGATGCCAAGGGGGCGGTCAGCCCGCGCGTCGCACCGGGGCGCAATCCGCGCCAGACGGTCGTCCTGGTCAACGTCCTGCAAAAATGGGCGACGACGCAGACGCGGCTCGGCATCCCGATCCTGTTCCATGAGGAAGGGTTGCACGGCTATGCCGCCGTCGGTGCGACCAGCTTCCCCCAGTCGATCGCCATGGCATCCTCCTTCGACACCGACATGCTGCGCGACGTCAACAGCGTGATCGCGCGGGAAATCCGGGTGCGCGGCGTCCCCATGGTCCTGTCCCCGGTGGTGGACATCGCCCGCGATCCGCGCTGGGGCCGGATCGAGGAAACCTATGGCGAAGATCCCTATCTGGTCGGCGAAATGGGCGTCGCGGCGGTCGAAGGGCTGCAAGGCGTCGGCCGTAGTCGCGACCTGCGCGATGGCAAGGTGTTTGCCACGCTCAAGCATCTGACCGGCCACGGCCAGCCCGAAAGCGGCACCAATGTCGGCCCCGCGCCAGTCAGCGAGCGCGAACTGCGCGAGAATTTCTTCCCGCCCTTCGAACAGGTGGTCAAGCGTACCGGCATCGAAGCGGTCATGGCCAGCTACAATGAAATCGACGGCGTCCCCAGCCATGCCAATCGCTGGCTGCTGGAGGATGTGCTGCGCGAGGAATGGGGCTTCAAGGGCGCGGTCGTGTCCGACTATTCGGCGGTCGACCAGTTGATGAGCATACACCATATCGCTGCCAACCTGGAGGAAGCCGCAATCCGCGCGCTCGACGCGGGCGTCGACGCCGACCTGCCCGATGGCCTGTCCTACGCGAAGCTGGGCAAATTGGTACGCGAAGGGAAGGTCAGCGAGGCGAAGGTCGATCTGGCCACCCGCAGGATGCTGGAGCTGAAATTCCGCGCTGGCCTGTTCGAACATCCCTATGCCGATGCTGCCGCCGCCGAAAAGATCACCAACAATGCCGAAGCCCGTGCGCTGGCGCTGAAATCGGCGCAGCGGTCCATCACCCTGCTCAAGAATGACGGGATGCTGCCGCTGAAGCCCGAAGGGACGATCGCCGTCATTGGCCCCAGCGCCGCCGTGGCGCGGCTGGGCGGCTATTATGGCCAGCCGCCGCACACGGTGTCCATCCTGGACGGGATCAAGGCGAAGGTCGGCACGCGCGCCGACATCGTCTTCGCGCAGGGCGTGAAGATCACCGAAAATGACGACTGGTGGGAAGACAGCGTCACCAAGTCCGACCCGGCCGAAAACCGCAAGCTGATCGCGCAAGCGGTCGAGGCGGCCAGGGGCGTGGATCGCATCGTCCTGACGCTTGGTGATACCGAACAGTCGAGCCGCGAAGGCTGGGCCGACAATCATCTGGGCGACCGGCCCAGCCTGGACCTGGTCGGCGAACAGCAGGCGCTGTTCGACGCCTTGAAGGCGCTGGGCAAGCCGATCACCGTCGTCCTCATCAACGGCCGCCCGGCCTCGACCGTCACGATCAGCGAACAGGCGAACGCGATTCTCGAAGGCTGGTATCTGGGCGAGCAGGGCGGCAACGCGGTCGCGGACGTCCTGTTCGGCGATGTGAACCCCGGCGGCAAGTTGCCCGTCACCGTGCCGCGATCGGCCGGGCAATTGCCGCTATTCTACAATGCCAAGCCATCGGCGCGGCGCGGCTATCTGTTCGACACCACAGACCCGCTTTATCCCTTCGGCTTCGGCCTCAGCTACACGAGTTTCGACCTGTCCGCCCCGCGCCTGGCCGCGACGACGATCGGCACCGGGGGCAAAACAACTGTCTCGGTCGATGTCCGCAACAGCGGCGCGCGGGAAGGCGACGAAGTCGTCCAACTTTATATCCGCGACAAGGTCAGTTCGGTCACCCGCCCGATCAAGGAGTTGAAGGGCTTCCAGCGCGTGACGCTGAAACCCGGCGAAACCCGCACCGTCACTTTCATCATCAGCCCGCAAAGCCTGTGGATGTGGAACGACCATATGGAGCGCGTGGTGGAACCAGGCGATTTCGACATCATGACGGGCAACAGTTCGGTCGCGCTCCAATCCGCCACGCTGACGGTGACGCCATGACCTTGTCTCGCCGTCACGCGCTTGGCCTGCTTGCCTCCACGGCCGCCACGCCCGCCTTGGCGAAAGCCCGGAGCGGTCCGCTCTACAAGGACGCCGCCGCCCCCATCGACCTGCGCGTCCGCGACCTGATGGGCCGCATGACGCTGGAGGAGAAGGTCGGCCAAATCATCGCGCTCTGGGCGACCAAGGCCGACATCATGGACGATCTCACCTTCTCGCCCGCCAAGGCGAGCAAGGCCTATCCGGCGAGCTTCGGCCAGATCACCCGCCCGTCCGACAAGCGCGGCGCGCCGGGTGGCTCCAATCAGGCAGGCGGCGTCGGTGCCCGTTGGCGCACGCCCGCCGACACCGTCGCCTTCATCACCGCCGTCCAGACATGGGCGATCGAGCACACGCGTCTCGGCATCCCGGTCCTCTTTCACGAGGAATCGCTGCACGGCTATATGGCGACCGACGCAACCATGTTCCCGATGGCGATCGGCCTGGCGGGCACCTTCGACCGTGACCTGATGCGCGACGTCCAGTCGGTCATCGCTCGCGAAGTCCGCGCCCGCGGCGTCCATCTGGCGCTGTCGCCGGTGGTGGATATCGCCCGCGATCCGCGCTGGGGCCGGATCGAGGAGACGTTCGGCGAAGACCCCTATCTGTGCGGTGAAATGGGCGTCGCGGCGGTGCTGGGCCTGCAAGGGGAGAGCAAGCAGCTTGGCCCGGACAAGGTCATGGCCACGCTCAAGCATATGACCGGCCATGGTCAGCCGCAAGGCGGCGAGAATGTCGCGCCTGCGCCGATCAGCGAGCGGGAACTGCGCGAGAATTTCTTCCCGCCCTTCCGGCAGGTGGTCAAGCGCACCGGCATCGCCGCCGTCATGCCCTCCTACAACGAAATCGATGGCGTCCCCAGCCACCAGAACAAGTGGCTGCTGAACGACATATTGCGCGGCGAATGGCATTTCGACGGTGCCGTGGTCAGCGATTATGGCGCGGTGCACGAACTCGACACCATCCACCATGTCCAGCCCGACCCGGAGGCATCGGCCCGCGCCGCCCTCCGCGCCGGGGTCGATTGCGAGCTGCCCGATGGTACGACCTATCGGACGCTCGTGGAACAGGTCCGCAGCGGAAAGGTGCCCTCCGAAGCGATCGACATCGCCTGCACGCGGATGTTGACGCTCAAATTCCGTGCGGGCCTGTTCGAAAATCCCTGGCCGCGCAAGGATTTTGACGCGCTGACCGGTAACGCCGAAGCGCGGGCGCTTGCCCTGAAGGCCGCGCAAAGGTCGATCGCGCTGCTCAAGAATGACGGCACGCTGCCGCTGGCGGCGGGCGCGCACAAGCGGGTCGCGGTGATCGGTCCTAACGCCGCCATCGCGCGACTGGGCGGTTATAGCAGCGTTCCGCGTCAGGATATTTCCTTGCTCGACGGGGTGAAGGCGAAGCTCAAGGGCAAGGCCGAGGTCGTCCACGCCCAGGGCGTATTCGTCACGCAGAGCGAGGATCGCTCGGTCGATGACGTGTTGCTCGCCGACCCGGTCAAGAACCGCCAACTCATCGCCGAGGCGGTCGAGGTCGCAAAGACCGCCGACATCATCCTGCTGGCGATCGGCGATACCGAACAGACCAGCCGCGAAGGCTTCGCAAAGAACCATCTGGGCGACCGCACCAGCCTGGACCTGCTGGGCGAACAGAACGCCCTGTTCGAAGCGATGAAAGCGACCGGGAAGCCCGTCGTGGTCTGCGCGATCAATGGCCGCCCGCCCAGCTATCCCGCCGTGGTCGAGGGGGCCAATGCGCTGGTCGAATGCTGGTATCCGGGGCAGGAGGGCGGCACCGCCATGGCCGACATCCTGTTCGGGGACGTCAATCCCGGCGCCAAACTGCCCGTCACTGTTGCGCGTGACGCGGGGCAGATCCCGATCTTCTACAACCGCAAGCCCAGCGCCCGGCGTGGCTATGTGTTCGAGGATATATCGCCGCTCTTTCCCTTCGGATATGGCCTCAGCTACACACAGTTCGCGTTTGGAAAGCCACGACTTTCCGCGCCGCGCATCGGCGTCGGCGGAACCGTCACGGTCGAAGTCGATGTGCGCAACACAGGCGACAGGGCAGGAGACGAGGTCGTCCAGTTCTACGTCCATGACCAGGTCGCCAGCGTCACCCGCCCGATCAAGGAATTGAAGGGCTTCGAGCGCGTCACGCTGGCGCCGGGCGAAACGAAGACCGTGCGCCTGACGCTTGGCCCCGACGCCTTCACCCTGTGGAATCTGGAGATGGAGGAGGTGGTAGAACCCGGCCTCTTCGACGTCATGGTCGGGCCGGACAGCCAAACTCTCCAGACAATCACGCTTGAAATCATCTGAACAGGACCGCCTACATGCCCAAGATCATTGATGCCAAGGTCATCGTCACCTCCCCCGGCCGCAACTTCGTGACGCTCAAGATCATCACCGAGGACGGCGTCTATGGTCTGGGCGACGCCACGCTCAACGGCCGCGAATTGTCGGTCGCCAGCTATTTGCAGGATCATGTCGTCCCCTGCCTGATCGGCCGCGACGCCCACCGGATCGAGGATATCTGGCAATATCTCTACAAGGGCGCCTATTGGCGGCGCGGCCCCGTCACCATGTCGGCCATCGCCGCCGTCGACACCGCGCTTTGGGATATCAAGGGCAAGCTGGCGGGCCTGCCGGTCTATCAGCTGCTGGGCGGAGCGAGCCGGGAAAGCGTGATGGTCTATGGCCATGCCAACGGCACCAGCATCGAGGATACGGTCGCCGTCGCGCTCGACTATCAGCGCCAGGGGTATAAGGCGATCCGCATCCAGTGCGGCGTGCCCGGCATGGCGTCGACCTATGGCGTGTCGAAAGACAAATATTTCTACGAACCGGCCGATGCCGACCTGCCAACCGAAAATGTCTGGAACACCAGCAAATATCTGCGTGTCGTCCCCGAACTGTTCAAGGCCGCGCGGGAGGCGCTGGGCTGGGACGTGCATCTGCTGCACGACATCCACCACCGCCTGACCCCGATCGAGGCCGGGCGGCTGGGCAAGGATCTGGAACCCTATCGCCCCTTCTGGCTGGAGGACGCGACCCCGGCCGAAAATCAGGAAGCGTTCAAGCTGATCCGCCAGCACACGACGACGCCACTGGCGGTGGGCGAGATCTTCAACTCCATCCACGACTGCCGCGAACTGATCGAAAATCAGCTGATCGACTATATCCGTGCCACCGTGGTCCATGCCGGCGGCATCAGCCACCTGCGCAAGATCGCGAACCTGGCCGACCTCTATCAGGTCCGCACCGGCTGCCACGGCGCGACCGACCTGTCGCCGGTCTGCATGGCCGCCGCGCTGCATTTCGACCTGTCGGTGCCCAATTTCGGCGTGCAGGAATATATGCGCCACACGCCCGAAACCGACGCGGTCTTCCCCCACGCCTATACGTTCGCGGACGGCGCGATGCATCCGGGGGATGCGCCGGGGCTGGGCGTCGACATCGACGAGGAACTGGCCGCCCAATATGAATATGATCGCGCCTTCCTGCCGGTGAACCGGCTGGAAGACGGCACCATGTTCAATTGGTGATCGAGTGACCCGTCCCCTCCTATCATCGTCATTCCCGCGCAGGCGGGAAACGAAGTTCGGCGTAAGCCAATCCATCTCCCGGCCTCGCGTCTCCGCATTGCTAAGGAGATGGATCCCCGCCTTCGCGGGGATGACGAACGCTTTTGATGGGAGGGGCGAATGACGGACATCCCCAAACCCGCCATCCCCAAGCCATCCGGTAAAGTCCGCTGGATCGTCTGCGGCCTGCTGTTTGCGGCGGTGGTCCTCTCCTATATCGACCGCCTCGTCCTGCCGACATTGAAGCCCGACCTTCAGGTCCGCTATGGCTGGAGCGAGAGCGGTTATGCCAGCCTCGCCATCTGGTTTCAGGCGGGCTACGGCATCTCCTATGTCGTCTTCGGCCGGTTGATCGACCGGATCGGCGCGCGGGCGGGCTATGCGCTGGCGGTGACCTTGTGGACGCTGGGCCATGTCGCGCACATCTTCTTCACCTCGACCGCCGGAATGTTGATCGCGCGCATTCCGCTGGCGATCGGGGAGGCGGGGACGTTCCCCGCCGCCATCGCGGCCACAAATGAATGGTTCCCCAAGAAGGAACGGGCGCTCGCCATCGGCATCTTCAACGCCGGGTCGAATGTCGGGGCGATCCTGACGCCGCTGGTGGTGCCGATCATCGCGGTGACGCTGGGCTGGCGCTGGGCCTTCATCCTGACCGGGCTGCTGACCGTTTTGTGGCTGACGGCCTGGCTGACCTTCTACCGCACCCCGCGCCAGAAAAAGAGCCTGACGCCTGAGGAACTGGCCTGGATCGAAACCGATCCCGTAGAACCGCCGCGCCCCGTCAAATGGAGCACCCTGTTCCGCCATCGCCAGACCTGGGCCTATATGGCGGGCCGCTTCCTGATCGATCCGGTCTGGTGGACCTTCCTCTTCTGGCTGCCCGACTTCTTCAACAAACAATATGGCGTCAAGATGCTGGACTTCGGTCCACCGCTGATCGCGGTCTATCTGCTGGCCGATGTTGGGTCGGTCGCTGGCGGCTGGGCCTCCTCGCGCTTCATGGGCCGGGGCTGGAGCCTCAACCGGTCGCGCAAGAGCGCCATGTTCCTGGCCGCGCTCTGCGCCGTGCCGATCGCCTTCGCCGCCAGTGCGCCCTCCATGTGGATCGCGGTTGGCCTGATCGGCCTTGCCTGCGCCGGGCATCAGGGCTTTTCCGCCAATCTCTACGCGCTGCCGGGCGACGTCTTCCCGCGCTGGATGGCGGGATCGGTCGTGGGTCTTGGCGGTCTGTCCGGCGCGATCGGCGGCATGATGATGGCCAAATTCGCCGGTGTTATCCTCGAAACCGTCGGCAGCTACGGCCCGATCTTCGCCGTCGCATCCTGCGCCTATCTGATCGCGCTCGGCGTCATCCACCTTCTCCTGCCCCGCTACCAGGCGGTGCTCGCTCCTCTTCCAGAGAATCGCGCATGACCAAGCCCTTACGCCTGCACCCCGACCGCCTGTTTCCGTCCGACCCCACGACGCGCGATATCGCACGGCGCCTCTATGCGACGGTCAAGGATCTGCCGATCATCAGCCCGCACGGCCACACCGATCCGCGCTGGTTCGCCTATGACGCGCCTTTCGCCAATCCGGCCGAACTGCTGATCGTGCCGGACCATTATGCCTTCCGCATGTTGATGAGCCAGGGCGTGACGCTGGACGAACTGGGCGTGCCGACCGTCGATGGCAGCGCGACCGAAAGCGATCCGCGCGTCATCTGGCGGTGCTTCGCCGCGCGTTACTATCTGTTCCGGGGCACGCCGACGCGCATGTGGATGGACTGGGTCTTTGCCGAGGCGTTCGGCATCGATGTGCAACTGAGCGCGGACACCGCCGACCATCATTACGATATCATCGACGCCGCCCTGAAGACCGACGCGTTCCGCCCCCGCGCCCTGTTCGACCGCTATAACATCGAAGTGATCGCGACGACCGAAGGGCCGCTCGATCCGCTCGACCATCATCGCGCGATCCGGGCGTCGGGCTGGAACGGCAAGGTCGTCACCGCCTATCGCCCCGACCCCGTGATGGACCCGGACGATCCGCGTTTCATGACCAATGTGCAGCGCTTCTGCGCCATGACGGATGAGGATGCGGGCAGCTTCGCCGGATATCTCCGCGCTCATGAAAAGCGCCGCGCTGATTTTCGCGCGGCTGGCGCGACCTCCACCGACCACGGCCATCCATCCGCCTTCACCGCCAACCTGCCGCGCGAAGAGGTTGAGGCGCTCTACGCCAAAGTTACGACAGGCCCCGTCACGGCAAGGGAAGCCGAACTGTTCCGCGGCCATATGCTCACCGAAATGGCGCGCATGTCGATCGAGGACGGCATGGTGATGCAACTCCATCCCGGCGTTCATCGCAGCCACAATGCAGCGGTGCTGGCGCGCTTCGGCAAGGACAAGGGTGGCGACATTCCGATCGCCGGCGAATTTGTGCAGGCGTTGAAGCCCTTGCTCGACGCTTATGGCAATGACCCGCGCCTGACCCTGATCCTCTTCACCCTGGACGAGGATGTCTATGCGCGCGAACTGGCGCCGCTGGCCGGCCATTATCCGGCGCTCAAGCTGGGGCCGCCCTGGTGGTTCCATGACAGCCCGGAAGGGATGCGCCGTTTTCGCGAGCGCACCACTGAAACCGCAGGCTTCTACAATAGTGTCGGCTTCAACGACGACACCCGCGCCTTTCTCTCGATCCCGGCGCGGCATGACGTCGCCCGGCGGATGGACTGCGCCTGGCTCGCGCAACTGGTCGCCGAACATCGGCTGGAGGAGGATGAGGCGTTCGAAGTCGCCCGCGCGCTCAGCTATGATCTGGTCAAGGCGGCGTACAAGCTGTGAGCCGGCTCTCTTTCGAAACGCTCGCCAGCCTGCCCGCCAATGTCCTTCGCCCTGGCTATGACCGCGCCGCGGTGCAATGCGGCGTCGTCCATATCGGCATCGGCGCCTTCCACCGTGCCCATCAGGCGGTTGTGTTTGACGACGTATTGAACGCAGGCGACCTGCGCTGGGGCATCATCGCCGCCTCGCTGCGATCCCCCGCCGTGCGCGATCAGATGCAGCCGCAGGACGGCCTTTACACCATGCTGGTGCGTGATGGCGCGGCGCAGCAGGCGCGGGTGATCGGGGCGGTCCAGCGCGTCATCGTCGCGCCGGAGGAGCCGCAGGCGCTGCTCGCGGCATTGGCGTCCGCCGACACGCATATCGTCACGCTCACCATTACGGAGAAGGGCTATAAGCTCGACCCGGCGACCGGCGCGCTGATCGAAAGCGACCCTCAACTGGCCGCCGACCTTGTCTCGCTCGACAGTCCGCAGACGGCGCCCGGCTATCTGGTCGCAGCGCTGGCGCGTCGCCGCGCGACGGGAATCTCTCCCTTCACCGCGATCAGTTGCGACAATCTGCCGCATAATGGCGCGCGGTTGCGGGGCGCGGTGCTGGAACTGGCGCGCCGCCATGATGCCGATCTGGCCGAGTGGATCGCGCAGCATGGTGCTTTCCCCGAAACGATGGTCGACCGCATCGTGCCGGCCACCATGCCCGAAGACATTGCCGCACTCACCGACCATATGGGCGTGGAAGATCAGGCGATGGTCAAGACCGAGCCGTTTCTGCAATGGGTGATCGAGGATCGTTTCTGCGGTCCGCGCCCGGATTTCGGCGCAGGCGTGCAACTGACCGCGGCTGTCGCCCCCTGGGAAGAGGCCAAGCTGAGGCTGCTGAACGGCGCGCATAGCGGCATCGCCTATCTGGGCGGCCTGGCCGGTATCGCGCATGTCCATGAAGTGCTGGCCCTGCCTGACGCGCGCCATTTCGTGGAGGCGCTGTGGGACGAGGCGGAGACGACCCTGTCGCCGCCGCCCGAACTGGACGTGGCGGCCTATCGCCGCGACCTGATGGCGCGTTTCGACAATCCGACCTTGCGACACCGAACGCGACAGATCGCCATGGACGGATCGCAAAAGCTGCCCCAGCGCCTGCTTACGCCGATCGCCATGCGCCTCAAGGCCGGACAGGGGATCGATGCCCTGGCGCTCGCCGTTGCGGCCTGGCTACGCTGGCAGGCCGGTCGAGACGACAGAGGCGCACCTCATCAGGTGGACGATCCCCTGGCCGGAACGATGGCTGCGGCCCTGGTCGACCGGCATGACGCGGCCGATCGCGTCGCGGCGATCCTGGCGTTCGATGCCGTCATGCCGCCGGCGCTGGCCCGCGACGAAAGGCTGCGCGCGTCGCTGACCCGCTGGCTCGTCATCCTCGAAACGCACGGCGCGCAAGCCGCGTTGGCCGCTTTGCGGGGGTGAAGCGACAGACCTGTATCGTTACCATTCGGGGCTTTCCGGTGTCTTGACAAAGTCGCATTGCCGTTTATTAAAGTCTTAGTGATAGCGCTACCAGTTTAAGCCCACCGGAGAGTCGGGGGCAGCGCACAGGAGAGGATTTGTTCATGTCTTCACGCACCCATATGTTTCGTATCGCCTTGTTCGCGGCTTCCGCGGTCGGTTCGCTGAGCCTCGCCCAGGCTGCACTGGCACAGGACGCCGCGCCGCAGGCCGATCCCGCCGCTGCCGCCGCGCCGCAGGATGACGAGGTCGCCGACATCGTCGTGACCGGCATCCGCGCCTCGCTGGCGAGCGCTACCAATGCCAAGAAGGACGCCGTCGCCTTCGGCGATTCGATCTTCGCAGAGGATATCGGCAAGCTGCCCGCCACCAACCTCGCCGAAACGCTGAACCGCATGCCGGGCGTCCGCCTCAACCGCGACATCAACGGCGAAGGCACGCAGGTTGCGATCCGCGGCCTTGGCCCCAGCTTCACCCGCGTCCTGATGAACGGATCGCAGCTTCAGGTCGCGTCGGACGGCGGCACCAACGGTGGTAGCGCCAACCGCGAAGTCGATCTCGACTTCTTCCCGTCAGAACTGTTCACCCGCCTCGACCTGGCCAAAAGCCCGTCGCCCTCGACGCTGGAAGGCGGCATCGCCGGGACCGTGAACCTGCGCAATGCGCGGCCCTTCGACAAGCCGGGCACGCATCTGACTGTCGTGGCGCAGGGCCAATATACCGACAGCAATGACAAGATTTCCCCCCGCGGCGCGATCGTCGCCAGCCACACCACCGATACGTTCGGCATCCTGCTGGGCGTTGCGGGCGTCAAGACCAAGACCCGCGTAGATGGCTTTGAATCGCTGGGGTGGACCGACGGTAATCTTGGCGTCGGCGATCCGGGCGGCAACAACTTCTCCTACGCTTCGGTTGTTCCTGGCAATGCGGGGCATGGCCTGGTCGCTGGACAGCCGGTCGATGTCGTCGCAACATCCGGCCTGACCCGCGACCAACTCAGCACCGCGCTCATCCCGCGCCTTGGCCGTCAGGCGCTGACGGAAGGCGACCGTTCGCGCATCTCGGCCCTTGCGTCGGTCGAATGGCGTCCCAGCGACGAACTGCACTTCGCGCTGGACGGCCTGTGGGCCAAATCGAAGCGCAATTATGATCGCCTGATCATGAACTGGCAGGTCCGCAACTCCGGTCCCGGCACCAGCGCCCAGTCGACCGGCGGCATGATCCCGATCGATCTGACTGTCGACGACAATGGCGTCGTGACCAGCGGCACCTTCGCCAATAGCTCCTTCTTTCTGGAAGCCAGCCAGTTCAAGCAGACGACGAAATTCTGGAACATCAATCCCAGCGTCGAATGGAAGCCGGCGGACAATCTGACCGTCAACCTGTCGGCAAACTGGTCGAAGAGCCGCTTCTTCCGCGAACAGCCGACCTGGGCGTTCCAGACCCGTCCGCAATCGGGCGTGGACGTGTATTTCGACAATACGGGGCAGGGCGATTATCCCGCGATCACTACCAATGTCGATCTGAACGATCCCAATAATGGCCTGTGGGAATGGTATCGCCAGAACGTCGCGCTGGTGCGCCGCACCACGGAAACCAAGGGCGCGCATCTGGACCTGACCTACGGCGACGAGATGTTCAACGTGAAGGTCGGTGCAGCCTATGATCGGGCGCAGCGTACTATCCGTGCCTATGACAACAGCCCCGCTTATCAGGCGTCGGTCTGCGGCGCAGGGTGCACTGGTGCCACCGGGACCATCCCGACCAGCGCGATCCCGCAATATCTCAGCCCCGGATCGACCGGCAATTTCGGGCATCTGGCCAGCGGCAATATCGGCTACACCAATTATATCCGGCCCGATTTCGACGCGATCAAGCAGGCGACCAACTATGACAGCTTCCGCGACGGCGCGCCGGAAACCCGCGGGGCCGTTACCGGCGGCGCGACCGGCGACATGGATGAAAAGGTATTGGGCGCCTATTTCGAAGTGAACGGCGTCACCGCGATCGCCGGGCGCGATCTGCATATCAATGCGGGCATGCGTTATGCCTACACGGATCAGGAGGTGATCGGCCCCAGCCAGGTCGGCACCGCGATCATCGACATCACGTCGCGGTCGAAATATGAAAACTTCCTGCCGTCGATCAACCTGACATATGACGTCGCTGACAATCTGAAACTGCGTGCGTCGGCCTCGCGCACCATGACCCGTCCGGATGCGGGCCAGATCCTGCCGGGCGTCACCTTCTCCGATCCGTCGGCCTTGCTGGCCAGTGCTGGCAACCCGGAACTGAAGCCCTACACGTCGGACAATTATGACTTGGGCGGCGAATTTTACACCGGCGGCATCGGCTATATCGGGGTGTCGCTGTTCATGAAGAACATCACGGGCTTCACCGTCACGCAATCGCAGGAAGTGACCTTCGGTTCGTTGAACATTCCCTATGACAGCCTGCTGTCGACTCAGCAGAATGCCCTGACCGACCGTTCGCTTCAGACCGGCGTGCCCATCGCGGCACTACCGATCACGGTGAACCGTCCGATCAACCTGAGCGATCTGAAAATTAAGGGCCTCGAAGCGACCTGGGTCCAGCCGCTCGACTTCCTGGTCAAGGGCCTGGGCTTCTCGGCCAACGGCACCTATCTGGATCAATCGTCGTCATCCGGCCTAGTTGCAACCGGCGTGTCGAAATACTCCTACAACCTTCAGGGCTTCTACGAAAATGGCGGTCTTTCCGTCAGCCTGAACTATGTCTGGAACGACGATGCGATCGCGCTCAACGGTCCGCAGAACGGTATCCAGAACGCCAATCTGCGTTCCGAAGCCCGCGGCCAGTTCGATGCTTCCGCAGGCTATCAGCTACCCTTCTTTAACAAGGCGCTGCGCCTGACGGTCGATGCGCTCAACATCACCAACGAACCGATCCGCACCAACTTCGAATATGATAATGCGCCCTATTCGGTCTATTATCCCGGCCGCACGATCATGGCCGGCATCCGGGCGAATTTCTGATCCTCCCCCAAGGACACCTCACAGGGCCGGCCGCAACGCCGGCCCTTTTTCTTGAAAAGCCGACGCTTCCAATGTTGGATTTTATCTGATCTGCTCTGTCCCATGACGCCGCATCGCCGCCCCCCATTGCCCATCCTCGATCGTCCGCTGCCCGCCGCGGCGCGCGCCCTCGTCACGCATGGATCGGGCTGCTGTGACCCAGGTGGCGCGTCGTCGGCGCGTCGCGATGACCCAACGGGAGCGTCATCGATAAGCGGGCGTTACGGCCGTGTCGCGTCGCAGCCGCATCGGCAGAGCATCTCTGGTGCAAAAGCGCGGCAACGCGAAGTCAGTGACGGTGTGAACTTGGCGGCCGTGACCCGGTCATGACTTTGTAAGGAAGGCGATGATGCGTCTCTCTCTCCTGTTCGGCCTTCCGCTCGCCATTCTGGCGGCACCGACTCAGGCCAGTACCTGCACCCCAATTTGGGTCGCGGGCTGGGCCTCTTCGCAATTCCTGCCCACCGGGGACGCCGCGTTGCCCGCTGGCACGCTGGCGAACCGGACGCTGCGCCAGATCGTCCGGCCATCCGTATCGGGCGATCGCCTGCGCGTGCGCATCTCCAACCTTGCCGGGACCAGGCCGCTTGTCCTGGCCGGTGCCAGCATAGCCCGCGCGCGCGGTGCCGCCTCCGCCGCGATCGATCCCGGCACGCTGATCGCGCTGCGCTTCGACGGGAAGCCCGACGTCATCGTCCCGGCTGGCGCGGACTATCTCTCCGACCCGGTGCCG
The DNA here is from genome assembly GCA_040389985.1 of Pseudomonadota bacterium. GTDB lineage: Bacteria > Pseudomonadota > Alphaproteobacteria > Sphingomonadales > Sphingomonadaceae > Sphingobium. Next base: position 647,036 of record JAZJZH010000007.1, read on the forward strand.
CTCCCGACCAGTGCGCTCGACAGCATCGCTGTGTCGATCCTTTATGCGGGCGATCCCGAACAGACATCGCACCCCGGATCGCGCGCGACATCCTGGCATTTGCCCGGCGATCATCTGGCCGATCAAGCCATGGCGGGTGCCGACCATTTCGATCATTGGTTCAACCTCGCCGCACTCGAAGTCGAACGCTGCGCGCCGGCCAGGCTGATCGTCGCGCTGGGCGATTCCATCACCGATGGCCGGGGTTCCACCACCAACGGCAATGACCGCTGGACCGATGTGTTGGCGGCGCGGTTGCAGGCCGATCCGAAGCGCCGTCCTGTTGCCATCGTCAATCAGGGGATTGGGGGTAATCGGCTGCTCGACGACGGGCTTGGTCCCAATGCGCTGGCGCGACTGGACCGGGACGTGCTGGCCCAGTCTGGCGTCACTCATCTGATCCTGCTGGAGGGGATCAATGACCTCGGCACCCTGACCGGCGACGCGCCGGTGAGCGTGGCGGCGCACCAGGCCCATGTTGCCCGCATCATCGGCGCTTATCGCCAGATCATCGCCCGCGCCCATGCCAGGGGCGTGAAGGTGATCGGCGCGACCATCACGCCCTTTGTGGGCAATGATTATTATCATGCCGACGCCCAGAATGAGGCGGACCGACAGGCGGTGAACGCCTGGATCAGGACGCCAAGGAATTTTGACAAAGTGATCGACTTCGACCGCGTGACCCGCGACCCGGCGCATCCCGACCGCCTGCTGCCGGCCTATGATGAAGGTGACGCGCTGCATCCTTCGCCCAAGGGGTATAAGGCGATGGGGGACGCGATCCCGCTTAGCCTTTTCGACTGATCCGCCTGTGCCCTGCCTCCAGCACCGTCTCCATCGCGACGAAGGTGGATGTGCTGGCGACATGGGGCAGGGCGCTGATCTTCTCGCCCAATATCATGCGGTATCGCCTGATGTCCGCGGTACGCACTTTAAGGAGATAGTCGAAATTGCTCGCCAGCATATGGCATTCCTCGACCTCCGGGATGCGCCGCACCGCAGCGTTGAACTCGCCAAGCGCCTTTTCGCGGGTGTCCGACAATTTCACCTCGGTAAAGGCGATATGGTCCATCCCCAATTTCGCCGGATCGACGATCGCCCGAAAGCCGCGAATGACGCCGGTTTCCTGCAAACGCTTGAGCCGTACTTGGCACGGCGTCTTGGACAGGCCGACGTGCGCGGCGAGATCGGTGACGGTCATCCGCCCGTCTTCGACCAGTGCGGCGATGATCCGCCGATCGAAATCGTCCAGTTCGACCGCTTTGGGCATATTCTCCATCTCATCTGCCTAGCAAAGCCCCTTTAATAAGTCACTCCGACCTGGGAAGGGCCGTTGATAAGGCGGAACGAAAATTCGACCTGGGTTATTCTGATCGCATGACCGATCAGCCCTTCGCCAACTTCGCCCCCGCCATCCGCCAGCCCACCCCGCTGAGGGAAGCGATCACCGCCGCCTATCGCCGTGACGAGGCGGAGGCGCTCGCCCCGCTGATCGCATCGGCGACCCTGCCGGACGCAACGAAGACCGCGATCGCCGACACCGCCCGCACCCTCGTCACCGCGCTGCGCACCAATCACAAGGGCACCGGGGTTGAAGGGCTAGTGCAGGAATATGCGTTGTCCAGTCAGGAGGGCGTGGCGCTGATGTGCCTGGCCGAAGCGCTGCTGCGCATCCCCGACACCGCCACCCGCGACGCGCTGATCCGCGACAAGATCGCTGACGGCGACTGGGGTTCGCATCTGGGCGGGGACAAGTCGCTGTTTGTCAACGCTGCCACCTGGGGCTTGGTCGTCACTGGCAAGCTGGTCGGCAGCGTCGATGACCGTGGCCTTGGCGCAGCGCTCGCCCGTTTGGTGGCTAGGGCCGGGGAGCCGGTCATCCGCCGCGGGGTGGACCTTGCGATGCGGATGATGGGCGAACAGTTCGTCACCGGCGAGACGATCAAGGAAGCATTGAAACGCGCAAAGGAACTGGAGGCGAAGGGCTTCGCCTATAGCTATGACATGCTCGGCGAAGCAGCGACGACCGCCGCCGATGCGAAGCGCTATTATGCCGATTATGAGCAGGCGATCCATGCCATCGGTAAGGCGTCGGCCGGGCGCGGCATTTACGCTGGCCCCGGCATATCGATCAAGCTGTCGGCGCTGCACCCGCGCTATGTCCGGTCGCAGGCCGATCGCGTCATAGGCGAATTGCTGCCCGCGGTGAAGCAACTGGCGCTGCTGTCCAAATCCTATGACATCGGCCTCAATATCGATGCGGAGGAGGCCGACCGGCTCGAACTGTCGCTCGACCTGCTCGAAAGCCTGGCGACTGACCCGGACCTGGCCGGCTGGAACGGGCTTGGCTTCGTGGTGCAGGGCTATGGCAAGCGCTGCCCGTTCGTCATCGACTGGATCGTCGATCTCGCCCGCCGGGCCGACCGCCGGATCATGGTGCGGCTGGTCAAGGGCGCCTATTGGGATGCGGAGATCAAGCGGGCGCAGGTCGATGGCCTGGCCGACTTCCCGGTCTATACGCGCAAGGTCCATACTGACGTCGCCTATATCGCCTGCGCGCGCAAACTGCTCGCCGCGCCCGATGCGGTCTTTCCGCAATTTGCGACCCATAATGCGCAGACGCTGGCGACCATCTATCAACTGGCCGGGCCGGACTTCGCGATCGGCCAATATGAATTTCAGTGCCTGCACGGCATGGGCGAACCGCTTTACGAACAGGTGGTCGGCACCGGGAAACTGAACCGCCCGTGCCGCATTTATGCGCCGGTCGGCACGCATGAGACGCTGCTGGCCTATCTGGTCCGTCGCCTGCTGGAAAATGGCGCGAACAGCAGCTTCGTCAATCGCATCGCCGATCCCAATGTGTCGGTCGAGGAGATGATCGCCGATCCGGCCGATGTCGTGCGCGCCATGGCGCATCCCGGCCATCATCATGACCAGATCGCCTTGCCGGCCGATCTCTATCCCGACCGCCGCAATTCGAACGGACTGGACCTCAGCAATGAAGCCACGCTCGCCAGCCTGGGCGATGCCTTGCGCCACAGCGCATCGCTCGCCTGGACCGCAGCGCCCGACGACGCGGCTGGCCCGTCGCGCACGGTCTTCAACCCTGCCGATCATAGCGATGTGGTGGGGCGCGTGACGGAAGCATCGCCGGAAGAAGCCCGCGCCGCCGCCATCCGCGCCGCCGCGTCGCGCTGGCCCAACAGCCCGGTTGCCGATCGCGCCGCCGCGCTGGACCGTGCCGCCGACGCGATGCAGGCGCGGATGCCGATCCTGCTGGGCCTGATCGTGCGGGAGGCGGGCAAGTCGCTGCCCAACGCCATCGCCGAAGTGCGCGAGGCGATCGACTTCCTGCGCTATTATGCGGCGCAGGCGCGCACCACCTTCGGCCCGGCACAGGCGGCATTGGGTCCGGTCACCTGCATCAGTCCGTGGAACTTCCCGCTCGCCATCTTCACGGGTCAGGTCGCCGCTGCGCTGGTGGCGGGCAATCCGGTGCTGGCCAAACCGGCCGAGGAAACCCCGCTGATCGCGGCCGAAGCGGTTCGGCTGCTCCATGAGGCGGGCGTGCCTGCCGATGCGTTGCAACTGCTACCCGGCGATGGGCGGATCGGCTCGGCGCTGGTGGCCGCACCGCAAACCGCTGCGGTCATGTTCACCGGATCGACCGAGGTCGCCCGACTGATCCAGCGCCAGTTGTCCACGCGCCTGTCCGCGGATGGCAAGCCGATTCCGCTGATCGCCGAAACTGGCGGCCAGAACGCCATGATCGTGGACAGCAGCGCGCTCGCCGAACAGGTGGTCGCCGACGTCATCGCCTCCGCCTTCGACAGTGCGGGCCAGCGTTGTTCGGCGCTGCGTATCCTGTGCTTGCAAGAGGATGTCGCGGACCGGACGCTGACGATGCTCAAGGGCGCGCTTGCCGAGCTGCGGATCGGCCGCACCGATGCGCTGAAGGTCGATACCGGCCCGGTCATCAGCGCGGAGGCGCGTGATGGCATCATCGCCCATATCGACGCGATGAAGGCGCTGGGCCGCAAGGTCGAGCAAAGCCCGCTGCCGCCCGAAGCGACCCACGGCACCTTCGTCGCGCCGACGATCATCGAGATCGAGTCCATCGCTGATCTGAGCCGCGAAGTCTTTGGCCCTGTCCTGCATGTGCTGCGTTTCCGGCGCGACCGGCTCGACGGCCTGGTCGACCAGATCAACGCCACTGGCTACGGCCTGACCTTCGGCTTGCATACCCGGCTGGACGAGACGATGGCGCGGGTTACGGCGCGGGTGAAGGTCGGCAACATCTATGTGAACCGCAATGTCATCGGCGCGATCGTGGGCGTGCAGCCCTTTGGCGGGTGCGGCCTGTCGGGGACCGGTCCCAAGGCTGGCGGGCCGCTCTATCTGGGGCGGCTGGTCATGACGCCGCCGGTGTTCGCGGCGCGGGTCAGCCATTTGCGATCGCCGCTCCATGCCTTTGCCGACTGGCTGGAGCAGCAATGCGAGGAGAAGGCCGCGCTTCAGGCGCGCCGGGCGGGGGATGCCTCCGCGCTGGGCGTCGAACTGGCGCTGCCAGGGCCGGTGGGCGAGCGCAACATCTACGCCCTGCATCCGCGCGGTCGCATCCTGCTGCGCCCGGCGACGCGGCAGGGGCTGTTCCGCCAGATGGCGGCAGTCCTTGCGACCGGTAATCATGGCGTGGTGCAGGGGATGACGATCCCGGCCGGCCTGCCTGCCGAGGTCGCCGCCTGTTTCAGCACCGACGCCAGCGGCCATTATGCCGCCGCGCTGGTCGAGGGGGACGCCGCCAAGGTCGCCGCGACCGCCCAGTGCGTCGCCGATCTGCCCGGCCCGATCGTGTCGGTCCATGCCGACGACCATGGTCATGGCTATTGCCTCGACTGGCTGTTGGAGGAGCAGTCCACTTCCATCAACACCACGGCGGCTGGGGGCAATGCGAGCCTGATGATGATCGGCTGAGGTCGCAAAGCGTCTTTTCGGTCAGGCCATTGCGCCTTTGGTCGCGGCGGCTATAGATTTGTCGATCTATTCCGGAGCGTAACCCATGGCATCTACCCTTTCTGCAAAGCCGAGCTTCGCGCCCATCAAGACGCGGCGGGCGTTCGAGATCATCTGCGAGCAGATTCGCGCGCAACTGGCGGCGGGGACGCTGAAGGCCGGCGACAAACTGCCGGCCGAACGCGAACTGGCGGTCGAGTTCCAGGTCAGCCGCAGCGCGCTGCGCGAGGCGCTGCGCAGCCTGGAGGTGGCGGGGATCATCCGCAATGTGAAGGGGGCGAAGGGCGGGGCGTTCGTGCAAACCGCCGAGCCCGATCGTATCGTGCAGGCGATGCAGGATTATGTCCATCTGGGCGATATCTCGCTGAATGAACTGACCGAAGCGCGGCTGGCGTTGCAGGACATCATCGTGCGGTTGGCGTGCGAGCGGGGGACCGAAACGGACCTGGCCGACCTGGAGGCGATCGCCGAACGGACCAAGCGGGAAACGAGCGTCGAGGCGCGATACCAATGCGCCGTGGAATATTATGCTGTCCTGGCGCGGGCGACCAAGAACCGCATCTTCGGCATCTTCGTCGATTCCCTGTCGGCGATCCTGCATGAATTCGTGCAGGGGCCGGAGTATGAGACGTTGCAGCAGTCGCTGATCGAATCCCGTTTCCGGCTGGTGCGGCAATTGCGGGCGAAGGACAGCGAGGCGGCGGTCGCGGAAATGCGCAAGCATCTGGAACGGGTGCATCGCCATGTCCGCAAGAACAGCAAGGCGGCGGCGAAGGGCTGACCGCCCTGCCCGACAGGGGCGTTTGAAACAGCGAGTTGGACAGTTGTACGCGATTGACGCCTCATGGCCTCCATGCAATAGGTAGGACCATTGAATATTTGGTTCGACAGGTGGGTGAGGATATGGCGGAAGAAAGCAAGGGGGCGGCGGTTGGCGCGCTGGATGGCGTGCGGGTGCTGGATTTCACCAGCGTCATGGCCGGGCCGTTCGCGACGCGGATGCTGGCCGACCTGGGGGCCGAAGTCATCAAGGTGGAGTCGCTGGAAGGTGACCAGGTCCGTGCAAGGCCGCCGAAAAGGGACGGTTTCAGCGCCTATTTCGGCAATCTGAACGCGGGCAAGCAGAGCATCGCCTGCAACCTTAAATCGCCTGAAATCATTGCGCTCATCAAGCAACTGGTCGCGACCTGCGACGTGCTGGTGGAGAATTTCCGGCCCGGCGTCATGGCGCGGTTCGGCCTGGATTTCGCCGCGTTGCATAAGGCCAATCCGCGGCTCATCTATTGTTCGATCTCCGGCTATGGCCAGACCGGGCCGAAGGCGCTGTCCCCGGCCTATGCGCCGGTGATCCATGCGGCCAGCGGGTTCGACATGGTCAATCTGCGCTATCAGGATGGCGCTGACCGGCCCGCGACCAGCGGCGTCTTCATCGCCGACGTGCTGGGCGGCACCCATGCCTTTGGCGCGATCCAGGCGGCGCTGTATCAGCGCGAAAAGACGGGCGCGGGCCAACATATCGACCTGTCGATGCTGGAGGCGATGGTGGGGATGCTGGTGTTCGAGACGCAAGAGGCGCAGTTCCCCGGCGACGCCCGTCGCCCGCTGTACACCCCGCTTAAGACCAACGACGGCTTCATCATGGTCGCGCCGACCAGCCCGCGCAATTTCGAGCAATTGACAGACGCGGTCGGCCATCCCGAATGGCGCGACGATCCGCGCTTCCTGACCAATGCCGATCGCAACGCCAATTGGGCGACGCTGTTGGCGCTGACCGAGGAATGGACGCGCGAGCGCAGTGCGGAGGAGTCCGAGGCGATCCTGTCGCGCCATGGCGTGCCGTGCGGCCGTTATCGTGAAATCGACGAATTGCTGGACGATCCGCAACTGGCGTCGCGCGGTGCCTTTGCCGAGATCAGCGACGGGGCCGGCAGCTTCAAAGTGCCCAATCCGCCGTTCCGCATGAGCGGATCGCGGGCCGAGGCGCGCAACCATGTCGCGCGACTGGGTGAAGAAGGCGCGGAGATATTGAGCAGGCTGGGCGTGGACGAGGCGGCGGTCGCCGCGCTACGCGCGCGCGGCGACCTGCTTTAACACCCTCATTCCAGGTCGTGAAAGGGCCGGATCTCGATCTCGCTCGGTCCGGGCATCGGATTGGGGCAGCGCTTCACCCAGGCGACCGCCTCGTCCATGTCCTTGACCTTCCAGATCCAGAAACCCGCGAGCAGTTCGCGCGGCTGGGGGAAGGGGCCGTCGATGACATTGCGGTCGGTGCCGTCAAAGGCGACGCGCTTGCCCTGTGAGGATGGGGTGAGGCCGTCGGCCATCACCAATATGCCGGCATCGCGCAAGGCGTCGTTGAAGCGGCCCATTGCGGCCATCATCGCATCCGTTTCGGGCGAGGGCCGGTAGCCTTTCTCGCTATCCTCGGTCGCCTTCACCAGCACCATCACGCGCATCGCCTGTCTCCTTGCCGGGCGTTGGAACGATGGCGGGAGTGTTCGGGAATTACCGTTCCGGCGCAATATATTTCATGAAGATGAGGGGGGCGGGATGCCTGCACGCATCCCGCCCGCGCCCTTTATCGCAGGAGTTCGCGTGCGATTGTGTTCTTCTGGATTTCCGACGACCCTTCATAGATGCGGGTGATGCGGATATCGCGATAGAGGCGTTCGATCGCAAAGCCCCGGCAATAGCCCGAACCGCCGAAGATCTGGACCGCCGTATCGACCGTGCGGCTGCCCGCTTCGGTTGCGAACAGTTTCGCCATGGAGGCGAGTTCACGGCGCTTTTCGCCCTGGTCATAGCGCCAGCAGGCGTCGAGCAGGATCAGGCGGGCGGCGCGCATGTCGGTCGCCATGGTGGCGATATAGTGGCGGATCGCCTGGAAATCCGAGATGACGCCGCCGAAGGCCGGACGCTGCTTGGATTCCTCGATCGCCAGTTCCAGCGCATATTCGCCCATGCCGACCGCCGTCGCGCCGACATTCATGCGGCCCTCGTTCAACCCTTCGAGCGCATAATGGAAACCACGGCCCAGTTCGCCGATCAGCGCGTCGGGGCCGACCTGGCATTCGTCGAATGTCAGTTCGTAGACGCCGGGCGTCGCGGTGCCCATCAGTTCGATCGTGCCAGTGACGGCGAAGCCGGGCGTATCGGCCGGCATCAGGAAGGCGGAAATGCCGGCGCGCGGCCCCGCCGCCTTGTCGGTATAGGCATAGACGATCACATATTTCGCGTTCTTGCCGTTGGAAATATAGGTCTTGCTGCCGGTGATGACCCAGCCGTCGGCGTTGCGGGTCGCGGTGGTGCGCATCGAACCCGGATCGGAACCGCTATTGGGTTCGGTCAGCGCAAAGGCGATGCCGATTTCGCCAGTGCACATGCCAGGCAGCAGCGCTTCCTTTTGCGCGTCTGAACCGTGATACATGATATTCTTGGCGCCCGGTCCCATCAACGGGCGCAGTTCGGTCCAGAATTGCGGGGGCAGGCGGGACAGTTCTATCTGCACCGCCGCCTGGGCAAGGGCACCCAGGCCCAGGCCGCCATATTGTTCGGGCAGCGCCATGCCGAAATAGCCATTGTCGATCAGCGTCTTGCGCACGACCGGCGGTACTTTGCCGGTCGCCTGAAATTCGATTTCATGCGGCAGCAGGTCGTGCACGATGGCACGGGTGACGTCGCAAAATTCCTTGATGTCGTCGGGCAGTTCAAAGTCCACGGGGCAGCCTCCTTATGGTTCGACTCTGATGCGCGGATGACCGCGTTGTTCAGCATTGGTCCTACCATTGGAATAATGGTCAGTCCATTAAATTTTCCGACTAATGGATGGCGCTGCGGCTGTCCTTTGGGACAGTTGTCCTTTAGGGATGGAGCAGCCCGACGACGCAAAAGCGCGTGGGCGCAGGGTAACAAGAGTAAGCGGCATGGCGACCGATCCGTTCGACCTCAATCTGCGACACCTGCGCGCGCTGCTGGCGATCCGCGAACATGGCAGCATCACCGCCGCGGCCGATGTGGTGAGCCTGTCGCAACCCGCGTTGACACAGGGCCTGGCGAAGCTGGAACGGCAATTCGGATACACGTTTTTCGAGCGGCGATCGGGCGGCATGGTGCCCACGCCCATGGGCGAGATCGTGATCGAACGCGCGCGCGCCGCGCTCGATCATCTGTCGCAGGCGGCGAAGGGGCTGTCGGGCGTGTTCCAATATCCCGAACGGCTGATGACGATGACGCAGCTACGCGCCTTCCTGGCTTTGGCGGAGGCGGGCAGCTTTGCGGCGGCGGCGCATGGCAGCACCTTGTCGCAGACGGCGGTGCATCGCGCGGTCGGCGACCTGGAGCAGATGATCGGCGGCAAGCTGGTCGAGCGACGGGGCCGGGCGGTGTGGCTCAATCCGGCGGGGAAGCGACTGGCGCGCGGCACAAGGCTGGCGGTGGCGGAGATCGTCGCGGCGCTGGCCGATATGGGGCTGGACAGCGGCAGCGGCAGCGAGGTGATAGCGTTCGGCGCGCTGCCGCTGGCGCGGCCCTATCTGGTGCCCGCCGCCATGGCGCGGATGGCGCGGAGCGATCCGCGCGCGGCGTTCAAGGTGCTGGAGGGCAGTTGGCGCGAACTGGTGGAGCCGTTGCGCGACGGCGTGATCGACATCATCGTGGGCGCGCTGCGTCCGTATGAAATTGCCGACCTGTATCAATTGCCGCTGTCCGAGGATCGGTTGGTGATCGCAGCGGGAAGCCAGCATCCGCTGGCGGCCGAGGCGAAGCCGACGATGGCGCAACTCGCATCCTATCCCTGGATCGTGGCGCCGGCCAATTCGCCGCTGCGCGAACAGTGGGAGAAATTGTTCGGCGAAGGCGCGGCGCCGGTTACGCCGCCAGCGACTCCCATCGAATGCGGGTCGGTGATGATCATCGGGCGGCTGCTGACCGAAGGCAATTTTCTGACCCTGTTGTCGCCCGACCAGGTGGCGTTGCAGATCCGCAGCGGATTGCTGACCCAGATCGGCCCGCCGCTGGAGGACAGCAAGCGCGTGGTGGGGATCACCACCCGGCGCAGCTGGCGGCCGACCGCGACGCAGCGGCGCTTTCTGGAGATGCTGAGCGAGGCGGCCAGGGGCGAGCGGGTCGAAGGCGCGCCGCCCGATTTGCGGGAATCGGGCTGGGTGTGATGGCGCCCGCCTATCGCGGATCGGTGGCCTGAAGCGCGGCGATGCGGCCTTTCAGCCGATCGGCCAGCGAGGGCCGGATCGGCTGTCCGGCGAGCAGTTTGCGCCATGTATTGTAACTGATGCCGAAGCGGGCGTTGAGCGCTTCGTCGGTGCGGCCGGTGGCCAGCTTTTGCATCTGGAGGATCATCTCCTCCTCCAGATGCACGCCGTTGCTGTTGCTGCTCTGCTGCACGGTGGGCACCTCAGTCCAGCTTGATCCAGACCGCCTTCGTCTCCAGATAATCCTCGATATGGTGCGGGCCGGACTCGCGGCCGAACCCGCTCATCTTGTAGCCGCCGAAGGGGACGGCGGGGTCGAGCATCTGGTAGCAATTGACCCAGACGGACCCGGCGCGGATGCCGCGCGCCATGCGGTGGGCTGTGCCAAGGTCGCGCGTCCACACACCGCTGCCAAGCCCGAATTCGGTGGCGTTGGCGCGGGCCAGCACTTCCTCCACCGTGTCGAAGGTGAAGGCGGACAGGACCGGGCCGAAAATCTCTTCGCGCGCGATCGTCATATCGTCGGCGACATGGCTGAAAATGGTCGGTTCGATGAAATAGCCGCCGTCATAGCCAGCGCCGCTCATGCGGTTGCCGCCGGTCAGGGGGCGGGCGCCCTCGTCATGGGCGCCGGCGATGAAGGCGAGGATCTTGTCCATCTGCGGTGCGGACACCACCGGCCCCATCTGGGTTTCCGGGTCGAGCGGGTCGCCGACCTTGATCGTCTTGGTGAAGGCGGCCAGGCGCTCCATAAAATCGTCGTGGATCGCGCTTTGCACGAACAGGCGGGTGCCAGCGCTGCAAATCTGCCCGGCATTGGCGAAGACCGCCATGGCGGCGGCGGGGACGGCTTTGTCCAGGTCAGCGTCAGCGAAGACGATGTTCGGCGACTTGCCACCCAGTTCGACGGTGACGCGCTTCATCGATGCGGCGGCGGCGTGGAGGATCTTTTCACCGACGCCGGTGGAGCCGGTGAAGGCGATCTTGTCCACGTCCGGGTGGCTGGAGAGCGCCGCGCCTGCATCGCCCAGGCCGGTAACGATGTTGATGACGCCTTCGGGAACGCCCGCCTCCAGGCAAAGTTCGCCGAAACGGAGCGCGGAGAGGGGCGTCTGTTCGGCGGGCTTCATGACAAGGGTGCAGCCGGTGGCGAGAACCGGGCCGGCTTTCCACACCGACATGCCGATCGGGCCATTCCAGGGGTTGATCGCCGCGACGACGCCGATCGGTTCCTTGAGCGTGTGGGACAGGACATCGCCGGGCGCGTTGTTGTCGATCGTGTCGCCGGTGATGAGCATCGCCTGGCCCGCATAATAGCGCAGCAGCGCGCCCGCGCGCGCCTTGCCCATGATCGTGCGGCTGTAGGGCGCGCCAAGGTCGAGCGTGTCGAGCATCGCCAGTTCTTCGAAATGTTCCTCTACCAGATCGGCGAGGCGCAGCATGATGCGCTGGCGATCGACCGGTTTCGTCCGCCGCCATGGCCCTTCAAACGCAGCGCGGGCGGCCTTGACGGCGCGATCCACATCCTCGGGCCCGCCCTGCGCGATCATGGCGAGTAGTTCACCGGTGGCGGGGTTGCGGGTTTCGAAGCGCTTGCCCGACAGGGCCGGCACGCGCTGGCCACCGATCAGCATGTCCTGATCGGGCGTGTCGAGCAGAGCGGGGCGGGGGGGGATGGTCATCATGGTCATGGGGCTCTCCGGGCCGCGATCAGGCGGCGATATTCGATGTGACGGCGTCTTCCAGGATGAAGCGGGCGGCGCGCTCCGCGATCATCATGGTGGGGGCGGATGTGTTGCCGCTGATGATGTCTGGCATGACCGAGGCGTCGACGACGCGCAGGCCCGATACGCCGCGCACGCGCAGGCGGCCGTCGACCACGGCCATCGGGTCGCTGTCCGGCCCCATCTTGCACGTGCCGGTGGGATGATAGGCGGTGTTGACGATCTTGCGCAGCGCGGCGTCGATCTCCGCATCGCTTTGACTCTGGATGCCCGGTTCGATTTCCGCACCGGTCATGGCGGCGAGCGCGGGCTGGGCGAAGATACGGCGGCATTCGCGGAAACCGGCGATCAACGTGTGCATGTCATAGGGATCGGCAAAGAAATTGGGATCGATGACCGGCTTGTCTTCCGGCCGGTTGCTGGCCAGGCGCACGGAACCCATGCTTTTGGGGCGCAGCAACTGGATAAGGCCCATATAGCCGTGGCGGCGGGGGACCGAGCGCGCGTCGAGCTTCAGCCCGGCAAGGAAGGTGATCTGAATGTCCGGGCGGCCGGTGCCGTCGGTGCAGAGGAAGCCGCCGGCCTCCGCGACGTTGGAGGCCAGCATCCCTTCGCGTTTGAACAGATATTTGAGCGGGCTGGCGAGGATGCGGGGCAGCACCTTGGCCGAGACGGCGTAGGATTCGGCGGAGGGGTTTTCCATCGCGACATGGACGGTGGGGTGGTCCTGCAAATGCTGGCCGACGCCGGGGAGATGGTGGACGACATCGATGCCCATGTCGCGCAGATGATCCTGCGGCCCAATCCCTGATAGCATCAGCAATTGGGGGGAGTTGGTCGCCCCGGCACACAGAATGATTTCCCGCCGCGCGGCGATGGTGCTGCGCGCGCCGTCCTTCTCTATCTCCAGGCCGACGGCCTGGCCACGATCGAACAGTATGCGGCGGACCATGGTTTCATCAAGAACGGTGAGGTTGGCGCGTTTGAGCGCGGGGTGGAGGAAGGCGCGGGCGCTCGACAGGCGGGTGCCGTTGCGCTGGTTGAGGTCGTAGCGGCCGAAACCGTCCTGCCGGTCACTTGCAAAATCGTCATTGCGGCGATGCCCGGCCTGTTCCGCCGCATCGACGATGGCGGCGCTGACCGGGTTCCAGCTTTTGGGCTTTTGCACGTCCAGTTCGCCGCCTTTGCCGTGCCAGCCTTTGTCGGGACCGGCGTAGTTCTCGACCGCCTTGAAGGCGGGGAGGACGTCGTCATAGGACCAGCCGTCATTGCCCGCTTTCGCCCAGCCGTCATAGTCCGCCTTCTGCCCGCGAATATAGACGCCGCCATTGATGGCGCTGCATCCGCCGAACAGCTTGCCGCGCGGGAAATTGATGGTGCGGTTGTTGACCGCCGCATTGCCGGTCAGCGCCTGTTTCCAGTTATATTTTTCGTGCGGCAGCAGGAAGATATTGCCGACCGGCATCGCGGTTTTCAGGTTGACCGGCCATTTTCGGTCGGATGGCCCCGCTTCGATCAGGGCGACGCGATTGACGGGGTCGGCGGACAGGCGATTGGCCATCAGGCTGCCGGCCGAGCCGGAGCCGATCACGATATAGTCGAAAGCGTCCATTATAGCGCGTCCTTACGGCCGAGCGCGGGCACATGGCCCCGCACGGCGATGAAACCCAAAGCGTTGACCAGCATCAGGGCGGCGAGCGCGCCGAAGAAGCCGAGATTGCCCCAGTCGATGAGCAGAGCGCCCGCCACCGCGCTGACGATCGCGCCGACCCGGCCGGCCGCGCCCATCAGGCCCAGGCCACGCGCGCGCAGGCCGGTGGGGAAGGCATGGGCGCCGACCGCGAACATGGCGGACTGGGCGGCGCTGGCGAACAGGCCGAGCGCGCCGAGGCATGCAAGGACAGCGGCTTCGTTGCGGGCGCCACTGATCGGCAGCAGGGCTAGGGTGGCGCAGACGGCGGCGCCGACGATCGCCATCAGGATCAGCACCGGACGGGAGCCGAAGCGGATGATGGCCAGCGACGCGATCATCGCGCCAATGGTGCCGCCGATGTTGAAGCTGGTAAGGCCGAGACTGGCGGTCTGGAGGCCGAAGCCCGCGCTATTAAGCATCGTGGGTGCCCAGTTGAACATGAGGTAGATCATGAACATGCCGGAAAACATCGCCACCGACAGCGCCAGCGTGTCGCGCAGCAGGGCGGTGCCGAACAGGTTGCGCATCGGTTCGTAGCGGGGGGCTTCCCCGGCGGCGAGTGGGACATGGGCGGCGGAGGCAGGGTCGGGATGGCCGATGCGGCGCAGGATGCGGTCCAATTCAGCGGCGCGATCGGGCCGTTCGGCAAGGTATCGGGGCGATTCCGGCAGCACGAACCAGAGCCAGGTGACGAAGATCATCGTCACCACGCCGCCGATGTAGAATAGCCAGCGCCAGCCAAGGCCGGGCAGGATGAGCGCAGCGGCGACGCCGCCCAATATGCCGCCGATCGAGACGCACACGACGCCGAAGGTGACGGCGACGCTGCGCCAGCGGACCGGGGTAAACTCCGCGATCATCGCGCTCGCCGTGCCGGGTACGCCACCCAAGCCGACGCCCGCCAGCGTCTTCAAGGCGGCAACCTGCCATAGCGCGCCGGAAAAGCCGGTGAGGAGCGTCGCGACGCCAAAGATGGCGACGCCGATGATGAGCGCGCCACGGCGGCCGAAGCGATCGCCGACCCAGCCTGACGTCAGCGTACCGATGGCCATGCCGACGAAGCCGAGCGCGAAAACGGAGCCGAGCGCCGTTCGGTCGATCCCCCATTCCTTGAGCAGCGACGGCGCGGCGAGTCCGAGCATCTGGTTGTCGAGGCCGTCGAGAATGACGGTCGCGGCGATCATCAGCACCGACCAGATCTGGTAGGACGACATGGGTATGTCGTCCAGCATTCCTCTGGTGCTGCTGCCTTCTATCGTGGCGACCGCCAAGACATTCTCCTCATCTTCGGGCCGTTTGCGGCCGCTTCATTCATTTGCCGGTGTGAAATAGGAAAACCGGAATATCGCTTTTACAGGTCCAGCACGAGGTTGGCGCTTTTCGATCCCGAACAGCAGACCATGATCGACCGGTTCGCCGCCTTGTCGTCATCGGACAGGAAATGGTCGCGATGGTCGGGGATGCCGTCCAGCACCTTGACCTCGCAGGTGCCGCAAATCCCTTCGGAGCAGGCGAAGCCGACATTGATCCCGGCGCTCAGCAGCGCGTCGAGCATCGTCTCGCCTTCCTCGACCGCGATGGTCTTGCCGCTCTTGGCCAGTTCCAGCGTGTAGCCGCCCTCGGTCGCCATTTCGGTTTCGGCCGAAAAATATTCGATATGGGCGTGGCCCTTGGGCCGGTCGGCGTTGATGGCGACGAAAGCGTCGAGCATCCCGCCCGGACCGCAGCAATAGAGATGCGCGTCGGCAGGCACGGCGGCGCAGATGGCCTTGAGGTCCAGGCGGCGGCCGCCGGGGATGCCGTCATAGGCGATTTCCACCCGGTCGTAATCGGACAGGCGATCGACATAGGCGGCGCGCTCCGGGGAGGCAGCAACATAATGCAGCTCCCAGCTTTTGCCGAGCTTTTCGAGGCGCGCGATCATCGGCAGCATCGGCGTGATGCCGATCCCGCCGCCGATCATGACCGTGTGGCTGGCATCCTCCACCATCGGGAAGTTGTTTTTCGGATCGGAGATGTCGAGGATATGGCCGACCTGCCATTTTTCATGGATGTGGCGCGATCCGCCGCGGCCATCGATCGCGTGATGGACGGCGATCTCATAATAGCCGCGGATCGCGGGATCATTGACCAGCGAATAGCTGCGCGCCAGGCCGGACGACAACTGCACATCGACATGGGCACCCGGATCGAAGGCCGGCATCAGGCCGCCATCGACGGGTTCGAGGATGTAGCTGTTGATGCCTTCGGCTTCCCAGCGGATATTCTTCAATCTTGCGCGCATCACCCTCTCCGTCCGGTGCGATGCGTCTCTTGGCAGGGCCGGGGCGCCATGGATCGGCGAACCGGACAAACCGCAATGCGTTTCGTCACCTCTATCATCCTTGTCTGAGGCACCGGGGCATGGATCGCCCCGGCCCTTATATATGTGTCACTCAGCCGCTTCGACCTTGTCGGGCCAGCGCACCGCCTTGGCCAGAGCCGATTCATAGGCATTGGCGAGCGTGTCGCTGGGGTCGTGCAGGAACGACCCGGCGCGCGCGCGGTAGAAGATGCTGGGGTCTTCGATCCCCGGAGGCAGCGTGCCCTTGTTCGCCAGCGCGCGGGCGGCCAGCAATACGCGGCGGCGGACGCGGGCGATCATCTGGTCGGTGGGGGCCAGATTTTCAAAGCTGTGATCGGTGATCGGCCCCATGCTTTCGGTGACCGCCTGATCCTGCATCGTGATGTTGGGGATGCCGGTGAACTGGGTGCCGTTGCGCTGGGAATCGCGGTCGATCGCCCAGTCGTTCGCCTGACTGTCGGGCGAGCGCCAGCGGCCGTACCAGTCCGTCGTCGTCGGCGCATATTCGAGCGGCGCGAACAAGGGCGTGCCGTCCTTGAGCGTCGAGGTATAAGCGGGGTTGCCCGCATCCACGCCGCAGGTGATGTCGAACAGCATCGAATGTTCGTCGTCCATCGGCACCCAGGCGCGGGCAATGGCGCGGGTCGCGAAACGGTTGTTGGGCGTCTGCGTCCAGAAGGGGAACATATAATGGGCGACGCGCCAGCTCATCTGGCCATCGTCGTTCGGGCGATAGCCGCCATACATGACGCCCCAGTCGGCTTGGGCGACTTCATAGTCGGGCGCACGGTTGAGGACGGTCGGGCGCATCGGATGATCCTCATCCAGGTCGTCCGCCTCGATCGAACCGACATGCAGGAAGCCGACATGGCTGGTGTCGATATCGCCTTCCAGCGCCTGGAGCCAGTTACAGTCGCGTTGCAGGCACCAGATTTCCGCGTCCGGGTGCATCGTTGCCTCGATCTCAGGGATCGGCGGCGGGGCGGACTGGTTTTCGCCCATGTAAACCCAGATCAGGCCATTGGCCTCATAGGTCTTATAGGCCTTGGCATGGACCTTTTCTTTGAAGTCCATGCGGGCGGGGACGGACGGCATATCGACGCACTTGCCCTCCACGTCGAATTTCCAGCCATGATAGACGCAGCGTATGCCGTTTTCCTCATTGCGGCCGATGAACAGCGATGCGCAGCGGTGGGGACAGCGATGGTCCATGATGCCAACCCGGCCGCTGCTGTCGCGGAAGGCGATCAGCTTTTCGCACAGGATCATCAGGCGGACCGGATCGCCATCGGCCTTCACTTCGGACGACAGGACGGCGGGCATCCAATATTGGCGCATCATCGTGCCCATGACCGTGCCCGGCCCTACCCTGGTCATGTCGGCGCTATCCGTGGACTGCATGAGTTTTTCAGCCTCTTCCTTGCTTGTCGTTATCAGCGCGGCTTGAATCGAAGCCAGCGCCATTCCCTGACCTTCTGCTAGAGCCTGTCCGGGCCATGCCCCAATCGGAATGTGGTCGGACCATTCAATAATCGGGACGATACTATTGCGCCCATTTCCTTTTTGCTGCTTCACGCTCCCCAGGCGGCATCAAGCCGTGTCGTTAAGGGAGAGTCCGGGCAATGCCTTTCAGTTTCAAAACATCCTCAGCACTCAGCGTGATCGCCGCGATGATCGTGGCCGCGCCGGCCTTTGCGCAGGCCGATCAGGCGGCGCCGCAGGCCGCGCCGCAAGAAGCACCGCTGTTCCCCGAAGACATTGTCGTCACCGCCGAACGGCGCGAATCGACCGTGCGCGAAGTGCCTTTCTCGATCGCGGCCTTCGGCGGCGAATTGCTGCGTGAGGCCCAGGTGTACAGTCCCGCCGCGCTGACGCAGCAGATGCCCGGCATCACCGTCAACACCGCCGACAAGTCGCTCTCGATCGTCGCGATCCGTGGCAATGTGTCCACGTTCCGCACCGCCACGCTGGACACGCCGGTCGCCTATTTCATGGACGACGTCTATTATGTGTTCAACAACGACCTGAACGCCAACTTCTACGACACCAACCGCGTCGAAGTGCTGCGCGGGCCGCAGGGCACGCTGTTCGGGCGCAACGTGGTGGGCGGCGCGATCGCCGTCATCACCAACAATCCCGACTTCAAGGATGATTATTACGCCCAGATCAGCGGCGGCAATGGCGGCTATGTCCGCACAGAGGGCATGGTCAACGGCACGCTGGTCGATGACAAGATCGCCGGCCGCTTCGCCTTCAGCACCGAACATAATGATGGCCTGATCGACACGCCCAACCAGTCGGGCAGCTATGGCAAGTCGGACAGCTATTCCGCGCGCGGCAAATTGCTGTTCCAGCCGACCGATACGCTCAAGATCGTCCTGTCGGGCGACTATAGCTATACCAAGGGCAACGGCGGCGCGATCCAGCTGGGCATCGGCGGCAATCAGGTGATCCCCGCTACCTTCGGCGATTATGACGACGACAAATGGACCAATAACGACTTTGTGACCTCGCCCTATCGCCAGCGTCTGCGCGGCGGGTATCTGCGCGGCGACCTGGATCTGCTGGGCGGCACGCTGACGTCGATCACCGGCTATCGCATGAATGACAGCCGCGCGATCAACGACGATGTGCCGGTCGCGACCCAGGTGCCGGTGTTCGACCGCCGCCAGGTGGTGAAGAACCGCAGCTTCACGCAGGAAGTGCGCTTCGCCTCCGCGCCCGGCCGCTTCTCCTATGTGGTCGGCGCCTATTTCCTGTCGGCCGACGTTTCGACCACCAACATCTTCTTCTACAGCCCGCTGCCAGGGTCGGCCGTCAACGCGACGGTCCGGCGCAATCCGCTGGTGACCAACATCACCCGCGTGCAGGAAGGCAATGTGCGCAGCCTGGCCGTGTTCGGCGAAGCGACGTTCGAGATCACCGACAAGCTGGCCGTCGTGGCCGGCGGCCGCTACACGTCGGACCGCAAGAAGATCGACTACCACGCCTTTTCCACCACGGACGCGGGCGCCATCCCCGGCTTCGGCTTCCCCGGCGAAGTGTTCGCATCGGGCGGCAAGACCTGGAACGCCTTCACCCCGCGCTTCACGGTGAAGTTCGAGCCGACGGACAAGGTCAACATGTATGCGACCTATGCCAAGGGCTTCAAGTCGGGCGGATTCGTCGACAATGCCTATCGTGATCCCACCATCCCGCTGGAGCCGGAAAAGGCGGAAAATTACGAAATCGGCGCCAAGTCGCGCTTGTTCGACAACAAGCTGGATTTGAACGTCGCGCTGTTCCGGCAGACGACCAAGAATCTCCAGAATTTCTCCGGCGCGGGCGGCATCGCCCATACCTATAATGGTACGCTCAAGATGAAGGGGCTGGAGGTCGAATCCGTCGTCCGTCCGGTCGAGGATTTGCGCCTGACCGCCAATTATACGCATCTGGTGGGCAAATATACCGACCTGCGCGATCCGCTGGTGAACCTGGATTATTCGGGCAATCCGGCCAAGTTCGCGCCGCGCGACAGCTTCACCGTGGGCGCGGCCTATACCGGCCGTCTGGCCAATGGCGCGACGCTGACGCCGCAAGCGGACTTCAACTTCTCGACCCGCATTTCGACCGACGACGCCAACACGCTGCGCCTGTACGACAATCTGCACAGCGATACGCGGGGTCGGACGCTGAACGCGCGACTGAATTATGAAACGGCCGACGGGCGCTTCCAGCTCGGCCTGTGGGGCAAGAACCTGACCAACAACTACCAGATCGTGAATGCGGACGACATCACCGCCTTCCTGGCGGTGCCTGGCAACGGCACCACCTATTGGAAGATCTTCACGAACACGCCGCGGATCTACGGCCTGACGCTGTCGTTCCGCCACTAATGTTCTGGGGCGGGGAGGGCGATGCCTTCCCCGCCTTTTCTTTCGCCAGTTTCAGGACGGACAAATGACCGAACAATTCACCCTTCCCGCCAATGGCAGTTTTTCCTTTGCAGGGCGCACCGCGCTGGTGACCGGCGGCGGCCGGGGCGTGGGGGAAGCGGTTGCGCGCGAAATCCATGCCGGTGGCGGGCGCGTGGCGGTGAGCGACGTGGATATCGACGTGGCGCAGGCGGTGGCGGCTTCGCTTGATCCGTCGGGCGAGACGGCGATCGCGCTGACGTTGGACGTGCGGGAGAAGGATCATTTCCTGGCCGCGCGGGACCAGATTGCGGGCCTGTGGGGCAAGGTCGATATCGTCGTGAACAATGCCGGTTTCGCCAAGCGGACGCCCACGCAGGATATCAGCCCGGAAGAGTTCGACGCGATCGTCCAGATCAACATGCGCAGCGTGTTCCTGAGCTGCCAGATTTTCTCCGAACATATGCGGGAGAATGGCTATGGCCGGATCGTCAACATCACCTCGCTCGCCGGGCAGAATGGCGGGACGGTGGCCTCCCCCCATTATGCCGCGTCGAAGGCCGGGGCGATCATGCTGACCAAATATTTTGCGCGCTATCTGGCCGGGACCGGAGTGACCGTGAACGCCATCGCCCCCGGCCCGATCGACACCGCCAAGGCGCGGCTGTCGGCCGAACAGATTGCGCGGGTCGAGGGCGAAGTGCCGGTCGGGCGGTTTATGGCCGTGGGCGAGATCGCAGCGGCGACGGCGCTGCTGGCGTCGGACCGGGGCGGGTTTTTTGTGGGGGCGACGCTGGACATGAATGGGGGGCTGTATTTGCGGTGAGGTAAAGGACGGGTTGCGACCAGAAGCAAAAACCACGATGGGGCCATAAATCCCCGCATGCAGATATTACTTCGGCGACCTCGTCGCCATGTAGGTGGCTCGGATCAAAATACCCACTCCATACAATATTGTTAGCCCACCAAGCATTGTTACTAAAAAATAGACACCCCCGTTCTTGAAACATGGGCTACCGCAATCACCGAGAAGATACAGCAGAAAGGCGAGGCTCACAACGAGTGGGGCCAGCGTCCAAACTGCTCCGACTTTCCAAATACGATCTCTGGCGATGTCGCTCACAAGGCCGAAATAGATCGGTAAAAAGAAGTAGGCCCCAATTAAAAAATATCCGATCGGCATGCGCTAACTCTCGCCCATAAAGTTGCCGGTATTGCTTACCATGTCGCGTCAGTATCATACATAGCTGCTGAATTCTAAGCCGCCTGTCCGCAAACCACCCATCTCTGCCACCCCTCAATCCCGCTTCCCCGCATCCATTTCCCGCTTTTCTTATGGCTTTATGGGATTGCGATTGGCGCTGGCGCGCGGCCTATCCATAATCAGGCCCAACAATAGGGTAGCGCCGGAGCAGTGAACCGCCCGGCCGGATACTGGAGAGTAGCATGTTCATTTACAACGCATGGTATGTGGCGGCCTTCGCTGCCGATATCGAACCGGGCAAGACGCTGGGGCGCAAATATCTGAACAAGGCGGTCGTGCTGTTCCGTACCGAAGGCGGCGAGATCGCCGCGCTGGAGGACCGGTGCAGCCATCGCGCCATGCCGCTGTCCGCCGGCCATGTCGATGGCGATGTCCTGCGCTGCTGCTATCATGGGGTCGAGTTTAACGGGAAGGGTGCCTGCACCCGCATCCCCAACCAGGCGCGCATCCCCGCATCCGCCAATGTCCGCCACTATCCGGTGGTGGAGAAGGACCATCTGATCTGGATATGGATGGGCGAACCGGCACTGGCCGACCCTTCGATCATCGTCGACAGCCCGGAACATAATGATCCGGCCTGGACCTGGCGGCCCTATAATTTCCCGGTGAAGGCCAACTGGCAGCTCATCATCGACAATATCATGGACCTGACCCATGTGCCCTATATCCATGCGCGCACGATCGGCGGGAACCCGGAGCAGCATTATAACGCCGATACCAAGGTCGAATTTGACGGCCGCAAGGTGACGCTGCTGCGCAAGATGCCCAATTCCGTGCCGCCCAAATCCTATATCGACGCAGGCGGGTTCAAGGGCCGGGTCGATCGCTGGCAGGAGGTGCGGTTCGAGCCGAGCATCGGCATGACCTGCCGCGTCAATGCGGGCGGATGCGAAGTGGACACGGGCGCCTATGAAGGCAAGCGCGACAATGGCTTCATGCTGGCCAACAATCATTTCATCACGCCGGAGACGGCGACGAGCAGCCATTATCTGTGGACCATCTGCACCACCGCGCCCAAGGAAAGCGGCGTGCCGGACGTGCTGTTCGACCAATTTTTCGACACCATCACCGAAGATGAAGTCACGTTGCAGGCGCAGCAGGCGCGGATCGACGACGAGCCGGAGCGGGCCTTTGTCGGCATCGCCAGCGACGGCGCGGTCAACCAGGCGCGCCGCCTGCTCAGCACGATGCAGGAAGCGGAAGAGGGCGCGAAGGTCGCCGCCTGACGCTTTTGCCGACCGCCGTTCGGCCCGAACGGCGGTCGGCCATAGTGCGTATGCCGCGTACTTAGCGGCTTGCTCCGGTCGATCCGCCATGCTGTAGCGTCGTCATGAAGATGCGCGAACTGGAGGAGCGGACCGGAGTCCATCGCGAAACGATCCGCGTCTATCTGCGCGAGGGATTGATCCCGGAGCCGGCGCGCCCGCGCAAGACCGTCGCCGATTATGGCGAGGAGCATGTGCAGGCGATCCTGGCCGTGCGACGGCTCCAGCGCGAAAACCGGCTGACGCTGGCGCAGATCAAGGCGATCATCGGCGGCGAGGGGACCGAAGGGCGGGTCGAGGCCAGCGCCTTCGACCAGTTGGAGCAGTTGGTCGCGCATCGTGTCGGGGTGGATGGCCCGCCGGTGACGGTCGCGTCGCTGCTGGAACGCTATCCCCATGCCGCGCAGGATGCGCAAACATTGGCGAAGATCGGCATCCTCGACATTATCGGGACGGAGCAGGGCGAGGCGTTGAGCATCACCGGCGCGCAACTGGTGCGCATCTGGGGCGACATGCGCAAGGCTGGGTTCGATGAACGGTTGGACTATACGCCGGAAATATTGGGATTTTATACAGACGCTGCCGATTTCGTCGGTCGTTGGGAAGCGACGACCTTCATGGAACGGGTCGGCGGCCATGTCGATGTGGCGGAGGCTGCGACACTGGTCGAACATGCGCTGCCGCTGATGCTCGATTTCTTCGGCCTGATGCGCCAGCGCGCCTTCTTCCGCCATGTCGATGCGATCCGGGCCGGCCGGGAAACGGATCGCCCAGATGATATGGTCAAGCCATCCTCCGCGCATCCCTGACGCCGACCGGGACGGGCCCGTTTGCGTCAAACGCCCCATAGGGCAGGCGACGGTGCGGCTGCCAATGACCGCGCTATCTGGGAAAGCGGCTTCATTCAATCTTTGTGCGATCATTCAGTTTTGGGGACGGAATGGCGGCATTTGCGGTGCTTATGGTCCGCAAACCGCGGCTTTCCATCATTAAGGCGCTAAATGGTCCGACCGATTTTTGCGATTGACGACTCTCCTTCTTCACAGTTACGTAATCGGCATACGCAATACGCAAAGATCCGTAAGACGGCGTAGCAGGAGAGGGTAGTTTCATGGCGACTTCGCTGGATGCCGACGTGCGTCCGATCATTCCCGACGACATAGCCCGGATCGTCATTGCGCCCAAAAGCTATACCGACGACGCCACCATCTACGGCGCCTTCCAATGGCTGCGGGCCCATATGCCGCTGGGGATCGCGCAGGTGCCGGGTTATGATCCGGTCTGGATCGTCACCAAACATGCGGACATCAAGGAAGTGGAACGCAACGGCAAGCTGTTCCACAATGCCGATCACAACCCGATCCTGGTCGATCAGGCGTCCGATGCCTTCACGCGGGAGATTAACGGCGGGTCGATCCGTATCCTGTCATCGCTGACCTATATGGACCCGCCGGAACATGCGTCCTACCGCACGCTGACGTCCAACTGGTTCCTGCCGGGCAAGATCGGCAAGCTGGAGGAGCAGATCCGCGTGCTGGCGCGCCAGTCGGTCGATAATCTGCTGAGTTTCGACGGGGAATGCGATTTCGTTCGCGATTTCGCGCTGCATTATCCGTTGCGCGTCATCATGACCCTGTTCGGCGTCCCGCCCGAAGATGAGCCGCGTATGCTCAAGCTGACGCAGGAGTTTTTCGGCGTCCATGATCCCGAGGAGCAGCGGCCCGAAATGGCGGCCGACCCGGTGGTTGCGGCAAAGCAATGGGCGGCCTCGATAGAGGATTTCTATACCTATTTCGACAAGTTGAGCGCGCAGCGGCGTGATCAGCCGACCGACGACCTGCTCTCGCTCATCGCCAATTCGCGGATCAACGGCGCGCCGATCCCGCGCGACGAGGCGAACGGCTATTATGTCGCGATCGCCACGGCGGGGCATGACACGACGTCGTCGTCCACGGCCGGCGGCCTGCATGGCATGATGGTCTATCCCGAAAACTGGGCGAAAGTGAAGGCGGACCCGTCGCTGATCCCCGGCCTGGTGGACGAAGCGATCCGTTGGACCAGCCCGGTCAAACATTTCATGCGCAACGCCACCGCCGACACGCAAGTCCGGGGCATGGACATCCGCGCGATGGAGCGGCTGATGATCTGCTATCCGTCCGGCAATCGCGATGAGGACGTTTTCGCCGATGCGGACCGGTTCGACATCACCCGGTCGCCCAACCCGCATATCGCCTTCGGCTTTGGCCCGCATATGTGCCTGGGCCAGCATCTGGCGAAGCTGGAGATGCGCATCCTGTTCGAGGAACTGTTGCCGCATCTGGCATCGGTGGAGATGGCGGGCGACCCGCGGCTGGTCGAGACGAACTTTGTCGGCGGGTACAAGGCGTTGCCGATCCGCTTCAAGAAAGCCTGAATTATGAAGTCCGGGACACCGCACAAGCGGGTCCGGCACATATGCCCAAGGATGAAATGTCCGGGCGATAATGGGAGGAGTCAGAAATGCATAAGAACATGATCTTGCTGGTCGCGAGCGTATCGGCGGTGGCGATACAGTCGCCCGCCTTTGCACAGACGGAGGCAGCGCCGCAGGCCCAGCAACCCGCCGGTTTGGGCGACATCATCGTCACCGCGCAAAAGCGCGAGCAGGCGATCAACGACGTGCCGCTGTCGATCACCGCCGCGTCGGGCGAGAAACTGGCCAACCAGGGCATCACCAATGTCGCCGATCTGGTGAAGATCGTGCCGGGCTTCAACTATACCGAAAGCGCCTTTGCGACGCCGGTCTACACGCTGCGCGGCATCGGTTTCTACGATACCAGCCTGGCGGCGAAGCCCACGGTCAGCATCTACCAGGACCAGGTGCCAATTCCTTTTTCGATCATGACGCGCGGCGCGACGCTCGACCTGGAACGGGTCGAGGTGCTCAAGGGGCCGCAAGGTACGCTGTTTGGGTCGAACGCGACCGGCGGCGCGATCAACTATATCGCGGCCAAGCCGACATCGACCTTCAAGGCCGGGATCGAAGCGGGGCTGGACAGTTTCGGGCAGGTTTCGGGCGGCGGCTTCATCAGCGGGCCGATCAGCGATACGCTTTCGGCGCGGGTCGCGGTGCGGACCGAGCAAGGCGGCGCGTGGCAGCGCAGCTATACCCGCGACGAGAAATTGGGCGATCGTAATTTCACGACGGGACGCATCCTGATCGATTTCGAACCGTCGGACGGCGCACGGTTTTCGCTCAACCTCAACGGCTTCATCGACAAAAGCGACGGGCAGGCGGCGCAGCTGATCGGCGTGGTGCCGCTGGGCAATCCGGCGCGGCTGGGACCGCTCGCCACCTACCCGATCGCGCCGCGCAACAATCGCGACGCCGACTGGACACCGGAGCAGAAGCCGGGGCGCGACGACTGGTTCTATCAGGCGGCATTCCGCGGCGACATCGACCTGACCGACGACATCACCCTGACGTCGATCAGCAGTTATTCCCAATATCATAACGACCAGGATATCGATCCGGACGGCGTGGCGCTGCGCGACTATTTCTACAATACCACGGGCAAGATCACGTCGCTGTCGCAGGAATTGCGGTTGCAGGGGCGGACCGGCGGCCTGACCTATATCCTGGGTGCTAATTATGCGCGGGAAAAAACCTATCAGCAGGATGACGCCGGTCCCTACGACCAGTCGACATCGGCCTATAATTTCGTCGATGCGGGGCTGGGCATCCCTTTCTTCGTCTATAGCCAATATGCGCGGCAGAAATTCGTGAACAAGGCGGTCTTCGCCAATCTGGACTATGATATCGGCGACAGCATCACCCTGCATGGCGGGGTGCGCTATACCAAGACCAATATCGATTTCGCCGGCTGCACCGCCGATCGCGGCAATGCGCTGGGTTTTGGCATCGAAAATCTGGTGAACTTCATCCGGGGCAGCGTGGGCCTTCCGTCGATCGACATTCCGACCGATGGCTGCGTCACGATCGACGGCACCACCCTGACCGTGGGCGAAGTGCGCAAGTCGCTGGACGAGGATAATGTCTCCTGGCGTGCGGGCGTGGACTATAAGCCCAGCAAGGATGTGCTGCTCTACGCCTCCGTCAGCAAGGGATATAAGTCGGGCAGCTTCCCACTGCTGTCGGCCAGCGATGCCAATCAATTCAACCCGGTAACGCAGGAATCGGTTACCGCCTATGAACTGGGCGCCAAGTTGACGTTGTTGGAAAATACCGCCCAGATCAACGGCGCGCTTTTCTATTACGACTATAGTGACAAGCAGTTGAAGGGCCGCGTCATCGCCAATCCCGACGTGTTCGGGCCGCTCGAAGCCTTGGTCAATGTGCCCAAGTCGAGCGTGCAGGGCGGCGAAATCCAACTCGACCTCGCACCGACCGACGGCCTGCGCGTCAGCATCGGCGCGACCTATCTGAAGACGAAGATCAAGGGCAGCTTCGTCAACTATGACAGCTATGGCAGTCAGCTCGATTTCGGCGGGTCGGCTTTCCCCTACACGCCCAAATTCCAGATCGTGACCGACGCGCAATATGACTGGGCGCTCAGTGACGATGTGGCGGCGTTTGTCGGCGCGAACCTGAATTTCCAGAGCGATACCAAGGCGGTGCTGGGCGATGCCCGCGCCACGCCTTCCGCCGCGCTGTCGGCGCAGGGCGGCCTGACGATCGAGGATTATGCGCTGATCGACCTGCGCGCCGGCCTGTCCTTCGCCGACAAGCGGTACAAGATCAGCGCCTTCGTGCGGAACCTGGGCAACACTTATTACTGGTCCAACGCCACGCGCATCACCGATACGACGGTGCGCTTTGCCGGTAGGCCGCGCACGTTCGGCGCGACCCTGTCGGCGCGCTTCTAAACAGCTCCCCCTGGGCCGCGCCCTGAAAGGCGGGCGCGGCCATTTTTTATTCGATGAAGACAGTTATCCACTGCGATGCCCCGCGAGTGTTCCTCGCAAACGCCGCCTGTGTCGCAATCAGGTGAGCAGCACATAAGCCGCCCCGATTGCGGCGCAGGCGCCCAGCACGGCAGCATCCCGATCTTGAACCGGAACACGGCGATCATCGCGCCGGTCCGCATTCCGGTCAAGCCGGTTTCCGGCGGCTTCCGGGCAGTCAGATTTTGCAAAAAAATTGGTGACCCCTACGGGAATCGAACCCGTGCTTCAGCCGTGAGAGGGCCGCGTCCTAACCGCTAGACGAAGGGGCCATGGACCACGCTGGGCGGTCGGCAGGGGCTGGCCTTTAGGCAGGGGCATCCATGGCGTCAAGCGAAACCGCAGGGCATTCATCCCGTCCGCGGCATAAAACCGCCCCGTACAGGGCCCGGCCAGTCACGCCGTGTAAAAAAACACCCGTTCAGACAATGGTCGGCACCTCACAGAAAAAACCACCCCATGCAGAGCATGGGGTGGCCAAGGTTCAGGGAGGAGACGCCTCCAAAGGGGGAGGCGCCCATACGATACACCCGAAAGGGGGGCAGGTGCATCGCATGATTGATAGATAGGGCAGGTCGCATCGCCTTACAAGAGGGGATGCGACGCCCTTTCCATCAATTTTTCAAACCCTTTCGGGTTAATTTCTCATTCAGGCGCCGGCCACTTCCGGGGTCGCTTCCGCCGTGGCTGGCATAGCGATCGGACCCTTGCCCTGCGCCACCTGCGCTTCGAAGATTTCGCGCATCAGTTGGAGCGAGAAGAGGTGTGCGTGGATCAGCGGCAACATGCCATTCTGATTGATCTTGCGCAGCTGGTCGCCGCGCAGGTCGCGCAGCTTTTCTTCGTTGATCATGCGGAAACCACGATAGACGAAGGGCTGGTCGGCGATCGGGGTCTGGATCGAGACTTCGCCGTCCATCAGCAGGTCGAGTTCTTGCAGGTCACGGACGAACTGGCCGGTGCGGGCAGCGGCCTGCTCGAAATCCTCGCAGAATTTCATGACGCCCTGCGTCTGTTCGCTGGGCTTGCCGTCTTCGAATAGCGGCTGACCATCGTCGAATGCGCCGATCGCCGGGCTGGTCGGATCGAAGCAGAGCGACAGGTCGTCGCTGTCGGGGCGCAGCTTGGCGAGCATCCAGGGATAGCGGCGGATATAGGCCGGCACATAAGCGGGGCCGCGCAGCTTGCCGTCTTCGTCCACGAAGATGTTGACGCCTTCATTCAGGCCCATCAGCAGCAACGGCACCGAATCCGCGCCGGCCGAAAAGATGATCGGGGCGAAGCGCTGGGCGGGGACGAATTCGTCGATCGTCAGCGGAACGGCATGCTGGGTCGTCAGGAACGGGGCCGAATCGATCTGGCGGGTGCGATAATCGACATGGTCCACGCTGCTGAGCGGCAGAAGATCATTGTAGAAAATCGGCAGGGTGTTGGCGGGCGCGCTGGCCATGGTCCGGGTCCATTCTGTCAATTTGCGGCCGCCTTTTATGTGCGCGCCGCGGGCTGAATATTGGGGCAGGGCGATAATGGCCTTGCCGGTTGGTGGCAATCGGTTTGTCGGCGGCCTGCCTTCAGTCTTTGGCCATCAGCCTTCGCCGGGCAGCGGAATGAGCTTGGCCGGATTGAACAGCCCCTTGGGATCGAACGCCGCCTTGATCGCACGCAACGCCCCGATCCGCGCCGGGCTGGCGAGGCGGCCCAGTTCCGCGCGCTTCATCTGGCCGATGCCATGTTCGGCGGAGATCGAGCCACCCGCCGCGACGACCGCATCATGGACGAAGCCGTTGATCGCCTGACCTTCCGCCGCGATCCAGGCAGGGCCGTCGCTCGTCCCCTTGGGCGCGCGCACATGGAAATGGACGTTGCCGTCGCCCAGATGGCCGAAAGAGGAGGCCGTGGTGCCGGGAAAGCGCGTTTCCGCTGCCGCTGCGGCCTCGATCATGAAGGCGGGCATCTTCGCCACCGGCACGCTGATGTCATATTGCAGCGCTGGACCCTGCGCCTTTTCCGATTCCGACAGCGATTCGCGGATGCGCCAGAAGGCATCGGCCTGCGCCTCGTTGGCGGCAAGCGCGGCGTCGATCGCGATGCCTCGTTCGAACGCTTGCGTCAGCGCCGCCTCCAGCCGCTCGGAAGGCCCCGGTTCGGTCACGTCGGCATGGTCGACCTCGATCAGCACATGCCAGGGCGTGCGCGTTTCGATCGGTGATCTTGTGCCGGGGATATGACCCAGTACGAAGCCCAGCGTCTCGTCGGCGATCACCTCGAACCCCTCCACGCTGTCGCCCAGCATGGTTTCGGCCAGCCGCAGCAGCGCCAGCGCGTCGGCCGGCGTCTGCACCCCGACCCAGCCCACCGCCCGCGCGGCGATGGCGGGGACGAGCCGCAGCGCCGCGGCGGTGACGACGCCCAGCGTGCCTTCCGCCCCGATCAGCAACTGTTTGATGTCGTAACCGCGATTATCCTTCTTCAGCGCGTCCAGCCCGTCCAAGATGCTGCCGTCGGGCAACACTGCCTCTATCCCCTCGACCAGTGCGCGCATCGTGCCGTGGCGCAAGACCTGCGTGCCGCCAGCATTGGTCGACACCAGCCCACCGATCGTGGCGGACCCCTTGGCCCCCAGGCTCAGCGGGAAGCGCCGTCCTTGCGCTTCAGCCGCATCATGCAGCACGCTCAGGATCACGCCGGCCTCGCACACTGCCAGATTGTCGTCAGGCGACAGGCTGCGTATCCGGTTCATCCGCCGCAGCGACAGGATCAGCGCCGATCCGTCCGCGGGCGGGGTCGCGCCGCCGACCATCGACGTATTGCCCCCCTGCGGCACCAGCGCCACGCCCAGTTCCGCGGCCAGCGCCACGGTCGCGGCGACCGCCTGCGTAGAGGCTGGTGCCAGGATCGCGGCGGCCGCTCCATGATAGCGCCCGCGCCAGTCGCTGACCCAGGGGGCGATGTCGTCGGGATCGGTGACGACCCCCTTGGGGCCGAGCAGGGCGATGAAGCGGTCGATTATATCTTGTCCAATCATGGGACGCACCTATCCCCGGAATTCATCGACGGTTCAACCACCGCTCGATAGCATCACGGCCATATAAGGGGTCCGTCTTGGTTCATTCCATATTGCTGCTGCTTTCCGCATCGACCGGCGACCCGGTCCAATGGGCGCAATTGTCCATCCAGCAGCGCGTCATCATCCGCGTGCCGATGACCCGAAAGGGCCGGGCGCCGGCGCGCATCGCGCCGGATGCGCGTGAGCAATGGCACGAAAAGAAGGGACCGCGTTGCGTCGCGCTACGGTCGATTGGCGGCGGCAGCATCGTTGTAAAAAACGGCGTCGATCTCGTTCTGGCGGACAATCACCGCTATCGCGCCCGGCTGGAAAAGGGCTGCGACTCAGTGGGCTTCTATTCCGGCTTCTATGTCGAACCGGACGAGGATGGATCGCTCTGTTCGGGGCGGGACGAATTACAGGCGCGCAGCGGCCTGAGCTGCGCAATCGAGAGTTTCCGCCGCCTCATCCCGGTCGACGAGGAGGATTGATCCGCCGCCATAGCCCGGCAACTGCGCGATTTCCTTGACAAGAGGCCGATATTTCCGCAATGCGCGGCCGATTTCCGTCTCGCATGCGCGCTGGGCGGATAAGCCTCCTGTTCCCGGACCATTGAATGACTTTTGCCGATCTCGGCCTTTCCGACGAATTGCTCAGGGCCGTAACCGAATCCGGTTACGACACGCCCACCCCCATTCAGGCGCAGGCGATTCCCTCCGTCCTGATGATGCGCGACATTATCGGCATCGCTCAGACGGGGACGGGAAAGACCGCCAGCTTCGTGCTGCCGATGATCGACATCCTGGCCCATGGCCGCAGCCGCGCACGGATGCCGCGCTCGCTGATATTGGAGCCGACGCGCGAACTCGCCGCGCAAGTCGCGGAAAATTTCGAGAAATACGGCAAATATCACAAGCTCTCCATGGCGCTGCTGATCGGTGGCGTGTCGATGGGTGACCAACTCGCCGCGCTCGAAAAGGGCGTAGACGTGCTGATCGCGACGCCGGGCCGCCTGATGGACTTGTTCGGTCGCGGCAAGATCATGCTGAACGGCTGTTCGCTGCTGGTCATCGACGAAGCCGACCGGATGCTCGACATGGGCTTCATCCCCGATATCGAGGAAATCTGCACCAAGCTGCCCGCGCAGCGCCAGACGCTTCTGTTCTCCGCGACTATGCCGCCGGTCATCAAGAAGCTGGCCGACAAATTCCTGTCCAACCCTAAGTCGATCGAAGTCGCGCGCCCCGCCAGCGCCTCGATCAACATCACCCAGCGGCTCGTGAAGGTCGATTCGCGCAAGAAGCGCGACACCCTCGCCAAAATGCTGCGGGAAACCGACGTCACCAGCGCCGTCATCTTCTGCAACCGCAAGACGACGGTGCGGGACTTGAACAAGAGCCTGCAACGCGACGGTTTCAAGTCGGGCGAGATACATGGCGACATCGACCAGGGATCGCGCATCGCTGAACTGGAACGCTTTCGCGCCGGCACCGTCAACATCCTGGTCGCGTCGGACGTCGCGGCGCGTGGGCTGGACATCAAGGGCGTCAGCCATGTGTTCAACTATGACGCGCCCTGGCACCCGGACGATTATGTCCATCGCATCGGCCGCACCGGCCGCGCGGGCGCATCGGGCGTCGCCTACACCTTCGTCACCGAAGCGGATGCCGAGGCGATCGACAATATCCAGAAGCTGATCGGCACGAAGATCGAAGTCGTCGGCGCCGCGGAAGTCGTTGCGTCCGCCGAGCCTGCGAAGGACGAACCCGCGAAGGACGAACCGACCCGTGCCCCGCGCGGTCGCGGCCGGGGCGCACGCCCCGCGCTGGTCGAGGAAGCACCGCGCGAGGAAGCACCGCGCGAGGAAATTGCCCAGCTCGCGCCGCCTGAGTCAAAACCGCCGCGTGAAGAGAAGCCTCGTGAGGAGCGCACTCGTGAAGACCAGCCGCGCGAGAGCCGCGCGCGGGAAGATCGTCCGCGCGACAATGCCCCCCGCGAAGATCGCCCGCGCGATTCGCGCTCCGATCGCACCGCACCGGCCCCGCCGCCGCGCCGCCGCAACGAACAGGCCGATGATGGCCCGGACGACGGCTGGAACGGCCCGATGCCGGAATTTCTCAACTTTGGTTTCAACGGCTAAGCGATCGGTGGGGGCTTTAAAGTCAGATAACTTTTAGCCCCCCCGTTCGTGCTGAGTAGGGGCTGAGCCCTTCGACTGCCTGCTTGCAACAGGCGCTCAGGATAACTTCACCAAAGGTGAAGCCGAAGCCCCGTTTCGAAGCATCAGGCGCTGCAAATGATCCTTCGATACGCCATTTGCCCTTCGGTCGTCTTCGACTCCGACTTTGCTCAATGCCTGTCCTGAGCGCCTGCCTTAGCAGGCAGTCGAAGGGGCTACTCAGAACGAACGGAGCTTAAAGTCATTAGACTTTAAAGTAACCCCTGCGCCCGCAAACTCGCATGACCGCTCGCCGCCATGATGATATGGTCGTGCACGCTGATGCCCAGACGCTTGCCCGCCTCCACGATCTGCCGCGTGATGTCGATATCCTGCCGGCTGGGCGACGGATCGCCCGACGGATGGTTATGCACCAGGATCAGCGCGGCTGACCCCAATTCCATCGCCCGCTTGATGACCTCGCGCACATAGATGGCGGCCTGGTCGATCGATCCGTCGCCCATATGATCGTCGCGGATCAGCATGTTGCGGCTGTTAAGGTGCAGCACCCGCACCCGCTCGACATGCAGGTACGCCATATCCGCGCGCAGATAGTCGAGCAGCGCCTGCCAGCTCGCCAGCACCGGCCGCGCCGCCACTTCGTTGCGCAGCATCCGCAGCGCGCTCGCCTGTACGATCTTGATTGCCGCGGTGCTGGTGTCGCCCATGCCGGGCACGCGGGCGATCGCCTGCCAGTCGGCGCTCATCAGGCCGCCGATGCCGCCGAACTCGCGCAACAATGCCTTGGCGAGCGGCTTGGTGTCGCGCCGGGGTATCGCCAGCGCGAGGAGATATTCGATCAGTTCATGGTCGTGCAGCGCGTCGCCACCGCTATCGGCCAGCTTCTGCCGCAACCGCGCGCGATGGCCGACGCCGTCATGCGCGGTCTTTTCGTCCTGATCCGCCAAACTTTCGTCCCCTTCACTGGCCCGATGACGCTATGCGTTGCGGAATCGCGGGGCAAGGATATTTAGGGATCGACAGACGTTATGGTCCCGTTACGGACCAGGACTATCATAGTCCCAATATCTTGATCAGTGTCGCAGCAAGCCGGGGTTGGCCATAAGCATGGAAGAACAGGACGGCGAAGAGACGGTTCGCCGGGCATGGCTGCGCTGGCTGGGCGTCGGCACCGGGTCGCTGGCACTGGTGCTGGTGGCGCTGTGGACGCAACGCGCGCCGATCGCGGAGAATTTCGTCAGCCGGGAACTCAACCGGCGCGGTGTGCAGGCCAATTATGACCTGGTCGATGTCGGGCTGCGCACCCAGCGGATCGAAAATATCGTGCTGGGCAATCCGGCCAAGCCAGACCTGACGGCGCGCTGGGTGGAGGTCGACATCGCCTTTGTCGGCCTGACGCCGCAGGTCGCGGCCGTGCGGGCAGGGGGCGTGCGGATGCGTGGCTCCCTGCATGACGGCGTTCTGCGCCTGGGCGAACTCGATAAATTCCGCGATCCCGATTCGACTGCGCCCTTCAGCGTGCCCGACATCATCGTCGCCCTCGCCGATGCGCGGCTGACGCTGGATACAGACGCCGGGCGCGTGGGTATGCAGATCGACGGCGACGGCAATCTCCAATCAGGCTTCCGCGGTAGGCTGGCCGCAGCGATGCCGCGCGCGTCGCTGGCTGGCTGTGGCCTGTCGCAAGCAACGGCCATGCTCGATATCGCAATGCGCCAGGGCCAGCCCCATCTGTCCGGCCCGCTGCGCGCCGATGCCGTCGCTTGCCGTGACGCCGGGGCGGCGATCGCCCGGCCGGTCGCGGCGATCGATCTCAAACTGGGCCAGGCGCTCGACCGCTGGAGCGGCCATGTCGATCTATCCGGCGAGGCGTTCAAGGGCAACGGCCTGCTACTGGCGTCGCCCGATGGCCGCATCGATTTTGACGGCACGGCCGCGCGCACCGGCGGCAAGGTTCGTCTGGGCGCGAAGGCGGTCACCGGCCGCGGCGCTTTGCTGCGCGACGCGGGCCTGACCGGCGACTGGGTGATCGGCGCGGAAGGGACGAGCCTGAAAGGCGCGCTGTCGGGGCAGGATATCCACCTCGCCGGGCGCGACCCGCTGGCCGGTGTCCGCGCCGCTGCGGCCGGAACGCCGGTGGGGCCGCTCGCCGCGCGCCTGGCCGATGCGGTCGAGCGCGCGGGCGCAGCCAATCGCCTCCACACCCGCTTCGCCCTGGTCCAGAAACAGGGTAGCGGGAGCGTCGTCATCACCGATGCGGGCCTCGACGCGCGCAGCGGCGCGCGCATCGGCCTCGCGTCCGGCGCGCTGGCGACCCTGGCCTGGCCGGGCAAGGTCGGCGGACTGGACTGGGCGCTGGACGGCGCGCTGACCACGGACGGCGGCGGCCTGCCCAGGGGCGCGCTGCGCCTCAAACGGCGGCCGGGCGGCGGTTTCGGCGGGGAATTGTTCGTCGATCCCTATGCCGCCGGCGACGCCCGCCTGGCGCTCGACCGGGTGCGCTTCACCGCCGACGCCAATGGCGCGACCCGCTTTTCCACCGCAGTCCGGCTCGACGGTCCCTTGCCCGACGGACGCCTGCGCGGCCTCAGCCTGCCGGTCGAAGGGCGCATGGCCGCCAATGGCGCGCTGACCATCAACCCCGGCTGCGTGCCGGTATCGATGGTCGAGGCGCGCTACGGCAATTTCGCGCTGGGCCAGACTCGCCAGACGTTGTGCCCGGTCGGCGGCGCGATGTTCGCCACCGGGCCGGGTGGCATCAGCGGCGGCGCGGAAATCCGCAATCTCTCCCTCAATGGACGCAGCGGCGACAGCCCGATGCGCCTGACCGCCGATCAGGCGCGCGTGGCGCTGGGCCGCACCGGCTTCGCGCTCGCCAATCCGGCGCTGACGATCGGCCCACAGGACGCGCCGGTGCGCCTGACCGCCGCCGCGTTGGACGGCGCGCTGACCAAAGACGGGTTCGGCGGCAAGGTGACAGGCGCGGGCGGCCAGATCGGCAGCGTACCGCTGATCGTCGAGCAAGGCGCAGGCGACTGGCGCTTCGCCAAAGGCGCGCTGGCCTTCCGCGCCGCCATGACGGTGCGCGATTCGCAGGCGCCCGCGCGTTTCACGCCGCTCTCGGTCCCCGACTTCGCGCTGACCCTCAAGGACGGCCGCATCGCCGCCACCGGCACGCTCCACGCGCCGCGCAATGGCGCGACCGTCGCCCGCACCGACATCGCCCACGACCTGTCGAGCGGGAAGGGCCATGCCGACCTCATCGTCTCCAACCTCGTCTTCGGTCCCGGCCTCCAGCCGGAGGATGTGACCCCGCTCGCGCTCGGCGTCGTCGCCAATGTGAACGCGACCGTCGCGGGGCAGGGGCGAATCGACTGGACCGGATCGGCCGTCACCTCCACCGGCACGTTCCGCACCGACAACGCCAATCTCGCCGCCGCCTTTGGCCCGGTGGAGGGGCTGTCGGGTGAAATCCGCTTCACCGACCTGATCGGCATGGTCACCGCGCCGGGGCAGGAAGCGCGGATCAAGTCGGTCAATCCGGGCGTCGAAGTGCGCGACGGCGTGGTGCGCTATCGGCTGGAAGCCGGGCAGAAGGTGCGAATCGAAGGGGGTGGCTGGCCCTTCTCCGGCGGCGAACTCTCGCTGCTGCCCACGACCATGGATTTCAGCGCCGATGTCGATCGCTACCTGACCTTCCGCGTCGTCGGGCTGGACGCGGGCGCCTTCATCCAGGCGATGGAACTGGACAATATCTCCGCCACCGGCACGTTCGACGGCATCATGCCGCTGATCTTCAACGCGCAGGGCGGCCGCGTAGCGGGCGGCGTGCTGGTCGCCCGGCAACAGGGGATGCCGCCGCTCATCATGCCCGAAGGCGTGCTGCCCTCCATTCCCTGCGACCCTGCGCTGCAATCGGGCGTGCTGTCCTATGTCGGCCCAGTGTCGAACGAACAACTCGGCACCATGGGCAAGATGGCCTTCGACGCGCTCAAGGATCTGCAATATAAATGCCTGACCATCCTGATGGACGGCGCGCTGGACGGCGAAATGGTCACCAACGTCGTCTTCAACGGCGTCAATCGCGGCCAGTTGGGCAATATGCCCAGCGGCATCAGCCGCAGTTTCATCGGCTTGCCCTTCATCTTCAACGTCCGCGTGTCGGCGCCCTTCCGCGGCTTGCTCGGCACCGCCCAATCCTTCATCGACCCGTCGCAGCTCATTCAGAACAGCATCGGCGACAAGGTGCAGCAGGAGATGAAGGCCAATGGCAATAACGGCCTTGCGGTTCAGCCTGCGGAAAGCGACACTGTGCCAAACGGGGAGCAGAAATGAAAATACAGGCAATCATGACAGCGGCTTTGACCGCTTCCGCGCTGGGGGGCTGCATTCAGGTGAAGGCGCCCGACAAGCCGATCGAAATCAACCTGAATGTCAAGGTGCAGCAGGAAGTCGTCGTCAAGCTGCAACGCGACGCGCAGGATCTTATTCAGAATAACCCGGAGTTGTTCCCGCAATGACACGCAAGATATTCATGTTCGCCGCCGGCGCTGTGATTGCGCTGGCCAGCGGCTTCGCCATGACCGCGCCCGCCCGCGCCCAGTCCGGCCCCGTCGCCGCCGCCATGGCGGCCGGCACCGTGGGCGAGCAGGCGGACGGCTATCTCGGCATCGCCGGCACGGTCGGTGCGGATGTGCGATCGGAAGTCGAATCGATCAACATCAAGCGCCGCGCCGCCTATACGCAGCTTGCGGGCCAGCGCGGCGTGACGGTGCAAGATGTCGCCGCCGCCACCGGTTGCCAGACGCTCAGCAGCCGGGTGAAGCAGGGCCAGGCCTATCGCATCGGCGCCAGCGCCTGGCAGACCAAGGGCGCAGGCGCGATTGCGCTGCCGGGCTATTGCGCGACGGCGGGTTGATCGCAGCGGGTTAGAGAATGAAAGAAAGGCGCGGTGGCGATGTCACCGCGCCTTTTTGTTGGCGGCAAATCCTCCCCTGAAAGGCGAGGTGGGGCGCGAAGCGCCTCGGAGGGGTAGGGTGCTTACACGCCCGTATTCTATGCCGCGAACGACCCCTCCGTCAGGCCTTCAGCCTGCCACCTCCCCTTTGAGCGAAGGAGTTACCGGAAACGACAACTCTCTGTCACTCTGTCATGATCATGCGTATCTCTGAAACCGGCCTCTCATTAGGACGGCAGGTGGCAGACAGAATAATCAATTCTGGTGCTAACTGACGTTCGTTTTCGGATGAGGGTCGCATTTCTTGTAAGATTTAATGCGTTCCAGCTTCTTGATTTTCACAAAAATGAACTGGCTTCCTTCCCACGGCTGCATGGACGACGGCTGCCGGGGTGCGAGAAATCCCTGTCCAATAACGCGGAAGCAAATTGTTTCAGCAGATCCAGATATCATCGTCTCACGCACTGGTGCAAAGAAGATTTCCTGCCATTTTTCTTCTCTTATTTGGAAGTCAATGACCGTCAGACCTGAACTTTTGTCTGGAATAAAGTTCGGATATTCCCAATGCGCGTCTAAATGTCCACGAACCAATAGCAGCCTTTCGGTGCCATTCGGATATTGGCCGACAGCGGGCGAAGCTATGGACATTACGATCAGGCATAAGCCAAGTGTAATGGATTTGGTCATAGAAGAAGGCTGGCAGTAATTTCCTATCTCCGCAATTGAGAAATTGTACCGAATGATTTGTTACCGCGCAGCTTCAGCTATTGCCGGCCATCTCTCCAAAGCTGACTGACTGAAAACTACCCAACCTCACCACCCATCTCAACGTCATCCCGGCCTTGAGCCGGGATCCCGCTTCTCTCGATCCGCGCGCAATAAGCGGGATGCCGGGTCAAGCCCGGCATGACGGGAGGGGAATATCGCCCGATCCGCCCCTCAATCCCGCCCCCGCCGCCGAGGCCTCGCCTCGACAATCTCCCGCGCCTGCGCGCAAAAGGGGGCCAGGAAATCATATAATTGCCCGGTCAGCCGATCCGCCACCAGCGAATAGAGCACATATTGCCCGCGCTTCTGTTCACGCACCACGCCGGCCTCTTTCAACACCGCCAGATGCCGCGAAATGGACGGCATCGCCATCTCGAAATTGTCGGCGATCTCGCCCACGGTCATCGGTTCCTGCGCCAGATGGTGCAGGATGCGGCGGCGCGGTTCGGACGCCAGAGCCTTGAAGATCTTGTCCATTCTTATTTAGCTAAATAGGAAAATGACTAAATGCAAGGGTGCCGCCGCCTCTAGTCCGAAAGGCCGATTTCCCGGCTTTTGCGCGGGGTTGACACGCCTGCCGACCCTTTCTAGAGGGGCCTCGCCTTGACGGGTGCAGCCGCAAGCGCCATGCCGAACGCCACGGGCTTACATTGCCTGATGGAGACGATGCATGGCGGCGGACACACCCGGACAGGACCCGGCGGGCGAGGACTCGCGGATCGCTTCTCTTGAGGAGCGGATCGCGCAGGCCGAGCAGGTCGAAAAGGTCAGGCAGGGAGCCACGGTGCAGGCGGCGGACGATGGTTCGCGGCTGGGCAACAGGGTTCTGGCGGAACTGATCGGCGGTCTTGTCGGTGGCGCGTTGATCGGCTGGGTTCTCGACCGGCTGCTTGGCACGACACCCTGGCTTCTGCTCGTCTTCCTCGGTCTTGGGATCGTGGCGGCGTTCAGGAACATCATCAGATTGACGACGACGAAGCCGCCCAAAGAATAAGGCGGCTTCGCTCCTAGTCCGAAGACATTAGGCGTTACAGGGGTCAACGTGGCAGAATCCGGCAAGATCGATCCGATGCACCAATTCGCTATCGAACCCCTGTTCGGTACGGATCATTGGTCGCTGGGCGGCTTCAACATCGCCTTCACCAACAGCGCGCTCTATATGGTGCTTGCCGCCGTGGTGCTGTGGATCTTCGTGATCGGCGGCATGAAGCGCGAACTGGTCCCCGGTCGCTGGCAGATGGCGGTCGAATATATGACCGGCTTCATCAAGAACCTGCTGATCTCCAACGTGGGTGAAGGCGGCAAGAAGTACATCCCCTACGTCTTCTCGCTCTTCATGTTCATCCTGCTGGCGAACCTTCTGGGCCTGCTGCCGCTAGGTCTGGTCGGGCTTCACCCCTTCACCTTCACCAGCCACTTCACCGCGACCGGCGTGCTCGCGATCATGAGCTTTTCGATCGTGCTGATCGTCGGCTTCTGGAAGCATGGCCTGCACTTCTTCTCGCTGTTCGTGCCGCACGGCACGCCCCTGGCGATGATCCCGGTCATTTTTCCGATCGAGCTGATCTCGTTCATGGTGCGTCCGTTCAGCCTGGGCCTGCGACTGTTCGTGGCGATGACCGCGGGGCACGTGCTGCTCAAGGTTCTGGCCGGCTTCGTCATCAACAGCTCGAACGCGGGCATCGGCTACGGCCTGACCGTCGGCAGCGCCAGCTTCGTCCTGATGATCGGCATCAGCGCGCTGGAAATGCTGGTCGCGGTCATCCAGGCCTATGTGTTCGCGCTGCTGACCTCGGTCTATCTCAACGATGCCGAGAACCTGCACTAAGATTTCCGTAATTTCGTCAACAATTACATTATTCTAACGAAGGAGTTTACGACATGGACGCAGAAGCCGCAAAGCTGCTCGGTGCTGGCCTGGCCGCCATCGGTGCGGGCATCGCCGCCCTCGGTGTGGGCAACGTGTTCAGCGCCTTCCTCGAAGGCGCGCTGCGCAATCCGGGTGCCGCTGACGGCCAGCAGGGTCGCCTGTTCATCGGTTTCGCCGCGGCGGAACTTCTGGGTCTGCTGGCGTTCGTTATCGCCATGATCCTGGTGTTCGTGGCCTAACACGTGAAAATGAGAGGCGGGCAGGGCGGCTTCGTGCCATAGCCTGCCCGCTCCCCTATTTGACCGCCCTCTGACCGGACGGACCGTAAAATGCCTCAAATCGCGCAAATCGCCGATACCTACTCCAGCCAGATTTTCTGGTTGCTGCTGACTTTCGGCCTCGTCTTCTTCGTCATCGGCCTTGGCATGGTGCCCAAGGTGCAGGGCACGGCGGACGCGCGCGACGCGAAGATCAGTGGCGATCTGGACGCGGCGAAGGCCGCTTTCGCTCGCGCCGACGAAGCGGAAGCGGACTATCGCGTCCGCGACGCCGGCAACCGCGCGGCCGCCCAGGCGACTCTGGCCAAGGCCAAGAGCGACGCCACCAAGGCGACCGAAGTCAAGCTGGCCGCCGCCGATGCGGTAGTCGCTGAAAAGATTGCCGCTGCCGAAGCCCGTATCAAGGGTGCCAGCGACGCGGCAATGGCAGAAATCGAAACCGTCGCCGCCGATGCGGCGCGCGACATGGTGGCGCGCATCTCCGGCGTGGAAGCGTCGGACGAAGCCGCCCGCAACGCAGTAAAGGCGGCACTGGCCCATGGCTGAGGCAGCATCCCATAGCGCATCGGAGGTTCCGCACTTGAACCAGGCGATCCACAGCGAAGGCATGGAGCCGGTCGGCACCGTAGCCCATGAAGGCGTAGTCCCTCACACCGATCCCCAAGCGGTCGGCATGGACGCGACGGCCTGGGTCAGCCTGGCGATGCTGGCGTTCATAATCATCCTGCTGATCAAGAAGGTGCCTGCCCTGATCGGCGGCGCGCTGGACGGCCGGATCGCCCAGATCAAGGAACAGCTCGCCGAAGCCTCGCGCCTGCGCGCCGAAGCCGAAGCGCTCAAGGGCGAATATGAAGCCAAGCTGGCCGCCGCGGCCAGTGAAGCCGACGCCATGCGCAAGGCCGCCGAGCATGAAGCCGAAGGGCTGATCGCCGACGCGAGGGTCAATGCCGAAGATCTGGTCGCCCGTCGTCAGAAGATGGCGGAAGACAAGATCGGCGCCGCCGAACGCGCCGCCATCGCCGGCATCCGCGCCAAGGCCGTGAACGCGGCCACCGCCGCCGCCGCGGTGCTGATCGCGCAGGGTCATGACGCCGCTGCCGACAAGGCATTGGTCGACAGCGCCATTGGCGGGCTTGGCACGATCAACTGATCCGTCTGTAATGACGATAAAAAGGGGCCGGTGCGCATCGTCGCACCGGCCCCTTTTTCGTTCATCCGCCCCAAGCGCTTGGGGCGGATTTAAATCGCGGCAATTTCACCGTTATCCGTTCGTTTCGAGCGTAGTCGAGAAACGCGGGCACCGCGCTAGGCGCTTCTCGACATGCTAGAAGAGAGCGGAAGAGGAGGGTTCGCGTCGAACATCCTCATCTTTCAGGCGGGCAGCCGAAGCCGCCCGCCCGCTCCCTCACGCCGCCAGCGTGGCGCTGTCGATCACGAAGCGATATTTGACGTCGCTCTTCTGCATCCGCGCATAGGCAGTCTCGATATCCTGCATCGCGATCATCTCGATCTCGGACGTGATGCCCTTCTCCGCGCAGAAATCGAGCATCTCCTGCGTCTCCGCGATACCGCCGATCAGCGATCCGGCGATCGCCTTACGCCCAAAAATCAACGCCCCGACGCTGGGTGAAGGATGGGGATGCTCAGGAACCCCGACCAGCGTCAACGTGCCGTCCCGCTTCAACAGCGCGATGAACGCATCCAGATCATGGCTTGCCGCGACCGTGTTCAGGATGAAATCGAAGCTGCCTGCATGCGCCGCCATCTCGTCCGCATTGCGCGATACGATCACCTCGTTCGCGCTCAGCGCCAGCGCGTCCTGCCGCTTGCCTTCGGACGTGGTGAAGGCGACGACATGTGCACCCAGCGCATGGGCCAGCTTCACACCCATATGGCCCAGCCCGCCGATGCCGACTATCCCGACCTTCATGCCGGGGCCAACCTTCCAATGGCGCAGCGGCGACCAGGTGGTGATGCCCGCGCACAGCAGCGGCGCAACCGCCGCCAGTTGTTCGGGCGCATGGCTGATCTTCAGGACGAAATCATCCTTGACCGTGATGCTCTGCGAATAACCGCCCAGCGTATGGCCGGGGGCATCTGCGGTCGGGCCATTATAGGTGCCGACAAAGCCGGTTTCGCAATATTGCTCCAGCCCTTCGTCGCACGACGCGCAGGACTGGCAGCTATCTACCATGCAACCGACGCCTACCGTATCGCCGACCTTGAACTTGGCCACATGGTCGCCGACGGCGGTGACATGGCCGACGATTTCATGGCCGGGGACGCAGGGATATAGCGTGCCGTCCCATTCGGACCGGACCTGGTGCAGGTCTGAATGGCACACGCCGCAATAGGCGATGGCGATCTGTACGTCATGCGCGCCGACCGGGCGGCGTTCGATGGTGATGGCTTCCAACGGCTTGTCGGCCGCATAAGCGCCATAGGCTTTTACGCTCATTGGGTGGTCCCTCTGATGCTGGTGTTTGTGGATAGGGGAACAGGCCGCAGTCTTTTGTGCGGTGCGGTATAGATAGCGCTCCACCCCCGCCTATCAACCCCGGCCATTGCCAAAGAAGCCGCGCACGCTATCTCTGCCCCCATGTCCGGCCCCCAATCCCCTGATCGTTTCAACGAAGACAAGGCGAGCTTCACCGTCACCGGCAGCCAGCCGGATATCGACCTGGGCGTGGAGGCGATCCGCACCACGCTCAAGACGCTGCCGATCCGCCCCGGCGTCTATCGGATGCATGATGCGCGCGGCGACGTGCTCTATGTGGGGAAGGCGCGGGCGCTCAAGAATCGCGTCGCCAACTATACCCAGGTCGATCGCCTGCCGCGCCGGCTTCAGCGCATGGTGGCCCAGACGCGCAGCATGACCATCGTCACCACCAACAGCGAAGCCGAAGCGCTGCTGCTGGAGGCGCAACTCATCAAGCGCTACCGCCCACCCTACAACGTCCTGCTGCGCGACGACAAAAGCTTCCCTTTCATCCTGCTGCGGGAGGATCATGCCTTCCCCCGCGTCCAGAAGCATCGCGGCGCGCGCAAGGCGAAGGGGCGCTATTACGGCCCCTTCGCCAGCGCCGGATCGGTCACCCGCACCATCAATGCGCTACAAAAACTGTTCCTGCTCCGCTCCTGCACGGACAGTTTCTTCGCCAACCGATCGCGCCCCTGTCTGCTCTATCAAATCAAGCGCTGCTCGGCCCCCTGCGTCGACCGGATCGACGCGGCGGGCTATGCCGAACTGGTCAATGACGCGCAGGATTTCCTGGGCGGCAAATCGACCGCGGTGCAAAAGAAGCTCGGCGTCGCGATGGAGCAGGCGGCGGCATCGCTCGATTTCGAACAGGCCGCCGTCATTCGCGACCGACTGAAGGCGCTGACCTTCATTCAAGGGTCGCAGGCGATCAATGCCGAAGGGCTGGGCGATGCCGACATTTTCGCGCTGGCGGCGAAGGGCGGGGCGATGTGCATCCAGGCCTTCTTCATCCGTGGCGGCCAGAATTGGGGCCATCGCAGCTTCTTCCCCGTCCATACCGCCGACGTGGCGGAGGATGAAGTGCTGGAAAGCTTCATGGCGCAATTTTATGAAGAAGTGCCGCCGCCGCGCCTGATCCTGGCCGATCGCCAGCCCGCTGAATGCGAACTGATGGCGCTGGCGCTCAGCGAAAGGGCCGGGGGCAAGGTCCGCATCGAAGTGCCCCAGCGCGGCGACCGCACCCGCCTCATCAAACAGGCGCAGCGCAACGCGGTGGAGGCGCTCGACCGGCGGCTGGCGGAAACGACCAGCCAGGGCAAGATATTGGACGAATTGGTCGAAGCCTTCGGGCTGGAGGGCGTGCCCGACCGCATCGAAATCTACGACAACAGCCATATCCAGGGCGCTCATGCGCTGGGCGCGATGGTGGTCGCGGGGCCGGAGGGGTTCCGCAAGAACGCCTATCG
The DNA here is from genome assembly GCA_040389985.1 of Pseudomonadota bacterium. Lineage (GTDB taxonomy): Bacteria > Pseudomonadota > Alphaproteobacteria > Sphingomonadales > Sphingomonadaceae > Sphingobium. The sequence continues at coordinate 691,471 of JAZJZH010000007.1, forward strand.
CAAGTTCAACATGAAGAACCCGGAGATCAGCAACGACGATTTCGCGATGATGCGCGAGATGTTCGAACGCCGTTTCGGGCGCGCGCAAAAGGAAGACCCCGATCGCGACAGCGGCGAATGGCCCGACCTGGTGCTGATCGACGGCGGCAAGGGGCAGCTATCGGCCGCCCGCAACATGCTGGAGGAAATGGGGATCGAGGACGTCACCATGATCGGCGTCGCCAAGGGGCCGCATCACGGCCGCGACGGCCGCGAAGTCTTCCACATGCTCGACGGCCGGGAAATCAATTTTCCCGTCAACCACCCCGTCCTCTTCTACCTGCAAAGGCTCCGCGACGAAGCCCACCGCTTCGCCATCGGTGCCCACCGCGCCAAGCGCAGCAAGGCGATCACCGTGTCCTCGCTGGACGAGGTGCCCGGCATCGGCCCGGCCCGCAAAAAGGCGCTGCTCATGCATTTCGGCACAGCGCGGGCGGTGCGCGACGCCGCGCTGGACGATCTTGCCAGAGCGCCCGGCGTGTCGAAGGCGGTGGCGCAACAGGTCTATGATTATTTTCACGGGTGACGGTGCCGCGTTAATCATGCCGGGAAAGCAGGCTTTAAGCTGGTGCGGCTAATGCCTCGACGTTCGATGGAGAAACGCCGATGCGCCGCCGCCTCTTGTGCCTGCTGTTCGCCCTGTCCTGCGCCTCGACCGTTCAGGCGCGGCAGGTCAAACCGATCCAGCCGTTGAGCCTGGTCGCTGGCCAGCCCGTCCGCGTCACTGGCATGGACCTGAACTTCGCGCCGCAAATCCTCGCCGAACTGGGCGAAAGCGATGCCAAGGCGGCCCGTAAGCGCGTGGAGGCGGGCCTGCCCCCGCTCGATTCCGCCAGCTACCCCACCGGCCCGCTCGACGGCGCCCGCTACGCCACCATGCCGTTCAAACAGATGTTCCCGCTGGTCATCCGCGACGTCACTCGCGACTGGAAACTGGACAGCGGCACCCCCGTCATCCTGCGAATTACGCTGGACCGCCTGCAAACCGCCAATGCGGCGATGGCCATATTGATCGCGGGCAGTTCCGACATATTGGAAGGCAATGTCGACGTGATCGACGCCACCCATGGCGGCTCGCTGGGGTCGTTCCGGGTAGAGGTGCAGAACAGCCATGGCGGCTGGGGCGGCATGGTGATCCGCGGCGGCGGCATCCGCGAAAAACTGGCCGAAGAATTCGGACTGGAACTGTCGCGCTATATCGCCGGGCGGAAAAAGAAGGACGGCTGACCGGATCGATCATCGCCCCTCGCGCGCTTGTTCGACAACAATCTGCACGAGGACATCCATCAATGATGAAAAGCATCAACCCCGCCACCGGAGAAGAGATCGCCACCCACAACCCATTGACGCAAGCGCAGATCGACGCAGCGCTGGACCGGGCGACCGCGACCTTCGCGACATGGCGGACCACGCCTATCGCGGAGCGTACCGCGCTCCTCACCGCCCTGGCCGACGCCTATCACGACCATCGCGACAGACTCGCCCGCATGGCGACGCTGGAAATGGGCAAGACGCTGAAATCCGCGTTGGCAGAGGTCGACAAGTGCGTCGCCGCCTTCCGCCATTATGTGCAAGCTGGCCCGGCCATGCTGGAGGGCGGCAGCATCCCGCTCGCCGCCGGGGGCAAGGCCGACTATGTCTGGCTGCCGATCGGCCCGGTGCTGGCGGTGATGCCGTGGAATTTCCCCTATTGGCAGGTCGTCCGCTTCCTCGCGCCCTGCATCCTCGCCGGCAATGTCGGCCTGCTCAAGCATGCCAGCAATGTGCAGGGCGTCGCCGCGCTGATGCAGGAGATGATGGCCGTAGCCGGTGCGCCTGAAGGTCTGTTCCAGAATCTGCCGATCCGATCGGACGCGGTCGCGGCGATCATCGCCGACGATCGCGTCGCCGCCGTCACCCTGACCGGCAGCGAGGGCGCCGGCCGCGCCGTGGCGGAGCAGGCGGGCAGGGCGCTCAAGAAGGTCGTGCTGGAACTCGGCGGCGCGGACCCGTTCATCGTCATGCCCTCGGCCGATCTCGACGCGGCGGTGAAGCAGGCGGTGACGGCGCGAGTCCAGAATAGCGGCCAATCCTGCATCTGCGGTAAGCGCATGATCGTCCATGCCGACATTTACGACGCCTTCCTCGATCGCTTCTCGGCCGCCATGGCGGCGGTCAACGCGGGTGATCCGTTCGACCCCGCCACCGACATGGGGCCGCTCTCCAGCGAGGAACAGCGCCGCACCGTGCAGGAACAGGTCTGGAAGATGAAGGCGGCGGGCGCGACCCTGATCGGTGGCGAAACGCTGCCCGGTCCCGGCGCCTATATGACCGCGGGCATATTGACCGAGGTGCCCACCGATCCGGCACTGATGGGGGAGGAGATTTTCGGCCCCATCGCCATGCTGCTCAAGGCCACGGACATCGACGATGCCATCGCCATCGCCAACGCCATCCCCTTCGGCCTCGGCTCGTCGGTCTGGACCACGGACAATACGGAGGAAGCCCGTTTCATCCGCGATATACAGGCTGGCATGACGGCGGTGAACCAGATGCTCGCCTCCGCCCCCGAAGCCCCCTTCGGCGGCGTGAAACGCTCCGGCCATGGCCGCGAACTCGGCCCGTTTGGCCTCCACGAATTCATGAATCTGAAAAGCGTCTACCGGGCGGGGTGAAGGGCGAACCGCTTTCCTATAGCAATGCTTGCACGTACAGACAGGCACCATGCCCAGCCTGACCACCACCGCGATCGTCTGCGCCGTGCGCCATCATGGTGAACATGGGGCGATCGCGCGGTTGCTGACGCCCGATCATGGCCTGCTGCCCGGTTATGTCCGTGGCGGACGGTCGCGGGCGATGCGCCCGGTGCTGCTGCCCGGCAATATCGTGAAGGCCGATTTCCGCGCCCGGACGGAGGATCAACTGGCCGGATTGACGGTGGAACTGGTGCAAAGCCGCGCGCCGCTACTGGCCGAACCGCTGCCTGCCGTAGCGATCGACTGGAGCTGCGCCCTGACCGCCGCGTCCCTGCCCGAAGGCACGCCCTATCCCGCCTTGCATCAGGCGCTGGACGGCGTGCTAAGCGCGGTGGAGGCCGCCCCGGCCGCGCGCGGCTGGGCGGTGGCGCTGGTGCGCTATGAACTGCTGCTGCTCGCCGAACTGGGCTTTGGCCTGGACCTGACCCGGTGCGCCGCGCTGGGCGATACCGACGATCTGGCCTATGTCAGCCCCCGCAGCGCTGCCGCGGTCAGCCGCGCCGCGGCGGTCGGCTACGAAGCCCGCCTGCTGCCGCTGCCCCCCTTCCTGATCGAAGGCGGCATGGGCGATTGGACCCAGATAGTGGACGGGCTGCGCCTCACCGGCTTCTTCCTCGAACGCTCGATCCTGATCGATCGGCGCGCCGACATCCTCGCCGCGCGCGAAAGACTGGTCGACCGGCTGAAAAGGGCGGTTGCGTGAAACCTTCTGTCTCCATAAGGGGCAGCCACGCAATATCAGGCACGCACTATAAGGATTCTCGCCATGTTGATCGCCCTGTTCCCCGGAGACGGCATCGGTCCCGAAATCGTGGCGCAGGCCGTCCGCGTGCTTGATGCGCTGGCGATCCCCGGCCTCACCTATGAAGACGGACTGGTCGGCGGCGCGGCCTATAAGGCGGTCGGCCATCCGCTGCCGCCCGAAACGCTGGAGATAGCGCACCGCGCCGACGCCATATTGTTCGGCGCGGTCGGCGACCCCGACTGCGACGCGCTGGAACGGCATCTGCGTCCCGAACAGGCGATCCTGGGCCTGCGCAAGGCGTTGGGCCTCTTCTCCAACCTGCGCCCGGCCAAAGTCTTCCCCGAACTCGCCGACGAATCCGCGCTGCGCCCCGAAATCGCCAGCGCCATCGACCTGCTGATCGTCCGCGAAACCAATGGCGACGTCTATTTCGGCGAAAAGGGCTTCCGCACCACCGCCGAGGGCCTGCGCGAAGGCTATGACGTCATGTCGTACAACGAAGCCGAAGTGCGCCGTATAGCCCATGCCGGTTTCCAGGCCGCTCGCGCGCGCCGCGGCAAGCTTTGCTCGGTGGACAAGGCCAATGTGCTGGAAACCAGCCAGTTGTGGCGCGACGTGGTGATCGAAGTGTCGGCCGACTATCCCGACGTCGCATTGAGCCACATGTATGTCGACAATGCCGCGATGCAGCTGGTCCGCAACCCCGGCCAGTTCGACGTCATCGTCACCGGCAACCTGTTCGGCGACATCCTCTCGGATCAGGCAAGCATGTGCGTCGGCTCCATCGGGATGCTGGCCTCGGCCACGCTCAACGGCACCGGGCAGGGCCTGTATGAGCCGATCCATGGTTCCGCCCCCGATATCGCCGGCACCGGTAAGGCCAATCCGCTGGCGACCATATTGTCCGCCGCGATGATGCTGCGCTACTCGCTGAACCTGCCCGAACAGGCCGACCGGATCGAAACCGCGGTGGCGAAGGCGCTGGCTAATGGCGCGCGCTCGCCCGACCTGGGCGGCACGATGACGACGGTGGAGATGGGCGACGCGGTTCTGGCGGTTCTCTGACCGCTCGCCGCGTGAAGAGGGAAGCGCCGCGATGCCCGAATGGATTGGCACCGGACCGGTCGGGAGGGGCCAATTGCGGGGCCAGTCACGGGGCCAATTGCGCGCTATCGGTCCTGTCCTACCCCCTGCATAGCCATTAAGGAGGCGGGATGAACGATTTCTCCCTGTCCAGTCTCCGTGCCGCCGCCGACATGGTCCATGCCCAGGTGCCGCCGACGCCCCAATATGCCTGGCCGTTGCTGGGCCGGCGGTCCGGCTGCGACCTTTGGGTCAAGCATGAAAATCACACCCCCACCGGCGCGTTCAAGGCGCGGGGCGCGATCACCTATATCGACTGGCTGCGGCGCACCCACCCGGAGGTGAAGGGCATCATCACCGCCACGCGCGGCAATCATGGCCAGGCGCAGGTCCGCGCCGCCACGGCCGCCAGCATTGCTGCCACCATCGTTGTGCCCCATGGCAACGCACTGGAAAAGAACGCCGCGATGCGCGCGTTCGGCGCGACCCTGATCGAACATGGCCATGATTTCGACAGTGCGAAGGCGGAGGCGATCCGCCTGTCGACTGAGCAGGGCCTGTTCATGGTCCCGGCCTATCATGACGAACTGGTCCGCGGCGTCGCCAGCTATGGGCTGGAACTGTTCGACGCGGTGCCGGACCTCGACACCGTCTATGTTCCGGTCGGCTGCGGATCGGGCCTGTGCGGGACGATCGCCGCGCGCGACGCGCTGGGCCTTACGACCAAGGTCGTCGGCGTCGTGTCCGCCCATGTCGACGCGGCCAAGCGCAGCTTCGAAGCGGGTCGGCTCATATCCAGCCCGACCGCCTATACCTTTGCCGATGGCGTCGCCGTCTGCACCCCGGTCCAGGCGGCGCTCGACTATTTCGGGCCGCGCGCCGATCGCTTCGTGGGCGTTACCGATGATGAAGTGGCGCAGGCGATCCGCATCTATTGGCAGGATACGCATAATCTGGCCGAAGGGGCAGGGGCCGTCGCGTTGGCGGCTGCGCTTCAGGAAAAGGAGGCAATGCGCGGCAAGAAGGTTGCGGTTATCCTCTCGGGCGGTAATGGCGACATGAGCCAGATGGCCGAGATATTGCGCGGCGCCACGCCGCAAGTGACGATGGACATGCGGAAAGCGATATGAAGCGGAAAAGCGGTCAGAACCCTGAAATCACCAAGAACTGGAAGCCTGCTACGCTGGCGATCCGGGGCGGCACGGCGCGTAGCGAATATGGCGAGACGTCCGAAGCCCTGTTCCTGACCAGCGGCTATAGCTATGACCGGGCGGAGGACGCCGCTGCGCGCTTCGCCGGCGAGCAGGTCGGCATGACCTATTCGCGCCTCCAGAACCCGACTGTGGAGATGCTGGAACAGCGCATCGCCCTGCTCGAAGGGGCGGAGGCCTGCCGCGCGACCGCCACCGGCATGGCGGCGATGACCGCCGCGCTGCTGTGCCAATTGTCGGCGGGCGATCATGTCGTGGGCGCCAAGGCCGCCTTTGGCTCATGCCGCTGGCTGACTGACACGCTGTTGCCCAAATTCGGGATTGAGACGACGACGATCGACGGCAGCGATACCGCGGCCTGGGAAGCGGCGATCCGGCCCAATACCAAGGTATTTTTCTTCGAAACCCCCGCCAATCCCACGATGGACATCGTCGATCTGGCGGCGGTGTGCGCCATTGCGAAGGCGCATGGCATCGCCAGCGTCGTGGACAACGCCTTCGCCACGCCCGCATTGCAGCGGCCGATGGACTTTGGCGCGGATGTCGTCGCTTACAGCGCGACCAAGATGATGGACGGGCAGGGCCGCGTCCTGGCCGGGGCCATTTGCGGCACGCGCGACTGGATCGACAATGTCCTGTTGCCCTTCCACCGCAATACCGGGCCGACCCTGTCCCCGTTCAACGCCTGGGTTGTGCTCAAGGGGCTTGAGACGCTTGACCTGCGCATCCGCCGCCAGAGCGAAAATGCGCTGAAAGTCGCCGCGTTCCTCGAAGGCCGCGTCGCCAAGGTGCTCTATCCCGGCCTGCCAAGCCACCCACAGCATGCGCTCGCCATGCGCCAGATGGCCATGGCCGGCCCGATCTTCTCGCTTTATGTCGGCGGTGGCCGGGCGGAGGCGCACGGCCTGCTCAACGGCCTGGAACTGGTCGACATCAGCAATAACATCGGCGATTCGCGCTCGCTCATGACCCATCCCGCCTCCACCACCCATTTCGGCATGGCCGAAGCGGCGCGGCTGGAAGTCGGCATCACCGAGGACATGCTGCGCCTCAACGTCGGTCTGGAGGATGCGGACGACGTGATCGCCGACCTCGATCAGGCGCTGCGGTCGATAGGGCGTTGACGGATGAGGGGGTTAGGGCGCATTTCTGAGAGGTGAACGCACTTTTCCCCTTCCACGCCACCACGCGGGACATCATCGTCCATGTCGCGGTCACCTTCCTGCCCGAACAGTCGGAGCCGGATCGGGGCCGCTGGTTCTGGGCCTATCATATCCGCATCGAAAATCAGGGCGACCAGCCGGTGCAACTCCTGACCCGCCACTGGATCATCACCGATGGGCGCGGCGCGCAGCATATGGTCGATGGCGACGGCGTGGTCGGGGAACAGCCGGTAGTGCAGCCGGGGAAAAGCTATGATTATGTATCGGGTTGCCCTCTCAATACGCCGACCGGGTCGATGAAGGGCAGCTATCGGATGATCGGCGTTGGTGGCGAGACGTTCGATGTCGCGATCCCCCATTTCGCCCTGATCGCGCCCGCGGTGGCCGAATGAAGCGGACCCATTTGCCGCTCAACGGCCTGCGCGTGCTGGACGCGGCTGCCCGGCACCTGTCCTTCACCCGCGCCGCGGACGAACTGGCGGTGACGCCCGCCGCCGTGGGGCAGCAGATTCGCGCGCTGGAGGATATGCTGGGCGTCGTCCTCTTCCGCCGCACGCCCAAGGGGCTGGAACTGACGCCGGAGACGGAGGGCGGCCTCGCCGCGCTGCGCGCCGGTTTTCTGGAATTTGAGGAAGCCGTGCGCGCGATGCAGGCTGGCCAGTCCAGCAGCGCGCTGACCATCGCCGCGCCGCGCGACATCACCGGCAAATGGCTCCAGTCGCGCCTGGCCGCCTATGCCGCCGGCCAGTCCGACCTGACCTTTCAACTGATCGCAGCCGATGAGGCGCTCGACTTCACCGAAGCGAATCTCGACATTGCGATCCGCCTGGCCGACGGCGCGGGCGAGCATGAAGGCGTCAAGATCGGTGAAGCCGCCTATGTCACGGTCGAGGCGGCGGCGGGCGGCCCCGATCATCGCATCGACTGGCCCGGTTGCCCGGCAGGCGACAAGCCCGCGATCATCCGCGTTGCCGATGGCGGCCTGGCGATCGAGGCGGCGGTCAACGGCTTTGGCCGGGCGCGCGTGCCGCTGTTGCTGGCGCAGGCGGATCTGGCGGCGGGTCGGGTGCGGCAGGTGGGCGACACGACCCCGACGCTGCTCGCCTACTGGCTGATCGCGCCGCTACCGCAATGGCGACAGAAGAAGGTCAAGGCGCTGGTCGAAGCGCTGACGGCTTAAGACGCCTCAATCGAGTTGCTGATGTTTCACGTAAATTATGACGCCCGAACCAATTGTCTGACGATGAAGGTCGAAGGTTTCTGGAAGCCGGACAATGTGGTCGCCCTAGCCAAGGAAGTGGGATTGAAGGCCAATCAGGCCAGGGCGATCCGTGACGATTTCAACGTCATCGTCGAATCCTTCGATTTCCCGGTGCAGGCGAACGACGTCGCCGATCTGCTCGCCGGCATCATGCGCGGCGGCATGACGCTGACCAGCGGACGAACGGCGGTGGTCGTCGGCAGCCAATTGAACAGGGCGCAAGCGGAACGAACCCTGGTCCATCCCAGGGTGCGCGTGTTCCTCGCCATGGAAGAGGCGCAGGCCTGGTTGGCGGAAGAGGCTGATCCTGCGTCGGCTGGCCAGGCAAACCTTATTCCGCCAGCAGGTTAAGCGCCCTCGTCATTAGCGCCACCAGCTTTGGTTCGTCCAGCCGCGCGGCGGGGTTGTTCCAGCTGGCGCTGACCCCATACCAGCGGCCATTCCGGGCCTGCGCCAGCATGTTCATCGCCATCACGCCGGGTTCGCTGCCGCCCTTATAGCCCAGATAGCGCCAGCGTTTCGCGTCGGCGGGCGGGATGGCCGGATTGACGGCCAGGATCGGCAGCGCGTCGCCGCCATGCAGACGCAGCCAGTCGAGCAGGCCGATCACGTCCTTTGGCGATGCGAACCATTCGATGCTTTCGATCGCAGTAGGCGCCTCGGCCACGCTGCCCACATCCACTTTGTCGGCGGTGAGGCGTGAAGCGGCATCGCGCAGCAGCGCGCGACGGTCGGCGAGCGATCCCGCTTCATAGCGAAGGCGCAGGTCGGCATTGGTGGGCATTTTGAGCGCGAAGGCTTCGGCGGTGCTGAGGATCGGCAGCGCTTTGGCCGCATCGGCATGGCCGGTCGTCGCCATCATGGCGTCCACCCGATCCCGTCCCAACACCGCTAACAGCGTGTCGCTGGCGCTATTGTCGCTTTCGGCGATCATCGCTGTCGCCAGGCTGTGCAGCGTCATCGGCGCGCGATCGGGCCAAGTCATCAATCGCCCGGAAAAGCTTTTCGGGCCGAGGGGGATGACATCGCTCCAGCGCCGCTCGCGCGACGCCGATGCGCGCGCCAGTTCGGCGAGGATATAGAGTTTGAAGCTGGAGCCGGTCGCCATCTGCACGTCAGAGCGGTGAGCGCGCAGCCATTGGGGGCCGGAATCGGTCAGCTGCGCGATGGCAAAGCTGGTCGCGCCGGGCAGGTCGGCGATATCGGCCATGACCTTGTCCAAGCTGTCATTGGCGGTGCGGGCGCCCACAATATGCAGGCCGACGACAAGATGGGGCGCCTGCGGCGCAACCACCATGGTAAAGCCCATAGTCGCGCGTTCATAACGGATTTCGACCTGCCCGGCGGTGGCGCTGTCGGTCCGCACGGCGCCGAGCGCCAGCGGTTCGCCATGTTGGGCGCGCAGGTCGGCGGCGATGGCGCGCCAGCGATCGACCGGCACGGCGTCGAGAAAGAGAGTGGAGAAATATGCCTCCTCGCCGCCGGGCGCGCTGAGGATACGCAGCAATTGTTTGGCGCGGGCCTGATAGGCGGGGGAGGGGGCAGCGCGAGAAGGCGAAGGGAATAAGGCCATGACGAATAGGGATAGCAGGACAAGGAGCCTGGCGCAGCGGGTTCCTGCGAAAGCAGGAGCAGGCTTCTGACGGACGATAGCCCTATTCAAGCGTCGATCGCTTCCTCGTCCACCGCGGCCGCATTTTCCTGAATGAAGGCGAAGCGATGGGCGGGGTTGGTGCCCATCAGCCGATCGACCAGATCGCGCACCTGCGCCCGGTCCTCGACATTGTCGGGCAGGGTGATGCGGATCAGCATCCGGGTCTTGGGGTCCATGGTCGTTTCGCGCAGCTGCATGGGGTTCATTTCGCCCAGCCCCTTGAAACGGCTGACCTCCACCTTCTTGCCCTTGAACTCCTTCGCCATCAGCGCTTCGCGATGGGCATCATCCTTGGCGTATAGGCTCTTGCCGCCCGACACGATCCGATAGAGCGGCGGTTGCGCCAGATAGAGATGCCCGCGCCGCACCAGTTCAGGCATTTCCTGAAAGAAGAAAGTCATCAATAGCGTCGCGATATGCGCGCCATCGACGTCGGCGTCGGTCATGATGACGATGCGTTCGTAGCGCAGATGGTCCGGGTTGCAATCCTTGCGCGTGCCGCAGCCCAACGCCAGGATCATGTCGGCAATTTCCTGATTGGCCAGGATCTTGGCATTATTGGCTGACGCGACATTCAATATCTTGCCGCGCAGGGGCAGAATCGCCTGGGTCTTACGGTCGCGCGCCTGCTTGGCGGAGCCGCCCGCCGAATCGCCTTCCACCAGAAAGATTTCAGCGCCTTCCGGGTCATCGTTCGAACAATCCGTCAGCTTGCCTGGCAGGCGCAGCTTGCGGCTGTTGGTCGCGGTCTTGCGCTTGACCTCCTTCTCCTGCTTGCGCTTCAGGCGCTCGTCCATCCGGTCGAGCACATAGGCGAGCAGCGCCTTGCCCCGGTCCATATGGTCGGTCAGATAATGGTCGAAATGGTCGCGCACCGCATTTTCGACTAGCCGCGCCGCGTCAGGACTGGTGAGCCGATCCTTGGTCTGGCTCTGAAACTGGGGTTCGCGGATGAAGACCGACAGCATGATTTCTGATGACGTCATGATGTCGTCGGCAGTGATATCCTTGCCCTTCTTCTGTCCGATCAATTCGGCAAAGGCGCGGATTCCCTTGACCAGGGCGGTGCGCAGGCCCGCTTCATGCGTGCCGCCATCGGGTGTCGGAATGGTGTTGCAATACCAGCTGTAACTGCCATCCGACCAGAGCGGCCAGGCGACCGCCCATTCAACGCGGCCTGCGGTGCCAGGGAAATCCTGATTGCCCGAAAAGAAGACGCTGGTCGCGCAGTCGCGGTCGCCGACCTGCTCCTTCAGATGGTCAGCCAGCCCGCCGGGAAACTGGAACACGGCTTCGGCAGGGGTATCATCGCTGATCAGCGAGGGATCGCATTTCCAGCGGATTTCGACGCCCGCGAACAGATAGGCTTTGGAGCGGGCCAGGCGATGCAGCCGGGCCGGCTTGAACTTCTGCTCGCCGAAAATCTCGGTGTCGGGGACGAAGCTGACCAAAGTGCCGCGCCGGTTGGGCGCCGCGCCGACCTTTTCCAGCGTCGTGACGGGCAAGCCCCGCGAAAATTTCTGCCGGAACAGTTCCTTGTTCCGTGCCACCTCGACCACCGTGTCGGTCGACAGCGCATTGACCACGGAAATGCCCACGCCATGCAAGCCACCCGACGTGGCGTAAGCCTTCCCCTCGAACTTCCCGCCCGAATGGAGCGTGGTCATGATGACCTCCAGCGCAGACTTGCCGGGGAATTTGGGATGCGCATCGACTGGAATGCCGCGACCATTGTCAGTTACGGTCAATTTGTTGCCGGCCTCCAGCGTCACCTCGATCCGGGTGGCGTGACCGGCCACGGCTTCGTCCATGCTGTTGTCCAGCACTTCGGACGCCAGGTGATGCAGCGCGCGCTCGTCGGTGCCGCCAATATACATGCCGGGGCGACGACGGACCGGCTCCAGTCCCTCCAGCACCTCGATGGTGGAGGCGTCATATTGCGGGGTGGCGGAGGTGTTGGCGGCGAACAGGTCTTCGGACATGCCACAAGCTATAAGCGGGCGCGCGGCGGGCGCAAGCGCCGAGCCATGTCGGGACAGAAACGATATGTCACAAAGGGCAGTGCAACAAAAATCCAATGTCAGTCGTTAGCGGCGGGAATGCGGAGATGGGCTCTCCGTATAAGGAGGAGACATTATCTTGAAGCTCACATTAATCGCGCCGCTGAGCGCTGCGCTCGCATTTGCCATTAGCGCTCCCGCCATGGCGCAGGACAGTGGTGCCGTCGATTGGACTGGCCCTTATATTGGGGGATCGTTCGGCTACAACTGGCAGAAAAGTGACCAGGGCGAACATCTGCGTTTCGATACCGACGCTGATGGCGACTATAATGATGTTATCCGCACTACGACCGGTGCCAATGCCTTTTCGCCGGGCACTTGTGGCGGTGCCGCACGTGGGTCAACCCCGGTTGCTGGCTGCGACGATGACAAGGATGCGATCGGCTGGATGGGCCATGTCGGCTATGACCGGCAGTTCGGCAGCATCGTAGCGGGCGTCGTCGCCGAAGCGGGCAAGGCCTATATCAGCGACAGCGTGACCGAATATTCGACTACGCCGGCTTTCTACACCATGACCCGGCGCATCAACTATAACGCCAACCTGCGCGCCCGCCTGGGCTTCACCACCCCTGGCGGCATCATGCCCTACATCACCGGCGGTCTTGCCTATGCGAAAGTGAAGAACAGCTTCAGCACCAGCAACGGCGCCAACAGCTTCACGCAATTCGACCGCAAGGAAGATGCGTGGGGCTACACGATGGGCGGCGGCATTGAAGCCAAGGTATCGGATAATTTCTCGGTCGGCGCACGCTATCTGTGGACCCGCTATAATGTCGGCGACTATCGCGTCGATGTGGGCGCTGGCACGGCTCCGGCGACCAATCCGTTCCGCATCACCCCGTCGGGCGGCGCCAGCATGAACCGTGGCGACAAGTTCGACACCCAGAGCGTGATGGTGACCACCAGCTTCCGCTTCTGATTGCAGCGACTACGAAAAAGGCCCGGTTTCCATATGGAAACCGGGCCTTTTTCGCGTCTGGCGTGAAGTGTTAGCGGACCCGCGGGCCACCGAAAGGCAACGGCGGGGGCGGACGGCGCGTGCCGCGCGGCAACTGCGCCTGATAGGCGCGACCGCAATGTTCGACGCAATAAGGGAAACCGGGATTGACTTGCTCACCGCAGAAATGGAAGTCGGGTTCGCCCGGATGCCCCATTGGCCATTTGCAGATCCGCTCGGTCAGATCGAGCAGCGTCGTTTTATCCGCAATCTCCGCGCTCGGCTTGGCCGGCACCAGGCGGCGCGGCGGTGCGGGCGGGATCGGTGCCTGCTGGTCACCCGGACCCTGACGCAGAAAGCCGCCAGGGCCAACCGAAATGATGCGGGGCTGAGGCGGCGGGGGCGGTGCGTCGGTCGCGGCTGCCGCGGCGGGAGCCGGTGCCGCAGGCGCTGCCGGCGCGGCGACGGGCGCACGAACAGGTGCCGGGGCAGACACGACCGGTGCGGCGGCGCGCGGCGCTTCTACATCCGGGGCGGGCGCGGGTTTGCGCGGCGCAGGGGCAGCAGCCTTCTTGGGCGTCTCGTTCGCCTTCACCGGCGAAGGACGGGATTGCAGGCCCAGGCGATGCGCCTTGCCGATCACCGCGTTGCGGCTGACCCCGCCGAGTTCATCGGCGATCTGGCTGGCGGTCAGGCCGCGTTCCCACATACCCTTGAGCTGGTCGATACGCTCGTCGGTCCAGGACAATGAAACACTCCTCACAAATCTTCTATGGCTTCCTATATGGGAAGCCGCGCCGCAGGTTCAAATCCTTGGATCTTCCCCCTTGCAGCATAACGGACCAGCCGATAGTCGATCCAACCATGAACGACCAGCCCAAAATTCACGCCGCGCCCGCGGTACGGCCGCCATTCCCCGAACCGGGCGTGCCGCAGATTCGCAACATCAACTGGGCCGGCACCTGGGCGCTTTACGCCAAGGAAGTGCGGCGCTTCCTGAAGGTGCAACTCCAAACCGTCTGGGCACCGGCTATCACTACACTGATGTTCCTTGTGATCTTCATCGTCGCGCTGGGGGGCAGCGGGCGGACCGTGCTGCTGCGCGGTGAAGCCGTGGCTTTCGCCGATTTCATCGCGCCGGGCCTCATCATCATGGGCATGATCAACGCCTGCTTCGCCAATGCCAGCTTCGCGCTGATGGTGGGCAAGGTGCAGGGCACGCTGGTCGATTATCTGATGCCGCCGATCGCGGTGGGTGAATTGCTGTTCGCCCTGGTCGCTTCCTCAGTGACGCGCGCCATGTTCGTCGGTTTCGCCCTGTGGCTGGCCATGGCCTTGTGGCCCGGCGTCCATGTCACGCCCGCGCATTTGTGGGCGGTCGCCTGGTTCGGCCTACTCGGCACCAGCTTCATCGCTTTCCTGGGTGTGCTGACGTCGATCTGGGCGGAAAAATTCGATCATGGCGCGGCGATCACCAATTTCGTGATCGGGCCGCTGGCGCTGCTGTCGGGGACATTCTATTCGATTGATCGGCTGCCCCCCATTTTCCAGGCGATCAGCCACGCCAACCCCTTCTTCTACATCATTTCCGGCTTTCGCTACGGCTTCGTCGCGGCGGCCGACACTAATGTCGTGGTGGGTAGCAGCGTGCTGCTGGGCCTGAACCTGATATTCGGCGGGCTGTGCTACACGCTGCTCAAGCGCGGCTGGAAGATCAAGGCCTGATCCGCTGCCGCCGCTTCAGATGAAGGCGGCGAAGAGCGGAACGGCGATCCCCATTATGAACAGCGTGGCCGCCGCGATCAGCCAATGATGCAGGCGCGGCCGGCGATTCAGAGAAGGCGGGGCGTCGTCAGGATGCCCCGTCTTATGCTTATCCACCGACGCGAGAGAGGGCGAGGCCGGCGGCTTCGATCTCGCCTGCGGGATATATGTTGCGCAGGTCGATCAGCGCCGTACCTGTCATTGCAGCCGCCAGGCGCTTCAAATCGAGAGCGCGGAAGATGTCCCATTCGGTAATCAGCACGACCGCATCGGCACCGTCGGCGGCCTCATAGGCGTCCTTGGCCATGACCACCTTGGGCATCATCGGCGCGGCGATCTCCATGCCTTCGGGATCATAAGCGACGATCCTCGCGCCTGCGTCTTCCAGCGCCTGGACGATGGCCAGGCTGGGCGCGTCGCGCATGTCGTCGGTGTTGGGCTTGAAGGTCAGGCCCAGCAGCGCGACCGTCTTGCCGCGGGCGTCGCCGCCCATCGCCTTGACGATCTTACGGCCCATCGCCCGCTTGCGCAGGTCGTTGACCTGCACCACCGTTTCGACGATGCGGATCGGAGCGTCATAATCCTGGCCGGTCTTGACCAGCGCCAGCGTGTCCTTGGGGAAGCAGGAGCCGCCATAGCCTGGCCCTGCATGCAGGAACTTGGCTCCGATGCGATTGTCGAGGCCGATGCCGCGGGCCACGTCCTGCACCTCTGCGCCAACCGCTTCACACAGATCCGCCATCTCGTTGATGAAGGTGATCTTGGTCGCGAGGAAAGCGTTGGCGGCATATTTGATCAGTTCGGCGGTGCGACGTCCGGTGAACATCAACGGCGCCTGGTTGAGGTTGAGCGGACGGTAGACCTGGCTCATCACCGCAATCGCGCGTTCCGAACCGGTGGTGCCCACGACGACGCGGTCGGGCCGCTTGAAATCGCCGATGGCCGCGCCTTCGCGCAGAAATTCGGGGTTGGACACGACCTGAATGTCGAGGTCAGGCTTCAATTCACGCGCGATCCGCTCGACTTCGTCGCCGGTGCCCACGGGAACGGTCGATTTGGTCACGATCACCGCGGGCGCATCCAGCGCTTCCACGACTTCCCTGACGGCGGCATAGACATAGCTCAGGTCCGCATGGCCGTCGCCCCGGCGCGAAGGCGTGCCGACCGCGATGAAGATCGCGTCGGCGCCCTTGACGCCAGCGTCCAAGTCGGTGGTGAAGGTCAGCCGGCCCGATGCGGCATTATCGCCCACCAGCTTGTCCAGCCCCGGCTCGAAAATCGGCATCCGCCCGGACTCGATCGCCGCGATCTTGCCGGCATCCTTGTCCACGCACACCACGTCATGACCGAAATCCGCAAAACAGGCCCCTGACACAAGTCCAACATAACCCGTGCCGATCATCGTGATTTTCATGGACTATTCAGCTCCGAAGGCGTGGTGACTAAAAGCGGCTGTATCATCGTCCGCGTTTATTTCAATTCGCTGCATTGCAGCGGTGAATTTGTCATGGCGTTCAGCCGCTGGTTACCAATTTCTGCGACATGCTGGGCGGAGCGGCAGGCAGGTGGCGGCAGGTAGGTAGCGGCAGGCAAAGGAGCAAATGTGAAAGTAGCGCTGGTGTTCGGGACGCGGCCCGAAGCGATCAAGATGTTCCCCGTCATCCATGCGTTGCGCGCGCAGCCGGGGGTGGAAACGCGCGTCATCGTGACCGCGCAGCATCGCGGCTTGCTGGACCAGGTGCTGGACATTGCCGGGATCGTGCCGGACATCGACCTGGACGTCATGGTCCCCAACCAGACGCTGGACGGGCTGACGGCCAAGCTGATCGTCGAACTGGGCAAGGCGTTTGACGTGGAAAAACCCGACCGCATCGTCGTCCATGGCGATACGCTGACCACCATGGTCGCCAGCCTGGCCGCCTATTATCGCAAGATCCCGGTCGCCCATGTCGAGGCTGGCCTGCGCAGCGGCGACATCCATCATCCATGGCCAGAGGAAGTGAACCGCCGCGTCGTCGCCTGCATCGCCGACATGAATTTCGCGCCCACCCAGGCGGCGGCCAATGCGCTGCTGCGCGAAAGCCGGGACGCAGCCAGCATCCACATCACCGGCAACACCGTAATCGACGCGCTGCTTGCCACCCGCGATCGGCTGATGGCGGAGCCGGCGCTGGCCAGCGGCCTGGATGATCTGGCCGCGCGCTTTGCGGGCAAGCGAATCGTCGCCGTCACCAGCCATAGGCGCGAGAATTTCGGCGGCGGGATGGAGGCGATTGCGCAGTCGATCGCCGATATCGCGGCGCGCCCCGATGTGGCGGTGATCTTCCCCGTTCATCCCAATCCCAATGTCCGGCCGGTGATGGACGCCGTACTCGGCGACCTGCCCAATGTCGCGATGATCGATCCGCTCGACTATCCTCATTTCGTCCGCCTGCTCGACATGTGCCATCTGGTGCTAACCGACAGCGGCGGCGTGCAGGAGGAAGCGCCCTCTCTCGGCAAGCCGGTGCTGGTGATGCGCGAAACGACCGAGCGGCCCGAGGGTGTCGATGCGGGGACTGCCAGGCTGGTAGGCGCGGACCGGGAGCGCATCGTGCGTGAGGTGCTGGCGTTGTTGGACGATGATGACGCCTATCAGGCGATGGCGCGGGCGCATAATCCGTTCGGCGATGGCAAAGCGGCGGCACGAATCGCTGCGGTGATAGGCGCGGGCGCGGCCTTGCCGGAATAAAAGCGGCGACGTTCCGAGCGCGATCTGCTACCGGACGGCATCGCCGCGAAACCTGCCCGCAAGCATTCGCGACGACCGAGAGACAGAACGCGCTCCCGCTTGCCGCGCAAGGAGCTTGTCTCATGACCCTATCGATTCGTCTCAACTCAACCGTCGGCCCTATGGATGTGTCCGCATGAGCCGCGCCATCAATCTGAACGCGCCGCTGGATGATGTGACCGCGCTCTGCGCCCGCCACGCCATCGCCATTTCGACCATCGAACCGCTGACGTCGGGCGGCACCCGCGTGGTCCTGCTCAATCCCGACGGTGCCGATCGCATCCGCACGCTGATGAAGACCAAGATCATCACTACGCCCGTCGTTCGCTCGCCCATGCACATGGCGCGCCAGCCTTTGCCGCGCTATCGCTAGGGGTTAGACCGAGGCGGGCGGAGCGTTACCGAAATCTTCAGCATTTCCGGGCACAAAAGCGGGCAAATCACCGTTTGAAGGATTGTCCGCCTCATGCCCGTCGACGCAAAGCAGAAGGTTTCCGTCATTGGCCTTGGCTATATCGGCCTGCCGACCGCCGCGCTGATCGCGCGTGGCGGCGCGCAGGTGGTGGGCGTCGATGTCAGCGCCCATGTGGTCGAAACGGTCAATAGCGGCCGCGTCCATATCGAGGAAGTCGACCTGGATGGCCTGGTGCAGGGCGTGGTTGCCCGCGGCAACCTGCGCGCCAGCCTGGAGGTAGAGGAAAGCGACGTCTTCATTATCGCCGTGCCGACCCCGGTATCGGAAGATCGCGCGCCCGATATCTCTTATGTCCTCAAAGCCGCACGCACCATCGCCCCGGTGCTCAAGGCCGGCGATACGGTCATCCTCGAATCCACATCCCCGGTCGGCACGACCGAAGCAATGCGCGACGTCATCGGGACCATCCGTCCCGACCTCAAAATGCCGGGCCAGGGGACGCAGGGCGACATCGCCATCGCCTATTGCCCGGAGCGGGTGCTGCCAGGCCGAATTCTGGTCGAACTGATCGACAATGATCGTTGCATCGGCGGCATCACGCCCCGTTGCGCGCGCAAGGCGCTGGGCTTCTACCGCCAGTTCGTGCGCGGCGCCTGCATCACCACCACCGCCCGCGCGGCCGAAATGGTCAAGCTGGTCGAAAACAGCTTCCGCGATGTCAATATCGCCTTCGCCAACGAACTGTCGGTGATCGCGGAGAATATGGACATCGACGTGTGGGAGGTCATCCGTCTCGCCAACCGTCATCCGCGCGTCAACATCCTGTCGCCCGGCCCCGGCGTCGGCGGGCATTGCATCGCCGTCGATCCCTGGTTCATCGTCCATGGCGACCCGGAAAATGCGCGCATCATCCGCACCGCGCGCGAAGTGAATGATGGCAAGACCGACTATGTCGTCGCCAAGGCGTCGGACATGATCGACGCCTTTGCTGGCGAAGACGTCGCCTGTCTCGGCCTCGCCTTCAAGGCGAATATTGACGATTTCCGCGAAAGCCCCGCGGTGAAGGTCGCCGCGCGGCTGGCGCGTCGTTACGGCCGCCGCATCAAGCTGGTGGAACCCTATGCCCAGGCGCTGCCAATGGAATTTGCCGGAACGGGGGCCGAACTCATCGATCTCGATACGGCACTGGAACAATGTGGCGTTTTCGTCATTCTAGTCGATCATGACATGTTCAAATCTGTCCCCGTCGATGAACGCGCCGGCAAGGCTGTGTATGACACGCGCGGAATCTGGCCCGATCAGCCGCGCCGCCTGGCGCAGCCAGCGCCCGACCGCCTCGCCGTTTAACAGTCACCGGGCCTATTCGGCCCGTCCCGTCCGTGGTTGCCATCACCGTGCCGCGCCGTTAACCCCCGGCATCATCTGGGTTAAGACGGGGCGGGAGCGCGGATGAAGCGCGGAAACAGCATCAACCGATCGATTGCGGCGCTGGCCGCCTGCGGGCTGCTGGGTGCGTGCGCGACCGTGGAGGATGCGCCGCGGGGCGATGCCGCCTATGCGGCGATCCCGCCACCGCCGGCGATCGGTATGGACTATCGTATCGCGTCCGACGATGTGCTGCGCATCCAGGTCTATCACGAACCCGGCCTGTCGCTGGAAGATGCGCAGGTCACGGCGGCGGGTATGATCCGCATGCCGCTGATCGGCGACGTTTCGGTCGCGGGCCTGACCGCTGGCGAAGCGGGCGATGTCATCGCCGGGCGGCTGGGCGAACGCTATCTGGTGTCGCCGCAGGTCACGTTGTTCGTGAAGAAGGCGGTGGGCCGCCGCGTCACGCTGGATGGCGAAGTGCGTGAACCCGGCCTCTATCCGGTCGAAGGAAGGCTTACCCTGTTGCAGGCCGTGGCCCTGGCGAAGGGGCCGACGCGGCTTGCTGGCCTCAATCAGGTGGTCGTCATACGCCAACTGGACGGTCAGCGGCAGGCCGCTCTGTTCGATCTGGCCGCCATCCGCAAGGGGCGCGCGCCTGATCCTGAAATCCTGCCGGGCGACATGGTCATCGTCGGCCTGTCGCGGGCCAAGGCGATAGTGGGCGGCGCGCTGCTGGCCTTGCCTGCGCTCGCCACCGGCTTCATCGCGCTGGACGGAAATCACTAATGGGTCTTCCTGCCTTTCCGATGCGTGATGACACCGACAGCAGCGGGGAAGGGGTCAGCGCCCGCCTGTCCGCCGCCGCCGCGCGCGGCTGGCTGGTGCTGCGTCGCCACCGCGTCATCCTGTTCGTCACCATGGCGCTCTGCCTGCTGGCCGGCGCGCTCTTCATCCTGACCTCTACGCCTGATTATCGCGCCACCGCCTCGGTGGAGGTGGAGGATGTCCCCGCCGGCGCGGCCGGTTCTGCCGCTGCCCAGCGCGCGGGCTCGGCCAACGACACCGAAACGCTGATGCAGACCGAGTTGGAGGTTTTGCGCAGCCGGGCGCTGGCGGAGGATGTTGCTCGCGATCTGTCGCTGGTCGGCACGCCGACCTTCTTCAGCGGCATGGACGAAGTCCGCCCGCCAGAGGGCGTCGGCACATTGTCGCAGCGCCAGGTGGAGCAGGACATGGTCGTGCGGCTGCTGCGCGACAATCTGGAGGTCGAACTGCCCGGCAAGTCGCGGGTGCTGCGCATCAGCTTCGTCAGCGCCGATCCGGTGCTGTCGGCGCGCGTGGCCAACAGCTATGCCGACAGCCTGATCCGCGCCGACCTGAAGCGCGGCTTCGAATCCGGGGTGCAGGCGCGGCGCTTCCTGTTGGGCGAACTGGATGGCGCGCGCAACGATCTGGCGCGGGCCGAGCGGGACATGGCCGTCTATGCCGCGCGCACCGGCACACCGGCCCCGCCGGGCGAAGAGAGCAAGCCCGTCAAACCTGCCGCCCCCGACGGATCGGTGGCGACACGACTGACGCAGCTCAACGCTTTCCGCGCACAGGCCGCGGCCGATCGCATCGCGGCGCAGAAACGCTGGGAAAGCGCGCGACGCACCAGCGCCGACACGCTGCCCGAAGTACTGGGCAACGGCGCGATGCAGCAGATCATGGCAGATCGGGCACAGGCACGCGCGGCTGTGGCCGAGGAACGGCAGTTCCGCAAGGACGCGCATCCCGAAATGCGGGAAGCACGGGCGAAGCTGGCGGCGCTGGACGAGCAGGCCGACTCGATGGCCAACACGATCCGTGCATCGCTACGCGAGCAATATATTGTTGCGGTGCGCGGCGAGGATCAGATCGCCAGGGAAATCGCGCAACTCGAGCAACAGGCGCAGGTGGAGCAAGGCCGCGATGTCCAGATGGGCATCATGGAACGCTCGGTCGATACCTACAGGATGCTGCACGACAGCCTGCTCCAGCGCTATCGCGACATGGCATCGCAGGCGGGTTTCCAGGCTGGCCGCATCCAGCCGCTCGATCGTGCGGCAGTGCCAGCTCGGCCCTTTTCGCCGCGGATCGGCGTAATCCTGTTGCTGGCGTCGCTCGGCGGGCTGGCGCTGGGTCTGCTGCTGGTGGCGGCGCGGCATATGTTCGACGACGCCGTGACCTCCGCCGATACGCTGGCGGAACGGGTCGGACTGCCTTTGCTCGGCGCGGTGCCGGTTACTGGCGACAATCCCCAGCCGCCCGAAATCTTCACGCCAATCGCCGCGTCGCTATTGCTGGCTTCGGCCGACGGCCTGCCGCGATCGATCCTGGTCACCAGCGCGCAGGAGGGGGAGGGCAAGTCGCTGACCCTCCATGCGCTGGCGCTGGCGCTGGCGGGCCTTGGCAAGTCCGTGCTTGTGATCGATGGCGACATGCGCCGGCCGGTCCAGCACCGCCTGTTCCGTCTGTCGCCCGCGCGCGGCATCAGCGAAGTGCTGACCGGTCAGGCTACGGCGCAGGATGGGATCGTGGACACCGGCGTTACCGGCGTGGCTCTGCTGCCCTGCGGCACGCTGCCGCCCAATCCGTCGGAACTGCTTTCGACCCCGGCGCTGGACGGGCTGCTCGCTGCCGTGCGCGGCCGCTACGATACGGTGTTGATCGATGCGCCCCCGATCCTGGGCATCGCCGATGCGCCCCTGCTGGCCGCCAAGGCGCAAGCCAGTCTGCTGGTGGTCGAATGGGGCCGCAATCATCATGGCGGCCTGCGCGCGGCGGTCGAACGCTTGCGGCGCAGCGGCGGCGCGATCGTCGGCGCCATCCTGACCAAGCAGCAGGGCCGTGCGATGGACTACGACTATCACCGCGGCGGGTGATAACCATCTTACACGTCCGTTCGGCCTGAGCCTGCAGAATGCCTTTTCTGCCTGAGAACGAAAACAGCGCCATCCCATAGGAAGGCGCTGTTTTCACGTCACGATCGGGATGGGACGGCTTATGCCCGCGCCATCAGCCCTTCGACCAAGCCTTGAAAAAGGCGCTTGCCGTCGGTCGCGCCATGGGCCGGCTCGATCACGCGCTCTGGATGCGGCATCATACCCAGCACATTGCCTGCATCGTTCAGGATGCCGGCAATGCTGCGCGCCGACCCGTTGACGCTTTCCGCATAGCGCAGCGCCACGCGGCCTTCCCCTTCCAACCGGTCGAGCGTCGCATCGTCGGCGAAATAATTGCCGTCATGATGCGCCACCGGATAGCGGATCGCCTCGCCCGCTGCATAGCGGCTGGTGAAAGCGCTTTGGGCGTTCTCGACCGTCAGGGCGACGTCGCGGCACACGAAATGGCCGCCCGCATTGCGCAGCAGCGCGCCGGGCAGCAGGCCGCTTTCGGTCAGCACCTGGAAACCGTTGCAGATGCCCAATACGAAGGCACCGCGCTCGGCGGCCTTAGCCACCGCCTGCATCACCGGCGAGCGGGCGGCCATCGCGCCGGACCGCAGATAATCGCCGTAGGAAAAACCGCCCGGCACGCCGATCAGGTCGATGTCGTCGGGCAGGTCGGTGTCACGATGCCACACCATGGCGGGCTTCTGACCGGTCGCAGCCTCGAACGCCACCGCCAGGTCGCGGTCGCAATTGCTGCCCGGAAAGACGATGACGGCGCTCTTCATGGCTCAGGCTACCTTTTCGATGCGGTAGTTTTCGATCACCGTATTGGCCAGCAGCTTGCGGCACATGGCGTCGATATCCTCGTCGCTGGTGTCGTCGGCCAGGTCCAGTTCAATGAGCTTGCCAGCGCGCACGTCGTTGACGCCGCCAAAGCCCAGCCCGTCGAGCGCATGATGGATGGCCCGGCCCTGGGGATCGAGGACACCGCCCTTGAGAGTGACGAAGATGCGGGCTTTCATGGGACGCGGACTCCTTGGAATCGACTGGCACCGCACGATTCCGCACGGCCGAACTTTGCCGCACCCCCTAAGCGCGGCGCGGCGCGTAGGCAAGCCATTATGACTTTGTTAGCGACCATTGCGCTACTGTGATCGGGTGATTTTGGGGGACGTGCGGGACGATGTCCGGGCTGGCGCTGGCGATGTTTGTCGGGCTGTTCGCATGGGGACAGCAGATCGTGGGATATGATGATCCGCACGGCAAGGTTCAACTCGCGCTGCTCGCAACCTTCAGTTTCGGCCTGCTGATCGGCTATCGCGCCAATCATTGATGGCGGCCCCGTACCGGTAAATCTCCCATTCTCATCCCAGTGCGCTTCGCCTAAGCGACGGAGATGAACCCCGATACATTCTATTATGTCTGCGCCATCATCGCCGTCAGCCTCGCTGGGCTGGCCAAGGGCGGTTTCGCCGGGATCGGCGCGCTCGCCATGCCGGTGCTGGCGCTCGCCGTCGATCCCGTGCGCGGGGCGGCCATCCTGCTGCCGATCCTGATCCTGCAGGATGTCGTCAGCGTCTGGGTCTATCGCCACAGCTGGGATGGCCACATCCTAAAGGTCATGCTGCCGGGCGCGGCGGTCGGCATCGGCCTTGGCTATCTGTTCGCGGCGCAGGTGTCGGAAACGGCAGTGCTGGGCGTACTTGGCGGCATCTCCGTGCTGTTTGGGTTGCAACGCCTGTGGGTCGAGCGAGGCAAGGCCGTGGTGCTGCCGTCGGACTCGCCTGGCTGGGTCGGCTTCCTGTTCGGCATCGGCAGCGGTTTCACCAGCCATATCGCCCATGCCGGGTCGCCGCCCTTCCAGATGTGGGTGCTGCCCAAGCGGTTGCCCCGCGACATGCTGGTGGGCACGACCGCGCTCGCCTTTGCCGCGATGAACTGGATGAAGCTGCCCGCCTATGCCGCGCTGGGGCAGTTCACCCACGCCAATCTGATGGCGACGGCGATGCTGGTGCCGGTGGCGATCCTGTCGACCTTCGCCGGCGTAGCGCTGGTGCGGCGGGTCGATCCGGCGCGCTTCTATACGCTCTCATGACTGCCATCTGCGCTGCAGAACGAGTTTATCCTGCCGCCGG
>JAZJZH010000008.1:0-75936 GCA_040389985.1 Pseudomonadota bacterium
GACGGTGGATTTTATGACTGCTCTACAACAATTGCTCCTGTAAACCCGCCAGTCCGCTTCCCACCCTTTCTTGACATTCAAGACATTCGATATTGTCCCTTCTCCGCGCCTCCGCGCCTCCGCGCCTCCGCGCCTCCGCGCCTCCGCGCCTCCGCGCCTCCGCGCGAAAAAATCTAATCGCGCAGAGGCGCGGAGGACGCAGAGATAAAGCGGAAAGACACCTGGGATGGCTTTTTCCGCATTGTTGAAGTGGGATGAAAAACGCGGCGATCTTCCACCCATCTCAGCCTTCGCTAGAAACTCTCGCCCGCGCATCGCACACGGCCGGCGCCGCGATTGTCGATGGTGCAGGCGGCTTTGCCGGTGATGGTGACGTCGCCCGATCCCGTTGTCGTCACCCGCGCGGTGACGTCGGCGGTCAGGGTGATGCTGCCTGGCCCTTCGTTGGTGACGCTGGCCTGGCGCGCAATCAGGGGTTCGGCCGCCAGCGCACCGGGGCCGTTGACGCGGATGGCGGCGACGCCCGCGCGCCCCGCCATCGTCACCCGGCCGCCTCCCGCCAGCGCCACGTCCACCCGGTCCAGGTCGACCGCCGCCACGCTGACGTCGCCATTGCCGCCCAGCACGATCTGCCCCGACTGGCCCTTCATCCGGTCGATCGACACCGATCCGCCGCCGGTCAGTACGATCCGCTGAACCATGGCGGTGGACAGGCGCAGCGTGGCCGCGCCGCCGCTTTTCTCGCCTGGCCGCGTCCGCTCCATGGTGATGGTGAGCAGCCGGCCGGAGACATCGACCTTCAGCCTGTCGAGCGCACCTTGATCGCCCTCCGCCCGCGCCGATGCACCAGCGCCGGTGGTCAGGATGACGGTGACGGGCGCATCCACGCGGATCGCGTCAAAGCTGGTAATGGTGTAGCCGCGCGTCGCCGCACTAGCGGGCGCGGCGAGGAACAGCGCGGCCCCACTTGCTGCGATCGCCGTCAAGGCGCGCAGCGTGCCTCGCCCGGTCCCGTTCCGCTTGTCGTGCATTGCGCCTTGCCCTTCACCGTTACGTCGCCCGGACCCATGATGCTGATAGCGACCCTGCCGTCGGAGGCAATGTCGATGTCGCCCGCGCCCAGGACATCGATCTCCGCGTTGCCGACCTTCAGCGCCTCCGCGTCGATGTCGCCTACGCCGGTAATGGACAGTTTGGCGGTGTCGGCGGTGCCCGCGATCTTGATCGATCCCGCGCCGGTGATGTCGGCGCTCAGCGTCTTGAGCGCCACCGTGCCGATGCGGAAATCGCCCGCCCCGGTCAGCGCCAGGTCCAGCCGATCGCCCTGCGCCTTGTCCAGATCGAAATCGCCCGCGCCGGTCAGCGCGGCGGCGGCGATGGCGGGCATGGTGACGTGGACCGTAGCCCCCTTGTCCCCATCCTTGCGGCCCCAGTTCCAGTCGCCCTTGGACTTGCGACCGATCACCAGCTTGCCGTCCTTGACCCGGATGTCGAGGTCGGCGACCGCTTTGGCGTCCCCATCCGCTTTGACTGCGAACCCGCTGCCGATGGTGACGGCGACATTGTCCGGCCCGGTCGCGTCGATTTCCGTAAAATCCTTGAGCATCGACCAGTCCTGCGTGCTGCGCGCGGCCGCGTCGGCGGCGGGCGACTCGTCGGTGCGCGAACAGGCGGTGGTGCATAGCGCCATGCCGGTCAGGGCCAGGGCGAACAGCGGGAAGGGGCGGGGCATCACAATCTCCTCATCGTGTATTGCTTGAACAATACACGTCCGGCGTGGCGGTTCCAAGCCCCTTGTTCGTCGGACGGGTTCAGGCATGATAGATGACTGAAATTACGGAGTGTCCCGTCCATGCGTCTTTCCCTGATCGCTCTTCCCCTGCTCGCGATGATCGCCGCTGCCCCTGTTCATGCGACGCCGGAGGGCGACGCGGGCGCGCGCTGGTGGGCGCATGTGCAGGCGCTGGCCAATGACGGCATGGAGGGGCGCGGCACCGGCACGCCGGGTTATGATCGCGCGGCCGACTATGTAATCGCCCAGTTCAAGGCGCTGGGCCTGAAACCGGCGGGGATCGATGGCTATAAGCAGCCGGTCGCCTTTATCGAGCAGGTGATCCTGGCCGACCAAAGCAGTGCATCGCTGGTCGGGCCGCAGGGCGAGGTGGCGCTGGCGGTGCCGGGCGACCTGATCTTTTCCGGCGGCGGCGGCCCGGTGCCCGAAAGCATCGACGCGCCGATGGTGTTCGCCGGCTATGGCCTGCATTTGCCCGAAGCGGGGCATGATGATTTTGCCGGGCTGGACGTGAAGGGCAAGATCGTCGTGGTGCTGTCGGGTGGGCCGTCCACCCTCTCCGGCGCGCTCAAGTCCCATGCCCGGTCCGAACGCGCGCACTGGCTGGCCGAACAGGGGGCGCTGGGCCTCATTACGCTGGTGACGCCCAAGCAGGTGGAAATCCCCTGGGTCCGCCGGTTGGCGCTGGCGGGCGCCCCCGCGCTCTATTATGCCGACGCGACGCTGCGTGAAACGCAGACGCCCTTCCTGGGCGCGCAGTATGATCCCGCCAAATCGGCGCAATTCTTCGCGGGGACGGACAAGGATTTCGCCGCGATCGCTGCGGCGGCCGATGCCTCCGCCCCGGTCGCCAGCTTCCCGCTCGCGCTGCGGTTCAAGGCGCAGGTGGCCGCCAAGCGCCGCGAGTTGTCGTCGCCCAACCTGATCGCGGTGTTGCCGGGCAGCGATCCCAAGCTGCGGCCGGAGCATGTGGTGCTGTCGGCGCATCTGGACGGTTATGGCGTGGGCACGCCGATCAAGGGCGACGCCATCTATAATGGCGCGTTCGACAATGCGTCGGGCGTCGCCAGCCTGCTGGAGATTGCGAGAGCGCTGAAGGCCAGCAAGGTGAAGCCCAAGCGGTCGATCCTGTTCGCGATCGTCACGGCGGAGGAGAAGGGGTTGCTGGGCGCGCGCTATTTCGCGCGGCGGCCGACCGTGCCGCAGAAAAGCATCGTCGCGGACCTCAATTTCGACATGGCGCTGCCGATCTTCCCGCTGACCAGCGTGACGCCGATCGGCTATGACCAAAGTTCGCTTGGCCAGGATGCGGCCGCGGTGAGCGCGCAGATGAACCTGCCGATCACGCCCGATCCCTTCCCCGATCGCAACGTCTTCATCCGGTCCGACCAATATGCCTTCATCCGCGAAGGCATCCCCGCGCTGTTCTTCAAATATGGGTTCAAGGCGGGGACGCCGGAGGCGGACACGGAAAAAGCGTGGCGGGCGAACCTCTATCATTCGCCGTTCGACGATCTGAACCAGCCGGTGATGCCGGCGGAGAGTGCGAAGCTGAACGACTATGTGACCGCGGTCACGCTGCGCGTCGCCAATGCCGATGCGCGCCCGGCCTGGAATAAGGACAGTTTCTTCAAGCGGTTCGCGAAATAATCAGCAACGCCGTTCGTTTCGAGCGAAGTCGAGAAACGGGAAGCATGGCTCTATCCGCTTCTCGACACGCTCGAAGCGAACGGAACTTTGATTATGTCTCACCCTCATAAAGTTCGAGCGGCAGGCCGTCCGGGTCGGCGAAGAAGGTGAAGCGCTGGCCGGTATGTTCGTCGATGCGGATCGGTTCGCAGGCTACTCCGGCGGCGTTCAGTCGCGCCACTTCCGCGTCGATGTCCGCGACCGTGAACGCCAGGTGGCGCAGGCCGCAGGCTTCCGGGCGGCTGGGCCGGGCCGGGGGCGCGGGGAAGGAGAAAAGTTCGATCTGCGCATTGCCTGCGTCGAGATCACACTTCCACGATTGCCGTTCGGCGCGCCACACTTCGCGGATGACGGGCAAGCCCAATATGTCGCGATAGAAGGCGCGTGAGCGGTCATAGTGGGAACAGATGAGGGCGATATGATGAATGGCGCGCATCGGTCGATCATAGGCGATGGCTGCGCGGCCCGCCAGTTTCGATCGCTTTACGCGACGCGGCGCTGCTGCCCGACGTCGAACAGCCACGCTTCCGCTTCCTCCACAGACGCGAATATCTCGGCATCGTCGCGCACGCTCAGGATGCGGCGGGTTTGCAACCGGGTCAGATTGTCGTGCCGCACGACCGCCAGCTTTTTCGATTTGAACCGCGTGTCCAGCACGACGCGGGTGAAGGCGGCGACGACCTCCTGCGACTGGATGACGCAGCCTTCGGTATTGATCAGGATGACATAGTCGCCCGATCCCAGCCCCATCGCCGTCACAGCGGCTTCCTTGTCCGCGTTGAAGCGGTCGACGTCCGCGGCATCGAGGAAACCGGACATTTCGGCGATGACGAGCTTGCGGCTCCGGTCCGATGTGACTTTGATCATGAGGCTTTCCCTGTGGGTTGCTGGGTAAATTCCTGCCGCGAAGGGGTTAAAGAAATATGAGCGACTCCCGCCGCTTCGACCAATGTCTAAACCTTCGCCAAACTTGTACGGTCGCCATGGGCGATGTGCCCGGCTTGATCCCTTGGCGCGCGCCGCCTACACCCGCGCCATGACCTACGCACCCTATCCGGCGCTACGCTTGCGCCGCACCCGCGCTTCGGCCTGGAGCCGGGCGATGCATGCCGAAAACCGCCTGTCGCCCAGCGATTTCCTCTGGCCGCTGTTCGTTACCGAAGGGCAAGGCGTGGAGGAGCCGATCGCGGCGCTGCCCGGCGTGTCGCGCTGGTCGGTGGACCTGATGGTGGAACGGGCGAAGGACGCGCGCGACGCGGGCATTCCCTGCCTCGCTCTCTTCCCGAACACGCAAGCGCAGCGGCGCAGCGACGACGGGGCCGAAGCGCTCAATCCCGACAACCTGATGTGCCGGGCGATCCGCGCGATCAAGGATGCGGTGCCCGACATCGGCATCCTGACCGACGTCGCGCTCGACCCCTATACCGCCCATGGCCAGGACGGGCTGCTGGACGACACGGGCTATGTGCTGAACGACGCCACCATCGACATATTGATCGGCCAGTCGCTCAACCAGGCGGCGGCAGGCGCGGACATCATCGCGCCCAGCGACATGATGGATGGCCGCGTCGGCGCGATCCGCGCGGCGCTGGAGCAGGGCGGCCACCCCAATGTTCAGATCATGGCCTATGCCGCCAAATATGCCAGCGCCTTCTACGGCCCTTTCCGCGACGCGGTGGGATCGCGCGGGCTGCTGAAGGGCGACAAGAAGAATTATCAGATGGACCCGGCCAATGGCGAGGAAGCGCTGCGCGAGGTCGCGCTGGACCTGGCCGAAGGGGCGGACAGCGTGATGGTGAAGCCGGGCCTGCCTTATCTCGACATCGTCGCGCGGGTGCGCGACCGCTTCGCCGTGCCGGTCTTCGCCTATCAGGTGTCGGGCGAATATGCGATGATCGAACATGCCGCCGCGGCGGGGGCGGGGGACCGCGACGCGCTGATCCTGGAAACATTGATGGCGTTCAAGCGGGCGGGGTGCAGCGGCGTGCTGACCTATCATGCGCTGCACGCCGCGCGGTTGTTGGGGGCCTGATGACCATCGGAACCCGCCCGCGCTTCGTCGTCACGATCTGCGCAGGCTCGTTCCTGCTCTTCCTGGTCCAGCCGATGATCGCCCGCATGGCGCTGCCGCGCCTGGGCGGCGCGCCATCGGTGTGGAATTCGGCGATGCTGGTCTATCAGGCGCTGCTACTGGGCGGCTATGCCTATGCCCATATGCTGGGGCGGTTCCCGGCGCGGCGGCAGGCGCTGATCCATCTCGGCCTCTTCCTGATCGCCGCCATCTTCCTGCCGATCGGCCTGATGGGCTGGCAACCGCCGCAGGATATGGAACCGGCGCTCTGGGTGCCTTGGCTGCTGGCCGCGTCGATCGGGCCGCTCTTCTTCGTCGTCGCGGCGCAAGCCCCGCTGCTGCAACGCTGGTTCGCCTTGTCGGACGGCAGCGATCCCTATCCGCTCTATGCCGCGTCCAACCTCGGCAGTTTCGCCGGGCTGATCGCCTATCCCCTGCTGGTCGAGCCGTTTCTGACATTGAAGGCGCAAAGCCTCCTCTGGTCGCTCTGCTACGGGGCGCTCTTCTTCCTGGTTTATGCCAGTGCCCGCCGCCTGCCGCCCGGCAGCGCTGGGGAAGTCACCGCGCAGACGAGCGACGCGCCGTTGCCCGACGGGCGCAGGATGCTGCATTGGATGGCGCTGGCGGCCGTGCCGTCGGGCCTGATGATGTCGACCAGCCTCTATCTCACCACCGACATCGTCGCGATGCCGCTGCTTTGGGTGCTGCCGCTTGGCCTCTATCTGCTCAGCTTCTCGGTCGCCTTTGCGGCGCGGCGGGGCGCGGCGGACCTCAGCATCACGATCGCGCCACTGGTGCTGCTGATTGGCGCGTGCATCGCCTTTACCGGCGGCATCCATTTCCCGGTCTTCATCGCGCTGGGCATATTGGCGGTCCTGTTCGTCGTCGCCATCGCGCTCCATGCGCGCCTGTACGACCTGCGCCCCGAACCGGCCCATCTGACCCGCTTCTACCTGTTGATGTCGGTGGGCGGGATGGTGGGCGGTTTGTTCTGCGCGCTGCTGGCGCCGCTGATCTTCGACTGGACCTACGAATATCCGATCCTGCTGATCGCCGCGGCGCTGCTGCTGCCGGCGCGGGAAGCGACGCTGCGCCTGCCTCGATTGCTGTGGGAAGATTCGCGCCGTCGCGTGTGGCTGGTGCCGCTCATGCTGTTGCTGGGCCTAGCGTTGTCGACGCTGGGCGGCGGGCTGGCCCTGGGCGACGATACGCCGCCGCTGGTCAAATCGCTCGGCTTCTGCGCGATCATCGCTATGGCGATCCTGACGCTGGGCCAGCGGTTCATGACCGCGGCGATGCTGGTCTATCTGATGCTGTGCCTGAGCGGTTGGGAGAAATTGTCTCAGTCGGCCAGCGGGATGCTGACGCGCAGCTATTTTGGCGTCTATGGCGTCGCCAACAAGAGCCCGACCGAACGCATCCTGTTCCACGGCACGACATTGCACGGCGTCCAGAATCTGGAGCCGGGCCATGAGCGTGACCCGACCAGCTACTATGCGCCCAAGTCCGGCGTCGGGCTGGCGCTGGGTCATGCGCCCGACCTGTTCGGGGGCAGGGCGCGGATCGATGTGGTCGGGCTGGGGGCGGGGACGCTGGCCTGCTATGCGCGACCCGGCCAGGCATGGCGTTTTTACGAAATCGATCCGGCCATGGTCGCGATCGCGCGCGATCCGGCCGATTTCAGCTTTTTGGCGCGGTGCCAGCCGCGGGCCGACATCGTCATCGGCGACGCGCGCATGACGCTGGCGCGGCAACCGGCGGGTGGTGCAGACATATTGGTGATCGACGCCTTTTCGTCCGATTCCATCCCTATGCATTTGCTAACACGCGAAGCGATGGCGATTTATGGCCGCCGCCTCGCGCCGGGAGGGCTGCTGTTGATCCATATTTCCAACCGCTATCTCGATCTGCGGCCGGTCGTGGCGGGCGATGCCGTGGCCGGCGGCTGGCACGCGCGGCTGCGCCACTACAAGCCCGCCAAACGCGATGCCGCGCGTCGCTACGCCGCGTCGATCTGGGTCGCGTTGTCGCGCGATCCCGCGCAACTGGACCGGCTCGCGCGCCTGTCGGGCGGCGAGCCGTGGGATCTGCTCAATCCCAAACCCGGTTTTTCCGCCTGGACCGACGACCATGCCAGCATCCTGCCGGTGCTCAAGATCAAACCATGAGAGGAGAGACGCCGTGACCGGTCCCGTCAATTCCGACGCCCATCCTGGCGCCAGCATTATCCCTTTCAACGGCAAGACGCCGGTCATCCACCCCAGCGCCTTCATCGCGCCGGGATGCCGCATCGTCGGCGATGTCGAGATCGGCGAGGATGCCAGCATCTGGTATAATTGCGTCATCCGCGGCGACGTGAACCGCGTGCGGATCGGCGCGCGTAGCAATGTTCAGGACGGCACGGTCATTCATTGCGACAGCCCCGGCGACCGCGCCGATGGCCGCCCGGCCGACGGATGGCCCGCGATCATCGGCGAGGATGTGCTGATCGGCCATATGGCGATGATTCACGGCTGTGTGTTGCAGGATCGGGCGTTCGTGGGGCTTGGCGCGATCGTGATGAGCGGATGCACGGTGGAAAGCGACGCGATGCTGGCGGCGGGCGCGTTGTTGTCGCCCGGCAAGACGGTGCTGCATCGCCAGCTCTGGGCGGGGCGGCCGGCCAAATATATGCGCGACCTGTCCGACGCGGCGCTGATCGACATGCGCGAGGGGGTGGATCATTATGTCCACAACGCCAAAGCGCATAAGGGCGCGGTCAAGGCGATGGGGGCGTAAGCGCGCGGCTATCTGTGGGAAGGGCGGCTCGCCCTCAGCAGCAGGATTCGGCCAGAAAGCCGTGGTGCGGGCGGTCGGAATCGAACCGACACTCCTTGCGGAACCGGATTTTGAGTCCGGCGCGTCTACCAGTTTCACCACGCCCGCACGGCTGGTGACGGCCAGATGACAAAATCCGGCGCGGGCGTCCAGCCGAAAATCGGCAAGAGGCGCAAAAGTCGTCCCGGCCCGGTTGACAGCCCCACGCCGCCAGCCCACATGCGACGCGTATATGTAATGTTATATCATATTGGATTTGTCATGGCGGCTTGCGACGATCGACGGGAAAGCGGGGAATCCCTGCCCAGGCGCACGGGATTGCTCGATGGTTTCGCGCTCTGCGCCTCGTCGCTTTGCACGCTGCACTGTCTGGGCCTGCCTTTGCTGTTCGCGCTGCTCCCCGCTTTCGCCAGCCGCGTCGATCCGGGCGAATCATTCCACCTCGTCATGCTGGCGCTGGCGGTGCCGACCAGCCTGTTCGCGCTGGGGCAGGGCTGGCGTCGGGGCGGCGCGCCTGGCCCGATGCTGCTGGGCGTCGGCGGGTTGGGGCTGATGGCGGTGGGCGCGCTGGCCGCGACGGGTGCGATCGCGGAGGCGGCCTTGACGGTGGCAGGCAGCGCCTTGCTGGCCGGCGCGCATGTCCGCAACTGGCGGCGCGGACGATCATAGCGTCGGTGGAAAGGGCTGCCCCGTATCGCGTTGCGACGGCCAATGGCGGGGCTGCACCCTGATCGCCAGGCTTAGCCTCCCAGGAAATCGATCAGGTCGGCGTTGAGCCGGTCGGGCGCGGTGGCGAACAGGCCATGCGGTTCACCCTCATATTCGATGAAGGTCGCATGGGGGATGCCAGCCGCGGCGGCGCGGCCGGTGGGATCGATCGGCACCGTCTTGTCCGCAGTGCCATGGATGATGAGCGTGGGTATGGTGAAGGCGGCCAGGTCGCCGCGGAAATCGGTCTGGCCGAAGGCATCCCCGCAGTCGATCGTCGCCTTGGGGCTGGCCATCACGCCCAGGATGAAGCTCCAGTCGAGCAGGCCCTGGCTAACTGGGCTGGTGACCCAGCCGACGCCATAGAAGGTCTTGGCGAAGCTCTGGAGGAAGGCGAACCGGTCCTTGCGAACTTGGTCCTTCATGTCCTGCAACACACCGATAGCCACGCCATCGGGATTGCTGTCGTCTTGCAACACATAGGGTACGACCGACGCCACCAGCGCGGCGCGGGCGATTCGTCCGGCACCATGGCGCGACAGATAACGGGCGATTTCGCCACCACCCATCGAGAAGCCGATCAGCGCGGCCTGTTGCAGGTCGAGATGGTCGAGCACATCGGCGAGATCGTCGGCGAAGACATCATAGTCATAGCCGGTGGCCGGATGGCTGCTATGGCCAAAGCCGCGGCGGTCATAGGTGATGACGCGATAACCCGCCTCCAGCAACGCCAGCGTCTGATATTCCCACATGTCGCCGGTCAGCGGCCAGCCATGGATCAGCACGACCGGCGGGCCGTCGCCCATATCCTTGACGTGCAGCGACGCGCCATCGCGGGTTGCGACCTGAGCCATCAGACATTCTCCTGATTTTTTTGTGGATTGGAATAGGGTGGCGGCAGGCCGTCAGGCCTACCCATCGTGCAGCGATCATGCCATCGGGTGATCGGCCCCTTCGGCATATACAGCCCTTCAATCGCGCGACGGCCGGGGAAGTTCCCGCCACTTTTCCGCCTTTTCGCGTCATCTTGTTGCCGCGCGGCGACTTGGACGATAGCCTTCTTGCTTAACGATCCGCGACCGCTATAAGGGCGGCTTCGTGCAGACATAGACAATCTTCAAACGGAGAAGGACCATCCTTTGACCGAGCCGTCTGCTACGTTCCTGTTATTTGGCGCCACGGGTGACCTGGCCCGCCGCATGATCTTCCCATCGCTCTACAATCTTCTGTCGGACGGGTTGCTGCCCGACGACTTCCTGATCGTGGCGTCGGGCCGCTCGGAGATGGACGACGATGCCTTTCGCAAGGAAGTCGACGCCGCGCTGCACCAGTTCCTGCCAGCCGACCGTTATGATGCGGAGCGCGCGGCGCGGTTCGTCGCCCTGATCGGCTATCAGCCGGTCGATGCCGGCAATGCCGAACAATTCGCGAAACTGGCCGAGCGGATCGACGGGCGGCTGGAACGCGGCCTGTCGGTCTATCTGTCCACCCCGCCATCGCTGTTTGCGCCGACCGCGCAGGGGCTTAGCGATGCGGGCCTGATCACGCCGCGCACCCGGATTGCGATGGAAAAGCCGATCGGCAAGGATCTGGCCTCGTCCCGCCAGGTGAATGACGGGATCGGCGCGCTGTTCGCCGAAGACCAGATTTTCCGCGTCGATCATTATCTGGGAAAGGAAACGGTCCAGAACCTGCTCGCGCTGCGCTTTGGCAACGTCATGTTCGAACCTTTGTGGAACGCCACCGCGATCGACCATGTGCAGATTACCGTGGGCGAGACGGTGGGGCTGGAAGGCCGCGTCTCCTATTATGACGGGGTCGGCGCTCTGCGCGACATGGTGCAAAATCACATGCTCCAGATCCTGTCGATCATCGCGATGGAGCCGCCCGCCCGGATGGACCCGACCGCGGTGCGCGACGAAAAGGTGAAGGCGCTGCGCTCGCTGCGGCCGATGACGGCCGAGACGGTCAAGCATCTGAGCGTGCGCGGCCAATATACGCCGGGCGCGGTCGGTGGTCAGATCGTCACCGGCTATGCCGACGAACTGGGCCAGCCGTCCGACACCGAAACCTTCGTGGCGCTCAAAGCCCATGTCGACAACTGGCGCTGGCAGGGGGTGCCCTTCTACCTGCGCACCGGCAAGCGGATGCCCGCGCGCCAGTCCGAAATCGTGATCCAGTTCAAGCCGGTGCGCCACAGCATCTTCGGCCGCGACGGGCAGCATGGCGGCGGCGGCACGGGGCTGGAGCCGAACACATTGGTCATCCGGTTGCAGCCGGAGGAATATATCCGCCTCCAGATCATGACCAAGCGGCCGGGGCTGGAGCGGCAGGTGCAATTGGAGGAGGTGACGCTGGACGTGTCGCTGACCGCCGCCTTTGCCGGGCAGCGCCGCCGCATCGCATATGAACGGCTGATCCTGGACCTGCTGGCCGGCGACCAGACTTTGTTCGTGCGCCGCGACGAAGTGGAGGCGCAATGGACCTGGATCGACAGCATCATCGACGGGTGGAAAGAGGCGCATGTGAAGCCCGCCGCCTATTCTTCGGGGAACTGGGGTCCGTCTTCGGCCATTGCCCTTATCGAACGTGACGGAGCCAGCTGGCATGACTGAACTGAACCCCGTGATCGCCAAGGTCACCGACCGTATCGTGCAGCGCAGCGCCGCGTCGCGCCTGAAATATCTGGACCTGATCGAGCGCGGCCGCGATGCGGGCACCAACCGCGACCAACTTTCCTGCGGCAACCTGGCCCATGGCTTTGCCGCGAGTGGCGAGGACAAGGCGGTTATCCGCACCGGCCGGGCGATGAACATCGGCATCGTGACGTCGTATAACGACATGCTTTCGGCGCATCAGCCCTATGGCCGCTACCCTGAGCAGATCAAGATCGCCGCGCGCGAAATCGGCGTGACGGCGCAGGTGGCGGGCGGCGTGCCGGCCATGTGCGACGGCGTGACGCAGGGGCAGGCGGGCATGGACCTGTCGCTATTTTCGCGTGACACGATTGCGCTGTCGACCGCCGTGTCGCTAAGCCATGCGATGTTCGAAGGCACGTTGCTGCTGGGCATTTGCGACAAGATCGTGCCGGGCCTGTTGATCGGCGCGCTGCGCTTTGGCCATCTGCCCACCATCCTGATCCCGGCCGGGCCGATGCCGTCGGGCCTGGCCAACAAGGAAAAGGTCCGCATCCGCCAGCTCTATGCCGAAGGAAAAGTGGGCCGCGACGAACTGCTGGAATCCGAAAGCGCCTCCTATCATGGCGCGGGCACCTGCACCTTCTATGGCACCGCCAACTCCAACCAGATGATGATGGAGATGATGGGCCTGCATATGCCCGGCTCCGCCTTCGTCAATCCGGGCACGAAGCTGCGCAGCGAATTGACCCGCGCGGCGACGCATCGGGTGGCGGACATCGGGTGGGCCAAAGACGGAAAACCAAATGACGACTACAGGCCGCTCGGCCATTGCGTCGATGAAAAGGCGATCGTCAACGCGATCATCGGCCTGATGGCGACCGGCGGCTCCACCAATCATGCGATCCATGTTCCCGCCATCGCGCGGGCGGCGGGCATTCATGTCGACTGGACCGATTTCGCCGAGATTTCCGACGTCGTGCCGCTGCTGGCGCGGGTCTATCCCAATGGATCGGGCGACGTGAACCATTTCCACGCCGCAGGCGGTATGGCCTATATCATCCGGGAATTGCTGGATAATGGCCTGCTCCACCGCGACGTCATGACGGTGGCGCGCGCCGACCTGACCGATTATGGCAAGGAGCCGGTGCTGGAGGACGAAGCGCTGCAATGGCGCGACGTGCCCGCCTCGCGTGACGACGCCATGCTGCGGCCGGTGTCCAATCCGTTCAGCGCCGATGGCGGCATGAAGCTGCTTCAGGGCAATCTCGGCCGGTGCGTGATGAAGGTGAGCGCGGTCGATCCCGTCCGCTGGACGATCGAAGCGCCGGCCACCGTGTTTCAAGACCAGGACGATGTGCTGCGTGCGTTCAAGGATGGCGAACTGGAGCGCGACGTCGTGGTCGTCGTCCGCTTCCAGGGGCCAAAGGCCAACGGGATGCCGGAGCTACACAAGCTGACCCCGGCGCTGGGCGTGTTGCAAGATCGCGGGTTCAAGGTCGCCTTGCTGACCGACGGACGCATGTCCGGCGCGTCCGGCAAGGTGCCCGCCGCCATCCACCTGTCGCCCGAAGCGCTGGGAGGCGGCCCGATCGGCAAGCTGCGCGACGGCGACGTCGTGCGGGTGTGCGCGGAGACGGGCACGGTCGAGGCGCTGGTCGATGCGGCGACATGGGACGCGCGCGACATCCCCGCCGCCCCGCCGCCGCCCTATGACACCGGCCGCGAGCTGTTCGCGCTGTTCCGCCATCATAGCGACCTGGCCGAACAGGGCGCGTCGCCGATCCTGGCGGCGATGGAAAGCGAAGTTTAATTTAATTCCGTTCGGGCTGAGCCCGTCGAAGCCCTTCTCTTGTTTGAAGAGGAGTGTGGCCCCCTTCGACTGACTGCTTGCAGCAGTCGCTCAGGACAGGCTTAGACAGGCTCAGGGCGAACGGACGGAGAGTGATATGACCGACATCATCGCCGCCGATATCGGCGGGACCAACGCCCGTTTCGCCCGCGCGTCGCTGGACGCCAAAGGCGTGCCGACGCTCGGCACCGTGCGCAAATATAAGGTGGCCGACTATCCCAGCCTCCAGGCCTGCTGGGCCGCCTTCGCCGAAGACGAGAAGGCCGACGGTGCCCTGCCCAGGGCGGCCTCGATCGCCTTCGCCACCGCGATCGGGCGGGACGTCATCAAGCTGACCAACAGCAGCTGGGTGATCCGCGCCGATACGCTGGCCGCCGACATTGGCGTCGATACGGTCCGGCTGGTCAATGATTTCGAGGCGGTGGCCCATGCCGTGTCGCGCCTGCCGGACGAAAATCTGCCGCTGCTATTTGGTGAGGACAAGCCGTTTCCCACCGATGGCGGCGTCACCATATTGGGGCCGGGCACGGGCCTGGGCGTCGCGCTGATCGCTTACGACCAGGGCCATCCCCATGTCATCGCGACGGAGGGCGGCCATCTCGACTTCGCGCCGCTCGACCCTATCGAGGAAAAAATTCTCTCCTATCTGCGCGACAAATTCCTGCGCGTATCGACCGAGCGGATCGTGTCGGGGCCAGGCCTCAACTATATCTACAAGGCGCTGGGCACGATCGGTCATGACCGGGTCGTGCTGATGGAAGATCCCGAATTGTGGCAGGCCGCGCTTGACGGCAGCGATCCCTTTGCGCGCGCCGCGCTGGAGCGATTCTGCCTCTGTTACGGATCGATCGCGGGCGACCTGGCGCTGGCCCATGGGCCGCACTGCGTCGTGCTGGCCGGCGGCTTGACCCAGCGGATGCGCGATTTCCTGCCGCACAGTGGCTTCCATACCCGTTTCAAGGCCAAGGGCCGGTTCGAAAGCCTCATGACGACCGTGCCGATCCGCATGGCCATCCATGATGAAATTGGCCTGTTCGGGGCCGCAGCAGCGTTTCGGGAGAAGTGATTATGAGCAAGTTGACCGTCGAACAGGTGATGGAACTGGCCCCGGTGATCCCGGTGCTGGTGGTGGACAGGGTCGAGGACGCGCTGACGATCGCGCGCGCGCTGGTCGCGGGCGGCCTGCCGGCGCTCGAAGTGACGCTGCGCACGCCCGCCGCGCTGGATGTGATCCGCGAAATGAGCAAGGTCGAGGGCGCGGTGGTCGGCGCGGGCACCGTGCTGAACCCGGCGCAGCTGGATGCGGCGATGGAGGCGGGCGCGCGCTTCATCGTCAGCCCCGGCCTCACCAAGCCGCTGGGCAAGGCGGCGATTGCGGCCAAAATCCCTTTCCTGCCCGGCACCGCCACCGCCGCCGATATCATGCGCGGGATGGACATGGGCCTCACGCACTTCAAATTTTTCCCGGCCGAAACGTCTGGCGGCCTGCCGGCCTTGAAGGCGCTGGCTGCGCCTTTGCACACCGCGCGCTTTTGCCCGACCGGCGGCATCACGCCGCAAAACGCGCCCGAATGGCTGGCCCAGCCCTTCATCAAATGCGT
This sequence comes from Pseudomonadota bacterium, assembly GCA_040389985.1. Classification (GTDB taxonomy): domain Bacteria; phylum Pseudomonadota; class Alphaproteobacteria; order Sphingomonadales; family Sphingomonadaceae; genus Sphingobium. Next base: position 15,167 of record JAZJZH010000008.1, read on the forward strand.
CGGCGGCAGCTGGGTCGTGCCCAAAGGGCCGGTGGATGCCGAGAAGATCGAAGCGCTGGCGCGCGAAGCCGCGGCATTGCCGCGCTGATCTGACTTCCTTGCCTACGGCCCGTTCGTTTCGGGCGAAGTCGAAAAACGAGGCAGGCCAAGTTCAGCGAAGCGAAAAGGTAGCACCGCGCTGGCCGCCTCTCGACTACGCTCGAAGCGAACGGAAAATAGTGTAAATCCGGGCGTCAACCGGATGGTGAGGGCGCGCCCGCCATTGCGCCGGATCGCACGCCGCCCTAGATGAAAGCCATGACACCGCGCCGCCTCCTCACCGCCCTGGCCCTGTTCCTGTCCGGTTGTGCGGGGGCGCCGCAAAGCTATCCTTCGCTCGCCAAGCGGCCGATCGAGAGTGCGCCTGTGGCCACTGTCGCGCCGCCCGCGGCGCCGGTGCCGGCCGATGCGGCGCTGTCGGCGGAAATCACCCGCCATGTCGCGCAGGCGGACAAGGGTGCCGCCGCCTTCGACGCCGCCTATGCGCGCGCCGACCGGGCGGTTGGGGCGGCGAAGGGTGCGGGCGTATCGAGCGACGCCTGGGTCGCGGCGCAGGTGGCGATCAGTTCACTCGAATCCGCGCGCAACGACAGCGTATCGGCGCTCGCCAGCCTCGACACCCTCTATGTCACGCGCAGCAACGCCGTGGCCGACGGCAAGGCGGCGGGCGGGCTGGAAGATATCGACGCGGCCCGCAGCGCGGCGCTGGCGCTGGTGGACCAGCAGAATGACCGCATCGACGCGATGAAGGCTCGCCTGCCGCAGCCTTAACGAGAAGGTGGGCCGAATTGGTAGGTCTGCAACCGACCAAAAGGCGGACCTCTTAACAATCGTCACCCTGAACTTGTTTCAGGGTCCATTTCGCCAGATAGAGCAAAGGGTTATGGGGCACGATAGATGCTGAAACGCGTTCAGCATGACGATGTCTGAGATGTCGTTTACCTATACCTATCGCCACCGCCCTAACGCCCGCCCTGCGCCTGGAACCACGGCACCATCCGCGCGATCGCGTCCTCCACCCGGTCGGTGGACACCGCGAAGCTGAAGCGGATGAAGCAGTGGCCGTCGACGGGGTCGAAATCAATCCCCGGCGCGGTCGCGACCCCGGTTTCGCGCAGCAGTTTCTGGCAGAAGCGCAGGCTGTCATCGGTCAGGTGGCTGATGTCGGCATAGATGTAGAATGCGCCGTCGGGCGGCGCGATGCTGGCCAGGCCCAGCGCGGGCAGGGCGTCCAGCAGCAATTGCCGGTTGCGGCGATAGCTTTCGACATGCCCCTCCAGTTCGTCGGTGCAATCGAACGCGGTCAGCCCGGCGCGCTGGGCCAGCACCGGCGGGGTCAGGAACAGATTGCCCATCCGCGCCCGCGCCGCGTCGATCAGCGCGGGTGGAACCACAATCCATCCCAGCCGCCAGCCGGCCATGCTGTAATATTTAGAAAAACTGTTCACGATCACCGCGTCGGGCGCATATTCCAGCATGGAGTGGGCCGGTTCGCCAAAACTCAACCCATGATAGATTTCGTCGGAAATTATGTGGATGTGGCGATCGGCGCAGACCGCCGCGATCCGCGTGAGTTCGTCCGCCGGGATGATTGTGCCGGTAGGGTTGGCCGGGCTGGCGATGATCAGGCCGTTCGGTGCGGGATCGATCGCCGCCAGCGCGTCGGCGCTGATCTGATAGCGTTCGGCCGGGCCGCAGGCGACCTCGACCGGCTCCAGATAGAGCGCCTTCAAATTATTGCGATAGGCGACATAGCCCGGCCGCGCCGTCGCCACCCGCGCGCCCGGCGCGAACAGGCAGGTCAGCGCCAGCACCAGGCCGGGCGACGCGCCGCAGGTCAGAAGGATCTGTTCGGGGTCCACCGCCACGCCATGCCGTTCGCCATAATGGCGGGCGATCCTTTGCTTGAGCGGCATGCTTTCCCAATAGCCCATCGCTTCGGTGTCCAGCACATGATGCGCCATGGCGATGGCCTCGGCAGGCGCGCCGGTCGACGGCTGGCCGAATTCCATATGCAGGATGGACCGGCCCGCCGCTTCGAGCGCATGGGCTTCGCGGCTGATGGCGATGGCGTGGAAGGGGGATATGTCGGCGATCATGCAGGCGTGCCTAAAGCCGCGCCGCAACCATGTCGATAGCCGGGACGTTCGATGGCCATGGACATCATGCTGCTCACCGCTTTGCAATATTATGGCGCGGGCGCAGCGACCCTCGCTGCGCTGGTCGTATCGCTCAACCTGGGGCGACGCATAACCGGATGGGCATTCGTGCTGTTCGTCACCTCCTCGATCGCGCTGACCGGTTGGGGTTTCCTCGACAAAGACAGCGAGGGGATAGGCTGGCAGAATGTCGCGTTGCTGATCATCAATGCGGTCGGCGTTTGGCGCTACCTAATTTCCAAGCATGAGGTGCGGGATTAGCGCAATCTGGGCCTGATCCGCACATTTCTCTTCCGTTCGGGCTGAGCCTGTCGAAGCCCTCTATTTCCCTCTCGAAGATCGGAAGAAAAGAAGGGCTCTTCGACAGGCTCAGGGCGAACGGCTCTTGGATCAGATCTCGGCGATCCACACCTCGACCGGCACCTTGCCCTGCAACAGCGCCAGCCGGATCGGCAGTTCTTCGACCGGACCGCCTGCCAGCGCGCGGTCATAGACCGCGTTCTTGCCCGCGCCGCTGATTTGCAGGAAGATATGGCGGCTCTGCAAAATCCCGTGCGCCGTCAGCGACATACGCTGATGCGGCGCGGCAGGGGGCGTCGCCGCGATCGTCAGCGCCTGGCTGGCCAGCCCCTCGGCCAGTTCCTTGCCCAGCGGAAAGAGCGAGGCGGTATGCCCGTCATCACCCATGCCGAGCAAGATGATGTCCAGCGGCCAGGGCAGGTCGGCGAAAGCCGCCTCGACCGCCAGCTGCCCGGCATAGGCGTCCGCCGCTGGCGTCTTCATCGGCACGAAACGCGCCCGTGCCGCCGCGCCCTTGAGCAGCGTGTCGCGCACCAGCTTTTCATTGCTGTCTGCGCTGTCGGGCGCGACCCAGCGTTCGTCGACCAGCGTCACCACGACCTTGCCCCAGTCGAGATCGACCTGGCTCAGCGCCTCCAGCACCGGTCGGGGCGATCGGCCGCCGGACAGGGCGATGCTGGCGACGCCGCGCTGCGCGATCGCATCGGACAGGATGGCGGCAATGCGTGCGGCGATATCGGCGGCGGCCTCAACCCCGGTGGCGAAAAGATGTTCGGTCGGCATGGGGCTACTCCGCAATCTCAGGAAGCGTGCAGATGTCGATCCACTGTCCCCCGGTCAAGGCCGCCAGCCGATCGGGCGTCAATTCGACTGATGTGGTGCGCGATCCGGCAGCGGGAAAAACGGTGGCGAAATCCTTGAGCGACACGTCGCAATAGACGCGCAGGGGAGAGGCGAGGCCGAAGGGGCAGACGCCGCCGACCGGATGGCCGGTGATCGCCTCGACCTCGTCCGCGCCCAGCATCCGCGGCTTGGCGCCCCGCGCCGCCTTCGCCTTGCCGTTGCTGAGCCGCGCGTCGCCCCGCGCACACACCAGCACGACCGTATCGCCCACGCGCAGCGACAGCGTCTTGGCGATCCGCGCCGGTTCGACGCCCAGCGCAGCGGCGGCCTCCATCACCGTCGCCGTGCTGACGCCTTGGTCGATGATCGCCACATCGGGCGCGTGGGTAGCGAAAAAGGCGCGGACGCTCGCTGCGCTCATCCGCGCCCGCCTGTTTCACGATCCCCCAGCTTGCGCTCCCACGCCAAAGCGTGAGCGACGATCTGGTCCAGATCGGCATGGCGCGGCGTCCAGGGGAAGGTCTTGAGGATCGCTCCATTGTCGGAAATCAGCTTGCCCGGATCGCCCGCCCGGCGGCCGGCCATGAGCCGCTTGACGGGCATGTTGGTCGCGCGATCGACCGCGTCCAGCACCTCCAGCACCGAAAAGCCCCGGCCATAGCCGCAATTGAGCAGATGGTTGCGATCCGGCTCGGCGATTAATGCTTCCAGCGCCAGCAGATGCGCGGCGGCCAGGTCGGTTACATGAATATAGTCGCGCACGCCCGTTCCGTCGGGCGTATCGAAATCGGTGCCGAATATGGCCACGCTCTCGCGCTTGCCCAGCGCCGCCTCGACCGCGACCTTGATCAGGTGGGTCGCCCCCGCCGTCGATTGGCCGGTGCGCCCCTGCGGGTCCGCGCCAGCGACGTTGAAATAACGCAGCGCGCAGAAATTCATGGGATGCGCCGCGGCCACGTCGCGCAGCATATATTCGGTCATCAGCTTCGACATGCCATAGGGATTGATCGGCTGTTGCGGCGTATCCTCCCGCACCGCTTCAACGTCCGGCGTGCCATAGGTGGCGGCGGTGGACGAAAAAATGAAATGGGGTACGCCCATCCGCACCGCGCTCTCGATCAGGTCGCGGGTCTTGGCGCTGTTGTTATGATAATATTTCAACGGGTTTTCGACAGACTCCGGCACCACGACCGAGCCTGCGAAATGCATGATCGCCTTGACGTCATGTGCGCGCAACGTCGCTTCGACCAACGGCTGGTCGGCGATGTCGCCGCGCACCAATGTCACGCCATCCGGCACCGCCCAATCGAATCCGGTGACCAGATTGTCGATCACGACGACGCCATAGCCGGCATCCTTCAGCGCCAGCACGGCATGGCTGCCGATATAGCCCGCGCCGCCTGTTACGAGGACTGTTGGTTTGTCGCTCATGCAATCACCCCGGTAAAGCACGTGTTCCCGCGAAGGCGGGAACCCAGTCCGGTGGCAGAACTGGGTTCCCGCCTTCGCGGGAACACGCTGTATGATGTTCGCTCTCAGCCCTATCCGAGAGTAGTGAACATTTACAGGGGGGTCACGCCGCCTGCGCGGTGGCGGGCCGATAGAAGTTCGCCCCGCTCGCCGCCATTTCGCGCAGCTGCGCCGTCGGGGCAAAGCGCGGGCCATGCGCCGCCGCCAGCCGGTCCAGCACGGCGACGACATGGGCGACGCCGACCATATCCATATGGCTGAACGGCCCGCCGGTGTAAGGCGCAAAGCCCCAGCCGAAGATCGCGCCGATGTCGCCATCCTCCGGCGTTTCCAGCACGCCTTCCTCGAAGCAGCGCGCACATTCGATCAACTGGCGATAGAGCAGCCGTTCCTTCACCGCCTCGACTTCAGGCTGCTCCGCGGCGCGCGGGAACATCTCGCCCAGCACTGGCGACAGATGCTTTTTGCCGCCTTCGGGATAGTCGTACCAGCCCATGCCATTTTTGCGGCCCAGGCGACCTGCCTCGACCATCTTGACCATGATGTCATCCGACGCCTGCGGCACATAGGCGTCGCCCAGTTCCTTCCTGGCCGCGCTCATGATCTTCCAGCCCAGTTCGATCGACACCTCGTCGCTGACGGCCAGCGGTCCGGTCGGCATCCCCAACTGCTTGCCGGCATTTTCGATCAGCGCCGAATTGACGCCTTCGCCGACCAGTTCCGCGCCTTCCTGAACATAGGTGCCGAAGCTGCGCGAGGTGTAGAAGCCACGGCTGTCATGCACGACGATAGGCGTTTTCTTGATCTGCGCCACGAAATCCAGCGCCTTGGCGATGGCGGCGGGGCCCGTCTTCTCGCCCAGGATGATCTCCACCAGCGGCATCTTCTCGACCGGCGAGAAGAAATGGACGCCGATGAAATTCTCCGGCTTCGTCCAGGCCTGCGCCAGTTTCGTGATCGGCAAGGTGGAGGTGTTGGACCCGAAGATGGTGTCTGCGCCCAGCACAGCTTCCACCTGCTTGGTCACTTCCGCCTTGATGCTCACATCCTCGAACACCGCTTCGATCACGAAGTCAGCCCCGGCCAGATCGGCATAGTCGGTGGTCGGGGTCACGCGGGCCAGCGTATCCGCCAGCTTCTCCGGCGTCATGCCCTTGCCCAACCGCTTCTTCAGCACTTCCTCGACATGCGCTTTGCCCTTCTGCGCATAGGCCAGGTCACGGTCGAACAGCACGACTTCGATCCCCGCCTGCGCCGCGACGGTGGCGATGCCCGCGCCCATCATGCCCGCGCCCAGCATCGCCAGTTTCCGGGTCGGCGCCTTGGCCTCTCCCTTGGGCCGGCGCGCGCCGCGTTCGGCGGCCTGCTTGTTGACGAACAGGGTGCGGATCATGTTGCTGGCCTGTGGATCGGCCGCGACCTTGGCGAAATATTGGCTCTCGATCTGGATCGCCTTGTTCATTGGCAGGGTGATGCCTTCATAGACGGCCGACAGCAAAGCGATCGGCGCGTGCATATTGCGCTGCGTCTGTTTCAGCGTCATCGGCAGCGCGCCGGCCATGGTCTGGACGAAGCCGGGGTTGAAGCCGCCGGCACCGCCGGGCACCTTATAGCCCTTGACGTCCCACGGCTGGGTGTTGGCGTTGGGATTGGCCTTCACCCATTCGCGCGCTGCAGCGAGCGCCGTGCCCTGCGGCACGACGGCATCGACCACCTTCAGCATCGCCGCTTCCGTCGGACGGAACAGCTTGCCCTGGAGCATATACATCAAAGCGGCCTGCACCCCCATGATGCGCGGCAGGCGTTGCGAACCGCCGCCGCCTGGGAACAGGCCGATCAGGATTTCGGGCAGGCCCAGCTGCGTCTTCGGGCTGTCCCCCACGAAACGGCGATGGCAGGCCAGCGCCAGTTCGAACCCGCCACCAACGCAGGTGCCTTCGATCGCGCAGGCGACCGGCTTGCCGCTGGTTTCCAGGCGGCGGAACAGGGCGTTCAGCACGAACAGATCGTCGTATAGCGCGGCGGGGGAGGGCGCTGCGCCAGCCTTCGCCAGCATTGACCCGAAAAATTTCAGGTCCATGCCCGCCATGAAGCCGCTATCCTTGCCCGACGCGATGACCGCGCCCTTGATGCCCTCTTCGGACGCGATGCGCGTGATCGCGGCGTCCAGGTCGGCCAAGAAATCCAGGCCTATGACGTTCATCGACTGACCGGGGACGTCGATGGTCAGCGTGGCGATGCCGTCTGCGTCGATGTCGAAGTTTATGGTGTTCATGATGCAGCCTTTCCCATCTCCGTTCGTGCTGAGTAGGGGCTGAGCCTGTCGAAGCCCCGTATCGAAGCATCCTTCGATACGCCATTTCGACTTCGCTCAATGGCTACTCAGGACGAACGGATTATATTTATCAAATACGCTCGATGATGATGCCGGTGCCCATGCCCGCGCCGACGCACAGGTTGACGAGCGCGGTGCCCTTGCCGGTCCGCTCCAGCTCGTCCAGCGCCGTGCCCAGCACCATCGCCCCGGTCGCACCTAGCGGATGGCCAAAGGCGATCGCTCCGCCATTGACGTTGATCTTGTCATGGTCGAGGTTCATCGCCTGCATGTAGCGCAGCACGACCGACGCGAAGGCTTCGTTCAGTTCCCACAGGTCGACGTCGGCCGTGGTCATGCCGGCGCGGCTCAGCAGCTTTCCCGCGACGAATTCCGGCCCGGTCAGCATGATCAGCGGCTCCGACCCGATCGATGCCATGGCGCGGATGCGGGCGCGGGGCTTCAGGCCGTATTTCTCGCCCATATCCTTGTTGCCGACCAGCACGGCGGCCGCACCGTCGACGATGCCGCTGCTGTTGCCGGCATGATGGACATGGTTGACCTTCTCCAGTTCGGGATAGCGCAGCAGCGCCACCGTATCGAAACCGGGCATATCCTCGCCCAGCGCGGCGAAGCTGGGCTTCAGGGCGCCTAGCGACTGCATCGTCGCTTCGGGGCGCATATGTTCGTCATGGTCCAGCACGACCCGGCCGATCACATCCTTGACCGGCACGATCGACTTGGCAAAGCGGCCCTCGTCCCACGCCTGCTTGGCGCGCTTCTGGCTCTCGACCGCATAGGCATCCGCATCGTCGCGGCTGATGCCGAACTTTGTGGCGATCACGTCCGCGCCGATGCCCTGCGGCGCGAAATAGGTTTTGTAGGCGACCGACGGGTCCATCGCCCAAGCGCCGCCGTCCGACGCCATCGGCACGCGGCTCATCGATTCGACCCCGCCGCCGATCGCGAACATCGCCTCACCCGAATAGACTTTCGCGGCGGCCATATTCACGGCTTCAAGGCCCGACGCGCAGAAGCGGTTGATCTGCACGCCCGGCACGGTTTCCGCATAATCCGCGTTCAGCACCGCGATGCGGGCGATGTCCGCACCCTGTTCGCCGACCGGGCTGACGCAGCCGAGGATCACATCGTCCACATCGGCAGTATCGATCTGGCTGCGGTCGCGCACGGCCTCCAGCACCTGTGTCGCCAATTGAAGCGGTGTGATCTGGTGCAGCGACCCGTCGGCCTTACCCCGGCCACGGGGCGTCCTGACGGCGTCGTAAATATAGGCTTCCATGTCTTTCCCTCTCCGTGGGCTGCCCTGTGGGCGCACTGGATGTGAAGCGAAATGTATTTACGTTTACGTAAAGTGCAAGGGCAAATGCATGACGGCCGTGCCGTCCCGCCCTGCCGTAGCGGCAGGCGGAGAGGCTTGCGCGAAACATCGCTGATACTGTCCAACTCCCTGTCGCATTCCGTCCTTTCGCGGTGCGAATCCCTGTGTCATTGACGGGCGATGCGGATCGCCATCCTCTCCGACATTCACGGCAATATCGCCGCGCTCGACGCCGTGCTGGCCGATGTCGAGGGGCGGAGCGTGGATGCGATCGTCAATCTGGGCGATATATTGTCCGGCCCGCTCTTCCCCTGCGAAACGGCTGACCGGCTGATGGCGCTCGACCTGCCCACGATCCGCGGCAATCATGAGCGGCAATTGCTGACCCAGCATCCGGGTCGCATGGGCGCGTCGGACCGCTATACCGACGCGGTCTTGCAATCCCGTCATCGCGACTGGATCGGGTCGCTACCCGACAGCCTGTGGCTCGCCGACGATGTGCTGATGGTCCACGGCGCGCCGGGCGACGATCTTTGCTACTGGCTCGAAACGCTCGACCCCACAGGGTTGCGGCCCGCGACCGCGGAGGAGGTGGAAGCGCGGGCAGGGGGTGTCGCCGCGCCGCTGGTGCTGTGTGGCCACACGCACGTCCCGCGCATCTACCATCGGCCGGGCGGCGGAATGATCGTCAATCCGGGCAGCGTCGGCCTGCCCGCCTACGCCGACGACCATCCCTTTCCGCATAAGGTGGAGACGGGATCGCCCCATGCCCGCTATGCGATCGCGGAGCGGATGGCGGCCGGATGGACGGCAGAATCCGTCGCGATCCGCTATGACTGGGACGCTGCCGCCCGCGCGGCGCAGGCGCATGGCCGGGCCGATTGGGCCGCCGCGCTGCGGACAGGGCGCGCCTAGAAGCGTTGCGCGTCGGCCATTGCGGCCTATATCCCCCTGCTATGGATAGCCTGACGCCAGCCCCGAATCAGCAAACCCCTTCGCCGCTTTCCATCCCCATCTTCCGCGCTATCTGGACCGCCAGCCTGGCGTCCAACTTCGGTGGCCTGATCCAGTCGGTCGGCGCGGCCTGGATGATGACCTCGCTTTCGGCCTCCCCCCAACTGATCGCGCTGGTCCCGGCCGCGACGACTTTGCCGATCATGCTGTTTTCCCTTTGGGCCGGGGCGGTCGCGGACAATCTGGATCGGCGCAAGGTGATGATCGCGTGCCAGGCGTCGATGCTGATCGTGTCCACCGCGCTGGCGCTCACCGCCTGGGCCGGACTGGTCACGCCCTGGCTGCTGCTCGGTTTCACCTTCCTTCTGGGGTGCGCCACCGCGATCAACGGTCCCGCCTGGCAGGCGTCGGTCGGCGACATGGTGCCGCGCGCCATCCTGCCCAGCGCGGTCGCAATGAATTCGATGGGCTTTAATCTGGCGCGCAGCGTCGGCCCGGCGCTGGGCGGCGTGATCGTCGCGGTGGCCGGGGCGGCGGCGGCGTTCCTGACCAATGCGGTCAGCTATATCGCGCTGCTGACGGTCCTGTCCCGCTGGCGGCCGGACCTGCCGCCCAAGCTGCTGCCGCGCGAACGGCTGGGCGTCGCGATGCAGGCGGGCCTCAGCTATGTCGCCATGTCGCCCAATATCCGGCTGGTGCTGCTGCGCGGCGCGGTCTTCGGTATCGGCGCGAGCGCGGTGTCGGCGCTGATGCCGTTGGTCGCGCGCGACGTGCTGGGCGGCGGGGCGCTGACGTTCGGCCTGACCAGCGGGGCGTTCGGCATCGGCGCGGTGCTCGCGGCGCTCTCGACCCGCCATTTGCGCGCGCGCTTCTCGGTGGAAACTATGGTGCGGTCGGCTGCGCTGATCCTGGCGCTGGGCACCGCGATCACGGGCGCGAGCAGCTGGCTGGCGCTGGCCCTGCTCGGCTATCTGCTGGCGGGCATGGGCTGGGTGACCGCGCTCGCGACGTTCAACGTGTCGGTGCAGATGTCGGCGCCGCGCTGGGTCGTCGCGCGGGCGGTGTCGCTCTATCAGATGACCGCTTTCGGCGGCATGGCGATTGGCGCCTGGATGTTCGGCTGGATCGCGGAGCATCATGGCGTCGTCGAGGCGCTCTATGCCTCCGCCGTCGCGCAATTCGCCGCCGCCATGCTGGGTTTTCTTCGCCCGCTCGCGCAGACCGGCGAGGATAATCTCGACCTCCAGAACAGCTGGCGCGAACCCGATACGGCGGTGCCGGTGGAACCGCGCAGCGGGCCGGTGGTCGTCACCATCGAATATCGCATCCCGGCCGGTTCGGTCGTCCCCTTCCTCTCCGCGATGAGCGAGCGGCGGCGCATCCGCCGGCGTGACGGCGCCCATGGCTGGACGTTGATGCGCGACCTGGGCGATCCGTCCCTATGGGTGGAGCGCTATCATGTCTCGACCTGGCTGGATTATGTCCGCCACAATCAGCGGCGTACCGTGGCCGACATCGACAATAGCCAGGCCATCCACGCGCTCCATGCCGGCCCGAACCCGCCGGTGGTGCATCGGATGCTGGAGCGCCAGACCGGATCGCTGCCGATCAGCCGCGCGCCCGATCCGCGCGAAATGGGCGATCCGATGACCGATCCGACCCGGTCCAACTAAAGCCGCTCTGGGCCTATTGCGGCGTCACGGGCCGCCAGCCTGGCAGATCTTCCGGCGTGTCGATATCGTGCAGCACATTGCCGCTCGTTTCGATCTGGATACCGTGGCTCAGCAGCGCGCGCGCGCCCTGGTCGCCCTTCAACGCCAGCAATTCGGGGAAATGCTTGCGGCCGATAAAAGCGGGCGGGGAGGAGGAGAAGCCGTCGGTGGAGGCGACCACGGACCTTATATCCTCCGCCGCCAGGCAGATGCGGTTATAATGGGTCTGCGGCACATCGGGCATGTCGGCCAGGCAGATCAATATGCCCCGTATCTTCAGGTTGGGCATGACATGTTCGACCGCGCGCACGATGCTACCCGATATCCCCTCTTCGGGCCGGTCGTTGACGATGATGCTATAGCCGCGTCGGTCCAGTTTGCGATGAATGACCGGGGCGTCCGCGATCGGGCGCACGACCGCGATCAATTCGGCAAAGGCCATGGACGCGACCGTTTCCAGCACATGGGCGGCGAGCGGCTTGCCGCGCAGGTCGGCCATCAGCTTGTCATCGTCGCCAAAGCGGCTGGACGATCCGGCCGCCAGCAGGACGGCGGCGATCCGTTCAGTGCGCATGGATGACGATGGGTAGAGGCATTGTGATGTGGCGGTCCCGATTATTCCCTGACTTGCCACCACGGCGATCTTGTGTCCAGCATCCCCGAAAGACACTGGCCATCGCGCACCTCAGCCGCCATATGCCACCCCAACGCATAAGGAGTGGCCCTGTTCATGGCATGTGAACTCGAAACGGAAATTGTTGGCGACGGCAAGGCGCCGGTCCCGGCCGAAGTCAGCGAGGCGATCCGTACCCTGATCCGCTGGTCGGGCGATGCCCCCGAACGCGAAGGCCTGTTGGAAACGCCCGAACGGGTGGCGCGCGCCTGGAAGGAATATTGCCGCGGTTATGGCGACGATCCGGCCTATCATCTTTCGCGCATCTTCCATGAAGTGGGCGGCTATGACGATGTGGTCCTGCTCAAGGGCATCCCCTTCCAGTCGCATTGCGAACATCATATGGCGCCGATCGTGGGCAAGGCGCATATCGCCTATCTGCCCGGTGACTACGTGGTCGGCATTTCCAAGCTCGCCCGCGTCCTGCACGCCTATGCCAACCGCCTCCAGGTGCAGGAACGGCTGACGTCCGAAGTCGCCAACTGCATCTGGGAGCATTTGAAGCCCCAGGGCGTCGCTGTTGTGATAGAGGCGACCCATGGCTGCATGACCGGGCGCGGCGTCCGCACGCCGGGCGTCGTCATGAAGACCAGCCGTATGCTCGGCGTGTTCCGCGACAGTGAAAAGTCGCGGGAGGAAGTGCTGAAGCTCATCGCTTCATGAGCGACGACAAGGAACCGGCCTATCGTCCCCTGGGCAAGGCGCGTAGCAACGCGGCGCCGGTCGGCGCGCCGCTGGCGCCCAAGCGGCTGGCGCTCGTCACTGGCGGGCATCGGCGGCTGGGCGGCATCATTGCCGCTGCGCTGGCCAAGGCGGGCCATTCGCTCGCCGTCCATGGCAGCCACGACACGCGGCTCGATTCCCATCTGGCGCTGACCTTCGAGGAGGAGCGGACCGAATGGGATGGCTTCGTCGTCGATTTCGCCGATCCCGAAGGGGCGGAGGAACTGGTCGCCAAGGTCGCGGAGCGGTTCGGCCGCCCGCCCGACATATTGATCAACAGCGCCGCCCTGTTCGGGCAGGACCGGCTCGACACGGTCACCGCCGACGATTTGATGCGCCATTATGCCGTCAACTGCGCCGCGCCGACCCTGCTGACCAAGGCGTTCGCCATGATACCGGCTGGCGTTGGCGATCGCTGCATCGTCAACATTCTCGACCAGCGGATCGACCATCCCCATGCTGACCAGCTGGCTTACACATTGTCGAAGCTGGCGCTGGCCGGGCTGACGCGCACCAGCGCCACCAGCCTCGCGCCCAAAGTGCGGGTCAACGCCGTCGCGCCTGGCCTGACGATCGCGACGCCCGACTATGACCCGGCGCAGATGGAGCGGCTGGCGGAGATGATGCCGCTCGCCCGCCTGCCGCATGCCGAGCAAATCGCGCAGGCGGTGCTCTATCTGGTCGAAGCGACCGCCGTGACGGGGCAGACGCTCTATGTCGATGGCGGGGCGCATCTCAAAAGCTATGATCGCGATTTCATGCATCTGTGCCGATAGGCTCGGCGCAAATGCGTTGCGTTGGGGCTGGCGAAGCGCCGCCCATGCCAATAGAGCGGTCTCAAAGCTTAGAGGAGACGGCGATGACCTATGAAACCATCCTGGTCGAACAGCGCGACGCGGTAACGCTGATCACGCTCAACCGGCCGCAGGCGCTGAACGCGCTCAACAGCCAGGTGCTGGCCGAGCTTAGCGCCGCCTTTGGCGCCTATGACGCCGATACGACCCAGCGCTGCGCGGTGCTGACCGGCAGCGGCGAAAAGGCGTTCGCCGCGGGCGCCGACATCAAGGAAATGGTCGACAAGGACGCCGCCGACTTTTTTCTGGAGGATTTCTTCTCCGGTTGGCAGACCGGAGTGGTCGCGACCCGCAAGCCGTGGATCGCGGCGGTGCAGGGCTTCGCGCTGGGCGGCGGTTGCGAACTGGCGATGATGGCCGACTTCATCCTGGCGGGCGACACCGCGAAATTCGGCCAGCCCGAAATCAAGCTGGGCGTCGCGCCCGGCATGGGCGGGTCGCAGCGGCTGACCCGCGCGGTGGGCAAGGCCAAGGCGATGGAAATGTGCCTGACCGGCCGGATGATGGACGCCGCCGAAGCGGAGCGTTCGGGGCTGGTGAGCCGCATCGTGCCCGCCGCTGACCTTCTGGACGAAGCGCTCAAGACCGCCGCGGCGATCGCCGCGATGCCGCCCATGGCGGCGATGGTGAACAAGGAAATGGTCAACATCGCCTTCGAAACCGGCCTGGCGCAGGGGCTGCTGACCGAACGTCGCCTGTTCCAGATCCTGACCGCGACGCAGGACAAGAAGGAAGGCATGACCGCCTTCGTCGAAAAGCGCCCCGGCGTCTGGCAGGGCCGCTGAGCGTCTATATCGATCTAATACGCAGCGTGCTCTCGCGCAGGCGGGAGCCTAGTCCGGCCCTCTGAACTAGGTTCCCGCCTGCGCGTGAACACGCTGCTTTATATCTCTTACCTTATGATTCCCGCCTATCCGCTGAGAAATTCTCATTGGTCGATGGCGGGTCTTTCCGCCACTCTCGTTTCACAAGGAAACTGAAGAACGAATTGGCGGGCGCAGCGATGCGTCCGCTTTCATCGTCCGTGGGAGAGGTGCGGCGCCACGCGCCCCTGATTGGCTTGTTGTGAAACAGGGAGCCTTTGCATGTCCGTTATCTCGTCCATCCGTCTTTCCTCGCGCGCGGCCTTGCTGCTCGCCTGCGCCACTGGCGCGCTGAGCGCCGCCCATGCGCAGGAACCGGTCGGGGATGGCGACGAGACGATCACCGTCACCGGTCGCCGCATTTCCCAATCGGCCGAAGCGATCGGCGAAGACAAGGTGAGCAACGTCGTGGCGGTCACGCGCGAGGCTCTGCTGTCGGCCCCGTCGGGCATTTCGGGCCTCAAGATGCTGGAGCAGCTGCCCGGCTTCAACGTTCAGACCGACGGCGCGCTGGGCCTGTACGAGTTCGGCAACAGCGTCCAGACACGCGCCTTCAACCTCGACCAGATCGGCTTCGTGGTCGACGGCATACCCACCGGCCGCAGCGACGCCTTCGGCGGCAGCCCGGTATTCCGCTATGTCGACAATGAAAATCTGGGCGTGGTGGAGGCCGCGGTCGGCGCGGGCGATGTGGGCCTGCCCAGTTACTCGACGCTTGGCCCGGTCGTGCAATATAACAGCATAGCGCCGCAGGAAGAGATGGGCCTGTTCGTGTCCCAGAGCTTTGGCGATTTCGACATGAAGCGCACCTTCATCCGCGCCAGCACGGGCCAAGTCGGTCCGTTCCGCGCCTATGTCAGCCGCACCAAGCTGGACACCGACCTGTGGCGCGGCGACGGCACGGTCGACCGCGAACATTGGGAAGGCATGGTCCATGCCGATCTAGGCGGCGACAGCTGGGCGCGCTTCAAATTCGTGTCGAACAAGTTCAACGACTTTGACTCCCCCTCGCTCAGCCGCAGCCAATATCTGACCGGCACCGACATCGGCGGCAAGAGCGGCCGGGATCGCGGCTATATCTCGGTCGTGCCCAACACCACGCCGGGCTTCGCGCCTGTCGCCGGTGGCCCCGCGTTCAGCAACGCCAACTATGCCTATACCAACACGCTCGCCATCAACGTGCGCGATGATAAGCTCTATGGCGGCACGGTCCATGCCGGCATCGCTGACGGCATTTGGGCCGAAGCGACGGCTTATTATGAGGATAAGGGCGGCTATGGCGTGTCGCCCGACACCTATTCCAACAGCCTGCTGCAATATCAGCGGCAGACGGCGGCGGGCATCGCGCTGAGCGCGCCTAAGGGCACGCAATATGGCCTGTCGACCGTGGGGGGCGAGCGCTATGGCCTGACCACCAAGCTGCATTGGGAACTGGGCGTCCAGACGATCGAAGTCGGGCTGTGGGCCGAAGTCGATACCTATAACCGCACCCAGGCGCGCTACAACACCATCGACGGATCGCCCGCCAGCGCGCCCGACCTGGACGATCTGGTCTATGTCCGCCGCAATTATCAGTCGGAACGCAACACGACCCAGGCCTTCGTCAAGGACCGGATCGCGCTGCTGGACGACAGCCTGATCTTCGACCTGGGCGTCAAGGCGCTGAACATCGACTATCGCTACAGCGGCTATCGCGACTTCAACGATTATTACCGCAATGCCGGCACCACCGCTGCGCCGATCTGGGTTGCGGGCTGGGGTCCGCAGACGCTGCGCACCAGCTATAGCGACGGCTTCCTGCCGATGGCGGGCGTACTTTACAAGATCAACAACCAGACCCAGATTTTCGCGTCCTATGCGGAAAATATGGCGCTGCCCAAGGGGCTGGACGATGTCTTCTCCGTTTCTCTCAACAGCAGCGCGGCCGGCGTGCCTGCGCCCGCGCCGGAACGCTCGCAGAATTTCGAGGCCGGCATCCGCACGAACCAGGGGCAATTCTACGCTTCGCTGGCGGGTTACTATACCAAGTTCAAGAACCGCATCCAGTCGATCGGATCGATCCTGCCCGGCACCACCAACGTCATCGAAACCTTCTTCCAGAATGTCGGCCGGGTCAGCGCCTATGGCGCGGAATTCAGCGGCACATTCAAGCCGTCGGCGCTCAATGGCCTCGCCTATTTCAACCTCAACGCCACTTATAATATCGCCAAGTTCAAGGACGATATCGTCACCGCCACGACCACCTACCGGACCGACGGCAAATATATCCCCGACAGCGCCAAATGGATCGTCAATGGCGGCGTGACCATCGAACCGGCCAGCTGGCTGGTCGGCAACTTCTCCGGCAAATATACGTCGCGCCGCTGGTCGACTTTCGACAATTCGGCCGGGTCCAGCGTCAAGGGCTTCACCGTGTTCAGCGCCTATGTCGACATCGGCGACGGCTTCAGCCTGGGTCCGGTCAAGGGCATGAAGGCACGCTTCAACGTCGACAATATCTTCGACAAGGATACGCTATCCTACATCTCGGCCGCGGTGACGGGCGACGGCAACTTCCGTCCGCTGTCCCCGCGCACCTTCCAGTTCACCATCTCGGGCGAAATCTGATGCGGGCAAGCTGGATGATGGGGGCAGCGCTTTTGGCGCTGCTCCCCGCCGCCACATATGCGCAGGATGTGTCCAAGAAAGTGTATCAGCTGCACCAGAAGCTGATCACCCTCGACAGCCATCTCGACACGCCCGCCTCGCTCGACCTGCCCGGCTGGTCGATCGACGAGGAGCATGGCGTCCATAGCGACTTCACCCAGGTCGATCTGCCCCGCATGAAGAAGGGCGGCCTGGATGGTGGTTTCTGGGCGATCTATACGGGGCAGGGGCCGCTGACGGTGGAGGGGTTCCGCAAGGCACGCGACTTTGCGATCCTGCGCGGCCTGTCGATCCGCAACATGGTGGCCGCCGACCCGGCCAATTTCGCACTCGCGCTGGAGGCGAAGGAAGCGGCGCCGATCGCGGCGGCGGGCAAGCGCATCGTCTATATGTCGATCGAGAACGCCTATCCGCTGGGCGAGGATGTCTCGCTCATCAAGACCTTCTACGACATGGGCGTGCGCGTATCGGGCTTTGCCCATTTCGCGCATAACCAGTTCGCAGACAGCTCGACCGACCCGTCGAAGAAGCCACGCTATGGCGGCCTCAGCCCGTTGGGCAAGCAATTGCTCACGGAAATGAACCGCCTGGGCATCGTGCCCGACGCGTCGCACTCGTCGGACCAGGTGCTGGACGATCTGCTGGCGCTGTCCACGACTCCGGTGCTGCTGACCCATTCGGGTTGCAAGGCGGTCTATGACCATCCGCGCAACATTGATGACGATCATCTCAAGGCGCTGGCGGCTAAGGGCGGCGTGATCCAGATGAACGCCTATGGTGCCTATCTGCGCGCATCCAAGCCCAACCCCGAACGGCAGAAGGCGCTGATGGCGCTTTATGGCCAGATGCGCGAAGACGCCAAGATATCGACGGGAAAGCGCGCCGAACTGCTGGCCAAGCGGCAGGAGATCGACAGGCTGTATCCCGATACCGACAAGCCGACCTTTGACGATTTCATGGCGCACATGCTCCATGCGCTCAAGGTCGTCGGGCCGGATCATGTGGGCATCGGCCTGGACTGGGACGGCGGCGGCGGCGTGGTGGGCATGGAGGATGTGGTCGCCCTGCCCAAGATCACCGACGCGCTGCTCAAGGCCGGTTATAGCGAAGCCGACATCCAGAAAATCTGGTCCGGCAATGTCCTGCGCGTGCTGGCGGCGGCGGAGGCAGGGAAAGGCAAATAACAACATCCGTTCGTTTCGAGCGAAGTCGAGAAACGGGAAGCGCTGAGCCAGCCGCTTCTCGACTTCGCTCGAAGCGAACGGAGTGGGATTGCCTATCTCCCCTCCAGCATCTCGATCATCAGCGAAAAGTCGCGGGCAGCTTCGCCTTGGTTGGCGAGCATTTGATAGAGCGCTTCGGCGGCGTTGCCCATCGGCACGCTGGCCCCGACCGAGGCGGCGGCTTCGGTCGCCAGTTTCAGATCCTTGAGCATCAGGCCGACCGCAAAGCCGCCCTGATAGCTATTGTCGGCCGGCGTTTGCGGGCCGACGCCGGGGACGGGGCAGTAGCTGGTCATCGACCAGCTCTGGCCCGACGACACGCTGCTGATGTCGTAGAAGGTCTGCGGGTCAAGGCCGAGCTTCTTCGCCATCGCGAAACTCTCGCAGGTGGCGACCATTGTCGCGCCCAGCAGCATATTGTTGCAGATTTTCGCGCCCTGGCCATTGCCCGCGCCGCCGGCATGGATCACCGCCTTGCCCATGGCCGACAGGATCGGTTTGGCCTTGGCAAAGGCATCGTCCGCGCCGCCGACCATGAAGGTCAGCGTGCCGCCATTGGCCGCCGCGATGCCGCCGGAGACCGGCGCGTCGACCATCTCGAACCCCTTTGCGACCGCCGCCTCGATCACCCGGCGGGCGGTGGCGACGTCGATGGTGGAGCAATCCAGAAAGAGCGCGCCGGGCTTCGCCACGCCGAATACCTGGTCGTTATAGACGCTCTCCACATGCTTGCCGGCGGGCAGCATCGTCACCACCGCATCGGCGCCGGTCACGGCGTCGGCGGCGCTGGCGGCACGGACGGCGCCATGGCCTTCGGCCTTGGCCAAAGCCTCCTCCGACAGGTCGAATGCGCGCACGGCATAGCCGTTTTTCAGCAGGTTGGCGGCCATCCCGCCGCCCATATTGCCAAGGCCGATAAAGGCGATCGTCTGGGTCATGTTCCGGGCTTCCTCTTGTCGATTATCAATCGGGCGCTGGCGTCTGCGACAGCCGGCAGCGGTGTCCATTGCTTCTCCGCGGGCAGCGGCGCAAAGATCGCATCGATCATCGCATCGCTCACCCCCTCCAGCGTAGCCGGGTTCCATTGCGGCACATTATCCTTGTCGAATATCACCGCGCGCACGCCCTCGACGAAATCGGGGCGGCGGATGATCGCGCAGGCCAGTCCATATTCCATCGCCATGTTCGCGGCGAAATCGGGCTGGGCTGCGCCTTCGACCAGCTGGCGCAGCGCCACCTTGATCGTCTGGGGCGATTTGGTGGCGAGCACGGACAATTGCTTGGTCGCCCATGCGCCGCCATCTGCTTGCAGCGCCGCGACGATCTCCTCCGCCTTGTCGGAGGCGAACAGCCGGTCGATTTCGGCGCTGTGCGCGTCCAGCTTCGAAGGCGGCGGGGTCTCGTCATTTTCCGCCAATATCTCGTCCAGCCCCAAGGGGTCGGCCAGGATGCGCGCCTTGATCGCATCCAGCCTGTCCGATGCGATATAGTGGGTGGCGATGCCGATCGCGGCGCAATCCGCCCCGTCGATCCGCGCGCCCGTCGCCGCCAGCCAGGCGCCGACGCGGCCGGGCAGGCGCGGCAGGAACCAGCCGCCGCCCACGTCGGGGAACAGGCCGATGCCGGTTTCGGGCATGGCGAAAGTCGTCCGCTCCGTCGCGACGCGGAAGCGGGCCGGCAGGGATAGTCCCACGCCGCCGCCCATGACGATGCCATCCATGAACGCGACGATCGGCTTCCCATAAACGAACAGCAGATGGTTCATCTGATATTCGACATGAAAGAATCGCTCCGCCTCGATACAGTCGGCCTTGGCGCTGTTGGCGATCAGCGCGATGTCGCCGCCCGCGCAGAAGCCGCGCGACAATTTGGGATCGCCATCGGCGGCGGGCAGATGGTCGATCATGACCGCGGTGACCGCATCGTCCTCACGCCACGCCAGCAAAGCATCGTTGATCGCGTCGCACATCTCCGGGGCGAGGGCATGGATCGCCCTGGGCCGGTTCAGGCGGATGCGGCCCACGCCGTTTTCGATGAAGGTCAGGACTTGGTCGGTCATTCTTATCTCCTGCCTCGCCCCTTCGGGGGAGCTGGGAGAGGGGGAACGCGCGCAGGCCCCTCTCCAACTTCGCCTAGGCGCGTGCCGCGCCAAGGCTTCATATCCTCTCCCCAAGGGGAGAGGATCGCGTTCACCGCAACATGTCCCGCGCCACAATCATCCGCATGACCTGGTTGGTGCCCTCCAGAATGGAATGCACCCGCAGGTCGCGCCAGATGCGCTCAATCGGATAATCCATCAGATAGCCGTATCCGCCATGCAATTGCAGCGCGCGATCGGCCACCGACGATCCGGTGTCCGTAGCGAAGCGTTTCGCCATCGCGGCGAAGCGGGTCTTGTCGGGGGCATTGTCCGTCACCTTGACCGCGGCCGCATAGAGCAGCGTGCGGGCGGCCTCCAATTCGGTCTGCATGTCGGCCAGGGTGAACTGCGTATTCTGGAAATCGGCGATCGATTGGCCGAACTGCTTGCGATCCTTAGTATAGCGCACGCTTTCATCGATGCAGCGTTGCGCCCCGCCCAGCGAGCAGGCGCCGATATTGAGGCGGCCGCCGTCCAGCCCCATCATCGCGATGCGAAAGCCTTCGCCCTCCGCGCCGACCAGATTTTCCACCGGTACCCGCACGCCATCGAAATTGACCTGCGCGGTCGGTTGGCTGTGCCAGCCCAGCTTGCGTTCCTGCGCGCCGAAGCTGACGCCGGGCATGTCCTTTTCGATGACGAGGCAAGAGATGCCCTTCGGCCCATTTCCTTCCGGTGTATTTGGCCCGGTGCGGACCATGGCGAGGTAGACCTCATTCTCGCCGCCGCCGGAAATGAACTGCTTGGAGCCGGTCACGATATAATCGTCGCCGTCCCTGACCGCCTTGGTCTTGAGCGCGGCAGCGTCCGATCCCGCGCCCGCTTCGGTCAGGCAATAGCTGGCCATGCGCGCCATCGGCACCAGGTCGGGCAGATATTTGTCCTTGACCGCCTGCCCGCCGAAACGGTCGATCATCCAGGCGCCCATATTGTGGATCGAGATGAAGGCGCTGGTGGAGGGGCAGCCATAGGCCATCGCTTCCATGATGAGCGCGGATTCCAGCCGGCCCAGGCCGATGCCTCCCGATTCCTCCGACACATAAATGCCGCCAAAGCCCAGGTCCGCGGCGGCCCGGATCGTGTCGCGGGGGAAAATATGCTTTTCGTCCCACTCCGCCGCATGGGGTGTGATCGCATCGGCGGTGAACCGCTGCGCCATCTCCTGAATGGCGCGCTGGTCCTCGGTCAGGTCGAACTGGGTCATGCTCTCCATCCTCCGCAAGCCTGTCCGGCACGCCAATGATGGGCGCGGCGCAGCAGGATCGCTTGTCCAGACGCTTCTAGCAATGCCGCGTTATTGCAAGCAATGGCGAAGTTGTGCATGGACAGGCTGCAAATTTGCAGGATAGGCGCGTGCATGTTCGACTGGGACGATCTCAGGGTATTTCTGGCGGTCGCCCGCGCCCGCAAGGTCGCGCCTGCCGCCCGCGCGCTTGGCATTGATGCGACCACCATCGCGCGGCGGCTGGCGCGCCTGGAAAAGGCGCTCGACGCTGAATTGTTCGAACTGGCTGCCGGGGAACGGACGCTGACGGCGCGCGGGCAGGCGCTGCTGCACCATGCGGAGGGCGCGGAAAGCGCCGCGCTCGCCGCGATGGAGGATGTGAAGGGGCAGGAGCATCGGCTGGCCGGGCAGGTTCGTCTCTCGGTGGCCGAAGGGTTCGGCACCTGGGTATTAGCGCCGGGCATGGGCGATTTCAACCGGCGGCATCCGGGCATCAGGCTCGACCTTGTGACAGCATCCGGCTTCCTCAATCCATCCAACCGCGAAGCCGACATGGCGGTGATGCTGGCGCGGCCGCAGCGCGGACGGCTGACGGTGCGGCGGCTGGGCGATTATCGGCTGCATCTTTATGCCGCGCCGGCCTATCTGGCGCGGGCTGGTACGCCGGCCGCCCCGGTGGACCTGCGCGACCATGTGCTGGTCGGCTATGTGCCCGAATTCATCTTCTCCCCCGAACTGGATTATCTGGATGAGGTGGAGGCGGGGCTGGAGGCGACATTGCGATCGACCAGCATCATCATGCAGCAGCGGATGATCGCGGACGGGGCGGGGATCGGCGTGCTGCCCGACTTTATCGCGCGGCGCGACCCCGGCCTGGTGCCGCTGATGGCCGACCGGGTGGAAATCACCCGCAGCTTCTGGCTGGTCATGCATGGCGACCTGCGCAAGCTGGCGCGGATCGGCGCGGTGGCCGACTGGTTGCAGGAACGGGTCGACATGCTGTCGGGCCAGCGCGATGCGGGCTGACCTAAGCGAAAGGCAATCGACGCCGCCCTTTGTCCCCGCTAAGGGAGTCGGGATGGAAATAAAGCGGTCGCATTTCGCTTATGCAGCATAAGCCCAAGCGTAGTCGGGCGATCGCCTTGCCGGGCGGGGAATTTCGCGCCCGCGCCACCGAATATCTCGATTTCCTCGCCGCCTGGGTGAAGAAGCCGCGCCAGACTGCGTCGGTGGTGCCATCCAGCCGCTATCTCGCCCGGTTGATGGTGGCGCAGATCGACCCGCTGGACGGTCGCGTGCTGGAACTGGGTGGTGGGACAGGGGTGTTCACCCGCGCGATTCTGCAAACCGGCCTGCCGCCCGAAAAGCTGGAGGTGGTCGAAATCAATCCCGCCTTCGCGCGCGGGCTGCGCCGGCATTTTCCTCATGTGTCGATTCTGGAGACGCCCGCGCAGATCGTGTCCACCGCAACCGCGGGCGAGCCGGGCGATTATCAGACTGTCGTCAGCGGCCTGCCCTTGCTGGCGATGGACCGCTATATGCACCACGATATCCTCTCGGAATCCTTCCGCATGCTGCGGCCCGGCGGCAGCTTCGTGCAGTTCACCTACTCTATGCGCCCGCCGGTGAGCCGCGACGTGATCGACATGCTGGGGCTGGACGTGGTGCGCGCCGGCCAGACCGTGCGCAATTTCCCGCCCGCCACCGTCTTCCGCTTTTCCCGGCGCGGCGAATAGGTTGCGTTCGGCTATCGGCTTCCTATCTTTGCCGCAACGCAAAAAGGGGCAGAGCCATCCATGGCATCCATCATTGAGATCAAGGGCCTGACGAAACGCTATGCGTCGGGTTTCGAGGCGCTCAAGGGCGTCGACCTGACCATCGAGGAAGGCGAGATTTTCGCGCTGCTGGGGCCGAATGGCGCGGGCAAGACGACGATGATTTCCATCGTCTGTGGTATCGCGCGCGCGACCGGCGGCAGCGTGAGCGTCGCGGGCCACGACATCGTGCGCGACTATCGCGGCGCGCGCGCCGCGATCGGCCTGGTGCCGCAGGAATTGTCGACCGACCAGTTCGAACGGGTCATCGACACGGTGAATTTCAGCCGCGGACTGTTCGGCAAGCCCCGCAACGACGCCCATATCGAAAAAGTGCTGCGCGACCTGTCGCTCTGGGACAAGCGTAACAGCAAGATATTGGAACTGTCCGGCGGCATGAAGCGGCGCGTGATGATCGCCAAGGCGCTGAGCCACGAACCGCGCGTGCTGTTCCTCGACGAGCCGACCGCGGGCGTCGATGTCGAGTTGCGCCGCGACATGTGGAAGCTGATCGGCGAACTGCGCCAGACCGGCGTCACCATCATCCTGACGACCCATTATATCGAGGAGGCCGAGGAAATGGCCGACCGGGTGGGCGTGATCAACAAGGGCGAACTGATGCTGGTCGAGGACAAGACCGCGCTGATGAAGAAGCTGGGCAAGAAGACGCTGACCGTCGTCCTGGCCGAACCGATCGATGCGGTGCCCGCAGACCTTGCCGAATGGAGCGTCACGCTGGGCGGCGAGGGTCATGAGCTGGACTATATCTTCGATACCCAGGCGGAGCGGACCGGCGTGTCGTCGCTGCTGCGCAAGCTCGGCGATCTTGGCATCGGCTACAAGGATCTGAACACGCGCCAGAGCAGCCTGGAGGATATTTTCGTCAGCCTCGTCCATCAGGAGAAGGCCGCATGAGCCTCCAGAATCTGCGCGCCATCGCGTCCATCTATGCGTTCGAACTGCATCGTTTTCGCCGCACCCTGCTGACCGGCCTGCTTGTGCCGGTCATCACCACATCACTCTATTTCGTCGTGTTCGGCGGGGCGATCGGGTCGCGCATGACGGAAGTGGACGGCATCCCCTATGCCGCCTTCATCGTGCCCGGCCTCATCATGATGGCGATGTTCACCGAAAGCATCTTCAACGCCAGTTTCGGCATCTACATGCCCAAATTCACGGGCACCATCTACGAACTGCTGTCGGCCCCGGTGTCCGCGACGGAGACGATCATCGCCTATGTCGGCGCGGCGGCGACCAAGTCGCTGATCGTAGGGAGCATCATCTTTCTGACCGCGCATCTGTTTGTCGACGTGCCGGTAGCGCACCCGTTCGCTATGGCGGGGTTCATGATCCTGATCGCGGTCAGCTTCTGCCTGTTCGGCTTCATCCTGGGGATATGGGCGCAGAGTTTCGAACAGTTGCAGGTGATCCCGCTGCTGCTCATCATGCCGATGACCTTCCTGGGCGGCGCTTTCTATTCGGTCAAGATGCTGGCCGAACCGTGGCAGACGATCACGCTGTTCAATCCGATCGTCTATCTGATTTCCGGTTTCCGCTGGACCTTCTTCGGCAAGGGGGACGTGGCCATCGGGCTGAGCCTGTTGTTCGTCATGGGCATATTGGCCGTGTGCATCGGCGTCATCGGCTGGATGTTCCGCACCGGATACAGGCTTAAGAAATAGAGGCGACGAGCAACTCCAACCTCCGTTCGCTTCGAGCGTGTCGAGAAGCGTATAGCGCTGCGCTTCCATTTCTCGACTACGCTCGAAACGAACGGACGTCGGTGGATGTCCTATTGAGTCAGGCCGCCTGGCTTTCCGGCGTCACGGCGAACAGGGTCACATTCTTATATTTGTCGTCGCCGTCATTGTAGAGGCCGTACATCGCCTCGAACGGCTCATCCAAGACCACGATGTCGGACAGGCCGACGATCTTGAACGTACCGAGCTTCAACTCGCGCGGCGGTCGGCCATCGCGGTCGGTCGTCACCGCGTCGATGAACATTTCGTCATGACGGGTGTAGAGGATGTGGGGTGCCAAGGTCACGACCATTTTATTATAGGTCACCTTAAGGCACTTCTGGAGCGCGATCGCTTCAAAAATCTCGGTAGGGGCTTGCATGATGCCTCATCCCTTATCGAATCGGGCGATTTTTTCAATTGCTTTGTGCGTTGCACCATATCCATCCCGTGCAATCAACGCGATGGATCGTGTCAGGCCGGCACCAATCCCAGCCGTTCGCGCAGCGTCCAGCGGCTGATGAGCAGCACAGCCACAGCGCCCAGGCCACTCGCCAGGCCCAGCCAGATGCCCAGGCCCTCCATGCCCAATGGGAAGGCGAGCAGGGTGCCGACGCCGATGCCGACCACCCAATAGCCGATCAGTGCAAAGATCATCGGCACCGTCGTATCCTGCACCCCGCGCAGCACGCCCGCGCCCACCGCCTGCGCCGCATCGACCAGCTGAAACAGGGCGGCCACGGCCAGGAAGCTGACGGCCAGCGTCGCGGTGCGCGCATTGGCGGGGTCGGACAGGTCGAGGAAGGCCGATACCAGCGTGCGCGGCATGAAGATCAGCAGCGCGGCGGCGCAGCAGGCGAAACCGGTGCCGATCATCAGCGCCAGCCAGCCGGCCCGACCTATGCCGGCGCGATCATGCCGGCCATAGGCGATGCCGACCCGGATCGTCGCCGCCTGGCCGATGCCCATCGGCACCATGAAGACGAGCGCGGCGATCTGGATCGCGACGGCATGGGCGGCGAGCGAATCGCGGTCGATCAGCCCCATCAGGAAGGCCGAAGCGTTGAACACGCTGGTTTCGAAGCCCAGCGTGATCGCGATCGGCAGGCCCAGCGCCCACACCTGCCGCTGCCGTTCGCGGTCGCGGGTCCAGAAACGGCCCATCAGGCGATAGCGGCGGAAGCGCCGGTCGATCAGGATGACGGCAAGCAGGCCGAAGAAGAGGAAGCAGGAGGAGAGGGTGCTGGCTAGCCCGGCACCGTACAGCCCAAGCGACGGAAACCCCAGATGACCGAAAATCAACGCCCAGCCCATCAACACGTTGAACGGGATGGCGCCCAGCATGACGATCAGGCCCCAGATGGGTCGTTCCAGCGCGGCGATGAAATTGCGCAATGTGGTGAAGCCCAGAAACGGCAGCAGCGCCCATTGCAGGCCATGCATCAAATGCCCGGCCTCCCGCGCCAGATCGGCGTCCTGCCCCATCGCCAGTAATATCGTCTCGCACTGCCACAGCAGCAGCCAGGCGGGAGCCACGAAGAAGACGGCGGCGCGCAGCGTCTGATGGACGGTGCGGCGCACGTCGCGCACGCTGTTGCGGCGACGGCCCCGTTCGCTCGCGATCAGGGGCGACGCGGCGGTGACCAGACCCATGCCGAACAGCAGCAGCGCATGGAACAGGTTGATCGCCAGCGCCCCGGCCGCAACCGCTTCCGCCCCGATCCGGCCGAGCAGCAGCAGATCGGTGGCCGCAATCGCCGACCAGGCGATGTTGCCCGCGATCATCGGCAGCGCCAGCGCGACCAACGCGCCGGCCTCGATACGCCAGGGGGAGGGGTGGGACATCACGCTATTCCTGCAAATCCGTGCGCCCGCCTGGCGGAAGCGCGGACGCTTTGGCTCAGTGCTTCTTCGAGGGCAACAGGTGCAGCGCGCCAACGATGATCCCGCCGACCACCAGCCCGACGATCGCGCCGCCGATCGCGGTCACTGTCCAGTGAAGGAAGCCGCCGATCGCCGGCACGGCCAGGGCGGCACCCTGGGCGATATGCTCGATCGTGCCGGGGATCAGGTCGATATGAAATTCATGCAGGCCATGAACGATCAGACCGCCACCGACCCATAGCATGGCCGCCGTTCCGACCACGGACAGAAACGCCATCAGCACCGGCATCGCCTTCACCAGGCCGCGACCCAGCAGTTTCGTGCCAGCCCCGTCCTTTTTGGCGAGGTGCAGCCCGATATCGTCCATCTTCACGATCAGGCCAACGACGCCATAAACGCCTGCGGTGATGAGGATGGCGACGACGACCAGAATGATCGCTTGCTCCCACACCGGCTCACCCGCGACCGTGCCCAGCGAGATGGCCATGATTTCACCCGACAGGATGAAATCGGTGCGGATCGCGCTCGATACCTTCTGGTTTTCGATTTCGGTCGAAGTGAGCGTCTGAGCCGCTTCCTCAACGACGTCATGGCCGCCTTGAACAGCCTCCAGCAGCTTCTCTACCGCTTCGAAACACAGGAACGCGCCGCCCAGCATCAGCAGCGGCGGCAGCAGCCAGGGCGCAAAGGCGCTCATCAAAAGCGCAGCCGGTAGCAGGAAGAGGAGTTTGTTGCGCAGCGACCCCTTGGCGATCTTCCAGATGATCGGCAATTCGCGGTCGGGGGTCAGGCCCATCACATATTTGGGCGTCACGGCCGCGTCGTCGATGACTACGCCGGCCGCCTTCGTCCCGGCCTTGCCGGCTGCGGCGGCGACATCGTCCAAGGAGGTCGCCGCCATTTTAGCGATGCCCGCGACATCGTCGAGCAGCGCGATCAGACCCGAAGGCATAGCAATTCATTCCCCTGTTACGGCCGCATTCCGCACCCAGCCTGCCTCATAGAGGCGTCTCGGCCCCGGAGCAATGGATCGCCGATCGCTTAATAATTGCCGGGCGGGTCGCTCGCCGGAAAGGATTCATCGGACTGTTCGTCCACCATGTCCCAGTCCGCGCGCGACACGCCCTCTTGCGGACCTGCATCGCGCACCACGCCCGATGATCCCACCGGACCGCGATCGTCGGGGGCGGCGCCGTCGCCCATCCAGTCGCGCCAGCCCTTGACCGCAAAGGCGCCCAGGCCCGTGACGATGGCCAGTTTCAACAGCCCTTTCATGCGTCCTTCTTCCCCTGATGCAGATGAACCCAGTCCGCGCGATCATGCCCAACCGCGTCGGACGGCAAACTAATCTCGCCTTCCTCATCCGATCCGGCCGGTCCATCACCATGGATAGGGGAATGGGATACCGACCATCGGTCGCGCAGCGCCGCATCAATCATGGCGCGCCATGTGTCACCATCGCCTGCATCACGCATGGCGGTGTCGGGCTCCTTGATCAACGCCAGGATGCTGGCGGCATCCTCGACCCGTGTAGGCCAGGCGTCCGGGTCAGCCGCCGCCAGATGGCGCGCCAGACGTTCGATAAGGGAGCGATCTTCCATGATGGGCGAACGCGCATGACGGGCGACCGTTCCGCCATCGCATCGAGATGGACCGACCGGCGTCGTCAAGGGGGGGGAGGGACGGATAGCGTTCGACTGTCGCGGCCCATCGCCAAAACCGCTACGACAGGCGCTGTTTCCCGGCCCACTTCTAGACTTAGCGCTTTCTTTACCGCCCTCTGTCAGTTGGGAGGCTGCCGCATGGCCATGCCCATGTCAATTCAGGGGGACTATCTGTGATCCGATATCTGGTGCCGATTTTATGCACGGCTGGTGTCTTTGCCATGCCTGCCCAAGCGCAGGAAGCGAGCAATTTCGGTGGGTTCAAGCTGGGCGTCGTTGCCGGTTATGACAAGGTCAGCCTGGAATATGAAGACGTGAGCGCCAGCGACGATGGCGTCCTCTATGGCGTGACCGCAGGTTACGACCTGGATCTGGGCAATGCCGTGATCGGCCTGGAACTGGAGGCGAGCGACAGTTCAACCAAGCAGGGCTATACCGACCTGCTTTTGGCAGGCGACAGCGCCAAGCTGGCGGCGGGGCGCGACCTGTATGTCGGCGCACGCATCGGCATCCCGGTCAGTCCCAACCTGCTGATTTATGCCAAGGGCGGCTATGTGAATGGTCGCGTCAAGCTGACCTATGATGGTGGCGCTGATCTCGATCTTATCGCCACGGATAGCGACACGCTGGGCGGCTGGCGCCTGGGCGGCGGTGTGGAATTTGCCAACCCGACCCATTTTGCACGGATCGAATATCGCTATAGCGACTATGGCAGCTACAAGATCGCCGATATCGACAGCGGCATCGACATAACGCGCCAGCAGGTTTCGGTGACGGGCGGCTTCCGCTTCTGAACGCTGGGGATCGTGTAACGGCGCGAATGGTCGGGGGAGCGATCCTCCGGCCTTTTTTGCAGGTGATTGGGCGGTCGCTGGACCTTGTACGCCTTCCTTTGAAAGAGAAAGGCCTGCGCCGCTCATGGGCCGGGGAACAACAAGCCAAGAGAAGCCGGTAGTGCCACGCCCACGTTTCTCGACTGCGCTCGAAACGAATGGAATAAAGTGGGTCGATCTGAAATAATCAGGCTCTAGAAAAAAATCCTAACTGACTGCGAATAGGCAGCGGCCTGCCAAGTCTTCGTTACCTCCCCGTGAAGACGGGAAAGGATTAAGAGCAGCCGACCTTCCACTCCTCTACCCATCGCTAACAAAAAAGCCGCCCATTGCGGGGCGGCTTTCTCGTTCGATCCTGTCGGAAGACATCAGGCCTCTTCGGCCGGCTCTTCTTCGTCTTCGCTGGCGACCGAAGCGATTTCGCCCGGTTCCGCGTTGGGATCATAATCTTCGGTGAAGCCGCTCTCGTCCTTTTCGAACAGGTCGGCCATCACGTCGACGCCCTGCGACTGCAGTTCGGCTTCTTCCGGCGAACGGGCGACGTTGACGGTGATCGTCACGGCGACTTCAGGGTGCAGCGCAACCTTGACGTCGAACACGCCCAGCGTCTTGATCGGGCGTTCCAGCACGACCATCGCCTTGGTGACGTTGGTCACGCCATCGGCATGCAGCGCGTCGACGATGTCGCGCACGGCAACCGAACCGTACAGCGCGCCGGCGTTGGACGACTGGCGGATCAGGACGATCTGCTTGCCGTTGACGCTATCGGCGGCCGCTTCGGCGTCCGTGCGACGTGCGGCGTTGTCGGCCTCGATCCTCGCGCGGTTGGCTTCGAAGACCTTCTTGTTGGCGTTGTTGGAGCGCAGCGCCTTCTTGTTGGGGAGCAGGAAGTTACGGGCATAGCCGTCCTTCACGGTGACGACGTCGCCGATTGCGCCCAGCTTCTCGATGCGTTCGAGCAGGATGATTTCCATGGGTTTCTACTCCCTTACTTCACGATGTAGGGCAGGAGGCCCAGGTGACGGGCGCGCTTGATGGCCTGGGCCAGTTCGCGCTGCTTCTTGGCCGAAACGGCCGTGATGCGGCTGGGGACGATCTTGCCGCGCTCGGACACGAAGCCCTGGAGCAGACGAACGTCCTTATAATCGATCTTCGGCGCATCCTTGGCGGCGAAGGGGCAGCTCTTGCGGCGGCGGAAAAACGGGCGTGCCATGTCTCAGATCTCCTTATTCAGCAGCCGGGGCGTCTTCGCGGTCGCGGCGCGGGCCACGATCGTCGCGCGAACCACCTTCACGGTCGCCACGGGGGCCACGGTCACCACGATCGCCGCGGGGACCACGATCACCACGCTCGGGGCGGTCCTGCTTGCGCATCATCACCGACGGGCCGGTTTCCAGCTCATCGACCTTGACGGTCATGTAGCGGATGATGTCTTCGTTGATCTGGGTCTGGCGCTCCAGTTCCGCGATCACGTTGCCGGGGGCATCGATGTTCAGCTGCACATAATGCGCTTTGCGGTTCTTGGCGATCTTGTAGGCCAGGCTACGCAGGCCCCAGGTCTCGACCTTGGTCACCTTGCCCTGATTGTCCTCGACGATCTTCGTGGCGGTTTCCGCCAGCGCGTCCACCTGCGCCTGTGCCAGATCCTGGCGCGCAAGGAACACATGCTCATAAAGAGCCATGGGTATTACCTTCATCTGTTGGCCGATCGCTGACGCCCACCCCATGTGGAACGCCCCTCCGGCTGTCGTCTTGCATATTCGCAGGCCCGCCGAGTCACCCCGCCGTTCGTGCGAAGGCGCGCCTATGGGGGAAAGGCGTGCGAAAGGCAAGGCGTGAGTTGCCCTCCATCCACCGTTCGTCCCGAGTAGCCACTGAGCCTGTCGAAGTGGCGTATCGAGGGATAGCCTTCGTCATGACCCTTCGATACGAGACTTCGACAAGCTCAGCCTCTACTCAGGGCGAACGGATGTTGGAAGGGGACGGATGAATGGCAGTCGCGATCGCAGCATTGTCGCTGATCCTGCTGATGATCGCCGCCTATCGCGGCATGAGTGTCATCCTCATGGCACCGCTGCTCGCCATGCTGGCGGTGTTCCTGACCGATCCCGCCGCGGTGCCGGCGGCTTTTTCCGGCCTGTTCATGGAACGGGTGGCGAGTTTCCTCAAACTCTATTTCCCCGTCTTCCTGCTGGGTGCCCTCTTCGGCAAGCTGGTCGAGATTTCGGGCTTTTCCCGCGCGATCGTAACGGCGGTGATCGGCGTCATCGGCGCGGGCCGCGCGATTCCGGCGATCATGGCGGTGACGGCGCTGCTGACCTATGGCGGGGTGTCGGTGTTCGTCGCGGTGTTCGCTGTCTATCCCTTCGCGGCCGAGATGTTTCGCCGCGCCGACATTCCCAAGCGGCTGGTGCCCGCGACGATCGGCCTTGGCGCGCTGACCTTCACCATGGATGCCCTGCCGGGCACGCCGCAGATCCAGAATATCATTCCGACCAGTTTCTTCGGCACGACGACATGGGCGGCGCCGGTGCTGGGGCTGATCGGGTCAGTCTTCATCGCGGGGACCGGCCTTGCCTATCTCGGCTGGCGGCGTCGGGCGATGCTGGCGGCGGGGGAGGGCTATGGCGCGCCCGAAACGCTGCTCAACGAACCCGAAGCGGTCGAGGAAGAAGCGACCGCCCATCCGCTGATCGCGCTGCTGCCGCTGCTGGTGGTCGGCGTGGGCAACCTGCTGCTGACGCTCGCCATCCCGCGCTGGGTGGCGGGGGAGGAGGTGTCGCTGTCGTTGCCCGGCATGGCCGAACCGGTGGCGGTCAAGGTAGCGCAGGTGTCGGCGCTCTGGGCGGTCGAGGGCGCTCTGCTGCTGGGGATCGGCACCATCCTGCTGTTCGCATTCCGCACCGTGGCAAAGCGCTTTGCCGATGGGTCGAAGGCGGCGGTTGGCGGCGCGCTGCTGGCGGGCATGAACACGGCGGTCGAATATGGGTTCGGCGCGGTGATCGCCGCGCTGCCGGGCTTTCTGGTGGTCAAGGACGCGCTGCGCGCCATCCCCAATCCGCTGGTCAACGAAGCCATCACCGTGACGTCGCTCGCAGGCATCACCGGGTCAGCATCGGGCGGGCTGTCGATCGCGCTCGCCGCGATGGCGGAACAGTTCGTGGCGGCAGGGGACGCGGCCGGCATCCCGCGCGAAGTGCTGCATCGTGTCGCCTCGATGGCGTCGGGCGGCATGGACAGCCTGCCGCATAATGGCGCGGTCATCACCCTGCTGGCGGTGACGGGCCTTACCCATCGCCAGGCCTATAAGGATATCTTTGCGCTGACGCTGATCAAAACGGTGACGGTGTTCATCGTCATCGCCGTCTATTATCTGACCGGGCTGGTGTAAGGCTCAGGCGGCCGGGCGGTGCATGTCCGCCGAACCGATGAAATGCGCGCGCGTGGATGGTCCGGCGTGCGCCAGCAAGGCGGCGACCTTGTCCTTCAAATCGACCGAAGGGCGCGCAGGATCATCGAACGCCATCGCCCATTCGCCAAATTCCCGCGCGGCGATCGGCCCTTCGCGCAGCTTCACGACGGCGCGGTGGCGCGGATCGCCATGGATGCGGGTGAAGGCCCGATCCACTGCGTCCTTTGGCCCTTCCAGCACCTGTAAAAAGCGCCGCGAATTGAACAGCAGCAGGCCCGTGACGTCGTCCCGCCGATTGTTGATTGCGGACAATTGCGCAATTTCTGTGCATTGCTGCGGCGTGACCGTCCCAACGACGGTGCTGATATACATGATCTGATATAAGGACATGGACATTCCCGACATGGCCCCCCGGCGCATGCCCTATGCAGTAAAATCCCTTAATATCGCGTATTTAACTTCGATCATGATCGATCACGCAAAAATGCTCCGGGGGGAGAGAAGCCCGGAGCATCATGCGACCTTCTGTTTGGAAGGATTTACCGGATCGCGTTGCCGATGACGGCGCCGATCAGGCCGCTGGTGATGGCGATCAGCACCGCGTCATTGCCCGACTGTACCCACTGATAGCCGCGCGGCGGGGCGTTCAGGCGATAGCCGCGATAATTGCTGATGACCCGATAGTTGTTGGCCTGGCGACGGTCGAAACGCTGGCCCTTGGCCCAGCGATGATTGACCACCGCGTTACGATTGGGGCCATAGACGTTGGCGCGTTGGGCGTTGCCATTTTTGCGGACGACGGTCTTCTGCTTGACGACGGTGCGGCCATTGGGCTTTTGCTTCACAACCGTCCGGGTCTGTTCCTGGCGATGCTGGACGCCATGGCTCTGGGCCTGCGCCTGGGCGGAAACGATGGGGCTGGCGACCAGCGTGGTGGTGGCCAGGGCGATGAGGATCTTCTTGAACATGGTTGGCTCCTTTGCCTTGTTAGAGGCGCCATTCCGTGGCGTCGAAGACAGAGATAGGAGCCGCATGTCGCGACGATGTGTCATGGACGGGGTTAGATTGTCGGAAATTGTAACAATTTTAAATTTAAGCTGAACAGTTGTTCAGAAACGATGGATTTGACGGTTTTGGAGGATGCTGGGTGCGTGTGCTCCATATGAAAAAGCCCCGCAGCATTGGCTGCGGGGCTTGCGATCAGGGGCAGGGAAAGCCTGTCAGGGCAGCGGCGTCGCCGTCACCACCATGCGTTGCAGCAGGATCGGCCGGTCCTTGCCTTCGATCATCGGCGCGGGACTGTCCGGCCGCACCAGCGCGAAGGGGGCGATGGTGACGCCCAGCGCCAGCAGGCTGGCGGACAGGCTGAGGATGATCGATTTCATGATAGGCGTCCCTTTCCGGTGATGGAGCGGGACTAGGGCGCGGGTGTCGCAGGATTATGCCGGGCGACACCCGCTTTTGTCGTAAAATATGTCAGTTACTCGTGCCGCAGCGCGTCGATCGGGTTCAGCGCCGCCGCCCGCCGTGCCGGGAAATAGCCGAACACCACCCCGA
Organism: Pseudomonadota bacterium; assembly: GCA_040389985.1. GTDB lineage: Bacteria > Pseudomonadota > Alphaproteobacteria > Sphingomonadales > Sphingomonadaceae > Sphingobium. Next base: position 49,547 of record JAZJZH010000008.1, read on the forward strand.
TCGCCGCGGAAAAGACGAAGGCGATCAGGTTGACCTTGATGTCGAACAGAAAGGGTACCTGCATCAACGGGGCGATGGCGGCCGTGGCGATCAGCGCCAGTAATAGCCCGATCAGCCCGCCCAGGCACGACAGCACGATCGCCTCCACCAGAAATTGCAGCAACACTTCACGCGCGACCGCGCCGATGGCGAGGCGGATGCCGATTTCCCGCGTGCGCTCCGTCACCGACACCAGCATGATGTTCATGATGCCGATGCCGCCGACCAGCAGCGAAATGGCCGCCACCGCGCCCACGATCTGGGTCAGGATGGTGGTGGTGCCGGTCAGCGTGTCGCTGATCTGCTTGGTGTCGAAGACGTTGAAATTATCCTCTGCGGCCGGTTTGATCTTGCGCCGCTCGCGCATCAGCTCCTCCAGACTGGCCTGGACCGTGCTGGTGTCGTAGGCGTCGTCCACCGCGACCATGATCTGGCTGATGTCACGGTCGCCGGTGAAGCGGCGCTGCACGAATTTGATCGGCATGACGACGACATCGTCCTGGTCGCCAAAGCCGCCCTGGCCGCGCGTCGCCAGCACACCGACGACCTGGCACGACACGCCCTTGATCCGCATCCGCTTGCCGACCGGCTCCGTGCCTTGAAACAGGTTGGTGCGCACCGTATTGCCGATGATGCAGACGGGGCGGCCGGCCTCTTCTTCCTCCGACAGGAAAAGGCGGCCGTCGGCGATCTTCCACTGCTGCACCTCCGAATAGGCCGACGTGGTGCCATAGACGGTGGTGGACCAGTTATTGCCTTCATAGATGGCGGTGCCGCTCGACTGCACCACCGGCGCGACCGCGCGCACGCCGGTCAGCTGGTTTTCGATCGCGGTCAGATCGCGTTCCTTGAAATCGGGCGGACGCGGGCCGCCGCCGCCGCGGCCAAAGCCCTGGCCGGGGCGTAATTGCAGCACATTGGCCCCCAGAGAGCTGATCTGTTCGCGCACGGCGGCGGTCGCGCCATTGCCCAGTGTCACCATGGTCACGACCGCGGCGACGCCGATGATGATGCCCAGCGTGGTCAGGAACGACCGCAGCTTGTGCCGGTTGATCGCACGAAAAGCGAGCGTGATGGTGGTGCCTAGCATGGAAGATAAAATCCAAAATCCGTTCGGGCTGAGCCTGTCGAAACCCTCGACCGAGCGTAGCGAGGTGTCTTCGCTCCGCTCAGACGAACCCTTCGACTTCGCTCAGGGCGAACGGATGTTGCTTTCATGCTCACGCCGCCACCTTCTGTTCTACCCGTTCGACCAGCCCATCCTTGAAATGGACGATGGTGCGGGCGAAGGCGGCCATGTCGGGTTCGTGCGTCACCATCAGCACGGTGATGCCGCTATTCTTGTTGAGGTCGGTCAGCAATTCCATGATCTCCACCGACCGTTCCGAATCAAGGTTGCCGGTCGGTTCGTCCGCCAGCAGCACGTCGGGATGGGTCACGATGGCGCGCGCGATCGCCACGCGCTGTTGCTGCCCGCCGGACAGTTCGGCGGGGGTGTGATCCCACCAATCCTTCAGCCCCACCTTGTCGAGCGCGGCCATACCCATGTCGTAGCGGGTTTTCTTGTCCTCGCCGCGATAGATGAGCGGCAGTTCGACATTTTCCAGCGCGGTGGTGCGCGACAGCAGGTTGAACCCCTGGAACACGAAGCCGAGATAGCGGCGGCGCAGCAGGGCGCGCTGGTCGCGGTCCAGCGTCTCGACATGATGGTTCTTAAACAGGAAAGTGCCTGCCGATGGCACGTCTAGGCATCCCAATATGTTCATCGTGGTCGACTTGCCGGAGCCCGACGGCCCCATGACAGCCACGAAATCGCCCTGCGCGATGTCCAGGTCGATACCCTTGAGCGCCTGGAACGCGGTCGGACCTTCGCCGTAAACCTTGGTCACGCCGCGCAGGGAGATGATCGGATCAGCGATCGGCATGGCGGGTCAGCTTCCGCTCTGGCGGCCGGAGCCGGACGGTGGCGTGCCGCGCGATGGCGCGGCGGGCGCGCCGTTGGCGGGCACAACCGGCGCGGTTTCGGGCGCGGCGTCGCCCGAATTGCCCAGCTTGCCGACCGTCGCCGGACTGCCGTCGGCCGACGGATTGCCTTGGCGGCGGTCCGGCGCCTTGGTGTCGCTGCTCGTATCGGCCTTCTGGTCCTCCGCCGGCGCTTCCTGGCCGGCGGCCAGCTGGCCGGTGATGACGCGCATGCCTGGCTTCAGCGCGCCGCCGGTGATCGCGGTGCGCGACCCGTCGCTGGCGCCCACGGTCACCTGCACCGCCTTGGGATTGCCGTCCTCGCCGACGATATAGACGGTCTGGCTGCTGCCCGCGCCGAAATTGACCTGGCGCTTGGCCCCGCCGCGGCGCATCCGGCCCGGACCCGGCAGGACGCTGGTTATGCCGCCGCCCTGGCCGGCGCTGACGGGCTTGAAGCGCAGCGCGCTGTTGGGGACCAACAGCACATTGCGCAATTCCTGCGTCACGACGTCGGCGGTCGCGGTCATGCCGGGGCGCAATGTCTCGTCGCTGTTGTTGACCGTCAGCACGGCGGTATAGGCGACCACCGTCCCGGTCGTGCTGGTCGTCGTCGTGCTGGAGGAGGACGACGTGCTGGCGCTGTTGGACCCGACATTGACCCGCGTGACCTTCGCCGGGAAGGTGCGGCCGGGGAAGGCGTCCACCGCGAAGGTGGCGCTCTGGCCTTCCTTCACCTGGCCGACGTCAGCCTCGTCCACCGACACCTCAACCTCCATTTGCGTCAAATCTTCGGCCAAAGTGAACAGCACCGGCGCGTTCAGCGATGCGGCGACGGTCTGGCCCGGTTCGATGTCACGCGATAGCACGACGCCGTCCACCGGCGACACGATCTGCGCGATCGACAGGTTGGTCTGCGCGGTCGAAAGCTGCGCGCGCGACACATCCACCTGCGCCTGCTGCGATCGCAGGGTGGCGATCGCCGACTGATAATTGGCGCGCGCCGTATCGATCTCCGTCTTGGCCGGCACCTTGCCGCCCGACAGGGTGAAGACATTGAGCTGCCGATCCAGCGTAGCCTTCGTCAGGGCGACCTGCGCCTGTGCCTGCGCGACGCTGGCCTGTGATGACACGACCTGTGCCCTGTTCTGGTTGATCGTGTCGACCAGGCGGCGGGTGTCCAGTTCGGCCAGCTTCTGCCCCTTGGTCACGCGATCATTTACGTCGACATAGACCGCGGTGATCTTGCCCGACTGTTCGGACCCGACATCGACCTGGTTGATCGGCTTCAAGTTGCCGGTTGCCGATACGCTGACGGTCAGGTCGCCGGTGCGCACCTCGCGCGTCGCATAATTGGGCTTGTCGTCGCTGGAAAAGCAGCGTGCGAGAAGCAGGATCGCGACCAGCAGCACAACGCCGATGCCGCCCCGGATCACCCATTTGCGCCACGGCTTTTCGGGCTTCGCGCCCAGAAAGTCGTCAAGATCCTGATCCTTGGTCACATCATTGCTCATTGTTTTGCTCATTTGGGGGGCGACCATCCATGCTCTGCCAGCCGCCGCCCAGCGCATTATACAGCTGCGCGATGGCCAGAACCTCGTCGGATTGCGCGGAAGCCAGGCTGTTGCGCGCGTTCAATAGGGTGGATTCGCTGGTCAACAGCGTCTGGAAGTCGGTCGATCCCGCCTGATACTGGCTGCGCGCCAGGATCGCGGCGTTGTTCGACGCATCATAGGCGACGGCGAACTCGGCCTTGCGCGCGCTGGCGCTGGTCAATTGCGCCATGGCATTTTCGACATCCTCCAGCGCGGTGAGAACGCTCTGCTTATAGGCGGCGAAAGCGGCGTCGGTCGCGGCCTTTTGCGATCGCACCTGCGATTGCAGCCGCCCGCCGTCGAAGATCGTTTGCGCCACATTGGCGAAGACGCCGCCGGTAATCAGGCTGAACAGGTCGCTGAACGCATTGGACGTGGTGCCGATATTGCCGCTGATGCCAAGCGAGGGGTAAAGCTGCGCCTGCGCCACGCCGATCCGCGCGGTGGCGGCGGCCAGCGCCCGTTCGGCGCTGCGCACGTCGGGCCGTTGGCGCAGCGTGTCGGCCGGGATGCCGATCGCGATCTGAGTGGAGGCGACGGGAATGGGCGCGGGCGTTTCCAGCGCGCGGCTAGCTTCACCCGGCGCCTGGCCCGTCAGCACCGCGATACGGTTGAGGCTGCCGCGCAGGCCCGCTTCGATCTGCGGGATCGTCGCATTGGTCTGCGCCAACTGCGCCCGCGCCTGTTCCGCATCGAGCGACGACACCAGCCCCGCCTGCAACCGCCAACTGGCGATGTCGAAATTATCTTTCTGCACCGCCTGGCTTTCGCGCGCGATGCGCAGCTGTTCCTGCGCCAGCCGCGTCTGGATATAGTTGGTGGCCAGTTCGGACAGGATCGTCATGCGGACATTGGCCAGGTCGTATCCCGACGCCGCCAGGTCCGCCCGCGCGGCTTCGGCGGTGCGGGACAGTTCGCCGAACAGGTCGATCTGCCAACTGGCATTGGCGCCCAGCGAATAGGTGCTCGACCATTTGCTTGCACCCGTGCTGATGACGTTGCCGCTGTCGTCAACGCGGGTGCCGCCGGCCTGGCTGCGGTAATTCTTGCCGCCGCTACCCGATCCGTTGACCTGCGGCAGGAAGCTGGCATTGGCCTGGCGCAGCGATTCCCGCGCCTGCCGCAAACGGGCCTGCGCCTGCACGATGTCCAGATTGTTGGCGATCGCTTGGTCGATCAGGCCGGTGAGCGCCGGGTCGTTCAGCCGCGTCCACCAATGGGCGAGGTCGGCATCGCTGACCGGCGCGGCGTCTTCCTGACTATAGGCGCCCTGGCTGTAGGCGGCGGGCAGGCCCAGCGAAGCGCCCTGCGGCGCGCGATAGTCCGGCCCCGCGGCGCAGGCGGCCAAAAGCGCAGGCAGCAGGAGCGCCGTGCCGCTGATCAAGCTTATGCGATATCGCACCTTTTCCTTGCACTCCGTCGTCGTTAAAGGGGCGGCCACGCTGCCCCGATCGCAAAAGGGGATTGAAACGTCCGACCCCTGACTGCCGCAGGGGTATGTACGGCTCAATGACATTTATGTCTCAAAGTGTATCGTGTTTGAATTTATGCGCTTTTTTATGCGCTGCTGGTCAGGGGATTATCGATGCGGGCATTTCTTTTTCCGGGGCAGGGCAGCCAGTCCGTCGGCATGGGCAAGGCATTGGCCGACGCCAGCCCGGCGGCACGGGAGCTGTTTCAGGAGGTGGACGCCGCGCTCGCGCAGAATCTGTTCCGCATCATGGTGGAGGGGCCGGACAGCGACCTGACCCTGACCGAGAATGCCCAGCCCGCGATCATGGCCAACGCCATCGCCACGCTGCGCGTGATGCAGAAGGAAGGCGGCTTCACCCTGGCGGACAAGGGCGATTATGTCGCGGGTCACAGCCTGGGCGAATATAGCGCGCTGTGCGCCGTCGAAGCGTTCGACATCACCACCACCGCGCGCCTGCTCAAGCTGCGCGGTCAGGCGATGCAGGCGGCCGTGCCGGTGGGCGAAGGCGCGATGGCGGCCTTGCTGGGCGCGGACATCGACAAGGCGCAGGCGCTGGCCGATGCCGCGGCGCAGGGCGAGGTTTGCACCGTCGCCAACGACAACGATCCCAGCCAGGTCGTGATTTCCGGCCATCGCGCCGCGATCGAGCGCGCCATCGCCATGGTGAAGGACCATGGCATCAAGCGCGGAGTGCTGCTGCCCGTGTCCGCCCCCTTCCACTGCCCGCTGATGCAGCCTGCCGCCGATGTTATGGCCCAGGCGCTGGCCAAGGCGTCCATCAACGCGCCGCTGCTGCCGGTCTACGCCAACGTCCTTGCTGCGCCCATCGCCGACGGCGAAGAGATCAAGGCCCGCCTGGTCGAACAGGTCACCGGCCGCGTCCGCTGGCGCGAATCCGTCGCCGCGATGTGGGACGCGGGCGTCACCGACTTCGTGGAAATCGGCGACAAGGTGCTTGGCCCAATGGTCAAGCGCATCGCCCCCGACGCGACCGTGCGCAGCATCATGACGATGGACGATATCGAAGCGGCGCTGGCAGCTTTTTGAACCTCTCCCGTCATCCCCGCGAAGGCCGGGATCCATCTCCTGGCCTGTCGATGGCCGACATGGTGGGAGATGGGTCCCCGCCTACGCGGGAATGACGGACACTTATGGATGAAAGGACTATCCATGTTCGACCTAACAGGCATGACCGCGCTGGTGACCGGGGCTTCCGGGGGCATCGGTTCGTCGATCGCCAAGGCGCTGGCCGCGCAGGGCGCGACCCTCGCGCTTTCGGGCAGCAATGAGGAGAAGCTGAAGGCCTTCGCGGCCGAACTCGGTGCCAATAATCCAGAAGCTGGGCACAAGACGATCGTCTGCAACCTCAGCGACCCCGCCTCGGTCGATGCGCTGGTGCCGCAGGCGGTCGAAGCGCTGGGCGGCCGGCTCGACATCCTCGTCAACAATGCCGGCATCACCCGCGACAACCTGATCCTGCGCATGAAGGATGAGGAATGGAGCCAGGTGATCCAGGTCAATCTGGAAGCCGCCTTCCGCCTGGTCCGCGCCGCCGCCAAGCCGATGATGAAGGCGCGCTTCGGCCGCATCATCTCCATCACCTCGGTCGTTGGCGTCACCGGCAACCCCGGCCAGTCCAACTATTGCGCGTCGAAGGCGGGCATCATCGGCATGTCAAAATCGCTGGGCCAGGAACTCGCCAGTCGCGGCATCACCGTCAACTGCGTCGCGCCGGGCTTCATCCGCTCCGCCATGACCGACGCGCTGAACGATGCGCAGAAGAGTGCGATCCTGACCAAAATCCCGGTCGGCGACCTGGGCAGCGGCGATGATATCGGCGCGGCGGTCGTCTATCTGGCGAGCAAGGAAGCCGGTTACGTCAATGGCCAGACGCTGCATGTGAATGGCGGCATGGCGATGATCTGACCTGGCGAAGCGCGCCGTCCAGCAGGATGGCGCGCCGCATCGCCAGCGCCAGCACGGCGATGGCGGCGATCAGGTTCACCGGCACATGCGTCAGTTCCGACAGCGATCGGCCGAACAGCGGGGCGATCCAGGCATAGGCGAGCCATGTCGGCTCCCAGGCCAGCGCACCACGCTTGCGCATGTCCGCCACCATGAAGGCGATGGCCACGCCTAGCAGCACGAAATCATAATCCAGCACATAGGGGGTGCAGAGCAACGCTGCGCTCAGCGCCGCCGCGCCGCGCACCTCCATCGACCCGCGCCGGGCGGCGAGTCCGGCGGCCGCGATGGCGATGGCGGTGACGATGCCCTGCACTCCATAGGCCAGCGGGATCGATCCGCCCCATTGGCGGATGGCCGAAAAGGGACTCTGAATCTTTTCCCAGCCCGTGGCGCCGGCCTCTATGATGATATGCCGGGTCAGCGACAGGGACTCGATGAACGCCTGCCACACCGGCCAACCCCAGATGGCCAGCGTCACCAGACAGAGCGCTGCGACGGTGACGCCCGCCGACGCGAAAGCGCGGATATTGCCCCGCGCCAGGATCAGCACCGGGATCAGCACGGCGAATTGCGGCTTATAGACCAGCGCGCCCAGCAGCATCCCGGCGATCCACGGCCGCCGGTCGAGCAGCAGCATCCCCGCGCCCAGCAGGCTGGCGGTCAGGAAAGCGTTCTGCCCATGGCCCAGGCACACCAGCACGACCGGCGCGCCCAGCGCCGCCAGCATCGCGTCGCGATCGCACGGCAGGATGCGCCGCACCAGCGCCAAAGCCAGCATCAGCGTCAGCCCCTGCCAGATCAGCAGTGCCGCGACATAGGGAAATTGCGCCAGCAGGGTGGCGATGATCAGGAAGGGCGGGGGATAATGCCAGCCGTAAAAGGGGATGGCGGGATCATGATGAACCTGTTTCTGGACTTCATAATGGGTCGGCCAGTCCCAAGCCAGCGCCGCACGGCCATGATCGGCCATCTGTCCCGCGGTCCACACATTGGAAAAATCGGTGCCGAGCGGCCGGCCGAGCGAATCCACCGTCCCATGGGCCGTCGTAAAGAGATAAAGCAGGCCGATCACCGCCGCCGCCAGCACCAATATCGCCGTCAACCGGACGCGCGCGCGTGTGACGAAGGGGTCAGGGGAAGGGACGATGGCCATGCCGCACCCATGGCATAAGCGGCTGAAATTTTGGTAAACAGACGGTTATCGGGGGGCGATGGGCCTTTTTTTCTGGCCAGATCGTCGTGTCAGGCAATCTGGGGGCTTGGCGACCTAGCCTCTTGCCTCTATCGGAGCTTGGCACTAGGGCTGCCTTAACGGTTGTTCAGACCACCAACGATACCAGTCAAGAAGGACCACTCATGAGTGAGACCGCGGATCGCGTAAAGAAAATCGTCGTCGAGCATCTGGGCGTTGAAGCCGAAAAGGTGACCGAGGACGCCAGCTTCATCGACGATCTGGGCGCGGACAGCCTGGACATCGTCGAACTGGTAATGGCGTTCGAAGAAGAATTCGGCGTCGAAATCCCTGACGACGCTGCCGAGAAGATCGCGACCGTCAAGGACGCGATCGACTATATCGACAGCAAGCAGTAAGGCGTTTTGCGGCCCGCGCCTTCGCGCGCCGGGCCGCCATGCGCGTTAGGAAATGGCTCCTCCTGTCCGGTGAACCCGGAATGTGGGGAGCCTTTTCGTATCTGGCGCGCCGTTCACAAGTCCGCCGCAAACGGCTAGACGGGACGGCGCGAAGCCAAATGGAATATTTCGGAGCAAGCATATGCGTCGTGTCGTCGTAACCGGCCTTGGCATGGTCAGCCCGCTCGGCGGGGATGTGGAAACCAGCTGGAAGAACATCATCGCGTCCAAATCCGGCGCGGCGACGATCACGCGCTTTGATCCTACCGATTATAAATGCCGCATCGCCTGCGAAGTGAAGCCCAAGGACCATGAATATGGCTATGATGCTTCGTTCGACGTCGATCACAAGATCCAGCGCCAGGTCGACCTGTTCATCGTGTTCGGCATCTCCGCCGCCAGCCAGGCGCTGCGCGACGCGGGCCTCGACAATATGTCGGAGGAAGAACGGCTGCGCGCCGGCTGCTCGATCGGGTCGGGCATCGGCGGTCTGCCGGGCATCGAAAGCGAATCGCTGGTGCTGGCCAACAAGGGACCGAGCCGGGTGTCCCCGCACTTCGTCCATGGCCGCCTCATCAACCTGATCTCCGGCCAGGTCTCGATCAAATATGGCCTGATGGGGCCGAACCATGCAGTCGTCACGGCCTGCTCCACCGGTGCGCACTCGATCGGCGACGCCGCGCGCATGATCGCGATGGACGATGCTGACGTTATGTTGGCGGGCGGCGCGGAAAGCGCGATCTGCCCGATCGGCATCGCTGGCTTCGCCCAGGCGCGCGCGCTCAGCACCAATTTCAATGACACGCCGGAAAAGGCGAGCCGCCCCTATGACGTCAACCGCGACGGCTTCGTCATGGGCGAAGGCGCAGGCGTGGTCGTGCTGGAAGAATATGAGCACGCGAAAAAGCGCGGCGCGAAAATCTATGCCGAAGTCATCGGCTATGGCCTGTCGGGCGACGCCTATCACGTCACCGCCCCCCACCCGGAAGGCAGCGGCGGCTTCCGCTCGATGCAGATGGCGCTCAAAAAGTCGGGCCTGTCGCTGGAGGATATCGACTATGTGAACGCCCATGGCACCTCGACCCCGCTGGGCGACGAGCTGGAACTGGGCGCGGTCAAGCGGCTGTTCGGCGACAATCTGTCCACCATGTCGATGTCGTCCACCAAGTCGGCGATCGGCCATCTGCTGGGTGGCGCGGGCGCGGTGGAAAGCATCTTCTGCATCCTCGCCATGCGCGACGGCATCGTGCCGCCGACGCTCAACCTCGATGAACCGAGCGAAAGCTGCAAGGGCGTGGACCTGGTCCCGCACGTCGCCAAGGAGCGCAAGGTGCGCGCGGTGCTGAACAACAGCTTCGGCTTCGGCGGCACCAACGCATCGCTCATCATGAAGGCGATCTGACGTTGATCTTAGGCTGACGGCTATGGCGAAACGATCAGGCAATCCAACGCGCCGCCTCGCTGGCATCATCCTGCTGATCGGCCTGGCCGTCGCGGCCTTCATCGGCTTTCGCTTCGTCTATGGCTGGAGCGAGCAGGGGCCGGCCAAGCAGGATGTCAGCATCACCGTGCCCGAAGGATCGACCCTGTCCGACGCGGCGGTGTTGCTCAAGCGGGCGGGCGCGGTACGCTCCGCCGACGCCTTCCTGACGCGGGCCAAGATATTCGGCGCGGGCAAGTCAATCAAGGCGGGCGAGTTTGTCATCCCCGCCGGCGCCAGCAACAGCGACATCCTCTCGATCCTGCAAGGCGGCAAGACGCTGACCCGCCTCATCACCATTCCCGAAGGCATGCCGTCCCTTCTGGTTCACGAACGGCTGATGGCGAACGACCAACTGACCGGCAGCATCCCCGTGCCGGAGGAAGGCAGCGTGCTGCCCGACAGCTACGCCTTCGACAAGGGCGAGCCGCGCGCCGCCGTCCTCAAGCGGATGCAGGCGGCGATGGACAAGGCGCTGGCGCAACTGTGGGCCGAACGCGCGCCCGAAACCGTCGCCAAATCGCCCAAGGAAGCCATCATACTGGCCAGCATCGTCGAAAAGGAAACCGGCGTCCCGTCCGAACGCCCCATGGTCGCGGGCGTTTACAGCAACCGGCTGCGCACCAATATGATGCTCCAGGCCGACCCGACGATCATCTACCCCATCACGCGCGGCAAGCCGCTCGGCCGTCGCATCCGCAAGTCGGAAATCGCGGCGGTCAACGATTACAACACATACGCCATGGTCGGCCTGCCCAAGGGGCCGATCGCCAATCCGGGGCGGCTCTCGATCCTGGCGGTGCTGCACCCGGCGCAGACCAAGGCGCTCTATTTCGTCGCCGACGGCAAGGGCGGCCATATCTTCGCCGATACCTACCAGCAGCATAATGAAAATGTGCGCAAATGGTTCGAAATCCGCAGGGCGCGCGGGGAATTGTGACGATATCGTTGGGAGCCCGCAGCTTTAACCAACCCCGTTCGTGCTGAGTAGGGGCTAAGCGAAGCCGAAGTTGAACAGGTCGGATCGTCCCCCGGACGATCCTGAACCATCCGGGGGATGGTTCACCTGTTCAAGTATCGAAGCATCACGCCCCGCGCGCGATCCTTCGATACGCCATTTCGACTTCGCTCAATGGCTACTCAGGACGAACGGATGAGGCCACTCTACCGCAACACGCCCTTAGCCACCAGCGACCGGGCATAGAGCCATTCGAACACAGCGACCGCGATGACGAACGCAGGGAAGGGGATGGCGACCGCCCAGCCCTTGTCCGCCAGCAGGTCGGTGCCCAGGAAGGTGAAGCCGAACTGCACGATCACGCAGACCAGCGATATCAGGAACAGGAAGGATGCGATCGCCTTGCGCAGCAGCAGCGCGATCGCGCCCAGCGTGCCGGTCGCCACGGCGATGGCATAGACGATCCACACCCAGGCGGGCATCAGCGCAAAGGCGCGCGCCCCGGCGGGATCGGTCCGCGCCAGTGCGTCGAGGTCCATGCTATATTGCAGGGTGAAGGCGGCGATGCCGATCAGCCCCCAAAGCAGCAGGATGATGCCGATGATCGTGACGCTGCGCGACGTGGCCATGATGTCCCACTCCTTGCCTCGCGCCGCTGCGCCGTGCAGGACGCTAGGGGTAGATCATACACCCGATGGCGACGGACAGGAAGATAGATGACGACAGCGGAACAAAGCGCCCCGATCATCGTCACCGCGCTGATGGGCGCGGCCGATTTCGCCTGGGCGGACGGGCTGCGCCGCGCCAATTTCCCGCCCGAGCGCAACATGCTGTCGGCACATATCACGCTGTTCCACCATCTGCCGCCCTCGCTACTGCCGGAACTGTCGGATCGGCTGAAAGGGCTGTGCCGCGGCCCCGCGCCCGCGGCGACGCTCGCCGCCGTCATGCCGCTGGGGCAGGGGGTTGCCTATCGCATCGACAGCCCTGGCCTGATGGCGATGCGCGACGAACTGGCCGACGCCTTCACCGGCTTGCTGACGCCGCAGGACCAGGCCCGCCCGCGCCTCCACGTCACGGTGCAGAACAAGGTCAAACCGGACGTGGCGAAGGCGCTGGCGGCACAATTGTCGGCCGATTTCCGCCCGCGCCCCTTCGCGATCGCGGGCCTGGCCGCCTGGCACTATCGCGGCGGACCATGGGACCTGGCGATGAAGGCGATGTTCAGGTGATAGGGGCGAGGGAGGAAATGCGGACGGTCGGAAAGCGATTATTTCCAAACACCCACCATCCGTTCGGGCTGAGCCTGTCGAAGCCCTATTCTTTCTTCAAATGCCTGCGTTTTAAAGAAGTGAAGCCCTTCGACAGGCTCAGGGCGAACGGATGTTTGGAATTGGGGAGTGGCAAGAAACCACCCATTATGTGCTGTTGGCGGCAACAGCCCAATACCCTCCGCCCCTAACCAGCAGGCGAAATGCAGATCCACCCGTCAGGCCAACCCCACTTCCTTCAACGGCACGCTCGCATCGGCCAGCTGCGCCACGTCCAGCGCCGCGCCGGCGATCACATGGGCACGGCCCTGCACATAATCCTTGACCATGTTTACGCAATCGAGCGCGATCACCTTGCCGCCCTTCAGATACACGACGGAAAAGCTACGTGTTGCGGTGTCGCCGCGCAGGATCGCCTGATCGAAGCCGGTGGACAGCCCCACCGTCTGCAACTTCAGATCATATTGGTTCGACCAGAACCAGGGCACGGCGTCATAGGCATCTTCCTTGCCCATGATATGCGCCACCGCGACCTTCGCCTGGTCGTTGGCGTTCTGCACCGATTCCAGCCGCATCTGCGCGCCGCCGGCGAAGCGGTTGGCATGGGCCGCGCAATCGCCCACGGCATAGATGTCGTCTAGCGAGGTGCGACAAAATTCGTCGACGTCCACGCCATTGCCGCCCGTCGCGCCTGCCGCGATCAGCGGCCCGGTTTCGGGGATGATGCCGATGCCCACGATTATCATGTCGGTTTCGATCCGCTCGCCATCCTGCATCAGCACCGCAGTCGCCCGGCCGTGCGTCACCTCGATACAGTCCATCCGCGCCCCGGTGCGCAGGTCCACGCCATGGGCGCGATGCTCGGCCTCGTAAAAGCGCGACAAGTCCTCGCCCGCGACACGCGCCAGCACCCGGTCCAGCGCTTCCAGCAGCACGACTGTCTTGCCGAACTTGGACAGGACGGCCGCGGCCTCTAGTCCGATATAGCCGCCGCCGATGATGGTGACATGACTGATGCTGTCGATCTTGGCCATCATCGCGTCCACATCGTCGCGGCGGCGCACGGCATGGACATTATGCGCGTCCGCGCCGTTGCAGGTCAGCATACGGGGGCTGCCGCCAGTGCACCAGATCAGCTTGCCATAGCCGATTTCCTCGTCGCCTGCGGTCACGAACTTGCCCACCGGATCGACGTTTTTCACCCGCCGGCCCAGCAGCATGTCGATATTGCGTTCGCCCCAGAAGGTCGCCGGGCGGATCAGGATGCGGTCGAAGCTCTTGTCGCCCGCGAAATATTCCTTGGAAAGCGGCGGACGTTCATAGGGCGGATATTTCTCGTCGCCGATCATCGCGATGGACCCTTCGAAGCCCGCCTGCCGCAACGCGATGCCCGCCTGCGCGCCCGCATGGCCCGCGCCCACGATCAGAACGTCATAATAGCTCATCCGCCCACTATCCTCTTTGCCCTGTTTGCGCCGCTGATTGGCGCGCTTTGCGGCGGGAGGCAAGGGCGTTATCTATCGTTGGGATGATATTTGGTAGCGGAGGAGTCGCTAAAAGTATCGTGTCAGGCGGGTTCATGGCGTCCGTAAGCACATTGTAACATCGGTGATTTTTGTTGTAGCCTGTTCGCGGTCGGTCGCCCTGATTTGTCTGAACCCGCATCAAAATGTGGGAACAATAGTGGGATCATTTTTTGCTACGAAATGTGGGACCAGTTTGTGGGAACACAGGCAGAAAATTCCCTGATAGGGAACCGAACCTGGTGGCACTAACAACTTTGAAAGTTAAGAACGCGAAACCCGGTCGCCATACCGATAGTCGTGGCCTTTGCTTGCTCGTGAAGGACAGCGGGGCGCGGACATGGGTTCTGCGAATGCAGAGACACGGCCAACGCCGTGACTATGGGCTGGGATCAGCGTTGGACGTATCGCTAGCCGAGGCGCGTGAAGCAGCAGCAGCACTACGTCGCCGAGTCCGAGAGGGCTTTGATCCAGTCGCCGAGCGGCGGAAGGCGCGAAAGATCGTGCCCAACTTCGAAGCCGCGACTCGGACTTGCCACGAGACGTTACGCGAAGGCTGGAATGGCGGGCACCATGTGAAGTGGCTTGCTAGCTTCGAAAAGCATCTGTTCCCGAAGATCGGCAAGAAGCCGGTAGATCAAGTAGATAGCGCCTGCGTGGTCGAGGCGCTCGCGCCGATCTGGCTCGAAATTCCGGAAACTGCCCGCCGTATTTTGCAGCGCATAAGCGTTGTTTTGGATTTTGCGCACGTCAAAGGCTGGGTGCCGGGGGAAGTGTCGCTGCGTTCCGTTCGCAAAGGGCTTCCGCGCCAGAACGACAAGCGCGGTCATATGGAGGCCATGCCCTATGTCGATGTTCCAGCGCTTATGCAGAAGCTGGCGGTGGCAGCGCCGACAACGGGCCGGGACGCGCTGCGCTTTACCATCTACAATGCCGTGCGCTCCAACGAGACGCGCTTTGCCGTCTGGACAGAGTTTGACTTGGACAAGGGCATTTGGACCATTCCAGGCGAACGGATGAAGGCACGGGAAACCCATATCGTGCCGCTTTCCGCGCCTGTCGTTGCGCTGCTGCGCAAGCGTTGGAACGAGCGCACCAGCGACACCGGGCTTGTGTTCTCACATAATGGTGAGAAGCCGATCAGCGATGTAACTATGACCAAGCTGTTGCGAGATGACGGAATCGCAGGGATAACGGTTCACGGCTTCCGTTCATCCTTTACCGATTGGGCAGCGGAGCGAACGCGCTTCCCGAAGGAAGTTGCCGACAAGGCGCTGGCGCACAAGCTGCCCAACAAGGTCGAAGCCGCCTATCGCCGCACCGACTTTTTCGAGAAGCGGCGCAGTCTCATGGCGCGTTGGGCCGAATATCTCGACCGGACAGAGACACAGAGCGGCAAGGGGAAGGACGCCGCCGCAACGGCGTCCGACCCTACAACGCTCCGCGTTGCCGCCTGACCAAATCGTGCAGGCTGGCGGTGGTGATACGGGTTGCCTTGCCGAGCTTCACCGTTTCAACCTCGCCAGCCGCGATCAGTTCATAGAGCTTGGTGCGACCGACGCCGATCATGCGCGCCGCTTCATTGACGCGGACGCAGATGGGATCGGGGGGCGGGAGCGCGGTCATTGGGCATGGCTCCCGGCCCGTTCCTCGCGATAGCTGACAGGATCGGCCATCCAGCGCTCGACGGACGACTCCCGCCAGCCAGCGCCATGAACGCTGATTCTGATTTGAGCGGGAAACGTCCCGTCCGCGATCTTGCGGTAAAGGGTTGAACGGGAAAGCCCGGTGCGGGCCAGAACGGTCTTCAATCGGATGATACGATCGGTGTTGGACATCGACTTATTCCATATGTGCGCCAGTTATGCCTTTCCCCCATGAGAGTTGAACAATGCGGGCCGTCCCTCAGCCCGCAAGGGGCAATCGGCGCGCATAGGGCTATTGCGGGCCTACGGCGGCAAATGTCGGGGATCGGCGGAGATTTCGCGCAGGCGGCAGTCATAGGGGATCATCGGTGGCCCCAGGCGGCAAGCGGCGGTCGCCTTTTGCCGGGAGAAAGCGGGGCGGTGCCTTGCAAGGGCAAGCAGCGGGCGCTTAGCCCTGAAAATGATAGCAATCGACCTGTTCGAGTCGCACGCCATGGCGGACCTCTTGTTGACGACCCGCCAAGCCGTCTTTTGCTATGCCTCCGGTGCATAACCTGTCTCGGTTTTTTCGAGTGTGCAAGTGGATAGGAAATGAAGTTCCTGAAGTAGGCACTACACTGCCGCTTTCGGCACTTCAGTGCCGATTTGCACATTTTGGTGACGCTCGCACCAAAAGGCTGTGCGGTTTCCCGATGGCAATTGTCATGCGATTGAATTACATATGAGGAGAAGGAGTGATCCCATGGCAAACAATGCCCTTATTCAGACCCGAATCGATTCGGACGTAAAGGACCGCGCCTCCGCCGTGTTCGAGCGAATGGGGCTTACGGTATCGGACGCCGTGCGCATCCTTCTGACCCGCACCGCGCGTGAGGGCGTTGCCCCCATGGAACTGCTGGTAGAGCGGCAAGCCTATGACCAGTGGTTCCGTGCGCGAGTGCAGGAGGCGCTGGACGATGATCGGGCCGACATTGACGACGCCGAAGTGTCCGCGCGATTTGCTGAGCTTCGCGCGAACGCGCGAAAGGGCATCAAGCCAATGCAATGAATCTCGCTTGGTCCAATCGCGCGACGACTGATCGTCTGGCGATATTCATCTGGATTGCCGAGGATAATCCGCAAGCCGCCGCCGATGTGGACGATCGGATCGAGGCAGCAGCCCAGCGCCTCAAAGACTTCCCGAATAGCGGGCGTCCAGGCCGCATCGAAGGCACGCGCGAATTGGTGATCGCGCACACGCCCTATATCGCACCTTACCAGATCATCGGGGATACTGTCCGCATCCTTCGCGTGATCCATGGAGCGCGCATGTGGCCCCACGACATTCCCCCGCAGTTCGCCCCGGAGTGAGCTGC
The DNA here is from genome assembly GCA_040389985.1 of Pseudomonadota bacterium. Classification (GTDB taxonomy): domain Bacteria; phylum Pseudomonadota; class Alphaproteobacteria; order Sphingomonadales; family Sphingomonadaceae; genus Sphingobium. The sequence goes on from JAZJZH010000008.1 coordinate 66,447, forward strand.
CAGATACCCCCCGTTGGTGAACGATTGGCCGATTTCGGAATGTCGCCTTACCGGCGGGTAGGAAGGGATAGCCGCCGGTCCCCCTTAGGGCAGGCGACAAGATCATGAACGGAAGTGGCTGCCTGTCGCCCATCGACCAAGGTGAGACTTCTGTCCCTATCGATTCAAGCATGCCAACGTCAGCCCAACGATCCAAGCGTGACCGCGCGTTTGATCCTGCTATGGCCGAGCGCGGGCAGTGTTCAATCATGGCGTAGCCCTAGTAGGAGAAGATGCATGCTTTTTCACACGATGGTGGGGTCGAACGACATCGACCGGGCGAAGCGCTTTTACGACACGGTGCTTGGTACCCTCGGAGTTGCGGAGGCGACGATCAACGTGGCCGACAGTGGCCACACGCGCCTGATCTACAACAGCGGGAATGGGGCCAATTTCATTGTCACCCAGCCGATCAATGACGAACCGGCAACTGTCGCGAACGGCAGCACCATTGCTTTTTCATGCAATTCGTCAGAGCAGGTGAAGCAGTTTCATGATGCTGCAGTTGCCAATGGTGGCATGTCGATCGAGGTTGCGCCCGGTCCTCGCGAAACAGCGTCTATGGGTACGATCGTACTCGCGTACTTCCGCGATCCAGATGGAAACAAGCTATGCGGCATCCACTTCCCCAAATGACGCTGCTTGGCATCGTTTAGCCTGATTCAGCTGCCCGCCAATGATTTGGTGGGGCAGCTGGTCGCTCTCTTCCCGTTCCATTTTGGCCGATTTCAGACTGTCCGGTTCGGAGCGCCTTCATCGCGAAAGCCACTACTCCGCCGCGACGGCTGTCGATCACACCTCGACGTCCACCGGCTCTTGGCAGAAAATCATGGCTCTTCGCTGGGTTAGACCGCGGGGGTCAACGCACCGCCTTCATGTTGAGCCTCATCGGCACGGCGAAGCTCAACGACATCGATCCCCAGGCCTGGCTCGCCGATGTGCTCGCGCAGATCGCAGACATCCCACAGAGCCGCCTCCACGAACTGCTTCCCTGGAACTGGTGCGCCACAGACGATCAACGCCAAGCTGCCAGATCCGCGGTTCTCCCCGGATGCATACACATCTCCCGCATGGGCAGCATTATGGAATGAGGCCCGCGCGGCGCGGCTGGTGGATCGGTATTCCGAGCGAAAAGAGGCGGGGATTCCACTGGACGCGCCTGCGGACTATTCAGCGATCGAGATAGCGTCGGAACCCGGTTGCGGCAAAAGCGATTCCATTCTTAATCTACGTTACGACGATTTTTCAGATACTTAATTTGATATAAACCTTCCTCCGCCATGGATAAATCTACTGGAGGGAGTTCCATGGGGTTTCTAACGCGGTTGCGCGACAACCAAGCGGGTAACGTGCTCGTGATGGTCGCGGCTGGCTTTATTCCGCTGCTGGGGTTTATTGGCGGCGGCGTCGATATGGCGCGTATCTATCTCGTGAAAACTCGCTTGCAGCATGCCTGCGATGCTGGCGCCCTTGCAGGGCGCAAGCAAATGGCGGGCGGCGCATGGAATGCCAGCAATGAGAAGGCACGCAGTACCGCAGAGGGCATCTTCAACATCAACTACGTGCCCGGTGCCTACGGATCGGGCGGTCTGACGAAGACCTTCTCGGAAAACCAGGGGAAGGTTACCGGGACCGCCTCTGTTTCTCTCCCCATGACGATCATGGTGATTTTCGGTCAGTCATCGAAGACGATCGAAGTGACGTGCGACGCAGAAATGCGCATTCCCAACACCGATGTCATGTTCGTGCTCGACACCACAGGCTCGATGGCTTCGGTCAATCCGGGCGACGGTGACACGAAAATCAATGGCCTAAAAGTAGCGGTCAAGTGCTTTTATGAGGCATTGGCGAAGGTCGATACGACAGCGAATTGCGGCAGCAACCCGACGGGCAATCGAAACAATGATGTTCAGCTCCGCTTTGGCTTTGTGCCCTATTCGTCCAATGTGAATGTGGGGCGTCTTCTGCGCAACGAATGGATGGTTGATGCAGCGCTCTATCAGTCACGCAAGGCTAAGACGACCGGGAATACCGATGTCGATGGCTACAAAGAGGGTAAGGCTGAAGTCGCTTCCTCAGAGCAGATTCCCTACAATATGAATTGGAGCGCGTGGGAAAATTTCGGAAGCGCTAGCGGCTCAAGCTGCACCGGTAAAATCCCAGCCGATTCCATTGAAATGACGGGCACGGAGAGCGCCCCCTATAATCAGAGCACCAGCGGCGGTGGTGAGACACGTGTCGTAAGCTGGTCGACCAATCAGGACGGCCGTTACTATAATTACCAGGGCGTGATGGTCGTAGGCAAATGCCAGATCCAACGCCGGTACATCAGTGGCTATTTGAAGCGGAATTATCAGCGCAGCGATACAACAGGCTTCAAGGATTACGAATACGATCAACTCGCCTTCAACGTGGGGGGGCTGAAGGCAGGCGGAACGAGTTGGAACGCCGGTATTACTGCGCCTGTCGGTCCCTACGGTCAGACAGCCACGATCGCGTGGGATGGCTGCATCGAGGAACGCCAGACCTATCAAAATACCGATGACGATCCGACGGGCGAATTCAGCCCTGTTCCCAGCAGCGCATTCGATATGAACATCGACATGATGCCCACTGGATCGGATGCGACGAAGTGGAAGCCACTGCTCCCGGACCTCGTGTGGGGACGATATGACAGCGTCGGAAACTGGACGACCGCAAAGGTCAAGACAAGCTCCGATCTTAGTCGAAACTACACCTATGCCTGTCCCACTGCAGCAGCGAAGCTAAAGCCATATTCGACTGCCAACGCATTTGAGGGATATGTAAATACACTTTATCCAAACGGTAACACCTACCACGACATCGGCTTGTTGTGGGGCGCGCGCCTCATGTCGCCGACGGGTCTTTTCAGCTCGGAGAATGCGTTTACTTCCACAGGCGGGGAAATCGAACGCCATCTGGTGTTCATGACCGATGGTGACACGGTAACCAGCAATCAGGGCTATACCGCGCATGGTGTTGGCTGGTGGGACCGACGACAGACCCGCAGCAATGCCGGGCCGAGCGCCAATATCCTAACGGCGGTCGTGAACGAGCGGACGAAAGCCCTTTGTGCTGCCATCAAGTCGAAGAATATCACATTGTGGGTTGTTTCCTTTGGCACAGGGGTAAGCTCCAGCGCGCAGTCGCTGCTGCAATCCTGTGCTTCTCCCAACCGCTTTTACGTTGCCGCCAACAGCGCCACTCTTATTTCAAACTTCCAGCAAATTGCGGACGAAATATCCCAATTGAGGCTGACGAAATGATAGGCGATCGATACTGGCTAGAACGGCTGAGAGGAGACGAGAATGGCGCAACAATCGTTGAATTCGGCCTCATCGCTATCTTGTTTGTATCTACTCTGCTTGGCTTCATGGACCTTGGGCATAGTTTGTATGTCCAGTCGGTGCTTCAGGGCTCCGTCCAGAAGAGCGCACGAGATGCGACGCTTGAAAGTGGAAAAGCGGAGTTGCAGCAATCTGTGCTCGATGCGGCAGTGAGGGAGCGCGTGCAACATCTTGCGGCAAACTCAACGGTTACGTTCTCCCGCCGATATTTCAGGGATTTTACCAAGGCGGCGCAGGCCACTGCTGAGCCTTATCAGGACATTAACGCCAATGGTCGTTGCGACAATAACGAGCCATTTCAGGATAACAACCGCAACACCGTATGGGATCGAGATGGCGGCGACAATGGGCGGGGCGGGGCAAAGGACGATGTGGTTTACACGGTCCAGATCACCTTCCCACGCCTCTTGCCCATCGCAAAGCTCATTGGAATGTCTGAGACGGTAACGGTCGAAGCAAGGACCGTCCTCGAAAACCAGCCTTTCGGCGAGCAAGGTGCATATGGACCGCCGACCGTGGGAAACTGCACATGAGGTTGATCTCGTTTTGCAAAAGACTTCTGGGCGAGCACCGCGCGGTAGCGGCCGTGGAGTTCGGCTTAGCTCTACCTCTCATGACCGCCATTGCTTTTGCCGGAGCCGAACTCACCAGTTTTGTGACCACGAAAATGCGCATCAGTCAGCTTGCCCTACATGTCGCCGACAATGCGGCCCGGATCGGCACCGGAACGGTCCTTGCCAACAAACAAATTACCGAAGCGCAGATCAACGATCTTCTGACTGGCGCGGGGTTGCAGGGAGATCGGCTTGACCTCTATATTCACGGTCGCGTCATTTTGAGTAGCCTCGAACCTGTCGCCAATCCCAATCCCACCAATCGTTACCGGATTAGATGGCAGAGGTGTCGTGGAAGCAAGATTTGGCCGTCCTCATACGGAAGGGCGGGCGATAGCAACTTGGCAGGCCTTACTGTTGGAGGTCAAACGGCGACCGCGCCAGACGATGGTGCTCTTATTTTTGTGGAAGTTGCGTATAATTACCAGCCGCTGATAGCACGTCTTTTTATACCGAAGGATCAGATCACGGCCATCGCGGCCATGACAGTTCGGGATCAGAGAGATTATGGCGGCGGTTCTAACGGCATCTACAATAATGAGAATGTCGTTCCTTCAACATGCTGATGGATAAGCAAAATCATGGATAAGTTCATTTACGTCGCTATTGGTGTAGGTGCATTAGTTGTTGCGGCAGTCGACCAGGTCGGTGGGGGCGCTCACGAGGACGCCGCCGTGCCGCAAAGATTTAGCGCGCCGCAATCCCCTGTCTCTAATCCATCCGATGCCAGTCCGTCGGTCGAATATGCCCCAAACTTCGTCCAACAACCGAACATCGATCAAGCCTTTAACCCCATACCCCGCGCGGAAGATTTGGGTGGAAGGGTGATTGAAGACCGTTTTCAGTCAGACGGATAGGGCAAGCTGGCGGGGTAGGCCGTGCTGTCCCAAGAGATGTATCATAAAACAGAATTCAACCCGACACGAAGAAATTTTGCCTATCGGAGGGTGAGGCTCTTGGGATCTAGGCGCTCCTTCGGCGCATAAAGCTCGCTGCTTTCTTTTGCCAAATAATTGGGCACAAAGGTCTTGAAGGAAGCTTTCGGCTTCCCGAGAAAAACATCGTCCAGGTTTATGAGGTGGGCGAATTTAACACCGGCTCGGCCGTCTTTGGTCCATCGCACATCGGCTTCCAATGGTTCGGCAAGGCCAATGTCGAGCGAGACTAAATCTCCAACGTGCAGTGGCAGGCTGGTTTCCACCATCGCTCCTGTGCAGGAAATGTTTCGCAGCCTGACTGTCTCATCCTTCCCTTGCGTGCCGATCCGACCTGCTCTGATGATCCTGCGCCGTTCGGCACGGTCTGTTTTGAAGCCGCTAACGATCGATTGATTAATCTGCGTGCGCGAATAGGCCGCTTGCGCATCCATAGGTCGTCCATAAATGTAGCCTTGGATAAGCGTGCATCCCAACTCACGGACGAGCGCCAGTTGGTCCTCCGTTTCGACCCCTTCCGCCGTGGTGATCATACCCAGATCGGTCGCAAGATTAACAATTGCTCTGATTATCGGGATGTTATTATTACCAGTGAGCGTAGCGCCCCGGACAAATGATTGATCAATCTTGATTTTATCGAACGGAATGTTCTTGAGATAGCCAAGGCTTGAATATCCTGTACCAAAATCGTCAAGCGATATCTTGACGCCGAGGCCCTTTAGCGTGGCGATGGCGGCGCGCGTCTTCGCAGTTTCATCGAGTAGAGCGCCCTCGGTAATTTCGAGTTCAAGTCGATCTGCGGTCACTCCTGCATAGGCCAATGCGCTAGTCACGAGAACGGGAAGCGCTTGGCTTGAAAACTGAACCGGCGAAATGTTCACAGCCACGCTTATGTGATCTGGCCATTTTGCAGCCTCGATGCAGGCGGTACGAAGAACCCACTCACTCAACTCTATGATCAGTCCAGATTCTTCCGCAATCGGGATGAAGACCGCTGGTGACACGGATCCGCGCACCGGATGTGTCCAGCGTACCAAAGCTTCAAATCCAACCAGATCGCCGGTTTGCGTGTTGACCACTGGCTGATAGGCGAGGTGAAACTCTCCCTTCTCCAGCGCCCGCTGCATATCCTCTTCGATTTGTTGCCTTGAGCGCGCTTGTTCGTGCATCTGGGAGGCGAAGAAGTGAAAGGTGCCTTTACCGGCTGCTTTTGCCGCATACAGCGCCAAGTCTGCGTCGCGAACGAGATCGACGGCCGAACGATGGTCATGATCAGATGTGGCGATGCCAATCGATGTCCCGATAGTGATCAAATGCGATTTAATAAGATAGGGCTGTGACAGGCTATGTATGATGTCCGCAGCGATGCTGGATAGAATCTCAATCTCGCAGATATCTGCAAAAACAATCTGAAACTCGTCTCCGCCAAGACGACCGACCTGTCCTCTTCCAGCAATAGAGGTCACGAGACGCTCAGAGACGGATTTGAGCAATTGGTCGCCCACCAGATGACCAAATGTATCGTTGACGAGTTTGAACCTGTCGAGGTCCAATATCATCGTAGAGCATCGCTGCCTGCGATGGGCGGCGGAGATAAGGCTGTTTTCCAGAGCTTGCCGCATCGTGTCACGATTCGCCAAACTTGTTAGCGAATCATAACGCGCCAATTGCAGCAGTTTGATCTCGGAATTCTTCTGATCCGTCAGGTCAACTGCGAAGCCAACAAAACCACGATATTGGCCAGCCTCATCGTGACTGGGTTCGCCTGTAATGGACCACCATATATCCGCTCGTGCCTTGGATTTTACCACCAATCCTTCAAACGGTAAGCGGGAGGCAATGTAAAAGCTCAAGCTCCTCTCCGAGGCTTCTTCAGCCAGGCTGGCGTCATTATCGACCAAATCTGAGAGGCTTGCGGGAAATATCATGCAATCCGCCATAGCGCGACTGATCTTGGGGCTGAGATATGCCAACGTCCCGTCGTCACGTGTTTCCCAGAACCAGCCCTTGCCACTGTCTTCATATTTTTCAAGCAAGCGCGTGGCTTGGCCGTCGGACAGGCAGGCACTTCCAATATTTGATAGTCGGCTTGGTCGCACACAGCCCTCCTCACCTTCAGTTTGGCATCGGGAGGTTGATATTTCCTTGCAATTCAAACTGTTGCCTGATCGTAACGGTTTTAGTAGCCGCGTCGCTTCGAGCAGGCCATTTCACCGACTGCGACGTCTGCTGTTAATATCTGACAAAATACGATGATCTACCAGTAGCGCAAAGATTTGTGTTAATTGTCGGCTTAACGCTGTCTCGTTCCCTATAGCGGACTGACCGCTCCCGAGCGCCGAAAAACCTGCCTCGAATGGCAAGAAGTGGCGCATTGCCGTCCGTCGGGAAGCGCATTGGCTTCAGGCACGAGCCACACAATTCTGCGGCGACACTGCAAATCACGATGTCACAAGAACTGGTGAATGGCGGAATGCGTGAGAATTACCGCCGGATTGGCGAGTTGCCCGACAACCGCAGCCGAAGGCTTCTTTCAGGGTGAAGACTGCCTGCCTGATTTTGCGGTACGTTCGCTCTCCAATCGTTCCACCTCCTTTTCGACGAGGCTGCGGATGAACTGAGCGCGCCGATTGGGGCCGATCAGATCGTCAATGCGCTCCGCCAAGCCATTCGGCAGACGAACAACGGTTGTTTTTACTCCGAGCGGCGGTCTTCCCATGGAAGTTTCGTAACCGACGATGACGCCTGTTCAATCACAAGTTCATTAAGAGATATCGGTTATTGATTAATGCCATTCTTTTGCTGTATAAGCGATATCTGATAGTCCTTTGCGAGATGTAATCCAGAGGACGTAGCCGATGGAGGCAAGGCAATGGCGAAAGGTGAATATCCGTCTGACGATTCGAAAATCGGTACATCTCGCCGCGCTCTGCTGCGCGGATTGACCGCCATCCCAGTTACGGCGTCGGCCATCGCATCGCCTTGGGCCAAGACCCTGGCGCCGCTCCACCAGCGGCATGAAGACGAACCCGCGACGCTTACTCGGACGACGGAGGGGCGAAGCATGAGCCGCTTCCGTTATCACAACGCGGAACGGTGGATGACCACACTGGAAGCGGATTTTTTCACCGATCCGCGACATGCAAAGGAAGCGCTGCATCAAGCGGGTTTCGTGACCCAGCAGGCGCTGTGTGCCTATCTGCTCGACATGGGCTTTGCCGATACGTGGAACGCCCGCCACATCAAGCAGGACATCGCCAAGGCGCTGGCCTACGCCAACGCCTGCGGCTTCGGGCATGACTGCCCCGACATGGCGCGGCTGGCGGCGGTTCTCTCGCCCTATTGGAAATGGGGCTATCATTATCATGATTGGGAGGAAGACCGGCCTCGCACGGGCGGCTTCATCCCTGCCACGATCACGCCCCTTGTGCGTGCCTTGGTGGATCGCGTGCATGATGTGACGGGCCACCCGCGCCCGAAGGGTTGCCAGCGTCGCTCACAGGAGGCGCGGTCATGATGCTGCGCACCGACGCCGACCATCTGCCCGCGCCGATCCGCGACGAGCTTTTTCACGTCGTCACAATCCTGTTCGAGGCGTTCGAGGAAACGACCAAGGGCCGATGTTCCGAACATTTCCGGGCGGGCCGCATCCTCACCCTGATCCTGCATGGGCCGCACGCCGAGAAGGATTGGGAAGAGATCGCGCCGGGGGAAGCGTTCCGACTGTTGGCGATCGTCAACTATTCCCGCCTTGCCCGCAGCGAACGTGACTGGCGGCTGGTACGCGACCGGCTGCGCCGCGCGTGGGAGCATGGCGAAATCACCCGCCCGGTTCGGTTGGCGGTCGAAAGCCTTGAGCGGCTAAACGGCGCTCTTGTCGAAGGCGTCCCGCATTTCGTCACCATCGCCGAGCAGGGCATCGCGCTATACCAGATGGAGGGCTTGCGGCTGAAAGAGCCGCGCCGCCTTCCGGTGCGGGAACGGGCTATCCGGGGTGCGGTGGAGTTCATCCGGTGGCATGAGCGCGGCACCGGATTTCTAGCAGGCGCGGCTTTCTATCGGGACCGGGGCGATGCGCCGATGGCAGCGTTGATGCTGCATCAGGCGTGCGAGCATTTCTATCTGTGCGTCCTCCGGTCTATCAGCCTACAAGCCCCGCGCACCCATGCGTTGGATGAACTGCGCGAGGCGGCGGAGGCGCTGGACCCGCACCTGTGTTCAGCATGGCCGCGAGACAGCCGCTTCGAGCGTCGCGCGTTCGGCTGCATTCGCCGTGCCTATGTCGAAGCGCGCTATGGGCGATCATACCGCATTTCGGGCGAGGAACTCTCATGGGCGTTCGACCGGGCGGAGATACTGGCGGAACGTGCGGCGTGCGCCTTCGCGGATCATCAAGCTTTGCTTGCCGAAACCCTGCCAGCGCCAATGCTCCCGCCACCCGCAGAGCCGACGACAGCGATAGCCCTGTCCCAGCCTGCTCGCCGCGCCAATATGCTGCAACGGACATGGCGGATCGTGCGACGTGTCGCCCCGC